>NZ_JBHZAC010000015.1:0-217457 GCF_042753865.1 Nocardia sp. NPDC059240 | reverse complement strand
GTGCGGGGCCGCCGCCGCTCTCGCCCTGCTCGGCGGGGGCGCCGGGCGCACCGCACGCCGGCCCGTGGTTCCAACTGACCCGTACCCGGCCGTCTTAACCTTAATGGGGGCGGCCCCCTGCTTTTTACGCTGGGGCCCGCTTCCTGTTCGTGTTCAGCCCTTGGTGCTGCAGGCCTGGCAGGTGCCGAAGATCTCCATGGTGTGGCTGATATCGGTGAACCCGTGTTCGGCGGCGATGGAGTCGGCCCATGCCTCCACGGTCGGACCCTCGACCTCGACGGTGCGGCCGCAGTGGCGGCAGACGAGGTGATGGTGGTGTCCGCTCGAGCACTGCCGGTACACCGATTCGCCGGAGTCGGTGCGGAGCACGTCGACCATGCCCGCGTCGGCCAGCGATTGCAGGGTGCGGTAGACCGTGGTCAGTCCGATTCCCTCACCGCGCTTGCGGAGTTCGTCGTGCAGCTCCTGGGCGGAGCGGAATTCGTCGATGTCGGCGAGCAGTGCGGCGATGGCGCTGCGCTGGCGGGTGCTGCGGACCCCGACGGTCTTCTCGGTCGTTCCCACGGCTCACCCTTCCTCGGCGTGCGCGACGGCGTCGATGACGATGTGCGCGAGATGTTCGTCGACGAGCTCGTAGATGACTTCGCGTCCGGTGCGCTCACCGCGCACCACGCCCGCGGATTTGAGGATCCGCAGGTGCTGACTGATCAGCGGCTGGGTCACCCCGAGGGTGTCGACGAGTTCGTGCACGCAGCGCGGTGATTCGCGGAGCTGCAGCACGATGGCGATGCGCACCGGGGCGGCCAGTGCGCGTAGTAGTTCTCCGGCGGAGTCCAGAATGGTGCGTGTGGGCACGGCCGGCGGCTGTGGTGACCGGTATGGGTACGGGTCGTGGGGGATCGCGGCCGGAGCCTCGGTCGCGACGTGCGAGCGCCGCAGGGGTGCACCGCTGTCCGTGGTCATCGAACCAACTCCTTATTGGAAACCGATGCCATTCTTATATGCATGTGTACGCATGTCAAACACGGAGTCGGCGCGTCGCAGTATCGGCTGCTGGAGTTTCAGCAGTTGCTGCTCTGCTGTATCGGGACCGTGGGGTCGAAATAGTACTCGGGCCGATGTGGATCGGGGCCCGTAGCGGCCAATGTCGGATTGCTGTAGTTCGGCGCGAGATAGCCCTGGTCGTAGAGCGAGCAGTTGACCGAATACGCGAAGCCCTTGATCTCGCCGAACCACATGCCCTGCGAGGCGTCGTCGTAGTTCGAATCCTGGACCCAGTCGTACTCCACCTGTTCCCGGACGACGGCGACGATGTCCAGGGCCGTGTAGTTGCGGCCGGGCGGCGCGGAGAAGGCGTAGGCGATCAGGTAGTCGGTGTGAATTGCCAACTCGCCCTTGTCGTTCTGGGCCGCCGTCATGCTGCCGTCGACCCGGGGCGAGACCGGCAGCAGCGGATAGCCGTGCGCCAGTTTCGAACTCAGCCACCAGTTGTGTGCCTCGTTGCCGGGCGTGAGTGTCTTGCTGCGCAGCTCCGCGACCTCGCCCTGCGCCAGCAGTGCCAGCACCGGTTCGGCGTCATGGGTTTCCAGTACGTGCGGGTCGAGCCGCGCCGCCACGATCAACTGTTTGACCCGATCCATGGTCGCGGCCACGGTGTCGGCGGAGAAGCGTCCCACCGGGGTTGCGGCGGGCGGCTGGATCCCGGCAGCACCCTCCTGCCAGGCGGCCGATGGTGTGTTGTCGAACGGATGCGCGGTGTCGACGTGGGCGATCTGGTTCACCGTCGGCGACACGTTCCCGCCGGATCCGTCCGCCGAGGTATCGAAGCGGGAGAGCAGATAACCGCCGCCGAACAGCAGCCCGAGTACCCCGCCCACCCACAGCGTCCCCGCGATCCAGGGTCTGAGCCGATGGGCGCGGCGGGCGCGGCGTTCGGCCCGGCGCGCCCAGTCGTCGTCGAACTGCCCTGGGAAATCCCTCATCGCACCGACCCCCGTCGTGCCGTGGTGTGGCTGCGGCACCGATCGGTCGGCGTACCGACCGGTGCCGCCGTTCCTACTATTCCGCAGGCGTGCGCGCGACGGCATCCCCCAGCTTGTAGGGGCACTGGGTGCAAACTCGATTGCCCCGGACCGATAGGCTGGTGTGAATCCTTGCAATCTTCCGGACACGGATGGAGAACTGTTCAAGTGGCACCCAAGTCGAAGGTGGACACCGTCGCCAATCTCGCCAAGCGTCGGGGTCTCGTGTACCCGAGCGGTGAGATTTACGGCGGAACGAGGTCGGCCTGGGATTACGGTCCGCTGGGCGTCGAGCTCAAGGAGAACATCAAGCGGCAGTGGTGGCGGTCCATGGTGACCAGCCGTGACGACGTGGTCGGTCTCGACTCGTCGATCATCCTGCCGCGTCAGGTGTGGGTGGCCTCGGGTCACGTCGCGGTGTTCAACGACCCGCTGGTGGAATGCCTCAACTGCCACAAGCGGCACCGGCAGGACCACCTGCAGGAGGCGTACGCCGAGAAGCACAAGATCGATGATCCGGACTCGGTGGCCATGGAGCTCATCGTGTGCCCGGATTGCGGCACGGTCGGCAAGTGGACCGAGCCCAAGGACTTCAACATGATGCTGAAGACCTACCTGGGCCCGGTCGAATCCGAAGAGGGCATGCACTACCTGCGCCCGGAGACCGCGCAGGGCATCTTCGTGAACTACGACAATGTCGCCACCACCGCGCGCAAGAAGCCGCCGTTCGGCATCGCGCAGATCGGCAAGTCGTTCCGCAACGAGATCACGCCGGGCAACTTCATCTTCCGTACCCGCGAGTTCGAGCAGATGGAGATGGAGTTCTTCGTCAAGCCGGGCGAGGACGAGCAGTGGCACCAGTACTGGATCGACACTCGCATGGCCTGGTACACAGACCTGGGCATCGATCCGGAGAACCTGCGGCTGTTCGAGCACCCGAAGGAGAAGCTCTCGCACTACTCCACCCGCACGGTGGATATCGAGTACCGCTTCCGTTTCGCGGGCAGCGAGTGGGGTGAGCTCGAGGGCGTGGCCAACCGCACCGACTTCGACCTGAAGACTCACTCCGAGCATTCGGGCAAGGACCTGATCTACTTCGATCAGCAGACCGGGGAGCGCTACACCCCGTTCGTGATCGAGCCGGCGGCCGGTCTGACCCGCTCGCTGATGGCCTTCCTGGTGGACGCCTACTACGAGGAGCAGGTGCCGACGGCCAAGGGCACGATGGAGACCCGCGTCTCGCTGCGCCTGGATCCGCGGCTCGCGCCCGTCAAGGCGGCTGTCCTGCCGCTGTCGCGCAATGCGGACCTTTCGCCGAAGGCCAAGGACCTGGCGGCGCAGCTGCGCCGCAACTGGAACGTGGACTTCGACGATGCCGGGGCTATCGGCCGCCGCTACCGTCGCCAGGACGAGATCGGCACCCCGTTCTGCATCACGGTCGACTTCGACACGCTGGAGGACCAGGCTGTCACGGTCCGTGAGCGGGACTCGATGGCTCAGGAGCGCGTCGCTCTTGATCAAGTAGAGGGCTACCTGGCTACTCGCCTCATCGGCGCCTGAACCCACGCTTCATAGGAAAGACCGGTCAATGCCTGACCGGTCTTTTCTTATTTCCATGCCCCCGAAATTCGGGGCGCTGTAGCGAAATTGGGTATGCCACTACTCGTGTTAACGGCCCATGACCGGCGCACTATTTATGTATATGGGCAGCGGTGCCTTCTTGCGCCGCAGCTCGAGCATCCGAGGTGAGTCATGAGCGAGCGTGTTATCGGCCCCCGCTCGGGGCTGCAATGGGTCTCATTGGGGGACACTGGATCAACATGTCCAGCCGCCAGGTCGACGGTGGCGGCTTTTCGATCTTGGGCTGATTCCTTTCTGACCCGACCCAGTGACGAACTGGGCAGAGACGGGCCCGTGTGCCCGTATGTCAAGCCGTCCATGCGACGGGATCTACTCTGGTTGGCGCAGGTCCCCGCGGCGGAACCGCGGCCGATGTGGGTGCGCGCGATCATACGCGACGCATTGGAGGTCTATCCCGAACTACCCACGGGGAACGGTAGTTCCACATCTGTCCTGCGCGCATTGATCACTGTATTTCCTAATTTGAAGGATTATACGCTGATCGACGAAATCCATGATGAATTCAAGAGCAAGTTCGTCGAACGCGGGACCATGTTCGGGCAGTTTTATCCGGGCTGTGATCAACCGGGCTTGTGGAACAAGGAGTTTCGGCCATTGGACGCACCGATGCCAATGCTGGTGGTGCGCAGCATGATGACGACCGATTTCCCGTTCCTGCTCGACAAACCCGAATGGGCCGATGCGTATGTGCGCAAGTTCGCACCGATGCTGCCGGCTCACGTGCGTTCGGTCATGGTGGGGCGCTTGACATCTCGCCCCGCTTCCTGGGTGCCGGCCTACGAGGTGGCGCCGGCCGACGAATCCTGCTCGACCAGCAGTTAGGCAGTGCGTCATGACGCGCGAACTCGAGGCGGCTCGGTCCGCCACCGTTCTGTCCGAGAACGCCTTCCCGCTCTCCCCGGCGCAATCGGGGATGTGGCTTGCGCAGCAACTGGATCCGGCGGTGCCGTTGTCGGAGGCCCAGTACATCGAGATGCGCGGGGTGCTGGACGTGGCGGTGCTGCGGCGGGTGGCGGCGCAGGCCGGACGTGAATTCGGTTCCGGCGTCCTGCATTTCGCCGAGGTCGAGGGCCGGCCGTGGCAGTTCGTCGAGACCGGGACCGAACCGGTGATCGGATTCCTGGATTTCCGGGACCGGTCCGATCCGGTTTCACACGCGCTGGAGTGGATGCGTGCGGAAGTGGCGGCGCCGATCGACATGCTCGGCGAGCTCACAGGGATATCTACGGTGATCCGGGTCGGGGAGTCCCATCACCTGTGGTACACCAGAGCTCACCACATCCTCATCGATGGATTCGGTTCGGTGACCATGCTCTACCGGGTCGCCGAGCTGTACAACGCCGCGGTGCGCGGGCAAACGGCGCCTCCCGGCACCGCGGCCTCCCTCCGGGAGGTGCACGAGGCGGAGTTGGCGTACCGGGAATCTTCCCGGTACGCCACCGACGAGCACTACTGGCGAGAGGTCGCCGCGGGCCTGCCCGGCCGCTGCAGCCTGGTCGCGGCCACCGCGCCCGCGAGCGCGCTGGGTCGCGAGGCCCGCGCCCAGCTGGGGGAGGCGATGGCCGCGCGTCTCGACGACGCGGCCCGCCGCTTCGACACCAGCTCGGCCGGCATGGTCATGGCCGCCGTGGCGCTCTACTACGCCCGGCTGACCGCCACCGAGGACGTGGTGCTGAGCCTGCCGGTGTCCGGGCGCACCACGGCGATGCTGCGGCGTTCGGGCGGCATGATCGCCAATGTGGTGCCGTTGCGGGTGCCGGTGCCGCGCGACGGCCGGGTCGGTGCGGTGCTGGACGCGGTGCGGGTGTCCGCGTCGGGTGCGTTGCGGCATCAGCGATTCCGCTACGAGGATATGCGTGGCGACGGTGCACGCGACGAATTCGGGCGCGGCATGGTCGGACCGGTCATCAACATCATGCTGTTCCCGACCGGAATCGATTTCGCGGGTGTGGAATCCAGCCTGCACGTGCTCACGTCCGGGCCGATCGAGGACCTGTTCGTCAACTTCTACCAGCACGGTGCGGGCGCGCCGATCCACGTCGACTTCGCCGCGAATCCCCGTTTGTACGACGAGGACTCGCTGCGCAGGCATCACCGGCGCTTCCTCGCACTGCTGGACTCGCTGCTGGACGCGACGGCCGAGACTCCGGTCGCTGCCCTCGATTACGTGGTGGCGGACGAGAAGTCGGTGCTGGCGGGTGCACACGGGGCGGCCGCGCCGCAACCCCGGCTGCTACCGGACATCCTGACCGAAGGCCTCCGCCGCGCCGGGCCCGACGCGGTCGCCGTGGTCGGTCGAGACCGGCAGCTGACCTACGGCGAACTCGACGCCCTGTCGAATCGCCTGGCCCGCAGGATCTTGCGTGCCGGGTCGGGGTACGGCCCCGGGATCGGGCCGGAATCGACCGTGCTGTTGGCGCTTCCCCGCTCGATCGAAGCGATGGTGGCGCTGTGGGCGGTGGCCAAAACCGGGGCGGCCTTCGTGCCGCTGGGCACCGCGCTGCCCGCCGAGCGGGTGGACCGCATTGCCGTCGAAGCAGGTGCGGCACTCGGGCTCGCGCTCGCGGAATCGGCGGCCGCGCTGCCGGATTCGGTGCACTGGGTCGCGATCGACGAGGTCCTGTGGGATGAGCGGGAGATTCTTGCGGCTGAGTCGGAGACCTTGCGTGATGCGCCCGGTACCGGCTCCACCGGTGCGGATTCCGCTGCCGCATCCGATCTTCCGCTGGTAGAGGCAGAGCTGCGGGGGCGGCCGCGGGTCGAGAATCCGGCGTACGTGGTCTTCACGTCCGGGTCGACGGGTGTGCCCAAGGGGGTGGTGGTGACCCATGCCGGGCTGGCGGGGTTGGCCGCGGCGATCGTGGACGCCTATCGGGTCGAGCCGGGAGCTCGGGTACTGCAGTGCTTGAACCCGAGTTTCGATGCGTCGGTGCTCGAATGGCTGATGGCGTTCGCGTCCGGCACGACTCTGGTGGTGGCCGAGGCGGATCCGGTGGTCGGGGCCGAATTGGCGGGGCTGGTTCGGGATTTCGGTATTACGCAGGTGTGTTCGACGCCTGCGGTGCTGGCGACGCTGGAATCCGATGCGCTGGACGGGGTGCGAGCGGTGTCGTCGGGCGGGGAGCCCACGCCGCCGGATATCGTGGCGCGCTTCGGGATCGGGCGGGAATTGCTCAACTCGTACGGTCCGAGTGAGACAACGGTGGCAGTCACTTACACCGGGGGGCTGGTGCCGGGGGAGAATGCCGGGATCGGCGATCCGATACCCGGGGCGGGAATGTTGGTGCTGGATCGGTGGCTGCGGCCGGTGCCGATCGGGATGGCCGGGGAGCTGTATGTGACCGGTCCGGGGGTGGCGCGAGGGTACGTGGGGCGTCCGGGGCTCACCGCGGATCGGTTCGTGCCCGCGATCACCGGGCCTGCCGGGGCTCGCATGTATCGCACCGGGGATCTGGTGCGCTGGACCGAGACCGGCGTGCTCGAGTATGTGGGTCGCGGTGATTTCCAGGTGAAGTTGCGCGGGATGCGCATCGAACTGGGGGAGATCGACGCCGTCCTGAATACGCATCCGGGCGTCGAGATTGCGGTGACGGTGGCGCGTCCTGCGGCCGGCGGCGGTACCGTGCTGGCCGCGTATGTGGCTCCGCATGCCGGTCACGACCTCGCCGAGGCCGAACTGCTCGACCATGCGGGCCGTCGGCTGCCGCCGTACATGGTGCCGGGCACGGTCACCGTGCTGGGCGCGCTGCCGCTCACGGCCAATGGCAAAGTGGATCGGCGTGCCCTGCCGGAACCTGTGGTAGCGCAACCCGTTCACGGGCTCGCCGCCGCGACGGCGACCGAGCGGCTGCTGTGCACGCTGTTCGCCGAGATTCTGGGCACGCCCGAAATCGGCACCGGCACTTCGTTCTTCGCCCTGGGCGGTGACTCGATCATGGCGATCACGCTGGTCTCGCGGGCCCGCGCCGCCGGCCTGGTCTTCTCTGCCCGCGAGGTCTTCGAACACCGCACGCCCGCCGGTCTGGCCGCCGTGGTGACCCGAGTTCAGGAACGTGCGCGGCAACTGCCCGAACTGCCGGGCGGCGGTGTCGGCCGGATGCCGCTCACCCCGATCGCGGCATGGCTGTTGCAGCGGCCGGGGTGGGAGCATTTCGCGCAATCGATGGTGGTCCAGGTCCCGATCGGCGCGGATCCCGTTGCGCTGCTGCACACCGTGCAGGCCCTGATCGACCGCCACGACATGCTCCGGGCCCGCGTGATCGAGACCGAGGAGGGGCTCCAACTGGAAGTTCCCCCGGCGCATCTCACCGATACCCCGACCCTGCTGACCCGGATCATCTGCGCCCCCATCGATCTGCCGGGCGACACGGCGGCGGATGGGCTCTCGCCCGGGGTGATCTCGGAGACCGCGATCGACCGCGCGGTGGCCTCGGCCGTCGACCGGCTGGATCCGCGTGCGGGTGCCATGCTCGCCCTGACCTGGCTGGACGCGGGTCCGGAGCATTCGGGCCGTCTCGCCATCGCCATCCACCACCTGGCCTGCGACGCCGTCTCCTGGCGAATCCTGCTGCCGGACTTGATGTCCGCGTGGGCGCAGGCTTCCGCCGGTGCGCTACCGGCCCTGGCCGTCTCGGGAACCTCGGTGCGCACCTGGGCATATGCCCTTGCCGACCTGGCGACACCGGCGGTCACGGGTCCGCTCGGCGCGGTCTGGCCGGTGAGCGAGCTCGGGTACTGGCGGGTGGTGCTGGCCGAGGACGCGCTGGTCGGTCGGCGGCGGTTGGCTCCGGCGGTGGATACCCGGCGGACGGCCGGACGGATCGATATCGAAGTGCCGGGCGAGGTTTCGGCGCTGCTGCTCGGGCGGATCGCGGCCACGTATCGCTGTGGGGTCGAGGACGCGCTGCTGGCGGCGCTGATGCTGGCCCGGTCACGCTCCGCGCAAGGCAGCGGCGAGGCGCTGGTCGTCGCGGTGGAGCGGCACGGGCGCGATGAGGTCGCCGTACCAGGGGCCGATCTGTCGCATGCGGTGGGCTGGTTCACCACGCAGGTGCCGGTGAGACTGGGACCCTTTGTCGTGGACAGTGATTCGCCGACCGAGGCGACGACGGCCGAGACCGCGTTGAAGACGGTCAAGGAGCAGCTGCGGGCGGTGCCCCGGGGCGGGTTCGGGTACGGGTTGCTGCGGCATTCGAACCCGGAGACCGAGCGGGAGCTGGCGGCCCTGCCCGAGCCGCAGATCGGGTTCAACTATCTCGGGCAGATTCCCGATGTTGCGGTGGTGGGCGATTGGCTGCCGGTGTCGGTCGGGGATCGGCTGGGTGGCCACGCTGACCCGGAAATGCCTTTGGCAGCGGTGATTTCGGTGGATGCGGTGACGCTGGAGTCCGCGGACGGGCCGCGGATTCGCGCGGTGTGGCAGTTCGCGTCGAAGGCGATCGCGGCCCCGGAGGTGGAAGCGCTGGCGCGGGAATGGCTCACGGCCGTCGGGGAGATCGCGGAGCTGGTCGGGCGGCCTGACGCCGGTGGGCTCACGCCCGCCGATCTGCCGCTGTTGAGCCCCACGCAGCGGGAAATCGATTCGTGGGAAAGGAATTTCGGCCGGTTGGCCGATGCGTGGCCATTGACGCCGCTGCAGCGTGGGCTGCTGTTCCAGGCGCAACTGGCCGAGGGCGGGCCGGACGGGTATTCGGTGCAGGCGGTGATCGATATCGAAGCCGACCTCGATCGCGACCGGCTGACGGCCGCCGTCGCGGCGCTGCTGCGCCGCCACGATGTCCTGCGCGCCGGGTTCAGCACCTCGGATACCGGTGCAGTGCAGGTGATTCCGGTGGAAGTGCGGGTGCCCTGCGCCTATCGTGAGGTACCCGGTGCCACCGACGCGGAACTCGACGCACTTGCCGCCGAGGAATTCGGGGTCCCCTTCGCGGTCGACGCGCCGCCGTTGATCCGATTCCTGTGTCTGGTGGCGGGGGAGCGGCGGTTGCGGCTCGTCATCACCAACCATCATCTGATTCTCGATGGCTGGTCGATGCCGCTGCTGTTCGCCGAACTGATCGGGCTTTACGAAACCCAGGGCGACGACACCGGATTCGCGGCACCGGTCCCGTTCCGCGGCCACCTGGAGTGGTTGGCGGCCCGCGATGCGCAGCGCGCCCGCGAGGCGTGGACGCAGTCGCTCGCCGGTGTGGACGGCCCGACCCTGATCGCGCCCGCCGCCCCGCGCGCGGACGCCCCCGCCGCCCCGGTCGCGCACGCGGTGCCGCTGCCCGAAGATCTGCCCGCTGCCCTGCGCCGTACGGCGGCGACCTGCCAGGTCACCGTCAACACCTTGGTGCAGGTGGCCTGGGCGCTATTGCTGGCCGAGCAGACCGGTTCGACCGACATCGTCTTCGGTGCAACGGTTTCGGGCCGCCCGCCGGAGCTTTCCGGTGCCGAACGCATGGTCGGCATGCTGGTCAACACGGTCCCGGTGCGCATCGCGCTCGACCCCGGGGAATCCGTCGCGGACCTGCTCTCGCGCGTGCAGCGCGAACAGGCCGCCCTCGCCGAACACCAGCATGTGGGACTCGACGAGATCCAGTCGATCACCGGCCTCGGCCCCCTGTTCGACACCGCGACCGTCTTCGAGTCCTACCCCGTCGACGCCGCCACCCTCACCGCCGCCACCCGTCAGGCCGACCTCACCGTCACCGCCCTGCACGCCCATGACGGCACCCACTACCCCCTCTCCCTGGCCGCCTACGCCAATAACGGCCTCCGCCTGGAACTCACCCGCTCCCCCCGTCATTTCGACACGCAGCAGGCCGATGAGCTCGCCGCTGTACTGTCCCGGTTGCTCATCGCTCTCACCGGCGACCCGGCCCGCCGCACCGTCGAGTTGCACGGTGTTGATGCGGTGAACCCGGTCGCGGTCCGCTCGGGAACGAGTTCGCGCGCGATCCGCCTCCTGCCGGACCTGTTGTCCGCCGCCGGTGCGAAGGACTCCCTGGCGGTCGAGGCTGCCGGGGACGGATCGAATATCGAGGCTGGGCTGCGGAGTTGGCGATCTGAGCCGAGTTCGCCCGCGGCCGAGCTGACTTACGGGGACCTGGATGCGGTGTCCAACCGGTTGGCGCGGCGGCTGATTGCCGCCGGTGCCGGGCCGGAGCGGGCTGTGCTGGTGGCGTTGCCCCGGTCGGTGGAGGCGATGGTGGCGGTGTGGGCGATCGCGAAGAGCGGCGCGGCGTTCGTGCCGGTGGATGTGACGCAACCGGCTGCGCGGACCGCGCTCATCGCGGCCGAATGCACTGCGGTACTGGGGATCACCACGAGTGCGGTCGCGGATCTGCCGAACGGAGTGGTGTGGCTGCGAGTGGATGATCCGTCGCTGATCGCCGAATGCGGTGTGCTGTCCGCGGATCCGGTGACCGACGCCGATCGGACGGCCTCGCTGTGTCCCGAGCATGCGGCGTATGTGGTCTTCACCTCGGGTTCCACCGGTACGCCGAAAGGTGTCGTGGTCTCGCACACCGGACTGGCGAACATGGTGGCGGCCACCGCGGAACACGGTGGCGTCGCCCGTGATTCGCGGGTCATGCACTGCCTCAATCCTGCTTTCGACGCGGCCGTGCTGGTGTGGCTGTCGGCCTTCGCGGCCGGTGCGACGCTGGTGGTCGCGCCCCCGGAGGCCAGTGCCGGTGCGGAACTGGCGGCCGCCTTGCGGGCGAGTGCGGCCACTCACCTGACCTGCACGCCGAGTGTCCTGGCCACCCTCGACGCGGCCGATCTGCAGAGTGTCCGGACCGTCCTGATGGGCGGCGAACCCTGCCCGCCCGGGCTGGTGACGCGGCTGGGAGTGGGCCGCGCACTGGTGAATTCATACGGACCGGCGGAGACCACCATCGCCGCGAGCTTTGGTGACCCGATGACCGCCGAGACGTCCACGCTGCTCGGCACCCCGCTGCCCGGCACCACCTTGCTGGTACTGGACGGCTGGCTGCGGCCGGTGCCGCCCGGCGCGGTCGGCGAACTGTACGTGCGTGGCCCCGGGCTGGCGCGGGGATATGCCGGCCGCGCGGCGCTTTCCGCGAGCCGTTTCGTGGCGGATCCGTTCGCCGCCGGGCAGCGGATGTACCGGACCGGCGACCTCATGCGGTGCACGGCAGCCGGTTTCGAGTACGTCGGCCGCAGCGACTTCCAGGTGAAGATTCGCGGCATCCGGGTGGAGCCGGGCGAGGTCGATGCCGTGCTGCTGACCCATGAACTGATCGACGCCGCGGTGACCGTCGCGCGTCGAAATCCTGCCGGGGCGATGACCCTGTGCTCGTACGTCTCACTGCGCTCCCCGGTTCCGGTCCCGGAGTTGCTGGCGTGGGCTTCCGGTCGGCTGCCGCGCTACCTGATGCCCGCCGGCGTGCAGGTGCTTCCGGAGTTGCCCCTGACCGCCAGCGGCAAGGTGGATCTGCGCGCACTGCCGGAACCTGCACTGGCACAGGCGGAATACGTCGTCCCGACAGGCCCCGAGGAGGTGATCGCGGCGGCCTTCGCCGAGGTCCTCGGCCTGAACCGGGTCGGCGCCCGCGACGACTTCTTCGCCCTCGGCGGCGATTCGCTGATCGCCACTCGCGTATCCGCCCGCCTGGCCGTGCATTTCGGCCGCGCGGTCCCGGTCCGGCTGATCTTCGAGGCCCCGGTGGTCGCCGATCTGGCGGCCCGGCTCGCGGCCGCCGACGCCGGCGCGTCCGGTCCCGCGCTGGTTCGCGTCGAGCGCCCCGACCTGGTTCCGCTGTCTCCGGCCCAGCAGCGCATGTGGTTCGTCAACCGCTACGATCCCGCGTCCCCGGCCTACAACGTGCCGGTGGCACTGCGGCTTTCGGGCGACCTGGACCACGCGGCCCTGCGCGCCGCGCTGCGTGACGTGATCGATCGCCACGAAACCCTCCGCACCGTCTACCCGGACATTGACGGCGTGGGCATGCAACGCGTGCTCGCCGCCGAGGACGTCGAACTGGACCTGACCCCGGTTCCGGTCGCACCCGACCGGCTGGTCGAGATGGTCACGGACACGATCGGCCGTGGCTTCGACGTCACCACCGCGGTTCCGTTGCGCGTGCGGGTATTCCGGGTGGAACCGGGCGCGGAACATGTGGTCGTCCTGGTCGCGCATCACATTGCGACGGACGGGTTCTCGATGGCTCCGCTGACGCGTGATGTGGCCGCCGCGTACGCGACCCGCTCGGCGGGAACGGTACCGATGTGGGAGCCGCTGCCCGTGCAGTACGCGGATTACACACTGTGGCAGCGGGATCGGCTGGGCTCGGAGGATGACGCGGAGTCGCTCGCGGCGCGGCAGGTGCGGTACTGGACGCAGGCGCTGGCGGGCGTTCCCGATCACCTGGAGTTGCCGACCGATCGGCCGCGCCCGGCGCGGGCCTCGCATCGCGCCGCGGAATACGTGACCCGGGTGGATCGTGAGCTGACAACGGCGATCGAGCGCTGTGCCCGCGAGCATCGGGCGACGCCGTTCATGGTGGTGCACGCGGCGCTCGCGGTGCTGCTGGCCCGGCTCAGCGGCAGCGGTGACGTGGTGATCGGCACGCCGGTCGCCGGGCGCGGGGTACGCGAACTCGACGACCTGGTCGGCATGTTCGTGAACACGCTGGTGCTGCGCACCGGTATTCGCCCCGGCGAAGCCTTCGGCGAGCTGGTGGACCGGGTGCGGGACAACGATCTCGCCGGCTTCGAGCATGCCGATGTACCGTTCGAACGGCTCGTCGAGGTGCTGGCCCCGGCCCGCTCACCGGCCCGGCATCCGCTGGTCCAGGTCATGCTGGTGTTCCAGAACCTGGCCATGCCGGAACTGCGGTTGCCCGCACTGACCGTGTCACCCCTCGAATTGCCGCAGACCGGCAGCCGTTTCGACCTGAGCCTCACCGTCATCGGCGACACCGAGGGCATGGAACTGCGCTGCTGCTACGCCACCGACCTGTTCGACGCGTCCACGATGGCGAATCTCACCGCTCGCCTGGTCCGGGTGCTGACCGAGGGCACCGCCGAATCGGCCGGGCCGGTCGGCGATCTCGACCTGCTCACCGACCCCGAGCGGCAGCGGCTGCACGACACGGCCGAACCTGTCGTCGCGCCGCGCACGCTCGCCGACCTCATGGCCGACGCGGTGACCGCGAACCCGGACGGTATCGCGGTGGTGTGCGGCGACCGGCGGCTGACCTATCGCGAACTCGACGCCCGCGCCGAACACCTGGCCCGCCGCCTGAGCGCCGCCGGCGCCGGTCCGGAAACCCTGGTGGCCGTGGGCATTCCGCGATCCATCGAATCGGTGCTCGCGGTATGGGCGGTGGCGCGCACCGGTGCCGCGTTCGTGCCCGTGGATCCGGCCTATCCGCCCGACCGCATTGCCCGCATCATCGATGTCTCGGGGGTAGGCCTGGGCTTGACCGTCACCGCACAACGTGACCGGCTGCCCGGCACCGTGGACTGGTGGTGTGTGGACGACGACCGGGACGAGTTCCCGGCGGAGATGCACGACTTCACCGGGAACACGGCACATCCGGCGTACGTGATCTTCACCTCGGGGTCGACGGGCGCACCCAAGGGGGTGGTCGTATCGCATGCCGGTCTGGCCAATCTCGCTGCCGCGCAGCGGGAACGCGACCGCATCACCCGCGATTCGCGGATCCTGCACGTCGCCTCACCGAGTTTCGACGCCTCGGTGGTCGAACTGCTCATGGCCGTGGGTGCCGCCGCCACCCTCGTGGTCGCCCCACCCACCGTGTTCGCCGGACCCGACCTCGGTGAACTGCTGGCCCGCGAACGGGTTTCGCACATCGCGCTGACCCCCTCGGCACTGTCCACGGTCGATCCCTCCGGCCTGGAGGACCTGCGGCTGATCGTTACCGGTGGCGAACCCTGCCCGCCCGTACTGGTCGTCGCCTGGGCGACCGCAGGCCGCGAACACTTCAACGACTACGGCCCGACCGAGGCCACGGTGTGGGCCGCCGGAGCGCCGCTGAGTCCCGGTGAACCGATCACCATCGGCCGTCCCGCCCCCGGTATGCGGGCCCTGGTGCTCGACGATCGGTTGCGTCCGGTCCCCGACGGGGTGATCGGCGAACTGTACCTGTCCGGAATCGGCTTGGCGCGAGGCTATTTCGGTCGTTACGACCTGACCGCCGCCCGGTTCGTCGCCGACCCGTACGGCAGCGGCCGTCGCATGTACCGCACCGGTGACCTGGTGCGCCGCCGGGACGGCAACCTGGAATACCTGGGCCGCACCGACACCCAGGTCAAACTGCGCGGCCTGCGCATCGAACTCGGCGATGTCGAGGCCGCGCTGGCCGCCGAGCCGTCGGTCGCGAGAGCGGTCGCGATGGTTCGTGAGGATGGTCGCGGCGGCGTGCTCGCCGCCTATGTGGTCGCCGCGCCGGATACCGATCCGCAACCGTCGGCACTGAAGAAGGCAGCGTCGCAACGACTCCCGTCCTACATGGTGCCGTCCTCGATCACGGTGCTCGCCGACCTGCCACGCACCGCGAACGGCAAGCTGGACCTGGACGCGCTACCCGCGCCGCAGTCGGAAGCCGGTGACCGGCAACCTCCCGAAGGTCCGGTGGAGATCGCGGTGGCGGCGGCGTTCGCCGAGGTGCTCGGCATCGACGAGGTCTGGCGCGAGGACGACTTCTTCGCTCTGGGCGGCAATTCGCTCATCGCGACCCGGGTCGTCGCGCGACTGAGTGCCGCACTGGGCGTGGCCGTTCCGGTCCGTGCCCTCTTCGACGCACCCACGGTGACCGACCTGGCCGCCCTCGTCGCCGCGGGTGGCGCATCCAACCGCCCCCGACCGGGCCCCCGCCCGCGCCCGGTCCGGATTCCGCTCTCGGCGGCACAGCAACGCATGTGGTTCCTCAACCGCTACGACCCCGGCTCACCGCTCTACAACATTCCGGGCGCGTTCGAAATCACCGGCGCACTGGATGTTTCGGTGCTGCGCGCCGCCGTCGACGATGTGGTGGCCCGCCACGAGACGCTGCGGACGATCTATCCGGTCGGTCCCGACGGGCTGCCATACCAGCAGATCCTCTCGGCGACTCCGGATTCCACGCCGATCACCGAACTCGAGGTGACCCCGGACGAGCTCGGCGATGTCCTGATCTCGCAGCTCTCGCAGGGTTTCGACATCGTGCGTGACACCCCGCTGCGGGTCTGCGTGCTCCACGCCGGTCGCGACCGGACCGTCCTGGCTCTCGCCGTACACCACATCGCGGCCGACGGCTGGTCCATGGCCCCACTGGCCCGAGATGTCATGTATGCCTTCGCCGCTCGCGTATCCGGCACGGCATCCGAATGGATCCCGCTGCCGCTGCAGTACGCGGACTACGCCCTGTGGCAGCGCGAATTGCTCGGCGCCGACGACGATCCGGACAGTCTCGCGAATCAGCAGCTGGACTTCTGGCGCACGACCCTGTCCGGCCTGCCCGAGGTGCACGCGCTGCCCACCGATCGGCCGCGCCCGATCATGCCCACCGGATCCGGTGACCGCATCGAATTCACCGTCCCTGCAACGGTTCACGACCGGATTCAACTGCTGTCCCGCAGTCACGGCGCGAGCCCGTTCATGGTCGTCCACGCCGCCCTGGCGATCCTGCTGGCCCGCCTGTCCGGTCGCACCGATATCGCTCTCGGCACCGTGGTCGCCGGTCGCGGTGACGGCGAATTCGACGACCTCGTAGGCATGTTCGTCAACACGGTCGTCCTGCGCACCCACGTCGACCCCGCCGCCGGATTCGCCGCCACCGTCGCCGCCGTCCGGCAGGCCGACCTGGCCGTCTACGGCAACCTGGACCTGCCCTTCGAAAGACTGGTGGAGGCGCTCGCCCCCACCAGATCCACGGCCCATCACCCCCTGTTCCAGGTGCTGCTGGCCTTCCAGAACGTGCAGACCGAGCGAACCTTCCTTCCCGGCCTCGAGATTCGCCCGCTGACCGCGCCCGCACCCGGTTCCAAGTTCGACCTCGAATGGATGCTGGCCGAACAGTTCGGCGACACCGGCGAACCGGCGGGCATCACCGGCTCCCTCACCTTCGCCACCGATCTGTTCGACCGCGGCACCGCCGCCGCCATGGTGGACGGACTGCTCGCGCTCCTGGACGCGTTGAGCGCCGATCCCTTGGCGGCGGTCGGAACTCTCGACGCACCGCTGCCCGCGCTCACCGCGAATCCTCACGACGAGCCGTCGCCCGCGGTGAATCCCCGGCCCGCCCGCCGCGTCTACCGCCCCGCCCGTACCGAGGCGGAGCGCACCCTGGTGACCGCCTTCGAGGCAGTCCTGGACAGTCCGCGAATCGGCGTGGACGACAACTTCTTCGATATCGGCGGCAATTCCATGGGCGCGGTTCGCCTGGTCACCCGGGTGCGTGAGACGACCGGCCTGCCCATGCCGCTGCAGTGGATGTTCCTCGACCCCACGCCCGCCGCGCTGGCGCGCCGGCTCACCGAGGCCGCCACCCAGCCCGATATCGATCCGGCCATGCGGGTCCTGCTGCCCATGCGGTCGCAGGGTGCGGCCCCGGCTCTGTTCTGTGTGCACCCGGCCATCGGATTGGCCTGGTGCTACGGCGGATTGGTGCAGTACATCGACGGCGCGCACCCGATCTACGGGATCCAGTCCCCGGGCGTCACCGACGGCGGCACCGCCGACCGCACCGTACGCGAGCTGGCGCTGCGATACGTGGAGGAGATCCGCCGAGTGCAGCCCGAAGGCCCCTATCACCTGCTCGGCTATTCGGCGGGCGGTCCGCTCGCGCACGCCATGGCCGTCGAATTGCGCCGCCGCGGAGCGGAGGTCCCCGCCCTGATCATGATCGATTCGCGGGCCGACGTCGCCGTCCCGGACGACAGCGCGCTGCCGCCGCTGTCGATGCTGCTGTCCGAATTCGGCGGCCTCGACATCCCGCCCGAACTCGAGCACCTCACCCCCGCGCAGGCCGCCGAACTGCTGGCCGAGAGCGGAATCAGCTTCACCGCAACGGATCTCGAGAATCTTTACGGTGACCTGCGGCATCTGCTGCGGCAGATCGCCGCCCATCCACACGAGGTCTTCGACGGTGAACTGCTGTTCTTCGCCGCCGCGTACAACCCCGACCCCAATCCGAATGTCACCACCTGGCGGCCCTACATCGCCGGACGCATCCACGACCGGCCGCTGCCCTACGGCCACAACGAGATGATCACCGCCGAGGCGCTCGCCCTGATCGGCCCCGCGGTCAACTCCTACCTCCACCGCTGAGTCCCTTCATTCCGTGATGACCGGTGCGCACCCCGACACTGGGGAAGAATGAGCGCTGGCAACCCGATCGGCTACGGAAGGTTCGGACAGGTGTCGATGAACGGGCAGAGGTCGGTGTCGGAGATGAGGCGGCTGCTGGGGGCGGCGGCGGTGGGGCTCGGTGCGCTCGGGGTGGGCGAACTGGTCGCCGCGGTCAGGGGCGGATCGCTGCTCGACGGCATCGGGCGGCTGGCCGCCGACTACGCCCCGGTGCCGGTGGTCGAGGCCATGGTGGCGCGGGCCGGTCGCCACGACAAGGAGATGACCCGCCTCGGCGTCACCCTCGGCGGTGTCGCCGCCGCGGCCGGAATGGCACTGCTGCCACCACGATTGCGGACGCCCGCCGCCGCCGCGTTCGGCGCGGGGACGGCGGCGGTGGCGTTGCGCAGCGCGGATCGTTCGGTGCCCGGCGCGCTCGGCGGCCTGACCGCCGCGGCGGTGCTGCGCACCGGGCTACGGCACCGGCCCGCCGGTCGCGGCGGCGAATTGCTCTGGGCGGCAGCGGGAATGGGGCTGCTGGCCACGGCCGAGACGCTGGTGCGCCGGGCCGACGACCGGCATCGCGAGCGGGCGCGGCGGGTCGGCCCGATGGGCGCGCACGCGCCGGTGCCCGAGGACGGCCTCGGCACCGAGCCGGGCCTGTCTCCGCTGATCACCAAGGCGGGCAGATTCTATGTGGCGGACGTGAATTCCCGGCCGCCGCGGATCGACCCGGACCAATGGCGGCTGTCCATCGGCGGCCAGGTCGCGCACCGATTGCGGCTGTCGCTGGCCGATCTGGCCGAGCAGGCGGTGGAATTCGACGCCGTCATGGTGTGCGTGCACAATACGGCCGGTGCCGGCCGCTGCGGCAATGCCCGCTGGTTCGGCGTCCCGCTGACCGCGCTGCTCGACCACGCGGTCCCCGAATCCGGTGCGACCCGGCTGGTCACCCGCGCCGTCGACGGCTACACCATCTCGCTGCCGCTGGCGCCGCTGCGCACCGGCGAATGGCCCGGCTACCTGGTCATCGGCATGAACGGCGAGCCGCTGCCACCCGAACACGGCTTCCCCGCACGGGTTTTCGTGCCCGGCATGTACGGCCAGTACGCGGGCGCGAAATGGCTCACCGAACTCGAGCTCGCCGACGACAGCCACGTCGACTACTGGTGGAAACGGGGTTGGCCCGCCGAACCGCTGTGGGTGCGCCCGCAGGCCCGCATCGACGTGGCCACCGGTGGCGCTTCGGGTTCCGGCAAGTTCACGGTCGCGGGCGTGGCGTGGGCGCCGCCCCAGGGCGTCTCGGCCGTCGACATCCGGATCGACGAAACCGAGTGGCTGCCGGTCGAACTCGGTGCCGAAACGGCCCCGGCGGCCTGGCGACGCTGGCGCACGATGGTCGACCTCGCGCCCGGCACCCACACCATCCAGGCCCGCGTCACCGGCCGCTCCGGCGAAATCCAGGACGCCGCCGAACGCCCACCCTTCCCGCTCGGCCCGGGCGGCCTGCACACGGTCACCGTGACGGCCTGACCTGGCGAGTCATGACATCTGTCATGGCACAGTGATGACGGACGGGGGAGGTGGCTCGACCCCGGCCGCGCGACAGTAGAAGGATGAACGCTACTGCCAATGGCATCGCGGTCGGGGGGTCCATCCGGACGGCTACTCCGGCCATCGAAATACGGGGTCTGGTCAAGACATTCGGCTCGTCCGGTGCGCCGGTCCGGGCCGTGGACGGATTGGAACTGGTGGTGCGGCCGGGGGAGATCGTCGCCTTCCTGGGCCCGAACGGCGCGGGCAAGACGACCACCATCGACATGCTGCTCGGGCTGACCGCACCGGACTCGGGAGAGGTGCGGCTGTTCGGCGGCACACCCTCGGATGCCATCGCGGCGGGCCGAGTTTCGGCCGTGCTGCAATCCGGTGGCCTGTTGCCGGACCTGACCGTCGGCGAGACCGTGCGCCTCATCGCCACTCTGCACGCGCACCCGCGACCGGTCCGGGAAGTACTGGTGCGGGCGGGCATCGACGAAATCGCCGACCGCCTCGTCGGCAAATGCTCGGGCGGGCAACAGCAGCGGCTGCGGTTCGCGCTGGCGCTGCTGCCGGATCCGGACCTGGTGGTGCTCGACGAGCCCACCACCGGCATGGATGTCGAAGGGCGGCGCGACTTCTGGTCCGCCATCCGCCAGGACGCCCGCCGCGGCCGCACCGTGCTGTTCGCCACCCACTACCTCGACGAGGCCGACGCCTACGCCGACCGCATCGTGCTGGTGCGGGCCGGCCGGGTGGTGGCCGACGGCAGTGCCGCGCAGATCAAGAACCTGGCCGCGGGCCGGACGGTCAGCGCCACCCTGCCCGCCGCCGACTCAGCGCGCCTGCTGGCCCTGCCCGGCGTCGAACAGGTCGAACAGCGCGGCGATCGAATCATCGTGCGCGCCAACGACTCCGACGTCGTCGCCCGCTACCTGTTGACCGCCACGCCGGCCGTCGACCTGGAGATCTCCGCCCACAACCTGGAGGACGCGTTCCTCGCCCTGACCACGACGGGAGACCACCGATGACCACCCTCGCCACCGCGCCCGTACGAGCGGGCGGCTTCCGGCCCGCCTTCCTGGGCCTGGAGCTGCGCCGCACGCTGCGTGACAAGCGCACCATGATCTTCGCGCTCGTCATGCCGCCGTTGTTCTTCATCCTCTTCGGGACGAATTCGACCTTCCAGCATGGCCAGGCCGGGTCCGGCAACACCACCGGTTACGTCATGGTGTCCATGGCGGTGTACGGCGCACTGCTGGCGACCTCCACCGGCGCGGCCCGGGTGGCCGTCGAGCGCGCGGCGGGCTGGAGCAGGCAATTGCGGCTCACCCCGTTGTCTCCCTCGGCCTACATCGCCACCAAGATCGCCGTGGCGATGCTGCTCGGATTGTTCTCGGTCACTACGGTTTTCGTTGCCGGTGCGATCTTCGGGGCGCAGCTGCCCGCGTCGGCCTGGGCGAGCTGCTTCCTGATCGCCTGGCTGGGTTCCTTCGTCTTCGCCGCCTTCGGCCTGTTCATGGGCTACCTGCTGCCGTCGGAGAACGTCATGCAGCTGCTGGGCGTTTCGATGGCCCTGCTGGCCTTCGCGGGCGGGCTGTTCATGCCGCTGCACGGCTGGATCGAGACGGTGTCGAAGGTGGTGCCCACCAATGGCATCGCGACGCTGGCCCGCGCCCCCTTCGCCGAACCGAGCGCCGCCGGCATCGTTCTCGCCATTGTGAATGTCGTGGCCTGGGCGGCGATCTTCACTGTCGGCTCCGCGCTACTCTTCCGCCGTGACACGGCACGCTGAGCACGAGCCGCCTCCGGCCGGGAACTCCACCCGGCCGGAGGACGGCGCTATGACGGCGGCGCGAGCGTCGGCCGTCGCCGCACTCGCTGGAGTAGCGTCCGGCCCCGGGGACGAGGAGGACAAGGGCGTCGAGCGGCGGCGGCGATTCGGTTCGCTGTTCGCCGCGGTATGGGTGATCTATCTGATCGATCCCCTGCGCAAGGGCTGGGAGCTGGAGAACCCGGTCGCACGGGTGTACACGCTCGTGGTGATCGTGACCTTCGGGGTCGTGTACGTCGGGTCGTACTGGGTGCAGGTGCGGGGCCCGGCGCGCCGTCCGTGGCCGCCCAGCCCGCAGCCGTGGACGGCGCTGGGGCCCTTGGCCTTGCAGATCGCCTTGATCGGCGCGGCGGCGGTGACTCTGCATTCCGAGGTGCTCGGGCTGAGCATCTACCTGGCCTCCTATATCGGCTTCACCTTCACCGCCAAATGGGCCTCGCCCATGCTGATCGTCCTGCTGCTCGCGGTGACCGTGGTGCCACAACTGGCCACCGGACATCGTCCGGACTACTCGCTCATGCAGTCGATGGCGTTGGCGGGTCTCGCGGTGGGCGGTATCCGGGTGGTCCTGGTGCGCAACCACCAGCTGTACCTGGCTCGCAAACAGCTCACCGACCTGGCCGTGGCGGAGGAACGGCTGCGGGTGGGGCGTGACGTGCACGACATCCTCGGCCACTCGCTCACCGTCATCACCGTGAAAACCGAGCTCGCGCAACGGCTCATGGAGGTCGATCCGGAGCGGGCCAAAGGCGAGATGGCCGATGTGGAGCGGCTGGCGCGCGAGGCGCTGGCGGGCGTGCGCAGCACCGTCGGCGGGCTGCGGGAAGTATCTCTGGCCGGGGAGTTGGCCAATGCCCGCACGGCGCTGAGCGCCGCCGAGATCGAGGCCGACCTCCCGGATTCCGACGATCTGCCGATCCGCCACAGCGTGGTGTTCGGTTGGGTGCTGCGCGAGGCCATCACCAATGTGGTGCGGCACAGTGGCGCCGCGCACTGCTGGGTGCGGGTCACTCCCACCAGTCTCGAGGTGTCCGACGACGGAGTCGGCATGCGCGATGCGGCACGCGGCGGCTCCGGCCTCTCCGGGCTGCGCGAACGCGTGCAGGCCACCGGCGGCGCGCTGACCCTCGCCAATCGACCGGAAGGCGGATTGCGGGTGCTGGCAAGCTTTCCGGCGACGACCAAGGAGCCGGAATGATCAAACTGCTGCTCGCTGATGACCAGGCCCTGGTGCGCGGCGCCCTCGCCGCCCTGCTCAGCCTGGAAGCCGACCTGGACGTGGTCGCCGAGGTGGGGCGCGGTGACGAGGTCCTCGCCGCCGTCGCCCGCACCAATCCGGACGTGGCCCTGCTGGATGTGGAAATGCCGGGCATGGACGGCATCGCGGCCGCCGCACAACTGCATGCTGCCCACCCGGAGGTGCGCATCCTCATGGTCACCACCTTCGGCCGTCCCGGTTACCTGCGCCGCGCCATCGACGCGGGCGCTTCGGGCTTCGTGGTCAAAGACACCCCCGCCCGTGAACTCGCCGACGCCGTCCGCCGCGTCCATATGGGCTTGCGTGTCGTCGATCCGGCTCTGGCCACCGAAACCCTCACGGCCGGAACGTCTCCCTTGACCGCCCGCGAACGCGAAGTCCTCGCCGCCGCGGCCGACGGTGCCACCGCGGGCGCGATCGCCAAGCGACTGCACCTGTCCGAAGGCACGGTCCGCAACCATCTTTCGTCCGCCATCGGCAAGACCGGCACCCGCACGCGTGCCGAGGCCGTCCGCGCCGCCGAGCGGCTCGGCTGGCTCTGATCGCCGTCGCCGGCATTCGAATCAGCGGGATGAGAAACGTTGTCGGCGAGGCGGAATCGGCGTAATGATAGGGCGGCGGGAAGCCGTGAGGCCGGTGCCGCTCGCCCTGCCGACACCTCCCATCGGTGATAGCCTGAATCACCTAATTTCAAACTGCGGAATGAAAGTTCCACAGTGCGAAAAAGGCTAGGAGGGTCGCGGTGCGCGGATGGAACCGGCACGTCGAGGACGGCGATCTGCTCGCCGTCCTGAATACGGCGCGGCGCATTGCGACGGATCTGGATGCGGGACTGGACGGTTCACGCGGGCGCGACGCGGCCAAACGACTGCGACGAATGCTCTCCGCCCGCACCGTCGGACTCGCGAATCTGTCCGGCGGGATCGAATGGGCCGGGGAAGTGGTGGCCGATGAGGCGGCGACCGCGGCCGTCGCAGACGCCCTGCGCACCGGGAAGCCTTCCGGGAGTGCGGAATTGGTGGCCATGCCGCTCACCGTCGCGGACGAACCCGCGGGTGTGCTGCTCGTCGCCGGTCCGGCCGGCGCGCGGGAGGTGCGCGGTGCGGCCTGGCTGGTCGAGTACGTGCTGGAACGAGCCCGGCTGCGGGCCGCCGCCGAGCGGGCCGCGCAGTCCGAACTGCGGGCGCTGCGGGCGGAAATGTCGCCGCATTTCGTCTACAACGCGTTGACCGTGATCGCCGCGCTGGTCCGTTCGGACCCGGATCGGTCCCGGGAGCTGATCCTCGACTTCGCCGACTATGCCCGCTACAGCTTGGCCCGACACGGTGAATTCACCACGGTGGCAGACGAATTCGAGGCCATCGAAACCTATCTGGCGCTGCAGCGGGCCGTCATGGGCGACCGGCTGCGCATCCAGATCCGGGTGGCCCCGGACGTTTTGGCGGTACCGTTGCCGTTTCTGGTGTTGCAGCCCTTGGTGGAGAACGCCGTCCGGCACGGCATCGAACCACGCGGCAGCGGCGGCGCGGTGCGGGTGCGCGGCGAGGCGCACGACGGTGACTGCGTGATCAGCGTCGAGGACGACGGAGTGGGCATGACGCCCGCCCACGCGCAGGCGCTCCTGGACGGAAAGTCGTCCGGCAGCGTCGGATTGGGCAATGTGGATCGGCGGCTGCGCACCGCCTACGGGCAGTGGTACGGCCTGGTGGTCGAGACCGAGCGGGACGCGGGGACCAGGGTGTCGGTGCGGGTACCGCTGTCGCAACCCGGGGTGAGGACCTCATGACCGCGCCGGGACCGGGGTTGCGCGTGCTGGCCGTCGACGATGCGCCGTCGGCGCTCGAGGATCTCGCCCGCCTGCTGCGCGACGCGCACGGGGTGGGCGCGGTGGCCGTGGCGACCGGTCCGCTACCGGCGCTGGAAAGGATTCGGGCCGAGGAGTTCGACGCGGTCTTCCTCGACATCTCCATGCCCGGCCTGGACGGACTGGAACTGGCGGGCCTGCTCGGCAAGCTCAGTCGCCCGCCGGTGGTCGTGTTCGTCACCGCCCACGACACCCACGCGGTGGCCGCGTACGGCCTGGGCGCCGTCGACTACCTGCTCAAACCCGTTCGCCCGGAACGTCTTTCCGCCGCATTGAGCAAGGTGGCGAGGATGCTGCCCGATGCCCCGGAGAACGCGACGGCTCCCGGACTGACCGAGGTGCTCGCCGCCCTGCCGGTGGAGAGCGGTGGCCGCACCCGCTATATCCAGCGCAGCGCGGTGCAATTCGTGGAGGCCCAGGGCGACTACGTGCGGCTGCACACGTCCTCCGGCGCGCACCTGTACCGTATGCCCATCTCCCGGCTCGCCGAGTACTGGGAGGACAGCGGTTTCATGCGCATTCACCGCGGCTACCTGGTCGCCCTGGACGCGATCCGCGAGCTGCGCAGCGAATCCGCGGGCCTGTTCGCCCACACCACCCTCGGCGACGTCCCGGTGAGCCGTCGGCAGGCCCGCGAGCTGCGCGACCGCCTCCTACGAGCAGCACGCGACCGCGAGGCGGGCAGCCGATGACCGCGCGCCGAGTCGCCGTCACCAGCGCGCAGACGCGGTTGGCCCGCTCCCGTCGGCGCCCGCCCGCCCGGCCGCCCGCACCCCGCCCCATCTCGGATCTCGCTCGCGCACAATACAATTACCGCGCGCAACGCCGCCGTACGATCCCGACCCTGATCATCCTGTTCACCGTGCTCATCGGACCACCCGTGATGATCAGCCTGTGGCCAGCACTCGACGACATCCGCGTCTGGCACATCCCGATCTCCTGGCTCACCCTCTGGCTGCTCCCGTATCCCATCCTGGCGGCCCTCGGCTGCTGGCATCTCTGGCGCGCCGAAGCCGTCGAATCCGCCCGCACATCCAAAAGTCGTCCATGATCGGGTTGGTACCGGTCGTTGCCGTGATGCTGGCGACGTTGTTCATCGGGCTGCGCGGAGTTGCGGCCATGCGCACCACCTCCGACTTTCTGGTGGCCTCGCGGCGGGCCAGCCCGCTGTTGAATTCCGCGGCGCTCGCCGGTGAATATCTTTCCGCCGCATCGTTTCTGGGTGCGGCCGGGTTGGTGGTGAAGGACGGGGTCGGGTCGCTGTGGTACCTGGTGGGGTTCGCCGCCGGGTATATCGCCATGCTGGTGCTCGTCGCCGCGCCGATCCGGCGTTCGGGGGCGCTGACGGTGCCGGATTTCGTGCAGGCGCGGCTCGCTTCGCCGGTGCTGCGCAAGCTTTCGGCGGTGGTGGTGCTCGTCATCAGCCTGCTGTATCTGGTGCCGCAGTTCCATACCTCGGGGCTCATGTTGAGCGAGGTCGGCGGGACGCCGTACTGGGTGGGTGTGGTGCTGGCGGCGGTCGCGGTGGGCGGCACCCTCGCGTTGGGCGGGATGCGGGCCGCCACCTATGTGCAGGCGTTCCAATTCGTGCTCAAGACGGTGCTTTTCGCGGTGCCCGCCATCTGGCTGGTGGTGAGCGTGGGCGCGGCGGTCCGGACCGAGGCGGTGCATCCCGCCGAATTCACCCGGTTCGAACGACAGACCACGGTGGTCTTCCGCGACGATGTGACCGTCGAGCTGCCCGAGACGGTCCCCGCTGCCGGACTGACCGCGGGGCCGCACCGTTTCGTGGCCGGACAGCGCGTGACCTTTCCGGCGGGTGCGCCCGCGCCCCGCATCGACGGGCAGACCGCGCCCGGCGACTCCGCCTGGCGGCGACCGCTTTTCGATCCGGGTCACCACGGCTACCCGCTACTGAGCACGCTGGCAGTGCTGTTCGCGACGGCCCTGGGGACCATGGGCCTGCCGCATGTGATCATGCGCTTCCACACCAGTTCCGATGGCCGTTCGGCCCGGCGCGCGGCCGCGCTCACCGTGCCACTGGTCGGGCTGTTCTATTTGTTTCCCGGCGTCTACGGGGTGCTGGGCGGCGTCCTGGTGCCGCACCTCTATTTCGCCGGTGGCACCGACACGGTCGTGGTCGCGCTGCCGTTGCGAGTGAATACCGGGTGGCAGGGCATCGCACTCACCGGGCTGCTCACCGCCGGTGCCTTCGCGGCCATCCTGACCAGCTCGCTCGGCCTGCTGCTGGCGGTGTCCGCCGCGATCTCGCACGACCTCACACCGGGCGGCCTCGACCGGTTGCGCGTGACCGCCCTGCTGTCGGCGGTCCCGGTGGGGCTGCTGGTGCTGCCCGTCGCGAGTCTGGACGCGGGCATCCTGGTCACCTGGGCCTTCACCGTGGCGGCCTCCACCTTCTCACCGTTGCTGGTACTGGGTATCTGGTGGCCGCGGCTCACCGCGCGCGGCGCGACCGCGGGAGTGCTTGTCGGCCTGTTCGTTTCGTCGACCGCCATCGCGGTGACCATGTGGTGCCCGGCGCTGTCGGGCTGGCCCGCCGTACTGGCCGATCAGCCCGCCCCGCTGTCGGTACCGCTGGCCTTCCTGACCATGATCGGGGTCTCGCTGCGCGGCCGCCCGCCCGCGTGGGCCGAGACCGCGGTGCTGCGACTGCATCTCGACGATCAGGACCGTTCGTCGTAGCCGAACGGCCGTTCGTCGGCCGTTCATCGCACCCGGCTGCGGTTCGCCCGAGAGCTGTTCTGCCCCTTGATTTCCGGCCATAGCGTGGTCCGTATCGCTGAATCAGCTCTCGTCAGGAGATCGAGTGACGACCACAGACCGGACGCTCGCGGACCAGGGATCCTGGGCCGCCGCACATGACAGTCCCGAGTTCGCGCGGCTGCGCAACAACCTGCGCCGCTTCGTCTTTCCGGTGACCGTGGCCTTCCTGGCCTGGTACCTGGCCTATGTGCTGCTGGCCGATTACGCGCACGGATTCATGTCGGTGAAGCTGGCCGGGAACATCACCGTCGGACTGGTCTTCGGGCTGCTGCAGTTCGTCTCGACCTTCGTCATCACCGGGCTGTATGTGCGTTATGCCGCACGGCATCTCGACCCGATCGCCGACGAGCTCCGCGCCGGGCTCGAGGGTGGCGCGCAGTGAACGGCGGTCTGCAGGGCGGCAATTCGCTGCTCAATCTCGCCATCTTCGCGGCGTTCGTGGCGATCACCCTGGTGGTGGTGATCAAGGCCAGTCGCGGATCACGCACCGCCGACGACTTCTACGCCGGCGGCCGGGCGTTCACCGGGCCGCAGAACGGGATCGCCATCGCGGGCGACTATCTGTCGGCCGCGACCTTCCTCGGCATCACCGGGTCCATCGCGGTCTACGGGTACGACGGGTTCCTGTACTCGATCGGATTCCTGGTCGCCTGGTTGGTCGCCCTGCTGCTGGTCGCCGAATTGCTCCGCAACACCGGCAAATTCACCATGGGCGACGTCCTCGCCTTCCGGATGCGGCAACGCCCCATCCGGGCCGCGGCGGCCGTCTCCACGATCACCGTGAGCCTGCTGTACCTGCTGGCCCAGATGGCGGGCGCCGGCATCCTGGTCTCGCTGCTGCTGGGCATCTCCGGGGACGCCGGGCAGGCCGTGGTGATCTCGGTCGTCGGACTGGTGATGATCTTCTACGTCCTGGTCGGCGGCATGAAGGGCACCACCTGGGTGCAGATCATCAAGGCCATCCTGCTGATCGGCGCGGCCGCGGGCATGGCCGTCTGGGTGCTCGCCAAGCACGGCTTCGACTTCTCCGACCTGCTGCAGGGCGCGGTCGACCGAGCGGGCGCCCACGGCGGCAGACTGCTGGAGCCGGGCGCGAAATACGGCGTCGACGGCACCTCCAAGCTCGACTTCCTCTCACTCGGTGTGGCATTGGTGCTGGGCACCGCCGGCCTGCCGCACGTGCTGATGCGGTTCTACACCGTCCCGTCGGCCAAGGAAGCGCGCCGATCGGTGGTGTGGGCCATCGGACTGATCGGGTTGTGCTACCTGTTCATCCTCGTCATCGGTTACGGCGCAGGCGCATTGGTGGGACCGGCGGCCATCGCCGCCGCACCCGGCAAGGAGAACGCGGCCGCGCCCCTGCTCGCGCAGTTGCTCGGCGGACCGGTGCTGCTCGGCTTCGTCTCGGCCGTCGCGTTCGCCACCATCCTGGCGGTGGTCGCCGGGCTCACCATCACCGCGTCGGTGTCCTTCGCTCACGACATCTATACGAATGTGCTGCGGGGCAATCGATCCGAGCCCGAGGACGGCGAGAACAAGGACACCGAAGTGCGGGTGGCGCGCATCGCCTCCGTCGTGATCGGGGTGTTCGCCATCGTCGGCGGCATCGCGGCCAAGAACCAGAATGTGGCCTTCCTGGTGGCGCTGGCCTTCGCTGTCGCGGCCTCGGCGAATCTGCCGACCATTCTGTACTCGCTGTACTGGAAGCGATTCAACACCGCGGGAGCGTTGTGGAGCATCTACGGCGGTCTGGGTATCGCCCTGACGCTCATCGTGTTCTCGCCCGCGGTATCCGGCAATGCCAAGGCGATGTTCCCGCACGTGGACTTCCACTGGTTCCCGCTGCAGAACCCCGGCCTGGTCTCGATTCCCGCCTCGTTCCTGCTGGGCTGGCTCGGCGCCGTGCTCTCCCGCGAACGGACCGACGGCAAATACGTGGAGATGGAAGTCCGCGCCCTCACCGGGGCGGGCGCGGAAAAAGCCGTCTCGCACTGAAATAACCAAGATAAGGAGCTGGACTCAAGTGCTAACTTTCCCGACCGGACATCAGCCCCGGTACCAGAACTTCTCCATCAAGGCCATTTCCGACGAGACCATTCGCGAGGGCTGCGAGCGCGCACCCTACGGTGCCAGCGATCAGGGCAAGGTCGCGCTGATCCGCGCGGTCACCAATGCCGGCGTCACCGATATCGATGTGGGCTCCGGCATTACCGAACCCGCCTTCGTGCGGTCGGTGCTGGACGACAAGTACCTCGTGGGCCGCATCCCCGAGGCGGCCACCTTCTCGTTCAACCTGACGCTCAAGACCTGGGAGCCGCTCATCGAGCAGCTCGCCCGGGAACTGCCGCGCGAGTACCTGAGCGAGATCTACGTCAGCATCGGCATGATCGAAATCGACTCGCAGCACCGGCTTTTCGAGCGGGTCGCCGAGCGTCTGCGCTCCATCGGCGTGGGCAAACTGCGCTCCAGCCTGCTCAACGCCTTCTCCATCACCGTCGACGAGGACAAGTACGACCACCTCAACCGGCAGATCGAACGGTGCCGCCAGCAGGGCATCTCGCTGATCCGGATCAATGATTCGGTCGGCACCCTGGTACCGGACTCCACCGCCGTGCTGGCCGCCAACCTGGTGCACGACAATCCCGACACCACCTTCTACCTGCACGGCCACAATGACCGCGGCATCGGCACCGCGAACTCGCTCACCTCGGTCTTCCACGGCTTCCAGATGATCGAGGGCGGCGTGGCCGGGGTCGGCAACCGGGCCGGGCTGGCCGAGATCGAAAGCATCGCGGCCATTTTCGAGGACAACAATATCGGCGTCGAGGCCGCCGACCTCGATATCGAGAAACTCGGTGAGGCGGCGCGGCTGTCGGAATCGGTGTTCCTCACCGCACCGAGTCCCTACCGCGCCATCAGCGGATTCCTGGTGCAGAACGAGAACGCGGGCATCGTCAATGTGCCCGACTATCTCGGCGTCGCACGTCCGGTCGACTACTTCCTCAACCGGATCGGCCTGTTCCCCACCTACATTCGCCAGATCCTCGCCGAACGCGGCATGGACCCGCGGGTGCTCGCCGACGACGCCTTCGTCGAGGACGTCTACGAGCGCCTGGCCGCCCATATGGATCGGCTCTTCGAGCGCAAGAGGAGTGAATTCGATGTACTGGCAGCGAATATCGAAGATTTTTACCGCGATATCGTCCGGCTTGACGAAGTTCAGCACTTCGCTCTGGAAGCTCTACGAGACCGAGAATTTACACCGCGGCTGAGCGACGTCCACGCCGACCTCGTCGACGAGGCGGCCGTGGCGTAATGACCACCACGCGGGCCGGGGGAAACCCCGGCCCGTGGGAGGAGCGTGATCATGACCGATGTTCAGATGTCCGCGTCCACGTCCGAAAAATCCGGGGGCGCGGCACAATTGGGGATCGCCGGAGTAGTGGCGGTCAGTATCGGCAATTTCCTCGTCGCCTTCGATGCCTCCGCGGTCAATGTGGCGCTGCCGGCCATCGGCGGCGAACTGCATGCCGCGGCCGGTGCGGGCCAATGGTTTCTCGATGGCTACACGATTCCGTTGTGCGTATTCCTCATGGTCTCGGGTGCGGCGGGGGACCGGTTCGGTGCGGCGAAGGTGTACCGGTTCGCGCTGCTGGCGTTCCTGCTCGCCTCCGCGCTCTGTGCGGTCGCGACCAGCGCGCCCGCGCTGATCGCCGCCCGCGTATTGCAAGGCGCGAGTGCGAGTTTCGCGCTGCCCATGACCCTGGCCATACTCGGTAAGGGCATTGCCGACCCCAAGCGCCGGGCCCGGATGATCGGCGCGTGGGGCGTGGTGGGCGGAGTGGGCATCGCCTCGTCGCCACTGCTGAGCGGGCTGATCACCGGCTATGCGGGTTGGCGTTGGATGTTCGCGGTCAATGTCCCCGTCTGCCTGCTGGCCGTCTTCATGCTGCGCCGGTTCACCGACCGGCCCGAAACCGACCGTCGCACAGTCAATCCCGTGTCGCAGCTACTGCTGTGCGCGGTACTGACCGTGGTGGCGGCCGTGCTCATCGAGGGCCGCCACGGCTGGCCGGTGGCCTGGCAGGCGGCCGCCATCGGATTCGCGATCGTCGCCGCGGGCGCGCTGCTGCGCATCGAACTCGGATCGTCGAATCCCACGGTGCCGCGGATGCTTTCGCGCAACCGGCCGTATCTGCTGGTCGCACTGGCCGGTGGCTGCTACCAATTCGCATCGTACGGTTCCCTGCTGGTGCTGGCGCTGTATCTGCAACAGCGGCACCACCTCGACAGCGTCCACACCGGCTATGTCCTGCTGGTGTGCAGCATCGCCTGGTTCCTCGGCAATGTGAGCGCGCTGGCGATCACTCCCGAACGCCGTGACCGCGTCATCGTCGCCGCTGCCGCGCTCGGCGTGGTGGGGGCGGTGAGCGCCGCGGTCCTGTCGACGACCGGCGAGCTGATCCTCGCCATGGCACCCACCGCCCTGATCGGTTATCCGGCAGGCATTCTCGCGTCCTCGCTGAGCGCCGCCGCCATGCACCACGCCCCCGCCCCGGTGGCGGGGACGGCGGCCGGTCTGCTCAACACCAGCCGCCAATCCGGCATGGTCATCGCCGTGGCGCTGCTGGGCGGCCTGCCCTTCACCCACGAACTGCTCTGGCCGATGCTCGCCGTCGCGCTCGCCTTCGCCGCCGTCGTCGGGGCCGTGGCGAGCGCGATCGTGGCCGGCCGGCCACGAGTCAGTGGCAGTCCGGTTGGTGGGGCTGGTCGTATCGGTCGTGGTGGACGGCCTCGCCGACGTGGCCCTGGCGGCCCAGGGGAGTGAGGTCGAGGTAGTTGTGGGTGGTGATGAGGATGTCGCCGCCCCGGGCATAGGACGAATAGGTGTGGAAGACCTGGTTGTCGTCGTCGCGCCAGAAGACGCTGGTGCCGGGCTGCTCGCCCTCGGTGAACCACGGCTCACCCTTGGCGATGAGTTCGGCCTTGGTGCGGTAGTTGTATTCGACGGGGGCGACGGAATCGTCCGCGGTGACATGGAAGTCGTAATTGAAGTCGGTGCCGTGTGAGGAATACAGGGGGAAGGTCCAGCCCATCCGGTTGCGATAGGCGCGGAGGTTGTCCCACGGTCCCCGGGAGACGACCACGAACGTGGTGTCCTTGTGCTCCAGATGCTCGATGTGATTGACATTGTCGAGCATGAGCGCACAGCTCGGGCACCCCGCGTCCAGGTCCCAACGCCACATCATGTGGTACACGATCAGCTGCCTGCGGCCCGCGAAAAGCTCTGCGAGCGTAGCCTTTCCATGCTCGCCCTCGAAGAGGTAATCCTTGTCGATCGGCACCATCGGCAGTTCGCGGCGCTTGGCGGCCAGTGCGTCGAGCCGATGGGTGAGTTCCTTCTCCTCGGCCAGCAACAGCTTGCGGGCGGTCAGCCACTGCTCGCGGGATGCCACGGCGGGACGGGTCATGATTCGCTCCTCACTCGAAGGACGGATGTCTCCGAGTAGGTAGACCGAGCCAACCCGCGGATCTCGTCGCTCCCGGCCACATTGGCCGAAATCAGGTGGCTAGAAGCGGCCGCCGCGGCTGATGCGGCGGGAGCCGTCGGAACCGCCGAAGGAGCCGGGGCCGTAGCCGCCGCTGCCGGAACCGCCTCCGCCGCCACGGTATTGGTTGCCCATGCCGCGCAGCATGCCGTCGATGAGGATGCCGCCGAGGATCGCGCCGGATTGCGAGTTGGAGCTCGAGGTGAGGCGTTGCTGCTGAGCCTGCCAGTCGCGGACCGCGGCCTGAGCGGTGTGCAGGGCACGCGCGCCGAGTTCGGCGGCGCGCTGGGCGAACGGCAGGGCCTGCGCGGGATCCGAAGTCGAGAGCTGTTCGGCCTGTTCCAGACTGCGCTGCGCCTCGGCGAGGCGGGTGCGGGGTTCGGCGTCCACCCCGCCGCGCCGCGTGCTGATGAAATCGGCGGCGGCATTGATCTGGCTGCGGGCCGCGGTCAGCACCTGGTCGAGGCGGCGGGCCAGATCCTCGGCGGTGTGCTTGCGCTGGGTGGCGGCGGCAATGGCCTGTTCCAGCGCGGAATCGGCCGCGACCGCCTGCCGGAAGACACCCAACGGGTTGCCGGTTCCCTCGGCGGCGGCCTGACTCACCGCGGTCCGGGCTTGGGCCGTGGCGGAAGGCAATTCGGTGCCGCCGTGCTCGATGAGCGTGGCCGCCAACTCCAGATCCTTGCGGAGTTCCGCGACGATGCCGGGCAGTCCGGCCCGCGCCTGCTCGATATCGGTGGACGCGGAATCCACCGCGTCCAGCAGGGTCCGCGCGGCATCGACGGCGGATTCGGCCGCCCGGATATCGGCCACCGCCGCGCCCTGCTGTCCGACCGGTTTGGCCGCCGCCGCCCGGCCGTCCTCGATGGTCCGCTCCGCGAAGCCGATTCGCTCCTGCGCCATGGCCACGTTGTCCCGGATGGGCGCGAGCACCGAGGCGGGATGCGCGGCCAGCAGGCCGGCGAGCGTTGCCTGCGAACCGGGCATGCGGGCGGTCAGCTCGACCATGTCGCGGGTCAGCGCGTCGAGCCGGTCGGCGGCATTGATGAGCAGATTACGCATGGCGTCGAACTCGGTCACCTTGGCGTCCAGATCCCGGTCGGCGCTGCCGCAACTGCTGATCAGCTCGATCAGCATGCGCTGCTGTTGATCCGGAGTTTCGGGAATGTCGTCGTCGAGCTCCTGGCGGATCGAGAACGCCTTGGCCAGCGCCTTTTTCGCGGCCTCCAGGGCGGCCGTGAACGGCGCGGTGGCGGTGGCCCCGAATTCGTCGGCGGCCAGGCGCAATTCCTCGGCGCTGGTGCGGATCGCATTGTCGGTGTCGACGAGGGTCTCCTTGGACAGGGCGTCCAGGACCACCAGGGGCAGTGCCGCCAGCGCGGCGGTGTCGGTCGGATCGGTCCGGCGCGCGGATTCCAGCGCGTTGCGTTCGCGCCGCCGCTGCCGCCACCGCGACCACAGCCAGATCGCGAGCACCACCAGCACCACGGCGAGCGCGAACAGCAGCAGCTTCCCGATCCCGATCCCGCCCGAACCGCTCATGGCATGTGACAGCCCGGTCGCCGCCGCCAAACCGGCCCCGGCCCAATCCCCGGCCCGCAATTTCGGCTCGACCTGGTCGACCAGCATCCGGTCGAGGTCCTTCTCACTGACCGAGCTGGGCGTGCTCCCGGTGAACGCGTAGGCCCTATCGTCCACCGCGACCGACAACAGCACATCCCGGTCCCCGAACCCGGACAGCCGCGCAGTCTGCTCACCCCACGAATGCGAGTCCAGCCCTTGGAAATTCCGCACGTACACGACCCACAGCCGCTCGTGGTCGCGCGAATACAGCGAGTCGATGGCCTGTTGCAGCTCCGCGGTCTGCCCGCGATCGAGGACACCGGCCTGGTCGGTCACGTAACTGGGCAACCGCAGCGGCTCCTCGGCGGCCGCGGGGGCGGCGCGCCCGCCGACCAGGGCCAAGGCCAGGAGCAAGCCGGTCGCGACGAGGGACAGCTGCTTCGGTAGCGGCATCCTCTGAATCTAACTGTGGAACGCGGAGGGTCGGTTTCTTCTGCACACTGTGTCGGCCGCGATGACTACGATCGGGGGCGTGATCACGATCGATTCGCCCTACACGGGACACGTCGCCCCCGGCTCCAACCCGCAACAGCGTGAGGTGCCGGGCGCGCGCATCGTGAAGATGTCCGTCGGCGGCATGGACAACAACGTCTACCTGGTGCAGTGCACCGCCACCGGCGCGACACTGCTCATCGACGCGGCCAACGAGGCCGAGCGGATTCTGGAACTGCTGGCACAGGAGGCATCCGGCCTCGCCCTGATCGTCACCACCCACCAGCATCGCGACCACTGGGTAGCGCTGCCGGACGTGGTGTCGGCGACCGGGATTCCCACCGCCGCCCACCTACTCGACGCCGACCCGCTGCCGGTGAAGCCCGATCGGCTACTCGCCGACGGTGACACCGTGCAGGTCGGCGAGCTGGAGCTGACGGCCATCCACCTCAGCGGCCACACGCCCGGTTCGGTCGCGCTCGCATTCACCGACGGCGCGGGCCGCACCCATCTGTTCACCGGTGACTCGCTGTTCCCGGGTGGCGTGGGCCGCACCCTGTCGCCGGAACAGTTCACCTCGCTACTCGACGACGTCGAGACCAAACTCTTCGACCGCTACCCGGATGACACCGCGGTCTACCCGGGCCACGGTGACGACACCACCCTCGGTACCGAGCGCCCGCAGTTGCCCGAGTGGCGGCGACGCGGTTGGTAAAACTCCGGAACCGACCCCCTGAACCGGATTGGCTGGTTCACGACATGACCGACTCGACACCTGCGGGCGGGTGTGTGAGCGGTGCCCTGCGCTGGACGCAGCGGTTGGTGCTCGGCGCGCTCGTCATCGGCCTGCTCGTGGTGGGCGGTACCGCCGTGCGGGTGTGGCAGGTGGCCCGCATCGACGACTACACCCGGGCCGACGCCATCGTGGTGCTGGGCGCGGCCCAATACGACGGCACCCCGTCCTCGGTGTTCGAGGCGCGACTGGATCAGGCGTACAAGCTGTACCGCAAGCAGATCGCGCCGATGATCGTCACCGTCGGCGGCAAACAGGTCGGCGACAACTACACCGAGGCGGCGTCGGGGAAGATCTACCTCGAGGATCAGGGTGTGCCGGCGGATCGGATCCTGGCCGTCGAAACCGGTTCCGACACCCTGCAGAGCGTGGAGGCCGTCTCGAAAGCCTTGTTGGCGCGGGGCAAGACGTCGGTGGTGCTGGTCAGCGACCCCTGGCATTCACTGCGCACCCGTACCATGACCCGGGACGCCGGGTTGAAGGCGTGGACCGCGCCCACCCGCACCGGGCCCGCGGTGTACACGCGGGAATCGCAGGCGCACGGCATTTTCCGGGAGACCTTCGCATTGCTGTGGTATCAGCTGACGCATTTTTCGGCGGACTTCAAATACACAGCGGATCAGTGAGCCATGAACGCGCGCATCGACTATGACCGGGTGTACTCCGAGGCGGATCGGGAGCGCATGGTGCCCGAAACCGATCGGACCGCCGGATTGAGCTGGTCGCCGTGCCCGGCGCGGCGCAGCGAATTCGCGCGCGATCGCGCGCGGGTGCTGCATTCCGCGGCGCTGCGGCGACTCGCGGACAAGACGCAGGTGATGGGCCCGCGCGACGGCGACACCCCGCGCACGCGGCTGTCGCATTCGCTGGAGGTCGCGCAGATCGGGCGCAGCATTGCCGACAGTCTGGGCTGTGATCCGGACCTGGTGGATCTGGCCGGGCTGGCGCACGATATCGGGCATCCGCCCTATGGGCACAATGGCGAGAAGGCGCTCGACCAATTCGCCGACCGCCACGGCGGTTTCGAGGGCAATGCGCAGAATCTGCGGATCCTGACCCGGCTCGAGCCGAAGGTGATCGACGATCAGGGGCAGAGTTTCGGGCTCAACCCGACCCGGGCCGCGCTCGACGCCGTCATCAAATATCCCTGGGGCAGAACGGGTCCCGGCTCGAAGTTCGGCGCGTACGACGTGGACCTGGATCGGCTGGACTGGGTGCGCAAGGGTGCGCCGGACCGTCGGCAGTGTCTGGAATCGCAGATCATGGACTGGTCCGACGATGTCGCGTACTCGGTGCACGATGTCGAGGACGGGGTGATCGCGGGCCGCATCGACCTGCGGGCACTGGCCGACCCGGTGGAGCAGCGGGCGCTGGCGGAACTCGGTGCGCGCCAACATCCTTCGCTGACCGTCGACGAACTGGTGGCCGCCGCGCAGCGGCTCTCGGAGATGCCCGTGGTCACCGCGGCGACCGAATTCGACGGCTCCCTGCGCGCGTCGGTCGCCCTGAAACGGCTGACCAGTGACCTGGTGGGCCGCTTCGCCACCGCCGCCGTGGAGGCCACCCGCGCGGCCTGGGGCGGTCGCCAATTGTCCCGCTACGCCGCCGATCTGGAGGTGCCGCGGATCGTGGCCGCCGAGGTGGCGGTGCTCAAGACCATGGCGCTGCGCTACGTGCTGTCCGATCCCATCCACCAGGTGCGCCAGGCCGGGCAGCGGGAACGCATTCTGCTGGTCGCCAATCGGTTGCTGGAGGCGGCTCCGCGCGGTCTGGACCGGCTGCTGCTGCCGTGGTGGGACGAGGCCGCCGACGACTCCGCGCGGGTGCGGGTGATCGTCGACCAGATCGCCTCCTACACCGAGAGCCGCCTGGAACGCATCGCCGCCGCGATACCCTGATTCCGGCGAATTCTGCGGCAGGGGGCGCGATGACAGGCGTGGACGGCATTGTCGACCTGGACAGATATCCGCTCGACCGGCGTTCGGTCGCGGGCCTGCGCGAGGTGATCGAACGGGCCCAGGCGGACTTCCTGGTCAGCGGTGTCACGGTGCTGCCCGAATTCCTGCGGCCCGCCGTCGTCACCGAGATGGCCGCGGATGTGCTCTCCGACGGTCTCGGCGACGCCATGCGGTTCGAATACACCGTGGCGTGCGACCGGATTCCGGATTCTTCGCCGCTCAAGGCGCTCTATCGCTGGGAACCATTGCGGGAGTTCGTCTCTCAGCTGGTGGGGGAGCAGGCGCACCGCTCGGCCGACGAGCTGGGGGCGATGACGGTGCAGATCCACGAGACCGGGGACGTACAGGACTGGCACTACGACATGTCCGACTACACGGTGATGTTGCACATCGTCGCGCCCGAACGCGGCGGCGCGCTCGAATACATCCCGCTGCCAGGGGCTTTCATCGAGCGCGGGGGCGGGCTGCCGATGCGGCACCGGCACATGGTGAAGATGCTGCCGACCGTGCCCGGGACGCTGGTGCTGCATGCCGGGCGGCGTTCCCGGCATCGGGTGACGCCGGTGCAGGGCGAGATTCCGCGAGTGAGCGTGCACATGGCGTTCAATTCGCAGCCGGAGCAGCGGCTGAACGCGCACGTGCGGCGGCACCTGTTCGGGCGCGAGGAGTGATTCCGGGGGCGTGAATTCAGTTCTGGTGCAGGGCCACGTAGCGGGCGATGCACTCCGCCGGTGCGCCGTCCGCGATCAGCCGGCCCTCGTCGAAGACCAGCACCCGATCGAAGTCGGCGAGCAGGTCCAGATCGTGTGAGATCACGATCAGCTGCTGCGGAAGTTCCTGCAGCAGACGGGAAATGCGGCGCTTGTTGCGCAGATCCAGCAGCGTGGTCGGCTCGTCGAAGACCACGTACTGCGGCCGCACCGACAGCACCGCCGCGATCGCCAGCAGCTGCTTCTGCCCGCCGCTGAGCAGATGCGCGGGGTGGTCGCGGAATTCGGCCAGGCCGTATTCGGTGAGGGTCTGCGTGACTCGGTCGGGGATCTCGGATTTCGTGACACCGTGATGCTTGAGCCCGAAGGCCAGATCCTCCGCGACCGTCGGCATGACGATCTGGACATCCGGGTCCTGGAAGACGAAGCCGACCAGTTTGCGTACGGCGCGGCCCTGTTTGCGGGTGTCGAGGCCGTCGACGGTCACGGTGCCCGCCGTCGGGATCTGCAGGCCGTTGAGCATTCGCGCGAAAGTGGACTTGCCCGAGCCGTTCGCGCCGATGACCGCGATCCGGCGCTCGCTCAGGGTGAGGTCGAGATCGCGCAGCACCTCGCGGTCGCCGAAGCGGTGGGCGACGCCCTCGAGTTCGATCACGCGTCGACCCGGATCATCGGATACGCCCGGCGGACCGCGACCGCGGCCATCGATCCGATGATCGTCTTGACGATGTCACCCGGAATGAACGCCACCGACGTGGTGAACGCCTTCGCGAGGGAGATGTGCGCGGCCGCGGCCATCCACGGAATCCCGATGGCGTACAGCACGATCGCGCCGCCCAGGAAGTTGATCGCCAGTGCGATGGGCAGGTTGTAGTGCCGCCACGCGCGTTCGGTGAGCAATCCGATCACCAGCGCGCCGATCGGATAGGCGATCACGAAGCCACCCGTCGGACCCATGATCACCGAGAGTCCGCCGCGCCCGCCCGGCAGCACCGGTAGGCCGGCGAACACCAGCACATCGAACAGCAGGATCGCCAGCGCACCGCGCTTCGCGCCCAGAATCGACCCGGCGAGGATGACGCCCAGAGTTTGCGAAGTGAACGGCGCGAAGGCCCCGGGCAATTGGATCAACGGGAAAAATCCGAGAACCACCATGATTGCCGCGAACAGCGCGATCTGCGCCAAATCCCTACTACGCACCGAGCGATCCTAAATGGCTGGTGTTCAGTGACTCAGTCCAGCCCGCGGGCATCCAATGCCTCGCCGACCCCATCGGCCATGCGGAGTGTGCGGATCAGTAGCGGGACCAGGAAGACCGTGCTGCGTTCGATGCCGCGGGCCTTCTGGGCCGCCCGCACGAGTTCGGCCTGCTCACGGATGACCGGGACGAACCGGATGGTCATGGCGACCAGCAGGCCGACCCGCTCCGGCCGCACGCCGAGCGGGGTGAGCGGTCGCAGGGCGCGTTCGATGGTGTCGATCATGGCCGAGGTGCGTGTGGTGAGCGTCACCAGATTGGCCAGCAGTACCAAGGTGATCAGCCGTTCCCCGACCAGAACCGCGCTCTGCCAGCCGGTGAAGATCACCTGCGCGAGGACGATCAGCACCAGGAACGGCGCGAGCCCGAGCAGCTGCCGCCCGGTTGTGCGCCACGGAATCCGGGCCAGCGCAGACAAACCCACCACGACCACGAACGCCACGGCCAGCCACAAGATCGACGGCACGAAGAACAGCGTGGTCCCGGCGACCGCCAGCACCAGCAGCTTCGCCCCGGCGGGCACGGTATGCACCGGCGTCCGGGCGTCGTGGTACAGGCTGAGCACTCGTAGATCCTGGCATGCGGTGGAAAGGCCATTCGGTCCGGCGTCCAGGCGTGCGTCCCGGTCCAGAGTGTCGGTCCGGCGGGGATAGAGTGGTGCCGTGGCAGGCCGTATTCCGGACCGCGATATCGCGGCGATTCGTGACCGTGTCCGGATCGAGGATGTCGTGGGTGAGTATGTGACCCTCAAACGTGCCGGTGCGGACTCGATGAAGGGCCTGTGTCCCTTCCACGACGAGAAGTCCCCGTCCTTCCATGTGCGCCCGAATCACGGTGTGTTCCACTGCTTCGGCTGCGGTGAGGGCGGCGACGCCTTCGCGTTCCTGCAGAAGCTCGAGCACATCAGTTTCGTCGAGGCCGTCGAGCAGTTGGCCGACAGCATCGGCCACAAGATCAACTATGAGGGTGGCGGCACCTCGGTCCAGCGCGACCGCGGCACCCGCGCCCGCCTGGTCGCCGCCAATGCGGCGGCACACGAGTTCTACATGTCCCAGCTCGGCGATCCCGCCGCCGAAGCGGCCCGCAAGTACCTCACGGACCGCAACTTCGACCACAATGCCGCGCGTCAGTTCGGCTGCGGCTACGCCCCCAGCGGTTGGGACACCCTCACAAAGCACCTGCTGCGCAAGGGATTCGAGTTCAAGGAGCTGGAGGCTGCGGGCCTGTCCAAGCAGGGCCAGCGCGGCCCCATGGACCGTTTCCACCGCCGCCTGCTGTGGCCCATCCGCAATCTCGGCAGCGAGGTCATCGGTTTCGGCGCGCGCCGCTTGTACGACGACGACACCATGACCGCCAAATACATCAACACCTCGGAAACGTTGCTGTACAAGAAGTCTCAGGTGCTCTTCGGCCTCGACCTGGCCAAGCGTGAGATCGCCAAGGGGCATCAGGCGGTCGTCGTCGAGGGCTACACCGACGTCATGGCCATGCACCTGTCCGGCGTGAAGACCGCGGTCGCCTCCTGCGGCACCGCGTTCGGCGACGAACACATGGCGATCCTGCGCCGCCTGCTCATGGACGACAACTTCTGGCGCGGCGAGATCATCTACACCTTCGACGGCGACGCCGCCGGCCAGGCCGCCGCCCTGAAAGCCTTCTCCGGCGACCAGAAACTGGCCGGGCAAACCTATATCGCCGTCGCCCCCGACGGCCTCGACCCGTGCGAACTGCGCCAGCGCAGCGGCGACGGCTCGGTCCGCGACCTGGTCGCCCGCCGAGTCCCGTTGTACGAGTTCGTCATCCGCGGCCTGCTCGCCGAACACAACCTCGACACCCCCGAAGGCCAGGTCGAAGCCCTGCGCCGCGGCGTCCCCGTAGTGGCGCAGATCAAGGACTTCGCCCTCCGCAAGGCCTACGCCACCAAACTGGCCGGCTGGGTCGGCTGGGACGACATCCAGCAGGTCGTCCGCCGCGTCGGCGACGAGGCCCGCAAGGGCGCACGCGGCGGCACCACCAAACCCGGTATCCCCGAACGCCAACCGCGCCAGGAGATCGCCCCCAGCCCCGCCGCCCGCCCCAACCCGAGCGACCCCGCCCTGCTCTCGCAGCGCCAAACCCTGGCCGCCGCACTGCAATACCCAGCCTTCGCGGGCCCCGTCTTCGACTCCCTGGAGCCCGAAACCTTCACCCACCCCGCCTACGTCGCCGTCCGCGCCGCCATGGCCGAGGCCGGCGGCACCGCCAGCGGCCTCACCGGCGCCGAATGGGTAGCCGGAGTAGCCGACAACACCGACGACCTCACCCTTCGAGCCCTCGTCTCGGAACTCTCCGCCGAACCCCTACCGGTCAAATCCGCCGACGACATCCCCCGCTTCGTCACCGGCGTCCTGGCCCGCACCCAAGAATCCTGGGTTGGCCGCCAGGTAGCCGAACTCAAATCCAAGCTCCAACGGATCTCCTCCACCGAACAACCCGACGCCTACATGGCCTTGTTCGGCGACCTGGTAGCCCTGGAGCAATACCGCAAAAGCCTCCTGACCCAAGCCATGGGCAACTCAGCCGACTTCGCCTAACCAACCAACCGCCAACCGGCGCGTCCCTCCTGAGATCTACGGAAGGCGTTCCGCTGCAACGACGATCGAGGAGAACGTGATCTTGTAGCGGATCCGTGATGCCGGGGCGGCGCCACGTGTACTGTGCCCCAATGCCGCTTCTTGCGGCAAAAGTGAAACGTTGGGGAGTACGAATTGTTCAGCACACGTGTCCGTTGGGCGGGTGCCGGTTTCGGTGGGGCGATGGCGCTGGTCGCCGCGATGATCGTCGGCGCATCACCGGCGTCGTCCGATACCGGTAACGGATTGACCTGGCACTACGGTGACCATCCGACGAATTACGTCGGCGACCAGATCAGCATCGACGCCACCACGGGGGCCTACAGTCCCAAAACCTGTTTCAGCGCACAGCGTTCGGGCGCACCGGCGACCGAATCGACGGATCTCGGCTGCCAGTCCGGGAGTGGTGATGGGCCGGTTTTCCATGCGTACGGACAGTGGATCCCGCAGCTGCCGGGTACCTACACAGTGACGGCGGATGTGTACAAGTCGAATACCGACACCACTCCGATCAGCCATCTCGGCCCGATCACCAAGACGATCGTCGCGCAGGCTGTCGTCACGCAGTCCTCCAACAACGGCTTCGGCATCTCGAGTGATGCCAACGGTTTGTACGCGGGCCGCACGATGACGCTCACCGCGAATGCGGTCAATCCCGGGACGAAAATGTGCTTCCACGTGCCGGATGACACGATGCCCAACCAAACCGACTACCTTGGCTGCCCGGCAGGAGTCGGTGCCGCGCCGAACGCGGTCGCGACCATGACGTGGACTCCGAGCAAGCCCGGTACCTACTCCATCGGGGCCCAGGAATGCTCCATCAGTCCCGGATCGGTCCAGTGCCCGGGACAAGACGCGCGAGCCGTCGGCCCGCTGCAAGTCGTCATCGAATCCGACCCGACGCCGCCGACCACCACCGTCCCGCCAACCACTACGACCGTCGTGCCGACAACCACCGTCGTGCCGACAACCACCACCGCGCCTCCGACTACTACCGCGCCTCCGACCACAACCGCGCCTCCGACCACCACGACGTGCGTGCCATGGCAGCAGTTGAACTGTGCCCCGGTCACGACAACACCCCCGCCGACCACCACGACGTGCGAGCCATGGCAGCAGTTGAACTGTGCCCCGGCCACCACCACGGTCGACCCGACGACAACATCGGCCCCGCCCACCACAACCACCGCACCCCCGACCACCCCGCCGAGCAAGTGCCCCTGGTGGCAGGTCTGGTGCTGACCGTCGGCCACTAGGCCGTGCCCTGGTGGAGGGTTTAGGGGACTTGGTCTCCTGGCTGGCTGCTCATCGGGACAACCGCGGTCTCGTCGTTGACGACGGCCGCGGAAACCGTTTGTTGCACAACGCAGCTGGGTGTAGCTCAGCTGCAGTGACGGTTGACCAGGCAGCGAGTTGGTGGTCGGCGGGATGGACGCGCTGGTGTTCGCTCCCGCCATCGAACATCATTATCCGATCATCGGGATATCAACCGGACGTATCTGATGACCTCTATCCGATACCCGTCCCTCGCGCAGCGGGGACACTCCAACGATGAACCCGTTCGCCTCGAGATTCGCAGTGGTCGCGGCAATCGCCGCCGCCGTCTACCCCGCTACCGCAACGGCGGGAACACCGGTGCGCGACACCACATTCGAATACACGATCACCGAGGCGAAGAGCATCGGCTCGCGCATCGTCACCGACACCGGATGGCGCAGAGCCGACGGAACCTTCGAGGTGGTGACCGTGACGATCACCAACATCGGCGGCGACCGGCAAAGTTTCTTCGGCTCGACACGATTGTTGGACACCCAAGGACGCGCCTACGAGGAGGATTCGAAGGCTACCTATCGCCTGCGTCCGGCCACGGCACCTGACGATTGGCGCAGCCTGAACCCTGGCGAGTCCGTCACGCACCAGATCGCATTCGACATCCCCACCGACGCCGAACCGGCCTACCTCGCGATACGGAACCTACAGGACCTGTTGTCCCCGACCGAAGTAAAAGTACCCGTCTGAATTCAAAGCGCGATCGATCGTCCACGCCCAACACTTTCGGTACCGGCCGCCCTCCCGATCCGAGGACTGAACGCCATCGATCAGGCCGACACGTCAAGCGTCGCTTGATAACTGTCAGCCTGGGCATATTTCGCCCAGGCTGACGGCGGGTTCTCGATCTACCGTAGTCATGTGAGGCTGCGCGGATCGATCCCGAGCGTGTGCGACTTCCTAGCCGATCCCGCTGACAACAGGGGTTTTCGAGCTTCTTCGATTGCGAGCCCGCCCAAGTGTGTTCTCGTCCAGTTCTTCTGAGCGCCGCTCGTGGTGCCGAAAGGATCATCATGGCCACACCCATCGGCTTCGACCGCGCGATCGCTGCGCTCGAGACATCCGCCCCAGCGGTCGACCCGCAGCGCGTGATCACCGCAGGACCTGAATTGGACGCCGCGGCCAGCGTGTGGAACGGCGCGGTGACCAATCGTCCTGCGCTGATTGTGCGTTGCGAGACCACCTCGGACGTGCAGCATGCGGTCCGCGCGGCACACGAGAGCGGGCTGGGGCTGTCGGTCCGCGGCGGCGGCCACGATTGGGCGGGGCGCGCGATCCGGGCCGGCGGCCTGGTCATCGATCTCACTCGGATGCGGCAGGTCTCGGTACGCGACCATGTCGCCACCGTGGCCGGGGGCGCCACCTCCGCCGATGTCGCCGAGGCAGCGGACCGCCACGGACTCGCCGTGGCGACCGGAACGGTCGGCACCGTGGGCATGCTCGGGCTGTCGCTCGGTGGCGGCTACGGTCCGCTCAGCGGACGCTTCGGTCTCGCCGCCGACAACTTGCTGGCCGCCGAAGTCGTGCTCGCCGACGGACGCGTGGTCCGCGCGGGCCATGACGACGGTGCGGATCCCGAATTGTTGTGGGCGCTGCGCGGCGGGGGCGGCAACTTCGGCGTGGTCACCTCCGCCGACGTGGCCCTTCATCCGCTGACCGAGGTGCTGGCCGGGTCGTTCGCGTTCCCGTGGGAACAGGCCGAACAGGTGCTGCGCGGTTACGGCGAGCTCCTCGAAAAGGCCTCCGACGCACTCACTTCCGTCATCGCCTTCGTCGCCGACCCCGACGGCAACCCGATGATCACGATCGCCCCGACCTGGTCGGGAATCCCCGCCGATGGAGCGGCAGCGCTCAGCGGATTCGCCGCACTCGGCTCGCCGCTGACCGCTGCGGTCACTGCGAAATCGCCGCTGGCGAAACTGCGCGAGTTCGACGGCGCGTTCCCCGACGGAGCCCGATACGCGATCCGCACCCGTAACGTCGCCGCGTTCACACCCGAGGTCGTGTCGGCTCTGATCGAGGCCTACGACGCACGCACCTCCCCGTCGGCATTCGTCAACATCCACCACTTCCATGGCGCCGCCAACCGAATCTCCTCGGACAGCAGCGCCTTCGGACAACGCCGAGACCACTTCATGGTCGAACTCATCGAAATCGGCGCCCCGGACGCGGACCCGCTTTCGGTCAGCTGGCCCAAGAAGGCCGGCTCCGTGCTGGCCCAGCACGCATTACCGGGCGGCTACCCCAATCTCCTCGGTCCCGATGACGAGCACCAGGCCGCCGACGCCTACGGCTCCCACAGCGCCCGCCTCCTCGCGGTCAAGAATCGCCTCGACCCCGACAACCTGTTCACCGCAACACCGCTCCCCACAGGGCCGAGCACGTAGCAGCCCACGGCGTTCAGTACTGATCTCTGAGCAGACGGCGAGCTTCGCTCATCGACGGGCGGCGAGCCTGGGACAGATCGGCCCAGGCTTGCCGCCTGTTCGTTGGTTACCGTCGATCAGGTGAGTGCACCACACGGCGATCTCGGGCGCTTGCTCCGCGACTGGCGAGAGCGAGTGTCACCTGCCCTGGTTGGAATTCCCGGATCCACGCTCCGACGGCGAACTCCGGGTTTGCGGCGTGAGGAATTGGGCGGGCTGGCAGGAGTTTCCGCCGACTACATCAAGCGACTCGAACAGGGCAGGGCGCGGCCGTCGATAGCGGTTCTCGATGCGCTGAGCCGAGGCTTGCGGTTGTCACGCGCAGAATACGAGCACCTGTGCATAGTGGCCGGCTACGCACCGGCCGGTGAAGGCTGCGTACCGACCCACCTCGGCCCCGGCGCCCGCCGGCTACTCGACCGGCTCGACACCGGCCCGGTCGGTGTCTTCACCGCGGCGTGGACGCAGCTCGCCGCGAACTCCTCTTGGGCCACACTGTTTTACGACCCGAATGCGCAACGCGGTCACGAGCGCAATTTGGCGTGGCGCGAGTTCCTCGGAATGAACGACTGCGTCATCGACCCGGAAGAAAACAAGCGCTTCCGCGCCTCCCTGGTGGCCGACCTGCGTGCAGCCGCCACCCGCTATCCGGCCGACCGTGAACTGACCAAGCTGATCGCGGACTTACGCTCGGCCAGCACCTGTTTCGTCCAAGCCTGGGACGCCACCCCACCGACCATGCCATCGGTCCCTCGCGCGGTGATCGTCCACCCACAGGTCGGGCCGATTCATTTGGACTACGACATCCTGACCATCCACAGCGGCGACTTACGAGTAGCCCTGTTCACCGCCGAGCCGAACAGCGACGACGCCCAGCGACTGGCACTGGCCCACGTCATCGGCCTCCAGGACCTCTCCGCAACCGAGCCCGACCGATACTGACCACTACCGAGCGGAAACTGGCCCGGCGAGCAGGCGGCAGATCAGTATCCGTTGGCATACAAGGCTTCTCGATTGGCTTGGCGCAGGTCGTCGTCGGTTAGGTCGTGAAGCTCCCCGAGTTCGGCTCCACATCCAGGGTGAGGAACTCTGTGGTCCGCGCCGTCGACAGGGCCTGCAGATACGATTTCGGGGTATTCACCAGACGGCACCGCCGACCCGGGGACAACGTGACTTCCCGAGTGGGGCTGGCTCGCGTCAGTTCGATTGTCAGCTCGACCCGATGAGTGCCGGGCAGCACCGAGATCTCGATGGTCCTGCCTCTACGCAACCTCGCGACTTCGTGCCCGTCCACCACGACGCCGTAGGCGTTGTAGCGCATCTGCCATCCACCCGCCTCGCGGTGCACGATGATCGTCGCCCGCTCCTGTGCCAACAACTCGGGGGCAGCCGCGGAATAGATCAGCGACCGTTTGATCACCCGCCCACGCAAGCCCTTCGCCGGCATCACAGGAAAGCCGCCGAAGCGGTTCCGCAGAAGGCGATGTCGACTGCATCGTCGGCAACGAACTGATCCGCCTCGGCCGGCAGGGCAAGCGCCCGGTCCGTCACCTCCACCCTCACCACGCGCCGGAGCGTAGCAGCGCTACGTTCCCGGATCTGTGACTGCGCAGGTAACGGAGGGCACGCTTTCGACCGATCCGATCAGCGGAGGCATTCGGGAGGGGAGGGGCGTGGTTACCGAAACCGCAACGCTGAGAGAGCATTTCCACAGTCTGCGCTGGAGGATCCTGCGTTTGATCGCCGCGGTTCTGTTGGTTCTGTCGGCAATCGTCGCGTTCTTGCTGCGCTGGGAGCCGAACAGAGTCGACAACGCACCAGTGATGCCGCTGCCGGCCGTCACCGTGCCGTTGCAGCCCTCGCCGATCAGTGAGCCACCGGCGCCAACTTCCCGAGATTGACCGTCCGCTCTTGCTGCTGACCGCGTCGAGGGTGGGTCTATCTGGCGTGGCCGGACCCGTGGCGACGACTAATCGGGCATGATCGAAAACATGAGCGAAGATCTGGACCATCGGCAGTACACGCCTGTCTGGTCGAACCCGTCGACCGACAACCCCGCCTCGGCGATCGAGAACCCTCGGTTGTCGACGACCCACGACTACGCGGTCTTCCGGGCACCGGCCTCAACCGACGAATAATCGAAACCCCGTGTGCGCCGACAGACATGATCGCTGTCGGCACGCAGGGCTGCATGTCACCCGGTGCGAAGGCGGGTGGTGATGGCGCCGAGAAGCCGCAGTAGTTCGGGGTCGTCGGTGCGGGTGACCGCCAGCGCGGTGGCCTCGGCGGCTGGGCCGTCGTTGAGCCAGGTGATCAGTTCGTATCGAGCCTCGGAGTCTTTGTCCCAGAAGGCGTTGCTTGGGATGAGTCGACCGCTGTTCAGTTCAACGCCGCAGTTGACACCGTCGACGAAGTCGGCCAGGTTGCGGATCGCGGCAGGCGTGTCGAGCTGCGACCACGACGAAAGACGATGCGCCACGGAACCTTCGGCGAGGGAGAGCGAACATAGCAGGTCATCGGTGTTGAGCATCGGCGGATGGTTCGTGAGCACATCGCACCAGAGTGCGTCGAAGAATTCGTGTAGCGCGTGGGCCTCCGGCCAGGCTTGCCACGGCAGGTTTCCGATGTGGCTGAAGATGATTTCGATGCAGGGCATCGGATGCTGATCGGCCAGCGACAGCCGGATCATGCGCGGCAGAAAGTAGCGGAAGTCGAGCTCGGAGCCGCAGGTCAGCGTGGCATTTTGGGCGTAGCTCCAGAGTTGTCCGGCGTTGAGCTGCTCGCGCGGGGTGCGCAGAAGGGTCGCGATCTCTTCCTCGTCGACGCAGCATGAGCAGCCGTCGATGGACTGAGGGCGCGGGACCTGGGCGAACGCATCGTCCAGGTCGGCCAACAGCGCGTTCGACTTGTCGGTCTGCACCTAACGGATTGTCCTCCGACCGCTGATAGGAGCATCAACGGGGGCGCGAAGCCCCAATCCCCTAGCGTCGCAGTTGGTCCTGCGGCACGAGGATGGTGGTGCGCTCGTCGATCGGCACCATGGGTTCCAGCTTCGGCTGGGTGCTCAGCTTGTCCGAGAGCTTCTGCCGCCCGATCATCACGACCTTCCGTGTGACGGGGCTCTCGCTGATCGCGCGGGTCGTCTTACTGATCTGTTCATAACGAGCCCGCCCGGCCTTAGCGCCCAGCACGTACCCAGCCGCCACACCGATGATCAACCGCAGCATCCCGAGAAGCTCCTCCCATAGACCATTCCGCCCCCACATCCTGCCCGACCCCACCCCCACCTGTCGATCCGGCACCCCGTCTCCCAGCCACCAGTATTCCTGCAGGTAGGGCCACGATTTGGGAACTGTACAACCGATACGCTAAAGTTTTCCCCGGCCGGTTCGGAAGATCCAGCCAGGGAAACAATCCCCTATAGCTCAATTGGCAGAGCAGCCGACTGTTAATCGGCAGGTTTCTGGTTCGAGTCCAGATGGGGGAGCCTGAATAAGCCCCTGACCAGGGAATCTGGTCAGGGGCTTTATTCGTTCAGTCCCTGATCGGACCCCATTCCAAGGGAACCCCCGAGAATTCACCGCCGAACATTTCGTCGACCGGTTCCGTCGAGTTCCGGCCAGGTCGTCCAACGGCGTCACCATGATGATTGCGAGCACTGCCTGCTCGTCGTGGTTTCGTCGGTTGCGTGGGCTGGGGTCCGGTGGGTGCTGTCTCGGTGTGAGGTCGGCGCTGTCTGTGGACTGTGAGTTCGGTGAGCCTGACGTTCCGGTCGGAGATCGCAGCGAGATGAATACTGCCGCATGGCATCTCGATTATCCGAGGGGCAGTCTCTCGAAGCCGCAGCGTCTCGAGTCAGAGGCGAACAGCTCTGGACTGGGTCGCCGTTGCCGCGCCGAGCCGGGTCACCTTGCGGACCGTGCAACCGGGATCGCCTTACCGACAATGAAATCCGTAGCCCCGGCCGGTGCTGGGCTACTGCTCGTGAATCGTGAATTTCCCCGTCGGTGACCGAACTGTGCTCCGGCGCAGTGATTCAAGCCACACTCCGTTATCCGACGTTGATCTAGTGAGTCCGGATCCGATACGAAGTATCTACGTATTTGTATGGGCATTCGGTTCATTCCGGATCGATGCCGGGGATGTGGAGGAAATTCATGAAGCGTCGGGTTCTTTCTGCTGGTCTGCTGGCCGTGCTGCCGGTCGCGGCCACCATTGCGTTCGCGGGCAACGCACAGGCTGCTCCGGTCGCGCAGGCTCCGCAGGCGCAGCCGGTGGCGTCGGGCATCGACCTGGAGCCGATCACCACGAACCCCGCTGCGGCGAACTCGGATCCGGTGCTGAACGGCGCCGCCGGCGGCGCGCTCGTGGGATTGGCCCTCGGTTCGGCGGTGCCGGCCGTTGGTAGCGCCACCGGCGCGCTCGCCGGCGGACTGGTCGGTGCTCTCGTCGGCGCGACGAACCCGTCCGTCGTCCCGCAGGTCCTTCCCTGATCCCACTTCAGTGGATCGGTGAAACGGCCGCGCATCCCAGAGGTGCGCGGCCGTTCGCGTTCCCGGGAAACTTCGAGGCTGAAAGGGCGTGGCTCCAACCGGCGAATCATCGTCGGCGCGCGAAGCTTTCTCTATTCGGGGTGGCGAGGCTATTTCTTGATGAACTCGAGCAGGTCGGTGCTGAGTTGATCCATATGGGTCAGGTGTAGGCCGTGTGAGGCGTTTTCGTAGACCTTCAATTCGCTGCCCGGGATGAGGTCGGCGGTGAGTTGGCCGCAGAGGTTCAGGGGGTTGAAGGGGTCGTCGGCGCCGTGGACGATCAGGGTGGGGACGGCGATGGCGCGCAGGTCGTCGCGGTGGTCGGTTTCGGTGACGCTGTGGCTCAGGTCCAGCATCGCGTTGGTCGCTACCGAATTGGCGTCGGCCACTGTCCAATCGATGAGTTCTTGGGAGATGGTGTTGCCGGGCAGGCCGACGCCGAAGAAGGGTTCGGAGACGGCGCGGATCCAGCCTGGAACGTCGTTGCGCCACATGGCGCGCAGGGCGTCGAAGCTTTCGGGGTCCTGGCCGAGCGGATTGTCCTCGGTCTTGGTCATGTACGGCAGCGCCGAAGAGACCAGCGCGATGCGGGCTACCCGTTCGGAGCCGTGGCGTGCCAGATAGCGCACGATTTCGGCGGTGCCGGTGGAATGCCCGACCAGCGTGACCTCGCGTAGATCCAGCTGCTCCAATACGGCATGCAGATCGTCGGCGAGGGTGTCGAAATCGTATCCGCCCCAGGGCTGTTCGGAGCGGCCATGTCCGCGCCGGTCATACGCGACAGTCCGCATTCCCGCCTCGGCCAGGCGAACCATCTCGTACTGCCACATGGCCGAACTCAGCGACCAGCTGTGCAGGAAAACCACGGGATTGCCGGTGCCCCAATCCCTGTAGAAGAGGTTCACGTCGGCGGCGACGGTGAGGTACGGCATCGGAAGGTCTCCTCGTGAATCGATCGATCTCGTTGATCTACCGATGAGTCTGCAGTGCTGTTCTACGAGAAGCGATTACGTCCGAGGTAATGGCAATGACTACGACGCGCGGCGATCTCGCCGCAAGTCCTCAGAGTGGGGCAGCAGCCCGCCGTACGGGGTATCCCCACCGGCTGAGCACTCGGACAACCGTTTCGGCGCCAATGGGATTGGCGCTGTGCACGTAGATGATGCCGATGTCGAAGGGGTGGCCGTCGAATGCCGCCTCTTCGAGCACCGTCACAACGGGCATGATGGTGTCGTCGCCGCCCAGGTCGTGGTCGAGCCAGAGTTCGTCGATGTGGCGGTGGCGATACTCGTCGAGTAGGGCGATGCCCTCTCGGCTGTTGCGGGCGATTCGACTGGTCTGCGGCAGGGCTCGGAGATCATCGATGCCGAGAATGACGGCCGGGCACACGGTCACCTCGCGACTGCCGCGAGTGTGGAGATCGGCAGGGTCTTCACCCATTCGCGGGCCATGTCTTCGGCTCGGGTTGGGGTTGAGGCGTCGTGGCGGGCGTGGTCGCCTATCTGGGTGGCGCCGTGGGTGGTGAGGAGGGTGGCGGCTATTTCGCCGCCTCGGTTGAAGGAGTCGCCGTAGATGGTGTCGCCGAGGCCGAAGAGGGCGAAGTGTAGGCCGGTGAGGTTGGGTGGGGTGGATTGGAGGAGGTTGAAGAAGGGTTCGGCGCCGGTGGGGAGTTCGCCGTCGCCGTAGGTGGAGCAGACGATGATGTGGAAGTCGGCGGGGTCGAGGTCGGCGGGGTCGAAGTCGAACATGTCGTGGACGGATACGTCGTGCGCTGACAGCTCGTCGGCCAGGCACTCGGCAACACCCTCTGACGTGCCCATTTCCGATCCGAACAGAATGACGATCCGCACTACGACTCCTCTCGACTGTAAAGTAAGGCTACCCTAATGCAATAGGTTGGGGGAGTTGCTCACGTGGGGTGAGTAGTTCTGCGGTGTCTGTGGCTGCGGCCGGTCGGCAGCATTCCGCGCATGACCGATTCTCTGGCTGTCGCCACCTGGCCTGCTCCGCAACGGAGCCTTCGCACCTGGGATGTCGTACTCGGATGGGTGCTCTACGCCTTCGCCGTTCCGCTCGGCATGTTCACCGCCTACATCACCGTGTTCTTCGCGTTCGCCGCCGATTCGTGCAGCTCGGGCGTCGACTGCGCCTACGCCTATGTCGACTGGGGGATCTGGTTGTCCTGGGGCGGAACGGCTTTCGCGCTCATCTCAGCGTTGGTGATGCTGCTGATCTCGACCTTCAAGGGTTGGTTGATGTGGTACTGGCCGGTGCTGTCCATGGCGATGATCATCGCCAGTTTCGTAGGAGGCGCGTTTCTGGCCGGGCAGGAAGCCGCATGACGTTGCCCGCCAACGGATTCGGTATAGCCTGGAGAAGTCGAAAGGACCAGGGTCGGCATCGGTAAGCCCGGCCCCCTCCGTGCGAGGCTCCGTATCGCCACCTCGGTGGCGAACCCGCGACAGGTAATCGAATCGATTCGAGGAGTCGCAATGCCTATCATCCGTCTCGACGGCACTGTCACCCAGATCAATGTGTTCACGGTCGAATCCGGTCGTCAGCAGCCGTTGATCGACTATCTGGCCGGTGCCGCTCACGTTGCCGCCGAGGTGCCCGGCTGGCTGTCCGCCAGCCTGCATCGCAGCCTTGATGGCACGCGGGTTGTGAACTACGCGCAGAGTACCGATCTCGATGCCGCCCACCGCGTCATCGAGCACCTGGTGGCGAAGGGAATGATCCAGGGTAACAAGGCATTCGGGCGTGCCGAACCTGGCCTGTACGAGGTGGCCTTCACCCTGGATCGAGAGCTGCTGGGGTGATGGCACGGTGAGAATCGGTGGCGCGAGGCCGATGCCTCGCGTCACCACGGGTCGCGAGAAGTGAAGGCGCGTGGGCAGACTCGTGGAATGAATCATGGGTTTTACGCTGGGCGCGTCGTAGTGGTCACCGGCGCGGGGGCCGGGATCGGGCGGGAGCTCGCGAAGTTGCTGGGGCAGGCCGGGGCGGCGGTGGCGCTGGTCGATGTCGACGGCGAGCGATTGGCGGAGACCGGGAAGATGGTCCGTCAGATCGGCGGGGAGGCGCTCGAGCTGGTTGCGGACGCGGCCGATGTTGTTCGGATGCGGGAGGTTTCGGATGATGTCGCCGGTCGGCTGGGTGGTGCCGATGTGCTGATCAATAATGCGGGAAGGTTGTTCTACGGCGGGGTTACCGAGTCGGAGCCGAGTGACTTCGATGTGGTGATGCGGGCGAATTTCGGTGCGACGGTGGCCACTACGAAGGCATTCCTGCCGCAGGTGGTGAAATCGCCGACCGGGCGAATCGCGAATCTGTCGTCGGCATACGGTCTGATCGGGCTGGGTGGGGCTGCTCCGTACACGGCGGCGAAGTTCGCGGTGCGGGGGTTCAGCGAGTCGTTGCGGTCGGAGTTGCGGGGACAGCCGAATGTGGCTGTCAGTTGCGTATATCCGGGTGGGGTGCGGACCGGGATCGCGTGGTCGGCGTTGGCGGCGGCGGGGGTGGACGCGGAGCGGGCGGCGCGGCGGTTCGACAGCGTGGTGGCGCGGACGGATCCGGGGGCGGCCGCCCGGGTGATTCTGAATGGTGTCGCGCGGGGGCGCAGTCGTGTACTGATTGGACCCGACGCGATTCTGGCCGATATCGCCGCGCGGATCGCGGGCGGCCAGTACGAGAAGCTGATTCGGCTGGTGGTCAGGGGATGAGGAGGGGGCGACGCGATGCCCGGGACGCGATGGCTGTTGATCGAGACCTTCGGTGGTGGTGAGCCGACCGTGATCGGGCTGGGGAGCGCCCCGCGGAAGTTCGTGCCGCTGACGCAGATCTTCAGGCAGCGTGAGACATTGGCGTCCATCCGTGGCGCGGTGGCGCAGACCGCGGAAACACTTGCCCCGGTGGAGATCACCGGTGCGGGCCGCCGAACCCTGACGGTGCCGCAACTGATCACCGCGGACCGCATGCACTCCGTCCTGGTGTGGTCGGGCCCGGACCACGAGGAGGTGCCGCCGCGAGATCCCGTGGGGGCGTGGTACTTCAACCTGTCGATCTCGAAGTCCACCCGCTCGGACGACCTGCTCGATCTCTACGGTGTGGCACCGGAGCATCGGGAGCGTGAGCACGCCATCGCCGGGGTGTTCACCCGCGTCATCACCAACAGCGACGAATCCGACGCACTGGCCAAGGTGGTCCGGTCCGCGCCGGGCACCGAGCATCAGGCGGTGTGGACCGTGCGCCGCGACGACGGTGCGCTACGCGCCGCGCACTTCTCCTGCCGGATGCTCGAAGAGCGCACCGCCGCAGGCCGATCCGAGGTCTATCTGCGCGGGGTCACCCACGATATCGGCGACGCCACGGACGTGCGTGCCGCGCCGCCGCCGGTGATCCTCGAGCATCGGGTGCTCGACGCCGCCGCGGCCGCGGGTGACTTCCGGGCCATCGTCGATCTGCGCACGCTACGGCTGCTGCGCTGGATGGGTCCGGCCATGCCGGGTGTCGCCTGGCAGTCGCTGAGCGGAGAACCGGAGCCGCAGATTCATCCCGACGATATGGGGACCGCGAAGGCCATGAGCCGCGATCTGGCGCACTCCCACACCTCCGGGCAGTTGCGGGTCCGCGCGCTCGACGGCGGCTGGAGGACGGTGCAGGCCAGGGCTGTGCTGATGGCGTTGGACCAGCACACCACGGCCGCCTTGGTCACCGTCCGGGATACGCTGCCGGAGTAGGTCGTTCGACCGCCAGCAAACAGACCGGCGGCAATGTTTGTTGTGTATGTAACAGTGCCGCGGTGGGCGGCGGCCGTCCATGCCAGGTCAGCCCGGTCCGCCCGCAAATATGCAGGCAGGCACGAGATTTGCTCGATTGAGTCGCGCCTGTGTCGCTCATTACACTGCCGCGTACACGCACCCGCGCGAGCGGGAATCTTGTCGGCGCTCCCCGTGACGCCGCCTGGCGCGTCGTTGGTAGGCCCTGCCCGGAAGATCTGTCGCCGCATGCTCCCGGGAGCCGGGGCTGCTCGGCGTTGGGAGGGTAGCGTGCGTGCACCGAAGCAGGCGTGGCGGATTCGCGGGCGCGGCAGTATCCGGCAGTGGATCCTCTCCCGAGTGCTGCGATCGGGCGAGATCGCCACCCGACCCGGCCCGGACGCGAATTCGCCTCTGCTGGAACCCGGTCCGTCGGAGATCGTGCGAATTCCCCTGCACCGCGTGCGGATAGGCGACTCGATCCGGCAATCCGGCGAGAACTCACGTCATGTCACCGCCCTGTCGGAGGTGGCGGCGACGCTGCCGCCGATCATCGTGCATCGATCCCACATGACCGTCATCGATGGCGCGCACCGCGTGCGGGCGGCGCTGTTCAGCGGCGCGCAGTGGATCGACGCGGTCTATTTCGACGGTGACGAGGGGCAAGCACTGTTGCTGGCCATCCGGCTCAACAGCACTCACGGACTGCCCTTCTCCGCCGCCGACCGCAAGGCCGCCGCCGGCCGGGCGCTGTCCTACTTCCCCGACTGGTCCAACCGGCGGCTGGCCGAGGAACTGGGCCTGCCAGAACGCACGATCGCACTCATCCGCAAGCGGACCGCCCACCATTCCCGGGCGAGCACGCGTCCCGCGACCCAGCCGCTCGCGGGCCACTGTCGCGGCGATCGCCTGCGTGACCAGCATCCCGCCGCCCGCGCCGGCTCCGATCCGTCGCGGTTGACCCGTGCGCTGCGTGCCCTGCGCACCGACCCCGCCCTGCACCGCACCGCATCCGGAAGACGACTGCAGCGACTGCTCGACACCATCCCCTCGGACCCGCTCGGCTGGACGGACCTGCTCGACGACCTACCGCCCGAGCATGCCGCGACGATCGCCGAATTGGCCGCCCAGCAGGCCCGGGCCTGGGCGGCCCTGGCCCAGGCCGCCACCCGGCAAACCGTCGAGCACTCGACCACCTCCGAGGATGCCGCCGCGTGAGGCGGGCCCGGGGTTGATAGGTTCCTGGGATGTCCGCTCCCCTCGTATTCGCGCTGATCATGGTGGGTGTGGTGGCCGCCGACGGTGATCGCGGGGACGGTGTTCACGGGGACGGTGGCTGCGTTTCGTAGTGAGGGTTGTGGTTGCCCGGCCGGCGGCGTGCGCGGGCCGGGGCGGAATTCGCATTGTGGTTGGTGGATCGGTTGAGTTCGGAGTGGTTGGGTTGGCGGGCGTTCGGCGCATCGAGATCGGGGCCGGGGCGGGAGAACGGCCGGGGCAGCTGTTCGAACAGTGGGAGGCCGGGCTGAGTGAGGCGTATGTGCCGCTCGCGGTGTCGCCGAGGGGGTCGGAGCAGTTCCGGGGCTGGCTCGTGTGGGGGCAGTATCGCGATGTGGATCTGTCGACGATCGGGTCCAGCGGTCAGCGGGTCGACCGCACCAAGTCGCTGATCGCGCGCACCGACGACGAGATCCTGCTCGCCAGCATTCAGCTCAGCGGCCGGGGGCGGCTGTATCAGGACGACCGGGTGGCGGAGATAGGCGCGGGGGAGATGGTGTTCTACGACAGCACCCGGCCGTATCGCTGGGAATTCGACGACGATTGGGAGATGGCCGTCGTCCAGGCGCCGTTGAGCCGGTTGCGGGAACGGGCGGGCCTCACGTCACGCGAGATACCGGTCGCCTCCGTCATCACGCGCGACAGCCCCGCGGGCATGGTGTCGAGATTCCTGCTGGAATTGGCGGATCTGCAGAACAAGGAACCGGAACAGGCTGCGGCGCTGTCGCTTTCGGCGGTGGACCTGCTGGTCTCGGCGATCGCGCTGACCTCGGGCCGGGCGGTGCCGGGGGAGGTGGCCCCGACGCTGACCGTGCGCCAGGTGGTGGAGTTCCTGCGTCGCCATCACACCGAGGCCGGGCTCACGGTCGACGCTGTCGCGGCGGGTTGCGGGGTGTCGCGGCGGACGCTGTATCGGGTGCTCGAACAGTTCGAGGGTGGGCCGGCGGTGCTGCTGCGGCAGATCCGGCTCGAGCACGCGCGCCGATTGCTCACCGCGCGACCGGATCTGCCGGTGTCCGCGGTCGCCCGCGCCGCCGGATTCAGTACCGAACGACAGTTCTTCCGCGCTTTCCGGGGCGAGTCGGGCATGACCCCGGCCGCCTATCGGGCGACCGGGGGCGAGCGCGCCTGAGGTGGCGTCACACTTCCGTCAGCATTCGGGACTGTTTCTTGAAGAGTCATTCAAGTATGTTGGTCGCATGGCCCGCACCCGCGAATTCGAACCCGACGATGTCGTGGAGGCCGCCATGCGCCGGTTCTGGGAGCGCGGCTATCGCGCGACCTCGGTGGAGGAGCTGGTCAAGGCGACCGGGGTGAAACCCGGCAGCCTCTACAGTGCCTTTCCCGGCGGGAAGCACGCCTTGTTTCTGGCGTCGCTGCAACGGTATTCAGACCTCATCGTGCCGAGCAAGCTCGGCGAGCTCGATGATCCGAATGCCTCGGTGGCGCAGGTGCGCGGCTATTTCGACGGCCTGGTGGCCGATCTGCTCTCGCCCGAGGGCCGGATGGGCTGCCTGCTGGTGAACACCGCCATCGAGAACGCCGCCACCGATGACGCGGCCGCCGCCGTGGTGCGCGGACATCTGCAGCGGCTGGAGGATCGCATGCGTGACGCATTGCGGAACGCACTGCGGCGCAAGGAAATCCGCTCGGGTACCGATCCGGAGGCGGTGGCGAAGGGGCTGGTGGCCACTTCCCAGGGGCTGATGGTGGTCGGCAAGGCGAATCCGGATGAAGCGGTGTTGCGTGCGATCGTCGACACCGCGTTCGCCGGGCTGACGCCTCCCTGACGCAACGAAAACCGTTGCCGGGCCGTCCGATACGGGCGGCCCAACTTTCTCATCAATATTTGAACACTCACTCAAGAATGCGAGTCCGTCATGAAGGCCATCATCATCTCCCGCTACGGTGCACCCGAGGTGCTCACCATTACCGAACTCCCCGACCCGATCCCGGCCGAGGGTGAAATCCTGGTCGAGGTCAAGGCTTTCGGGCTCAACCACGCCGAGACCTACATGCGATCCGGCCAGTGGGGCGACGTGGCCCAGGTGACCGGCATCGAGGCCGCAGGCATCGTGGCCGCGGACCCCTCGGGTCGGCTCGCCCCGGGCACCCCGGTGGTGGCCATCATGGGCGGGATGGGCCGCACCCGAAACGGTGCCTATGCCGAACTGGTCACCATCCCCGCGAGCAATGTGGTGCCGGTCGAAACCGGTTCGGCCTGGGCCGATCTCGCGGCCGTCCCCGAGGTCTACGCCACCGCCTGGACCACACTGCACGACAATCTCGCCGTCACGTCCGGCGCAACGGTCCTGGTGCGTGGGGCCACCTCCGCGCTCGGCCAGGCCGCCGTGAACATCGCCGCCGACCTCGGGGCCACGGTCATCGCCACCACCCGCTCGCAGGCAAACGCCGCGTTGCTCGAAAAGATCGGGGCCACCACGGTTCTCATCGATGACGGCAATATCGCCGACCAGGTTCGCGACCGCGACCTCGCCGTAGACGCCCTACTGGACCTGATCGGCAACTCCGCCCTGCGCGATTCCGTCGCGGCCGTGCGTCCACGCGGCCGCGTCTGTCAGGCCGGATTCCTCGGCGGCCTGGCGCCGCTCGCCGATTTCAACCCGATCACCGACCTGCCCAGCGGAGTCCAACTGTCCTTCTTCGGCAGCTTCGTCCTCGGCACCCCGGAGTTCCCGCTCTCCGACGTCCCGCTGGCGGAGCTCGTCGCCAAGGCCGCGGCGGGCGTCTATCACGCGAAACCGGTGCGCACCTTCGCCTTCGACGAGATCGTGCACGCCCACGAGGTGATGGAGTCGGGCACCGCGGGCGGCAAGATGACCGTCAGCCTCGGCTGATCACCGGGCGGCTGATCAGCGGCGGACCGTGCGGGCGAGGGTGCCGTCCAGATAGGCCGCGCGGCAGGCCCGCCGCGCGATCTTGCCGCTGGAAGTGCGCGGGATGGTGCCGGCCGGGACCAGCAGCAGATCCCGAATCGACACACCGTGGCGCACCGACAGGGCGGCCCGCACCCGGGCGGTGACCAGATCCGGGTCGAGCGTGCCGATGCCCGCCGCCCGTTCGGCCACCAGGATCAGCTGATTCGAACTGTCATCCGGTGCGGTGGGCGGGCGCTGGGCCAGCGCGTGTTCGGGCAGGCGGTTGGCGGGCACCGCGAAGGCCGCCACGAATCCGGGTCGCAGCGCGGTGCTGGCGTCCTGGGCGGAGTATTCGAGATCCTGCGGATAGTGATTGCGGCCGCCGACGATCACCAGATCCTTGACCCGGCCGGTCACATACAGCTGACCACCCAGATACGCGCCGAAGTCGCCGGTGCGCAGCCAGCGGGCCTCGGCGGGCGCGCCGTCGGCGTGACTCTGCTCGGACAGCTTGCGCCGCAGTCGATTCCGGAACGTCTGCTCGGTCTCGTCGGGCCGGTTCCAATATCCGGTGCCGAGATTGTCGCCGTGCAGCCAGATTTCGCCGACCGCGCCGTCGGGCCGCTCCCGGCCGGTATCCGGGTCGGCGATCACCGCCCACTGCGCTCGCGCGGGCAGCCCGCAACTGACCTGTGCCACCGCCTCTTCCCGGTCGGCGGCGACGCGGGTCATGCGGCCCTCGCCCAGCCGGTCACGATCCACGTGCACGACCCGCGCGGGCGCCGCGGCCGGGGTGGCCGAGACGAACACGGTGGCCTCGGCCATGCCGTAGCAGGGCTTCACGGCATGTTCCGGCAGCCCGTAGGGCGCGAACGCTTCGGTGAAGGCCCGCATGGCCGAAACCGTCACGGGCTCACTGCCATTGATCAGGCCGATCACCTTCGAGAGATCCAGCTGCGTGCCCGCCGCGGGCCGGCCCCGGGTGGCCGCGTACTCGTAGGCGAAATTGGGTGCGGCGGAGAAGACGCCGCCGCCGTCCGCGCCCAGCTCCTTGATCCACCGGTACGGCCGCCGGATGAACGCGCTCGGTGACAGCAGGGTCAGGTGCCGTCCGCACACCAGCGGCAGGATCACGCACAGCAATCCCATGTCATGGAACAGCGGCAGCCAGCTCACCCCGCGCGAATCCGCGTCCAGCCCCAGCGCGTCGCACAGCTGCAACAGGTTGGTGGCGACCGCGCGATGGGTGATCTCCACGCCCGCGGGCGTTCGCGTCGAACCGGACGTGTATTGCAGGTAGGCAATGGAATCGGCGGTGCTGCCGGGGCGTTTCCAGCTCGCCTCGAGCGCGTCGGGGACGGCGTCGACGGCGATGAGGCGCGGCCCGGCCGTGCCGGGGCGGCGGCCGAAGTACTCGCGCACCCCGGCCGCTGCCGAGACGGTGGTGAGAATGACCGCGGGATCGCTGTCGCCGAGCACCGCGTGCAGGCGATCGGTGTGCCCGGGTTCGTCGGGTGTGAACAGTGGCACCGCGATCGCGCCCGCCGCGATGGCCGCGAAAAACGCGACCACATAATCCAATCCGTGCGGGCACAGCACCGCCACCCGGTCGCCGGGCGCGCTCACCCGCTGGATGCGTGCCGCCACCGCGTACACCCGCAACTGGAATTGTGACCAGGTGAGCTCGCGGTATTCCCCCTCGAGCTCGCGGGAATAGTCGACATAGCGATACGCGATGGCGTCCCCGTGCGCCGAGGCCCGTTCGTCGAGGAGATCGGTGAGCGTGGTGCCCGGCGGAATCTCGATCTCGGACGGATCGGCGAACGGGGTTTCGACCATATTCCTGCTCCTGAGTGAATTCGGGTGTGTAGTAGCAGCTTTCACGCCCGATTCCCGGCAGGCAAAGTGTTCCGTAATACGGCCGAGCAGTGTGTGATTCGGATAATCCCTATTTCGGGTCGAATGTCCCTATACCGCGGTCAGCTCCCGGACCACCGTGGCCAGCACTTCGATGCCTTCGGCGAGCAACTCGTCGCCGATCACCAGCGGTGGCAACAGCCGAATCACATTTCCGAAGGTGCCGCAGGTGAGCAGCACCACCCCGCGTGAGAGAGATTCGGCGGCAACGGCTTTGGTGAGGACCGGATCGGGGGTACTGCCGCCCGGCCGGACGAATTCGAGGGCCAGCATGGCTCCCCGCCCGCGCACGTCACCGATAACGCCGGTGGCATCGGCCAATTCGCGCAATGCCGGCCGCACGGCCGCCTCGATGGCCCGCGCCCGTGCCGGGAGGTCGAGTGCCCGCATCACCTCGAGGCTGGCCAGCGCGGCCGCGCACGCCACCGGATTGCCGCCGTAGGTTCCGCCCAGCCCGCCCGCGTGCACCCGGTCCAGCAGGTCGGCGCGCCCGGTGACGGCCGAGAGCGGCATGCCGCCCGCGATGCCCTTGGCCATGGTGACCAGGTCGGGCACGATGCCCTCGTGCTCGCACGCGAACCAGGCTCCGGTACGGGCGAATCCGGTCTGCACCTCGTCGGCGATGAACACCACCCCGTGTGCGCGTGCCCATTCCGCGAGCGTGGCGAGGAATCCCGGTGCGGGCACGATGAATCCGCCCTCGCCCTGGATCGGCTCGATCAGCAGAGCGGCCAGCGAATCGGCCCCGATCTGCACCTCGAGTTGCGAAATCGCCCGCTGCGCAGCCTGTTCCCCGGTCAGGCCGTCGCGGAACGGGTAGGACATGGGCAGCCGGTAGATCTCCGGCGCGAACGGCCCGAAGTTCGCCTTGTACGGCATGGCTTTCGCGGTGAGCGCCATGGTCAGATTGGTGCGGCCGTGATAGGCGTGGTCGAAGGCCGCCACCGCGCTGCGGCCGGTGGCCAGCCGTGCCACCTTGACCGCGTTCTCCACCGCCTCCGCGCCCGAGTTGAACAGCACCGTCCGCTTGTCGAAGTCGCCGGGGGTGAGCGCGGCCAGTTCCTCGGCCACCCGGATGTAGCCCTCGTACGGGGTGACCATGAAGCAGGTGTGGGTGAAGCGCGCGGCCTGCTCGGCCACGGCCTCGGCGACCGTCGGATCCGAGGCGCCGACCGAGGTGACCGCGATGCCGGACCCCAGATCGATCAGCGAGTTCCCGTCCACATCCACGATGACCCCGCCGTCGGCATCCGCCGCGTACACCGGCACCGAAGACCCCACCCCCGCCGCGACGGCCGCCTTCCGCCGGGCGGTCAGGGCCTGTGAGCGTGGCCCCGGCAGTTCGGTGACGAGGTTGCGCAGCTGCGGCAGGCGCGAGTCGATCGAGGTCATACGGAGTCTCCCGGTCGAGGGTCGATGGGCACACCGGTCCCCAGTCTGCGCCATGAATGTCCGGATCATCCGCACCGCCCCGGCCGGGCATCGAACCCGTCGGCGTTGATTGATCTTCGTCGGGGCGACTGATATGTTCTACGTATCTACTTAGTAGATACGTAGAACTCGGGCCGTAGACCACCTACGGCTGAGGGCGCCGTGGGACCGGCGTCGTGGCGGCGGGATTGTGCGGACCCTCATCGCGCGCAAGAACGCCGACACACCAAAGGGGCGGAGCCGCAGGTCAGCGGCCCCGCCCCGTTGTGGTTGGGTGAGGTGGTGGGAGGCGGCGGATCAGACCCGGGCGCGGATCCACTTGTAGAGGGCCAACAGCACGATCGCGCCGATGATGGCGCCGATGAAGGCGTGTTTGACCGGGGGATGAACGTCGAAGTGGTGCGGGGAGAAGACCAGACTGCCCAGGGTGCCGCCGACGTAGCCGCCGACGATGCCGAGGACCGCAGTCCAGATGATGCCGAAATTCTCCTTGCCGGGGACCACGAGGCGGGCGATCGCGCCCGCGATCAGTCCGATGATGATCATCGTAATGATGCCCATGGCATGCTCCTTGCCTTTGCGGTTACCGCATTCTCGAAGGTAGCAGGGCCGAACCCGCGGATGAGCGTGTCGCAATACATCAGCGTGCCCGGTCTGGTTCCCCGGTACCGGTAGGGAGATTGACACTTTCTCGGGCAGCGAAACATTCGGCGACGCCCGGATTCCGGGACGATGATGGAAGCCGGACGACTTCGTGCTGATTCCGAAAGGCATACGCGCATGAGCGAATATGCGCCCGAAATCCCTCCTCAGACGGGTCAGGGCGCACTGGCCCGGACCCTCGCCGCCCGCGGCGGGCTCGCGGCCCCGGAAGCGCCGTTCGTCATCGAACACCGCGAGGCCCTCATCTACATGCTCTGCCAGGCCGCCGAACTCGAACACGGCATCATGTGCCAGTACCTGTTCGCGGCCTTCTCGCTCAAGACCTCCACCGCGGAGGGGTTGAGCGCCGACGAGCTCGAGAAGGTGACGCGCTGGCGAAAGCTGGTGTCGCACGTGGCAACCCAGGAGATGCTGCACCTGTCGCTGGTGCACAATCTGCTCTCCGCCATCGGGGCCGCCCCGCACATGGCCCGGCCCAATCTGCCGCTGCCGGCCGCGCACTATCCGGCGGGCGTGCAGCTGGCGCTGCTGCCGTTCGGGGAACCGGCGTTGCGGCACTTCATGTTCCTGGAACGCCCGGAGGGCATGGAGCTCGACGATGCCGAGGGCATCGAGGCCGTGGGCCGCGCCGCCGCGCATATGCAGCAGGGCGAAATCGTGCCCAGGCTGCAGGATTTCGCGACCGTCGGGCACCTGTACCGTTCCATCGAACACGGCATCGGGCATCTGGCCGAGAAGTACGGTGAGCGCTGGCTTTTCGTGGGGCCACGCCGGGCCCAGGCGACCAGCAAGCACTTCCAGTGGCCGGAATTGGTGGCGGTGACCGATGTGGCCTCGGCGAAACGGGCCATCGACACCATTCTCGAACAGGGCGAGGGCGCGCGCGGCGACTGGCGTGACGCCCACTTCGGGCAGTTCGTCAAGATCCTCGACGAGCTGCGGCAATGCATGAGCGACAACCCCGGCTTCCAGCCGACCCGACCGGTCCTGGCCGCCAATGTCCGTGCGCCCGAACGGGATTTCGAGGTCCCGCTGATCAGCGACCCGGACACCGCGCGCGTCACCGACCTGTTCAATGTCGGCTACGAGATCCTGCTGCAGATCTTCGAACGCTTCTTCGCTCACACCGAGGAGTCCGACGCGCAACTGCAGACCCTGGCCGATGCCACGGTCTCGCTCATGTTCGGGGTCATCCGCCCGCTGGGCGAACTCATCACCACCCTCCCTGCCGGGCCCGATCATCCCGGTAAGACGGTGGGCCCCAGCTTCGAATTGTTCTACGAGACCGACTATTTGATGCCGCACCGCGAGGCCGCGTGGACGCTGCTGACCGAACGCCTCGGGGAGGCGGTGGCGTTGAGCGACGCCATCCGGGGCGATCTGCCCGCGGCGGTGGGGGAGCAGCTGGCCCCGGTCAGCAAGGCGTTCGGCGATATTCAGGCCACCCTGGCCGCGCACTTCCCGAGCTGGAAAGCGCACGCCCGGCCCGAGATCCTGGGCACCGATCCGGCGGTCGCCGCCGCTGCTCGGCAGCGGGCCGATGAATTCGCCGGGCGCACAGGCGGAATCGAGGGCGGTGGCGCGCTCGCCGAGTTGTTCGACGACGTATTCGCGCTCACCCGGCAGCGGATCCCCGCAAATGTCCTCGCGCGGCTGTCCGACAGTGTGCTCCGGCCGTTGTCGGAAGCGCTGCTCCGGCAGGGACTCGGTGCTGCGGGTGCGACGGGTTGGCCTGCGGCGCGCATGCCCGATGGCCGAGCCGCCGAACCGTCCGTCTCGTCCCTGCCCGGGGCGGAGGCGGGCCGCACCGGCACATCCGGCGAGCAACCCAGCCCCGCGGAGCGGCTCCGGACGCTCGCCCTCACCGCCACCCGCCTGAGGGGCCGACTCGATTCGCCGGAACTCGTGGAGGCGACCGCCGCGCTGCAGGATCTGGCCTGCGCGGTGCGCACCGTCGGTGACAGAAGCGGGCTGCGTGCGGAATTCGCGCGCCTGCAGACCGGGATGGTCGCGTCGATCTGTCCGGCGAAGAATGGACCGTACCTGGGGACGAATGTGGCGATCGTCGACCACCTCGGACTGCCGTTGGAGGTCGGACCCACGGTCGCGCTGTGCCGATGCGGTGCGTCGGCACTCACACCGCTCTGCGACGGCAGCCACGCCCGTATCGGGTTCAATGATGCCAAAGACCCGGCCCGAGTGCCGGATCACCGTGACGACTATGCGGGCGAACAGGTCACGGTGTTCGACAATCGCGGGATCTGCCAGCACTCAGGGCTCTGCACCGACCGGCTTGCTGCCGTATTCCGGACTGGCACAGAGCCTTTCGTCGCGCCCAATGGCGGCCGGATGGACGAGATCGTCCGGGCCGTGCGTGCCTGCCCCTCGGGTGCGCTGGGTATGGCCTTCGACGGCATCGAGGCCCGCGACCTCACCGACTGGGGCGGAACCCGTGCCCCGGAAGTCGAGGTGACCAAGGACGGGCCGTACCGCATTCGCGGCTCGATCGCCTTGACCGGACCCGACGGCGGCGGCATCGAGCGGGCCCAGGGTGCCTCCGTCGAGCATTACGCGCTGTGCCGTTGCGGGCAATCCCGCAACAAGCCGTTCTGCAGCGGAATGCACTGGTACGTCGGCTTCCAGGACCCGGTCCTCGCGCCGGGACAGGAGCCGACACTGTTCGAATGGGCGGGCGGATACCCCGCGCTGCGGCGGATGACCGCGCTGCTCTACGAGAAGCTGATTCCCGACGATCCGCTGCTGGCGGCGACCTTCGGTGACGCCGACGCGGATCGCGCACGGCGCGAAGCGGATTGGATGGCGGCGGCCTTCGGCGCACCCGATGCCACCGGGGATGCACCGCAGCGGCCCGCCCTCACCGCCGCACAGCAGGAGCGCTGGGCGCAGCTGTGCCTGCGGGCGGCACGCGAGAGCGGACTGCCGCAGGAGGCCGAATTCCGTTCCGCCTTCGCCGCTTTCGTGGAATGGGCATCGACCGCCGAAGGTGGGGCGCCGGAATGGGATTGGGGTCCACTCGGACCGCCCGCCGCGACCGCACAGCCCGCCGCCGAAGCGTCGGAACCGGAATTGCCCGGCCCCGAGGAGGCCGTCGGTTTCGGAGCACACATCAAACCCCTGTTCCGCGAGCAGGATCAGCGGTCGATGAGCTTCGTGTTCGACCTGTGGTCCCTCGACGACGTCAGCAAACATGCCGCGGAGATTCTCGACCGCCTGGCCGCGGGGACCATGCCCTGCGACGGTGCGTGGCCGGCCGAGCGGGTGGAGGTTTTCCGGCGCTGGACGGAGTCCGGTATGCGCCCCTGACGGCCGATCGATGAGAGGCCCGGCAGCGAAAGATTCGCTGCCGGGCCTCTTGCGTGCGGGGTTCGGGAGGCTGGCTGCGGGGTTCGGAATGGTAACCGAAAACTCCCGGTCACACGCCGAAATGCCAGGGAAACAAACGGAATACGAATAATTCCATTCCGGTTGACAGCCGTGCGTACCGGGCGGAGCATAGTTGCGTATTACGGCACATGGTGCGCAATACGCAACACTCTGGAGGCTCGGTCATGCAGCCGCGAGTCGTCATCATCGGTGCGGGAATCGTGGGCACCGCCCTGGCGGAAGAGATCACCCGGCTCGGCTGGACCGAGGTCACCGTCCTGGATCGGGGCCCGCTGTTCCGGACCGGCGGATCCACTTCGCACGCACCGGGTCTGGTGTTCCAGACCAATTCGTCGAAGACCATGACGGAGCTGGCCCGCTACACCGTCGAGAAGTTCGGCGCGCTGGACGCTTTCGACGCCCTCGGCGGTCTGGAGGTGGCCACCACCCCGGCGCGCTGGACCGAACTGCACCGCCGCCACGGCTGGGCCCGCGCCTGGGGCATCGAGTCGCGGCTGCTGGACGCCGGCGAATGCGCGGCACTGCACCCGCTGCTCGACCCGGACCGGATCCTCGGCGGATTCCATACGCCCACAGACGGTTTGGCGAACGCGGTCCGCGCCGCCGAACGGCAGGCCGACGCGGCTGCCGATCGTGGGGCGCGCTTCATCGGCTATTGCGAAGTGGTCGAGGTGCTTTCGGCGCACGGCCGGGTCACCGGTGTGCGCACCCGTGACGGTCAGGAGATCCCGGCCGACATCGTGGTGAGCGCGGCCGGATTCTGGGGTGCGGAATTGGGTAAGCAGGTCGGTCTCACCGTGCCGCTGGTGCCCATGGCACACCAGTTCGCCAAGACCGGGCCGGTGCCCGCGCTGGACCCGCACACGTTGCTGCCGATCCTGCGGCATCAGGACGCCGACCTGTATTACCGCACCTATGGCGACCGCATCGGCATCGGCTACTACGGGCACACACCGCGACCGGTCGATATGGACACCCTGCTGCGCGACACCGCGGGTCAGCCGATGCCGTCCATGCTGCCGTTCACACCGGCGGAGTTCGATCCGGCCTGGGCGCACAGCGTCGATCTGCTGCCCGCGTTGCGGGAAACCGCCGTGGACGAGGCGTTCGACGGCATCTTCTCCTTCACCCCCGACGGCTACCCGATCCTCGGCGAGCACCGCGAGCTGGCCGGATTCTGGGTGGCCGAGGCGGTCTGGGTGACGCATTCGGCCGGAGTGGCGCGGGCGGTCGCGCACTGGATCGTGGACGGCAGCACCGATATCGACCTGCACGAGGCCGACCTGTATCGATTCGAGGCGGCGGCGCTGAGTCCGGAGTTCATCCGGCAGACCAGCGTGCAGGCCTTCGTCGAGGTGTACGACATCCTGCATCCGCACCAATACCGCAGCGCGCCGAGGGAAGTGCGTACCAGCCCGTTCCATGCCCGGCAGCGGGAGCTGGGCGCGTTCTTCTTCGAGGGCGCGCTGTGGGAACGTCCGGCCTGGTTCGATGCCAATGCCGCGTTGCTGGACGAGGTGGCCGCCGACGGGGTGGCCGTCCCGGTACGCGACGAGTGGGCGGCTCGCTTCTACTCGCCCATCTCGATCGCCGAAGCGGTCTGGACGCGAACGCATGTCGCTCTCTACGACATGACGCCGCTGACCCGCTACGAGATCTCCGGCGCGGGCGCGACCGCGTTCCTGCAGGAATTGACCACCAATGATGTCGGAAAGAAGCCCGGCGCGGTCACCTACACGCTGCTGTTGGACGCGAACGGGGGAGTGCGCAGTGATCTGACCGTCGCGCGCCTGGAAGAGAACCTCTTCCAAGTAGGTGTGAACGGCCCGCTCGACTTCGACTGGTTCGCCCGCCACCTGCCCGGCGACGGCAGTGTCACACTGCGCGACATCACCGGCGGCACCTGCTGTGTCGGCGTATGGGGTCCGAGCGCCAGGGATCTGGTGCAACCGCTGTGCCCGGATGATCTGTCACACAAGGGTTTCGGGTACTTCAAGGCCAAACAGACGTTCCTGGGCTCGATCCCGGTCACCATGCTGCGCGTCTCCTATGTCGGTGAACTCGGCTGGGAGATCTACACCGGTGCCGAATGCGGTGCGGCACTGTGGGATCTACTGTGGGAGTCCGGTCGCGCGCACCGGGCCATCGCGGCCGGACGGATCGCGTTCAACAGCCTGCGCCTGGAAAAGGGCTACCGGTCCTGGGGCACCGATATGACCACCGAGCACACCCCCGACGCGGCCGGTCTCGGGTTCGCGGTCCGCATGAACAAATCCGACTTCCTCGGGAAGAAGGCGCTGGAGGCCGCACCGCCGCCGGACCGTCTACTGCGCACCCTGGTCCTCGACGACCCGGCGGCGGTCGTGCTGGGCAAGGAACCCGTGTCCGTCGACGGCAGTGTCGCCGGATACATCACCAGCGCCGGCTATTCGTCCACCGTCGGCCGCACCCTCGCCTACGCCTGGCTCCCGGCAGCGGTCGCACCGGGCGACGCGGTCGAAATCGACTATCTGACCGAGAGATTCACCGCACGGGTGCACACCGATCCGGTGGTCGACCCCGAGCTCGCGCGGATTCGGAGGTAACCGCATGACCGAAACCTACGACGTCATCGTCATCGGCCTGGGCGGCATGGGCAGTGCCGCCGCCTACCACCTGGCACGGCGCGGGCAGCGCGTACTCGGCCTGGAACGCTTCACCCCCGCGCACGATCGCGGCTCCAGCCACGGTGGGTCGCGGATCATCCGGCAGTCCTATTTCGAGGATCCCGCCTACGTGCCGCTGCTGTTGCGTGCCTACGAACTGTGGGAACAGCTGGCCCGCGACTCGGCGGCCGAGGTGTACCGGCTCACCGGGGGCCTCTACGTCGGGCCGGCCGAGAGCCTGACCGTGGCCGGGAGCATACGCGCCAGCCGGGCCTGGTCGCTGCCGCACGATCTCCTGGACGCCGGCGAAATCCGTTCCCGCTTCCCGAATTTCGCGCCCGAACCGCATTTCATCGGCCTCTACGAGGAGCTGGCCGGATTCGCCCGGCCCGAACGCACGGTCGCGGCGCACCTGGATTTGGCCGCCGCGCACGGTGCGACCCTCCGCTACGGCGAGGTGGTCGAATCGTGGCGGGACACGGGGTCCGGTGTCAGCGTCACCACCGGCTCGGGTGTGTTCAGCGCCGGACAGTTGGTGATCTGCCCCGGAGCCTGGGCACCGGAACTGCTCGCCGACCTCGGCATCGGGATCGAGATCGAACGTCAGGTGATGTACTGGTTCGACCCGGTCGTCGGCTCCCGCAAGTTCGAGGGCGACCCCATCTACATCGCCGAGAATGACGATGGCGCACAGATATACGGCTTCCCCGCCATCGACGGTCCCGACGGCGGCGTGAAGACCGCGTTCTTCCGCAAGGGCATCCCCTGTACCCCGGACACCATCGATCGGACGGTGCATCCGGAGGAGATCACCGAAATGCGCACGCGGGTCCGCGAACTGCTGCCCGCACTGGTCGGCCGCTCCCTGCACGCGGCCACCTGCATGTACTCCAATACCGCCGACCAGCATTTCGTGGTCGCCCGCCATCCCGCGCACGCCGCGGTCACCGTGGCCTGCGGATTTTCCGGACACGGCTTCAAATTCGTGCCGGTCGTGGGCGAGATCCTCGCCGACCTGGCCATGACCGGTAGCACGCGACACCCCATCGACCTGTTCGCCCCGCAAAGGCTGGTATCCCTGTGAGTTCGGCACTGATCCCCACCCTCGGCGGCGAGTACTACTGCGACCCCGCGGTTTTCGCCAAGGAACAGGAGCGCATCTTCGAACGGATGTGGTTCTGCGCGGCCAGATCCGCCGATCTCACCGAACCGGGGGCCTTCCGGCGGGTCGAGGTCGGACGCGAGAGCGTGCTCATCGTGCGCGGCCACGACGGCGAACTGCGCGCCTTCCTGAACGTGTGCCGCCACCGTGGCGCACTGATCTGCACCGAGAGCGAGGGGCAGGTGCGGCGCACGCTGCGCTGCCCGTATCACGCCTGGTCCTACGCGCTCGACGGCAAGCTGGTCGCGGCACCGAATATCTCGACGCTGCAGGATGATTCGGGTGCACCCATCGACCGGGTCGCCTACGGCCTCATCCCGGTCGCGCTGCGCGAATGGCTCGGTTACGCGTGGGTGTGCCTGGCCGACGAACCACCCTCCTTCGAGACCGACGTCATCGGCGCGGTCACCGGCCGCCTGGGTGATCCGGCCGCCATCGACGGCTACGGCATGGAACGGCTGGCGCTGGGCAAGCGGGTGGTCTACGACGTGGCCGCCAACTGGAAACTGATCGTCGAGAACTTCATGGAGTGCTACCACTGCGCGGCCATCCACCCCGAACTGGTCGAAGTGCTGCCGGAATTCGCGAAAGGCTATGCGGCGCAATACTACGTCGGGCACGGGGCGGAATTCGGCGAGCGCATCGACGGCTTCACCGTGGACGGTCGTGCCGGATTCGAGGCGCTGCCCGGTCTCGCCCCCGAACAGGATCGCAAGTACTTCGCCATCACCATCCGGCCGACGGTCTTCGTGAATCTCGTGCCCGATCACGTCATCTTCCACCGCATGTACCCGCTGGCCCACGATCGCACCGTCGTCGAATGCGATTGGCTCTACGCACCCGATGTGCTGCGATCCGGCGGCGTGCTCGACCATTCCGTGGAACTGTTCCATCGGGTGAACGAACAGGATTTCGCGGCCTGCGAACGTACCCAGCCCGCCATGTCGTCGCGGGCCTACCGCAACGGCGGGGTACTGGTTCCGGCCGAACATCATATCGCCGAATTCCATGCCTGGGCTCGGGGGCGGATCGAGGATCCGGAATGCTGAACGATCCCATATTGCTGAACGGCGACGAACTCTGTTGCGCTCCTTGCCTGTACATCGATGGGAAGTGGACGAACGCACTGGGTGGTGGCACCCGTGACATCGTGAATCCCGCCGACGGGAGCGTCATCGCCACCGTGGACGAGGCCGATCGAGCGGACGCGGTGGCGGCGGTCGCGGCGGCCCGCGCCGCCTTCGACACCGGCGGCTGGCCCGCGACACCCGTGTCCGAGCGCATCGGATACCTGCTGCGGATCGCGGACCTGCTGGCCGCCGAGCGCGATCACCTGGCCCGCATCGAGACCCTCGACACCGGAAAGACGTTGCGCGAGAGCTATATCGACATCGACGACGTGATCGCGGTCTTCCGCTACTACGCCGCGCTCGCCGCAACCGGCGCGGACCGGCTCGTCGATACCGGTGACCCGGTCGTCATCAGCCGCGTCGTGCGTGAGCCCGTCGGTGTCTGCGCGCTCATCGCGCCATGGAACTATCCGCTGCTGCAGATGTCGTGGAAGATCGCGCCGGCGCTGGCAGCCGGGTGCACGATGGTGGCCAAACCCAGCGAGGTCACGCCGCTGAGCACCATCGCGCTGGTCCGGCTCATCGATCGGGCCGGGGTGCCACCGGGGGTAGTGAATCTGATCCAAAGTAGCGGTGCCACAGTTGGTTCCGCGCTGACCGATACGCCGGACGTGGATCTCATCTCGTTCACCGGTGGCGCGGCGACGGGTGCGGCCATCGCGGGGAATGCCGCCCGGCACATCACCCGGGTCGCTCTCGAACTCGGCGGTAAGAACCCGCACATCGTGTTCCCGGACGCCGATTTCGTCAGCGCGGTGGACGCCGTGCTGACCGGCGTCTTCCTGCACTCGGGTCAAGTGTGTTCGGCCGGAACACGATTGATCATCCACGAGTCCATCGCCGACGAGTTCGTGACGGCCCTGGTCGCCCGTGCGGAACGGATCCGGATCGGGCCGGGGATGGATCCCGCCAGCGAGACCGGGCCGCTGGTCTCCGAGGCGCACCGGGCGAAGGTGGAAGCCTATGTGGCACTCGGTCTCTCGGGTGGTGCGCGGCTCGTCACCGGTGGCAAGCGACCCGATGATCCCGCGCTGCAAGCCGGAAGCTTCTATCCGCCCACCATTTTCGACCACTGCGATCGCGGCATGCGCATCGTCCAGGAGGAGACCTTCGGCCCCATCCTGACCGTCGAACGCTTCAGCACCGACGAGCAGGCCCTCGCCCTCGGCAATGACACCTCCTACGGGCTGGCCGCGGGCGTCCGCACCGCTGATGCGGCCCGCGGCGAACGCTTCACCCGCGCCCTGCGCCACGGCACGGTGTGGCTCAACGACTTCGGCTACTACGCCCCGGCAGCCGAATGGGGCGGCTTCGGCCGTTCCGGGATCGGGCGCGAGCTCGGACCGAGCGGCCTGGCGGAATACCAGGAGACGAAACACATCTGGCACAACACCGCGCCCGCGGTGGGCGGCTGGTTCACCGACAACTGAATATGGTTCTGCGCGTTTAATTTCGAAAGTTGGTCCGTCATGACCACCACCCGTCCCCCTTCAGAAACCAGCGCTCCCACCCCCGACCACGGGATGGCGGACTTCGGCTACCGGGAATCCCTGAGCCGGAGCCTCGGGAAATTCTCCAGTTTCGCCGCCGGCGTCTCCTATATCTCCATTCTCACCGGCACCTTCCAGATGTTCTACTTCGGCTTCGGCACCGCCGGACCCGGCTATCTGTGGTCGTGGCCACTGGTTTTCGTCGGACAGCTCGCCGTTGCCCTGTGCTTCATGGAGCTGTCGGCCAAATACCCGGTGGCGGGCTCGGTCTACAACTGGGCCAAGAAACTCGGCAGCCGGGCCGTCGGCTGGTCGGCGGGCTGGCTCATGCTCACCGCCTCCATCGTCACGCTGTCGGCCGTAGTGCTCGCGTATCAGCTGAATCTGCCGCAGCTCTGGAGCGGATTCCAGCTGGTCGGGGACGGCTCCGGCACCCATGATTTCGCCACCAACGCCGTCATCCTCGGCACCGTGCTCATCGTCTTCACCACGGTCGTGAACGCCTTCGGCGTTCGGCTCATGTCCATGATCAACAGCACCGGGGTGTTCATCGAACTCATTGCCGCCGTGCTGATCGCGATCATTCTCGCGGTGCACACCACCCGTGGTCCGGGCGTGTTCTTCTCCAGCCACGGCTACGGGGCCGGGCAGAGCGGCGGCTATCTGAGCGCGTTCCTGGTCGCCTCACTGGCATCGGGTTACGTCATGTACGGCTTCGACACCGCCTCCTCGCTCGGTGAGGAGACCGTGGAACCCCGCCGCACCGCGCCGAAGGCGATTCTGCGAGCCCTGTTGGCGTCCTTCGTGATCGGCGGCGCGATCCTGGTGTTCGCGGTCATGTCCGCGCCGCACCTCGACGAACCCAAGCTGGGCACCGCCGACGGCGGGCTGCAATACATTGTCCAGCAGGTGATGTGGGGCTGGCTGGGCAAGGTCTTCCTGGTCTGCATCGTGATCGCGGTGACCGTGTGCGCGTTGGCCGTGCACACCGCCGCCATCCGGCTCACCTTCGCCATGGCCCGCGACAATGCCCTGCCGTTCGGGGAGAAGCTGGCGCGGGTCAGCGCCAAACACAAGACGCCGGTGATTCCTGCCGTGGTGATCGGTGTGCTGTCGGCGCTGATCCTGGTCATCAATATCGGTCAGCCGCAGGTGTTCACGGTGATCACCTCGATCGCGGTCATCATGATCTACCTCGCGTACCTGCTGGTCACCGCGCCCATGCTGTGGCAGCGGATCAAAGGCGGCTGGCGGCCCGAAGAGCTCGCCGCGGAGGGGTACTTCTCCATGGGGCGCTGGGGTCTCCCGGTGAACGTCGTCGCCGTGGTCTGGGGTCTGGGCATGGCGATCAACCTGGCCTGGCCGCGCACCGCCGTCTACGGCGGACCCTGGTACAACACCTGGGGCGCGTTCCTCTACATCGGTGCGATCTTCGTCGCGGGCCTGCTCTGGTACCTGCTCAAGGGAACTCGCGTCATCGGGATCCTCGCCTCCCACGCGGCGGTCGAGGCGGTACCGGAGGTGCCCGCGTCATGAGCGACACCTTCGACTATGTGATCGTCGGCGGCGGTTCGGCCGGATGCGTGGTGGCCGCGCGGCTGAGCGAGGACCCGGACGTCACCGTCTGTCTGCTCGAGGCCGGGCCCAGCGATGTCGGCGACGAACGCATCCTGCGGCTGGAAGACTGGATGCTGCTGCTCGAATCCGGGTACGACTGGGACTATCCGGTCGAACCGCAGGCCAGTGGCAACAGCTTCCTGCGCCACGCCCGCGCCAAGGTGCTCGGCGGCTGCTCCTCGCACAACTCGTGCATCGCCTTCCATCCGCCGCGTGAGGGGCTCGCGGAATGGGAGGCGCTGGGCGCGACCGGATGGGGACCCGACGGACTGCTGCCGTATCTGCCGAAACTGCAACGGACCGTGGAGATTCGGGATATCCCGGCCAAGGACCCGTGCGGTGACGCGGTACTCGAGGCTGCGGCGCTGGCCGGGCTGCCGACCGTGGAGTTCAATCGCGGGACGACGGTGACCAACGGGGCCGGCTGGTTCCAGATCAATGCCGATGCCGAGAACGTGCGCATGTCCTCGTCGCATGCGTACCTGCATCCGATCATGGAGCAGCGACGGAACCTGGAGGTCCGCACGGGGTGCTGGGTCAGTGAAATCCTGTTCGACGAAACGGATTCCGCCACCGGAGCGCGTTATCGGCGACCGGATCTCACCGGGTTCGACACCGTGCGCGCCCGCCGCGAGGTGATCATCAGCACCGGCGCGATCGACACCCCCAAGCTGCTCATGCTTTCGGGCATCGGCCCGGCGGAACACCTGCGGGACATGGGAATTCCCGTGCGCGTGGATTCACCCGGCGTCGGCTCCAACCTCGACGACCATGTCGAGGGCCTGGTGTTCTGGGAGTCTCCGTGCCCCATGGTCACCAGCTCCACCCAGTGGTGGGAGATCGGGCTGTTCGCCACCACCGAACCCGGTCTCACCCAGCCGGATCTGATGATGCACTACGGCAGCGTTCCGTTCGACATGAACACCGTGCGCTGGGGCTATCCCACCACGGAGAACGGGTTCTGCCTCACACCCAATGTGACGCAAGGACATTCACGCGGCACCGTGCGATTGCGCTCCCGGGACTTCCGCGACAAACCGCGCGTGGATCCCCGCTACTTCAGCGATCCGGACGGCCACGATGAGCGGGTGATGCTGCACGGTATCCGGCTTGCCCGCCGGATCGCCGAGCAGCCACCGCTACGGGAATGGGTGGCAAGGGAATTGGCTCCCGGACCCGACGCGGTCACCGATGACGAACTCATCGACTACATGCACAAGACCCACAACACCGTCTACCATCCGGCCGCCACCGCACGAATGGGCGCGATCGACGATCCGATGGCGGTGCTGGATCCCGAACTGCGGGTCAAGGGCGTGCGCGGGCTGCGCGTCGTCGACGCCTCGGCCATGCCGAAACTGCCCGCGGTGAACCCCAACATCACCATCATGGCCATGGGTGAGAAGTGTGCCGACCTGATCCGGGCGGCCGCACCCTGAGCCTCCGGCCAGCGGAAATCGCTGTGCCGCATAAACTGAGGGTGTTATGGCGAAACAACCGGAATCCGGTGCCCCGGTCCAGTCCGTGGACCGGGCGCTGACCGCCCTGGAAATCGTGGCCAAGCTGGGTTCGGCCGGGATCACCGAGATCGCGGCCGAACTCGGCGTGCACAAGTCCACGGTGTCGCGGCTGATGGCCGTGCTCGAACAGCGCGGCTATGTCGAACAGCTCTCCGAGCGCGGCAAATACCGGCTCGGCTTCACCGTGGTGCGGCTCGCCGGATCCAGCAGCGCCCACCTGGATCTGCGCCGGCAGAGCCAGGACATCTGCGACGAACTGGCCGCCCGCGTCGGCGAGACCACCAATATCGCCATCCTCGACAGCGACCGCATCATCAATGTCGCCGAGGCCGTCGGCTCCGCCGGAATCGCCCTGCGCACCTGGGTCGGTCAGAGCTGCCCGGCCCACGCCACTTCCAGCGGCAAGGTGCTGCTCGCCGACCTGCCCGCGGCCGACCTGAAGTCGCGCCTGCGCAAGCGCCTCGAATCCTTCGCACCCAACACCGTCACCGACCTGACCGTGCTGCAGGCGCAGTTGGTCGAGATCAGCGCACAAGGATGGGCGTGCTGTGAAGAGGAACTCGAGATCGGCCTCAACGCCGTCGCCGCCCCCATCCGCGACAGCGACGGCCGCATCATCGCAGCTTTGAGCGTCTCCGGCCCGACGTATCGCTTTGCGGCACATCGCTTCCCGGAAATAGCCCAGGAAGCAGTGGACTCAGCCCTGGCCATCTCCCGCCGCCTCGGCTACCACGCCTGACCTGCTCAGTTCGGCAGCGGCAACGACCCGGGCGCATACACCCCGAGCAGGGTTCCGGCGATCACGCCGAACATCAGGGCCAGGATCAGGCTCAACGGGATAGCCACCACGGTCAGCGTGGTGCGCAGCGCGGGACTCGACATGGCGCGCGAGAGGGGATTCGGCTCGGATCTCCTGTGTTGCCCAGTCATTGCTGCACTAACCCTTTCCCTCGCTGCCCGAACCATTGTCGAATTCAAACGTATCATTTTCGGTTCAGGCGCCGGTCGCGAGGGGTGCGGCGTACGCGGAATTACTTGGCGTCCTGGACCTTCCGGACGGCGGCCGTGAAGAACGTGTCGAAGGTTGCCGGATCGGGTGCGGAGCCGGCTGCCAGGCCGGTGATCCGGACGCCGACGGTGAGCCCGCGCAGCGTCGCAAACCCCTCATAGGTGGTGCGCGGGATCGGAGAACCGCCGCCCGTGGTGCTGGTAGAGCTGTAGGCAACGGCGTCGGTGCCGGACAGGTCGGCGGGCACCGTCAGCTTTACCAGCTTGGTTGTGCTGTCGTTCTGCATGTTCCCGACGGTGGCGGAAACCTGTACCTCGGGGCATTTCGCGTAGTTCTCGACCAACTGCTTCAGGTCCATGACCTGGCTGGACACGTAATCGATGTACATGACCCGCATGTCGTTCGAGGACGCGACGGCGAATGCGGACTCGCCGAGAACATCCTTCGCGGCAGCACTCAAATCCAGTTGCGGGCCCTTGCATTCGGCCGGGGTCACGGTGGAATTCGTCATGGTGTCGCCAACGGCGGTGAGATTGGCCCGCACGCTCTCCGACGTCACATTCCTCATCGTGGTGCCCGAGGGAAATTCGGATCCGCTCAGCACCAGTTGATCCTGCACGGTAGTCGGCGGACCATCCGACCTGGTTGATTGGTCGCTTCCGCCGCACCCGGCGAGCAGCAGCGCGGCACCCGCGGTCGCCCACACGAACACTCCCTTGGTCATCACGCGCGCGAGTTTGCCAGGAGTTGGCGACCGATCGTATGAGCGGCTCGCTGCTATTTGAATCGGTCGCCGGATCGGTCGCGGCGCGAGCCCTCGATCCGAGGCTGTCAGTTCTCCAATACTGTTGTTCCGCACCATCTTTGACGTCTAACCTATGCCGGGTCATTGCCTGCCCGAGCTGGAAGAACTTGTGAAGAACCTTGCCCGCCGCGCCATTGAAGTGTGCGCACTCACCGCAATCGGAACCGTCATGGTCTGCGCCTCGCCGGGTGCGGCCCACGCCGACGAGACGAGCTTCGTAAAAGACCTGATCCGCATGGGCCTGATGGACAGCGTCGCCTCGCAGGACGTCCAACAGGCCGGAATCAACCTCGGCTGGGCCATCTGTCACGCCTACGACAAAGGCTTGAACGACGCGCAGGTCATGAAACCACTACTGGAGGACAATTCGCGCGACGACGCCGCAATGTGGATAGCCATCGCGACGCAAGACCTGTGCCCGCAGTACTCCTGACGCCTATGTATGGACACCCGAGTTCGATCGAGAATTTCGGTCCATCAGCTCTCAACACCGACCGGCCGTTACCCACCTCCTCGTTCAGATGTGCTCGTCGAGCAGCGCAGCGACGAGAGCGCCGCCGAGAAGCCCTGCCGCAGTTGCTATCGTCCAGGCTTTGTTGGTCAGCGTCGGCGGCAATTCGGTGCGATTGCGCGTGATTGCGGCGAGCTCTACGGCTTCTATCGCGGTGCCGATCACAAACCAGTGGCGAATTGGCTTGCCGCTGGACAGGGCCCAGAGCGTACCGATGCCAAGAACGGCATCGCGGACCGCAAATGCGGGGCGTAGCACTGTCGCGGAACCGGTCCCGGTCGGGCCTACCCAAGTGTCCGCGACGGCGGGACTGGCGAGGGCTCCGATTCCGATTGCGGTTCGCGTAGCCGCGTGCGACCACGCGGTAACCCGGACCAGCGGCTGCACTCGCTGTCGAAGACTTCGGTAGCTGTTAATCGTCACTCCCCATCCCCTAACATCTACTACTGACCATAGTAGAGTGACACGTCCATCGGTGGATGGCAACGAGAAAGGCAAGAAATAGCAACTGCCACAAGCCATCTCACGACCGCGTCAGACACGCGCAGGCGTCAATCGTCCGCGCATGCCACGTGGCTTGTACCGGCCAGGCAGTCGGCCCCGAAGATCAACGGGCCGACCATTTTTGAACTCCGCTCTCGCATGATTGGCCAGACCGACCGGTCCACGACGTGCGCTGTGAGGGCGCGCTCATACCGAATGCCGAATACGTGCGACACATGGTCAGGCTGTTCTAGCCGCTCTGGGTGCGGCTCGACTCGATCGACGGGGCCGGTGGGAAACCGGTCAGCGCGCGATCAGCAGGCGGCATCGTGGCTGTCCGTCGGGCGCGCCGGTGGTCTCGATGTCGAGGTCACCTGGTCGGGCGATGCCGAGGAAGTCACGCAGAACAGTGACGACGGACTCGACCGTATCGACGTACTGGTCGTTGCCGGCGGCGAACGGGACACTATAGGTCCGATCGCATTCCCGATACTGATACCAACCACGCTGAATCAGCCATGTGCTTTGCTCGAAACTCAGGTGGTATTCCGGTGGCACGCTTTGGTTTCCGGCGATCGCACAATCGAGGTGGCTGTCCCGAACCTGGAAGCTCGCGAAACGGTGTCCGTGGGCAGTCAAGCCGACCCGCTCGCCCTTACCCAGCCGGGGCAGCACCTGAGCCAATCCGGCGACGAAGGCGGGCCACTCGTTCATCACGGTCACCGGTTCGTCGTCGCCGGACCGATCATCCACGTCGATGATGCTGCTGTAGCAAGCGCAGGCGCACTCGTAGCAGCCGCAACCGCAATCCTCAGTGGTGTAGTAATCACAGCCGCAGTTCTTCCAGCAGATACAGCAGTGGCATTCGCCGCACTTCTTGTACCCGCAGTCTTCCTCGTCACAGTCGTGCTCGTCGTCTTCGTCTGCGTCGCAGTCGACTTCGTCGTAGTCACCGCAGTCGGCATGGGCGTTGCAGTAGTCGAGCCCCGTGAGTTCGCAATGGCAGTGGCAGTCGCAGACCTCGCCCGATCCGGCGTCGTCCCGTCCGTCTCCGTCGATCTCTTCCGCTCGAGGTCCACCCACCGGCCTCACGAGCCTGATCTGGCGCGACGTCAGCACCATCAGAAGATCGACTTGAACCCAGGTAGCCGACCGCCGCCGCCCCGGCACCATACGCACCGCCGACCCGAAGTCGTACTCGAACTTCTCATATGCCGCAGCGAACACATCCACACCGCGCTCGTCCCCCTCGGCAGTATCGAACGTGTACCGAAGCTCGGCGTCGCTGACCCGCTCCCACCCCGCGTCAACAAGCCGCTGAACCTCATCCTCCCCCCACGCCCACCGAAACCGAACACTCTGGCCCATCGCCTCGAACGCGTCCCCGAACGTCGTGTCCCGCAACCGATCCACCGCTACCAATCCCCATCCCGTTCCGCACAGCCATCCTCCGCGCTGCCGAACACATGAAATCACGCAGCACCGACAGCTCCAATGACCCGTTCACCAAGGCTGATGCTGTAGGTGCCCCGGAAGGGCTCGAACCGTCACTTGGCGGATTTTGAGGTGGACCTTTTCGGTGCTCGCGCGTGATGGGAGCTGTTGCCCGGTGTACGGGAAGCGTCCTCTGGGCGGGGGATTGGCCGCTGGCATCGTTGGTGGGACCGGATGGGTCCTGTGTTCCTGCGGACGCCGCCCAGACGAAGGCGCGTTCATGCCGATGACCGAGCAGCTTGGGCTTCGCGTGTCGGAGTCCATTGCGATCATGAACGCGTCGAGTGACGCCGAGAGACCTTGCAATGGTTGAGCTCGATCGGCGCAGACCCACAGGAGGACCCGTCGATGGATCAGCACATGCATACTCCAGACGCCGTACGTGTCGCACTACCTCAGCTCGCGGCCATTCTTGCTCCCGATCGGACTGACATCACGGCGTTGTTGAGTCTCGTTCTCGATGACCCGGAAACCTACGTGGGTACATATGCCGATATCGACTACCTCTGCAGCGAGGAAGGCGACCTGGCTCGAAGTGGATTGCTGGAGATGCTGGACGGCACCGAATTCGAGATCGGGCCGTCATTGGTAGCCAACCTCGACTGGCGCGCCGATGTTCAGACGATTCGGAGATGCCTCGCCTCACTGGACTCCTGCCCTGCGGGCCTGTCGTGGCACTGGTATTCCGAATTTGCCACGGCGACAGAGGAATACCCGGATGACACTGTCGATATCGCCGGAGATTTTCTGACGGAGACGGGCAATCAAGGCCTGCGGCTGGGAGCTGCTCTGATATCTGTCACCGTCGGCGATTGCTATTACCTGGCATGGTGCCCGGCTGCAGAGGCCGAACACGTCATCTCACTGCTGGATGCCGCCGACTACGAAGGCTCAGGCATCTTGCGATCCTGACATGGCAACACTTGTTGCAGCAGACAGCATCCGCTCATGCCGAGGAGACGGCGTCGGCCGTGGTGACGGCACGAACTGAACGCGGCGCGAGCAGCAGAGGGTCGTACCAGCGGGAAATCGGTTTGGACAAACACCTCGGTTCATACCAAGATCGTGACTGCTCACCACCGAAGCTGTTCTTACAGGGGGAATTTCGATGTCTGGTCTGGCCAAGTCCGCCATCTTCGTCGCCGCGGCGGCCACACTTACCGTGCTCGCCGCCCCAGCTGCTGACGCCGGCGTCGTCTACTACGGCTCGATCGCCTACGCCGACAACGGCAGCTGGGGCATCGCCGCCAACTACCGCGACCAAGCCCGCGCCGACCGCGACGCCATCAACGAATGCGGCGGCACCCGCAACTGCTCGACCAAACTCCAATGGACCAACGGTTGCGGCTCGCTTGTGATCGGCAACGACGGCCCCTCCTTCAAGGGCGTCGGCACCGGTGCCACCCGCGAGGAAGCCGAACAGAACGCCTTCGACGCCCTGCACAAATACACTTTCCTCCCCCCGGTCGGCAGCGCCGCCGGAATGCACGACGTAGGCCACGTCGCCGCCACCGAATGCAACGGCTGACCAACCGCTCTCGCAAGACAAGCAAGGCGCGGCCGAAGACTTGGAGCTGAGGGTGCAGAACCTCCTCTCCTGCCAAATGCCGAGTGGCACAAAATGGAGGACAAACCAGACGAAACCCCTCCAGGATGTGCCACTCAGCGACGAAATATCGTCCGTTGCTGGCGATTACGATGCTGGTGTCGGCGGGAGGGGTGGGGGTCGGCCGGATGCCGGAGCGTCCTAGTCTGCCGCATACCGCGCGACTCGAACTGGCCAGGCGGCCTAGCTGAAGATCAACGCCCCGAGATCATCTCGGGGCCTTCGTCGTACCGGGAACGTCCGCAACTGCCGGGTTCCTCTACCGCTATTGCGTGCTGGCTCCCGGCGCAGCCGCGGCAGCGGCCTCACCAGTGACTGCTGTGAACGAGATCACTACGCGGCTCGCGGAGAGAGATGGGTCATCGGTGGGCGCTATGACGAAATACCGAGTCCCGTGGATTCGATAGTTGCTGTGAGTTGTCTACGACAGCGAAGATGCCCCTCCGAGGAAAGCTGGGATCGATATGCGCGCACTACTGGCCACCGCCGCCATCGCCGGAACTCTAACCGCCGGAGCGGTGATCACCGGTACCGGTACCGCTGCGGCAACACCGCCCCCGCCCTCGCCGCAGTGCGCGATCGTCTCCTACCCCCTGGTCTTTCTGATCGAGGCCACCGGCGGCGCGTCGAGCCCGTTGCTGCCGCTGGCCAATTCCCTACAGGCCGCGGTCTGCTCCTGACCAGACCGGCAACACCGCTGATATCCGGAAAGGCCATCAGCACCCGAGGCGCACCGCGCGATCGGAATCCTTGACAGCGTGCGCGGTGAGTTCGGCTGGGGAAACGCACTATTCTGCCGCGTGTCGGGCGGTCCGAAGTCCAGGATGCGAGGCAGCCGAAGATCAACGGGCCGAGGTCATCTCGGCCCGCGGAACGCACTGACATGCCGATGAGCGTGTCGAAGGAGCTGTCCAATCGGCAAATTTGTAGACTCCGACACCGGCCTGATCATCACAGCGAGGTGCCTTCGTGTCCGAACAGTTCGATTTGTCATTGCGGTCAGCCGATATCGTCACCCCTGTCGGAACGGTGGTCTTCACTTCCCGGCTCGGCCAGGAGGTGGTCGGTGGTTCGACTTCGGCGCAGGCTTTGCCTTCTGGTGCCATCACGCATCGCTGGAACTATCCGAGCGCCACGATCAACCTTGTGACCGGCCCGGTTCGGAATCGCCGATACATCAATCGCGGGCCGCTGACCGTCGCTGCATTGTGGGCTGCGGTATGGCAGATTCGCGCCCGGTCTCAGGTTCCCGGACTGGAATTGCTCGCCGAGCTCACCGACATGCCCGCCGACTCCCAGAGCAGTCCCGACTGCGGCGAGCGCCTCGACGCGATGACGATCGACAGTGCGACCACCACTCTGTCGATGGGCGGACCGGACATGGAACTGCTTTTCGCGCAGGCGGAAACCGGCCGACACTTGCCGCGCCGGTGGGTACAGCACTTGCCGCGGTCGTGGGCGGACAACTCTTCTCCGTACTTTGTCGCCACCAGCTACCCGGCGCGGCTGACCTGGCAACTCCCCGGCCTCGAGCCCGGCGAAGTGGTCGAACACTGCGTTGCCATTTCCTGGCGATCGCAATCGGTGCCGGCTGATCCGAACAACCTCGACGCTTGGCTGGCTGTCGATTTCCCGATCGATGACGCTCTCGCACAACTCCTGCCAGAGGCCGGGGCCATTCCGGCGCAGGGGTAGCGGGCGCGAAACACAAGGCTCCTGAATCATCGAACCAACGTCCTGTACTGCCGCATGTCGCGCTGACTCAGGCGGCCAGCGCGACGCTCGCGAACATTAAGCGGCCGAGGCGATTTGAGGCCGGAGGGGCGTCCTGCATTGTCGAGTTTCGCGCGGTGATGGGTGGCGCAGGACGGTTTGGTATCGGACCGGAAACCCGGGACCGTTATTGACCTACATCGTTCGTGTCGTGAGCCCAGCCAGTGACAATAGCGATTGCTTATCGCTTCATTTTCGGAATGCCTCTTGGTCACGGCCGCGATCGACGGTGAACTGGTCTCGACGAACCATCCGGGCCCACAACGGCTCCCGACCAGGAGGCACGTCATGAACCGCAACGCCGAGCAGACCGTTCGCGAATACTTCCACGCCCTGGCCACCGGCGGCGACGTCGCCGACTACTACGCCGAGGACGCGACGTTCTGGTACCCCGGCGACCTTCCGATGTCGGGCACCTGGCGCGGCCGCGAGGCGATCGTCGACGGCTTCCTCGGCGCCGCCTTCGGCCTGCTGGATTCAGAAAAGGAGACCACGATCGAGGTCACCAATATCATCGCCGCCGAGCCCTATGTCACGGTGGAATGGGATTCGATGGCCACGGTCCGCAACGGAAACGCCTACCACAATCAGAACATCGCGATCTTCCACGTGCAGGACGGCCTGATCACGAGGGCCCGCGAATACGCCAACACCCAGCACTGGGAGCACGTGCTCCGCGACCCGCAGGCGGCGTGAACCTCGTCCGACCGGAGCGACAAGATCAGGGAGCTGTCAGCGAGGGAAAGTGGGCAAAATTCCGCGGTGAGTGCTCCCTGATCTTCATGCGCATGCGCGGGGACGCCGGATCAGTCGGCCGTGGCTATGCAGGGGGCTGGGCTAACGCACTGAATTGCCGATGTGCGTGTCACCGCGCCTGCGGCAGTACGCCGTTAATAGACTCCGCGTCGATCGGATCCCAACTACGTGGGGAGGCATCGTGTTCAACCAATTCGACCGCGTTGTGGTCACCACCGACGACTTCGAGGGTCTCGGCGTGCCGCGCGGCGCAATCTGCTTCATTGTCGACCTGTACACCAGCGACGAGTTCGAGCTCGACTACTATCACGAAGAGGAAACCGGCGCGGTCGGCTTGACCTTCGGTGCGCGCTCCGATCAGATCCGTCGCTTCGACGAATAGTGCTGTACCGGACCCAACCGCGTCCGCTCATGCCGAAGACCGAGTGGCACAAAAAGCAGGACAAACCGGGCCAAACCCCTCCAGGATGTGCCACTCGGCGACGAAATATCGTCCGTTGCTGGCGATTACGATGCTGGTGTCGGCGGGAGGGGTGGGGGTCGGCCGGATGCCGGAGCGTCCTAGTCTGCCGCGACTTCCGGTGTTCGGCTGGGTTACGGAGGATCGTGAACCGGCTCGGCCCAACGCCATTCATGATCGTGCCATGGCCGATGAGACAGCGTGTGGCGAGCAGTTCCGGTTCCAGGTAGAGGACGTGTTCACACTGACTGGCCGGGGGACTGCGGTGGCGGGACATGTCGAGTCGGGGACGGTGAGGGTGGGTGATCGGCTCAGTGTGATTCGTGCGGACGGTCGACCAGGTCCTTCAGGAACGTGCTCGTGGGTCGATGTGCCGTGCACGATCGGGCGACGAGCTCCTGAAAATACGTCTATCGGGCTCATCTTCCGAGACCTTCAGAAGTCGGACTTTGAGCCAGGTGACGTCATCGTTGGCGAAATCGTGAGGTGCGGCAGGGGATTCGGTGGTCTCGACCGGTGATGGACTGTATCGGGACTCGGTGTGTTTGAATACGGCGGTTCACAGCTCAACTGGGGGGGTAGTCCAGCCTTGTCCAACGTTTACTGTCAGTTCTGCGGGTCTGTGCCGGCTGCGAATCTGGATTTCCGGGCCCATCGCGGGATGATTATCGTGATGCAGTACCGGAAGATGGTGGGGCCCTTCTGCCGTGACTGTGGGGTGGCGGCGTTTCGGGAGATGACTGCCGAGACGCTGGTGCAGGGCTGGTGGGGGTTGATTTCGTTCCTGATCGCCAATCCGGTCACTATTCTGGCGAATCTGGTTAATCGCGTCCGGATCGGTGCGCTTGCGGCACCTGTTCCGGGATCACCCGCGCTGGCTGCGTTTCCGGCGAAGCCGTTGTTGCGACGGTGGGAGATACTCGGGCTGCTCGTCCCTTTGACGCCGATCCTGCTTCTCTTGTTCGCCTGAACGCCAAGTATCCCGAGCTGGGTTCGGGCCCAATTGGATGGCAGGGCAACCGGTTCGGGTTGCCCTGCTTGTTCCCGAGCTAGCGGGGCTGTGGTCAGGCCAGGTTGATCGGGAGGGCTGCGATGTCGTTCTGGGTCATGACCGGGAGGTTGGGGATCTGGTCGGAGGGGGTGGCGAGGGTGAGGTTGGGGAAGCGGTCGAAGAGAGCGGGGAGGCCGATGGAGGCTTCGAGGCGGGCCAGGGCTGCGCCGGGGCAGATGTGGGGGCCGTAGCCGAAGGAGATGTTGCGGGAGGCGGTGGGGCGGGTGATGTCGAAATCGTTGGCGTCGTCGCCGAAGACGGCGGTGTCGCGGCCGATGGCGCGGTAGGACATGACTACGCCGTCGCCCTTGGCGATGACAGTGTCGCCGAGGGTGATGTCCTCGGTGGCGAAGCGCATGAGGAGATGGGTGACGGGGCCGTCGTAGCGCAGGGTTTCCTCGATGACCTGCTTCCACTCGACCTCTTCGGCGCGCACCGCGGCCAGTTGGTCGGGGTGGGTCAGCAAGGCGCGCACGGCATTCAGGATCAGGCTGACCGTGGTCTCGTGACCGGCGGCCACCAGGGCCTTGAGGTTGCCGACCACCTCCTCCTCGGTGAGCGGCTCCCCGCCCTCGTCGGCCAGGATGAGCGCGCTGGTGAGGTCATCGCCGGGCTCGGCGGTCTTGCGGCGGACCATCTCGGTGAAGTAGACGTCCATGTCCTCGATGATCTGCAGCCGCTCGTCCTGCGGAGTCACCATGGAGAAGAACTTCTTGTACCACTCCAGCAGCATCGGCTGATCCGCGCGCGGCACACCCATGAGCTCGGAGATCACCCGCATCGGCAGCGGGTAGGCGAAGACCTGCTTGAGGTCGACGGCCGCACCGTCGTTGCCCGCCTCGTCCAGATCGTCGAGCAGCTCCTTGGTGAGCCGTTCGATGCTGGGGCGCAACTCTTCCAGGCGGCGCGGGGTCAGCGCCTGAGTGGTCTTGATGCGCAGCCGGCGGTGCTCCGGGCCGTCGACGGTGAACATGGAGCGGCCCGCGTCGATCATGCCGATCAGCGGCCACTGGCGGGTCACCACGCCGTCGGTCCACAGCTTCCAGGCGTTGATGTCCTTGATAAGCCGTGTGTCGGTAAGCAATTGGCGTGCGACGGTGTGATCGGTGATCGTCCAGGCGGGGACGCCCAACAACTCGATCCGGGTGATCGCCCCGGCGGCGCTCAAGGTGGCGGTCTCACCCGCGAGATCACCCACCATCGGATCGATAGTGATGGCGTGCGGACATGCGGAACTCACTGGAAACCTCCGAGAGCGCGAACAGGTGTGAAAACAACAGGAAGAGAAGTCATTCCACGCAGGAACGGCGATGGACGCCGCACCAGATTCTGGGCGGGCACCGCCAGATCGATATCGGGCAGCCGATCCAGCAGCACCTCGATACCGGTCCGGGCAATGGTCTCCGCGATCTGCTGCGCCGGGAACGGGCAGCGGTATTCGCCGTGACTGAAGGCGAAATGGGCGCTGTTGCCGGTATGGGTCGCGGCATTGCCCACCTGCTGACGCACGTGCGGATCGGTGTTGGCCGCCGCCAGCCCGAGCAGGAGCAGGTCGCCGGCGCGAATCGTCTTGTCCGCCAACCGGGTATCACGGGCCGCCCAGCGCCCGGCCAGGATCGAGGTGGGCGAGTCCTCCCACAGCACCTCGTTCATGGCCTGCCCCACGCTGCGCCGGCCACCACCCAACGCCGCCGCGAAACGGTCGTCGGTGAGCATCAGACGCATGGAGTTGGCCAGCCAGTCGGCGGTCGGCAGATGGCCCGCGGCAGTCACGGCCATCAGGTCGTTGACGAACTCCTCGTCGGTGAACTGACCGGGATGCGCCAGCATGCGCGACACCAGATCATCGCCCGGCACAGCACGTTTCACCGCCAGCAGGTGCTGCATGTACTGCATGAACTGCAGATGCGCACCCTGGGCGTCCGCGCCGCCGTCGGCCATCACCTTCATGGCGCGGGCCAGCCCGTGCCCCTCGGCGTCCGGAAACCCCAGCAGCCACGCCAGAATCAGCACCGGCAGCGGCTCGGCGAAATCGGCCACCAGATCGGCCTCGCCACGGCCACAGAAGCGGTCGATCAGCCGATCCGCCAAAGCCTCACAGACCCTGCGCAATTCGAACGGATCCACCGATTCCAGCGCGGGCTCCACCATGCTCAGGTGCCGGCGATGCTCCGCACCCGCGGTGAAATAGATCGACGGCATGGGCGAGCCGACCATGGGCAGCAGCGGCCAATCCGGCGGAATATTGGGCCACTGGTTCCACAGACTCACATCGCGCGGAAACAGCTCGGGAGAGTTGGTGACCTGATGCATCTCCCGGTAACCCAGCACCAGCCAGGCCGGAATGCCGCCGGGCAGCTCGACCGCGGCCACCGGCCCTTGGTCCCTGCGCATTTCGCGATAGAGCGCCTGCGGGTCGGTGTGGAAGCGGGGGCCGCTGAGCGCCACCGCCGCATGCGGTACGGGGCAGGCACTGCCCGGTGCGGTCGAGGTCATGCTGGACTCCTCCCGGGAGCGAGCTCCGGATGGTAGAGATACTCGACCAGGCTGATCAGGACGTTCTTACAGGATTCGCGGTCGCGCGCGTCGCACTCGACCAGCGGGATGTGCGGGTCCAGATCCAGCGCTTCACGTACCTCCGGCAAGGATGGTCCCGGCCCGAAACTGTTGCACGCCACGATGAACGGCGTCTGCTGATGCTCGAGCCGGTCGATCGCATACCAGGAGTCGGCGATGCGGCGCTGATCCACCAGCACGATCGCGCCCAGCGCCCCGGTGAACAGGCGATCCCACAGGAACCAGAACCGCTCCTGACCCGGCGCGCCGAACAGGTACAGCACGTGCTCGGTGTCGATGGTGATGCGGCCGAAATCGAAAGCCACAGTGGTGGTGGACTTTCCGGGCACACCCGCCGGATCGTCGACGCCGACGGAGACCTGCGTCATGGTGGCCTCGGTGTCCAGCGGACGGATCTCGCTCACCGAACGCACCATGGTGGTCTTGCCCACGCCGAAACCGCCCACGATGACGATCTTCAAGCCCTGACGGGCATCGGCGTGCAGGGGCGCGTCGGCGCGCGCCGGGCGAGTGTCAAAGCTTGCGGAGTCCAACGAGCACCTTTTCCAGGGTGGTGGTGTCGGGCAGCCAATTCCATTGCCGCGCGGCATGATCGGGGTGGCGCACCGTGATCTTGCCCGCGTGCAGCAGATCCGACAGCAGAATGGTGGTGATGCCGACCGGCAGTCGCAGCTCGGCAGCGATCTCCACCACCGCGGTGGGTGCGCGGCACATGTCGAGAATGGCGGCATGCTCGGACTGCATGCCGCGCACCGGGGCGGATTCGCTCACCACCAGGGTCACCAGATCGAAGGCATCCGAATCCGGTTGGCTGCGACCGCCGGTCAGCGTGTAGAGCCGATCCGGAGCCTCGTCCGGTCTGGTCACGACACGCTCGCTCCCGGGACCCGCGGGGCGGCGGCAAGATGCTCACCGAGCTGTTCCACCAGCTCGCGCATATTGTGCCCGACCAACCCCGCGTCGGCGTCCTCCGCGGCCACCACCGCGATATGAGCGCCCACCCCCGCCTCGACGATGAACAGGATCCCCCCGTAGAACTCGGTCATGGACTGCCGCACGCCGCCCCGACCGTCCCCGAACTCCACCGACGCCCCATGCGAAAGGCTCTGCAGCCCAGCGGCTATCGCCGCCAACTGATCGGCACTATCGATCCCCAGCCCCTGCGTATGGCAGATCTTCAAACCGTCCCCCGACAGCAACAACGCATGCCGCGCCCGCGGCGTACGCGCCAGCAGCTGCTCCAGCAGCCAACCCAGATGTGTCGCGGACGCTGTCATCGATCGGTCTCCCAGGAGGTCGGAGGGGCGGGGAACGAACCCGTGCCGTACTCGCGGCCGGATTCGCCGTCGGCGGGCGCTGCCGCGGGCGGCGCTGCGGCAGCGGGACCGGTGGAAGATACGGTGGCACCGGTCCTTTCGCCTCGGAATGGTTCCGTCAGCGACGAGGGCAGCAGGGTCGCGGTGCTGTCGACATCCTCGTGCGTGGACCGCACCGGGAACGGCGGAGGGGCCAGGGTGCCGTCGCGCGGCAGATCGACCCGCGGCATCACATCCCCTACGGCGGGCCTGTCGGCTGCCTCGCGATCGGATCCTCGGCCTGGTGCCGACGGCTGCGGTGCGGGCTCGTAAGGGCGTGTGCCGCTGAGGATGTCGCGGCGTCGATCGCTGCGGCGGAGCGCGTCGAGGACGGGGGAGCCGAGTGGCTCGGGACCTGGGCCGTCCTGGCCGTCCTGCTCATCGGGCGCGGTCAGCCAGCGCGACAGCGCGTGCGGTGTAGCACCGAGATTGGTCAGCGCGGCCGGGGCGTCGCCGCGACCGCTGACGGCGCGCTGGAAGGCGGCCATGGACGACGGTGCCGACGGCGGGCGCGGGGCGGGCGGCGGCGTCGCCGACGTAGGAGCGTTGGGGCGCAGGGCGGCCAGGCCGTCCGGGTGCACGGCTGCCAAGGTAGTGCCGCGACGGCGCTTGGGCAGACCGCCGGCAGTCACCGGCTGTGAGCCGAGGTCGCTCACCGGCTCCTTCGCATGCTCGGGACCGGCTGTCGAATCGGCATGGCGATCGGAATCGATACCAGCCCAAGCTATTCCGTTGTCAGCCCGGTTCGCCCGGGTATCGTCGGCTTCGGCCGCGCTCGTCTGTGCTTCCGCCGTGGCAGCTCGCGCCTCGTCGGCTCCGCGCATCAGGGCGGCGACCTCGGTCATGCGGACGTCGGAGGATGCGGCGGGCGCCGGGGCGGAACTCGCTGGGACGGGGTTGATTCCGGTCTTCGGCGCGGCAGGCTGAAGGGCGGAGTCCGACGGTGCGGTGTAGACGGGATGCTCGCCGGTCGTCACCGGGGTGAGGCGGCTCAGGGTGCCGGACTGGCGGTCCAGGCGGGTGATGAGTTCGCGGGGGACCACCACCACGACCGCGGTGCCGCCGATGGCGGAGGGGCGGTAGCTGACGGTGAGGTCGTGTTTGCGGGCCAGGTGGCCGACCACGGCCAGGCCGAGGCGGGTGCCGGAGAGGGAGGAGAGGTCGGAGTCGCCGCGGGGACGCGAGACCGCGGATTCGGCTCGGCGCAGCGCGGATTCGCTCATCACCAGGCCGCTGTCCTCGATGGTGATCACCACGCCGGCGGGCACTTCCGCGGCGTAGACGTGCACCTCGGTGGTGGGCGGGGAGAAGTTGCAGGCATTGTCGAGCAACTCGGCCAGCGCGTGCATGATGCCCTCGGCGGCGTGACCGGCGATCGCGATCTCGGTGACCGCGCGTAACCGGACCCGCTGATAGCCGGCGACCCGTCCCATCGCCCCGCGCAGGATCGACTCCATGGCAATGGGTTTGGCCCAACGGCGGCCCGAACGCGCACCGCTCAACACCGCGATGCTGTCGGCCAGGCGACCGGCCTGCGCGGTGCGGTGATCGAGTTCCAGCAGGTCGGCCAGGACCTTGGGATCGGCGTGCCGATGTTCCATCTCGCGCAGCTCCGCCAGCATGCTGGTGCTCATGGCCTGCATGCGACCGGCCGCACCGGCGAAGGCGGCCAGCGCGGCCGCGCGGCGATGCTCGGTCTCCTTGGTCGTGCGCGTCTGCTCGGCGATCTGCTCACGCAGACCCGCGATCCTGTTCTCGGACTCGGCGATTCGCGCCTGCGCGGTGCTGACCGTGGTATTCACCTGGGCCTCGGCCTGCATCCGGTGGGCCAGCACCTCTTGGCGGATCTGGCCGAGCCGGGCCCGATAGTGCGCGGTCACGGTGATCGCCGCGCTCAGCAGCAAGGCCGCCGCGCCCGCACCGACCGCCAGCGGAATCCGGAAATCATTGGGGGCGAAGAACACCGCGGCCGCCACGACGGCGGCCGTGATTGCCAGCGAGCCCGCCAGTACGCCGATCGGAAAGGGTGGGCGCTGTGTCCGAACGGTCTGTTTCTCCCCGCTCGCCGGGCTGACTGATTCCGACACGCTCCGCACTTCCGCACCGATCTTCACCAGGGCGAACGCCCCGGTGCCCCCGACCGTCACCGTCGGCGAGCCGGGTCAAAAACCACGGTCCGGCAAGCGGATTCGGATCTGCGGCACGAGCATAAGCGGACCGGTCGGCTCGCGCTACCCGAGCGCGAACCTACCGGCAAGTTGGGTCCCGCTGTCCGGGACGACGCTCACAACCGACTGAGCACGCGGTCGCGGGACGTGCTGATCCCATAGGCCAGCACCGCCACCAGATACAGCAGCAACGCCAACGCCGGCAGCACCAGACCGATCGCCGCGATCACGTCGAAGGCGACGAAACCCACGATCGCCTGCAGGCTTTCGCGCCGTGCGAACGCGGCGTCATAGCCGGGCTCGAACAGATCCGGATTGCGGCGCACCGCGGCCCACATCACGAGCCAGGCCGCCGCCTGAAACGATGCCACCACACCATAGAACGCGGTCGCCACCTTGGCATTCTGGCCGCCGTCCTCGAGATGGTGGGCCAGCACCGTGGTCGGGAACGGCAGGAACGCCACCGCCAGCAGCAGAAGCAGATTGCCGCAGTGCAGCAGCCCGTCCACACGCCGGATGCGGCTGAAGAAACGGTGATGGCACAGCCAGACCACACCGATGGTGAGAAACGAACCGGCATAAGCCAGATAGCTCGGCCACATCCCTGTCAACTGCCGCCACAGGTCGCCGCCCTCGGTCTCGGGCAGCCGGATCTCGATGACCAACAGCGTGATCGCGATGGCCATGACGCCGTCGCTGAAGGCTTCGACGCGGGTGGTGTCGGTCAGTCGGGAATCGCGTTCGGGGGCGGTGCTCGCGGCAGACGCGGGGGTGGTGCTCACAGAATCCGGGTGTTGCATTCCAGCATTATCGAAGGCGCGCGCTCAGGCGTCGATATCCTCCAGCACCTGATTGCGCATCCGCACGCTGGCGATCAACGAGCCCAGGGCGAATCCGAAGACGGGGATGCACACGACCGGCGACCACGCGTTCAGTTGCGGTCCGTCCGGGCGCAGCAGGGTCACCACTCGCATCGCCGCCAGCGTGAAACCGCTCAGGCCCGCGAACATGAACAGCGCCAACGGCAATCGGAAGCGCGCCGGGGCCGTGCGATAACTCAGTACCGAGGCGGTGACCACCGCGCCGTTCACGGCCAGGCCCGCGAGCGCCACGATCCAGTTATGGCTCTGGATGGTCACATACGACGGATGCAATGGGTCGTAGGTGAGCAGTAGCCCGGCCTCCACCGCGACCAAGCCGACATAGAACGCGCGCCGCAATAGCGCCCGGCCCCACGCGTCGGCCACCGTCACGCCGATCAGGGCGCCCGCGCCGACCAGCGACACATCCGCGATCAGTCCGGAAAAGCCCTCGAAATGCCCGCTCGGCAGGGACATCTCATTGGCCGAGTCATTGATCGCCGGGGTGCGCAACAGCGCCCACACCGCCAGCAGCGCCAAGCCGATGGTGAAGGGTCGCGATTCGGAAGCCCGCCAGCGGGGCAACCGGGCGGCCGCCGCGGCGAGCGCGCACACCGCGGCCAGGACGGTCACGACACTGTTCACCGGAACAGCCTCGCCCCGGCCTCCCCGCGAGAGGGTTTGCGCCGCGCCGTTTCCTCCGCCTCTTTATCCCGCCGCAACAACTCCGTGAGCAACTGCCGCGTGGTGGCCTGGCGAATAGCACTGCCGGATCCGGCGCGCTGCGCCTCGGCCTCGGTGATGATCCCGGCCACCACCTGCACCTCCACCGGATTGGCGCTGTAGGCGCGGGCGATCTCGATCAGCGTCTCGACCGGCGGGGTCGGCATCGCCAGATGCCGCGCCAGCGTGGCCTGCGGAATTCCCGTCACCACCGCCATGGCCCGCGTGCTGTCCCCACCCGTCAGCTCCTCGAGCCACTGCTTCAGCTGATCCTGCACCGCGTGATTCTCGCACGCCCCGCCCCAGGATCGAGGCACGGCGCACAGATTCAGAGATTGAAACGCTGGGCGGTGGAACGGCTGCGGGTCAGCGGGTTCCGGTGCGAACGCCGTCCCGGATCTGGTACACGCGGGAGGTGGTGATGTCACCGGCGGCCTTGGCGATCAGGAAGACGCGTTCGCCGGCGGCGGTGGCGTCCTTGATGCGGTCGCGCCAGATGGCGTCGGCGGCCTGAGCGGCCTGCTTGGCGGCTTCGCGGGCGCGGGTGGCCTGGCGAATGTCGTCTAGGAGCGGGGTGGGCATGGAGGCAACCTTCCTTGTCCCCGGGGGTGGGCGGCGGATCTCGCCGCGCCATCCAAACTAGGCGGTGTGATGAGTCGAAGTCAAGGCTGCTTGTCTCGAAAATGACTCATAGCGAGTTCGCTCTCGGAGGAATCTCCACCGGTCCGCTTGACCTGAACATAGGTCGAGGTTCGATGCTCGATCCATCGACAGCGGTCGAGATCGACAGGGAGGCAATGACATGCGAGTGGTGCAAGCGAAGGAATTCGGCGGACCCGAGGTGCTCTCGGTGACCGAGGTGCCCGATCCCGTGGCCGGGCCGGGTGAAGCGGTGGTGCGGGTCGCGGCCGCGGATGTGATGTTCCTCGACACCACACTGCGCAGCGGTCTGGCCGCCGCCTACTTCCCGGCGGTGCCGCCGTTCGTGCCCGGCGGCGCGGTGGCGGGCACCGTAGAGTCGGTCGGAACCGGTGTGAGCACCGCCTGGATCGGCAGGCGGGTCGCCACCCCGACCGCCGCCAGCGGCATCGGCGGCGGCCTGCCCATCGGCGGCTACGCGGAACTGGCCCTGGCCAAGGCCGCCACCCTGGCCGTCGTGCCCGAAGAGCTGACCTTCGTGCAGGCGGCGGCACTCGCCCACGACGGGCGCACCGCCCTCGCGGTCGCCGACCGCGCGAATACCCAACCCGGCCAATGGGTCCTGATCACCGCCGCTGCGGGCGGACTGGGCACCCTGCTGATACAGCTGGCACGCGCGGCGGGGGAGCGGGTCATCGCCGTTGCCCGGGGTGAGGCGAAACTCGAGCTGGCGCAACGACTCGGTGCGCACGAGGTCGTCGACTACTCGCAACCGGATTGGGCCGAGCAGGTCCGGGCCATCACCGGCGGCGTGCAGACGGCCTTCGACGGCGCGGGCGGCGAGATCGGCCGGGCGGCGCTCACCACGATCAACCCGGGCGGCTCGCTCATCGCCTACGGTAATTCGGCAGGTGGATTCGCCGCCGTGGATACAGAATCCGCTGCGGCCCAGGGCATCACGCTGGTGTCCCTGTTCGATATCGCGACCCCCGACACCGACTGGCTCAGCCTGCACGACCGAGCCCACGCCGAGGCCGCGGCCGGTCGCCTCGAAGTCGTCGTCGGCCAGACCTTCCCCCTCGAAGAGGCCGCCGCCGCCCACACCGCCATCGCCTCCCGCACCGCCCTGGGCCGCACCATCCTCACGGTCTGACCGGCGTGTCGTAGTCGACCGCCCAGTCCGTCAGCGCAAGGTGGACTGGGCGACGGCGCGCCACCGCCCGCGACGTCCACGCGGAGTCGACGATGAACGCACAGAGTCGACGAAGCGCACGGAGTTGGCAGTCGACGCGCGGAGTTGGCTCCGGGCGTGCAGAGATGGCACCGGGCGTGCGGAGTTGACGATGGGCAGACGGAGGCGGCGATGCGTACACGGACCGGAGTGGTCGGGGCACTGATCACCGCGGCGTGCCTGGGCTGGGCCGCGTCTGCGGGGGCCGCCCAACCCCCGCCGAGCGATGTGCTGCCGGTGCCGACCGATATCGAGCCGCTGCAGGTGCCCGAGCGTACGTCGATCTCGGTGCGCACGATGGTGCCGGGCGTGGGCTGGGGCACCGAGAACGAGACCGAAGAGCGTGCGGCCCTTTCGATTTCGAAGCTGTTCATCGCCGACTACGCGCTCCGCCACGGTGACGGCTCGGCCGCCGACCGAGACCTGTGCGAGCGCATGATCCGCAAATCCGACGATGCCGCCGCAGACCGCCTCTCGCACAAATACCCCTCCGCCATCGACGACATCGCCCGCGAATACGGCCTGACCGCCACCCACGGCGCGGGCGACTGGGAACTGTCCACCACCAGTACCGCCGACGTCGCCGACTTCCTCGCAGCCAAGGTCCGCACCGAACCCGACAGCCCCATCCTCGCCTGGATGGAGGAACCGGCCGACAAGGCCGCCGACGGCACCCGCCAGGACTGGGGAACCGCCCGCCTCCCTCAAATCCTCGGCAGCAAATGGGGTTGGTCGGACCTCGGCGATCCAGAAGTCGCCTCGGCCTCCTTCGGTCCGGGCTTCACGGTGTCCGCCCACACCTACGGCACCGCCGAACAGCAGACCCAGGATGTGCAGAACGTGCTGTGGGGCCTGATCGGAAAGCTGACCCCGCCCAAGCGCTGACGCCGATTTCCTCGGCGTGACCTGCGCCACTCGGGTGAACCCTTGCATTCGGAACAGTTGTGTCCTCACAATCATTGTGTGCTTACAACTGTCGAGGGGCTGAGCGCGCGGCGGAAGACGATCATTCTCATCACCTGCTGCCTGAGCCTGCTGATCTCTTCCATGGACGCGACCATCGTGAATGTCGCCATCCCGGCCATCCGCACCGATCTGGGTGCGCCGATGTCGCGGCTGCAGTGGATCATCGATATCTACACGCTCACCCTGGCCAGCCTGCTCATGCTCTCCGGCGCGGCCGCCGACCGTTTCGGGCGTAAGCGGGTCTTCCGCATCGGCCTGCTCGCCTTCGCGATCGGCTCGCTGCTGTGCAGCCTGGCGCCCACCATCGAAGTTCTCATCGGCGCGCGATTCCTGCAGGCCATCGGCGGTTCCATGCTTAATCCCGTTGCCATGTCGATCATTACGACCACCTTCACCGGCCGGGTGGAGCGGGCTCGCGCGGTCGGGGTGTGGGGTGCGGTGGTCGGGATCTCCACGGCCATGGGCCCCTTGGTCGGCGGCGTGCTCATCGACAGCCTGGGCTGGCAGTCGGTGTTCTGGATCAACCTGCCGATCGTGGCGGTCGCCTTGGTGCTCACCACTGTCTATGTGCCGGAATCGAAGTCGGCCAACCCGCGCGGCATCGACCCGATCGGTCAGGTGCTGGCCATCGCCGTGCTGTTCACGCTGGTGTTCGGCCTGATCGAGGGCAAGCCCGCGATCTTCGTGATCTCCGCGCTGGCCCTGGCCGGATTCGTCTGGCACGAGTCGCGCCACCCGTCGCCGTTCATCGATCTACGTTTCTTCCGCAGCTTCCCGTTCTCCTCGGCCACCGTGATCGCGGTCTGCTCGTTCGCCGCGCTCGGCGCGTTCCTGTTCGACATGTCGCTGTATCTGCAAGGCACGCGGCACTTCTCGGCCGTGCACACCGGCCTGCTCTACCTGCCGATGGCGCTGGGCATGCTGATCTTCTCGCCGCTGTCGGGCCGCCTGGTGGGCCGCTACGGCACCCGGCCGTCGCTGCTGGCCGCCGGCATCTTGATGGCCGCGGCGGCCGTCGGCCTGACCCTGCTGCACGCGGACACCCCGATCTGGCAGTTGATCATCACCTTCACCCTGTTCGGCATCGGTTTCGGTATGGTCAACGCGCCGATCACCACCACCGCGGTCAGCGGCATGCCGCTCGATCGCGCGGGCGCGGCGTCTGCGGTGGCCTCCACCAGCCGCCAGGTCGGCGTGAGTCTCGGTGTGGCACTGTGTGGTGCGCTCACCGGCGCGGGATTGTGGTGGACCATCGCCGGTTTCGCCACCGCCGTCATCGCGTTGGGAGTCGCCGCCAATACCGACTGGGCGTACCGTACGCGAGATCGCGTCGCCCCCTTGCTCGAACAGAAGGTCCCCGCTCATGCCGGCTGATACGCCCACGACCGATGTGGTCTGGCGGCAACTCACCCACCTGGTCATGGATACCCGCGACGGCTGGAAGCGCGCGGTGGTGGAGCGAACCGGCATGCCGTTCAGCCGGATTCGCGTGCTGCGCCGCTTGCTGGTCGGCCCGCTGACCGCGAAGCAGCTGGCGCAGGCGGCCGCCATGGACGCCCCTGCTACCACCGTCGTGGTCAACGATCTCGAGGAGCGCGGCCTGGTGATTCGCGAGATCGACCCGTCCAACCGGCGTTCCAAGCTCATCTCGCTCACCCGGGCGGGTCAGGAAGTGGTGGCCGAGGCGCTCGCCACACCCGACCCCGCCCCTGCGGAACTGGCGTCGCTGACCCCTTCCGACCTGCGCACTCTCCACGAGATCCTGCGCAAACTCGAACACTGACTTACGGCTTCGTGATTCAACCGTTATCGTTTGTCCCGTGCGACACCGACACTGGCATTCCCTGGCGGCACTCTGCGGCGCCCTGCTGATCGCGGGCTGCGGGCAGAGCCTCACCGCCACACCGGTTTCGGCGTCCGAGCCGCGGCCGAGCCTGGCTCCCGCCTCGACCCTCGCCCCCACCTCACCGCTGCTGCCCATCGCGGGCCAGACCGTGGTCATCGATCCCGGCCACAACGGCGGCGGCGCCGCCCATGCCGACGAGATCAATGCCCAGGTGCCCGACGGGCGCGGTGGCATGAAGCCCTGCAACACCACCGGCACCAGCGCCAATGACGGCTACACCGAGCACGAATTCAATTGGGATGTGGGCGTGCGGGTTCGCGACCTGCTCACCGCCCGCGGCTTCCACGTGGTGATGAGCCGCGACAGCGACGACGGCGTCGGCCCGTGCGTGAACGATCGCGGCACCCTCGGCAATCGCGTCGGCGCGGCCGCGGTCGTCTCCATCCACGCCGACGGCGCGCCCGCGGGCGACCACGGCTTCCACGTCGCCTACTCCTCGCCCGCGCTCAACGACGCCCAGTCCGGGCCGTCGGTCGCGTTGGCCACCACGCTGCGCGACACCATGGTCGGGGCCGGGTTCACGAACTCCAACTATGTCGGTTCCGACGGCCTCGACCCGCGCGCGGATCTGGCCGGGCTCAACTTCTCCGAGCGCCCGACCGCCCTCATCGAATGCGGAAATATGCGAGATCCCGGTGACATCGCCGTCCTCGAATCACCCGACGGCCGCGCACGATTCGCGCAGGTCATCGCCAATGCCATCGCCGCCTATCTGGGCTAGCACATCCGACTGAAGGACTCACGGCGCGGGGTGCGTCCGCGCCCGGTTTGCCGTGAGTAGATTCTTCACGTCATTGACGGAATATTTTCGGGCTTCACGAAAGCAACCGGACCGCAGAGTTCCGGGGAGGACTCCTTGACCACGACCGACGTACGGCCGCGCTCGCGCTTCGCGAACTGGCTACTCGAGGACGCGGGTGAACACCACTCGCAGATTCAGGGGCCGATGGCCAAGAAGGCCCCCAAGGAACATCAGCATTCCTGGTGGAAGGTCATGTGCCTCACCGGTGTCGACTACTTCTCGACACTGGGCTACCAGCCCGGCATCGCGGCCCTGGCCGCGGGCGTGCTCTCGCCGCTGGCGACGATCGTGCTGGTGGCGCTGACCCTGCTGGGCGCGCTGCCGGTGTACCGCCGCGTCGCCAAGGAGAGCCACGACGGCGGCGGCTCGATCGCCATGTTCGCCAAGTTCCTGCCGAACTGGTGGGGCAAGATCTTCATCCTGGTGTTGCTGGGCTTCGCGGCCACCGACTTCACCATCACCATGACGCTCTCGGCGGCCGACGGCGCCGCGCACATCGTCGAGAACCCGAATGTGCCGTCGTTCCTGCACGACCAGAACATGATCATCACCCTGGTCCTGCTGGCACTGCTGGCGGCGGTGTTCCTCAAGGGCTTCAGCGAGGCTATCGGCATCGCGGTCGGACTGGTCGGCGCGTATCTGGCGCTGAACGTGGTGGTCGCGGTGGTCGGCATCGTGAAGGTGGCGCAGGCCCCGCACCTGATTACCGACTGGTCGCATCTGCTGACCGCCAAACACGGCAATATCTTCGCCATGATCGGGGTGGCGCTGCTGGTCTTCCCGAAACTGGCGCTGGGCCTGTCCGGCTTCGAGACCGGTGTCGCGGTCATGCCGCAGATCAAGGGCAATCCGGCCGACCCCAAGGAATTCCCGCGCACCCGGATCGTCGGCACCCGCAAGCTGCTGACCACCGCGGCGTTCATCATGAGCGCCTTCCTCATCATCACCAGCTTCATCACCACCATCCTGATTCCGGAGAAGGAATTCGAGGAGGGCGGACAGGCCAACGGGCGCGCGCTGGCCTATCTGGCGCACGAGTACCTCGGCAATGTCTTCGGCTCGATCTATGACGTCAGCACCATCGCCATCCTGTGGTTCGCGGGCGCGTCGGCCATGGCCGGTCTGCTCAACCTGGTGCCGCGCTACCTGCCACGCTTCGGCATGGCTCCGGAGTGGGCACGCCAGATTCGACCGCTCACATTGGTTTTCGCGCTGATCTCGTTCGGCATCACCTGGTACTTCAATGCGAGCGTGGACGCGCAGGGCGCGGCCTATGCGACCGGTGTGTTGGTGCTCATCACCTCGGCGGCGGTCGCGGTGACCATTTCCGCCTGGAAGAAGCGGCAGTACTCGCGCGTGGTGGGCTTCGGCGTGGTGTCGGTGATCTTCGTCTACACGACGATCGACAACATCATCGAGAAGCCCGCGGGTCTGCATCTGGCCATCTTGTTCGTGGTCGCGATCATCGTGGTGTCCTTGGCCTCCCGTATCCGCCGGGCCTTCGAACTGCGGGCCGTCGAGGTGATCTTCGACGAGAAGGCGTGCGCGATGATCGACCAGCTCGCCGAACGCGGCGAGATCCGCATCGTCACCCACGACATCACCGACGGCCGCTCGCCCGAGGAGTACGCGGAGAAGGAAGCCGATCAGCGGCGCGAGAGCCACATTCCCGAGTCCGAGCCGATCCTGTTCCTCGAGGTCATCGTGAAGGACCCCTCGGAGTTCTCCACCTCGCTCAATGTCACCGAGGTGGATGTGGACGACTACCACATTCTGACCGTCGAGGCCGCGGCCGTGCCCAACTGCATCGCGTCGATTCTCATCGCGATCCGGGACCGCACCGGTGAGTGCCCGCACGTGTACTTCGAATGGACCGAGGGCAATCCGCTGACCAATCTGGTGCGGTTCCTCTTCTTCGGCGAGGGCGAAGTGGCCCCGGTGACCCGCGAGATCCTGCGTCGCGCCATCCCGCGTCGTTCGCAGCGCCCGCACGTCCACGTCGACAGCTAGTAGTAGCGACACGCCGTAAACCCCTCGTCGTCCCGGGTGCATCCGGGGTGGCGGGGGGTTCGCGTTATCGACATCGAATATATGTGTAACTCCTGGTTTCACGCATGGGTAGAATGTTGCTACGCTCACGCAGCAAACGTGGATACGAGATCCAGGAGTACCGATGAAGCTACTTCCGACGCTGGGCCGTCGCTCGCCGGTGACCGAACCCGGAGAGGTAGCCCTGCAGGCACGCAATGTGCAGTTCGATTGGTCACGGACCGAACCGGTCTGGATGAAGCGTGATCCGATCGGCTCGCACGTCCTCAATGCCCTGAGCATGCTGCTGCCCGAAGGCGAGCGCATGTTCCTGGTGACCTTCGGCGAGGCACTGGAACTGGTCAAGGACGAGAAGCTGCGCGAAGCCATGATCGGCTTCATCGGGCAGGAGTCCATGCACGCCGAGAGCCACCACGGCGCCCTCGAACAGGTGCTGAAGACCCACGGCATCGACGTGGAACCCTATGTGCAACAGGCGGAGTTCATCTTCCGCAAGACGCTCGGCCCGCGCGAGATGTCCACCCCGGCCGCACAGCAGCAGCAACTGGTGGAACGCCTGGGCGTGATCGCGGCGCTCGAGCACTTCTTCGCCTGGCTCGGCGACTGGGTGCTCAATGCCGACCTCGAGAAGTTCGACGCCGACCCACAGATGCTGGACCTGTTCCGCTGGCACGGAGCCGAGGAAGTCGAACACCGCATGGTCGCGCACGATGTGGCCGAATACTTCGAGGTCAGCTACGTGCGCCGGTGCGCGCTCATGCTGATGGTGTTCCCCATCTTCATCGCCCTGCTGGCGCGTGGCGCGAAGTATCTGGTGCACCAGGATCCCTCGCTGCCCAACCACCGCTACCCGATGCTGATCCTGCGTATCTTCGCGTCCATGTGGCGCGGTTCGGTGCCGGGTATCCCGTCGCTGCTGGTGAGCGCACTGTCCACCTTCAAGCCCGGATACACCCCCGCGACCGTCGGTTCCAGCGCCCAGGCCATCGCGTACCTGGCGCAGTCCCCGGCCGCCCGGATGATGGCGTCGTGAGCGCTACCCGGCCCGTTCCGTTCGACCCGCCGCAGGACCTGTACGGCAAGGCACGTGCCGACCGCACCACCCGGGTGCTGGACTTCATCGCCGAAAGCCGTTTGCGCTGGACCACTTTCGTCAACCGGCACGAACCGCCGGCACCGGTGAACGACTGGCGGATTCCGCTGGTCGTGGTGGAGCGCCGGGTGGAGGCGCACGACACCGATGTGATCAGCCTGCTCATGACCGCGCCGGATGGGCGCGCGTTGCCCGAGTGGCGGCCAGGCGCGCACCTGGACCTGGAGTTGCCCTCGGGGAAGGTGCGGCAGTACTCGCTGTGCGGCGATCCCGCCGATCGGCACGCGTATCGCGTTGCGGTGCGCCGGATTCCGAACGGCAACGGCGGTTCCCTCGAAGTGCACGACGAGCTGAAGATCGGCACCGCGCTGACCGTGCGGGGGCCGCGCAACGCATTCCCGTTCGTGCTGCCCGGATACGGATCCTCGGCCGCGCGTATGCATTTCGTGGCGGGCGGCATCGGTATCACGCCGATTCTGCCGATGATCCGGATGGCCGAGCGGCTCGGTGTCGAGTGGACCATGGTGTACGCGGGGCGCTCTCGCGACACCATTCCCTTTCTCTCGGAAGTGGAGTCGTTCGGGTCGCGGGTGACCGTGCGAACCGATGACGAGCACGGGATTCCGAGCGGGGCCGACCTGCTGCCCGGCGTCGGCACGGACACCTCCGTCTACTGCTGCGGTCCGGTTGTGATGACCCAGCTCATCGCCGATCAGATTCGCGAGATGCCCGGGGTGGAACTGTATTCCGAGCGCTTCTCACCGCCGCCCGTGGTCAACGGCACCGCCTTCCAGGTGGAACTGGCCCGCGGCGGCGAGGTCATCGAGGTGCCCGCCGACAAGTCGGTGCTCGAGGAAGTGCTGAAACTCCGTCCGGACAGCGCCTATTCGTGCCGTCAGGGCTTCTGCCGCACCTGCGTGGTGCGGGTCCGCGAGGGCGACGTCGACCATCGCGACACCGTGCTCACCGACGCCGAGCGTGCGGCCGGCGACATGCTCATCTGTGTATCCCGTTGCGGCGGGGACCGTTTGGTGCTGGACATCTAGCACCGTCTCAACGAGGAGAAGATCGTGACCGATCACCCCACCGTCATCCCCGCCGCCGAGCGCATGGTGCGCTCGGGCGAATTCGATATCGCCGTCTACGAATACGGTGAGCCCTCGGCCGAGACCATCGTGCTGGTGCACGGCTGGCCCGACGACAACCACCTGTGGGATCGGGTGGTGCCGCTGCTGGCCGACCGCTTCCACGTGGTCACCTACGACACCCGCGGGCACGGTCGCTCCACCCGCACCGACCGCACCGAGGACTACAAGCTCGAGCACTTCGCGGCCGACTTCTTCGCGGTCGCGGACGCGGTTAGTCCCGATGCGCCCGTGCACATCCTGGCCCACGACTGGGGTTCGGTGGAGATGTGGGAGGCCGTCTGCGAGCCGCAGGCCGCCGAGCGGGTCGCCTCCTTCACCTCGGTGTCCGGGCCCAACCTGGATCACCTGGGCGCGTGGGTGCGTTCGAGCCTGTCGCAGGGCAAGGTGTGGGGGCCGTTCACGCAGCTGCTGTCGTCGATGTACACCGGGCTGTTCATGACGCCGGGCGTGCCGCGGGTGGTGCTCAAGCCGCTGGGCACCGAGAAGATGTGGTCGCGTTTCGTCGGGCTGATGAACGAAACCTCGCCGGAAAACATCAAATTCGGTCCGGAGTTCCGTCGCGACTTCTTCGACGGCATGCGCATCTACCGCGCCAACATCCTGCAGCGGTTGAGCGATCCGCGTGAACGGCGCACCGAGGTGCCGGTGCAGTTGATCATCGCGCGCCGCGATGTGGCGGTGCGGCCCGCCGGTTACGCCGACACCAAGGAGTACGCGCCTACCCTGTACCGGCGTGAGGTCGGCGGCGGGCACTGGCTGCCGTTCTCGCATCCGGAACTGCTGGCCACCTCCACCGTCGAACTCATCGACGCGCTCCGCACAGGGGAGACCTCGCGCGGGCTCAAGCGGGCCGAAGTCGGTGCGCAGCAGCGGGCTTTCGAGAATCAGCTGCTGGTGATCACCGGTGGTGGCAGTGGCATCGGGCGCGAGACCGCGCTGGCGTTCGCGCGCAGCGGGGCCGAGGTCGTGCTGTCGGACATCAACCTCGACTCGGCCAAGGAGACCGCGGAACTCATTGCGGCCCAAGGTGGTAAGGCGCATGCCTACCAACTGGACGTGTCTTCCGCCGACGCCGTGAACGAGCACGCGGCCACCGTCATCGCCGCCCACGGCGTCCCGGACATCCTCATCAACAATGCGGGCGTCGGCGCGGCCGGTGACTTCTTCGACACCTCGGCGGCCGAATTCGACCGGGTGCTCAACATCAACCTGCACGGAGTCATCAACGGCTGCCGCGCCTTCGGCAAGGCCATGACCGACCGCGGCCTCGGCGGCCACATCGTCAACCTCTCCTCGATGGCCGCCTACACCCCGCAGCAGGGCTTCGCCGCCTACTCCACCTCCAAGTCGGCGGTCTTCATGTTCTCCGACTGCCTGCGCGCGGAACTGGCCGCCAAGGGTATCGAAGTGCACACCATCTGCCCCGGCATCGTGCACACCAATATCGTTGCCACCACCCGCTTCTCGGGCATCTCCGCCGAAGAGGAAGCCGCCAAGCAGCAGCGCTACGACAAGCTCTACGCGGCCCGCCGCTACGGCCCGGAAAAGGTCGCCGCCCAGATCCTCAAGGCCGTCGAAAACGGCCGCGAGGTCGTCCCGGTAACCCCCGAAGCCTGGCTCCAATACCGCTTCAACCGCTACGCCCCCTCGGTCGCCCGCTTCTTCGCCGCCCGGGTCAAGCTGACGTAGGGATTACCCGTTTCTCGGGGGACTCACACCACGGACGAGTCCCCCGAAAAATGGGTTTGTCGTGGGGATTCGTTCCGGCGTAGCTTTCGCTGTACCTCGCGGTCGGAGGGGCCGTGATACAGGGGGAGGAGGCCATGATGTTCGGCATCGCAATCTTTGTCATCATCATGATCGCGCTGGTCGGGGTCGCCAGCAGTATTGCCGGTGGTGGGTCCGATCATCGGCGCAGGCGCGACAGGAGCTGGGGTTACGGCGGCGGCGACTGGGGCGGATCCAGCGACAGTGGTGGGTCCGACGGGGGCAGCGGTTGTGGCGGCGGTAGCAGCTGCGGGGGCGGTAGTAGCGGCTGCGGTGGTGGCAGTAGCGGGTGCGGTGGTGGCAGTAGCGGGTGCGGCGGGGGCAGTAGTTGCGGCGGTGGAGGTTGCGGCGGGGGCAGCAGCTAGCGCAGGCAGGGGAGGGAACCTGTGATCGAGACCGTATTCAAGACGATCAGCCTGGTGATCGGCGTCGGGATCATCGCCGTCAGCGTGATCACGATCATCGTGGCCCATTTCCAGACATCTGCTCGGCCGCGTCGCCGACATCGCCACCGGGTGTGGAGTTTCGGCGCATCCGGCTGGACCGGTCATGTCGGGGGTGGCAGCGGCGGCTGCAGTGGTGGCGGGCAGAGCCACGGTTGCGGCGGCGGCCATAGCGGCTGCGGCGGCGGCCACGGCGGATGCGGGGGTGGAAGCTCCTGCGGCGGTGGAGGTTGCGGCGGCGGCGGATGTGGCGGTGGTGGAGGAGGCGGCAGCTAGCCCGATCCGATGGGTCGGTCAGCCCGCCCGCAGCGCAGCCTCGATGGAGTGGACCCGTTCCGCCGGGATACCCCACGGATGATCCACTCCGACAACGCTATCCAGATCCCACAGCACACATTTCTCACCCGGCTGCGCCACGAACGACCAGGCCACCACGGTCCGCCCCAACTGATCGGCCATCGGATCCCCCGACCCGCTGCCTTCGCCGTCGGGGAAATGATGCAGGAACCTGCCGTACGCGCTGTCGCAGAACCGCGCATACCGCTTGGTGCACAAGATCAGCCCGTGCCAAGCCTCATCCACCGCATGCGACGGCATCCCGATCACCTGATCGTCCCGCATAGCGGCCCCGCAGCACCGCAACCATTGCCGCAGGCCGGTTTCCACCAGCTCCCGAGGCTGCCACGGCGACGTTTTGAACACGGCGTCGGGGAGCTCCAACTCCGCCACGACCCGATTGATCTGTTCGGGCCGTGGCGGCCGGGAACGGTTCAGCAGCATGGTTTCAGGCTACGTTGCTGTCCTCGGGAGTTTCCTGGTTGCGGGTGGCGGCGAGGCTGGTGAGGGTCACCGTGGTGAGGACCACCACGATCACCAGGAGTGAAGCGAGGGTGGGGATTTGGGGGACGCCGTTCCAGATGCCGTGGGCCCAGTGCAGGACCAGTTTCACGCCGATGAAGGCGAGGATGGCGGCGAGGCCGTAGGCGAGGTGGACCAGGCGGGAGAGGGCGGCGTGCAAGACGAAGTAGAGGGCGCGCAGGCCGAGTAGGGCGAAAGCGTTGGTGGCGAAGACCAGGAACGGGTCGCCGGTGACGCCGTAGACCGCGGGGACCGAGTCGACGGCGAAGACGACGTCGGTGGCCATGACGGCCGCCACGACCAGGGCCAGCGGGGTCAGGGCGCGGCGCATCTTCGACGGCTGGGCCGGATCTTGTTCGCGCACCACCATTTTGGTGCCCTGGTAGTCGTCGGTGACCGGCCAGAAGCGGCGCAGCAGGCGCACCGACTTCATGGTGGAGATATCGACGTCCTGTTCGTGCCCGCTCAGTGCGTCGGCCAGCAGTTTGACGGCGGTGACCAGCAGGATCAGGCCGAACAGCAGGAATGCCCAGTCGAGGCTGGCCAGGGCGGCCGCGCCCAGCGCGATGAAGATGCCGCGCAGCACCAGCGCGCCGGCGATGCCGTACAGCAGCACCCGCTGGGCGAGTGCGGCCGGAACCGCGAAGGCCGACAGCAGCAGCATGAAGATGAACAGGTTGTCCACCGACAGCGACTTCTCCAGCAGATACCCGGTGAAGAACTCGGTGGCCGGGGTGGAGCCGTTGTTGATCCACAGGAACACGCCGAACACGACCGGTAGCGCGATGTAGAAGACGGTCCAGCCGATCGCCTCCCGCATCGACACCTCATGCGGGCGGCGGGTGAGCGCGAAGTCGAAGATCAGCAGGGCCAGCACCACCACGATGGTGCCGCCCCACAACCAGGGCGTGCCGACGGTGTCGATGCTGGGGGAACTTGCGAGAACGGACAGGGTAGGACTCATTGGACCTCCTCGGGCAGGGAAAACCAGCCGAGGTCTCCTTCACCCATGTCCGTGGGCGATCACCCGGGGGACGCGACGGCGCGGCCCGTACTGACCGGAATGATTCTTGGGAAGTACTCCCCTCTAGCCCGAGAGGATAGTCGACCCTTACCTGTCGCGTCCAGTCGAAACCCGAATCAGCGCGGCGTGAGCACTACCACAGCAATCGGGCGCGTCGTCATAGTCTGATACTGCGCGTACCGGCCCTGATTCACCTTGTCCGCGAGCTCGAACCGCCGCGCATAGTCCGGATCGTCCGGATAGGTGGCCGTCGCGGTGACCGGTATCCGTTTGGTACCGACCTGAATCTCACAGTCTCCCTTGGCCTTCACATTGGCCAGCCAGCCCGGCGGTCGAGGCGAGCCGCCATTGGAGGCGGTCACCAGGTAGGCGTCGCCGTCCTTGGCGTAGGTCAGCGCATTGGTCCGCTGCTGTCCCGTCTTCCGCCCGACGGTCCGCAGCAGCAGGGTGGGGTTACCGAACAGCAACTTGTGTCCGACCAGCCCGTTGCTGTTCTCGTAGAGCCATTGATGTCCCCGCAACACGTTCACGAACAGATTCGCCATCGTTCCTCCTGCGATCGTGGTCGGCACCCACATTAACGCTTCACGATCCGGTCACGATCTTGTGGATACGTTTCCCGGGCACCCTGGTTCGGGGAATCGAATTCCGCATCACAACAAAAGGATTCATCAGCATGACCACCGCCCTCGCCACGCCGATCAAGCCTCGCAACCCGGTGCTGGTGTGGCTCGTCTGGCCGCTCATCACCCTCGGCATCTACTTCCTGGTCTGGTACTACAAGATCCACAAGGAGATGGCCGAACTCCGTCGCGACCCCGAGGCCCCCGTCGCCGGCCCCCTCCTGGTCATGATCTTCCTGTCCTGGACCGGCATCGCCGCCATCATCAGCTTCTGGCGCACCGGCACCCGCATCCGCCAGACCCAGGAAGCCGCCGGCCTCGAAGGCACCTGCCAGCCCATCCTCGGCTTCCTCCTCAACTTCCTCTTCGGCCTCGGCGTCCTCTACTACCAGCTCGAACTCAACAAGATCGCCGACCACCCCGCCTACTGACCCCCGCCGTGTCGTGCCCCCTTCCCCGGGGCAGGACACTCCCATCCCCCCATTCCCCCGAGTCAAGTAGGCATTCCCACCCCCCTCGCGATATCATCGCGACGCCCGCGCGCAAGCGCGGTCCGGGGCGGTAGCTCAGTCGGTTAGAGCCGTGGACTCATAATCCATTGGTCGCGGGTTCGAGCCCCGCCCGCCCCACTTGTAATCACCTGTCGGCCATGGGGGTTCGGTCGGCGGGGGGTGCGGTGTTCCAGCGTTGGGTGGCGCGGCGGGCGGAGCGGGGGTCTGCGTAGCCGAGTAAGGCTGCTTGGTCGGAGTCGGGGGCGGCGGATTCGTAGCGGGTTCGGCGGGCGCGGTCCAGTTCGGTGCGCCAGGTGGTGCCGTGGTCGGCTAGGCGGCGTTGGAGGGTGCGGCGGCTCAGGAAGAGGCGGCGGGCTACGGCGTCGACTGTGGCTGAATTGTCTTCGAGGGCAGTGGATATCACTATGGCGAGGTGGTCGAGCCAGGTGGTGGCCTGCGGGGGTGGGGTGGGGGTGGATGCTGCCACTCGTTGGAGGAGGGCCGCTAGGTTCGGGTCGGCGGTGTGTAGGGGGAGGTTGAGGTCCGACTTGCGGAGGGTGAGGCTGTCCACGGGGGCGTCGAAATCGATGGCGGTGGTGCCGAGCGATGCGATCATGCCGGCGTGGCGGCGGGGTGCGGACTGTCGGAATGCGACTCGGACCGGGTTTACCGCGATGCCGGTGGCTAGGCGGCCTCGGGCCAGCAATGCGGCTGTGCCCCATTGCATGGCGAGGTCCTTGCCGCGGCCCTCGCCGTTGATCATGGTGATCTCGAAGCTGACCTCGTCCTCGGTTTCGGGGCCCGGCTCGAAATGGAAGTTGGTGCTGATCGCGCCGATGAAGGGGCCTACCGTTGCCAGTCCGGCGCCGAGGGTGGGTGCGGTGGAGAAGAGGTAGTCGTGTAATCCGGCCTCGCCCATGACATATCGGTCGGCGATGTGCATGGCGGTGTCCTCACCGCCGAGTTCGTGCTCCACCACTTCCCAGGTGCGCAGGTAGATGCCGCTCGGGGTGCGGACGCTGCCGTCGGTGGTCTGCCACTCGGACAGTCCGCAGTCCCGGGCGACGCGCTCGCGCTCCACCCCGGCCCCGAGTGCGTGACGCAGCACCGTCCGCGGCAACAGCACAGTGTCGGTCGTTTCCGCCGCCACCATCGAACACTCCAAACGCCACCGGGTCTCGCCGCGCAGCCCATTTCGGGTGGGCCGCGTCGGCAAGTATTTCCCAGTTTCGGCGAATGCGCCTCTTCAGGCGTCGCCGTCGCTCGGCGGCGTCAGATGGTCCAGGTCATCGGGTAATTGATGATCGGCCGCTCGAACTTCCCTCCGATCGCCTCCATCTCCCCACGCGCGACCACAGCCATCAACTTCAGGTCATCCATCTGCTTCGCATGCTCTTCGGAATCCCACACGCTGATCTGCACCGTGGACCCATCCGGCGAAACACCCGTGAACCAGTGCAGCAGCCCCGGCAACTCTTTGATCGCCGGCACCAGATAATCCGCCTGCTTCCTGATCAGAGCCTCGAACTCCGCATAGTTGCCGGGCTCGAAACTCGCTCGGCCGACCCGCACAACAGCGGTTTCCGGCAAGGACTCGGTCATAGTGATCCCTTCGATCGGATTCGAATCCAACCGAGCATTCCCGACCGTCCTGGCAGTTCACTGGCAGCATCCGAGACTGGTCGTACGCACCTGAATGCCCTGCGAGTCAACTAGATTGGGATGGTGGCGGCCTATACGGACTTCCCGGCGAGTCTTTCGACCGAGCGGCTGCGGCTGCGGCGGTGGCTTCCCTCCGACGCGGAGGAATACCGTGCGATGTGGATGGAGCGGGATGCGCGATCCGTCCGCAGTTTCGACGCGGCCGGGCGGCCGACCGTCGAAGAAGTGCGAGACCGGTTGCGAGCCAACCCTCTTACGGCTGCTCCGGGGCTCGGCCTACTCCCTATCGAGCTGCTGGCCACCGGCGAGTTCATCGGCTATTGCGGACTGACCATCGGCGAGGCGTCCTTCGACGAACCGGAGATAGCCTACGAACTCGCCCGGTGGGCGCACGGGAATGGATACGCCACCGAAGCGGGCCGGGCAGTCGTCGAGGCTGCCGCGGCAACGGGGCGGCGGCGTTTGTGGGCTACGGTGCGCGACTGGAATGCCGCGTCGTTCCGCGTCCTGGAAAAGATCGACTTCTACAAGAGTGGCCGCATCACCCCGAATCCGGTCCGGGGCAACTCGATCTGGATGACCCGCGAACTCACGTCGCAACTCGGATAGCCGCCGCACCCCGTACCGACGAGAAGTGGCTGGAATGTGTTGCACGCATGGCAGGACTCGAACCTGCGACGTCCGGTTTTGGAGACCGTCGCTCTGCCGCTGAGCTACAGGCGTAAGTGGGTACCGCGCTCTGCGGCGCGGTTGCGTGGACCAACCGGGATTTGAACCCGGAACCTACTGTGTGCAAAACAGTTGCTCTGCCAATTGGAGCTACTGGCCCAACGAAAAAGGCCGTTCCGTCGGCGGTGAATCCGCCGGGAACGGCCCGTGTGAAGGGTCTGAAAACCCTTACGGACCGTCTAGGCGATCACCGGCGACGTGCCACCACGCGAGCGTGGTATCCGCGATCCCGGTCATTGCCATTCCTTCCGTTGTTGTTGTGTCTCAACGTTAACAGCGCCTGTGTCGGGGCGGTACTGAATTTATTGGGGCCGGTCTGGAGGCTGGGGACGAACACCGTAATCCTCATATGCGCTCTGCCGCAAGGGTGTTCATGTCATAGCCCGACAGGGTGGACTCGGGCCCGCCGGCGATGTCATGATGCAGACAACAGCGTAAGTTACTGGCGGGTAGCATCGATCTGGTTTGTGGCCGGTGCTGCTCGGGCCGGGGGGAGGTCGGGATCGTGAGTACCACGACGGTCGTATTGGGGATCATCGGTGCAGTCGTCACCCTGCTGAGTTGGGGGACGCTGGCCATCGGGCTGGGGCGGATGGTTCGCGTCCTGCGGGCGGGGCAGGCGGATCGGTCGCGGCTGCGGCCGGTGCTGCCGCGGGCGAAAACCGTTGTCGTGGAGGTGATCGCGCATACCCGGATGAGCAAGTTCCGATCCGTGGGCTGGGCGCACTGGCTGGTGATGACCGGGTTCCTGGTCGGGATGCTCTTCTACTTCGAGTCGTACGGGCAGACGTTCGACCCGGAATTCCACTGGCCGATCGTGGGGGAGACCGCCGGATACCGGCTGCTGGAGGAAATATTCAGCCTGGCCACGGTGATCGGGATCGTGGCGCTGATCGCCATCCGCCAGCTGAACCATCCGCGGCGTCCGGAGCGACTCTCCCGGTTCGCCGGGTCGAACTTCGTCGCCGCGTACATCATCGAATTGATCGTGCTCACACATGGTTTCGGCGATGTGCTCGTCAAAGCCGGAAAGATCGCCACCTACGGCGGCGGGCACGCCTCGACCGATCCGTTCACCCTGCAGGTCGCCCGCCTGCTGCCCGCCAGTCCGGTGCTGATCTCGGTCTTCGCCTTCGTCAAAATGCTTGCAGGCGCGGCATTCCTCTACCTCATCGGCCGCAAGCTCACCTGGGGTGTTGCGTGGCACCGGCTTTCGGCATTCGTCAATATCTACTTCAAGCGTGAGGACGACGGTTCGGTCGCGCTGGGTGCGGCCAAGCCCATGATGTCCGGCGGCAAGAACCTGGACATGGACTCCGCAGATCCGGACGTGGATACCTTCGGCGTCGGCAAGGTCGAGGATTTCACCTGGAAAGCGTTGCTCGACTTCACCACCTGCACCGAATGCGGGCGCTGCCAGTCCCAATGTCCGGCCTGGAACACCGGAAAACCATTGTCTCCCAAGCTGTTGATCATGTCGCTGCGTGACCACACCTATGCCAAGGCTCCGTATCTGCTGGCTCATGGTGACGAGGACAAGCTGTCGGATTCGGAACGCGCCGAGGGAGAACGAGCCTTGGTCGCGCCCGCACAGGGCGGAGAGTCCGGCGGCATCATCGATCCGGAAGTCCTGTGGTCGTGCACCACGTGTGGTGCGTGCGTCGAGCAGTGCCCGGTGGATATCGAGCATGTCGATCACATCATCGATATGCGCCGCTACCAGGTGTTGATCGAGTCGGAGTTCCCGTCCGAGCTCGCGGGTCTGTTCAAGAACCTGGAGAACAAGGGCAACCCGTGGGGTCAGAACTCCAAGGACCGGTTGAACTGGATTTCCGAGGTCGACTTCGAGGTCCCCGTCTACGGCCGTGACGCCGACAGCTTCGACGGGTATGAGTACCTGTTCTGGGTCGGCTGCGCGGGTGCGTATGAAGACCGCGCCAAGAAGACCACCAAGGCTGTGGCCGAGTTGTTGGCGACCGCGGGCGTGAAGTTCATGGTGCTCGGTCAGGAAGAGACCTGCACCGGTGACTCGGCGCGTCGTGCGGGCAACGAGTTCTTGTTCCAGCAGTTGGCGATGCAGAACATCGAGTTGTTGAACACCGTGTTCGAGGGTGTGGAGGCGTCGAAGAAGAAGATCGTCGTCACCTGTGCGCACTGCTTCAACGCCCTGAACAACGAGTACCCGCAGGTCGGTGGCAGCTACGAGGTCGTGCATCACACCCAGTTGCTCAACCGCCTGGTGCGGGCGAAGTCGTTGGTGCCGGTGTCGCCGGTGGCGCAGAACGTCACCTATCACGACCCGTGCTACCTGGGTCGGCACAACAAGATCTACAACGCGCCGCGTGAGTTGATGGAAGCCTCCGGCTCGACCCTGGTCGAGATGCCGCGTCACGGTGAGCGTTCCATGTGCTGTGGTGCCGGTGGCGCCCGCATGTGGATGGAGGAAAACCTCGGCAAGCGCATCAACGTCGACCGCGTCGACGAAGCATTGGACACGCTCAAGGGCGGCAACGAGCCGTCGATGATCGCGACCGGCTGCCCGTTCTGCCGCGTGATGCTGACCGATGGTGTGACCGCGCGTAAGGATGGTGGCGAGGTCGGCCAGGGTGTCGAGGTCGTCGACGTGGCGCAGTTGATGCTGCAGTCGATCGCCCGTGTCGAGGCGTCGGTCCTGACGGAGAACTTGAAGGTTGTTCAGACCCCGAAGGTCGAAGAGCCGGAACCGGTTTCCGAACCGGAGCCGGTCAAGGCCGAGGCTGCTGTCGCCGAGGCTGTGGTCGAGGCGCCGAAGGCGGCTCCGGCCGGTGGCGGTCTGGGTATGAAGGGTGGCTTGAAGGCCCCCGGTGGTAAGGGTCTGGCCATGAAGGGCGGCCTCAAGGCCCCTGGTGGCAAGGGGCTGCAGATGAAAGGGGCGGCGAAGGCTCCGGGGGCGAGGTCTGCGGCAGCGTCCGAGGCCGCTGGATCAGCCGAAACTGGCACGGGCGCATCGGCTTCGGAGGCTGCCGGGAAGGCGTCCGGGTAGCGCCGCGCGGCTGTTCGCGACGAGAGCCCAGGGCTGGACTCAAGATCAGGGAGTTCTCACTGCGGAATTTTGTCCGGATCACCTCCATGAGAACTCCCTGATCTTGGAATGTTCGGGGTGGCTGGTGTCATGTGAGGTCGATGCGGTAGTGGCGGGCTGGGCCGAGTGGGGTGGTTCGGATGCCTTGTAGGACACCGCTGTTGCGTTCGATGGTGCGGATCGAGGCGAGGTTGTCGGGGGCGCAGACGAGGGCGACTTGGGTGAGGCCGAGGGAGTGGGCTTCGGGGAGGATTGCTGCGAGGGCCCAGGAGGCTGTGCCTTGGCGGCGGGCGGTGGGGCGGATGCCGTAGCCGATGTGGCCGAGGCCGGTGTCGTAGTGGCGGAGGGCTATGCCGCCGAGGATGCGATCGGCGTCGAGGATCCAGCGGTAGGTGCAGGTGATGGGTGGGGTGGTGAGGGTGGCGACCCAGGTGGCGAAACCGGTTGGGGAGGTGACGTCGTCGGAGTGCTGGAGGCCGAAGCCGTCTTCGTGATGGCCGGGGCCCCATTCCGTGTGTGCCTCGAGCCATGCGGCGTGCAGCCGGGTGGTGGGTTCGACCAGGATTGGCATGGCATCTGTCTAGTCGGGGATCGGCGGAAACCATATATGTTTCCCGCCGTTCCGGGTTTCCGAAGTGCCGCTGGACTGTTCGCCGCGCGATTGCTTTCGGTTCATATGCCGCCGATATACCTGTCGCGATCTATTTGTGGCACCCGCAGTCACGGAGTGTGGCTGCGGGTGTTGCGCGTGAACAGGAGTTTGTAGGTGTCAGTTTCAGTGCGGCGCAGTGGAATCGTTGTCATGATCGCCGCGGGTCTGCTCGCGTCTCCGATGGTCGGTTCGGTCGTGGCCGATTCGGCGATGCTGGGGATGCCGGTCGCGTCGGCGAAGCCCCATCACGAGCAGGGTGCGGACGCGCCCCGGTTGGCGAGCGTCGTCAACTTCCGTGACCTCGCCGGAACCGGTGAGGGCTACCGTGGCCAGGGCAATCATCACCTGAACAAGGGTGTGTTCTACCGCTCGAATGCGTTGACTCCCAATGACGCCGATCTGGCCACCCTCAATGGCCTGCACCTGGGTTCGGTGTTCGATCTGCGCAGCGCCGACGAGATCGCGCAGAAGGCCGACCGGGTGCCCGCGGGCGCGGCTTACGTCAATATCCCGATCCTGGGCGGGAATTTGTCCAGCAGTACCCCGAATCTCACTTCCCCGGACGTGGCGAAGAAATTCATGCAGGATCTCAACCGCTCCTTCGTCGCCGATGCCGGTGAACGCGGGAAGTTCGCCGAGCTGCTCACCCAGCTGGCCGATCAGGATGGTCCGGCCGTATTCCATTGCACCGCAGGCAAGGACCGCACCGGCTGGACGGCCTTCCTGCTGCAGAGCATCGCCCGCGTCGATAGTTCGACCATCATGAGCGACTACCTGCTCAGCAACGACTACCTCGCGGCCACGAATTCGGCCACGCTGGCACAGATCAAGGCCGCGAAGGGCGATGCGGCAGCGGCGATCTACGCCCCGCTGCTCGGCGTCGACCGCAGCTACCTGCAGGCTGGCATCGACCAGCTCGACAGCCAGTACGGCTCCGTCGAGAAGTACCTGAAGGAGGGCCTCGGCCTGAAGGGCAAGACCATCGAACAGTTGCGGGACAAGCTGATCAAATAACACGATCCGTCGGCGGAGGCATCGGCACCGACGCCTCCGCTATCCGGCGTGACCTCCTGTTCACCCGACCCGCAAGGGAATCGAATGCCTAGGACACCGCGCCGATGAAGCCGCCGATGGCCGCACCGATGGCGCAGCCGACGATCGCGCCGACCAGGAAGAACCAGATTCCGATCACGATGCCGACCAGGCAGCCGACCACTGCGCCGGCGAGGATCGCGCCGCCGTCCGCATCGGCGTTGTGCATGAACGGCAGATCCTGGGCGCTGGTCGCGGCCACCGCCGGGCCGCCCACCGGGGTGAGGGTCAGCGAGGTGTCACTGTTCAATGTGGGTGAGACCTGCAGGATCTGGCCGGTGTCGGCCGCGGTGAGCGTCATCGGGATCGACCCGACGAGGGTGCCGTCGTCACCGACGACCTGTACCGCGTCCGGTGCGAGCACGAAATGGCCGGAGGCCAGCGTGATCAGGGCATTGGAGTGGTCGGCCGCCAGCGTGGTGGTGTAGCCGACCTGGCCATCCATCGCATTGAGGGTGACATCCGCGAGCCCCGCCTCGCCGTGTGCCGTCGCCATGGTGATGCCCGTGGCCGCGATGGCGAACACCGTTGTCGCCATCATCTTCTTGGTGAACATTTCCGTATCCGATCCGTCCGGGAGGGTTCCTTTGTCGTCCCCCCGACGAACGGCACCGGATGTGAGATCAATAATGCGCCTCAACCCGGCCCGTGTCCATGGGCATAATCGCTGATGAGGCGGGTTTTCCGAGGCTGCGGCGCTCGACTTCGCGTAGGAGTGCGTGCACTCGCGGATCATGCGCGAGGCCGTAATCGAGCACCGTGTTGATCACTCCGCGCAGCATTGCGTACGGCCCCCACGCCCGCGGTGAGATCGACTGTGCCGCACGCGCTTCGATGGCATCGGCGAGTGTCCGTGCGGCCTGCGCGGCACTGATGCGGGTATTCAGCGGCCACGGCAGCAGCGCCTCGATGCGGCGACCGAGATCGTCCCGGTCGAGGGTCGCCTGCGTCATCTCGGTGTCGACGATCCCGAAATACGCGACCCCGGCCGAGGCCCCGTGCGCCGCGAGCTCGACCCGCAGCGCCCGCCCCAACTGCTCGACTGCCGCCTTGCTGATCATGTACGGCGCGCCACCCATACCCGGCGCGAACGCGGCACACGAGGACACGACCGCGACATGCCCACGCGCGGCGATGATGTGGTCCAGCGCCGGGTGCACGGTATTGAACACCCCGGTGAGATTGATATCGAGCACGCGGTCGAAATCCGCAGGCGCGATGGTGCGCAGGGTCGCGGGCCGCGGCACCACACCGGCATTGGCCACCACGATGTCGAGGTGCCCGAAATAGGCGACCACCTGGGGAATCGCCTCGGCCATGGCGGCCCGGTCGGAGACGTCGGCGATGACCGGCAGCGCTCGTTCACCCAATTCGGCGGCCAGCGAGGTGGCGGCCACGGCATCGACATCGACAATGGCGACCGACGCGCCTCGCCGGTACAGGATGGCGGCGAGTTCGCGGCCGATCCCCTGACCTGCCCCGGTGATCAGCGCGACCCTGCCTGCGGGACGGAACGGTCCGGGGCCGGGGAGACAGCGCGGCGTGGACATCAGCGGCTCATTTCTGTGATCGCGGCTTCGGTTGTCATCAGATAGGACTCGGCGTCGAAGCGCCTGGTGCGCCTGCGGTATTCGAAGCTCCAGTTCGGATACAGCCCGGCATTGCGGCCGTCGGCGGTGGTGTAGTAGCTCTGGCAGCCGCCGGTCAGCCAGACGCTGTCGGCGCTGCGGCGGTCCATCTCGTCGAGGAAGTCGTCCTGCACCTCCGGACGCAGTTCGACTCGGCTGATTCCCTTGTCGCGCATCGTTTTCAACGCATCGACGATGTAGGCGATCTGCGATTCGATCATGTAGATGGCGGACTGGTTCCCGGCCGCCCCGAACGGCCCGAGGGTGCAGAAGAAGTTGGGGAACCCGGCCACGGTCGCGCCCAGATAGCTTTGCGGCTCAAGGTGATACAGCTGCGCGATGGACTGCCCGTGCCGGCCCACATAGCGCTGATAGGCAGAGGGGATCGAGGTGAATCCGGTGCCGTAGATGATGGTGTCGACCGGATGCTCGGTGCCGTCGCGCAGCACGATCGAACGCTCGCGCACCTCGGCGATGGCCTCGGTGACGACCTCGACATTCGGCCGATCCAGCGCGGGCAGATAGGCATCGGAGAAGATGGCACGTTTGCAGCCGATCACATAGTCGGGTGTCAGCGTCGCGCGCAGGGCGGGATCGCGCACCTGCCGCAGCAGCTGTAGCCGGCCGAGCGCCTCATAGGGATGCCGGAACCGCTTGTCCACCAAGGAGATCAGACCGAAACCTTCGATTGCCGCGTACCAGCCGCCCCGGATCGCCTTCTGGGCGAGTGGAATCCGTCGCAGCAATGACCGTTCCACGCCGAGCGTGGGCCGGTCCAGGCGTGGCACGATCCACGGCGCGGACCGCTGGAACAACAGCAGTCGCCCGACCAGCGGCTGGATCTCCGGCACGAACTGCACCGCCGACGCGCCGGTGCCGATCACCGCCACCCGCTCACCGGTCAGGTCATGATCGTGATCCCAGTGCAGGGAGTGGAATGCCTTGCCCTCGAACCGATCCAGTCCGGGCAGCTCGGGGTACTTCGCGTCGGCGAAGATGCCCGCCGCCGAGATCAGGATGTCGGCGGTGAGGTCGCCGCGCGCGGTCCGCACCTGCCACACCGAGTGCCGGTCATCCCACCGCGCGTCCAGCAGTTCCGCGCCGAACCTGATGTGCCGCAACACATCATGGTCCCGGGCCACACGTTGCAGATACTCCAGAATCTCCGGCTGCCGCCCATAGGTGCGCGACCAGTCCGGATTCGGTGCGAACGAGTAGCTGTACAACTGTGACGGCACATCGCACGCGCAGCCGGGATAGGTATTGGCCCGCCAGGTCCCGCCGAGATCGTCCGCCCGCTCGAGAATCACCAGATCCTCGTACCCGGCTTCGCGCAGTTTGACCGCCAGCCCGATGCCCCCGAACCCGGCCCCGACGATCGCGATGTGGACGTGCTCGGTCGAGTCCGAATCCGAGTGCGGCACAGTTGTTTCCGTGTGAGTCGACATGAATCTTCCTGGTTCAGAGATCGAGCACGAGCGAGTCGCCCGCAGCACGGGACACGCACAGCAGCATCCGGTCGGTCCGATCGGCGGCGGTGAGGAGTCGATCGCGGTGATCCACCGCACCGGCGCGCACCCCGACCTTGCAGGTTCCGCAGAAGCCTTGGCGGCAGGAGTAATTCACGTCCGGCGCGACCCGCTGCACGGCGGCCAACGCGGTTTCCTCCGCGCCGACGTGCACGGTCCGGCCGCTGCGCGCGAGAGTGATATCGAACGGCCGCCCGTCGACCACCGGTGATGCCGAGAACCGTTCCGTATGCAGCGATCCCGTCGGATCCAGCGCGAATCGGCACCGCTGCGCCGCCGCCAGCATCGTGGGCGGACCGCATACGTAGACGGCCGCACCCGGCTCGGCCCGCGCGATCAACGCCGCCACATCGGGCGGCCCGAACTCGTCATCGGGCCGAATCTCCGCCTGCGGCAACTCGTCCAGAAACGGCATCGACTCCCGTGACCGCCCGGTGTACACCAGCTTTCCGCGTGCCCCTGCCGCCCGCACCATGGGCAACATCGGCGTGATCCCGATCCCGCCCGCCAGAAACAGATACGACGGTGCCTGCACCAACGTAAAAGCATTGCGCGGACCGCGAATTCGCACCCGATCCCCGACCCACAACGCCTCGTGCACCTCCCGAGACCCGCCCTCGCCGCCCGGAATCAACCGCACCGCAATCCGATACCGCAGCCGATCGTTCGGATCCCCGCACAGCGAGTACTGCCGCTGCCGCCCCGACGGCAGAAACACATCCACATGCGCTCCCGGCCGCCAACTCGGCAGCTCGCCCCCACCGGCCGCCCGCAATGTCACCGCCAGCACATCCGCCACCGGCCGCTCCAGCCTCTCGACCACGGTCGCGATCTCGAACCCACTGCGCCGCACCGGATTGGCCGGAGACAACACTGGCGCCGCCACACCGCTCACGAACACCCGCTTGTAGACATCCATCACCCCACCCAGCACCCGAAGCCCGATGGGCTGAGCAGCCGCACGTCGCGTCGGCCCTGCGAGTGACCCGCCCGCCATCCCCGCGTGTTCTTGGCCAGGATCCACACCACCAGCGTGGATTCCGGCCACGAGCACGCCGGAATGACGAGGTGCATGGTCGCGCGCGAGGTTCCGTGCCCGGTCGGCGGCGCTGTCGGTGCTCGTGCCAGAGGGGCGATCCGTGCTCATTCGGCCGCCGCCCGGGCTGCGGGGGAGTGGGCGAGGTAGCGGAGGGCGGTGTCCATCGGGCCCAGTTGGGATGGGTGGAAGCCCGGGCGTAGGTAGCGGGGGATCTCGGTGAAGAAGACTGTCCAGCTGGGGATTACTCCGCGGCGGGTCGCGCTCAGGAATTGGCGGCCCCAGAAGCGGCCCTTGTCCGGTGACGGGTCCTTTCGGTAGAGGTAGCCCGCCGACAGGATGAACAGGGGTAGCAGTGTCGCGCTGGCCAGCACGCCGGTGCGGGCCTTGCGCAGGTAGCCGCCATCGAGATGCATGTACGCGTCGTAGACCACGCTGCGGTGTTCGACCTCTTCGGCGCCGTGCCAGCGGACCAGGTCCAGCATGGCCGGATGCATGCCCTTGGTCTCCAAGATGTCGGCTTCGAGCAGCCATTCGCCGAGAACGGCCGTGTAGTGCTCCATCCCGGCGAACAGCCCGAGTCGCTCTTTGAGCCACTGCTCCTTGGCTCGCCCGGTCAGCCCGTGATCGCCGAGGATCCGGTCGACCAGCCAGGCAACACCTTTCACATACGAGTCGACGTCGAGGCCGAGCGCCTGCAGGTGCTGCCGCGCCGCTTCGTGGCTGGCCGCGTGCATGGACTCCTGCCCGACGAACCCGGTCACTTCCTCGCGGAGCCGCTCGTCGTCGATATAGGGGAGCGCCTCGGAAAGTGCCTGCGCCATGGCCCTTTCACCCTCCGGCAGCACCAGGTGCATGACGTCGACGATATGGGTGGCCAGCACCTCGCCCGGAATGTAGTGCAGCGGAACGGATTCGAAGTCGAAGTGGACGTCGCGGGCGGCAATGGCGTGTGCCTCGTCGCCGTAATGGCGCTTCGTTGCGCCAGCCTTCTCAGCCATGCAGGAACCGTACAGCGCAACAAATTCGATTGCAATGTTGCAGCAACAAATCGCATGAGATTGTTGCAACCGGTCGTTCGCCTGCTAGCGTGGATCCGGTGACGACCGCCTCGAAAACCCCGCTGACCCGCACGGATGCCGCCGATGACATCGAGACGCGCATCCTCGACGCGGCGCTGGTGCAATTCCAGAAGGTCGGCGTCAAGAAGACGACCATCGAGGATGTGGCCAAGCAGGCCGGCGTCGACCGGGTGACCGTCTACCGGCGCCTGGGTTCCCGCGACGGTCTCGTGCAGGCCGTGGTCGGCCGCGAGGTCGCCACCTTCCTGGCCGAACTCACCGGCATCCCGGACCGGCACACCGATCTCGGCGGTCTGGTCGCCGAGGTCTTCGTGACCGTCATCACGCGCTGGCGCGCACATCCGCTGGTGGAGCGCCTGCTCGCCGTCGAGCCCGAGCGAATCCTGGTGAAGCTCACCGTCGATGGCGAGGGTGTCTTCGCCATGTCCGTGGCCGCCACCGTGGCAATCCTCGGCCGGGCTGCCGCCGCGGGATTGTTCGAGGCCCCGTCCGACCTGGCCACGCGGGCCGAAATCGGCTGCCGCGTGGTGCATTCGATGATCCTGGTGCGGGGTGGGTTGGCCGATCTCGAAACCCCGGACGAGCTGGCCGAATTCGCGCGTTCGTACCTGGTGCCGATCATTGCCGGGTAGCCGCGGACGCCCGTTTTGCCCTACCCCTACGTAACCGTACGTTTGCTCTGAGTATGCTGACCTAGCGATTCGATCCAACGAGGGAGCGACCGAGGTCATGACAGCTGTACCCGCGACCATGTGCGAGGCCTTCCAGGCCACCATTGCCCGCAACCCGGAGGCGATCGCCGTGCGCACCGCGGGCGACGGGGTCACCATGACCTTCGGGCAATGGGGTGCGCGGGCACGGGAGCTGGCCGGCGGGTTCGCGGCGCTCGGCGTCGGGCGCGGCTCGAAGGTCGCGCTGATGATGACCAATCGGCCCGAGTTCTATCCGGTGGACACCGCGGTCGTGCATCTGGGCGGGGTGCCGTTCTCCATGTACAACACCTCCTCGCCCGAGCAGATCCATCATTTGCTGAGCGATTCCGGAGCCACCGTCGTGGTGTGCGAGACGCAGTTCCTGCCCGTCATCGAGCAGGGCCGCCAGGGCACCGACGTCCGCTTCATCGTCTGCCTCGACGGCGAGGGCGGCATGAGCCTCGACGAACTGGCCGCCGCGGCCGATCCCGGCTTCGACTTCGAATCCTCCTGGCGCGCAGTGCGACCCGAGGATGTGCTGACCCTCATCTACACCTCCGGCACCACCGGAGCGCCCAAAGGTGTGCAGCTCACGCACGCCAATCTGGTGGCCATGGTGGACGCCAGCATCCGGCTCGCCGACGCCACCGAGCAGGAGCGGGTGCTGTCGTTCCTGCCGTCCGCGCACATCGCGGACCGCTGGTCGGCGCTGTATCTGTGCATGGCACTGGGCAATACCATCACCACCGTGGCCGACCGGGCGGGATTCGCTCCGGGGCTGGCGGATTGCCGCCCGACGCTGCTCGGGGCGGTGCCGCAGGTGTGGCAGAAGCTGCGCACGGGGATCGAGGAGAAGCTGGGGGAGGCCACCGGGGCCAAGGCTGCGCTGGCGAACTGGTCGGTGGCCGTCGGCCGCCGGTACTCCGATGCCCGGCTCGACGGCAACCATATCGGGGTGGCGTTGCGGACCCAGCATGCGATCGCGGATCGACTGGTGCTGTCCAAGATTCGCCGGACGTTGGGGCTCGACAACCTCAAGATCGCCATCTCCGGCGCGGCACCCGTGTCGCCCGAATTGCTGCGCTGGTTCAACGGTTTCGGCATCGAGGTCAGCGACGCGTGGGGCATGAGCGAGGTGTCCGGCATGGGGTCGATCTGCCCGCCGGGGCGGCTGAAGATGGGCACCGTCGGAAAGCCGTTGGACGGCTTGGAAGTTCACATCGCCGACGACGGTGAAGTGCTGGTGCGTGGGCCGCTGGTGATGAAGGGCTACCTGAATCGGCCCGAGCAGACCGCCGAGGTGATCGACGCCGACGGCTGGCTGCACACCGGCGATATCGGCGACCTCGACTTCGACGGCTACCTGCGAATCGTCGACCGCAAGAAGGAACTCATCATCAATGCCGGTGGCAAGAACATGTCACCGGCCACCATCGAGAACTGGGTGAAGGCCTTCAGTCCCCTGGTGGCGCAGGCGATCGCGGTGGGAGACAACCGCAAATACAATGTCGCGCTCATCGCACTGGATCAGGACGCCGTCGCCGGATTCGCCGAAAAGCACGGGCTGGCAACCGATCCCGTCACGCTGGCCGCGCACCCCGAGATCGAGGTGATGATCGGCGCGGCCGTCACCGCCGCCAATGCCAAGCTGTCGCGCGTCGAACAGATCAAGAAGTTCCGCATCGTGCCCGAATTCTGGCAGCCCGGCAGTGACCTGCTCACCCCCACGATGAAGCCGCGCCGCAAGCCGATTCACGCCCGCTACGCGACCCTCATCGAAGAGCTGTACGCCTAGAGCACGGCCTGGGTCTGGGTCACCTTGGCGACGAGTTTGCCCGCGTCGTCACGGATCTCGGTTTCCACCACGATGAAACTGCGCCCGGCATGCAGCGGCGTCGCGGTCGCGGTGGCATGACCCGAACGCAGGGCGCGCACGAAATTCGTCTTGGACTCCACCGTGGTCGTACCCTGCGCACCCTCGGGCAGATTCAGGAAGGCGCACACCGCGGCCGTGCCATCGGCCAGCGACATCAGTGCGCCACCGTGCATGGAACCGCCCAGCGTGCACAGGTTCTCGCGCCACCCCAGCCGGCTGCGCACCAGCTCCGGACCACACTCGAGCACCTCGACCCCGAGTCCCTCGGTGAACGGCATGGTGGCGAACAGCTGCGTACCCACCGGGTCGGTGGTGATCTCCGTGTCGGTCATGAGACCGACTCTGCCCCACACCCAGCCGCGAGTCGATTACCTCGCGGGTAATGGCCGCGGGCCTCGATGACACCGGTACCGGGGCGCGAGTGCTGGACGCAGGTCGGGTTCGCGCGGGCAACTGTCTCTCATGGGCACCGGCCTTGGATGGCGTTGGCTACGGCCATGATCGAGCGGGTTGCGAGCCACCGCGACGCGGGCTGCGGCGATGGCGGCGTGGGCTGTGGCTACAGCGGCGCGGGGTTGTGGGCGCAGCGGCGCGGCAGCGGGCGTCGGTGGCGGGTTCGGGTCGGGGCGGTCTGGAAGACTTCGGGGGTGCAGGTTGGTGTGTTGGGGCCGGTTCGGGTTCATGCAGAGGACGGGACGCCGGTGGAGATACCCGGGTTCCGGGTGCGAATGCTGCTGGCGCGATTGGCGTTGGAATCGGGACGGGACGTGCCCGTTACGGCGCTCATCGACGGGTTGTGGGGTGAGGAGCCGCCTGCGGACGCGGCCGGTGCGCTGCAGGCGCTGGTATCCCGCTTGCGCAAGGCGCTCCGCGGGGTGGGCGCGATCGAATTCGGGACCGGCGGTTATCGGCTGCCCGGGATCACCGTGGATGTCGATCGATTCGAAGAGCTGGTGCGGCAGGGGCGCGCGGAACTGGCCGCCGGTCGCGCGGAATCCGCCGCGCGGATCCTGGGCGAGGCCTTGGGGCTGTGGCGCGGTCCCGCGCTCGGCGATGTGCTGGACGCGCCGTTCGCCCAGGCCAGCGCCACCCGGTTGGACGAGTTGCGCTCCGCGGCGCAGGAGGACCGTTTCGAGGCCGAGCTTCAATTGGGCCAGTATGTAGACGTGCTCGCCGATCTCGATATCGCCGCCGTGGAGAATCCGCTCAGCGAGCGGCTTGCCGCCCTGCGCATGCGGGCTCTCGCGGCCGCCGGACGGCAGTCCGATGCGCTGTCGGTCTATGAGGGCATGCGGGCCCGTCTGGACGAGGAACTCGGCATCGACCCGTCCGCCGCACTGCGCGACACCCATCTGGCGCTGTTGCGCGGCGAGCTGGAAATACCTGCTCCGCGTAGAGAACCCGCGACCAAGGCGCTCCCGGCCCGCCTGACCGGCTTCATCGGTCGCGAGACGGAGCTGTCCGAACTGGTCGGGCTGCTGGCGGATTCGCGCCTTGTCACCATTGTGGGCCCCGGTGGCGCGGGCAAGACCCGCCTCGCCCTCGAGGCCATGGACCGGCAGTCCGGCGTGGTGTTCTTCGTACCGTTGGCGGAACTCGGCGCGCCCGATCAGCTCGCCGATGCCGTGGCGGGCGCACTCGAGAGCGGCACCGCCGAACGGCCCGACAAGACCGCGCGACTGATCGAACTGCTCGACGTCGGCCCGGCCGTGCTTGTGCTCGACAACTGCGAGCACGTCATCGCCGCCGCAGCCGAACTCGCCGAGCGGCTGCTGGACCGGCTGCCACAACTGCGCGTGCTGGCCACCAGCCGCGAACCCCTCGCCATCACCGGTGAGGTGCTGTGCCACCTCGACCCCTTGGAACCGCCGGTGGAGACCGTGGATCCGGTTGTGGCCCAACGGTCCCCGGCGGTCCGGCTGTTCGCCGAGCGGGCGGCCGCCGTGCGTCCGGGTTTCGTACTGGATGAGGCCACCGTGGCACCCGTGGTCGCCATCTGCCGCCAACTCGACGGTCTCCCACTGGCTTTGGAGCTGGCCGCCGCCAAGCTGCGCGCCATGTCCGTCGACCAGGTGGCCCGCCGCCTCGGCGACCGCTTCCGCCTGCTCGCCTCCGGCAGCCGCACCGCCCTACCCCGTCAGCGCACCCTGCTCGCCCTGGTCGAGTGGAGCTGGGACCTGCTCGAAGAACCCGAAAGGCTGCTGGCCCGAAGGTTTTCCATTTTCCCCGGTGGAGCGACCGCCGACGCACTGGAAGCCGTCTGCGCCGACACCGACCTCCCCACCGACGACATCCCCTACCTCCTCGACGCACTCGTCGAGAAATCCCTCGTCACAGCCACCACAGACGACCCGCCGCGCTACCGCATGCTGGAAACCATCCGCGCCTACGCCGCAGATCAGCTCGCCCGCTCCAAAGACGACCTCGTCCTTCGCTTCACCGACTACTACCTCATGCTGGCCGAACACTACGAACCGCTCATGCGCGGCAGCGAACAGCTCACCGCCATAGCCGTTTTCGATGCCGAGCACGCCAATATGGCAGCCGCACTTCGTGCCTCGCTCGGCGAGCACACCGGCTCCACAAGCCCCCGGTCACCCGTACGGCGGGTCACCGGCTCGGCCGGACCTGGCGAGCGAGCGAGCGGCCACGCCGGTACCGGTGAGTTCGCCGCGTCATCGGAAGGGCCGGGCGGCGCGGTCACGGCCGACGCCGCGGACGGCGGTGGTGTGGGCGACGGCACTGAGGTTGTCACGGCCGACGGTGGCGCTCAGAGCGGCGGTGCTCTCGTCGGCGGTGCTCCGGTCGCGGCACGACTGGTTCGGGCGATGTTCTGGTACTGGGGAATTCGTGGGATGAGCACCCAGTTCGAGAGCTCGCTCACCGCGGTGCGCGGCCTGGGCGAGGATGTTCCGGCTCAGGCGCAGGCCGCGTTCTCCGTGATCGCGTTGATGGGCGGTGCGCCACCGGCCGGTGGCACGTTGTCGGCGTTGATCGAGGACTGTGTGCGGGCGGGTGGACTGGAATACCATCCGGCTCTGCCGCTCTGGGCGGCGCTGATGGCGGCCCGTACCGGCGACGAGAAGCTCGCCGAACGACAGCTCGAGCAGGCGCTGGCCTGGCCGGACCCCTGGGTGCGGGCCAGCGCGCATCTCGCGCGCGATATTGCGCTGACCGGGCAGGGGCAGCTGCCCGCCGGGGCTGAGTCCCGGCGAGAAGCCCTGCGCGGGTTCGAGATCGCGGGCGACCGCTGGGGGCTGACAATGGCTGTGCTCGCCGTCGGTCGTGACCATGCGCTGCGCGGTGAGCACGAGCTGGCGCTCGCGGCGTTCGGCCGCGCCGTTGCCCTCTCCTCCGAACTCGATACGGAGGACGATATTTCCGCAACCCGCGAGGCCCTCATCCTGGAGCGACTGCGCGGTGGTGAATCGGCCTCGGCCGCAAGTGATATCGAGGCCACACAGCGACTGGCCGCCGAATCCGGCTTCGCCCGCCTCGCCGCGGTCATCTTGTTCTCGAGTGCTGAACTCCACCGCCGCGCGGGCGACATCACCGGCGCCGACCGTGATCTCGACCAGCTCGCGCACCGCATCAGCCGTCTGCCCTACCCGGCCGCCTGGGCTGCCCACCGCATCGCGGTCGCACGGCTTGCCAACCGGCTCACCGCGGGTGAACCCGAGGCCGCTCACGTCCTGCTCTTACAGGTGATCGAAGGCTCTGTCGTCTACGGAGACTCCGCCGCCGTAGCCCAGTCGGTCGCCCACGCCGCCGAACAACTGGCGAAACTCCGCCTCCTGGAAGGCGATCCGTCCGGTTCCGCCACTGCCCTCGGCCTCAGCGAGGTCCTGCGCGGCATCTTCGATCACGGCGAACCCGAACTAGCGACTCTCACAGCGGAACTCACCTCCATCCTAGGTGAGGACGAATTCCGCGCCGCCTACCGCCGCGGCAGCGAACTAACCCGCTCCGATGCGCTGGAACAACTGGCGGCAGAGGCCGCGCGGTGACCACCTGACCAACCGTGAGTGACCGTTGCCGCGCGGGGGTGTGCGCAGCCGTCGAGAGCGCCGAGCTCCGGACATGGCGATGCCGGGGTCTCACGGAACCGGCTGTGAGGAAGCGGGTTTCGTGAGACCCCGGCGGTCGGGGGGGGTAGTCAGGGGAGGCGGGTGAAGAGGCGTCCGGCCAGGTCGATGCCGGTGATCTCGCCGTCGGCGTTGCGGCTGAAGAAGCCGCGTTGGCCGGTGAAAGAGCCTGCGGTGATGACGTATTCGTCGGTGTTGCCGGGCAGCAGGCCGAAGGGGAAGGGCGGGTGGTCCTGGGGGATTTCGGCCTCGGGGGCGGCGGCGCGGATTTCGGGCTTGACCTTGCATTCGAGGTAGAGCTGGTCGCCTTCGGCGTAGCAGGTCATGGTCATGGCGTCGATGTCGTAGACGCCGAACAGTTCCGGGGCGCGGGCCGCGTCGAAGGGGACCGGCTCGGGGTCCTTGTCGATTACACCGAGGTAGTGCTCCAGGGCCCAGCGGATGACGGCCTGATTGGCGGGGATGCCGTCGGGGCTGGCGTTGGAGAGGACGACCACGACGAAATCGCGTTCGGGGACCAGTTGGAAATTGGCGAACTGGCCGAAGCCGGAACCGTCGTGGCCGACCGTGCGGACGCCGTCCACGTCACGCAGCATCCAGCACAGCCCGAACGCGTCCGCCATGGTGCTCGCCCTCAACGCGACGGTCGGCTGCTGCATCCGATGCAGCACCTCGGTCGGCAGCACGGTGCCGCCGTCCTCGGCGCGGCCGTCGCCGAGGTGGAATCGGCCCCAGCGCAACAGATCCGACACCGTCGAGCCGAGCCCGCCACCGGGGTTGTTGGCGCGAGTGCCCTTCCAGGACCGCGCCACCTCGAGCACGCCGTTCTCCTGCCGCTCGTGCCCGGCGGCGAAGCGGCGGGTCATGATGTCGTCGCGGGAGTAGAAGCTCTCGCGCAGCCCGACCGGCTCCAAAACCGTTTCGGCGATGACCTTTTCGAACGGCTCACCGGTCACGTTCTCGATGACCCGGCCCAGCAGATTGAAACCCGCCTGGCTGTAGGACGGCCGCTCGCCGGGTGCGGCGATCAACGGCAGCTCCGAGAGCGTGGCGACGAACGCGGCCAGACCGTCCTCACCCTCACCGGTGTTGTTGATGAGATTCCAGTCGAATCCGGCGGTGTGGTTGAGCAGTTGCTGCACGGTGATGGTGGCCGCATGGTGCTCGTCGGACAGCTTCAACTCCGGCACATACGTGCGGACCGGAGCGTCCAGGTCGACCTTGCCCTCGGCGACCAGCCGCATGAGCGCGGTGGTGGTGAAGGTCTTGCTGGTCGAGCCGATGGCGAACACGGTGTGCTCGGTCACCGGAACCGGGTTCTCGGTGCTGGTCACGCCGACATTGGCGATGATCTCGCGGCCGCCGACCCAGATGCCGACGGCCATGCCGGGCATATCGAACTCGGCGGCGGTGGCGGCGACGAAATCGGCGAGTGCGGTGTCGTTCATGGGACTGCCTTTCAACGGCTGGTTCGTGCCCGGCCCGGTTGTTCCGGCCGGTGCATCCGGTGTGTCCATGACTTTGCCGACGCCCGCTGACAGCGCACCGACAGTGCGCCGACAGCCATCGACAGCTCACCGACAGTCGATTTCCGGGGCCTGACCAGCGGTTCCGCCGCCCTCTCAGGCCGAGCTCAGCTTCGGGCCAGCAAATGCTTATTGCCGAATGACAGGCTGGTGAATCAAGTCTTACCAATTGGAAACGACCTGCAAGGAGATCTAGCGTGCGTTCGAAGAGGATCTGGGGCGGCGCCGTGCTGGCCCTGACGGCAACCGTTCTGCTACCGGTCGCCGCAGGTACCGCCTCCGCAGCCCCGGCCGCTTCGCTGAACTACGCGGGCACCTCCGCCGACGGCTCCAAGATCGCCTCCAGCACCGCGTCCGACGCGCGCACCCTGAAACTCCAGGTCTACTCGGCTGCCATGGACAAGAACATCGAGGTCGATGTCCAGCGTGCCGCCGACACCTCGCAGCCCACCCCGGTGCTGTACCTGCTCAACGGCGCGGGCGGCGGCACCGACTCCGCGACCTGGCAGAAGCAGACCGACGTACTGAACTTCCTGTCCGACAAGAACGTCAATGTGGTGCAGCCGGTCGGCGGCGGGTTCAGCTACTACACCGACTGGCGCGCAACAGATCCCACGCTCGGCGTGAACAAGTGGAAGACCTTCCTCACCGAGGAGCTGCCGCCGCTCATCGACAAGGCGCTGAACACCAACGGGCGCAATGCCATCGCCGGACTGTCCATGGCGGGCACCTCGGTGCTGCAGCTGCCCATCGCCGCGCCCGGGCTCTACCAGTCGGTCGCCGCCTACAGCGGCTGCGCGCAGATCAGCGACCCGATCGGCTACAACTTCGTCAATACCGTGGTGGCCGCGGGCGGCGGCGACAGCAAGAACATGTACGGGCCGCAGGGCGATCCCATGTGGGCCGCCAACGATCCCTACGTGCACGCCGACCAGCTGCGCGGTCTGAACCTGTTCATTTCCAGCGGTTCCGGACTCCCCGGCCAGTGGGACACCCTCAACGGCCCGCATACCCTGCCCGGCACCGGCGGCTGGGTCAACCAGAACACCCTCGGCGCGGGCCTCGAGGCCGCCACCAACTACTGCACCCACAACTTGAAGGCCAAGCTCGACGGCCTCGGCATTCCGGCCACCTACGACTTCACGCCCACCGGCACCCACTCGTGGGGTTACTGGCAGGACGCGCTGAAGGCGTCGTGGCCCGTCCTGGCTACCGGTCTGGGCCTGCCCGCCTGATCCGGTAACGACGAAACCGGCACGCCTTCACGGGGAAGCGAGCCGGTTTCGTTGCGTTTCCGGAGTCAGGCGGTCAACTCGAAGTTCGGGTAGCCGTTGTCGCGCTCCTCGTCGCAGTACCGGCGGTAATTGCCGAAACCGCCGATGTAGGGCATGAATACGCGCTTCTTACCCTCGACGTTCGCGCCCATGTACCAGGAGTTCGCCTTCACGAACAGCGTGCCCTCCGCGACCTCCAGCAGGTGATCGGTCCACTTCACCGCAGCATCCTCACGCGCCTCGGCCGTGCGAATCCCGTTGGCGCGGCAGTGCTGAACCAATGCCAGCACCCAATCCAGCTGCTGCTCGGAGTGCAGCACCATGTTCGCCATCACCGACGGCGTGCCGACACTGTTGATGCTGAACATGTTCGGGAAGCCCGGAATGCCGAAGCCCAGATAGGTGACCGGCCCATCGGCCCACGACTCGCCGAGGCGGGCATCCCGCGCGCCGTGCGGGTCGATGCGCAGCAGCGCCCCGGTCATGGCGTCGAAACCCGTTGCGTACACCAGGGTGTCGAGCTCGATGAACTGCTCGCCGGTACGGATGCCGGTCGCGGTGACCTCCTCGATGCCCTCGCGACGCAGATTCACCAGCGACACATTGTCGCGGTTGTACATCTCGTAGTAGCCGGAGTCGGTGCAGATGCGCTTGGTGCCGATGGGGTGGTCGTAGGGGATGAGATCGTCCGCCACCGCCTGATCGTCGATCTTCGCGCGAATCTTGGCGACCGCGAACTCCCGCACCAGCTCATTGGCGGCCAGATCGCTGTTCTGGTCGGGGAACACCTTGTTGAACAGCACGCCGCCGCCGTTCCAGCGGTCCTCCATGGCCTCCGCACGCTCGGCGGCCGACAGGTCCAGGGCCTTGGTGGTGAGCGAGGCGTGCGGGGTGGCGGCACCCGCGTAGTAGGACTTCTCGCGTCGCTGCCGGTAGGTGGCGCGGATCTCGCCCTGCTCGGCATCCGTCCACGGCCGATTCGGCACCGGCACACTGAAATTGGCGGAACGCTGGAAGACGGTGAGCGCCTGCGCCTCTCGCGCGATGATCGGCGAAACCTGGATGCCGGAGGAGCCGGTACCGATGACACCGACCCGCTTGCCCTCGAACGAGACGCCATCCTCGGGCCACTGCGCGGTGAAATACTCCTCGCCCGCGAAGGATTCGATCCCGGGCAGGTTCGGCTTGATCGGCGCGGACAGGCACCCCGTAGCGAAAACCACGAACTGCGAACGGAATTCGCCGCCGGTATCGGTGCGCAGCGTCCAGGTTGCAGTGGACTCGTCGAACTCGGCGGCGGTGACCCGCTGCCCGAACCGGTAGTGCCGCTTCAGATCGAAGCGCTCGGCCACATGCTCGATGTAGGAGAGGATCTCCGGCTGCGCCGCGAACCGCTCGGTCCAGGTCCAGCTCTGCTGCAACTCCTCATCGAAGGAATAGGAGTAGTCGACGCTCTCCACATCGCAGCGCGCCCCCGGGTACTTGTTCCAGTACCAGGTGCCGCCGACGCTCTCGCCGGCCTCCAGACCGAGCACGTTCAGTCCGGCCCGCGCCGCCTGATGGACGCCGTAGAGTCCGGCGAATCCGGCACCGATGATGATCACATCGAATGGGCTGCCCTGCTCGGGGTGCATGCGCGACCTCTCACTATCCGTCTTGCGATATTTCGACTAGGCATATCGTCAAGGCGAATGCGGGCAGCGGGCGATAGCAGGTCCCACTGACCAGGAGCGCAGGCCCGAGGGTCGGTCACTCGTGCGCGGGCTCCCCGGTCACGACGTGATCGGCGTGATTGAGACCCTCGCGGACCAGGCGTGCGAGGTGCCCGTCCCGCAGCCGGTAGATGATGCGGCGACCGTCGCGGCGGGTCTCGACCATGCCGGTGAAGCGGAGTTTGGCCAGGTGCTGGCTGACCGCCGTGCGGGACGCGCCGCACGCCTCGGTCAACGCGGTGACATCGGCCTCGGCATCGGCGAGCAGCCAGAGAATGTGCAGCCGGGTCGGATCCGACAGCATGCGGAAGGTGGCGGTGGCGGCGTCCAGTCGGGTCTGATCCGGAACGACGGGATGGGTCAGGCTCGGAGTGTGGGTGTGTTCCGGCGGGTGGGCGGGATTCACTGCGGCGGGTACCGATTTCGCCTTGCTCACCTGCTCCACCTTCCTGTCACCGTGTCGCCGTCGCCCTTTCGGTGTCCGCCGCGGCGGACGCGGGCCAGGCGCGGGCCGCCGTCGTAGCTGCCAGTGTAGCCAGCGCGGCCAGCACGATCGCCGTGGTCGGCAGGCCCGCCAGCGCGCCCAGCTTGCCCGCGATCGGGTAGGTGATCAGGAAGCAGGCGTGCGAGAGCGAGAACTGCGCGGTGAAAACGGCTGTGCGGGTTTCGGGTTCGGACTGGGCGCGCAGCAGCCGGGCGGAGGGGGTGTTGATCAGGGAGGTGCCCGCGCCGAGCAGCATCCAGGTCAGTGCCAGCACGACGGCTCCGGCGGGGCGGGGGAGCAGGGTCGGCAGGGCCGCGGCGAGCAAGCCGAGCGGGAGTACGACGCAGCCGGTCAGCATGAAACGGCGCTCGGGGATGACGGCCAGCAGCCGTGGGGTCGCCAGCGCCACCACCATGGACCCGAATCCGAAGCAGCCCAGCGCCAGCGCCACCTCGGTGTTCGACCCGCCCAGCCGATCCCGCACGTACACAACGGTATTCACGATCACCAGCGCGGTGGCTGCGGCCACCACCAGGTTCATGGCCAGCAGCCCGCGCAGCACCGGGCGGTTCAGCATGATCCGCGCGCCCTCGGTGATGCGCTCGAGTAGCGGGGCGGAACGCTCCGCCGGAGCGAGGTGCGGCAGCCGGGTGGTCACCACCAGCAGTGCCGAGGCCACGAAACCGGCCGCGGTGCCGACGAACAGCGAGTGATAGCTGATGACCGTCAGCAGTACGGCCGCCAGCACGGGGCTCAGCAGCGACTCCATGTCGTAGGCGAGCCGCGACAGCGACAGTCCGCGGGTGTAGTCCTCCTCGTCGACCAGGATCGACGGGATCAGCGACTGGAACGCGGGCGTGAAGGTCGCCGAGGCCGATTGCAGCAGCGCGATCAGCACATAGATCTGCCAGGTGTGCGTGACGAACGGCAGCAGCAGCGCGATCGCCGCGCGCACAGCGTCCGCCGAGACCAGCACCAGCCGCCGCGGCAGCCGCTGGGTGAGCGCCGAGATCACCGGCGCCACAGCCACATACGCCACCATCTTGATGGCCAGCGCGGTGCCGAGCACCGCACCTGCCTGGCCGCCCGCGATCTGATAGGCGAGCAGGCCGAGGGCGACGGTCAGCAGCCCGGTGCCGACCAGGGCGACCACCTGGGCGGTGTACAGCTTGCGGAACTGGGGATGACGGAGCACGACGAGCACGAAACCACTATAGGCCAATACGTGCGCAGGTGTGCACATGATGTCCGATATCCTCCGGGCTGCCCGAACCCATTGGGTTTGCTGGGCGATTCGTCGCTATCCTCGCGTGCATGGGGAGGAAATTCGCGGCCGGTGCGCTGGCCGCCGCGACGCTGGCCACCGCCGCCTGCGCTCGGCATACCACCGCCACCGCGCCCATGGCCGGCAATCTCGCCCCGCCCGCCGCCGAGCCGACCCAGGCCACCACCGCTCCGGCCGCCCCGGTGTCCGACTTACCGCCCTGCGGCGACATCGCCACCGCCGCAACGCCTCCCGACTGCTACCTGCAGTCCCGCGACCGGGTCGGCCTGACCTTCGAGGTGCGCCACACCGGCACCGGACAGCGGGCCACGGTCACCATCAGCGTGCTCGACGCCACCGGCGCGCAGGTGCAGACCATTACCGAACAGTCCGTCGGCACCACCGCGCCCCGGCTACGCGACCTCGACAACGACGGCCGCGACGAGCTCGTCATCCCGATCATGCTGGCCAGCTCCAACACCCGCTACCTCGTCTACCACGCCACCGGCGACTCGGTGCACCTCCAGCGCGCGGGCGAACTCGCGGGCATCGGGCTCGACACCACCGCCGCGGGCTACACCGTCGTCACCGCGCGTGACAGCTACGAACTCTGGAAGATCGAGTTCTTCTACTTCGACGCCGACATCCTGCACCCGCTCGTCACCGCCGAGGTCAAATTCCTCGACGACGGCACCGGCCACATCGGCGGCAGCGAATGCACGGTCACTGACACCGGCGGTCTCGCCCGCACCACCCTCACCCCCGACCAGGCCACCACCCAGTTCTGCGCCGAACCCACCGTGCTCCGCGTTCGGCGCTGACTTGTTTCGAGCGTCGGGCACTGAATCGTGCTGCACGTCGGACATGAATCGTTCCACGCGTCGGGCACCGAATCCGGGATGTCTCAGGGGTGTTCCCGATACCGCCCGATCGGCCGCGGCGCGACCATGAATACGGGTCAGTTCGCCGGCTTCGAATGACGCCGGCGCAGCCACTCGGCATAGTCGAACGACACTGCCTCGCCATCGGAGTCGAGGCACAGCGCAGCGCTGCGCACCCGTCGCACGACGCGTCCGAGTGGCGGCACCGGCAACGGCAGCACCCGCTGCCCGAGGGCGCGCCGGCGGATATCGGCCAGCTCGGCGAGGGTCTGCACCGCCGGGCCACCCAGGTCGCGGACCCGCCCGGCCGGACCCGCGTCGACCGCGTCGGCCAGCCGCGCGGCCACCGCGCCGGTGTCGATCGGCTGGAAACGCATGGCGCTGCGCGGTGCTAGCCGGAAAGTCGCACTCGCGCCGAGGATTTCGTCGATCAGGTCGTGGAACTGGGTGGCGCGCAGCAATGTCCACGGCACCGGACCGGCAGTCACGACCCGCTCCTGCGCGACCTTCGTGCGGTAATAGCTGAACGGCACCTGCTCACAGCCGACGATCGAGATCTCCACATGATGGCCGACCTGCGCCCGCTGCTCGGCGGCCAGCAATGTCCGCACCCCCTCGACCATGACCGGCGCGCTGCGCAGACCCCGATGGCTGACCGCGTCCACCACAGTGTGCACACCCGCCAGTGCCGCGTCGAGCCCCGCCCCACTCGCCAGGTCCACGGCGTGATGCGTGGTCCCCGGCACCGGATCGGCCGGAGCCGTCCGGCTCAATACCCGCACCGTATGCCCCCGCGCGACCAACTCCCGCACCACCGGCACCCCGAGCGCCCCCGTGCCCCCTACGACCGCCACCTGCATACCGAACCCCTTCCGCGACTGACTCCCTCGGACGCTAGAACCACACCCACTGCCGCTCAACATGATTCATCGCATGCAGAGGAATTCGCCACATTCCGTCCGCAACCGCGCGTCGGCGAGGTTCAATGCCCGCCCCCGTGCCCCGCTGTCGACGGAGGTCCAGCGCCGCGAATTCGCGGCAGTGGGGCCGGGATTCGGACCCCGCGTCGGGGCGTGGCGGTCCGGTGGAGAGTGGCGGCGGATCAAATATGGGTGGCCTTGGTGCGGTTGCAGCCGCGGCAGAGGATTTGGAGGTTGGCGGGGCTGGTTGCGCCGCCGCGGCTGATCGGGATGATGTGGTCGAATTCGAGGTAGTGGCTGTCGCCGCATTCGACGCAGCGGCCGCCGTCGCGCTGCCAGACGACCGCCTTCACATCCGGTGGGATGGTGCGGGTGTCGCGGCGGCCGGGAGCCAGCGCCAGGCGTTTGGCGATGCGCAGCGCACCCTCCATGGCGGCCGCCACGTAGGCCGGGTCGGCCACCTCCAAGAGGGCGCCGCCGCGCGCGGATGTGGCCGACACTTCGACCAGGCCGTCGGTGGACGTCACCGAAACCACTCGGGCCCAGGGAATTTCGGTGCCCGCATCCGATGCGGTGAAGCGAATCTTGCGATTGCTGACAATGAGACGGCCCTCGCTGCGTTTGGTGCCGCGGGCCAGCTGCCGGATGTGGGCGGCGGGCAGGCTCAGGTGCACGCGTTCGTCCGGGTCCAGGTGCAGGCCGGTGGTCTGGGCCAGCGGCAGTTCGCCGGAGCGGAGCCGGGTGAGCACGCGGCAGCGCCGCAATCGGCGGCGCAGATCCTCGATGAGCGGACCCGACAGCGACAGCTCGGCGACCGTGTCCTCGAAATCGTCCAGATCCGCCTGCTCGACCACGCCGTCGGCGAAGGTGAAGGCCACCAGGCGTTCCAGGTGATCATGAGCCGTCGGACGCAGCAGCTCCAGGGCGGGCGCGCGATCGATGCGCTGATAGCGCAGCGCGGCCCACAGCGTGTCCCAGTCCTCGTACGGTTCGGCGCGGCGCAGCGCGCGTTCGGCGCGCGGCCGCCAATCGGCAAGGTATTCGCCTGTTTCGGTGGCACATTCACGGCACCACGCGGTCGCGTTGAACAGCCGTCGGCGGCGGGGCTCGCCGCATCGTGGGCAGTGCCGGGAATCCGACGGCGGCACAGCGCGTGTCGCACCCGTCCAGGTGGTGCCGTCCCACCAGCGCAGCCGGGCCGGATCGCGCGGGTCCGGATGCCAGTCCGGGCGTTCGGAATCCGGTGGCGGCGGGGTCTGCCGCGGCTGCGGCGCGCGGACCGGATCAACCCGCACCCCGAACTCCCGGACCAGCCCGGCCAAACTCACCCCGCTCTCACCGAGTGCCCGGAACTCCCAGCCCCGGCCCGAATCCGCTTCCACACGCAGGAATTCGCCGAGGACCAGGGCCGGTACCGAGACCGAGGTGTCCACGTCGTAGGAGACCACCGGATCGTCATGGTCGAGCACCGTCAGCCGTAGATCAGCGACCTCGGCGAAACTGTCGGACACCGAACCGATGACCACGATCCCGGCCACATCGGGCCCGGTTCGCGGGAGCGACACCGACAGTCGCGCGATGCCCGCTTCGGGTTCGGGATCCAGGGTCACCGCCTGCGATACGTGCCGCGGCGCCTCCGACCACACGAAGTCCCGATCGGTCCGGGCCCGCCCGTTCGCCCCGACCAGCACGGCCTGTGCCCGTACCGGTTGTCGCGACCGCCACGAAAGCACAACCGTGAGAAGCGATGTCGGAACCGCCGTATGCTCGCCCGTGGTCAGATTCATGGTGCTCGAATGATGCCATGACCCCCCGACAAGAGATTGCGATCGATCCTCCACCGGAATCTGAAAAACGTCCGGCACAGTAGAGGCATGAGCACTCCGAAGGGTTCCGGTCGCCCGGACCCCACCCCCCGCGCCAAACCCCCGACCTCGCGCGTCCCGACCGCGAGCGACATCCTCGCCGCCGCCCAGGCCGCCGTCGAAGCCGCCCAGAACGCCGCCGGACTCGCCCTCGACTCCGCCCAGACCACCGCCTCCACCGCCTTCGACACCGCCGTGCGGCTCCCGCCCGCCTCGATCCAGCTGGCCGCCCAGCTCCCCGACCTGATCGAAAACCTCACCAGCGCCGTCGAACGCCTCAACGCGACGATCGACCGCCTGGACCGCACCCTCGCACTGGCCGAGCCCGCTTTCCTCGCCTACGACAAGGTGCTCACCCGCCTCGAGTCGCTCACCGCCCTGGGCGAAGACGTCTTCGGCCGCCTCGACAAGCTGCCCGGCGTCTCGCTGCTGGGCCGCCTCACCGGCACGCGCCGGGAACCCGAACCAGAACCCGACAAGTCTCGCCGCAGCCGCCGCAAATAGGCCGAATGCCGCGAATGCGGGTGGAGCTACGCCTGAATCACCTGCGGCACCGGCCCGGCCAGACCGGGTAGGGCACGCAGGGCGGCGGCGGCTTTCCAGACCATTTCGCGATACTCCTCGGCCGGATCGGAATCCAGGACGATCGCGCCGCCCGCGCCCACTCGCCAGCGATCGTCGTGGCGGACGGCGGTGCGGATGACGATATTGAGATCGGCGGTGCCGCCCAGGCCGAGGAAGCCGATGGTGCCTGAATAGACGCCGCGCGCTTCGGTTTCCAGTGTGTCGATGATCTCGAGGGTGCGGAGTTTGGGGGCGCCGGTCATGGAGCCGCCGGGGAAGCAGGCGCGCAGACAGTCGATCACGGTCAGTTCGGGGCGCAGGCTGCCGCGCACCGTGGACACCAATTGGTGCAGCGTGGTGTACGTCTCGACCGCCATCAGGTGCGGCACATGCACCGAACCGATCTCGCAGACGCGACCCAGATCGTTGCGGAGCAGATCCACGATCATGAGATTCTCGGCGCGCGTTTTGGGATTGCGCGCCAATTCCGCTGCCAGCTCGGCATCCTCGGCCGGTGTGTGCCCGCGCGGTGCGGTGCCCTTGATCGGCTTGCTCTCCACCGTGCGGGAGCGATCCACCTTGAGGAAGCGCTCGGGCGAGGAAGAGGCCACCTCGAGGTCGGCGAAGCGCAGGAAGGCCGCGTACGGGGCCGGATTGCTGCGTCGCAGCGTGCGATACACGGTGAGGCCGTCGGCATCGCCCGGGGGACAGGCACTGTCGGTGATACAGATTTCGTAGGACTCGCCGGCGAGCAACTGCTCCCGGCACGCGGCGACATCGGCGAGATACCGATCTCGGCCGCGGGTCAGGAAGGGCGCGACCGTCGCCTCGTCCACATGCAAAGCCAGGGGCGGCGGGTTTTCCCAGGTCGGCAGCGTTTCCACGATCGCGCGGGTGGCGGCCAGCCAATCCTGGGCGGCGACAGGCGATTCCGGTTCGGACAGGGCCAGCAGATGGGTGCGGCCCGCCTCGTGATCGACCACGATCAGGCGGTCGGCGAAGATCCACTGTGCGTCGGGGGTGGGGGCGCGGTGCACCGCTCGCGCACCGCAGTCGGCCTTCATCTCGTAGCCGAGATAGCCGACATAGCCGCCGACGAAATCGAAAGGCACATCAGGGAAGTCGATCTCCCGGCGGCGTAGCTCACCCGATAGGTAATCGAGCACCCCACCCGGCACCTCGCGCCGACCGGCCGCGGACTCGACCTGCACCCGGCCACTCCCGACCCGGTATCGCACCACCTCGGCCAGCGGGCCCGAGGCGTCACCGAGGAAGGAGAAACGATCCAGGCCGGGTTCGACATGCTCACTGTCGAGCCAGAAGGCATGCGGAGACTCGGAATACAGGGCGTCGAAGATCGCCTCGGCGTCGACCGCCCGCTCTACGACAGTCTGGTCGACCCGGTAACGGACCGAGCTTCCCATCGTCATTCCGGCGTGCGCTCGGCCGGAATCCGCACTCGGGCGTCGGATTCCGGTCACAGGCACGCCGGAATGACGAGGTTGATGTTCGACGGTCAGGTCGGCGAAATTGCGCAGCAGCAGCTCGCCGTGCTCGCTGGAAATGGATTCCGGATGGAACTGCACGCCCCACTGCGGCCGGGTGCGGTGCCGGACCCCCATGACCACCCCGTCCGGCGCGGTCGCGGTGACCTCCAGTGCCTGCGGCAGCGGCCGCCCCGCGCACAGCGAGTGGTACCGCACCACCGAGAAGTCCTGGGGCACACCGGCGAACAGATCCTGTCCGTCATGGGTGATGCGATCCGGGTACCCGTGCCGGGCACGCGGCGCGGCGGTGACCGACCCGCCCGCTGCGATGACGATGCCCTGATGCCCCAGGCACACACCCAGCAACGGCAGTTCGGCCCGCGCGATCAGCTCGGCCGAGATGCCGAAATCGCGGGCAATGTCGGGTCGTCCGGGCCCGGGGGAGATGACGATGTTGTCGAACCGCTCGAGCCCCAACTCCTCGATCGACGCCACTTCGTCATTGCGCACGACGACAGGCTCGACCCCGTTCACCTGGCTGATCAGCTGATACAGGTTGTAGGTGAACGAGTCGTAGTTATCGATCAACAGGGTCCGCATTTGTCGAAGCACATTACGCCTGTGCCCGGGACACTCCGTGTTCCGACCTGCGCGAACGAGTCGCCCGCCACTACTGCGGGCGGACGCCTTCAGTTTCACCCGTGGCCTACGGCACAATGGGCGGCATGTCTGTCGCACAGCCGGTCGAAGTGGATCGTGACGTCGTCGATTTCGCGATCGTCGGGAAATGGATGGAGGCGCAGGGCTTGCCCGGCGGCGAGTTCGAGGAGGTGAAACCGCTCGGCGGCGGCACCCAGAACATCATGCTGCGCTTCCGTCGCGGCGGTCGCGACTATGTGCTGCGTCGTGGGCCCAAGCATCTGCGCTCGGCCAGCAACACCGTCATCCAGCGGGAGTCCCGCATTCTCGGCGCGCTCGGCGACACCGAGATTCGCGCCCCCAAGGTGATCGCCGCCTGCCCCGACGAGTCGGTCATCGGCGCGTCCTTCTACCTCATGGAACCGATCACCGGGTTCAACCCCCAGACCGAACTGCCCGCACTGCACGCGGGCGACGCCGAGATCCGGCGGCAGATGGGCCTGTCCGCCGTCGAGGCCATCGCGCGGCTCGGTTCGCTCGATCACGAGGCGCTGGGTCTGGCCGACTACGGCAAGCCCGAGGGCTTCCTGGAACGCCAGGTGCCGCGCTGGCTCAAGGAACTCGACTCCTACAGCGTCAACGAGGGCTACCCCGGACCCGAGATCCCGGGCGTCCAGCAGGTCGGCGACTGGCTCGACCGCAACCGCCCCGCCGACGCGAAACCCGGCATCCTGCACGGTGACTGCCACCTCGCCAACATGATGTTCTCCTTCGAGGGCCCCGAAGTGGTGGCCATGGTCGACTGGGAGATGTCCACCATCGGCGATCCGCTGCTGGATCTCGGCTGGCAGATCGCCACCCGGCCGGTGCCCGGCACCACCGGTGCGGCGCTGGTCGGCTCGCTGGGTGCGGTCGGCGGCCTGCCGACGGTCGAGGAGATGATCGAGCACTACGGCCGTTTCTCCGACCGCGATCTCAGCCACGTGAACTGGTATTCCGTGCTGGCCTGTTTCAAGCTGGGCATCGTGCTGGAAGGCACGCATGCCCGGGCCTGTGCGGGCAAGGCGCCCAAGCAGGTCGGCGATTTCCTGCATGCCATCACCCTCGAATTGTTCGAGAAGGCGCACAGCATCATGGAGTGAAGGCAACTTGTCGCCATCTTGGTGACGGTTGGCAGGATATTGGTGGCCGATAATCTAGCGCCAGATTAGGTTATCGGTCATGCCGATCGTTCCCGATGCCAAAGACTGGACCTGGGTGCTCGAACGTACCTGCGCCGATTGTGGATTCGTCCCGGAGGACACCGCTTTCGAGGCCGTGCCGGGAGTGACCCGCGACAGCGCCGCCCGCCTGGCCGCCGCTCTGGCGCGCCCCGATGCCGCCCGGCGCCCCGACGATTCGACCTGGTCGACCCTGGAATACGCGGCACACGTGCGCGACGTGTGCCGCATCTTCACCCACCGCCTCGACATCGCCCGCACCGGCGGTGCCCGGCCGGGTCCGGTCATCGCCGCCTACGACACCACGGTCACCGTGGGGGACAACGGGATTCCCATGTTCGCCAACTGGGACCAGGACGCCACCGCGCTCGCCGCCGACTACGCTGCCGCCGAAACCGCCACCGTCGCAGCGGAACTCGCCGACGCCGCCGAAACCGCAGCGCGCGCCTTCGAAGCCGTGCCGGTCGCCGAGCGGGACAATGCGGCGCTGCGCAGCAACGGATCCGCCTTCACCATCGACTCGATGGCGCGCTACTTCCTGCACGACCTCGTACACCACGTCCACGACGTGCGCGGCTGAACCCGCGTCAGTGGAAGCGCGTCACGCGCAGCGCAGCAGCGCCTCGCGCAGATTGCGGGAGCGGACATCGTCGAGCACCGCCATGCCCAGCCGGTTCATCACATAACCGAACCCGAGACCCGTTGCCGGATCGGCGAATCCGAACGAACCGCCGTAGCCGGTGGTGCCGTAGGCGCGCTTGTCGGTCCCGAACCGGAAGCTGCCCCGTGACTTCCGGAAGCCCAGGTGATAGCGGCTGGGTGTGAGCAGTACGAGGTCCCCGGCCGGTACATCTTCGGGAGTGTCGGCGGCCGCCAGTCGGTCGAGCAGCGCTTTGTCGATGGGTAGCTCGCCGGTCTGCTTGGCGGCCGCCCCGTACACCCGGGCCAGCGCGCTCGCGGTGCCGACACCACCCGCGGCCGGGCTCTCCACCGACAGGAACTCGCGCCGAGCGGCCCGCGCGGGCGCGCCGACCTGCGGGCTGTTGAGGGCACGGAAGGACAGCCCACGCTTGCCGTAGAGCTGAATTCCGATGCGCACCGGCAGATCTCGCTCGTAACGCAGGATATCGAGGCCCTCGGTGGCCGACAGCGTGGCCACCCGATCCATCGAAACCTCTTCCGGCAGACCGATATAGAACTCCGCGCCCAGCGGCCCGGCGATATCCTCGGCGAAGATCCGTCCCAGCGTCCGATGGTGCGGATCGACGCGCCGCAGCAGCTCGCCCTGATACAGCCCCGCCGTGATCGGGTGATAGCCCTGGCGGGTTCCCGGCCGCCACAACGGTTTCTGCTCGGCCAGCACCACCGCCATGCCGTCCAGATCGGCCATATCGGTGAGCCGGAACGGCCGATCCAGCGCAGCCAACCCCGCCTGATGATCCAGCAGTTGCCGTACGGTGATCGATTCCTTGCCGTGCGCGGCGAACTCCGGCCAGTGCAACGCCACCGGATCCTCGTAGTCCAGCAGCCCCGCCGACACCGCGGCGGCCATCGTGAACGCGGCCATCCCCTTGGTCGAGGACCACACCGGGGCCATGGTGTCGCGCTCCCACGGCACCTGACGCTTGCGATCGCGATGCCCGGCCCACAGCTGGACCACCGGCCGATCCCCGTCGAATACGGCCACCGCCGCACCGATCTCGCCGTGCCGGGTGAAATTGCGGCGGAACGCGTCGGCGACCGGACCGAAGCCGGAGTCCACCTCGCCGTGGATAACCTGCTCACTCATGATGCGTCGATGGTAGCCGGGGGCATCGGTCCCGCGTACCCCTGCGGCGCAGGTACGAGCCCTGCCATCCACCACGCGACGGCCGTGCGACCCAGCGCACAATGGGTCACGCCACCGCATTGCTGCGGCCTTGCGAATACCTTTCGACACGACCCTCCGATGGCCGGAATACGCCTCTGACCAGGTAGCGTGGCCGTACATGCCTGGACTCCAGCGGATTACCGCGTCATTGCTGCGGACCAAGCCCGTCGAACAGCTCGCCGCCGACGGCGAGCACACCGCACTGCGGCGCAGCATGGGCCTGATTCCGTTGATCGCGCTGTCGGTCGGCGCGACCCTCGGCACCGGTATCTTCGTGGTCCTCGGCGAGGCCGCCCCGCTGGCCGGGCCCGCCGTCGTCGTCTCCTTCGTGATCGCCGCCCTGGCCGCGCTGTTCTCGGCGCTCTCCTACGCCGAACTGGCCAGTGCCGTCCCGGTATCCGGCTCGGCCTACTCGTATACCTATGCGACGCTGGGTGAGATCGTGGCCTGGATCTGCGGGTGGTGCCTGCTGCTCGAGTACGGCGTCTCGGTGGCGGCGGTGGCCGTCGGGTGGGGTGCCTACCTCAACGAGTTCCTCGGCTCGACCGTCGGCTGGCGGATTCCGGACGTGCTGGCGCAGCCGCCGGGCGCGGGCGGCGTGTTCAACCTGCCCGCGGCCATCGTGGTGCTGCTCGCGACCGTGGTGCTGCTCGGCGGCGTTCGCGAGAGCGCGCGCGTCACCACCGTCACCACCACGATCAAGATCGCGGTGCTGATCTTCTTCGTCTGCGTGGCGGTCACCGCGTTCGACTCCTCGAATCTGCACCCCTTCTCGCCCTACGGCGTCTCCGGTGTCGGCGCGGCCGCCTCCATGGTGTTCTTCTCCTTCATCGGCTTCGACGCCGCCTCCACCGCCGGCGAGGAGGCCAAGAACCCGCAGCGAGATCTGCCGCGCGCCATCATCATTTCGCTCGGCATCGTCACCCTGATGTACGTGCTGGTGGCGCTGACCGCCGTCGGCGCGGTCGGCGTCGACAATGTGAGCAGCTCCGGCGCGTCCCTCGCGACCGTGCTCGAAACGGTCACCGGACGCGGCTGGCCCGCCACCATCCTGGCGGGCGGCGCGATCATCGCCATCGCCTCGGTGGTGCTGACCGTGCTCTACGGACAGACCCGCATCCTGGTCGCCATGTCCCGCGACGGGCTCATGCCGCCGGTGCTCTCCCGCGTCGGCAAGCAGCGGGTGCCGACGGTCAACACGCTCATCGTCGGCGGCGTGGTGGCGGTGCTCTCGGCGCTGGTGCCGCTCGGCGAACTCGTGAACGCCACCAATATCGGCACCCTGGTGTCGTTCGGGCTGGTCAATATCGGTGTGCTGGTGCTGCGCCGCACCAAGCCCGACCTGCCGCGTTCCTTCCGCACCCTGGTGCCGCTGGTGCCGGTGATCGGCGTCGCCATGTGCGTGTGGCTGCTCATCCACCTGCCCGGCGTCACCTGGCTGGCCTTCACCCTGTGGTCGGCGGTCGGCCTGGTCGTCTACTTCGGCTACGGCCGCCGCCGGTCGCTGCTGGACCGGAGCGCGAAAGCCGCAGCGCCCGAAATATATTCGTAGCTGCCCCGGAGGGTGGCGCGGGGGAAGATCGCGCACACGTAGGCTCGTCGTGTGCGAGCGCTGGAGCAGATTGAACGGTGGCCGGTCCGGAACGCGGCGGCGGGCGTTGTCGTGCGCGGCAAGGGCGTGGTGGACACCGAGGGCGATACCGCGAAGGTGTTTCCTCTCGCCTCGGTGACCAAACCGCTTGTGGCGTACGGGGTTCTGGTGGCCGTCGAGGAAGGGGCCATCGAGCTGGACCAGCCCGCCGGGCCGCCCGGATCGACGGTGCGGCATCTGCTGGCCCACGCCTCCGGGCTGGCCTTCGACTCCGCCGAGGTGCTGGCGCAGCCGGGCGCAAAGCGCATCTATTCCAGCGCCGGATTCGAGGTGCTCGCGGATTTCGTTGCCGCCCAAACCGGTATCCCGTTCAACGTTTACCTGCAGGAGGCGGTGTTCGAGCCGCTGGGTATGACCGCGTCGGTGCTGGCGGGTCCGGCCGGGCATGCGGGCCGATCCTCTGTCGCAGATCTCCTGCGGTTCGCTGACGAATTGCTGAATCCGGTGGTCGTCAGTGCGGAATTGGTTTCCGAAGCAAGCACAGTGCAATTCCCGGATCGCAATGGCGTCCTGCCGGGATACGGGTCGCAGCGTCCCAATGACTGGGGTCTCGGTTTCGAAATCCGTGACCACAAGGTGCCGCACTGGACGGGTACCGCTAACTCGCCCCGGACTTTCGGGCACTTCGGGCAGTCCGGGACATTTCTCTGGGTCGATCCGGAAGTCGGCATGGCGTGTCTCGCGCTGGCGGACGAAAATTTCGGGGACTGGGCCCGGGTGGCGTGGCCACCCCTCAGTGACGCCGTAATCGTGGAGTTTGAGCGGTAGCCGACACGGGCAATAAGTAACACACGCAACATCGGGCACTCCAGTAAACTCGGGCAACGCCGAGCATCGAGACGGGCCGTTGGGGAAGACGTCCCTCGTCGAGCCGGAGGTGTCAGTGGTGCGTGCGTCTAGTCAGTTCGCGGAGTCGACGTCTGGAGTCGTCTATGTCCATTCGTCGCCGGCCGCGCTGTGCCCACATATCGAATGGGCGCTGACCTCCACCCTCAAAGCCCCTGCGAAACTCCGGTGGACCGCGCAACCGGCGGATCCCGGAAATTTGCGTGCCACCACCGATTGGTACGGCCCGGTCGGTACCGGTGGCAGATTAGCTAGAGCATTGCGAGATTGGCCCGTCCTGTATTTCGAGGTCACCGAGGAACCCAGTGAGGGCGTCGACGGCGAACGCTTCTCCTTCGTCCCCGGCCTCGGCCTGTGGAACTGCGTCACCAGCGCCAGCGGCGATCTCGTCGTCGGCGAGAACCGGCTGCGCGCCATCGTCGCCGAGGCCCGCGCCCACGGCCGCTCCTCCGCCACCGAGATCGCCGCCGAGATCGACCGCGCCCTCGGCACCGCCTGGGACGACATCCTCGAGCCCTACCGCCTCGGCGGCGACGGCGCGGAAGTCACCTGGCTGCGCCGCGACGTCGGCTGACCGACCACGCGTGGCATCCCTCGCGATCGCCGCGAACCGGGCAGAATGCCCAGGGGAGCGACAGTCGACGAGGAGGATTTCGTGCGGACCACAGCGAAGATCGCGGGCGCGACCCTGGCCATCACAGCGGCCCTGGCCCTGACCGCCTGCAACGACAGCACCTCCACCGCGGCCGTCGGCAGCACCACCCCGAAGCCCGCCGCCCCCACCTCCGCGGCCGCCTTCCCGGCCGCCGGCCACCAGGCCGTCCAATGCGGCACCGGCCCTTGGGGCTTGGCCGTCGTAGCCTCCACCGCCCACGGCGACGACTTCTGCCCCACCGCCCTCTCCGTCGTGACCGCCTACGCCGACGAACGCGGCAAACAATCCTCCGGCGACATCGCCGTCACCATCGACACCATCCGCTGGGTCTGCGGCCAACGCCAAGGCGACCCCAACCCCTACCAGGAATGCTCGAGCCAGAACGAATCCGCCGACAAGGTTCGGCTACTGTCTTGACGTGCGGCGGAGCTCGAGCACACTGACCGCGGCGATGGCCACCAACGTGATCATGGACAGGACGGGCATCGCCACACTCCAGAGCTCGGCGGTAGTGCGGCTCTGCGACCTCGCCTGGGCGATGAGCAGGGTGCCGATCACGGATTCCCCGGCCACATAACCGATGGTGAGCAGGCCGGCTGGCCATCGCGGATGCACGGCCGACAGCAAGACCGGTGCCAGGGCCAGCATCGCGGCGGTCGCGAACTGCCAGTAGAAGTCCACCCGGGTGATCGGCGAGCCGATGACCGACCGCAGCAGCACCGCAGTCAGGGAAGCGCAGCCCACACCAGCCAGGACAGCGGTCGCGGTCGCAAATCGTCCTCTTGGCCAATGGAATTCGAATCGTGTGCCCTCCAATAGCAGCGCCGCCACCGCCAGTACCGTTGCCAGGCATAGGAACAGATGGCCGTTGAGCGCGAAGTGAGCACCGGTGGAAACATCGAACATCGGTCGTTCCCGCGTGATCCAGCCCTCCAGCCGAGCGATGACCGCTACACCCCACAGGCTCGTCGCCGCGAACCCGGCCAGCAAAGCCTGCGTGATCTGCCGGCGCGGCTGAACGAGGAAAGTCAGCAGCCCCACTGCGGCCGACACGAACGTGAGCACCGCGAGATACAGGTCGCCACCGGAGACCAGATCGCCGAAAGGCAAGAACGTGAGACCCGAGGAGGTCGAATCGGCAAACGGCATGTGCCCGCTGTCCAGCATCACACCGCCGGCCACGAAGGCAGAGACGCCGGATAACCCGGTCACGACGGTGGCGAGCTTGCCCCGCCGGCGTCCACGACCAGCCGCCCCGACATCCACTCGCTTGCTCGTATCCGGCTGTGTCCCAGAAGTTCCCGATGAATCAGCCCCAACAGTTCCTGCTGAAGGATCCGGTGTCCGACCGGGCGTGGATGCTTCGGGACCACGCGGCCCGGTGGCACTCGCCCACGAACCGCCTTGCGGTGCATGATCCGGCGGTCCGGCGGGCCCCGGACTCGGCGATGACTTGTCGCGGGGCTGCCGGACGGTAGGCAGGCGGGGGCTGTCCATGGTGGATGCGCCGCCGAGAACTTCGCGGGCGGCGGACGCTACGGCTGGAACATCGCTGATCGCTATATCCCGCAGGGCGTTTCGCGCCGAGTCGGCGCGAACCTTATCGCTGGACGACAGAATGGTACCCAGGGCGTGTACCGCCCCCTGGCGAATTTCGGGGTGTGGGCTGTCGAGGGCGGTGCGGATCGAGTCCGGTAGATCTGCGTCGGGCGCAGTGTTCGGTGAATCCGCAGCGGGAAGGGTCTCGATGAATTCTTGGCGGGGCGGGGCGGCGAGAGTCGGTGCGGTGCGTGGGTTTCCGCGATCGGCGTGGGCGCGGCCCGCGTCGGCCAGTACTCGGGTGGCGGCGTCGGCGAGGGCGGTGCAGGTCGGGTAGCGGTCGTCCGGGTTCTTGGCCATGGCGATGGCGATCACGTCGTTGAGGCCGGGCGGTAGGGCGGGGTTGGTGTCGGTTGGGCGGGGTGGGGGAGCGGTCAGGTGGGCGGCGAGGACGGCGGCCTGGTCGGTGCGGGGGAAAGGTTGTGTGGCGGTGAGTAGTTCGTAGAGGGTGCAGCCGAGGGAGTAGATGTCGGCGCGGTGGTCGGCGGTGGTGCCGTGGAAGCGTTCGGGGGCGGCGTAGGCGAAGGTGGCGGCCGTGCCGGTGAGGGTGAGGGTGTCGTCGAGGGCGCGGGCGATGCCGAAATCCGTGAGCAGGGCGCGGTCTCGGTGGGGTGTGCTGCGGTCGAGGAGGATGTTGCCCGGCTTCACGTCGCGGTGCAGGACGCCGTGCTGGTGCGCGTAGTCGAGGCCGTGGGCCGCATCGGTGAGAATGCGCACCGCTTCGTCGGGGGCGAGCGGACCGCCGCGTTCGGCCATCCGCTGCGCCACATCACCGCCGGACACGAATTTCATGGAGATCCAAGGACTTTCGGCCTCGGAGTCCGCGCGGTCGTAGATAGCCACGATGTTCGGATGCTCCAGCCGTGCCGCCAGCGCCGCCTCCCGCTCGAACCGGGCCCGCCCGCGCGGGTCGGCGGCGATCAAGTCCCCCAGCACCTTCAACGCAACCAGTCGATTCAGCCGCGGATTACGCGCCAGATAGACGACCCCCATACCCCCGTTGCCGAGCACCCGCTCGATGGTGAACCCCGCGAACTCCGCCCCCGGTTCGAGCCGCATACCGCTGCCTCCGCCACATCCCCAATGCCAGCCAGGCAACCATACGCCCGGGTCCGATCGGTCGCCCGGCGAATCGGATGAGCGCACCCGCCGCGCCCCGGGAATGAACCGCACGCCGCTCGCCTGCGTAACGACTGGAACGCGGCACGACACCGAGGGGCGGTCGATAGGGCGAACGACCGATGTGCCGGTACGCCGCGCAGCTCACCCTGGATTCGCCCGGGAAACGAATACCGAAGGAGCCGACCATGACCACAGCCCGCATCGACATCGAAGGATTGCGCGCCGCCGTCGACGGGGAGGTGATCACCCCTGAAGACCCGGAATACCAAGCGGCACGCCAGGTTTGGAACGGCTGTTTCGACCGTCTCCCGGCGGCGATCGTCCGCCCGTCGAGCGCGGCCGGAGTGGCGGCGGCGGTGCGGGCCGCCCGTGCCCAGGGCCTGGATCTGACCGTCCGAGGCGGCGGCCACAACTACGCCGGTCATGCGGTCGCCGACGACGCCGTGATGATCGACCTGCGGGTGTTGAACACCGTCACCGTCGACCCGGAAGCCAAGCTCGCCCACTGCGGCGGCGGGGCCCTATGGGCCGACGTCGACGCCGCCACCACCGCGCACGGCCTCGCCTTCACCGGCGGGTTCATCAGCCACACCGGCATCGGCGGCCTCACCCTCGGCGGCGGGATGGGCTGGCTCACCATGCGGTACGGCCTGAGCTGCGACAACCTGGCCGCGGCCGAAGTCGTCACTGCCGACGGCCGCATCGTCACCGCCTCGGCGGAGGAGAACGCCGACCTGTACTGGGGATTGCGCGGCGGCGGAGGCAACTTCGGCATCGTCACCCGATTCAGCTTCACCCTGCACGAACTCTCACCGCTTGCCCAACTGGCGATGCTGTGGTGGACGCCCGATGCCGGCGCCGAGGGTCTCGCGGCCGGACGCGCACTCATCGAATCCCTGCCCGAGGGCTATTGCGCCGCCGTGTTCGCCGTCTGCGGCCCACCGGCCCCGTTCGTTCCCGAGCAGTATCAGGGACAACCGGGATTCGCGGTCGGCATAGCGGGTTTCGGTGCGCCCGACGAGCTCGAGGCGGTGCTGAAACCGCTGCGTGACGCCGCCCCCGCCCCCGCCTGGGAACTGGTCACCCCCATCCCGTACACCGCCCTGCAGCAGATGTTCGACGAGGCTGCCCCGCACGGGTTCTACGCGTACGAGAAGGCCCTCTATGTCGACGATCTGACCGATGACGTGCTGGCCCCGATCATCGCCCGCTACCCGCTGCGCAACTCCCCGCTGACCATCGTCCCGATCTTCCCGCTGCGCGGCCGCTACAGCGAAATCGGCGACGGTGAAACAGCTTTCAGCGGCCCCCGGAACCCCTGCTGGGTGATCAACATCAGCGCCATGACCCCCGACCCCACCGGCTTCTCCACCGAACGCCAGTGGGTCCGCGACCTCTGGGACGAGCTGCGCCCCCACGCGAACTCCGCCGCCACCTACGTCAACTTCCTGGCCGACAACGACCCGGACCGCCTGCGAGAGTCGTACGGCGACAAGTACTCCCGCCTCGCAGCGCTCAAATCCACCTGGGACCCCGACAACGTCTTCCGCCACAACGCGAACATCTCCCCGGCCTGACGCCGGGCCCCTCACACCCGGGCCGTCTCCGCCATCGGGTCCGGGTCCGCGAGCGGTTCCACCGGCTGCCTGTCCAGCACCCGCGCGAGCCGCTCGCCATCCAACTGCCCCTCCCACCTGGCGACCACCAGCGTGGCGACACAGTTGCCGAGCAGGTTCACCGTCACCCGCATGGAATCCATCAGCCGATCCGCACCCAGCAGAATCGCCACCGCCGCAACAGGAATCGAGCCGTGGCCGATGGCGCTGACCGTCGCGGACAGGGCGAGGAAGGAAGAGCCCGGAACGCCCGCCATGCCCTTGGAGGTCAGCATGAGTGCGAGCAGCGCCGTGATCTGCTCGCCGACGCTCAGATTCACGTCCAGCGCCTGCGCCAGGAAGAGCACGCAGATCGCCAGATAGAGCGTCGCACCGTCCAGATTGAACGAATACCCGGTCGGCACAACCAATCCCGTCGTCGCCCGCGAGCAGCCCGCATCGACCAGCTTGGTCATGATGCGCGGCAGCACCACCTCGGTCGACGCCGTGCCCAGCGCGACGAACAGCTCATCCTTGATGTAGCGCACGAACTTCCACAGGCTCGCACCCGCGAAGATCCGGGTGATCGCCGCCAGCACCAGAATGAACAACACCGCCGCCCCATAGCAGCAGGCGATCAATTTCCCATACGTCCCAAGGGCTTTCAGCCCGTACTGCCCGATGATGTACGCCATGGCCCCGAACGCGCCCAGCGGCGACAGCCGCATGATCCAGCCGATCACGATGAACAGGATCCGGCTCACATGATCGATGGCCTCCAGCACCACCGGCGGCCCGTTCTCCCCGAACTTTGCCAGCGCCAGCCCGAACAGCACCGACACGAACAGCACCTGCAACAGCTTGTTCTCCGCGAACGCCGAAACCAGTGATGTCGGAATGACATTCAGCAGAAAGTCGACCGTATGCGGCAACTCCGCCTTCTGCGTCGTCTTCGCGATCTGATCGGCCCCGGTCGCCAGCGTCTGCGCATCGATACTGAACCCGGCCCCTGGCTTCACCAGATTCCCCACCAGCAACCCGAACAGCAACGCGAACGTGGTCACCACCTCGAAGTAGATCAGCGCCTTGACCCCGATCCGCCCCACCGACCGCAGATTCCCCACATGCGCGATCCCCAGCACCACCGTGCAGAACACGATCGGCGCGATCACCATCTTGATCAGCTTGATGAACCCGTCCCCCAACGGTTTCAGATCCGTCCCGAGCTGCGGCCAGAACTTGCCGACGACGATCCCCGCGACCACCGCCACCAGCAACTGCACGAACATGGACCGATACCAGGCCGTGCGCGGGACCGCCACCGCATCGGCTTCGAGCGTCTCTGACATGCCCGCACGCTAGAAACACCCGGTATCAACGCCGTATCCCATGCGTATCGCCGAAATTTCGTAAGTTTTGTACACGGCCGCCGTGCCCGATGCCTCCGAACACAAAAACGGGCGGCCTCCGAAGAGGCCGCCCGATGTTGTTGCCGCGTAACCGATTACAGCGGGATGTTCTTGTTGTGCTGCGGGCGGGCCGGGGCCGCCGCGAGCGCCGCCGCGATGGTCGAGCGGGTCTTGGCCGGGTCGACGACCTGGTCCACGACGCCGATGGCGATGGCGCGCTCGACGCCACCCGCGATCCGCTCGTGCTCCTCGGTCAGCCGCTCGATCAGGGCCTCGCGTTCCTCCTCCGGGGCGGCCGCGATGGCCTTCTTGTGCAGGATGCCGACCGCGGCCTTGGCGCCCATGACGGCGACTTCGGAACCGGGCCAGGCGTATACGGCCGTCGCGCCCAGCGAGCGGGCGTTCATGGCGATGTAGGCGCCGCCGTAGATCTTGCGGGTCACCAGGGTGACGCGGGGGACGCGGGCCTCGGCGAAGGCGTGCAGCAGCTTCGCGCCGCGGCGCACCACGCCCTCGAGCTCCTGCGAGACACCGGGCAGGTAGCCGGGCACGTCGGTGACGACGATCAGCGGGATGCCGAAGGCGTTGCACAGGCGCACGAAACGCGAAGCCTTCTCGGCACTTTCGGAGTTGAGGCAGCCACCCAGGCGGATCGGGTTGTTGGCCAGCACGCCGACGGTGCGACCGCCGAGGCGGCCGATGCCGACCACCATGGAGCGGGCGTAACCGCCCTGCAGCTCCTCGAAAGAGCTTTCGCCGTCGACATTGTCGAGCAGCTCGTTGATGATCGGCTTGACGTCGTAGGCGCGCTTGGCCGACGGCGGCATCATGGCCTTGAGGTCCACATCGCCGTGTGCGGCGGCGGCCAGGTCGAATTCACCCTGCTCGGCGAACATCGAGACCAGGCGGCGCGCACGGTGCATGGCGTCCTGCTCGTCATCGGCCATGATGTGGCAGACGCCGGACTTCTTGCCGTGGGTGACCGGGCCGCCGAGGGTCTCCATGTCGACGTTCTCACCGGTGACACTGCGGACCACGTCCGGGCCGGTGACGAAGACACGGCCCTGCGGGGCCATGATCACGATGTCGGTCAACGCGGGACCGTAGGCGGCGCCACCGGCGGCGAAGCCGAGCACCACGGAAATCTGGGGGACCTGACCGGACGCGCGAACCATGGCCTCGAAGACCAGTCCGACGGCGTGCAGCGCCTCGACGCCTTCGGCCAGGCGAGCGCCACCCGAATGCCACAGGCCCACAACGGGAACCTTGGAATCGATGGCGGTGTCGATCGCGTCGACGATGTGCTTGCAACCCTCGACGCCCATGGCGCCGCCCATCACGGTCGCGTCGGAGCAGTAGGCCACGGTACGAACGCCGTCGATCTCACCGATCGCGGCCAGCACACCGGACTTGTCGCGCGGGTGTAGCGGGAGAACCGTTCCGGGATCGAAGAAGCGCTGCAACCGACCCAGCGGGTCACGGGGATCGGTAGTGGTATCCGCATGCGCGGGAGCCATGATGGTCATCGCAAACTCTCCTATTAAAGGGAAGCGCGGTCGCTGAGAGCGGCTGCTGATGTCGTTTGTCCCCGGCGGGGGGATTCGGATGCGGGGTTGCCGAATCCGAATCCCCTACCGGGTGTTCGTCTTACTGACCGGTTCTAGAAGTGCGCGGTTCTTCTTAGTTGCGCGTCAGTACCGGCCGAAGGCGAGCGCGACATTGTGCCCACCGAAACCGAAAGAGTTGTTGATCGCGTACTGAATGTCCTGCTGACGCGCTGCGCCGTGCACGACATCCAGATCGATCGCCGGATCCAGGTTCTCGAGGTTCAGCGTCGGAGGGACGATGCCGTCCCGGATGCTGAGGACCGTGAGAATCGACTCGAGAGCGCCGACGGCGCCGATCGAGTGGCCCAGGGCCGACTTGGGTGCATAGATCGAGGCGTGGTTGACGCCCGCCTTGTGAATCGCGTTGGCCTCCGCGGTGTCACCCACGGGGGTGGCAGTCGCGTGAGCGTTGACGTGGGTGACGTCCTTGGCGGACAACCCGGCGGTCTGCATCGCGCGCTGCATGGCGCGAGCCGCACCACTGCCCTCCGGATCGGGAGCCACCAGGTGGAACCCGTCGGAAGTGATACCCGCACCCATGAGCCGGGCGTGGATCGTGGCACCACGAGCCTTGGCGTGCTCCTCGGTCTCGATGACCATGAGCGCACCCGCTTCGCCGAAGACGAAGCCGTCGCGATCCTTGTCGAAGGGGCGCGAGGCACCCTTCGGGTTGTCGTTACGGGTCGACATGGCCCGCATCATGGAGAAAGCGGCGATCGGCACCGAGTCGATGAAGCCCTCGACACCGCCGGTCACCATGATGTCGGCGTCGCCCATGACGATCATCCGCCACGCGTTGGCGATGGCCTCCGAACCCGACGAACACGCCGAGACCGGAGTGATCACGCCCGCACGGGCCTTGAGTTCGAGACCGACGACGGCGGACGGGCCGTTCGGCATGACCATCTGAACAGCCAGCGGCGAAATCTTGCGATAGCCACCGTTCTTCAGCTTGTCCACCGAATCGATGAGCGCGTCGCCGCCGCCGAGACCGGTGCCGATGGCCACACCCAGCCGCAGCGGGTCAACCTCGGGCGAGCCGGCGTTCTTCCACACCTCGCGACCGAGGACGGTCGCCAGACGCTCGACATACGCCATGCGTCGGATCTCGACCCGATCGAGCAGCGTGTCCGGCGACACCTTCAGGTGGCCGCCGATTCGAACCGGAAGGTCGTACTCCGCAATGAAGTCGTCCTCGAGAGTGTCGATGCCGCTCTCGCCATTGAGGAGGCCCTTCCACGTCGCATCGACGTCACCGGCGATCGACGTGGTCGCCGCCATGCTCGTTACGACGACGTTGGGAAAGTTCCCGTTCAAGGTGGAAGGAGTGGTCACGGTCGGGTCCTAGGCCTCTTCGCCGAACTTGGCCTTGAGCTCGGCGGCCGCGTCGGAGTTCTCGGCCTCGAGCTTCTGGATGTACGCCACCGCGTCGCCGACGGTCTTCAGGCTCGCCAGGTCCTCATCGGGGATCTTGACGCCGTACTTGTCCTCGGTCTGGACGGCGATCTCGACCATCGACAGCGAGTCGATGTCCAGGTCGTCGACGAAGGACTTCTCGATGGTCACCTCGGAGGGCTCGATACCGGTCACCTCTTCGATGATCTTGCCGAGCTCTTCGACGATCTGTTCCTGGGTCAGAGCGGCCACTGTGGTGGCTCCTTACTTATGTAGAGGGGTGGGACTTGATTTCGGTTTGCGACCCGATCGCTCCCTCGCCGTTGAGGGAGCGGGCCGCGAGCCAAGCTAGCTTGTCGAAGTCAGCTCGGCGAGCGCGGGGAGGTCCGCGGGGGTCTTCAGCGCCAGATTCGGGGTGCCCTTGAGCTCCCGCTTGGCGATGCCGACCAGGGTGCCCGCCGGCGGCAACTCTGCCACCGCGGAAACCCCTGCCGCACGGATCGTTTCGGTGCACAGATCCCACCGCACGGGGCGGGTGACCTGGGCAGCGAGCTTGTCGATCGCATCCTGACCGGAGCTGACCGGCTGACCGTCGAAGTTCGACAGCAGGGTCCGGACCGGCTCATGGGGAGCGATCTTGGCGATGGCCTCCGCCACTGCGTCCTGGGCGGGTGCCATGAACACGGTGTGGAAGGCGCCGGCGACCGGCAGTGCACGGACGCGAGCCTTTTCGGGCGGGTTCGCGGCAAGGGCTTCGAGCGCCTCGAGCTTACCCGCCGCCACGATCTGACCCACCGCATTGCGGTTGGCCGGAACGAGCCCGAGCTCCTCGAGACGAGCGAGCACTACCGCTTCGTCACCACCGAGCACCGCGGACATTCCGGTCGGCTCGAGGGCGCAAGCCTTGGCCATTTCCGCTCCGCGGATGGCGGCCAATGCCACCGCGTCGTCGGCGGAGAGCACTCCGGCGACGGCAGCGGCGGCGAATTCGCCGACCGAGTGTCCGGCGACGACAGTATCCGCGGGAAGCGAATCCTGCGGGATTTCAGCAAAAGCAAGCAGAGCGGCCGCGACGACGAGCGGCTGGGTGACAGCCGTGTCCACGATCTCTTCCGCGGTCGCAGTCGTGCCCAACCGCAGCAGGTCCAGCCCCGAGGCCTTCGACCACAGCGCGATGCGATCCGCGGCGCCGGGAAGTTCGAGCCAAGGGGTGAGCATGCCGGGTGTCTGAGAGCCCTGTCCAGGGGCGAGCAGTGCGATCACGCTTCCTAGAAAACACCGTGATGCCGCTCTCACGAGATGTCGGCGCGAATGAAGCTTTGTTGGCAGTTTTGTGAGGAGTCCACAAAAGACCTAGTGGGTTGTCCGGATCGCCCCATCCGCGAATCTCGTTACAGCCCATCCTTAGGGTCTGTGACGGGAGTCACATCCGTGGCAGGAGTGGGCGATTCGTTACGAGTTCGAGTCAGACGACCTACTGTGGCCGCGATACGTAACACATACGCATCGCGCGGATTCATCGGATCCCTGCCCGTGATGTCTGCGATTCGCTTGAGCCGATAGCGCACCGTATTTGGATGAACGAACAGCTGGCGGGCGCAAGTTTCGACGGCTCCACCGCAATCCAGGTACGCATCCAGCGTGTCCGACAAATCGGCGCTGGCGGCGGCCAACGGTAGCACGAGGTGCTCGTTCAGGGCGTCTACCGCGGCCCGGTCACCCAGTAGGGCGCGTTCGGGCAGCAGTTCCGAGGCGTGCACCGGGCGCGGCGCGCCACGCCAGCCCACCACGGCCTCCATCCCGGCCATCGCCTCCACCGAACTGACGTGCGCTGCCGACAGTGTGCGCATGGTCGGGCCGATCACCACCGGGCCGTCGGAGAAGGCGTCCGCGAGGAGGTCCGCCAGGAACTGCGACGGATACAACGGGTCGCCGAGATGTCCGCTGACTACCATGACGAGCCGCGAACCCTGGACAACCGCGAGGGCGTTTCGGCCGTGTCGTCCGGCGACGCTATGTACGGAACTGACAACGGCCACCTGATCCTTGGGGGGCGTGCCGACAAGCACCGTGGCCGGGGCGGTCGCATCCCAATTGAGCGTGGCCGCGCGCGAGAGCATCTCGGGGCCGTTGTCGCCGCGCACCACCGCGTCGACGACCAGGGCCTCCAATCGGGTGTCCCACGCGCCGCGCGACTCGGCGGCCGAGGCGTACACCGAGGCGGCCGCGAAACCGAGCTCGCGCCCGTATCGCAGCACCGCCTCGGTGAGCGCCACCAGCTGCCGGTCGTTGCGCGCCAACGCCGGCAGCCACTGTTCGAAGAACTCCATGGCCACCCGGACCATGTCGACGGTCTGGCGCAGCGTCAGCCGCCGCGCCAGATCGTCCGGAATCACTTGGAACGCATCGAGACTGAAGCGGATATCCGATTCCGGGTCCTGCAGCCACTCCAGGAAGTTCACCACCGCCGTCTGCACCAGCATCTGGACGCCGGCGCGCTGGGCGGCGTCCAGATTGGCGAAGAACGGCAACCGATCCTGCATCGACGCCACGGCCTCGGTCGACAGGCGACCGGAGAACTGCTTGACCCGTTTCAGGAGAGTGTCCGGAAGCGGGTCGCGCGTCTGCCGATTCGGGGAGAGCGCACCGGTCGGGAGATACACCTCGTGTGAGGAGGTGCCTTCTTCATTGATCCGGCGCGGCCTCGGCGGTTTACGTTCCACGGTCTTTATGTTCGGCTATGCGTCGCCACCTTCGGTACCGGGTGCCGCCTTCGGCGCGGCGTTCACATCGTCGATGGCGTAGCGGCGGGCCGCCTCGGCGGCTGTCGCCGGTGCGATCTTGCCCTGCGCGGCAAGGCCCTGCAGGGCCGCTACCACGATCGATGCGGCATCCACATTGAAGACGCGGCGGGCTGCCGGACGTGTATCGGAGAAACCGAAACCGTCCGTGCCCAGGGTGATGTACTCGCCCGGCACCCACTGGCGGATCTGATCCGGCACGGCGCGCATCCAGTCGGTGGCGGCCACGAACGGGCCGGACGCCTTGGACAGCACCTCGGTGACGTAGGGCAGACCCGGATCCTGGTCGGGGTGACGCAGTTTCGCGATCTCCTTGGCCAGGGCCTCCTTGCGGAGCTCACCCCACGAGGTCACCGAGTAGACATCCGCCTGCACACCCCACTCCTGGGCGAGCATCTCCTGCGCGCGCAGACCGTCGGGCATGGTGACGCCCGCGACCATGATGTTGGCGCGCAAATCGCCCGCGGCACCGGGCTTGTAGAGATAGATGCCCTTGAGCAGACCCTGGATATCGAGGCCCTCCGGCTCGGCCGGCTGTACATACGGCTCGTTGTAGAGGGTGATGTAGTAGAAGATGTCCTCGCCGCCGAACTCGTGATGCACCGAGTGCGACTCCGGATCCGTGCCGGGCAGCGCCTCCTGATAGCCCTGGACCAGGCCGCCGCCGTACATGCGGCGCATGCCGTCGCGCACGATGTGGGCGATCTCGAAGGAGAACGCCGGGTCGTAGGCGACGCATGCCGGGTTGGTGGAGGCGATCAGTAGCGAGTGACCGTCGTTGTGCTGCAGGCCCTCACCGGTCAACGTGGTGCGACCGGCGGTCGCTCCTAGGACGAAGCCGCGGGCCATCTGATCCGCGGCCGCCCACAGGCCGTCGCCGGTGCGCTGGAAGCCGAACATCGAGTAGAAGATGTAGAGCGGGATCATCGGCTCGCCGTGGGTGGCGTAGGAGGTGCCGACCGCGGTGAAGCTGGCGGTGGAACCGGCCTCGTTGATGCCCTCGTGCAGGATCTGGCCGACGCTCGACTCCTTGTAGGCGAGCATCAGATCCGCGTCGACGGAGGTATACAGCTGGCCGTTGCGGTTGTAGATCTTCAGCGACGGGAACCACGAGTCCATACCGAAGGTGCGGGCCTCGTCCGGGATGATCGGGACGATGCGCTTGCCGATCTCCTTGTCGCGCAACAGTTCCTTCATCAAGCGCACGAACGCCATGGTGGTGGCGACATGCTGCTTGCCGGAACCCTTGCGGACGCTGCGGTAGGCCTCGTCGCCGGGCAGCTGCAGCGGCTTGGCCATGGTGCGACGCTCGGGCAGGTAACCGCCCAGTTGCTTGCGGCGGTCCAGCATGTACTGGATCTCCGGGGCGTCCTTGCCGGGCGTGTAGTACGGCGGCAGATAGGGATTCGCCTCGAGCTCGGCATCGGTGATCGGAATGCGCTGCAGGTCGCGGAACGCCTTCAGATCGTCGAGGGTCATCTTCTTCATCTGGTGCGTGGCGTTGCGGGCCTCGAAGTGCTTGCCCAGGCCGTAGCCCTTGATGGTCTTGGCGAGGATGACCGTCGGCTGTCCCTTGTGCGCCATCGCCGCGGCGTAGGCGGCGTAGATCTTGCGGTAGTCGTGGCCGCCGCGCTTGAGGTTCCAGACCTCGGAGTCCGACAGGCCCTTCACCAGTTCCTTGGTGCGCGGGTCGCGGCCGAAGAAGTGCTCGCGCACGTACGCGCCGTCATTGGCCTTGTAGGTCTGGTAGTCGCCGTCGGGCGTGGTGTTCATCAGGTTCACCAGCGCGCCGTCACGGTCGGCCTGCAGCAGCGAGTCCCACTCGCGGCCCCACACCACCTTGATGACGTTCCAGCCCGCGCCGCGGAAGAACGACTCCAGCTCCTGAATGATCTTGCCGTTGCCGCGGACCGGGCCGTCGAGGCGCTGCAGGTTGCAGTTGATGACGAAGGTCAGGTTGTCGAGGCCCTCGTTGGCGGCGACCTGGATCAGGCCGCGCGATTCCGGCTCGTCCATCTCGCCGTCGCCGAGGAATGCCCAAACATGCTGATCCGACGTGTCTTTCAGGCCGCGATCGTGCAGGTAGTGGTTGAACCGGGCCTGGTAGATGGCGTTCATCGGGCCCAGACCCATGGAGACCGTGGGGAATTCCCAGAAGTCGGGCATCAGGCGCGGGTGCGGGTAGGACGACAGGCCCGCGCCGGGGCCGCCGTGGCTGTACTCCTGCCGGAAACCGTCCATCTGGTCCGGAGTCAGGCGGCCCTCGAGGAAGGCACGCGCGTAGACGCCGGGGGAGGCGTGACCCTGGATGAAGATCTGGTCGCCGCCGCCCGCGTGCTCCTTACCGCGGAAGAAGTGGTTGAAACCCACCTCGTAGAGCGCCGAGGACGACGCGTAGGTCGAAATATGGCCGCCCACACCGATTCCCGGCCGCTGGGCGCGGTGCACCATGATCGCGGCGTTCCAGCGGATGTAGGCGCGGTAGCGGCGCTCCACCTCCTCGTCACCGGGGAACCAGGGCTCGTTCTCGGTGGGGATGGTGTTGACGTAATCGGTGGAGGTGAGTGCCGGGATGGCGACGTGGCGTTCGCCGGCGCGCTCGAGCAGGCGCAGCATCAGGTAGCGCGCGCGGCCGGGGCCCTCGCGGGTCAGCATCTCGTCGAACGAGTCGAGCCATTCGCTGGTCTCCTCCGGATCGATGTCCGGCAGGTAGGACGCCACCCCCTCGCGAATCACTCGAACCCGGCCCCCCGCCGGGGTTTTGCGTGCCGATCCATTGGTGGAGTTCGACGAAGAAGGGTGCATCAAGTCGGTCAAGACGATTGCTCCTCGTACACATGGGGTGGGACATCTGGTGTGGCGTCAATACCCCGGGTAACCGCTGGTCGGCGGCATACCCGTCAGCAAAGGTTTGGGGCGCATCTCACATCCTTGTCGATGATGCGGCCCAGGTCATCATGTCAGCCGGAAATCCAGTACGGTTGCGCAGGGAACCGCCGGGCTGATCGGGGAGGAACCAAGTGAAGCTGCTGAACCCGCGGGGGTTCGGATTGGTGTGCGCGTCCGCGGCGGTGGCGATGGGGCTGGTGCTGGCGGGCTGCGCGAACACGGTCGAGGGTACCGCGACCGTCGATCAAGCCCAGGTCACCTCCTACAAGGCCGAAGCGGCGACCTCCGCGGCGGCGGCCAGTTCGTCCGCGGCCGCGGCCGCGATCGTGAAGGCGACCGCCGACAATTGCGACACGTTCCGCAAAACGGCCGGGACGCAGGTCGACCGCTACAACGAGTGGGTCGACGCGCACGACGGCAGCGCGGCCGATCAGATCGCCAAGCGTGATGCCGCCGCCGGCGCCCTCGAGGACGCGGCGAAGGCGGTCGAGGCTCAGGTGGCCGCGGCCGGACCGGCACTGTCGGCCGATCTCTCGGGCAAGTTCACCGATTACGTCGGCGCGGCGCGCTCATTGGCCGCAGAGATTCGACGGACCGGATCCGGGTCCTCCGTCGCACCCCTCAACGACGCGAGCAAGAAGGTCAATGACGCGCTGACGGCGGTCCGCAATGCCTGCCCGGCCAAGTAGGATCACCGCTGTCCGATGGCTCCCTCTGGTCTCACATAAGACATTTAGGGTGCGATTTCGGCCGATCGGCTTGCGCTTGGGGCTCTAACCATGTTCGCTTGCAACTACCTATTGTCTGGAGTTGAGGAGGACACCACCGTGGTCGCCGCGGCGGACGCGCAGAACTACGCTCAGAAGCTTGGCATTTCACACGGCATGGTGGTTCAAGAACTGGGCTGGGACGAAGATACCGACGACGCACTGCGTGCAGGTGTCGAGGAGACCGTCGGTTCCGAGTTGCTTGACGAGGACACCGACGAAGTAGTCGATGTCGTGCTGTTGTGGTGGCGGGATGGAGACGGCGATCTGGTCGACGAGCTGATGGACGTTGTCTCTCCGCTCGCCGATGACGGCATCGTCTGGGTCCTCACACCCAAGACCGGCCAGCCCGGCCATGTGGATCCCAGTGAAATCGCCGAGTCGGCAACACCTGCCGGCCTCACCTCGACCACCCCGGTCTCCTTGGGAACCTGGACGGGCACCAAGCTCACCCAGCCCAAGACACCCTCCAAGCAGCGCTGAACCCTCCACTAAGGTTTCAGTCAACCGAGTGACACCGGTGGATTCCTCGTGAATCCACCGGTTGTCGCTGGGTGCTGGGCCTGTGCATCGGGCCCGGTGACGCGCCAGGTTTGTCTCGGCGAATGCCGGGACGCAGGATGGGAGGGGTTGCTATGCCGCTCGAGGTCGGTACGGTCGCACCGGACTTCACGCTGAAGGACCAGAACAATCAGGAAGTCACGCTGTCGAGCTTCCGCGGCGAGAAGAACGTCCTGATCGTCTTCTACCCCTTGGCCTTCACCGGCATCTGCCAAGGCGAACTCTGCAAGGTCCGCGACGAACTCCCCAAGTTCCAGAACGACAACGCAGAAATCCTCGCCATCTCGGTAGGCCCCCCGCCCACCCACAAAATCTGGGCAGCCGAACAGGGCTACACCTTCCCGTTGTTGTCCGACTTCTGGCCCCACGGCGAAGTAGCCCAGTCCTACGGCGTCTTCAACGCCAAATCCGGCTACCCCAACCGCGGCACCTTCGTCGTAGACAAGGACGGCATCATCCGCTTCGCCGAAATGAACGGCCCCGGCGAGCCCCGTGACCAGCAAGCTTGGGAAAAAGCCCTCGCCACACTAGATTCATAACCCGTCGCTCCGAACCGCAAGGTCCGGACCCGACACCCAACCCCGGCCCGCCGGCGGTTCGGGGCGTATAGCTCAGCGGTAGAGCACTGGTTTTACACACCAGCGGTCGGGGGTTCGATCCCCTCTGCGCCCACTGGAACGATCGGTCCACTACGATTTGCGGTAGACCGACCTCCTGCTTTTGGCCAATTGGCGTTGGACGGGGCTGTCGATTTCGATGCTCGAACCATGGTGCGCCACTTGACATACCTCACAGTTGGCATCTTGGGCGGTAGCCGGTGTTCCATGCAGTTTCCGCTGGTACAGGTGACTCCAGGCGCTGGCATCCAATGTGCATGAGTGATCTTCCGCCGCTATGGGTTCTGGCCAGTTAGCATCCTCGAAGCCACTCGTGGGTGAAGAGTCGATGGTGATGGTGCAGGGGGAACTGTGAAGAAGCCTAGTCGTGAGACGATACGCGGGCATGTCCTGGAGGAGTTGTTGGCCCGACTTCTCCAACGCAATGGGTATCGGCTGCTGGTTGCTGCTGATCAAGATCCGGAGGCGTTGAAGGACAGCGAGCTCGGACTGCTGGTTCGTGGGCGCGGAGCCGACCATCAGGTTGACGTTCTCGGTGAGCTCGACCTGCCGTTGCCGTTCTCCTTGCCGATAAGACTGTTCGTCGAGGCGAAGTATCGGAAAGCCAAGACCGGTCTTCCGATGGTTCGGAACGCCTCCGGTACTTTGCACGATGTCAACGAGACCTTTGGAGCGATCCCGCCGGATACCGATCGACTGCCCCTTCGGCGATATCACTATCGGTACGCGTTGTTCTCGGCGAGTGGTTTCACGACGCCTGCGCAGCAGTTCGCTCTAGCCCATCAGATTTCACTCGTGGACCTGTCGAACCCTGGTTTCGCACCGCTACTTACGGCGGCCGACGATCTGGCAGCGGAGACAGTTGCGCTGATCGAGCAGAGTCGAGTTTCGCGGTTCCCGCTTCGGCAGTTTCGGACTGCGCTGCGCCACGTACTCGGTACCTGGCCCGCTAGCGTTTCCGACGAGGACTTCTCTGAGCTGAGCCATCTGATCTCGAACCTTCGCCCCGGCAGAAGCGCTGAGACTGTCCCCGGCGTCGTGTCGATGACGACGGATTACGGTGTGGCACAACGCTCTACGCGCATCGCGGAATCCCTGAACGGATTGCGCGATCAGTCGGGAGATGGCGATGCTGATGATTCTGAAGGTTTCGCTCCGCTACGAGAGTTTCCCACTTATCAGTTGGCCAGTACGATGGCCGGGCTTGCGACCGACCACCTGGGCAGTCTGGTACTCGGGTTTCCTCCCGCCGCATTCGTTCTCGTTCTCGTCGCCGACGATTCTGCAGCCTTCGACGCCTATCTCAGCGCTGTGCAAGGGACGGATGTTCGTGTTCACCTTGAGTTCGCGGAACGCCACAAAGTCAGCCGTGATTGGGTGATCGTGCCGGCTGATGGATCAGACGCTTTTCGACTCCGCTTCACCCTGCCCGAACTGCTGGCCAAGTGGATGTTTGAAGGTGGCGTCCCGACGTGGAGCATTCGAGACATTAAGGCGACGATGTTCTCGTCGATAGCGCTATTCCGTGCTAACCGTGTCATCCGGTTGGTCTACGAGCCGCACGCGCAACGGACGTAATACTCGGAGCGGGCCCGAACCCGTGACCGTTCAGTCACTGTCGTACTTGTCGCGAGTGGTGCGGCGTGAGTGAAGTTGCGTCATGCGGCCGAACAAGGACAACGAGGTGCCGGGCACACCCCACTGAAAACAAACCTATAGTTGGCTAGTGCGTTGTCCATGAACGTTCGCCGGGTCAGGCGTCGGTTGTCTGACCGTGTCGGACGCTGTGCGCCATGCAGCGTCAAGGCAAAATGTGCCGACCTGCCCGTCGACACCACGGAGGAGCACGCGATGTATAGCAGCACCAGCTATGCCCGGAAAGTCTTGCCCGTCATCTCCTTTGGTATGGCAGGTCTGTTGAGTGTCGTCGCCTGCGGCAGCAGTCACGGCCCGGAGGCCACCACGTCCGCCTCGCCAGTTGCGGCGTCTTCTGTCTCCTTGACAGCTGAGCCACAGGCCGAGACCGGATGCCAGCTCGACAGTGCTGCCGTCGCACAGGAGTTGGGTCATCCCAATCTGGTGCAAGATTCAGCCCGCGTGTGCGGGGGCGAATGGGCGTACTGGCCCGCGTCAGGGGTTGTCACCGGAAAGAACCTGCTGCTCCACAAGGCTCCGAGTGGCAAGGTCATGGTGATCGTCTACGGCGGAACCAGCACCGAAGTGTGCGCGGGGTCCTACGATCTCCCACCGGTGCCCGACTCCATTCGCCAAGCCGCCGGGTGTCGGTAAAGCATGGAAGACCTTGAAGCACAGCAGATCCTGACTCGCCACGACTTCCACGGCGAGCGGAACCACATCCGTTCTCATCGACACCGTGAGTTCGCAGATACCGCGCACAGTAAGTAGCTGGTGGCCTCAGCGGCCGTTCATGCATGATGGCGCGATGGATCGTAGCAATCGGCGCTTCCACGTCATCGTGCTGTCGAACTTCGCGAGAGGCTTCAACAAGTATGCGCTCGCCTACGGTAAGGCGGGGATTCCGGAGAGTACCTATCCCGACCGGTTTCACCTGCTGACCCGTGCTGAGTTGGGTATCGGAATCGGCAAGGCGCGACGTTTGCTGGACCGTCTGGCCATTCCGGGCAACCGGCTGCTGGTACTGGAAACCACGGTGGATCCGGACATACTGGTGCCCAACGTGTCGACCGGCCTCGGTACGGAACTGCACGAGGCCAGCATCCGCTTGTCAGCTGTCCATGAGCTCGACACTGTGCTCGATTCTGAAACAGGGGGCGATGAGTTCGCTCTGCGTCCGACAACCGTCGAGGACGCGATGGCGGCTTCCTTGCACCTGCACGGATCGGCACTGCGTCGCTACGCCGACCTGCGGCCGCGCTCAGTTTCGCTGCTGCCGGTCGCCTCTGCCTGTCAGGCTCGGTGTTCGTTCTGCTTCTCCTCGGCGTCGATCTCCAGTGACCAACCGCCGGCGCGGGTCCCGTGGGACGCGGTCGCCTCCTGGTTGGAGAGCGCTCGTGCGGCGGGTGCCAAGCGTGCGGTGATTACCGGTGGAGGAGAGCCGACGCTCCTGCCGTTCGACCAGCAGCTGCGGCTGGTGTCCGCCTGCTCGGCGGCTTTCCCGAAGGTCGTCCTGATCACCAACGCGCATACGCTGGCCAAGGGCGAGCACTCCGATGTGGCCGACCGGCTGGCCGCTCTAGGCACCGCGGGTTTGAGCGTGTTGGCGATCTCTCGGCACCATCAGGACGATGCCGTCAGTGAACGGCTGATGATGCTGCGCACACCAGTGGATGCCGTAGTCGAAACCTGGCGCAGGGACCGCGACCGCTGGCCGGGGCTACGAATGCGGCTGATCTGCGTGCTGCAGCAGGGAGGCGTGGCCGACGCGACCGGCGTTGCCGACTACCTTTCGTGGGCCGTGGCCCACGGTGTCGAGGAAGTCTGTTTCAAAGAGCTCTATGTCTCGACAAGCACCGAGTCGCTCTACTTCGACCGCGCCGCTAACGTCTGGAGCCGCGAGCACCAGGTTTCGCTGTCCGTCGTCACCCGGTTCGCCGAGCAGTACGGCTTCGAGCTGGCGAGCCGCCTGCCCTGGGGTGCGCCGGTCTACGACGGGAGCTGGGACGGCCGCCCGATGCGGATCGCCGCCTACACCGAGCCCAGCCTGCTCTGGGAACGCACCCATGGCGTCGTCCGCAGTTGGAACGTCATGGCCGATGGACGCTGTTACGCCTCCCTCGAAGACCGAGCCAGCGAGATAGTCCCGGAAAGTGTGGCGGCGTGAGGTTCGCCGAGTTCCAGGAGTTTCGGCAGAAGCAGCTCAGTGCAGCGTTATCGCTACTGGACGCCGCCGAAACCAACGTGTACCGGGCGCTTGCTCCGCTGCGGCCGGAACCGCCGATCGGCGTTGAGACCGTGCACCGGTGCGATGTCGCTCGCGCGTGGCTGGCGCGGTACGAGCTGCCAGCCGAGTGGTCCCGCCGAGCCATGGTGTGTCGAGGGGTCCGCCACGGACTCGGCGTGGTGTTCCACTGGCTGAGCGGTGCGCAAGCGCGGCTGTGGTTGCCCAGTGACGTGTACCCGGTCTACTTCGAGCTGGCGCGCGAGGCCGGCCTGGTGCCCGGGTCGTACCCGACGCTGCCGGCGCCTGTCCTACCGAGCGCTCTGGCGCACGACCGGCCCGAATACCTGCTGCTCACCAATCCCAGTAAGCCGCTCGGCCGGTACCTTTCCGACACCGAGTGCGCCGCAGTGGTTTCGTGGCTGCAGGAGTCACCTCATCGCCGCGTCCTCATCGACAGCGTCTATGACCTGGGCACGCCGTTCGCCGCGGGCACCCAGCGGTTGCTGGAGACCGGTCGCGCGATCCTGCTGCATTCGGTCACGAAGGCATGGCTGTGGCCGCGCACCTTCGGCGTGGTCCTTGTGGGACCGGAGCATGCCGAACTCGCCGAAGCCTTCCGTGCGGATCGGCCGGAACAGTCGCAGCTGAGGTTCGCCGACCGCCTGCTAACCGACCACTGCGACGTGCCGCCGCGGGTCGTCGCCGAGCTGGCCGTCAGGGCTGAGCGACTGTTCGAACGACTGCCGGATGAGGTGCTCGCGGCGATCCCGTCGGCGAACCGAACCAGTCCCGGCAACTACTTCTTCCCGGTTGGAATCCCGGCAGAGGCGCTTCTGAGCGAGCACGGTGTGCTCGCTGTCCCGATCAGTGTGTTCGGGGACAGCACGTGGCCCGGTTCCGTTCTGACCAGCCTCGCCGACGTGTTCGGCCCGACACCGGAGGAGGCGCGATGAAGCCACTGGAAGGTCTGGCTGTCTACGATGACGCGGACTTCTACGACCAGGAGTTCGCGGCGCGCACGCATGACATCCCATTCTTCCTCGGCCAGGCCGTCGCAGCGAGGGGCCCGGTCCTGGAGGTGGCCTGCGGGACTGGGCGCATTACCCTGCCGATCGCGCGGGCGGGCGTCGACGTCACAGGGCTCGACGTCGTACCTTCGATGCTCGCGCGCGCCCGTCGGCGGGCTGAGGAGGAGCGGCTGGCCGTCGAGTGGCTTGAACAGGATTGCCGGAATATCTGCACTGCCAAGCGTTTCGACCGCGTATTCTCGGCCACCAACGCCATGCAGCACCTGCACGACCTGGATTCCGCGGTCGGCTTCCTCACCTCCGCGCGAAACACGCTGATGCCGGGCGGGACCCTGATCCTGGACGTGTTCAACCCCGACATGGCCAAGCTGAGCCGGCGCCCCGAGGCGCCCTACCGCCACAAGTCGGTTGTCGACCGAGACGGGACGACGCTCGACGTGCAAGCGACGACCAGCTACGACCGCTCCACCCAAGTGCTGCGCTTCACGCTGGACTATCTCCGCGGCGACGTGTGCGTGCGGACCAAGAAGGTCAGCATGCGCTGCTTCTTTCCCGAGGAACTGCTGGCGCTCTGCCGACTTGCCGGCCTCGACGTCGTGCAGCGGTGCGGGGACTACGACCAGTCCTCGTTTACGAGCGCCTCGCCGAAGCAGATCCTGTTCTGCCGCGCGCCTCTTCCCGCGCCGATTGACCTCTAAGACAATGCGGATTGCTTCATCGATGTTTGGAGCTCGCTCAGAGTTCGAACCGGGAGGGATCCCGGTTCCTGCCACGATGGCGCGGCCGTGCGCAGACCCCAGCCCTGGCCGCCAGCAGGGGTAAAACTCCCAGCCGCGATGTAGGACTCGCCCGCGAAGCACCTTGGATTCAGGCGTGATCTACGCCGCGGGTTCGGTGGTGGAGGTGGAGCCGCGAGATCTTTTGGCGCGGTGTGTCGACACGACGACCGCTGGTCTAGGGATCGGGGCGGGGCGTCCGGCCGGGCGCATGGGGGTGCCGCGTTTGTTGAGGGCGCGGTTGATGCTGCTGGCGGGGAATCCGGTGAGCTTGGCGCAGGCGGTGAGGGAGTGCCCGGCGAGGTAGAGCTGCTCGGCGTGGTCGATCTCGGTGGCAGTCATCGACTGGTATCGCCGTGGGACGCGTCGTTTGGCCGGCAGTTGGAGGACTGCGCTCTTGGATGCGCGGTAGCGGCGGGCGAGTTCAGCGGTGGAGGCTCCGTTGCGGTATGCCTGGATCAGCTCGTTCTTCTCGGTGCGTGAGAGGCGGCGTTCGAGCCGTTGGGGTGTGCGAGTCGCGGTCGGCGTACGTTTGGAAGGACGGCGTCGGCGATGGACTGCTGGGATGTCTTGAACCTGAGATTTTGCTAGGGCTGCTTCGAGTTTCTGCAGGTCAGCGCGGTTCGAATAAGATCCCGCTAGGTCCACTGGAACGGGCGGTCCATCGCAGTTCTGAGATGGACCGCCCGTTTGCTCTCGAAGCTCCACCAAACCGTCCCAGAGGTATCTCGGCGCAGCACGCGGTGCCCGCTGGTGTCAGGTTCGAGGCAGCGTGCCGTTGCCGGAATGTCCCTGCGCCTCGAGCGCAAGACCCGGCAGAGTGGATCGGTCGTGGCTTCTTCGGCGTGTCTACTCGTCGTGCGCGTCCGGGTCATACTGCGGCAACTCGTTGTTGGTGCTGAGCGCGATCACCATCAGTTCATCGTCGGTGTCGACCTCTTCCGTGTCGTCGTCGGTGGATGGAACTTCTTTGCACCCCAACCACATCTGGGTTTCGCGCCCATCAAGTGCTTCGTTGGCCGCCCATTCTGCGGCTTGGGTCAGCTCCTCGAACGGGACCTCCCGCAGCCGTACTCCTGCCTCGCCGGTAGTGATTCGGTCGGCGATGGCAACTTCCTTGTAGACCGATGGCTCGGTTTCCAGCTTCAGGACCCACTCGAGTCCGCCATTCGAACCACGATTGGCGAAAGCGCTTATGCCGAGCCGCAGTTCGTCAGCGGCACTGAAGTACCGCGCGAGCCCTTCCGCCCAGGTCTCGCCGCCGCCACGCGAAAACCTGCTCAGGAAGATGGTGGTTTCGTCAGCTAGCGGCTTACCCTCGCCGAAGTGCTTCCGGATCGAGAGCAGTGACGGGCCGCTGCGGTCCTTCCAGGAGGGCTCACCATTGGGGTTGGCATCCTTGGTCTCTCGGGGCGGATACAACTCCGGATCCCTCGGACCGTGGTTCAAGAACGGCACGAAGATGCGGTCCAGCGCGCCATCCTCATAGGGTTGGTCGGCGTCGAGGATTTCCCGGAAGTCGTGATCCTGGAACAGGATCTCGGACAACGCTTCGTAGTCGTAGTCGTTCTCGCTGACAGCGATATCATCGAATCCGCCCGCGCTGAGCGGGTAGCCTGTGTCGTAACCTTGCAGATGCTCTTCGGCTTCCTGTTCGGCTTCCTCGATCATCAGCCACAGGGCGATTTCCTCGCCGACGCAGGTGGGGTCGGGCTGCTCACCCTGTTCGATCTCGATGCGCAAGTGATCGAAGCAGCGGCCGAGTTCGGCGATGAAGTTACGTCCTTGTCCGTGAAGGGATTCGGGCAGATAGTGCTCCTTGTACGATTCGATATCGAATCCGTGTTTACTCCCGGCTGCCATGTATGCCTCATCGGACATGATGCAAGCCTTGGTGTGCAGCAGCGCCATGGTTCGGGGAGTGAGCGACGACGGAAGCTCGTCGTCGATGGTCTCGGTCTGCGCGAATGAACCCATAGCGGCCGTCTGGTATTGACCGAGCGCCTTGGTCCACGGCTCGACTCGGTATCGCCCATAGGTCGCATTTGTAATTGTTTCGACAACCCTGCCGATCTCGGCTTTCACTGGGCTGGGTGCGTTGATGAGGGCGATCTCCAGGAAGCGGGAGGCGTTGTTGTTACCGCGCAGCATCTCGTTGAGTGCATCGGCTACGCATGCTGCTGTGGGTTGATTATCAAATGTCGCAACAGCTTTCAGCTGTGTGTTGCCGGATTCGTGTACCGCGAACACTCGATGCTTGGACTGGGTGTTGTGCACCAGGAACAGATAGTAGGGGTTCTCGCTCATGATGTTGTTACTCATTTCTGGGCAGCGTTCGACCACCGCTGACCACGGGCGCACAGCTCTGCATACACGCAGCTGTCCCCTTGGCGGGCGATCGTTGTCATTGGTCCCGCTGATGGTTGTGGTTCGTCCTGCAACCTCGTGGCGAGTGCTGCCCAGTGTAGCGCGAAGTGGTTCCCTGTGTCGGACAATTTTCTGTGTTCAGTCGAGACAAGCTGCTGCAGTCACTGGTCCAAGGTTCTCTTGAGAAGGCGAACCAGCTTCTCGCTTCCGGTCAGGCGCTGGTGTGCCCGGGCCCCGCCGCGCTCTATGCGAGGTCACATTACGAATTGCCGTGTGCTGACTGAGGTCTGGGCAGGGTGTGGCTCAGCGGGTACGAGTCAGTGATGGCGAACGCGATCGTTGTGCACGAGCGAGTCACGATCAGCATCGGCCTTGTGACCGTGTCCCTGTGATTGCTCAGTGTGGTGGCTGTGGGATTACCTGTTGGGGTGAGATTGACGAGGTGTGAGGACGAGGGCGTAGATGAACTGATCGGCCGGTGCGGTGTCAAGCTCGACAACCACCCCGTTGCAGCCGTTCACGAACTGGGCGATATCGATGCGGTTGCCGTCCACGTCGAGGACGTCATCGTCTATGTCGAGCAGGAGCAATGCGGCGAGTTCGTTCGTAACGTTTCGTAGTTCCAGAACGTAGACGAATCCGAGCCAGCTATCGCGCCGCCACGTGGCCTGGTGTGGAGGACTGCCCAGATCAGGCAGGGAACCGTCATGGGGGCGAACATGGATCGAGCGCAACGATCCGATAGGCGAATCCGTGAAATGTGATATGCGCGTAGGTTTTCCGATGATGACCTGCGGGCGTGCCGCCATGTTCGGGGAGTCGATCAAGTGCTGCAACCACGAATCGAGGGCATCTATGACGGGGGAGGCGATGACCTCAGAGGGCAGCTCGTGAGGGCGGATCGTCCGGGCGTACTCCAGGATCGAACGCGCACCGGTTCGGTCTTCGGCCAGGCAGGCAAGGTAGGCGCTCAACAACGCGTGGCGGCATCGGTCGTAGTCGCTTACGAGCAGTGTCGCGGTCAATTGCACGATTTGCTCGACAAGGGGATCGGCTACTGGGCTTTCGCCGAACAGCAGGCCGCGATGCCAAAGGTGGTTGGCGGCGTCGAGCAGGATCTGCGCCAAACCTGAACGTGTTTCGGGATGGTCGTCGAGTTCGGCGTGCAGGAGGTCGAGGTGAGCGGCGAGGTCGCTGAACCGTCGGAGCATCGACAACGCTTCGACGCGGTAGGCCGCCATCAGCAGACGGGAGCGGTGATCGCCGTGATCGATCATCTGCATCGCGGTATCGATGAGATCCAGTGCGCCGTCGCCGTCGCTGTTGCTCAGAGCCGCGTTGATCTCATCGGAGGCCTGCTGGAGCGCGGCGGCGCCGTTGGGCGGGAACCGGTCGGCCAGCGCTGCGATGCGGTGATGCAACATTTCCAAAGTTGTGGTGTCGTGCCCGTAGAAGCGGGCCTTCTCCACGCTGGTGCCCACCCACGACCAGACATTACGGCGTATCGGCTCAGCTTCCCAGTCGGTGTCCCCGCACTGTGCTGCGGTCTCGAGCTGGGTGACGATCTCGCAGGCGTAGGCGAGCAAGGTGGGATCGCCGCTGCCGAGTGCGCGTAGGGAATCGAGCATCGTATGCGCTGATTTGGCCAGGGCGCGGTGTGGCGAGCTCGGCAATGCGGCGAGGATTTCGCGTTGGAGGTTGACCCATTGCAGGGCACCGGCGCCGGTCATTCCTCGGATGTTGAGCAGCAGCGCGAGATTTCCCGCCAGCGGCCCGGCCTTGGAGAACTCCGTGCGCGCGGCGCTGGACTGGCTGACATGATCCAGGACAGCTTGAGCGTGGGCCTGCAACATAATCGCGGCGGAATAGTCGTATCTGCGCGTGTAGTACGCGAGCCAGCTCGACAGATGTGCGGCGACTCTGTTGAGTACCGGCACGAGTGCGCCGAGGCTGGTTTGACGCGCGCGCACGATCCTCTGCACGACTTCGTTGATTTCGATCATCGACCGGAGCTCTGCCGGTGCGGGGGAAAGGTTTTCGCTGCGATCGAGTAGGGACTCGGCCCGAACTCGGCCCATCGCACGGTCGAGCATCGCATAGCCGCCGTCCGGGTCGACGGCGACCATGGCGCCCTCACGCAGGATCTCATCGTCGACGCACGCGGCGACGTAGAGCAGTTCCTCGGGAATCGCCTGTCCTGCCACCACGGAGCCAGCGTTCAGCATGGCGTCCCCGACTAGCGCACCGTCATCCTCGCTTGCTGCCGAGGCGAGCCGATCGAGGCAGATACCGATCGCTGCCTGCAGTGTCCTGGGATATCCGTCACGGTCGAGGGATTCGTCGTCGATGACGTAGTCAGCGATCTGGTTCAGGTAGGACGCGCTGCCTCGGATCAGTGCCGGCAGTTCACCGAAGTGCGCGGCCACAATCTGCAGGGCCAGGGGCCATCCTTCGAACTTTCGCGCGATCGTCTGTAGTGCCTGCGCGGCCTCAGCGGTGACATCTCCTGGTGTGCCGAGCCTGTCGGCCAGCAGCTCGATCGCTTGTGGTTCGGACATACCCCGCACCGGCAGCGGCGCGAACGCTGTCCACGCCTGCGAGTTGGTGGAGGTGACGATCACCTGCGCGGCACCCGCGGTCGGTAGCCAGGCCCGGATCAGGTCCGGGTGTGGGGCATTGTCGAACACGATCAGCCAGCGGCCGATGAACTTTGACACCGACTGGCGGAACAGTTGCGGAACCTCTTGCGGCGGCGCTGATTCCACACCGAGAAGGCCTAGCAACATCCGCTGGGCGACTATCGATGCGAGCATCGAGGCGTCGGATTCGGCATCGATCCAGCACACTCGGTCGTAACCTTCACGGTTGGCGTGGGCGTACATCGCCGTCAAGCGTGTCTTGCCGATACCCGAGCGTCCCACCAACGCGCACCGCGCCACTCGACGTCCGCGCACGTTCGACAGCCGAGCCGTCAGCTCTGCGAGCAACTCGGGGCGATCGATACCTTCCCCGGCGGGCACCCGGTGGATGCCCGCACCGCTGTCGTCGACGCCAGCCGTTTGTGACAGCAGATGTGTCGAAGTGGCCAACATCTCGGTGAACTCTCGGAGAGTGACTGCCCGGCCGCCTGTGGGGCTATGCAGGCAGGGGGAGTAAGGGGTGCCTGCTGCGTGTTCGAACATCGTGGTGATGAGCGAATTCTCTAGCAGCCCAGCGGCTCGCTCGCTCAACGCCAGCCCATGTTCGGCGCGCCACCTCGACAGGCGTATGCGGATTCGGCCGCGCATACGTGATGAGACTTCGCCGGTGGCGCGGACCTGCGCCCGCCGCAATCGCGCGAGCGCTGCGGGGGAGTCGATTTCGGCCAACTTCGCGCTGGCGTCGGCTGATCGCAGACACAGCGCATCGAGCTGCGCCAGGAATGTCGCGTCATCGGTCGGCGTCGCGGCACGAGCGTTGTCGAGCACCGTGGTGAGGACGTTGAGCGTGCGGCCGGCACGAGCATTGGTGGTCAACACGTAGTGGGGGCAATCGATGGCCTTGGTCATTCGCGTCAGCACCGAGATCGCCTCCGCTGCACTGATTGTCGTCGTGTCCGGGTCGGCCGCCGATTTGGCCTGATGTATTTCCAGCAGGGTCGAGCCTCGGCTGCGGACGGCGAAGTCGACGACGTCGGGATCGGTGACCTGCTGCATCTGCGGATCCTCGATCAGAACCGCCATGTCCAGGTCCGAGCCCGCATCGAGGAGATCGAGGAACCGCTCGATCGTGAACAAGTACTGGTAGAACAAGCCTGACGCCGCGCGGCCTCCCCCATCAGAGCGTGACATGAGATGAGTGTAGGAGCACCCACTGACCAACAAACGACGTCGCAGGAGCGACGCTGTGACCTTCGGTGTAGACGAGCCCTATGTCAAGTAGCCCGCTATTCGGCGTCAAAGATCACCCGATGTGGCGTGGTTTCCTAGACAGGCCACAGACAGTGGTGGCCCCCGTGTACGGGCTCGACGTCCGCTTGTCTGCCCGCGCCTTGCGCTGCACATGTGCCATAAGCACGTCGCCGAGCCGGTAAGACGTCGGGGTACAGCGCGCAGCGTTGGTTTCCCGGCGATACTGCTCGAAATGGTCCAGCTGGCTACCTGACTGCTCTACTTCGCTGCACGAAAAGACCGCGGCTGAACGATTCGGAGGTCGGGTCGGTCGTGGTTTGTTGTCTCAAAGCAGCGGCCAGGCGGTTTGGGTGCAAGCCCGGCGCGCTGGTTTGGTGGTAATCAGCACAGATGGTCAACGTCGAGTAGCTCTGTGCGTCGGTAGCGGTCGTATGTGAGTTCATCTGCGGCAACCACATCCGAACCGAGTGCGCCACCCATCACGGCACTGTGCACGACGATGGCAGCATCGTCCGAAGGTTGGCACATCGCCGCCCACGCGCCCCCCAGAGCGTGCCAGAGGAAGTACCGCTCAACAGGGTCGTTCGTTGAATACAGTCGCTCGGCTATTTGCTTGTGTGTACGAATCGATCCTGGGTCGGCATCGAGCCAACGGCCGAGCTCCGCTGGCAGGTCGGGATATTCGTCGTCTTCGAAGATCGGTACGACACCTGGTTCGACCACAACGAGGAGCCGCAGATCGAATGGCGGCTTATCCCATCCCGAGATTGCCTCGATCCTCAGCTCCAAGACATCCTCAAGCGCCCGACCCAGCGGGGAGTTCGGCTTTCCGCTGCCGTCGTAGGCGATTCGCTCGAGCTTGCTGAGCCAGGGGACGACTTCGTCGGGGAATGCGAATCGGCCGAATTTCCGCGCTACTGCGTTGCCGAACTTGCGAATGTCGGCATCTGTCACCACGCCACGTTTGGGTGCGAGATCCGCGATCACCAATTTATCCACTGTCGCAACGACTTCGAGGTCGGCAAACCAGGTGGTGCCTAGCTCTGGCAGATACGCGTATCGCGGTCGTTTCCCCTTGCGTGCCAACCCGGCGTTGTCGCCGGCCAGTTCCGCGAGGCTAGCTACTTGCACATACGACCGGCTCGTCTGGGCTATGTCGCATGTCTGGCTGATCAACACAACGCCATGCGGCGCGTCGATGGACCGCCACCCCTCGGGGGTTAGGACGCCCAACTGTGTGAGATTGTCGAGGACGTCGCCCTGTTGGTATCCATCCAAGCGAAGAGCGGCGATCGATGCCCCAGCTTCTGCGTCGGTCACAGCTAGTAGTGCCCCTTCTAAGCTAGGGCAGGCAGCCCTGATCAGATCCTAATGTCGAGCAACATCACCGTGCTGGGCGCCGAGATAGAAATCCGGCGACTCCGGTGCCCCTGAGACATCGCCTGTGCCGCTGCGGTGGCGTCCACGGAATCTATCAACCCAGCTGAACCCATCAGATCCGGCGGCTAGCAACGCGTTTCGCCGTTCCTCTGGCGTGTCCAGCCCCAGCTGCTGGACGATGGCCAGGAGTTCGTGAAGGGTTTCGATGTTGCCAGCGTTCATTCGGGTACCTGTCGCCCACATGTGGACTGCGCGCCGCGACACACCGAAGATTCGCCCAAGTTGATCCCACGTCAATCCTGATTGCTCGTGGAGCCACCGAACCGAATCCTTGGTACTAATCGCGACGGGGGCGTTGACACTCGCTGGGTCAGCTCCACTTGGCACGAGCGATCTGTCGGTAATAGGCCTCAGAGGTGCCGGAGCCTGCATTACCCGTCGACTTGACGTGCTGTTACCGACGTACCCGCACCACATCTGGGGTTCCCTCGCAGGCGCTGCCTGGGTGGTGCCACCGCCGGTCGTGAAGATGCCGGTCACGATGAGAAGGGTCGCACCGATCTGCGGGAGTTTCGACGGGGAACGTGCTGGTGGCCGATTGCCAGTTCCTCCGTCAGAGATGGGTTTGAACCACAGTTGCTGATCAATAGTGGACATTGATGGACTCCCCGAATGCTGTGAGGTAGTCATCCGTGACCGACCATCGGAAATAGCGGTAGGCGCGTTCGGCCAGATCCTTAACGGTTTGCGCGAGATCATCTGGACGCAGGACCGGAGCGTTATCCGGGTAGGCGAGGTAGGCATCCATATCGAGGACCCAACTAGGTGAATCGACTGTCGGTACCGTTGGATCGAATGCAGCACCGGCCGGGAGCAACCCCCATCGAACATGCAACCCTTCGCGCTCATCGACAGCGTAGGTTGCCTCGCTGATGGAATGCTGCCGCCGAACCCCTGCTCCCAAGGGGGTGGCGAGTTCGCCCAGCATCTCGGGGCGAACCAGTTTTGCCAGTCCGTCTACATCGGGCTCGGCAATACGGTTGATGTAGCGAACACCCACACGCTCATGGCGAACCGACTCGATGACATTGCAGAAGTGCTGCCACGCTGTCTGCAGCCGGCTCGCGAACTCGGTTCGGCTCGTATACGTCCACGCAGTGAGCGCAAAGAAGCTGTCGCCGAACGTGATCATCCACTGACGGTCCTGGCTCTGCAGCTGCCAGATCTGCGCATTCGCGGGGACCGGCTGAATCCCGTCCGGCCCGATGTGGAAACCGGTCTCCTGCTTCTGGTCAAAGATTGGATACTCATGCGTCATGCTGGCGACAACCTGCCGGGCCGCGGCGTCGCCTACCCACAACTGCGACACCTTCGCGAAACGCACCTGAGCCAGTACCTGAGCCAGTGGTGGATTGGCTAGCGGAACCTCGACCAGTGGTTCCGTACTAAAGGGGCTTCCTAACACTACCGACGCCATACTTCACACTGTACTTCACATGCTGCTTCTCGCGGCAGCGATGAGCAGGGTCATGGTGGTGGCGAGTGGGTGCATGCAGCCGCGGGGGTATGCGCACCGAGCGGGACGGTGACGCCGTGTACGGCGGCGAGCAGTGCGATCGTCGGTACGACGGGCGGCTACGATTGGAGGTGCCGAAGTGTGTTGGACCGCATGGACGGCGTTGCCGGTGACGCTGACGATCGTGGAGGTGAATAGGACGCACCAAAAGAAGACGTTGCGCACGCTGGCCGGACTCTGGGTCGCGGCTGGGCAATGCGTACGGGTGTGGTGGGCATCGGGCGGAGTGGCGTTTGGCGGGGGCGTTTCGTCATGGACATGATTCAGATTTCAATCCGCGGCAGCGGAGGCCATAGCGGACGTTATTTAGTGGGCTGGCCAGTCGATATCCTTCGGCGACGATCTATAGCGTCGGCGACGAACCAAGTTGTAATCCAAACAGTTATTAAGTGTGCTCCGATGATTAGCGTAGTTGACCATATCTGCCCGAACAGGTGATCTCCAGGGCTGTAGCTGGTAAGGAACGGAATAACGCTGTAATTCCCCACAATGAATGCCAGTAGGTATCGAGTACCCCGGGCGAACCTGCCCGCTTTTCTCTCGGAATTGATTATGCAGAGCAGATAGAGGATAAGGGTGTACAGTGTCAACGTCCACCTGAGCGGGCCAACTTCAGGTTGATACTCCTGTGCAAAGCGGATCTGATTTGGCCACTCCATGATAGCGATGCCGATCATGGAGACGGTTAGGGGTGCACGTCTTCCCCAGCGCATAAGACGAGGGTGTTCAAGTAGGAACCGGGCTATCCCGTCAAATGCATCATTCGGAACATCGCTTTCGCTACTATCGCGATATTTGAATTTACGTGCGTAGGCCACGCTTTCAGACAAGGGTGAACCCGCAGTCTCCGTGACAGTTAGGTCGCGCGTATCGATGTATTGTTGGACCGAGATCGCAAATTCCCCAAGGCTGTTGACATTTAGCTCGTTTGATATCGGAATCTTTATCCATGAAGGGTTATGCGCAGATGGCCCCTTCAGTAATTCATCAGTCAAATTGACCCAGTGAAGTTTTCTTGTCTCTGGGTCGAAGACCACTCCGAACACGGGGATCCTGCTCCGGCGCCAGTCAGCATGATGGTTACCAACCGGGATCGCATACCCACTGGAGCGCTTGTACTTTGCACCGCTCTTGACCTGGACTGCGACTACGTGACCTGTGCGTCGACCACCGCTGGTCAAGCTGACGTACATGTCTTCGCCGTGGTCGACGCCACCGTCGATCTCCTGGACAAGATGATCGCCTGCCTCAAGCAGAGTCCGAAGTGCGTTCATGCCGGCGCGCTCGATACGGCGGCTAGGTCTGATCCTGGTCACGTGGCCCCTTCCCCGGACATCAGGTTACGGCTGGCCGCTGACAAACCGGCGCGCTATTCACGGCGAACCTGGTGGAGACTCCGCCCGTCGATTGGATTGCTGTAGGGGAGCGATCCTTGTGTGTGATTGAAGGAATTGACCGGAAGAGGTTGCTGTCGGATTGCTGATCGGCGAACCTTGATCCAGTTTGTGGAGTGTCGCCACACCGAAGCGGGCCGTCCTTAACCGTCGGGGCGCGGCCGGCCTGCTGACCGCATCGGGGTTCCACGTCTATTGAGAGCTCGGTTGATGCTGCTGGCGGGGAATCCAGTGAGTTCGGCGCAGGCGGTCAGGGGGTGCCCGGCGAGGTAGAGCCGCTCGGCGCGCTCGATGTCGGCGTCGGTCATCGATTGGTATCGCCGCGGAACCCGGTGCTTGGTGAGCAGTTCGAGGATTGCGCTCTTGGACGCGCGATAGTGGCGGGCGAGTTCTGTCGTGGATGCGCCGTCGCGGTATGCCTGGATCAGCTCGTTCTTTTGTGTGCGTGAGAGCCGGCGTTCGAGGCGTTGAGGCGCGCGGGACGCGGTCTTCGTTCGTGTGGGACGGCGGCGCCGGCGGGAGCCTGGTGGGGTGTCTTGAACCTGAGATTCCGTGAGGGCTGCCTTGAGTGTCTGCAGGTCAGCGCGGTTCGAATAACGTCCCGCAAGGTCCACCTTCGAAAATTCAGGTCACGACCTGTGTTTCGTGGGGCAGATTCAGATTCTGCCCCACGTCATGGGGCAAACGTGAGGCATGGTCGGCGACATCGTCGGTGCCGCCGGTTATCGTGAGGTATGGCTACTCCTGTGCCGCTTCCTCCGCCTCCGCAGATTCCCGCCGCGGACCCTGAAGCGCTACGGGCTGCCCTACCTACCGCGTTGCGCGAGGAGTTCGATGCAGAGTGGGTGCGAGCACTGGATCGTGCGAAACAGTCGCATTCGCTCGCGGAGATTCACGATCTGCTGAACAAGTGGCAGCACACCGCTGTGATGGAGATGCGTGAGTCGGGTTCGTATCAACGTCTGCTGGAGAAGGGCGCGCAGATCGAGTTGGCAGGGGGGCGAACCACTGCTGTCTCGATCGAGGACATGCGCGCACTGATCCAGCAGCGCCTACAAGCCGACTAGTCGATTCGCTTGTACCGAATCATTCCGGATCCGGACACCGCTGAACAGGTGGCTGCGCTTCCGGTCGATGCGCTGCTGGACTACGCCCAGGTGCTCAGTGTCCTCGAGGTCTCACCGTGGGCGGGCTCTCCGCAGAATGATGCCAATCCTGATGGGGCCGTGCGCCGTTGGGCATTCGGTCCGGGAAAGGCTGGGCAGGTCATCTATCTCGTGCTCGAAGCGCAGCGCGAGGTGCACCTGTTGATGGTGCAATGGCTCGGCTGACTCGGCGGCGTAGACCAATTGGTCGAGCCACCCGTGAGATCCCGATAGCTCTCGTTGGGCTGGTGTGATCTGGTTCGCTTCTTGCGGCTGATAGTGAGAGACGTTACCGTACCTTACCAGTGGGGAAACGTGATGTTTTTCTCTTGTCCAATGAAGGGCTGGTTGGGGTTCGATGGGACTGTCTTCCCGGAGATGGGTTGCGGGTGCGGCGATTGCGGTGGTCGCGGCCACGGCGGCGGCTTTGGTGGTGCCCGTTGCGCAGGCGGAACCCGAATGGGGAGATCCGGGTGTGGCGTGGACTGCGGCGCAGGATGGGGTGGCTCGGTATCCGGGGGTGCATGTGGATTGGGATGTGCCTATCACTATGAGTGATGGGACTGTGTTGAAGGCCAATGTTTATCGGCCTATGGATGCGGAGGGGCGGGTTGTGGAGACGCCGATGCCTTCGATTGTGAATATGACGCCTTATACGAAACTTGCTTACATGGTGTTGGATTCGGCGTTGTCGGTGCCGGTGGTGTCTGATGCGGCGATTGATTTGGTGAACAGGTTTGATCTGTTCAATTTGGGTGGGACTCCGTTCTCGGGGCTTGGGGATCAGATCAAGACGTTGTCGGGGGGCATCGTGCGGACTGTGTCTGCTGATCGGAAGCTGGTTCAGTCGGGGTATACCGAGATCGTGGTGGACGTTCGGGGTACCGGGTTTTCGGAGGGGGCGTGGCAGGTTTTCGGGGAGCGGGAGCAGCAAGACACCGCTGAGGTCGCGGAATGGGCTGCGGGGCAGGCGTGGTCGGATGGGAAGATCGGGCTGGCGGGGGTGTCTAACGGGGGGATCAGTGCACTACAAGGGGCTGAGCAGCGGCCGCCGTCGGTGCAGGCGGTGTTTGCCGTCGAGCCGGGTAGTGATCTGTTGCGTGACACGGTTTTTCCCGGCGGGGGATTCGATATCGGGTTCGTTCCGATCTGGCTTGCCGCGATCAATGCCGGGAAATGGGTTCCCGATCTGACGTCGATCGTGACGGGGCAGTTCGACTGGAAGTGGCTTGCTGATCGGGTGGACAGTCCGATCACGTTCCTCGATACGCTGATTCGTGCGATGTTCGTGCCCTCGATTGATGCGCTGCCGGCTGACATGCGGTCGATCTTGGATCCTGACGGGCCGCTCCGGTCGGGGCTCATGGGACACCCGGACCGGATCGAGGTGCCTACCTTCGTGGTTGGTGGCTGGCACGATATTTTCGCGAACTCGCAGCCGGAGATCATCAACTCGATTCCGTTGCCGGACAGCAAGAAGAAGCTGCTCATGGGCGATTGGTATCACCTCACTCTCGGATCCGGGCTGGGTGTCGCGGGGGCTCCGCCGCGGATCGACGTGCTGCAGCGGGCGTGGTTCGACAAGTGGCTCAAGGGAATCGACAACGGGATCGACGAATACAGTCCGGCGACGTTGTTCCAGCAGGGTGGTGGTTGGACCAGCAGTGACGAATTCCCGCGCGCTGGAATGACTTACGCCCGTCAGTACCTGTCGGCGGCCAGTGGCACCACCGGTGTTGTCGCACATGACGGTTCGCTGAGCGCCGTTCCGCCCACTGAATCGACCACGCTCACCGTGTCGCCCGGCTTGTCCACCGTGTGTTCGCGGGACGGCGCGCAGGGGACCGCCGGACTGTTGGGTATTCAGATCATCGACGGCTGTGCGAAGGATTCACGGGTGGCCGAAGTCGCCGCCCTCACCTTCACCGGTGACCCGGTGGCCGAGCCGACGGTGCTGTCCGGCCCGATCAATGTGCACCTCAACACTGTGCTGGACACTACCGAAGGGTACTGGTCGGCCACGCTCAATGATGTTGCGCCAGACGGGCAATCGACAGTGCTGACTACAGGGCAGCTCACCGCCTCCCTGCGCAAGCTCGACGACGCGAAGAGTAAGAAGTCGCCGAACGGCGACTACACCGCACCGTTTCCGACCCTGACGCTCGCCGACCGTGAACCGATCGTGCCGGGCCGGCCCACCACTCTGGATGTCGGCTTGATCGCGACCGACGCGGTCCTGCAACCGGGGCACCGGCTGCGTGTCGATATCTATGCCGCCAACATTCCCAAGGGCTTCATGGTCCCAGCGCTCATGCTGGAATCTCAGCTCGCACCCCAGCACCTGCTGCTCGATCCCGCGGAACCCAGTTGGGTGAATGTGCCGTCTAGTCGGCCGATGTGACGGGGCAACGGAATTCAGGCGTGCGCGAGTATCAGTTGCACCTGTAGCGACACCAGCTTGGTCAATTGTGTTGGGGTGTAGAGCCCTCGGGTGCTCAGCGCGTCCATGGTGAGCCCGTCGACGGCTGACAGCAGCAGGGCCGCGTGCAGTTCCGGATCGGGAATTCCGGCCTCGGCCAAGGGAATTGCCAGACCTGCGCGAAGCTCGTCGAGGGTGCGGGATTGCAGGCGGGCGAGGCTCTCGTTGGTTGCTGCTCTGGCTGTGAACGCGAGCATCACCCGCCCTTCGCGCTCCCGCTCGGCATCGAGTGGGAGCAGGTGCGACAGCGCCTCGAGCAGCCGCTTCGGCAGCGGTGTGTTCGGATCGACCCGGGTGATGCGGGACCTGACCCGGGTGACGAGCTGCTCGAAGGCGAACGCGTAGAGCTCGTCCTTGGTTCGGAAGTGGTGTTGCACCGCGCCGATCGACACGTCGGCGGCGGTGGCGACTTCTCGGACGCTCGCCGCATCCAACCCGCGGGTTGCCGCGATGTCGAAGACGGCTTCGGCGAGCAGTTCGGGGGTTGTCGACCGGTACGCCATCACCTCGACAACCATACACTCGTATGGAACAATACGATCGTATGGAAACGCGTCACGCCGCTCGAATTCGTATGGCTCTCACCGGGACAACCGCGAGCGTGGCGCTGGTGTGGATCTGGTGGATCCTCGATCCGTCCGCGCCCGCCTCCCCGCTGGTTCCTGGGATAGCGACCCTGGTGCTTGCGGCCAACATCCCCCTGACCGTCGCGCGGCCGGACGTGAAACGTGCGCTGGTCGCGGCGATACAACGCTTCGCCCTCAACCCCATGATCCGGCTGATGTTCCGAATCGGCTTCGTGCCCTTCGGGTATGCGCTACTGGAGACGACGGGTCGCCGCACCGGGCGCACCCACGTCGTCCCCGTGGGCAACGGACTCGAGGGTGACGTGTTCTGGATCATCGCCGAGCACGGCTACCGAGCCGGGTACGTGAACAATCTGATCGCCCAGCCCAAAGTGCGCTTGAAGTTTCGCCGTGGCTTGCGCTTCGAATGGCACGAGGGCCTGGCCGAGGTCCTCCCGGAAGCAGACGCGCTCCAAAGGCAGCGCACGATCTCGCGCCGGCACCCACTCCGAATCCTGAACGCCATCGTGGTCCGGACCCTCGGAACAGACTTGCTGGTAATCCGGGTCGCACTCAGCGAGCGTGTTTGAACTTGTAGTCGGCGTGCATGAGTGCCTCGGCGAGCTCTGGGTCGCCGGCCTCCAGCTCCTTTGCTGCCATCAGTCCGATATCGACGAAATCACGTACCGATCCGTCCGGCAGCGGTACAGACTCGAGAAACCGCAGCATTTGCTGAAGCTGTTCTTGCGCATGTACATAGACGCCATAGTCCGAGTTGACCGCCATTCGTTCTCGAACCAGCCCCAGAGCTAGTCGAACCGATCGTTGAGCATCGTCGCGGCTGAGGGACATTGGCTCTCCGGTTTCGTCAAAGCCCTTGCGGCTCATCCATTTTGTCGGCAGATCATTCATCGTCGAGTTCCGAGCTGTTGCCTGTACCATGCCGGTGGTGGATCAGGTCACGAGCGAGGTGGGGGACTCCTCGGCTCGATCACTCTTCTCGGCCAGGCTGAGTCAACTCTGGGTGGCAGCCGGTAATCCGACGCTGCAGCGTATCGCCGATGCGACCGAGGGGCGGATGCGGGCGACGCGGGCGTCCGGTCGCGGTCGAGGTTCGCTCGTCCAGCGGATGAGTGATTGGCGTAACGGACGGAGCGTGCCGTCCAGGTTCGAGACGTTCGAGCCCGTGCTGGTGACATTGGCGCAGTTGGCGGGCGGGACATCCCGTTCTTTGCCACGTGAACTGTCCAGTAGGTCGGCGTGGAAGGACTTGTGGGAGGCGGCGATTGCCGAGCCGACGCAGCTGACGGTCAGGACGGCGTTGCGTCGCGATCTCGATACGTTCGTGGGACGAGACGCCGAGATCGGCCGGATTCTCGACGTGGTCGGTCCGGGACGAGTGGTGTCGATCCATACCGTCGACGGGATGCCGGGGGTCGGGAAGACCGCACTGGTGACGCATGTCGCTCACCTGCTGGCGAAGCACTATCCCGATGGCCAGTTCTGCGTCGAATTGCACACCCACACCCCGGGACAGCTGCCTGCCGAACCGTTCGACGTGCTGGCGACGCTGTTGATCGATACGGGTATCGCGGCAGATCGCATTCCCGACGTGGTCGAGGCCCGGCGCGATCTGTGGCGAAACCGGGTCGCAGGCAAGCGAATACTCCTGGTCCTAGACGATGCCCGCGACCAGGCCCAGATCGAGCCGCTGCTTCCGACCTGGCCCGGGTGCCTCACGCTGGTCACCAGTCGTCGCCGACTGGTTGCTCTCGAGGGAGCGGTCCCCTTGGCGCTCGGCACGCTCGCCCCCGATGCCGCCGTCGAGTTGTTCTACTTGCTGGCACAGCGCCGTCCGGGCGGTTCCGGCGATGCGGTGGTCGCCGATATCGTGCGAGCCTGCGGGTATCTGCCGTTGGCCATCGCGCTGCTGGCCGGGCGGCTGGCACATCATCCGGCCTGGACTCTCGCCGAGCTGGCGATGGAATTCGTGCATACGCGTAATCGGCTGGGTGAGCTGGATACCGGCGAGCGTGCGGTCCGAGCCGCGTTCACCACGTCTTATTGCCGGCTGTCGCCGGCGCAGCAAAGTGTGTTTCGCCGGCTTGCGCTCCACCCGGGGCTCGACATCGACGCCTATGCGGTCGCCGCACTCAACGACATCCCCCTCGCCATCGCACGCCGGGCCCTCGAGGACCTCTACACCGACCATTTGATCGAGGAATCGGTTTTCGGCCGCTACCGCCTCCACGATCTGGTGCACGAGTACGCGCGCCACCTCGTCGATGAGGATCCGGCCGAGGACCGCACTCGTGCCGTCGGCCGCCTGCTGGACTACTACCAAGCCACCGCGTTCTCCGCCTCGCGACCGCAGCGTCGAGAGTCCCTGCGCGGCAGTGCTTCGGCGACGTCGCCGGACCTGTCCACTACCGCCGCCGCGCTGGCATGGATGCGTACCGAACGCTCGAACCTGCTGGCCTGCCTGCAGGTGGCCGTTTCGAACGAGGACCTGCCACGCGCATGTTCGCTGACCAACGCCTTGCTCGGTGAGCTCCGTCTGCACGGTCCTTGGCAGGCTGCCATCTTCCTGAATCATCGCGCCGTCGCGGCCGGGCAGGTCGGAGACCTGAACTTCGCGGGCCGCTCGGCTCAGGACTTCGGGTCACCGACCGATCTCGCCGACAACTACTCCGTCGCCGCGGATCTGCTCCAGCGAATGTTGAAAAGCCACGACCCTGCGGACAATCCGGAACTGCGCGCGGCCGCCCTGCGTGCGCTTGCGGTCGCCCAACTGCAGGCCTGCGACTATGCGAATGCCGCCGACGCGGCGCGCGAGGTGGTGGAAATCCATCGACGCCTCGGCAACGGTCGCGCCGAGGCGTCGGCGCTGGACCTGCTGACCTGGCTGACCCATCTGTCCGGCGACTACACCGCATCCATCACCCTGGCGCACCAAGCAGTTGCTCTCTATCGGGAACTCGGGATTCGTTCCGGTGAGGTCAACGCGCTGTGCAGCCTGGGCTGGGTCCAGTGCTTGACGGGCAACCACGACGAGGCGATCGGCACCTTGCAACAGGTCGTCGTCATGCATCGAAATGCCAGTCGCCCAGCGGATCTGGCGTTCACTCAGCTGCTTCTGGCCTGCGTGCACTACGCCGCCGTCGACCTACCCGGGGCGATCGGGCAGCTGGAGCAATCACTGGCTCTCTACCGAGAGATCGGAAACAGTGCCGGCCAGGGCTACATCCTCGGCTTTCTCGCGAGCTTGCAGGAATGGGTTGGAAACCTCACCACCGCAATCGATCTGGCCGAACTGGCGTTAGGTATCCATCGCGAGATCGGCAATCGGCCGGGCCAGGCGTCCACTCTCAACGTCCTCGGAAAGGTGCGATGCGAGCTGGGCGAATACCGTGCCGCCGCCGAGGCGGCTCAGCAAGCGCGGGTGATCTACGCGAGCATCGGAAACGTCGGAGGCGAGTCGGAAGCCCTGGGCAACCTTGGATGGGCACACCATCTCGAAGGCGACACGGCCACCGGCGTTGAACAGTTGAATGCGGCTCTGACCCTCGCCCGTGCAGCGCATTACCCATTCGCCGAAATCGTCACATTGAACCGGCTGGGCGCCATCCTCGCCGAATCCGATGACTACCAAAGGGCATTGGCGACCTACAGCGCGGCCTTGCACCTCGCACTTCGTCGGCCACTGCTGTTGGAGCAGGCCCGCGCGCTCGAAGGAACCGCCCGATGCCGAGCACACCTCGGCGATATGGCCGGTGCCCGAGTGGACCTGCGGGCGGCAATCGGCGTCTACGAAGAAATCGGGGCACCTAACGCCATAACCGCTGCGGGCAAGCTGGCAGATCTGCATCCCGATGGAGTATCCGACTGACTGCCTGAGGTCGGGACATATATCCCTGGCGAAGTGGTCGTTGGGTCGGGAGCGTTTATGTACGATCTGGGGTCCATGTGGCTGGGTGGTTTGCTGCCCGACTGTGTTGCTGCATGGTCGCTGTACATTCGGTTCTGATGGAGATAGGTAGCGTTTTGCGGGTTTGCGGTGCAATGCCGGGGGATGAGCTGGTCGGCGGGTATCGGGAGTGACCGCTTCTGCGCCTGCGAGACGGGAATCTCGGGGGGTGCGGGGGCGGGGGGCTCGGACGCGGACGTTGCCGCAGTTGTTGGCGGGGGCGGTGGAGGCGAATCCGGCGGGCGTTGCGGTGCGGTGTGCGGGGGAAGAGGTGAGTTACGCCGAGTTGGATCGGCGGTCTTCGCGGTTGGCGCGGGTGCTGATCGGGCGGGGGTTGGGGGCGGAGGATCGGGTTGTGGTGGCGTTGCCGCGGTCGATCGAGGCGGTGGTGGCGCTGTGGGCGGTGGCCAAGTGCGGGGCGGTTTATGTGCCGGTGGATCCGCGGTATCCGGTCGAGCGGGTGCGGTACATGTTGGCGGATTCCGGTGCGGTGGTAGGGATTTCGCTCAATGGCCTGCACTCGGAGTGGGGAGCCGGGCTGCGGTGGCTGGATCTCGATTCGCTGGCTTGCGGGGCGGCGCTGGCGCTCGCCTCCGATCGGCCGGTCGACTACGGCGAGCGGGTGCGCAGGCTGCACGGTGGGAATGCGGCCTACGTCATCTATACGTCGGGGTCGACGGGGCAGCCCAAGGGCGTCACGGTCACCCATGCGGGATTGGCGGGGCTGTGCGGCGAGGTGACTCGCCGATTCGGGGTGACCTCGGGTGCGCGCACGCTGCATTTCGCTTCGCCGAGCTTCGATGCGGCCATTCTGGAATTGCTGCTGGCTTGCGGGACCGGGGCGACCATGGTCATCGCGCCCGCGGATTGCTATGGCGGGGAAGGGTTGGCCGAGCTGCTGCGTGCGGAACGAGTCAGCCACGCTTTCCTCACTCCCGCGGTGCTGGCCGGACTCGATCCGAGTCGGGTGCCGGAGCTGCGGGCGGTGCTGGTGGGCGGTGAGGCGTGCCCACCCGAGCTGGTCGCGCGGTGGGCATCCGATCGGGGGTTCTTCAACCTCTACGGCCCGACCGAGAGCACCGTCGCGGTCACCATCAGTGCCCCGCTCGCCCCGGCCGATCCAGTCACGGTGGGGGCGCCCATCGCGGGTGTGACCGCGCTGGTGCTGGATTCCCGGCTGCGACTGGTGCCCGACGGTTCGGCCGGTGAGCTGTACGTGTCGGCGCCCGGATTGGCTCGCGACTATCACGGTCGGCCCGCGCTGACCGCGCAGCGGTTCGTCGCGCATCCGGGCGGCACCGGTGAGCGCATGTATCGCACGGGCGATGTGGTCCGGTGGGTGATCGGCACGCGGGGTGGTCGCGAGCTGGAATACCTGGGCCGCAAGGATTCTCAGGTCAAGATCCGTGGATTCCGGGTGGAACTCGGCGAGATCGATGCTGTGCTGGCGGCCGATGATTCGGTGGCGCTGGCGATTACAGATGTGCGAATACTGCCGAGCGGCGAAAACGCCTTGGTGTCTTATGTTTTGCCGTCGGCCGACACAGCGGTCGACATGTCCGCGCTGTGGGCTCGGGCCCGAGTAGCGCTGCCCAGGCACGAGGTGCCCGCGGCGATCGTCGTCCTCGACGCGGTGCCGCTCACCCCGGCCGGCAAGCTGGACCGTGCGCGACTACCGGAGCCCGTGCTGGGCGCACGGGAGTATCGCGCACCGGCGGGCGACACCGAGATGCTGATCGCGGCGGAGTTCGCCCGGCTGCTGGGGGTCGACCGAGTCGGGGCCGCGGACGATTTCTTCGAGCTCGGCGGCAATTCGCTGCTGGCTATGCGGCTGGCGGGGCGACTGGGGGCAACCCTCGACCGCAAGGTCCCGGTCGAGATGGTGTTCGATCACGCGACCGTCGCCGCCCTCGCCCTCGCGGTGGGATCCGCGACGGCGGGCGCATTCGCCGCCCTGGCCCCGCAGCCGCGCGGTGAGCGGGCTCCGCTGTCACTGGCTCAGCAGCGCATGTGGTTCCTGGCCAGGCTGGATCCGGACTCGGCCGCCCATCACATCACCATCGCGCTGCGGCTGTCCGGGGCATTGGATGTGGCTGCGCTGGCCGCGGCCGTCCGTGATGTGGTCGAGCGGCACGAGGTTTTGCGGACCGTGTATCCGGAGGTCGACGGAGCCGGGTGTCAGCTCGTGCTGCCGGCCGACCGGGTCCCGCTGGATCTGACGCCCCGGCCGGTCACCGCGGCGGAGTTGCCTGCCGCGCTCGCCGCGCTGACCGCCCCCGGTTTCGACGTCACCCGGGAAGTGCCGGTGCGAGCGGGAGTGTTCCGCGCGGCGGAGGACGAGTTCGTGCTGTCGGTGGTGGTGCATCACATTGCGGCGGACGGATTTTCGCTGGATCCGCTGATCCGCGACCTGACCGCCGCCTATGTGGCCCGAGCGCACGGACAGCCGCCACGGTGGACGCCGCTGCCGGTGCAGTACGCCGACTACGCGATCTGGCAACGTGACATGCTCGGTCGCCGCGACGACCCGGATTCCCTGCTGTCGCAGCAGCTTCGGTATTGGCGCGACACCCTCGACGCACTGCCGCCGCTGCTCGAGCTGCCCACCGACCGGCCGCGCCCCGCAGTGCTCGGAACCGACGGCGCCGCTTACGAATTCGAGATCGACGCGGAGCTGCGCGGTGCGCTCACCCGGCTGGCACGCGATCGCGGAGTATCGCTGTTCATGGTGGTGCACGCGGCGCTCGCCGTCGTGCTGTCCCGGCTGGCACGCACCGATGATGTCGCGGTCGGCACCGTGCTGGCCGGGCGCGGTGCGCGCGAACTCGACGATCTGATTGGCATGTTCGTCAATACCCTGGTGCTGCGCACCGGGATCGATGAGGACGAGCCGTTCGCGCGACTGCTCGATCGCGTCCGTGACACCGATCTGGCCGCCTTCGACCATGCCGACGTGCCGTTCGAATGCCTGGTGGAGGAGCTGGATCCGCCGCGCACCGAGGCGTATCAACCGCTCGTACAGGTGCTGCTGGTCTTCCAGAATCTCGGTGAGCAGGTGCTGCGACTACCCGAGCTCACCATCTCGGGTGTCGAATCCGGTCGGGAGACCGCGGAATTCGAGCTGGAACTGACCGTGGTCGAGCCGGTAGGCGAGGCGGGTGGGCTGCCGTGCTCCTGGCGGTATGCCACCGATCTCTTCGACGAGGCCCGGATGGCGGCGCTCGCGCGATACCTGAACCAGGTGCTGACGGCGGCGGTGGCTGACCCGGACCTGCCGGTCGGGGATCTGTCGTTGCTGACCCGGGCGGAACGCGCCGCCGTCACGACCGCGGGAGCCGGTGTGCGGCAACCGGTGTCGCCGGGCAGCGTGCTCGATGCGTTCCACGCCCGGGCCGCGCGGACGCCGGATGCTGTCGCCATGGTCTTCGAGGATCGGCGGTTCACCTACGCCGAGTTCGCGGCCTGGGTGAACAGGCTTGCGCAAGAGCTGATTTCGTCTGGCATCGGGCCGGAAGACCGGGTGGCGGTGGCCATCCCGCGGTCGCCGGAGATGCTCGCGGCGATCTATGCGGTACTGACGGCCGGCGCCGCTTACGTGCCGATCGACCCGGATCACCCGGCCGAGCGGATCGGCCATCTTCTCGAAACGGTCCGGCCCGCATGCATCTTGACCGCCGGGCCGGGACTCGACACCACGGCCGTGCAGGTGTGCCTCGACCGCCTGGACTTGTCGAGGCATGCGGCCGACCCGGTCGCCGACGCGGATCGTCGTGCGCCTCTGCGGATGTCGAATGCCGCCTACGTGCTGTTCACCTCTGGATCCACCGGCCGCCCGAAGGGTGTGGTGGTCACCCACGCCGCCGTGATGAACCAGCTGGGCTGGATGCACGGGCAGTACGACCTCGGGCCCGCCGACACGTTCCTGCACAAGACGCCGATCACCTTCGACGCATCGGTGTGGGAGTTGTTCCTGCCGTTGCAGATCGGCGCTCGACTGGTGATGGCGGTTCCCGGCGGCCACCTGGACCCCGACTATCTGCTGGAGACCATCCGCCGGCACGAGGTCGTGATGCTGGAGTCCGTGCCCTCCATGCTGGCCCTACTGCTGGCCGACGGGAACACGGAACTTCCGGCGAGCCTGCGGTATCTGTCCGTCGGCGGCGAGGAACTGCCGCCGTGGCTGGTAGCGCAGGTCCGGGACCGTCACGCCGCTGTCGTCGACAACACCTACGGGCCGACCGAAGGCACCGTCACCTCGACCTTCCATCGCTGCGCGCCTACCGACACCGGCGTGCCGATCGGGCGTCCGGTACCCAATACCGGTGTGTACGTGCTCGATTCCCGTCTGCGTCCGGTACCGTCGGGCGTCGCCGGCGAGTTGTATCTGACCGGTCCGCAGCTGGCGCGCGGCTACGAGGCCGCGAGCGGGCAGACCGCGCACCGGTTCGCCGCCGACCCCTACGGTCCGGCAGGTTCGCGGATGTACCGCACTGGCGATCTGGTTCGCATGCGCACCGACGGGGTGCTGGAGTTCCTGGGCCGCACAGATTTTCAGCTGTCACTGCATGGATTGCGCATCGAACCGGGAGAAGTCGAGACCGCCTTACGCGCACACCCTTCGGTCGCCCGGGCCGTCGTGCTGGTTCGCCGCGAACAGCTGATCGGATATGTGACCGCGCCCGCCGGTGCGGTTCTGGATGCCGACGCCGTGCTGGCCTCGGCCCGAGATCGGCTGCCCGGGTACCTGGTTCCGTCCCGGCTGCTGGTGCTCGACGAATTGCCTTTGGGTGCAACGGGAAAGCTCGATCGTGCCGCGCTGCCGGAGCCGGACCAGGTCCGACGAGAGTTCCAGCCGCCGGTCACCGCCGACGAGCGAGCCATCGCCGCTGTCTTCGCCGAGCTACTCGGTGTCGACCGGGTGGGACGCGACGACGACTTCTTCACCCTCGGCGGGACGTCGCTGACCGCTATCCGGGTGCGTGCCGCATTGGCCGAAAGGCTCGAACTGCCGGTGCCATTGCGCTCCCTGTTCGCCCACCCGAAGGTCGGCGAACTGGCCGCCGCGCTGCGTGACGAGCCGGCCGCGCTGCCGACCGGTCCGGATCCGCGCACCGACGCCGTCCTCGACCCCGCCATCACCGCTGTCGATCGCCCTCCGGCCCGCTCGGGTGCACCCCGCGCGATCCTGTTGACCGGGGCCACCGGCTTTCTGGGCATCTTCCTGCTGCGGGAACTGCTCGAACACACGCCGGCCACGGTCCACTGCCTGGTGCGCGCCGCCTCCGACACCGCCGCCCGGGATCGGATTCGGAGTGCCGCCGCCCGCTATCGAGTGGAGCTCGGCGCATACGCGGACCGGATCATTCCCGTCGCTGGTGATCTCGCGCAGCCGGAATTCGGCGTGGGCACAACACGTTTCGCCGACCTGGCGGAACGAATCGACGTCGTCTACCACAATGGCGCGGCGGTCAACCATCTCGCACCGTACGCCCGCCTGCGCGACGCGAATGTCGGCGGCACCGCCGAAGTGCTGCGCCTGGCCGTCACCACCCGGGTCAAGCCCGTCCACTTCGTCTCGACCGCCTCACTGCCCGCCGACTCCGGCGAACCATCGACCGGAGCCCCCGGCTACCTGCTCACCAAATGGGCCGCCGAACGGCTCGTCGCCACTGCCGCCGAGCGCGAGATCCCTACGGTCATCCACCGTCCCGCCCTCATCACCGGCGACACCCGCACCGGCGCAGGCAGTGTCGACGATGCCGTATGGACGATGGTGCGCGCCATGGTGCTGCTCGGCATGGCCCCGGATCTCGGCGGCATCGGGATCGATGCGCTACCGGTGGACCACGTTGCGGCCGCCATCGTTAGACCGGTCCGGCGCCCCGACGGCGAGCCCGCCGAACCCGCCCCACACCGAGTGTCGTTGCGGGAGTTGCTCGCCCGCCTCCACCTCCGAGGACATCGCCTGCAGCCGGTCGCCGCCGAATGCTTCGCCACCGCCCTCACAGCCGCCGCCGAAGCACACGCGTCCACCGGAGACGACACCCTCGCCCGAGCCGCCGCCCTCAGCATCAACTACGCGGGCCTGGGCCCGGACGCCACCGGCCCCGCCCCCGACTGCCGCCCCCTGGACGGCATCGTCCTCGACCGCTACATCGACTACTTCACCGACATCGGCTTCCTGCCTCGCCCGGCTCAGCGCTCCGGAGGTATCGCTCAGTAGTCGAGGGCGTGTTCGGGCTGGCAGACATCCAGGGGGGACGGGAGGTATCGGATGATGGCGTCGAGGAGTGTGGTGGTGTCGTTTCCGGACCCGGTGGGACCGCAGAGGACGGGGACGATGTCGCCGATGCGGGTCAGGTGGCGGATGCGCTGGTGCCAGCGGCTGGATGGGTAGGGGGCCAGCGTTTTCGCAAGGGTGCGGTAGCGGTCTTCGGCGAGTTTCCAAGGGCCGCCGTAGGTTTCGGCGGCGAGGGGGATGAGGTCGGCCATTGCGATCAGATCGATGACGTTGTCGGAGCCGGGGGTCTGCAGGGGTATCGGTGTCGCGCCGCGGGTTTCGGCGAGGGTGTGCAGGCAGCGGTCGAAATCGGCGGTCGGGTGGTCGAGGCCGTGGATGAGGCAGAGGCGGGCTACCTGGTGGTCGTCGGCGATGCGCAGCATGGTTTGCAGACGGGGGTTGTCGGCGGCGTCGGTGACCGCGATCAGGCCGTCGGCCACGCGGATCGATCGTTCCAGGGTGGCCATGGGGGCGTGGGCGGCGAGTTCGGTGACGCGGATGGTGTGTTCGATGCGGTCGGTCGCCCATCGTATGGTGGCCGGGGAGTCGGAGGTGCCGTGTGCGCGTAGCAGGCGGTGGGTGAGTCGGGCGGTCGCCTCGGGGTTTCCGATCAGGGTGACATTGCGGATCGACCGCGGGTCGATGGCTTTGGTGCCCACGGTTTCGACCGTACTCGCGGGCGCGGATCGGCGGAGCGGATTCCACTCCCAAAGTAGAACGTGTTCCTATACCGTCGGGGTTGTGCAGAAAGAACAACGCCCTGCCGTGGCCGACTGGTTCACGTCCGAGGACGGCGCGGTCCGGCTGAAGGGGAGTCGCTGCAAAGACTGCGGCACACCGTACTTCCCACGGAACTCGCTGGCCTGTCGCAATCCGCAGTGTGCCGGTCCGCATGACGGGTCCGAGCTCGAGGAATACCTGTTTTCCACGCGCGGCCGGATCTGGTCGTACGCGGATGCTCGCTACAAGCCACCCGCCCCGTACGTCTCGGGCGATCCGTTCGAGCCGTATGTCGTTGCGGCCGTGGAGCTCGAGGTCGAGAAGATGGTGATCCTCGGACAGGTCGTGCGTGGGTTCACCGTCGACGATCTGGCCGTCGGCATGCCGGTCGAGCTGGCCGTCGGCACGCTCTACGAGGACGAGGAAGCCGAGCACACGGTGTGGAAGTGGAGGCCGGTCAATGACTGACAACAATCGCGATATCGCCGTCCTCGGCGCGGGCATGCACCCGTGGGGCAAGTGGGGCCGCAACTTCGTCGAATACGGATTGGTCGCCGCGCGTGCGGCACTCGCGGACGCGGGCGTCGACTACCGCGATGTCGGCTACATCGCCGGCGCGGACACCATCCGCAACGGGTACCCCGGTTTCGTCGCGGGCGCGACCTTCGCGCAGGCGCTGGGCTGGTCGGGCGCGCGGATCTCGAGCAGCTACGCCGCGTGCGCTTCGGGCGCGCAGGCCATCGCCAATGCCCGCGCCCAGATCCTGGCCGGGCTGACCGATGTGGCGCTGGTGGTCGGCGCGGACACCACCCCGAAGGGCTTCTTCCAGCCGGTCGGGGGCGAGCGCCGCGATGATCCGGACTGGCTGCGTTTCCATCTGCTCGGCGCGACCAACCCCATCTACTTCGCGCTCTACGCGCGCCGCCGGATGGCACTGCACGGCGCCACCCTCGACGACTTCGCCGCGGTCAAGGTGAAGAACGCCCGCCACGGCCTGAACAACCCGAACGCGCGGTACCGCAAGGAGGTGTCGGTCGAGGAGATCGCCGCCTCGGCGATCGTGTCGGATCCCTTACGGCTGCTCGACATCTGCGCCACCAGTGACGGCGGTGCCGCGCTGGTGCTGACCTCGATGGACTACGCGCGACGCCACGGTGTTGCCGATCCCGTTCGGATCAAGGCGCTCTCGACGGTCACCCCGACCTTCCCCAAGACCGTGCTGGATCTGCCGGACTTCTCGACCGATTCGGCCGTCGCCGTGGAGCCGCCGTCGCGCACCTTCCGTTCGGCCATCGCGCATGCCGCCTACGAAGAGGCCGGACTCGGGCCCGACGAGCTGTCGTTCGCGGAGGTCTACGACCTCTCGACCGCGCTGGAACTGGACTGGTACGAGGATATCGGCCTGTGCGAAGAAGGTGGCGCGGAAGCGTTGCTGCGCAGTGGCGCAACGACTTTGGGTGGCCGGGTGCCGGTCAACCCGAGTGGCGGGCTGGCCTGCTTCGGTGAGGCGATCCCGGCGCAGGCCATCGCCCAGGTCTGCGAGATGACCTGGCAGCTGCGCGGGCAGGCCGACGGCCGGCAGGTCGAGGGCGCCCGCGCGGGCATCGCGGTGAACCAGGGCCTGTTCGGCCACGGTTCGGCGCTCATCGCCGCACGCTGAATTCGGCCGTCGCCGCGCTGAAATCGGCGCGGCCACGGTTCGGCTGCCTGTTTGCTGCGAACAACTTTGTTCACCGCTCGGTTCGAAAATGTGCCAGACTACAGACCGCAAGACGGTAGGCGGTTCGGCATGGTTGGAACTGAATCGGGGGACGGTTTGGGACGGGTAATCCCATTTCCGGGTGTGACGCGCGCGAACGGGCAGTCGATGCCGACGAATCGGCTGGTCCGCGACGCCAAGCTGGCCGGGTTGCCGGTGGCGTACGCGGGTCGGCGGATGGCCGGGCGCGGTCGCAGGTTGCTGGGGCGCTCGGCGGCCGATATCGATCGGCAGGTGCAATTGCGCACCGCCGAGCACCTTTTCGAGGTGCTCGGGGAATTGAAGGGCTGCGCCGCCAAGGTCGGGCAGATGGCCGCGGTCTACCGCTCCATCCTGCCGTTCGACGCGGTGGGTCCGGAGTGGGCGGAGCTGGCCGAGGCGGCGGGCGAGGCCATGAGCCGGCTGCAGGATTCGGTGCCGCCGATGCTGCCGGGGCTGGTGCATCAGGTGCTCGCGGCGAACTTCGGCGACGGATGGCGCGGCCTGTTCCGCAGTTTCGAGGATCGTCCGGCCGCGGCCGCGTCGCTGGGACAGGTACATCGGGCGGTCTGGCACGACGGGCGCGCGGTGGCCGTGAAGGTGATGTATCCGGGCGTGCGGGAAGCCGCGGCCGCGGATCTGCGGACCCTGCGCGGACTCACGGGCGTGATCGGTGCGGTCATGCCGGGGGCGGACGTCGGGGGCATTGTCGAGATGGTCTGCCGGATGGTGACCGAGGAACTCGATTACCGGCGGGAGGCCGCCCATCAGCGCATCTTCGCCGAGGCTTTCGCCGGGGACACCCGGTTCCTGGTGCCCGACGTGATCGAGTGCGCCGACGACGTGCTCATCAGCGAATGGGTCCCCGGTAAGTCCTTCGGGACGCTGGTCGCGGACGCGAGCCCGGGGGATCGTAGCCGCGCCGGTCTGGCCATTCTCGAATTCCTCGAAGCCGCGAAGATGCGGTGCGAAATGCTTTACAGCGACGTGCATCCCGGAAATTTTCTGCTGCTGCCCGACGGGCGGATCGGGGTGGTCGATTTCGGCGCGTGCGCTCCGGTGCCCCCGCAGTTGCGTCGCATCGTCGCCGATCTCGGTGACGCCCTCTACAACGGCACTCCCGAACAGCTCGAAACCTCTTTGCGCGCCTATGGATTCGTGCAGCCGGGCCAGGAGTTCGAGGTCGACGAGCTGGTCCGCGCCATCTCGCCGTTCCTGGATGTGTTGCTGCAGGACGATTTCCGGCTCACCACCGGGTGGATGCGTGAGCAGGTCGGGGTGATCACGCGGATTCAGCTGTCCAATGTCTTCCGTCAGATGACTCTGCCGCCGGAGCTCACCGTGATGGCACGGGCGACGGTGTCGGCGCTGGGCGTGCTGTGTCAGCTGGGCACGGGGCCGATCCGGGATGTATTCCTGTGTGGCTGGCCGGAATTGGCCGAGGTGGTGCGCACCTATGAGATTGGTAGCAAACGGGCCGAAACGCTCATCTGAATTGTCGATGTTTCATATGCTCTGGCGCGCGGAGTGGGGGAAGTCAGTGCCCGCTCCGATGCACAGATAAGAGGACAATTTTATGAAACGAACCATTCTCGTGGGCTTCGCGGCCTGCGCACTGCTCGGCGCAGGTATGGGAACGGCCGCGGCGGACGGGATTCCGCTCACCACCGGCGCCGATGTCGACCTCATCTCGACCGGCTCGGCCGGGGACCTGGGTAACGCCATCGGGGCGGGGTCCGTGAACGCGGGCAGCGCGGGCGCGGGGCTCGGCAGCGCCTTCGGCGGTGGCTACCTCGACGGGGTACTCAGCAGCCTGTCGGCGCACTAGCGCACGGATCCGGCGGAGGCGGTCGTGTCGGGGCGACCGTCCTCGCAGGGCGATCTGCATCTCACATGCGGGGAGCCGGAGATTGTGATACTTCGGCGCTGGATAGCATCGGTTCTCGTACGGATCGGCCAGACCCCGAGGACTTGTGTTGACTACCGACCATCTTGACCGCTGGAACGCTCACGAGGCAGCCGCGGAGGCGATGATTCCGATCATCGGAAAGCTCTACCGCGATAAGGGCGTGACGATCCTGCTGCACAGCCGGTCGCTGGTGAACAAATCAGTGATCAGCATTCTGCGCACCCATCGGTTCGCGCGGCAGATCGAGGGCGAGGAACTGTCGGTCGACGAGACCTTCCCGTTCCTCGAGGTGCTCAGCGGGATGGACCTGGGCCCGAGCAAGATCGACCTGGGTCGACTGGTCATGGCCTACCGCGCCGACCAGCGCGGGCTGGCGGTGCCGGAGTTCACCGCCGACGTGCTGGCCGACATCACCGCCGGCAACAAGGCGCAGGCCCCGGGCCCGCGCGATGTCGTGCTCTACGGCTTCGGGCGGATCGGGCGACTGGTGGCCCGGCTGCTCATCGAGAAGGTCGGCTCGGGCAACGGGCTGCGCGTGCGGGCCGTCGTGGTGCGCAAGGGCGGCGAGGAGGACCTGGTCAAGCGGGCCTCGCTGCTGCGGCGCGACTCGGTGCACGGGCAGTTCAACGGGACCATCAAGGTCGACGCCGAGAACTCCTCGATCATCGCCAACGGCAACGAGATCAAGTTCATCTACAGCAACGACCCCTCGGAGATCGACTACACCGAGTACGGGATCAACGACGCCATCCTGATCGACAACACCGGCAAGTGGCGTGACCGCGAGGGCCTGGAGAACCACCTGCGCCCGGGTATCGCGAAGGTCGTGCTGACCGCGCCCGGCAAGGGCGATGTGCCGAATATCGTGCACGGCGTCAACCACCGGGACCTGGATCTGTCGCAGACCATCTACTCCTGCGCGTCCTGCACCACCAATGCGATCGTACCGCCGCTCAAGGCGATGGAGGACGAGTTCGGCATCGTGCGCGGGCACGTGGAGACGGTGCACTCGTTCACCAATGACCAGAACCTGCTGGACAACTTCCACAAGTCCGATCGTCGCGGCCGGTCCGCGCCGTTCAACCTGGTGCTGACCGAGACCGGCGCGCAGTCCGCCGTGAAGAAGGCCATGCCGGACTTCGCGGCGAAGATCACCGGCAGCTCGATTCGCGTTCCCACGCCGGATGTCTCGGTCGCGATCCTGAATCTGCAGCTGCGTCGCGAGACCACGCGCGAGGAGGTGCTCGAGTACCTGCGGCAGGTGTCGCTGTCGGGCCCGCTGAGCCGCAACCTCGACTTCACGGCGGCCACCGATGTGGTGTCGAGCGACTTCATCGGGTCGCGGGCGGCCTCGATCGTGGACGCCAATGCCACCATCGTCGACGGTGACACCGCGATCCTCTACCTCTGGTACGACAACGAATTCGGTTACTCGTGCCAGGTGGTGCGGACCGTGCAGTACATCTCGGGGATCGAGTACCCGACCTACCCGCAGCTGGGTGAGTACGCGCTCGCGGCTGTCACGGCCGGCTAGGCCGCACAGACGAATTCGGGCCCCGGCAGTCGACTGCCGGGGCCCGATCGTTTGTTCTAGCTGGATGCGCCGACCGGCTGCCAGCACACCACGCGGGCCGGCTTCGGGGTGACCGTCGCCCCTGCGGGCATGGCGCACTGAGCGGTGTCGGTGCTGCCGTCGAAGCGCGCGCCGACCTGCGCGGTGACGCCCGCGCCGTTCTTGGTGGCGCAGTCGACCGGGGTGATCTGGTTGACGTCGGCCTGCATGCTGAAGCAGTCACCGACCTTCACGTTGGGGGCGAAGCACAGCGAGTGATTGCCGTCGGTCAGCACGAAATAGGCCGCGTCCTTGAGCTTCCCGTCCGGGCAGGTCGCGCCGTTGGTGACCGCGGCGGCCAGTTCGTAGACGGCGGCGTGATCGGCGCAGTCGGCGGGATGGATCTTGCCGATCTGGGCGCTGCGGTACTCGCTCGACGTCACGCAATTGCCGACAGCCAGTTCGGGATCGTGGGTGGCCGTGGTGGTGGCGTGCGTGATGGTGGCGAGCAGGCCGAGGGCCAGGACCACGACACCCGCGATGGCGACGAAGGTGCCGCTGTTGCTGGGGAGCCGGGCCGGGGCCGAGGCATTGGCGGGCGTCGCCTTCGAGCGTGAGCGCAGGACCAGGCCGGCGACCACCAGGACCACGCCGATCGCGGGGATGATGAACACAGTCTTTCGATTCCTTCCGGTCCGGTGACGGACACGGCCAGGAACGTACCCCGAGACGGGTTCCGGTGAGGCTGTTTTTAAATGAACGTGTTCCTGATTTTCTTCCGGCCTGCCGAATCCTCGAGGGACCTACTGGTCGGCCAGCTTGCCCGCCGGATACCGCAGGTGATCGGCGGCGGTGGCCTTGATCCGCCACTTCAGCAGATTGGCGACCGCCAGGATCGTCGCGGCCGCCAGGGCCGTCAGCAGGAAGCGCTGATCGCGCGGATCGAGCACGGCCAGCAGGCCCAGCCCGACCAGGAAGGTGACGACATTGACCATCGCGAACGCCACCTGCTGGTTCGGGTTCAAGGCCTTCGTGGATGCGGACATTGCGACTCCTCGGATCACCTACATCGCCACGGACTGACTGACCGAACCGACGCTAGTCACCGAGATCGAGTGCGCTAAGGGACAAACGCCCCCACCCTGCCTACGCGTTGCAGTCGTGCTTGAAGTAGAGCTTGTCCGACCAGCGCTGCGAGTTCGGGTCGTAGGCCTGGATGTAGGCGTCGTTGCCGCCCTTGCAGGCCGCGTGGAAGCCGCTGGTCGGGTCCCACATGTTGGTCTCGTAGCCGAACGAGGCACCGGGGTAGCCGTTGTGCTGGGCTGCGGTGACCGTGTAGGTGGCGAGGCGGGTTCCGTTGTCGCGGTTGACGATCAGGGTGATGGTGCCGTTGTTGAAGTGATCGCCATTGATCTTGAATTCGCTGCCCGCGTCGGAGACGACCGTGCAGACGTCGCCGGTGCACTTGTTGCCCGAGGTGTAGGTGGTCAGCCAGATGTTGAGCGACGCCTTGCGTGCTGCTGCTGCGGCATTGTCGTCCTTGGCCTGCTGGCGCACCGCGGTGGTGACGCAGACGACGTCGCCGGTGTAGGCCTCACGCCAGACGAACCCGTTGACGCAGGTGTCGGGCCCGTACGCCCCGCCGCCCGCCCGACGGGACCCGGCGGCGGCGTTATCGGCCTTGGCCTGATCGCGATTGGCCGGGGTCACGCAAACATGGTCGGCCGCATTGGCTTCGCGCCACACATAGCCTTCCTGACAGGTGTCCGGGCCGTAGTCGCCGCCCGCATTGGCGACGCCCATGCTCGACAGGAATCCGAAACTGGCGGTACCGACGACGGCCGCTGCGAGCGCGGCGCGGGCGGCGGTACGAACGTGGTTGGCGATCATCGGTGGTGGTCCTTCATCTCGGTGCTGATCGATTGCACCGAGAATGCGCTCGCCCACTAATGGGCGACCAACGGGAAACTCACGAGGTACGACGGCCGGTGGCCTGCAGCAACAACTCCGGGAGCGGGGCTTCCCGGGTGCGCCAGTCGCCGTCCTTCCAGACCCGGTCGAGGGCCGCTCGGGTCGCGGCGGCGGGCATCTCGCGGGGCAGGCCGAGGGGGATGGCGATGTCCTGGCCGTGCACCAGCAGGTCCATCAGACGGTCGGTGGGGGTGGTGCCGAGGGCGGTGACCCGCAGGCCGACGGTGGCGCGCAATTGCGAGAGGAGTTGCGCGGTGGGTGTTTTCGCGGCATGCCGGATGGCGGTGTCGCGGATCATGGTGTGCAGGTCGCCGCGGGCGCGCAGCAGGCCGACGAGGATCGTGGGCAGCGATGGGTTGCTCGAGAGGATGATGTGGGCGACCACCTCGCGGACTCGCCAACTCTCGCACAGGGATCGATGATTCCACTCGGCTTCGGTGAGCGTGGACAGCAACTCGTGCAGGCTGGCGCGTTCGGTGTCGACGGCGTGCCAGATCTGTTGCGGTGTCAGGGGTTCGGTGGTGGGCATCGGGACCTCCGGGGTGATGGGTGTTCCCGTACCGTAGGAACTCCAGTCGGGTGGAGGTGCAAGTGACTGTGAGCCAGGGCACACGACAGGGGTCGATCGGGATCGGCGAACTCGCGCGGCGGACCGGGATATCGGTGCGCACCATCCGGTTCTATTGCGACGAAGGCGTTCTGGAGACAGCACGCAACTCGGTCGGGCATCGGGTATTCGATTCGGACACGGCGGTGCGGCGGCTCGCGGTGGTGCGGCGGCTGCGCGGGCTCGGGCTGGGACTCGGTGCGATCACGCAGGTGCTGGCGGGGGAGCGGACGGTGACCGAGGCGGTGGCGGCCGAGCGCGGAGCGGTCGACGCCGAGCTGGCTGCCCTGGCGCGACGCCGGACGGCGTTGCTCGCGGTGGAGGATCCGGGGCGCGGGTATCGGACGGTGCTGGCGTTCTGGGCGCGGATGCTCGAACCGTTGCCGCCACCTCTGTTCGGTGCCTTCGCCGAGATGGATGTGCCGAATCCGGCGGACGATTGGGAGACCGGCCGCGTGCTGGCGTTCGGTGAACTCGCCGCGACGATCGCGGATCCCGGGGTGGGCGCGGTGATCTCACGCCAACTGTGGCGGACCGACCCGGACGAGATTCGCCATCCGGGGGCCTTGCTCATCGGGCTGGCCGAGGCGTGTCAGGACGTCGGTGGGCTGCTGCTGGCGAACGAGCCGCCGCGGCCGGGGCCCGAACTGGATCGGTTCGTGGCCGCGCACGCCTCGGGGCGAGGCGTGCGCGATACCCCCGGCTTCCGTCGGCGGTTGCTGTCCGGGGCGGTGGATTCCGATCCCCGGGTGCAGCGGTATTGGCGGCTGACCGGCGAGATCACCGGGACCGTCACCTCGGGTGGGGCACAGCACTGGCTGGCCCGAGCGCTGGCCGAAAGTTCCTGCTGATCAGGAGTTTTCGGCGGTGTCGGAGAGCCAGTTGCGCAGCCATCCGGTGGCGGTGGTGCCGTTGCCGTCGACGATGTAGCGCGGGTAGGACTGGTGCACGCCCGAGGCCAGGAACTGCTGGACCTGGCGCAGCCACTGCTCGCCCGCCGGATCGTCGGCCGGGGCGGACAGGATCGCCGACCAGCCCGGCATCAGCGCCTCGGCCAGGATGTTCTGGAAGGTCAGCACATAGCTGGGGATCTGGAGCGGATCCTGGGCGGTGAGCTGGGTGAGCAGGCCCGCCGAGCGGCCCGCCAGATCGTCGTTCGGTACCGAGCAGTAGAGATCGCCCGCGGCGCAGAAGGTACGCACCTTCGAGCTCAGCCAGCCGAAGCCGCCCGCCCGGGCGCCGCCCGCGCCGGTGCCGGGGACTTGCGGGCCGACGATGGCGTCGGTGGGTGAGCGGCGCGGGTCGGAGACCAGACCCACGGCGGCGACCCGGTCGGGCGGGATGACACCGATGCCGGTGCCGATCTCGGAGGCCAGGTCACCGGCCGCGTCCGCGCCCTGGCTGTAGCCGATCAGCGCGAACTTCGTTGCGCCGCAGCGGGCCGCCATGGCGGAGACCAGGCCGCGGGCCGCGTTGACGGCGTCGTGCTTGGACTTGCCGTAGACCTCGCCGTCCCACGGGAAGGCGGTGGCCGGGTAGCTGACGTAGTCGGTGCGGACCTTGCCGGGCAGGCCGCGGGTGACCTGGGCGAGCATGCCCTGTTTCGGGTCGTCCTTGGAGGTCTCCCAGGTGCCGGGGACGGCGATGACATTGAGGCCGGGGCAGTCGGCGGGGGCGGCCGTGGCGGGTGCGCCGGTGGCCGTGAGCATTCCGGCGGCGGTCAGGGCCGCCGCGGCGACGCCGCCCGCGAGTTTGCTGGATCGGCCCGCGAGTTTGCTGGATCGCCGTGCCGACTCGTTGGATCGCACTGTTCGAAAGGACAAGGTCCACACCCCTTGTTCGGATCGTTCGGTCGATTTCTCTACACCGCCGCGAACATACCAAAGGAACTGGTTGGTTCGAGGGGTGGTCGACAGGAAACGCCGAGAGCCGGACAAACAGGATTATTGAACTGACTCAGGAGATTTCACGCGAAGCCCCCGCGCGCCGTTTCCGGCGCACGTGGAGCTGAAATTGTGAGACCGCGGGTATGTTTCTTAATTCCTTTGGAGTGCAAGTTGTTTCGACCGCGTAAACCCTACCATTGCCATGGGGACGGCAACGGAAGGATCACATCATGTCGCTGATACCCGGCGCATCCGCTATCGGGCGCGGATTCAATATTCTGGGAACCTATAGCGCCAAGTCGCTCATGCCTCAGATAATCGCTCTTGGTCCCGAGGACAAGACCTGGGAATATCCACCAACCGGGATCGTCTATCAGGTACCGGAGAACGCCCAGCCCACCGAGTCCACGCACACCACGGGTTCGTCCTATGTCTACAACACGGTCGAACAGTTCCAGTCGCATTTCTCGCAGAAGGCGGGGGTCAAGGCCTCCTACGGCGCGTTCAGCGGCCAGTTCGACATGGCCTATCAGAAAACCGTAAATACCGACCAGTCATACTATTACGGCATTTATGAAGCCGACTTCACCGCATGGGATCTCCTACTCGGCGACAGATCGCCGGACTCACAGACTCCGGCTTTCCGTAATGATCCGGATGTGAAGAACCTGCCCGATACCTTCACGCCGCAGAATCAAGAGCAATTCTTCTCGGTGTTCCGCAAGTGGGGAACCCATTTGGTCGACCGCGTCGTCGTGGGCGGCAGCCTCGACTACTACGAGGCCGTGCAGACCAGTTACTCCTCCAACCAGCAGTCGGTCAGCGCCAACATCACCCTCGAATACAAGGCCGTATTCACCTCGGGCAAGGCCGAATCCAAGACGCAGTGGGACACGCTCGGCAAGAGCTGGTCCAACAGCCGGCTGGTCACCGTCAGCGCCACCGGCGGCGACAACTCCATCCTCGACGCCCTCAATCCCAGCTACGGCGACAACCACGTCGGCATCTTCACCCAGTGGTCGAACGCGGTCATGAAGAACCCGTCGGTCATCGAGTACACCCTGAAACCGTTGACGCATCTGTTCTACGGCCAGCAGGCCGCCGCGGTGTCGGATGCGTTGGAGGCGTACACGAACGGCGCGATCCTGGTCTTCGCCGGCACCGATTACACCCCGGGCACCGCACCCGGCGGCGGCAATGTCTCCACCGGCTGGGGCATCATCACCAATGGCAATGTGGCGGTGGCGTCGCCGCCGGTGGAACCGCCCCCGCCGCACATCGTCGGGCCCGGCCAGGTGGCGCCGGTGGGCGGATATCAACTGGCGCTCTACGATCCGCACACCTATGAGCCGATCATGTGCCACCTGTACTACCAGACCTACCTGGGGCAGCAGTCGCTGAAACCCAATCCGGCGATCTATCACGCCATGATGACCGACCTCAACAAGGTCACCCAGCACGGATATGTGGCCGCGGTCAGCGGTTTCGGGATCGACCTGCAGAACTATCCGTCGCAGGAGTTCTCGAACTGGCTGTTGAGCATCGGCGCGACCATGAACCTCTGGAAGAAGTTCAAGGGCTACGACTACAAGGCCGGATCCTGCTGCTACGTGGTACTGGGCAGGCAGGGCTCGGTGCAGGGGCACGCGATCGAACTGCTGCAGGCGATGTACTCGCCCGCGAACTGGCTGGAGCAGCCGTATCTGTTCAATCTGAACCCGTCAGCGCTCGGCCTGACCTATGCCCGCACCGCCAATAAGGCGCTCGGGCAGCGTGGTTACGGCTCGCTCGTGTTGCCGGAAGGGTCCGGGCACTAGCGTCCGGATTCTCGGGGCGCGGATTCTTACACGCCTTTGTCATTCGTTTGAATCGGGTTTGACCTCGGCCGCGCACGATTCCTGTGAGCCGCCCGGAAGTGCCGGGCGGCGCACGGATGAGGGAGCCGACGGCATGCGCGCTGGAATTCGGGCCGGGATGGGTGTGGCCGCGGTGGCGGCGATAGCTGCGGGTTTGGTGACGGGATGTGATGCGGGGGAGCGGGATCGCGCGTTGCCGTGGTGTCCCACCGTCGAGGGGTACGCGGTGGACTGCGGGACCGTGCCGCGGCCGCTGGTCGAGGGGCGGGCGGAGCTGGGCACGGTGGACGTGGCGTATGCGCGGATCAAGCATCCGGGCGGGGCGCCGGCGGCGGGCACCATCCTGCCCAACCCGGGCGGGCCGGGCGTGCCGATGATCTCGCATGCCGCCGAGGCGGCCCAGGTCACCGCCGGACTGCTCACCGATCACGATGTGCTGCTGATCGATCCGCGTGGCACCGGGCTGTCGGGCCCGATCGACTGCGGCGTCGGCGCCGACGAATACCAGCTGGGCACCCGCGAACAGCAGCGGGACGCGGTCGGGCGGTGCGCGGATCGGCTGGGGGACAAGGCGGCCGGATACACGTCGGCGGCCACGGTGGACGACTTCGACGCGGTGCGGGCGCAGTTGGGGATCGACAAGGTGATCCCGTACGGCATCTCCTACGGGACCTATCTGATGCCGGTCTACGCCCAGCGTCACCCTGACCGGGTCGCGTCGATGGTGCTGACCGGTGCGTACCCCGCCGATCACGACCCGTTGCAGCGGCCCAATGCCGCGGCGGTCTCGCTTGCGCTGCAACGGATCTGCGAGCGCAGCCGGGCCTGTGACGGCACCACCGCGGTCGATGATCTGCGCGCGGTGGCCACCCGGGTGCGGGAGCATCCCCTGCCGGTGCGCGCCAAGTCGGACGTCCTGCTGACCGAGGCCAAGCTGGCGAGCCTGGTCTTCGAGGCGGCCACCAGCAATGTCGGTGCGGCTCCGGAACACATGACCCCGCTGGGTCTGCTGCCCGCCGCCCTGCATGCGTCCGTGCGCGGCGACGACAGCGGGCTGAGCGAGTTCGTCCGGCTCACCACCGAGGAACCGGCCTACGAGAACATCGGGCTCTACATCACGGTGGCCTGCAACGACTATCCGTCGCTCTGGTCGCGGGAGGCGGCACTGCCGCAGCGTGAGCAGCAGTACCGGCAGCGGGTGGCCGAGAGCGCGGGCCAGTTCGGGGCGTTCAGCGCCGAAGGCTTCACCGCTGGACAGCGCGACGGCGGCGACGCGTGCCTGCGCTGGCCCGGCATCCCGGGCCATCAGCGCCCTGACCAGGTGACCACCCCGCTGCCGGATGTCCCCGTGCTGGTGCTCTCCGGTGATCTGGACGCCATCACCCCCGACGCCAACGGCAAGCTGGTGGCCGCGAAGTTCCCGCGCGCGACCTTCATCTCGGTGCCCAATACCGGGCATGTGCCGGATCTGGAGCCGAGCGGTTGCGTCGTCGGGGTCGTCGCCGGTTTCGTGCGCACCGGTGCGGTGTCGGGCGCGGAGTGCGTCGCGTCGCTGCCGCCGATCGTCGTGGCCCCGGTCACGAACTGACGGGAGCCCTGAGATGACAGTGTCCGCCACCGACCAGACTGACCCGATGGCATCAGCGAAAGTGCTCGTGGTCGAGGACGATCCGAATGTGCGCAGCACGCTCGAACAGTTGCTGCGGTTCGAGGGGTATCGGGTCAGCGTGGCCGCCGACGGGCGGGAGGCCCTGGATCTGCTCGAGCTCGATCGGCCGGATTTGGCGGTGGTGGATGTGGTCATGCCGCGTCTGGACGGGCTGTCGCTGTGCCGGACGTTGCGGCGGCGCGGGGATCGGCTGCCGATCCTCGTGCTCACCGCGCGGGGGCAGGCCGGGGACCGGGTCGCCGGGCTCGACGCCGGGGCCGACGACTACCTCGGCAAGCCGTTCGACACCGAGGAACTGCTCGCGCGGCTGCGGGCGCTGTTGCGGCGCAGCGCGCCCGCCGAGCCCGCGGTGCTGACGGTCGGAGACCTGAGCCTGAACCCGGCGACCCGGGAGGTCCGGCGTGGGGATCGGCTGTTGGAGCTCACCCGCACCGAATTCGACGTGCTGGAATTGCTGCTGCGCAACGCGCCGGTGGTGCTCACCAGAGGCCAGATCTACGAACACATCTGGGGTTTCGACTTCGACACTGAATCCCGCTCGCTGGATGTGTACATCGGGTACCTGCGGCGCAAGACCGAGGAGGGCGGCGCGCCCCGACTCATCCAGACCGTCCGCAATGTCGGCTTCACCGTGAAGGCGGTGTGATGCGCACCCGGCTCACCCTGGTGGTGTTCACCGCGACCGTCGTCGCCATCGTGGTCGCGTTGGTGACGGCGTATCGGAGCGTATCCCCGCTGGTGGCAGCGCAAGTCGATCGCAGCCTGGGCGATCGGGCCGACACGGTCATTGCCGTATTGCGAGCCGCGGACGCCCAGAGCGTGTCGGGTGGAGGGGCGGGGCCGATCATGCCGGGTGGCGCGGTACCGGTCGGAGCGATGCTGCCCGTGCGCTCCGACATGACCGAGCAGCTGTTGCTCGCGGACGGGACCGTACGACCGCTGACCACGGGGCGAGATCCCTTGCCGGTCAGCGCATCCGATCTGGCCGTCGCCCGCGCCGGGAGCGGCAGCGTCGAGACCGAGATCATGGTCGGCGATAGGTCCTACGGCGTCCTGACCAAGGCGCGGCCCGGTGGCGGCGCGGTCATGGTCGGCCAGGATTACGCCGAGGTCGAGCGGGTCGATCGCGAATTCATCTGGCGCACCGCCTCGATCACCGCCGTCGCGGTGCTGTTGGTCGCGCTGACGGCGTGGCTGGCGATCGGCCGCATCCTGCGCCCCATGCGCCGCCTCGCCCAGGCAACCCAGCGGATCACCACCACCCGCGAGCTGTCCACCGTCCTGCCCGAAGCGGGCCGCGACGAAATCGGCGACCTCACCCGCGATTTCAATGCCATGCTCGCCGCCCTACGACTGTCCCGAGCCCAGCAACACCGCCTGGTCCAGGACGCGGGCCACGAACTACGCACCCCGCTCACCTCGGTCCGCGGCAGCGCCGAACTCCTCCAACGCGCCAAGGGCCGCCTCGAAGCAGCGGACGAGGAGCAGGTGCTGACCACTCTCGTGCAGGAGGCCAAGGCCCTCGACGCCCTCGTGGGTGAACTCGTCGAGTTGGCGACCGACCAGCATGCCGACGAAGCGTCGGCCCGGGTGGCGCTGCCCGATCTCGCGGAAGACTGCGCCCAGCGCTTTCGCCGCCGCACCGGCCGCGCAATCAGCGTGCACAACGAAATCTCCACTGGCCGTGACGAAGGCGATACCCCGCCCGCCGATGTCGTGGTGCGCCCACGCGGACTGGCCCGCTGCGTGGACAACCTGCTGGACAACGCGCTCAAGTTCAGCCCAGCCGACACCGAGGTCGAGATTCGCATTCGCGGAACGGAATTGGCGGTCCTGGACCATGGCCCCGGCATCGATACGGCCGACCGGACCGCGGTGTTCGACCGCTTCTATCGGGCCGACCGCACCCGCGCCACCCCCGGTTCGGGTCTCGGCCTGGCTATCGTGCACGACATCATCACCGCGCACGGCGGCACCGTCTACACGGCCGATCGCCCCGGCGGCGGCACCGAGGTCGGCTTCCGCTTGCCGCCCGCGCGATAGCGCAGTGGGAGGCCCAGGACCCCAGCCGGTTTCGGGTGGGATGGGGGACGGTCATCGTGTGCGGCGGAGCCGGTCATGTGTGGCGGTCACGGTGGCGAAGACCGGTCGCCGGTCGGGTCGGCGCTGGGGCTCGGATCGTGTGGTGCCGTTGCGGGGCAAGGGGATTGGGGAAGCCCCGGGGCGTAGCCTGCCCCGGGGCCTCGGTGGCCGCCCAATTGCAGCACGCCGACACGTTTAAGAACGAGCTGAGTTTCAAGTTAACGTGACGCTCTACGATTGAGCTACGGCCCATTGATGGCTGAGCCGGCGGGAGTTGAACCCGCAACCTTCACGCTGACAACCCGTTCCTTCGATTCGGCGTTCGGCGGCGAATGCTGAAGCTGGAGCGATAATGTGAGTTTGAGTCAGCCGCGGTGCCTCTACCGTTGGGCTATCCCGCCAGGGATGGCGGGAGAGGGATTCGAACCCCCACTGGGCCGCTGAGCCGATCACATTGAACTTCGGTTTCAGCTTGCGCTCCTTGCGCATTGGAGACTCTAGACGGCGGCGCGGTCGGCGGCCAAGCCAATAATGACGTGGTCCGTGCGCAGCCTGGGGTTGACGGAATATGTAGATCGGTCTACTTTCTTGGGCATGGGACAGAAGGGCGCCGAGACCCGAGACCGGCTGCTGGACGCGACGCAGGAGTCGGTCGAGGCCGCGGGGTATTTCGGCACCGGGCTCAACCAGGTGATCGCGCTCAGCGGTGCGCCCCGGGGGTCGCTGTACTTCCATTTCCCTGGCGGGAAGGATCAGCTGGTCGGGGAGTCCGTGCGCCGGGCGGGTGCGGCGATCGGTGATTCGCTTGGGGCGCTGGCCGGTTCCGAGTTGCCGGTGGCCGACGTCGTCGACCTGGTGCTGCGGCAGCTGGGCGAGCGGCTCGAGGAGTCGGAGTGGCGCAAGGGCTGTCCGGTCGCCACCGTGGCGCTCGAGACGGCCGCCTCCAACGACTCGATCCAGCAGGTGTGCGCGGAGGTCTATGCCTCGTGGGAGGACATTCTGCGCGCGCGGCTGTCGGGGCAGCCCGGCGGCGATGACCTGGCGACCACGATTCTCGCGCTCATCGAGGGCGCACTGATTCTGGCCCGGGCACATCGCAGCCGGGAGCCGCTGGACCGGGTGGCCAGGCAGATCGCGGTCTGGCTGAACTGATTTCGATCCGGGCTGAGATTGGGCCGACGGGAAGTCGGCTCTCTTTTTGACCAGAAAATATGTAGACCGATCTATTAGTGGAGTGGGTATGGACGCAATCGTCTTCGGCGCAACCGGATTCATCGGCCGATCGCTGGTCGGCGAACTACTCGGCGAGGGGCAGCGGGTGGCGGCGGTGGTGCGCAACGACACCCTCACCCCGTGGCTCGTCGCCCGGGGGACCGACATCGAGGGTTTGACCGTCGTCACCGCTGACATCACGGAACCGCTCACCGGACTGCCCGAGGCGCGCGACGTCTACAACGCCGCGGCCCGGTACGCGTTCGGACTCGGGGAGCGAGAAGCGCGGGCCACCAATGTGATCGGAGCGATCAACGTTCTCGAATGGGCCGCGACCCTGCCCGCCCTGCGGCGGCTGGTGCATGTGAGCGGATACCGGGTGAGCGCGCCCAGTGGCGAGCCCGACTATGCCGGGCTGGGGGCGTACGAGGCGTCGAAGTTCGAGGGCGATCTCGCGGTCCGGAAGCTGGCCCGCGAGCGCGATGTACCGCTGACCATCGCCAACCCGAGCACCGTGATCGGTCCGGGACAGCACATCGGCCTGGCCGGGCTGGTCCGGGATCTGTGGGACGGGAAGCTGCCCGCGGTCCCGGGCGGTCCCGAGGTGTTCGTGCCGATCGTCGGCATCGACTACTTCGTGCGTTTCCTGGCCCGCATTCCCGAATCTCCTGCGGGCGAGCACTATTGGGTGCTCGACGACAACACTCCGCGGCTGCCGGAGTTGATTCGCACGGTCGCCGACCACCTGGGAGTGCGGGCGCCGAGCCGCAGTGTCCCGGTCGGCCTGCTGCGCCGCCTGCCGCGCAAACTCACCGGGGCCGATCCCGAGACGCTCTCGTTCCTCTCGACCGACCGCTATCCGACGGCTTCGGCCCGATCCTTCGCCGCCGCCGCGAATCTGGAGATGCCCGCTGCCGACGACGCGTTGCGCACGTGGGCCGACGATCTCATCGCGGAACGATTCGGCGCGGCCGCACCGTGGCTGCGCCCCTACGGTTTCCGGACCGTGGCGGGCAGCCGAACCTGGATCGCGGGTGACCGGCACACTCCCGATCACGTTCTGCTGCACGGTCTTCCGATGAACGCCGAGCTGTGGGCTCCGCTCGCGGCGCGGCTGGACGGTTCGGTGCTGGCGCCCGACCTGCCGGGGCTCGGCCGATCGGAAGCCTCCGACCGGCCGCTGGAGGCGTGGCTGGCCGACCTGCTGAGCGAGGTCCGGACCCGGCCGGTGCTCGTCGCACACTCGCTGGCGTGCGCGCCCGCGCTGCGCTACGCGATCGAGCATCCGGACCGCATCGGCGGACTGGTGCTGATCGCACCGGCGTTCCTGCAGGCCCCCGGCTCGGCGCTCACGCGCTCGCCACTGGCGGCCTGGATGTTGCGCCGCATGTCCGCCGCACGGCTCGCCGAGACCCTCGGGCTCGAGCCCGGTCCCGAGATCGACAGCGCCGCAGCGGATCTGCGCCGCCCCGGAGTCGCGCGGCGGGTCGTCGCGGCGCTGCGCACCGTGCACGCCGAGCGTGGGCACAACCGCGAGCTCCTGGACCGGGTGAGCGTCCCGGTCGAGATCATCGTGGGCTCGGCCGACCCGTTGGTCGTGCCCGTCGATCATCCGGTGACCGAAGTGCCGGGTGCGGGCCACTATCCGCAGCTCACGCATCCGGCCGTGCTGGCCGGACACCTAGAAAAGGTGGCCGGCCCGCGATAACGGCGTCAGCCGAACAGGTACCCGAAGACGTCCGCCCCCAGCTTGCGCTGGGTGATCTCGGCATTGTTGGCTTCCTCGCGCGCGAACTTCACTGCCTGCTGCAGCTTTTCGACGCGCTCGGTGAGCTCGTGGACGCGCTTGGCGGGCAGCGCGCCGGAGAACTTGATGGTCCGCCAGTACCCGACCACCACATCCTCGTGATACACCTCGACCTGCGCCGGATGCTTCTCCGTCGCTTCGGCTTTCACGTGGTTGCGCGGAATCTTCTTGGTGCGCACCGTCTGTACCGGCTCGGTGGCGTAGCAGTCGGCGGCCGCGTCGTAGTCCCACGACTCCGAGGCGTCCAGCACCGGCAGTTTGCGCACGAAGGTGTGCAGATCCGTCAACTGCTTCTCGAGGAACAGCAGATAGGTGATGGGCGCGTCCGCCACCAGGGTGCGCCCGTCCACCACCACATCGGCCGTCGCGGTGGTGTTCGCCCAATCCTTGGTCGCCACCACATCGAACAGTTTGGTCAGAATGTCCGCCGTGGTGGCCAGCACCTCATCGGCCTTCACCTGCACGCGCGTCGACTCGGGCGGCAGCTGCTCGCCCTCCTCGTCCTTGGGACGGTAGGTGCGCGAGATTCCGCTCAGCAGCGGATTCTTGGCCAGCTTGTGATGGGCCTCGGTGAGGTCGGAGAAAGTACGGGACTTGATCCCTTTCTCAACGGCGACAATCTGATTCAAACGCGTCATGCCCCGCACTGTATCGGTGTGGCCACCCTGGCGGCCAGGCGTTTTCGATCAGCCCGCGACGGTGCGAACGGTCCAGAAGTCGGAGGCGTTGCCCGAGAGCAGGTAGGCGTAGGGCATGCTCCCGTAGCCGTCGAGTCCCCAGCCCGTGCCCCAGGAATTGCGGATGCGGAACACCGAGCGGCCGTCGTCGTAGCCGACCGCGACCACGCAATGTCCGCCCACCACCGGGTCTTTGGCCCCGGGCAGCGGGATGGCCCCGGTGGTCTTCACGTCCGGATCGAAGATGCTCTGGTAGGCGGTGAACCCGAACACGAACGGATACCCGTCGGCCAGACAGCCGCGCAGCTGCGACAGTGTGCGGGTCACCCGGGAATACGCGATGGCTCGATGTGCGGCGGCGTCGGCATAACATTTGGGCGGCGGTTGGGTGGCGAAGGCCGAAATGTCATAAGGCCATTCGGTTTCCGGGCAGGCGCCCACCTTGGCCACGCTCTTGATGCCGTCCCGGATCATCGCGCCCGAGTCCTGAGTGACGGTGCCCTCCATGACGCGTTCGTTGTAGTAGATGAAAAGCCGGGAAGGGATGGATTCGTCGGGCAGTCCCTGTTTCATGGCATCGAATTGCAGCGCCCCGGCAATGCCGTTGCCGGTGCAGGAGCCGAGCTCGCCCTGGTCGTAAACGGAAGCGAACTGCGAGGTCAGATCCACGCACGGGGGTAGTTCGGCGATCACCGCGGCCGGTGCGGCGTACAGGTGGTCGCGCTGGTCCGGCAGGTCCGGAAGCCAGCCGAGCTGGGTGGTCTTCTTGGTGTTGAGAGTGTTCATGCCTTCCAGTGCAACCGGGGGCGCGGGCATCGGAAACCGGCGAAATCAGAAAACGTATTCACTCGAACCGATCACCGGATGTCCCCGAAATTCGGGTAGCGGGCCACTCGTTACCCCGGCCCCCCGATTGCGCGATATTGGATGCGAAGGTGAATGGCGATACCGCCGACGGCAACCGGGTGCGGGGACCGGTGTCGAACGGCGCAAGGGGGCAAGGCCGTGGAATTACGGCAACTGCGGTATTTCGTGACGCTGGCCGAGGAACTGCATTTCGGGCGTGCAGCGGCCCGCGAGCACATCGTGCAATCGGCGTTGAGCCAGCAGATCCAGCGGCTGGAACGGGAACTGCGGGTCCCGCTGGTGGAGCGCAGCACCCATCATGTGCGGCTCACCGCGGCGGGCGTCCTGCTGCTGGCCGAGGCGCGGCTGATCCTCAGCCATGTCGATCGGGCCGCGGCCGCGGCCCGCACCATGACCGGAACCGACGCCATCGCGCGGGTTGCGCTCGGCGACGCCAGTTTCGACACCATGCCGATGGTGCTGGCCGCCGTCCGGCATCACCATCCGCGTCTCGTCGAGGTGCATCAGATCGAGGCCGGGGTGCCCGAGCAGTGCCGGATGCTGGCTCAGGGACACCTCGATGTCGGTATCGGGCGTGCGACGCAACTGCCGGCGGGGGTGGCCTCGGAGGTGATCCGGCTCGACCGGCTGGGTGTGCTGGTCGGCGCGGAACACCCCTGGGCGCAACGGCATACGGTGCCGCTCACCGAACTGGCCGGGGAAACACAGGTTTTCGCCGACGAATCGCGCGCCCCGGAGTTCAACGAGTACGTCCGGGAGCTGTGCCGCACGGCGGGATTCGTGGCCCGGGAGTATCCGGGCACCGTGCACAGTGTGCTGGGCGCGGGCCGGCTGGTCCGTGACGGCCACGCGGTCGCGTGCGTGCCCCGGTCGTGCGCGCCGCTGCCGGGGCTGCGCTGGCTGCCGCTCGCCGAGCCCGCCCACTATCCGTGGTCGCTGCTGTGGCGCGCGAACGGTGAGACCGAGGCCGTGCGCGCCATTCGCTGTTGTGCGCGGCTGCTGGCCGAGCGGCTGGGCTGGACGTCGCGGCGAGAACCCGAGGCGGCGATCGTGAGCGTCGCCGAGCGCCGGGCGGGCTGAATCCGGGCTGCCGTACCGGTTGAATGCGGGCTGCCGCCCGGGGCCCTTCGGTGTGTCGGAGGCCGACCGGGTAGAAAAGGACATGGCGTCGTGGACGCGATCCGGGATGCCGCCGCCGAGGAGAATTCGTGCGGAAACACATCTGACGAACGGAGAGGCTGTTTCATGGCGACCTCGGAAGCGCGTGCCCAGATCGGCGTGACCGGCCTGGCGGTCATGGGTAGCAACATCGCCCGCAACTTCGCACGGCACGGATACACCGTGGCCCTGCACAACCGCAGCATCGGCAAGACGGACGCGCTGCTCGAGGCGCACGGCGGCGACGGTGACTTCGTGCGCACCGAGACCGTCGAGGAGTTCGTGGCCGCGCTGGAGAAGCCGCGCCGCGTGCTGATCATGGTCAAGGCCGGTGACGCCACCGACGCCGTGATCGAGGAGCTGGCCGCGGCCATGGAGCCCGGCGACATCATCATCGACGGCGGCAACGCCCTCTACACCGACACCATCCGCCGCGAGGCCGCGATGGCCGCGCGCGGGCTGAACTTCGTGGGCGCGGGCATCTCCGGCGGCGAAGAGGGCGCGCTCAACGGGCCCGCCATCATGCCGGGTGGTCCGAAGGAGTCCTACGAGTCGCTGGGTCCCATGCTGGAATCCATTGCGGCGCAGGTCGACGGCACCCCGTGCTGTACCCACATCGGCCCCGACGGGTCCGGTCACTTCGTGAAGATGGTGCACAACGGCATCGAGTACGCCGATATGCAGCTCATCGGCGAGGCGTACAACCTGTTCCGGGACGCGCTGGGTTTCGACGCCAAGCAGATCGCGGACGTGTTCACCCAGTGGAACTCCGGTGAGCTGGAGAGCTACCTGGTCGAGATCACCGCCGAGGTGCTCAACCAGGTCGACGCCAAGACCGGCAAGCCGCTGGTCGATGTGATCGTGGACGCCGCCGAGCAGAAGGGTACCGGCCGCTGGACGGTCAAGTCCGCGCTGGATCTCGGTATCCCCGTGACCGGTATCGCCGAGGCCGTCTTCGCCCGCGCGCTGTCCGGCTCGCGCACCCAGCGTGCCGCCGCCAAGGGCCTCGCCTCCGGCGTGCTCGGCGAAAAGCCCACGGATGTCGCGGAATTCACCGAGGCCATCCGCCAGGCGCTCTACGCCTCCAAGATCGTCGCCTACGCGCAGGGCTTCGACCAGATCGCGGCCGGCTCCGCCGAATACAACTGGGATCTGCACCCCGGCGACCTGGCCACCATCTGGCGCGGCGGCTGCATCATCCGCGCCCGCTTCCTCAACCGCATCAAGGACGCCTACGAGGCGGATCCGGCGCTGCCGTCGCTGATCCTCGCCCCGTACTTCCGCGAGGCCATCGAGACCGCCATCGACAGCTGGCGTCGCGTGGTCGTGGTGGCCACCCAGCTCGGCATCCCGGTCCCGGCCTTCGCCTCCTCGCTGTCCTACTACGACGGCCTGCGCGCCGACCGCCTCCCGGCCGCCCTGACCCAGGGCCAGCGCGACTTCTTCGGCGCGCACACCTACGAGCGCATCGACGCCGAGGGCAAGTACCACACGCTGTGGAGCGGTGACCGCAGCGAAGTTCCCGCGTAATTCGCGGTAGTACAACAGGTCTCACCACGAAAGGGCGGGGGGGCGGGGCCCCCGCCGCCGGCCCCCCCCGCGGGTTTACATAGAGCCCCAAAAGCACCCCCCCAGCGCAGATGGGCGCCGGGGGGGGTGTAAAGGTAG
>NZ_JBHZAC010000014.1:0-257494 GCF_042753865.1 Nocardia sp. NPDC059240 | reverse complement strand
CATTCACCCCCGCTTCGCTGAGGTGAATGTTGGCCATGCGAGCCAGCAGCCAATACAAACCAGTTGGTAGACAAGAGGAATCGAGATGCGATGAGACAAGGAGAGACCACAAGAAGAAGGACCACAAAACGGCGACCACAAAGTGGGGCTTGCGTACGAATATTGCGCTGACAGAGCTGGGGGCGTTGGGAGGTTCGCCGCCTACGGCGGCGTGTTCGTGCGTCAGCACGCACTCAGTGCGGTAGCTTCACGGACCGTTGTACGTGCACCAAGAGCGCGGACCACAAAGGGGAGACAGTCCGGCAGGGCCAGAAGCCGTCAGTTGTTTTCGATCACGTGGTCGACAACGCTGCGAGCCTGCGCGTCGACTCCGGAGTCGAGGACTTCCGAGCGATAGGCGTCCCAGTCGCACAGTTTGGGAGCGTCACGAGGTTCGTTGCGGGTAGTCATACGGTCGTGAATTTGGTTGGGAGGTGCCGATATCCAGATGGTTCGTACGGCCGGCACGGCGATGCGCTCCGTCCGTGTGAGGTAGTCGGCGAGCGAGAGTCGTTCCTGGGCGGCCGATCGGATTTGGCCGATGAAGGGTGCATCGACGATGACTGGAACACGCTGACCTGCGAGCAGGGCCTGGTGGATGACCGCCGCGTAGATGTGGGGTTTGACGACTCGCGCGTATGTGTCGCTGTCGCGGTCATACGGATTGCCGGTCAGTTCGGCCATCACCGCCGCTTCGAGGCCGGCGGCGAAGGTGTCCTTGTCCAGGATGATGGCATTGACGACAGCCGCGAGATGCGCACTCGCAGTTGACTTCCCGGACGCAGGGAACCCGCCGATGATCGTGACGCCGCTGCAGGCATCAACCGCAAGACGATCGAGTGCCACATCGAGAGGTCGGTGCGTTGCGGCCACGGGTCCGGCCGGATCGGGCTGTGAGCTCATCGATGCTCCTGACTGCGGACTCGCGAGATCGTAGGGGGTTGGGTTCCGTTGTACCGCGACCTGTCGGTGCTGTGGGCTACGATCAACCAATCAGGCGGAAACGCCGACAATTCTGGAGAATTCCTATGGCGGACAGGGAAATTCACCTAACTGGGTGGGATGAATCAACGCGTTCGAAGGCCGGCAAGTCCGACGCCCGCGAGGAGAACGTAAAACTCAAGGCGCTGCTCCACAGGCTTGGCATTGAGCCCGGTGGGCTCGCGAACAGAATGCGGCAGTACAGCGCTCAGGACGGCGGCCCAATCGTGTCGCTGAAGCACTCCAATATCCTGCGGTACATCTCGGGGGAGACCGGACGTCCGAAGAAGCGGGCCTGCGATGTGATGGTCAGCGTTTTGAGCATCGCAGCCGGAGTACCGTTGACTGCGGCCGACATCGGATATCCGGACAAACCGACCCATGATCCGGACGTAGATATCGAGATGTCCTCGGCCCGAGTCGATCTTCTCTCGCTCCCGTTCGAGACAGTCGACAAGGAGTTCGTCGATCACCTGAAATCCCTTTTGGATGCCCACGCTCGGATGGACGCGCTGTCGGGACCTCGATATGTAGTCGGGACTCTACAAGGCGAGCTTCAGCTGATTGAGGAGTTGTGCGGCAAGGCGCGTGGGAGCATTCGGCCAGCCTTGCTGGAGGTTGGAGCCAGGTTCTGCGAGTTCGCAGGGTGGCTCTATCAGGATTCGGGGGATCTGCGGCGCGCTTTGTACTGGACGAACCGTGCGATGGACTATGCCGAGGAGCTATACGATCCTCATCTGAGATCCTATGTGCTGCAGCGGCGAAGCAATATCGCTACAGAGAGTGGCTATGCGCCACAGGGGCTCGGACTCGCAAACGCTGCTCTGCGGTGCTGGGATGAGATACCGCCCGAGCTGCGTGCTGTGGCGTTGCGGCAGCAGGCGAACGCCTACGCCATGACCGGCGAATCCGATGAGTGCCGCAAAGCCCTGGATCAGGCGATGGAGCAGGTTCTGTCCATCGATGCCGCGGGCCCCAGTTCCCTTGCGCTGTATTGCACTCCCTCCTACATCGAAATGGAGGCCGCCCACAGCTGGGTGCGCCTCGGACAGCCGGAGCGAGCAATTGAGACCTACACCGTCGCGCTCGGAGACTGGCCCGCATCGCAGCGTCGTGACCAAGGTCTGTGCACGGCCAGACTGGCCACGGCGTATATCGGCGTTGGCGAGTTCGACGCCGGTGCGCGAGTTGGCATGGACGCTGGCAACGTGATCCGATCGGCACCCTCCGCCAGAGCGCTCGGCGTGCTGCGAGAACTCGCACAACGCGTCCGGCCGGTTCGGCACGAGGCTATTAAGGAGTTCGGCGTATCAATCGCTGATCTGATGAGTTAGGTCATCAGCCGCTCGAGGTGGCTCTTGAAGGAGTCTGAGAGCGAGGCGAGTGCTCGCTCACCCTTCTCGGCTGTGCCGAGTGATGGGAAGCCGATGACGCCGCTCTCCGTGTACTCCTGCATGCCAGAAAGCAGCAGGAATGGACGGTCATCTGCTCGCCAGTCAGCGGTGTCATAGCCAGGTCGGAGCAGGTGTGGTGCGACGTGCAGCAGGATCGACGTCTCTAGTTCGCCGGCATGCATGTCTTCATGGGCGTTGGTCTGCATATCCGACTCTGTACGAGCTGCATGCCAGTCCATCGGACCAGGGAAGAGAGTCATCCGCGGACCTTGAGCATTGGCTTCCTGGACGACGTTCTGCAGCACGTAGTTGCCGCCGTGTCCGTTCACAAGAACCAGCTTGTCTACTCCGGACTTGCGCAGGGAGTGCGCTATGTCGGCGATCACGACCATTAGCGTGGAGGCGCTGATGCTCACAGTGCCGGCAAATGCCGTGTGCTCGTGTGAACACGAGAAGGTGATTGGCGGGAGCAGGAACAGGCTGTAGTCGTCGGCGATGCGCTTGGCGATGGCGCAGGCCACCACGGTGTCCGTGGTCAGAGGGTGGAATCTGCCGTGTTGTTCGAAGCTACCCACCGGCAGAACTGCGATGCGTGTATCGAGGTCCTGCACCTCGGCGGACGTCGCGGTTGTCAGCAGATCCTTCACCCGACCAACATACGCCGCTGCTTCATTTTGATCATGGTCCGCTGACGACGCTACGGGCAGGCGCTCGGCTCAGGCGCTCGAGCGCCTCCGAGCGCCCGGGCGCCTGAGCTCCGGGAAGCGCACTGACCTTAGGGGTTACCTGCGGGTTTTCCTGAGTACCAACAGTTTTCGCTCGTTGGTATCGAAGGAGTAAGACAGTGACTCGCTCGCGAAGGTCCCGGAAAGCTCACCCGAAGTCGAAGCACGACGACACTGTGCTGCTGACAGTCCGTCAGGCCGCAAGGGTGGCCCACGTTGACGAGCGCACCGTTCGGCGTTGGGTCAACCGCGGAGTATTGACCCGCCACTGGTTTGGCCCGGGGGATATTCGCATCGATCGCGGCGAACTGGTGAACCTCGGTACTCCTATCACCGGTGGGAGCGTGGCATGAGAGCCCGCACCGCCGTTGCCGTCTTTCTGTCGATGACCGTGGTCTGCGCGCTGATACTGCACCCCGAGGTAGTGCTCGTTCCGGCGTTCGTTATTGGTCTCTACATCCTGGTGCGACCGCACCGTGGCTGGGCGCGGGGCCGGCGATGAACAGTCATGACTACGCCCGCAACATGATCGGACTGTCGGCCTACGATCGCGCCGAGTACGACGCAAATGGCCTGCTGCTGAACGGGATTGCGGTCACTCCGTTGCGCTGGCGGATGCCGTTGTTCTTCGGGCTGGTGCTGTTCGCGGCCGGGATCGTGGTCGGCATCCAGTTGGAGGAGCAGACCCCGGCGATGCCGGCGTCGGTGAACGTGTGCCGCGCCGACGAGGTCGATCGCATCGACTGCGTCCACGTAACCCAGCCCGCACCGACCGCCGCGGCGGTGATCCGATGAGCACACCGGATAAGGACCTCAACGACATTCATGCCCTGGCTGCTGAGGAACGCCGGCTCCATGTCACCGAAGGTGTTCTACATGACCTCGTCATGGCTGCGATGGACGTGCTCGAGTGCCGAGATCGGCGCGGTTGGAGCGGGGCGCGGCAGAAGCAGGACCACTGGGACGCTGTGCACAAGTCCGTCGAGGCCGAGCATGACGCCGCGTCGCGTGCCTACGACGAGGGCGCACGCCGGGGAATCGAGCGGTCCCGATGACGCGCAAAGATGTTCCCGGCACGGTCTATCTGCTGCATTTCGATCAGCCGTTCCGCCATGCGCGCCACTACACCGGCTGGACCACCGACCTCGACGCCCGCCTGACCGAGCATCGCGCCGGCCGCGGGGCGCGACTGTTGGAGGTACTGCGCGACAACGGGATCGGGTGGGAGCTCGCTCGCACCTGGGCGGGTACCCGAGGCCGCGAGCGGCAGCTCAAGCGGGAAGGTGGCGCGTCACGCCGTTGCCCGAAGTGCGGAGTACGTCCCCGGCACGAGCCGACTGCCAGCAGCGCCGAGGACATGGGTGCCGTCATCCGTCAGGCCCGCCGTGATATCGCCGACCGTCACGCCGAACGCGATCGGGCTCGGACACAGCAGGTTCCGCCGCTGCCGCGCTGGGTGTCGAAGATGCCCGCCGACGAGTTGGAGCGGCGGCTGTGTGAGATCGAGGCGCGCCGCATCGATCCGCCGCACAGGATCGAGCGTTCCCGATGAGCGCCAAGAAGGACACGAACCCCTATGCCGCCCTGGAGCGCCGGCACCGCGTCGAACTCGCTGGTGGATTGCGTGATCACGGCCTGACCTACGCGGAGATCGCGCGGAAGCTGGGCATCTCGCTGTACAGGGTCGAGAAGGCACTGGGCGAAGCCGCAGCGCTGCGGGCGCAGGGGCTGAGCAAAGCGGAGGTTGCCGCCGAGATCGGTGTGCCTTACGGGTCGGTGGGCAGGGTGCTGCGGACCGCGCATCGAAAGTCGTTGACCGCCCGGCAGAACCAGGCGGCGGACGGGATCACGGACATGTTCGGGATGCAGATCGATGTGCTGGCCTGGTTCCTGGACACCGACCTGAGCACCGCCTACGACATCGCCAACATCCTCACCGAACGCGGCGATCTCTACCCGCTCACGACTGTTCAGCCCGGTCGGGCGTGGGCGGTCATGAAGCGGGACAAGGCAGCTCCACGGCTGGGATGGCGACCGCCGGAATGGCATCCACCGATCGCGCTGGCCGAGCACTATCGCGCGGCAACGCAGGCCCGCGTCATGCTGGTCGGTTCCGATCCTGAGCGGTGGGTCTCCGAACGCCATCTCCGTCATCACGCCGAGGAACTCGCCACGGCCGCTCGTGAACCGCGAGCGGCACTCAGCTCGGGTCGTGAGCCGCGCGCCGGCCGGCCGCACGTCCACGACGGATGGGTACTGCGGCGGATCAACGGCGAATTGCAGTGGTGGGCCGTCGAAGTCGAGCTCACCCGTAAGGACTCGACCGATATGGATACCGCGCTGCAGGGCGCCATGCGCGCCACCCAGAGCATGTTGCCCTTCCAGCAGGTCAGCGAACTGGTCGGGCTGCTGTACCTGTGCCGGACCACCAATGTCATGGACGGGGTGAACGCCGCGGCAGATCGGCTTCCGCCCGAGATCGACGCCATCGATATCGAGTTCGAGACCCGCGACTTCGACGACGACTGGACCACTTTCCTGGCCCGTCGCGCCGAGCGCAAGGCAGCCCAGAAGGCCGCGCGGCACAAGACGATTCATTCCAGCAAGGAAGCCTCATGAGTAGCTCAGAACTCGGACAAGCCCTGGCAGACATTCGCGCCGAACGCGAAGCTCATGTCACGAAAGGTTATGACGCCGAGCATGATCGCCTGCACGGGGTCGGTCGTCTCGTAGAGCTTGCTGCTCAGTACGCGGGCCCGACCTTCTCACGGAGAGAACTGGTCAAAGCTGCATCACTACTGGTCGCCGCGATCGAGGTGATCGACCGATGAGCACCGACTGCGTGCCCCTGATCACCCCCGAGGACTGCGGTCCCATCACCACACCGATGCCGACCCCGTCCTCGACCCCGCCGCCGAACACCGGACTGTTCACCGGCATCCATCCCGAAGTACCGCCGGGCACCCCGCAACCTGTGCGGGACGCCACCGCGTGGCATTGGCCCGACGCCACCGGATTCCTGCACGGTGTCGGAACCGGAATCGTCTCACTGGCAGTGGTTTCCGTGATCGCGCTCGCCGCCCTTGCTGCGGCGTACCGGTGGCCGCTGGACGTGCCGCGGCTGCGGAACTTCGCGCTGGCTTCCCTGATCCTGCCCGCCGCCTCCGCGGTGACGAACTGGTCGTGGTCGATGCCCACCGCGTTGTTCTGGGCCGGTGCCGGACGTATCGCCGGCGGGGAGCTGTCCGGGGCGCGGGCCATGCTCGCGGTCGCGGTCCCGGCCGGGTTGCTGTTCGCGACCTGGTGGTGGGCGAAGTTCTTGATCAAGACCGACACCGTCTACCTGAAGTCGGTGGCCCACACCGAGCGGGTCAAAGCCGCTCTGGCCGAACGCCGCTTCCGTGCCGCGGCCCGCGCCGCGAAACTCGGGGCGCCCTACAGCGCCGGCACCCAGATCGTGCTCGGCCTGCACGCTGACCACGCCAGCGCGAAACCGCCCGGGCTGTGGCGGGCGTTGACTGCCCGGCACATGCATTGGCTGACGGTGCCGCACAAGGAGATCAAGAAGCATCAGGGCATCATCGCGACCACTGGTGCCGGTAAGACCGAGCTGATCAAGCGCGAAGCGCTGGCGGTGTTCGACTACGAGTGGCGGGCCTGGCAGCGGTGGAAAGACGTGCCCGGCATGCGCGCGCTGCACCCGCGACCATTACTGGTGATCATTACCTGCAAGGGCGGCGAGGACGACCGGGAACTGTTGTCCGAGCTGCGTACCTACCTGCTGGCCATGGGCATCGATGAGAAGGCGATCGCCATGGTCGTGCCCGGCGGGGACCGCCTGGACATCTTCGAGAACATGCCCGCCCGCGATTTACGCGCCATCCTGTCGGATCTGCTGGTCGCAGGGGAGGCCTCCACCAGCGAGGGCCAGCACTTCGACGAAATGCGTAAGCGGCTGGTGTCGCTGATCGTGGACGCCCCGATCGGCGTGCCCGGCGGACCGGGCGAGATCGTGCGACGCATCAATCCCGAGGTCATCAAGGACATGTGGGGCCACGCCCCCGATGTGGTGCGCCAGGTCAACGCCTTGCAGGCGGAGAAGGTCCCGCAGATCGACGACGCCCTGATCAAGGTCAGCAACCTTTTCGATCAGCTCACCGACGCCGACGGACACCTGGTGTTCGAGGGCGGCAAGCGCCTCGAAGACCTCGACGCACTACTGATGACCGTCCCGGCATTGGATCGCGACGCGTCCCGGGCGCAGGTCTCGGCCACACTGCGGCTGCTCATGCAGCGTGCCGGCCGCACCGCACGGCACACCCGCCGTTCGGTGACCGCATTCCTGGACGAGACCAGCAAGCTCAACAGCAAGCAACGCTCGATCGAGCTCGAGGATGTCGCCGAACGTGGTCGCTCCCAAGGCATTGCGCTGGTGTTTTCCAGCCAGTCGCCCGAGGGCCTTGCGGGGAATCAGTGGGAGTTGGACCGGCTGCTGAAGGCGTGTGCGGGTGGGCTGATCATCGGCTACTTCGAGAACTCCGGGGAGTTGTGTAAGCACTTCGGGTCGGTGCGGTATCTGCTGCCGTCTCGGCATCTGATCAAGGGTCAGCGCCACGGCGACGAGGGCCAGGTCTCCGTCGGCGAGCGCTGGCTTGTCGATCCGGATCGTGTGCGCGGCTTCGACATCGGCGAGTTCGTCTACGCCAAGGCCGGCCACGCCCACTTCGGCCGCGTCGTTCCCATCAACCCCGCCGACCTGTCTCCGCTGCCCGGCACCCCCGCCGCCGAAGCCGAACGCCTCCGTGAAACCCCCGCGAGCGGAGATACCGCCATCGCGGCGGCCTGACCACTCCCACTCAGATCGATTGGAGCACAACCACTATGCGCCGAGTCAGCCGAGACGACGACTTCGACGACGAGGACAACGAGCGCCGCCGCAAGCAGCAGCGAGGAGGCGGTGAGTCGAAGGAACTGCACGAGGTTCTGCGCGGAGTCCCCGATGACCAGGTCGCTGAGATCCTCGGCGACGAGTTCATCAACTTCCTCGCCAAGGCCACCCACGCCGCTGACCAACCCCACCCCGAGCATGATCACGACACCGACGACAGCGACGGATCGGCGAAACCCGTTCTGCACCTGGTGAAGACCCCCGAGGAATCCATCGGCACCGCGACTACCGGTCAGGGTTTGCGGCCGCAGTTGCTGCGCGCCGGGATCGGAGGGTCGCTGGGCGTACTGGCGGTCCTGCTGGTCGCCGGGTGGGGCCAGCCCGCCGCCGTCGTGATCCCGCTGACCGTCTACGGGCTCGGGTGGGTGGCCTACCTGTGGTGGAACGCCGCACTGCGCCCGCCGATCCCGCAGACCGCCGCCACCGTGCTCACCGTTTTCGGTCGGATTCTGGCCGCCGTCATGCGCGGTATCTGCCACCCCTTCGCCGCCTGCATCGCACGGCTCGAGCGGGGGCGCGCCCGCCACGAGACCACCCGCACCGCTACCGCCTGAACACCCTCTCACCACAAAGGAAAGGAACCCGATACCCATGAACCGCAACCACTTCCGCACCGCCGTGATCGGTGTGACCGCGGGCGTGACCGCCGGCCTCATCACCGTCGCCGGCATCATCGCCTACGACGACTACGGCCCCCTGAGCAAGGCCCGCGAGGCGCTGAACCGGCGACGGCTGTTGTCGGCCGACCGCGCCGAGCTCGACCGGCTGCGCGCGGCCCGCACCACCCACTACGCCGGGTTGCGCACCGCTCGCGACGAGCGCACCACGCTGACGCGGATGTTGTTCCGGCCGGGACTGTTGCTGCCGCACAACATGGTCGCGCTGTTGGAGGACCTGTCTGTGCCGGCGCTGCTCACCGAGATCGAACGCGCCGTGTTCCAGTGCGGCCGCCTGGAGGGTGCCTCGAACTGGCCCGGGCACCGCGACGCCCTGATCAACGAGTTCAACCGGCGCCGCAACTGGGCGATCGAGTACACCCTGCCCGAGCTGGACCGGCTGCGCCTGGAAGCCGCCGCCGATCGCGTGCAGGGCATGGCCGCCGACGCAGTCCTACGCCGGCCGGTCTTCGCGTCCCGCCCGGCCGGTACCGAGTCGGTCTTCGAAGGCCCCGACGAGGTCGGCCACGCCGCCATGGGCGAGGAGTGAAACCCGATGTCTGACAACCGGAATGATCCCATCCGCACCGCGCCCGTCGAGTTGCACGAGCGTCTGTACGGCCTCGACGAGCGCCTGGCCCAGGTGCAGCGCGAGCTGACCGACATCCATCACGAGTACGCCCACCTGCACCACCACCCCGACGCCCTGGACGTGGACGACCTCGGTGAGCCGCTCGATCCGTTGGTCGCGACCGAGGTCACCATGCACGGCCTCGAGCGTGCCAACGCCGCGCTCGCACGGGCCGAGAACTTTCTCTCCACCGTCCGCGGTCAATACGCGGGCCGACTCAAGCTCACCGACGCCGCGGCCGAGGAGCTCAATCAGCACCGCACTCGACGCACCCGTATCGAACGCACCCGATAGCCCAATCCCCTTAGTTCTGAAAGGAATACCGCTCATGTCCGAGATGGACGACATCACCCACGAGGCCACCCACTCCGCCTCCAAGATCACCCAGGCGCTCACGCAGTTGGCGCACGCCACCGGCTTCCTGGAGCGCCGACGGATCAAGAAGGACATCAAGCTCATGTACCGCGAGCAGATGCGCCAGGCCGAGCAGGCCCGCGCCCTGGAGGTGCAGGGCACCACCGCGGCACTCGAGACCTACCGCCAGCATTCGGCCCGGGTGTCCGACAACTCCCGCAACCCGAACGTCGACCACCGCCGCCGCGCCAGCGACCACCAGCGGCTGGCCAACCACGAGGAGCAGCTGAAAAAGAAGGTGCTGCAGTCGGATCTGCTGACCCCGATCGAGCAGGGCATCGCCCTGGACGGGATCACCGCGGCCAAGACCTTCCCCGAGTTCAAGCTGGGCAGGCTCTTCGCCAAGGCCCGCAAGGTCAAAGGCATCGACGCCCTGCGCTACCGCGCCCAAGTCGCCCGCGCCCACACCGAAACCGGGATCGCCCGCCCGCCCGCCTACCGGACCCCACCATCCGTCACACCGCCGCAGCCCAGTTCCGAGCAGCGGCTCACGCAGCTCGAGCAGCAACTGGCCGCGCTGAGCAGCGACCGCGACAAGCAGGCCCAGCAGGTACAGACACTGCAGCGCGGCCTGGACGCGGTCACCACCGACCGTGACCAGCACAAGAGCCGCCTGGCCGCGACCGAGGCCCAGGTCGAGACGTTGAAGAACACCAACCTCGGCCAGGCCGCCGAGCTCAAACGCCTCCGCGAGCAAGTGATCACCGCCGGCGTCGAGCGCGACAAGTACAAGACCGAACGCGATCAGGCCGTCGGCAAGCTCAAGCAGACGACCCCCAGACACGACAGCTACGGCCGCCCCGAACACAGCGCCACCCCGAACACCGGTGTTCCGCCCGACCCGCAGCGCACCCAGCCGCAGCGGCCCAACGGGATCGAACGGAGCCGGTAGCCATGCATCGCGAACACGAGGAACTCATGCGCCGCGAGTTCTTCGAACAAGCCCAACTCGGACGCACCCAAGCCCAAACCCGCAGCGACTACCAGTACGAACGCCTCGCCGTCGCCCGCGCCGAATACGACGACCGCTGGCTGGCCGGCCCGCACGCCGACCAGTGGGCGTTCCTGTCGGCGTCCTATGACGACTGGCAGCGCGCCCCGAAGACCATGGCGAAGTTCATGGACAACCTCGACCGCATCCGCGCGCACCCCGGCTTCGACTTCACCGTCACCGATGTCCAGCGCCGCAGCCTCGAGCAGGCCCGCGACCTGGTCACCATCGACCACACTCGCCCGCCCGCCGAGCACGAGCACGGCATCGAGTGGGGGCGATGAGCATGCACCGCGAACACGAAGACATGATGCGGTCCGAGTTCCACGACCGCACCGGCCTGGCATGGGAAGCCGACCGGCCCGGCATCAGTGACGACGAGCAGCGCCACCTCAACACCCAGGTCGCCGACTACGACCAGCGCTGGGCGGCCGGCCCCCACGCCGAGCAGTGGCAGTTCCTCTCCGGCGCTCTGCGTGACTGGCAGGACCGTCCCGACGAGATGGACTCCTACCTCGACGTCCTCAACTACCAGCGCCACGCCTTCGGACAGCCCGAAGGCGTGGACGAAACCCAGTGGCAGAGCCTGGTTCAGGCCCACAACATCGCCCACGAGGACCGCATCCGCCAGCGCTACCAGCACCCCGAGCGCGACCTCGGTCTCGAACGGTGGCGATGAGCATGGAATTCGAACACGAGGAAGCCATGCGGACTGACTTCGCCGAGCGGATCCGGCTGACCTACGAGCGTAATCACGCCGAGTTCGAACTGGGCGCGACACCGGACGAACTCGCCGGGATCGATGCGGCCCGCCGCCGTATCGAGCAGGCGTGGGAAGCCGGACCCCACAGCCGCGACTGGCGCTACCTCGGCATCGCGTTCCGCACCTGGGCATGTGCGCCCGAGGATGCCCGCCAGCATCTGGAGTGGGCGCGCTATTACCGCGACGAGGTCGGTCAGGACCAGCTCGACCCGGTGCAGTGGCGCAGCCTGGAGCAGGCACAGGAGTTGTCGGGCAACACCTTCGAGGTCGACTACGAACGCAACGGCCCCGACACCTACCGACACGCACCCGGCACACCGATCCTCGAGTTCGGCAACACCCGCCGCCAGATCGAGCGGGGGCGGTGAATGCGATGAACACCACTCTCGGACAGTCTCATTCGCAGACGACGGCGTGTTCACACTGCGCGCGGGCGCGGACTCCGTTGCGGCGCGGCCTGTGCGGCGCCTGCTACATGCGTGTCCGTCACCGTCGCACCGCGTACGGCACCTGGAACCCCGACCGTGCCCCCGCGGACCCGGTCCGCGCTCATGTCGCCGACCTCGAGGAAGCCGGCCTCAGCCGCCGACGGCTGGCCGAACTCGCCGGCGTGCACCGCTCGGTGCTGGCCACGCTGTTGCACGGCAAGGCGGGACGGCCGCTGCCGCAGTGGATCTCGCATGCCACCGCGGCGAAGATCCTCGCCGTCGCGGTCCCGGACTCGGCCGTCGCCGTGGCGGCGCCGAACGACACCGTGGCGGGAGTCGGGGCGCAACGGCGCCTGCAGGCGTTGGTGGCGATCGGGTACCCGCAAACCCATCTCGCCCGCGAACTCGAGATGCTGCCCACCAATCTCGGGCCGCTGCTGCACGGCGGACAGGAAGCCGTCACCATCCGTCGGCACCGCCAGATCGCCGCCTTGTTCGATCGGCTCGAAATGGTGCCCGGCCCCTCGGACGCCGCCCGCGAGTACGCCCGCACCAAACGATGGGCGGTGCCGATGCAGTGGGATCGCGAGACAATCGACGACCCCGCTACCCGACGCCACCGAGTACGCCGCTACCCGGCCCCGTCACCTCGAGCGACCAAACAAGCGCGGTGAGCCCGTCATGGAATCCTCACCCACGCAGGGCCGTTCCTGGCAGACCATCACCGGCGCGCTCACCGCACAGATGGGATCCGGGCGGGCCGGACCGAAGTGGACCAACTTCTTGTGCCCGGTCCACGAAGCCGATGGCCAGCATCACAACCCGTCGCTCGGAGTCCGCTACGACCCGGCCCAGGGCAAGACCATCGTGCGCTGCTGGGCCGGCTGCGACGACCAGGACGTCCTGGCCAAGCTGAACCTGCAGGTTCGCGACATGTGGGACCAACTGCCCGACCGCGGCCGCGGAAACCACCGCGACCACGCCCGCGGCCATCGGCCCCTGCCGAACACCCCGCCGCCGCAGCCGCGGATGTCATTGGCGGACAGGGCCATCGACTACGCGGGGTTCCCGGTCCCGCACAAGCCGAACCGGGGTAAGCAGGTCGGGCCGGCGGAGAACGTGGCCTCTTACCTCTACCGGTGGCCCGACAGCCGCATCGAGGGCGCGATCATCCGCCAGCGCGTGCCCTACGAGGACGGCTACGGCAAGGCCTTCACCCAGCGGCACTGGACCGGAACCGAATGGGACAGCACCGGATTCGCGCCCATCCCGTTCCGGCTTCCGGAACTCACGGAGGCGGTGGCCGGCGGGCGCGAGATCTATGTCTGTGAGGGCGAGCAGGACGTCCTGCGCGCCTTCGACGCCGGGCAGATCGCCACCTGCAACGCCATGGGCGCCGGTTCGTGGACCCGCGAACACGCCAAGTGGCTCGACGGGGCGGGGCGGGTGATCGTGGTCGCCGACCGCGACCGCCCCGGCTACCGCCACGCCGCCAAGGTTGCCGAGTCCCTGCACGGCCACGTCGGCGAGATCCGGGTCCTGCAGGCCGCCGCAGGCAAGGACATCACCGACCACCTCGACGCCGGCCTCGGGCTCGATCAGCTTGAGATGGTCCCGTACCTCGACCGGCACTACCGCCAACCCGTTCAACCGCCACGGCAGATAACCCGCAGCCGCTGAACACCTTTCACCCATCAACCACAAAGGAAGGAACCAACCGTCATGGATACCAACGATTTCGGGCAGCGACTCAAGAACGCTGCTGCCAAACCGCCCAGCGCGTTCGGCAAGAACACCCCACCCAACACCACCGTCTACGGGCGCATCACCGCCCTGGGCGAACAGCCTCGCCTCAAGTTCGGCGGTGCACCCGGGGAGGTCGACACAGACCAGAAGGGCAACCCGATACTGCAGGCCTACATCACCCTCGACACCCCCGCCGGCCCGCGGAACCTGTACCCGACCTGGCGGATGGAGCAGGCTATCGGCACCGCGCTGGAAAAGGCCGACTCGCACTTCAACATCGGCGACACCCTCTCCATCACGTTTGTCGGTGCCGACCCGAACGAGCCGCGCGCCAAGCTCTACACCGCGGTCTACACCCCCGCCCGCCCGGCAATCGGGCCGATGGGAGCGGCATAACCATGACCGTGCTCACCGCCCTGATCAAGCGCCTCGAACCCTGCCAGATGGGCACCTACGTCCTGTGGTCCCGCGCCAGAGGCCGACCCTGGCCGCGGATTGCCGGAGACCTCTGCGTCACCACCCCCACGGTCCTGCTGTGGGCCGGCTGCGCGCAGCTGCGCCAGCGCCTGCACCTCCCGTCCACCCACACCATCGAGGAGCTGAACTGATGCCTTACCTCAACATCGGCCTACTGCCCGACGCCTCGTCCACCATCGAAACGCAGTACCACCCCGCCATGGTCGACCACGACGGCGAACAACTCGTCGAGCCCGCGATCGAAATCGTCTGGAGCGCCGGCGGGTTCGTGCGCATCTCGATCAGCGTCCACGAAGCCGCCGCCCTCATCGAGGGACTCGCGGCCGCTCTCGCGATCCACCGCGAAGCCATCGAGAACCCGACGGAGTGACCCGATGACCGGCAACGGCGCCGGTGCGGACGCGGTGCGCAGCAACGACGCTACGCACCGCAACGCACCGGACAGTGCGTACTACCCTCCCCGCCCCGACGCCGAGCGTTCCGCGGTCCAATTCTTCTGGGGCGAACTGATCCTCATGGCCCTCATGTCCATCGGCGGCAACACCGTCCACGCCGTCCTCAACGCACCGCACGGGCTGGCCGTCGTCGCCGGATTCGTGGCCATGTTCCCACCCGTCGCGCTGCTGGCCGCCACCCACGGCGTGGGGCTCCTCGTCCGCGCCCGGACGAGCGCGACCCTGGCCTACTGGTTCGTTGTGGTCCTCACCAGCGCGATCGCCCTGATCGCGTTCCGCCTGTCGTTCGACGCGTTGCGCGCCTTGGCCATCCAGGTCGGCATGGCTCCCCACCTTGCGTCGCTGGTGCCACTGATCATCGATGGCGCGATCACGCAGGCCACTATCGCTCTGCTCGTGCTGGCCCGCAGCCCACGCACCGACGACGCACCGGGCAGCGAGGTGGTGCGCACCGAATACGACCCGGTGCGCACTGCCGACACTGTGCGCACCACGTCGGTGCGCGAGATCCACACCGAGACTCGATCCACCGCAACCGAACTCCGGCCCGGATTTGCGATGAGTGAGGTGGGATCGGGTCAGCCGGTGGCGCTCGAGGCCGCTGGTGCGCAGGATCGGTGGGCCACAATTGCGGCATCGGTCTGTCATGCCGACCCTGCGGGCCGCCGCGACCCCGACAAGGTCGCGACCATCCTGCGGCTGAAATTCGAAGACAACTGGTCACACTCGCGGATCGCCGAACACGTCGAGCTCAGTTCATCGGCAGTCACCCGAACCCTCACCGCGGCCCGCGACCACATCGACGGAACGGAAGGAGGAACCCTGCAATGGACCGAATGAGCCCGGAACAGATCCTTGAAACTGGCTGGTACACAACCGAGGAGGTCGCCGCCGTCCTGAAGGTCGATGCTTCGAGTCTTCGCCGCTGGCGCACGGCGCAGCCGCCGGAAGGTCCGCCATTCGTTCGGATCTCGGGCCGAGTCACCCGGTACCTCGGCGCTGACGTGATCGCCTATCTGTTGCGCCGGCGGATCGATCCGGCGGTCGCGTGATGGGCGACTCGGTCAACATGGTGCCGCTGGGGGTGGAGATACGCGGCAGTATCGAAGAGAGGAAGCGCGCCAAGCCTTTTCTGGCGCGAGTCCGGTGGACCGATCCGGTCACGGGGAAGCGGGACAGCAAGTCGCAGGCCTTCGAGGAGCGCAGCGAAGCGGAAGCGTGGATCGAGCGGATCCAGAATGCCGCGGCGCGCGGCGTCGACCCGAAGATGGCGACCGCGACGCTGAAGGACTACGGGGATGCGGTCTGGGATCTCGCGATGCGGGGAGTCGAGCCCAAAACCCTGGACCCGTACCGGGCGGGATGGCGTAGGCGGATCGTGCCCACCCTCGGGCATCTGCCGATCACGATGATCACCGCAGGCGTTGCTGATCGTGCGGTCGGCATGTGGATCTCGGAGGGGCACGGCAGGTCCACGATCAAGAACACGCTGGCTGCGCTCGGACGGGTCATGGATCAGGCTGTGCGCGACGAGGTGATCGACCGCAATCGAGTGGAAGTGCCCGGGTGGCAGCGACTTTATGCCCGACACGAGGACGAGCTGAACAACCCGCGCGCGCTGGCGCTGCCGGATTGGCAGACCCTCACCGAGCTGGCCGCCGCTCTGGTCGCGAGATCCTGGGAGCAGTACGAGGTCTGGGGCGATGTCGTCATCTTCGAGGCCTGCACCGCGGCCCGCATCGGTGAGGTGGCCGGCTGTCTTGTGGGAGACATCGATATCGAGACCTGGTTGTGGACGTTGAAGCGGCAGACGACTCCAGGGCCGGGTGGCTTGCTGGACAAAGGGACGAAAGGCAAACGGGCCCGCAAAGTTCCGATCATCGAGGAACTTCAGCCGATCGTGCTGAGAGCAATCGCACGAGCGTGCGCCCGGGTAGACGCGGATCCCGCGATGAGGAATGCGGATGCGGCCACCCGAGCCGAGGCGTACCGAAAAGCCCGACTGTTCTTGGGACCCCGCGGCGGACGTATACAGATCACCGTCCTGCGGCGCGCGACCCATTGGGACGAAGTGGTCGCCGATCTCGGTTACGAGCATCTCCGGCGACACACCCTTCGGCACACCGGGCTCACCTGGTTCGCCGACGCCGGCGTGCTGCTGCACCTGCTGCAGGAGATCGCCGGACATTCCGATCCCCGGGTCACCAAGCTCTATCTACATCCGAACACCACGGCGCTCCAGAAGGCCGGCGATCTGCTTTCCCTACACCTCGAAGCGCCGAAACGGCCACCGATTGGCCACCATCTCCGATTGATCAAATAACAGAAATCCCCTTCCGACCGAGGTCGGAAGGGGATTTTCTTGGTCGGGCTGACAGGATTTGAACCTGCGACCACTTGACCCCCAGTCAAGTGCGCTACCAAGCTGCGCCACAGCCCGTTGCATTCGCTCTCGCTCGTGCTCGACGAGATTACCCCAGTACCCCCCTCAACATCCAAATCGGCTGGTTATCGGCGTGTGGCGGGGGTTGGGGACGTCTTGGGGAGGGGGCTCAGGGTTGTTCTGGCGCAGGGGAATCCGGGGTGCGGATGAAGGGGGCGGCTATGTCGGGGCTTAGGGGGGACGAGGGGGTGGGTTGGCGGTTAGTGGTGGCGGCGGTGGCTTCGGGTTCGTTGTTGGTTGTCAGGCGGAAGACGGTGCGTTCGAGGATGGGGAGGATTTGGGAGACCTTGAGGGTGCCGTCGGCGCATTGGGCTAGGAGGGAGTAGGTCATGTTGGAGAGGATTACGGCTATGTCGGAGAGGTAGGTGGGGGTGGCGCCGGAGAGGACGGCGGCGGCTATGGGGAAGACGGCGTCCAGGCCGTGGTTGTCGAGGCGGGTGGAGGAGCTGGTGCGGGCTCGGTGGTAGGCCTCGAGCATGATGGGGTGGCGTTCCCAGGGGGAGAAGACGTGGCGGATTACGCGGATGAGGCCGTCGTGGAGGGATTCGTCGGGGGTGGGGGGTTCCATCGGGAGGTAGGTGTTTTCCTCCATCCAGAGTTCGATGGCGGAGATGAGTAGGTCGTCTCGGGTGGGGAAGAGTTTGTAGATGGTGCTGAGGGAGACGCGGGCGCGGCGGGCTACTTCGCGCAGTTGGACGGCGTCGTAGCCGTCGGATTCCAGCAGGGCGCGTACCTCGTGGAGGATTCGCGATCTTGATGCCTCTTCCGTTTCCCGTGCCATACCGCTACGGTAACGCCGTTACTTGAGTAACCGGGTTACTCGAGCCGTGGGACGGAAGTCCGTAGAGAAAGACCGCGATGCCTCGTCAGCAGCACCTGTCCGCCTCACCATTGCTTCGAACCGCCGTGGCAGGGGCCGCCGCGTGCCTCGCCGTAGCGGCCACCGCGCTCGCGGCGGCTCCGGTTCGGGCCGAGCCGGTGAACGATTTCTATTACCCGCCAGCGCAATTCGATGCGACACCGGGCGCGGTGATCAAGACCGAGCCGATGTCGGTGTACGCCGCGGCCCCCGGGGCGGACGGCAACTGGCCGCTGCCGGCCCAGCGGGTCATGTACACCTCGCGCACCCAGGACGACGCACCCGTGGCCGTGACCGGGACGTTCATCGATTCGACCCAGCCGTGGCAGGGGAGTGGGCCGCGTCCGACGGTGCTGATCGCGCCGGGCACGGTCGGGCAGGGCGATCAGTGTGCGCTGTCGCTGGCATTCCCGACGGGGATTTATGCGAGCCTCACCCCGCCCACCGTGTCGGTCAATCAGGAGGCGCAGTCCGCGTTCGCGTGGAACGCGCTGGGCGCGCGAGTGTTCGTGACCGACTACATCGGGATGGGGACGCCGGGAATTCACACCTACGCCAATCGGATCGAGGAGGCGCATGCCGTGCTCGACGCGGCACGTGCGGCGAATCGGCTGGCGGGCAGCGGGACCGGGACGCCGCTGGCGTTCTGGGGTTACTCGCAGGGCGGTGGCGCGAGTGCCGCCGCTGCGGAGATGCAGCCGGGATATGCGCCGGAGTTGAATCTGAAGGGGACCTGGGCGGGTGCGCCGACCGCGGATCTCTCGGCCATCCTGGATCGGATCGAGGGAAGTCTCATCGGTGGCGCGGTCGGGTTCGCGCTGAACGGATTCCTGGACCGGTATCCGGACCTGCGACCGGAATTCGACGCGCGCGTGACACCGGCCGGGCAGGACCTGCTGCGTGAACTGTCGAACGAATGCATCGGCGATGTGATCGCCTTGCATCCGTTCCTGCGCACCAACGCTTTCACCGTCGACGGCCGGCCGCTCGTCGACCACATGCGTGAAATCCCCGCGATCCAAACAATTCTGCGGCAGCAGCGCATCGGATCGCTCACCCCGGCCAGCCCGGTATTTATCACCAGCGGCCGCAATGACGACACCGTTCCCTATGGTCAGGCCCGGCAACTGGCCGCCGATTGGTGCGCGTCCGGGGCCACGGTCACCTTCCGGACCAATGAACTGCCGCCCATTCTTCCGGGCGCCACGATCCCCAATCATTTCGGTCCGGAAATCATCGACGGATTCGGCACCAACAATGCGATCGGCTACCTCGTGGATCGGCTGAACGACAAGCCGCTCTCCGGCTGCGCCATCGACTGAATCCTCAATAATCCGTTCCCTTTTCAAGGTGTGATATGTCAGATATCTCGCGTCGTTCCCTGCTGTCCGGAGCCGCCGCGCTGCTGGCGGCCGCGCCGCTCGCCAGGGCTGGTTCGGCGATTGCCGCCCGCGTCAACAGGGTTGAGCTCACCCGCGAAGACCATCGGGTGATCGTCATCGGCTCCGGGTTCGGTGGCGGCGTCACCGCGCTGCGCCTGGCCGAGGCCGGAGTTCCGGTGCTGCTGCTCGAACGTGGCATGCGCTGGCCCACCGGCCCGAACGCCCAGACCTTCCCGCGAGCCACGGCACCGGACAAGCGCATACTCTGGCACCGGTCGAGCCCGGAATTGTTCGGCAGGCCCGTGGCTTTCGAGCCGTACGCCGGACTGGTCGAGGCCGTGCCCGGTGAGAACATGACCGCCCTGTGCGCGGCCGGTCTCGGCGGCGGATCGCTTGTCTACCAGGGCATGTCATTGCAACCAACCGAGGCGGCCTTCCGCACCCACTTCCCGGACGGCTTCGACTGGCAGGCCCTCGACAGCGTCTACTACCAGCGAGTCGCGCGCATGCTGGGCCTGGCCGTCGCCCCCGATGAGCTGGTCGATACGACGAACTACACGGCCGCAAGAGTTTTCGCCGAACGCGCGCACGCCGCCGGTCTGCCGGTGTCGAAGATCCCCATGCCCATCGACTGGAACTACGCCCTCGCCGAACTGCGCGGCGATATGACGCCCTCCTACACCAACGGCGACGGCTCCCTGGGCGTGAACAACGGCGGCAAGCACACCGTCGACGTCACCTACATCGCCGCCGCCGAGGCCACCGGCCGCGTCACCGTCGAAACCCTGCACGAGGTCACCGATCTCGCGCGGGCCGCCGACGGCCGCTGGGTCGTGCACGTGAACCGCACCGACACGGCCGGCACCGTCCTGGAGAACAAGATCCTGACCGCCGACGCGGTGGTGCTGGCCGCGGGCAGCCTCAACACCACCCGGCTGTTGGTGCGCGCGGCGGCCACGGGTCAGATCCCTGATCTCCCAGAGGATCTCGGGCGCGGCTGGGGCACCAACGCCGACCGCATCTACGTCTGGACCGACCCCGCACAGGAATTCGGTCTCGCACAAGGCGGTCCCGTCGTCTACGGCAGCCTGAACTGGGACGACCCCGCCACCGCCCATACTGTCATCCAGGCATCCATTCCGCCGCTGTCGGTGGATGCGCACAGCACCATGCTCGTCGGCTACGGCGTCAGCACCGGTCGCGGCGAATTCCGCTACGACCCGTCCATCGACGCCGCGAACCTGTATTGGCCCGCGGACGGGGATTCCGCCATCCAGGACAACCACATCGGCCCGACAGTCCGCCGCATCGCAGGAGAGGCGAGCGCCCTGCTCGACACCAACACCGTGTTCCCCTCGACCTGGCATCCCCTCGGCGGCGCGAGTATGGGCACCGTCTGCGACCTCGAAGGCCGCGTCCACGGCCAATCCGGGCTCTACGTCCTCGACGGCGCGCTCATGCCCGGCACCACCGCGGCCTGCAACCCGTCCATGACGATCGCCGCCATCGCCGAACGTGCCCTCGACCGCCTGGTCGCGACCGATGTGGGGCACACGATCTGAGCCCGAATCTCGCCGCCGCACAGCGCGCCCACAGCTCTCACAGCTGACACATAGGTTCGGCCCAGCTACGCCCCAGTCGGTTCACCGACGCTGTACAGATGTCTGTGGTGACCTCGGGAAACGCCCCGATCGAGCGAGCCGTCCTGCGGCGTGCCGACGGGAGTCCCCTCACGGTGCTGGTGGTGGATGACGAACCGGCGCTGGCGGAGTTGCTGGGTTTGGCGTTGCGGTACGAGGGTTGGACGGTTGAGACCGCGCTGGACGGGCGCACGGCCGTGGTCAAGGCGCGGGAGTCGCGGCCCGATGTGGTTGTCCTCGACCTGATGCTGCCCGATATGACCGGCCTGCAAGTGCTGGAACGGTTGCGGCAATTGCGGCCGGAACTGCCCGTGCTGATGCTGACCGCCAAGGATTCGGTGGAGGACCGCATTGCCGGGTTGACCGCGGGCGGCGACGACTACGTCACCAAGCCGTTCAGCATCGAGGAGGTGGTGCTGCGGTTGCGGGCGTTGTTGCGCCGCGCGGGCGTCGCCACCGAGAACAGTTGCTCGCGGCTGGTGGTGGGTGACCTCGAGCTTGACGAGGACAGTCACGAGGTCAGCCGTGGCGGTGTCGAGATCGCGCTCACTTCAACGGAATTCGAGCTCCTACGCCTCTTCATGCGCAATCCGCGCCGCGTGCTGAGCAAGGCACAGATCCTGGACCGGGTCTGGAGCTACGACTTCGGTGGGCGCTCCAACATCGTCGAACTGTATGTCTCCTATCTGCGTAAGAAGATCGACAGCGGTCGCGCACCGATGATCCACACACTGCGAGGGGCCGGCTATGTCCTCAAACCCGCCAGTTGAGACGACCCGATTCGAGACGAAGCAAACCGGTGAAACACCGGGGCTCGCCGCGCCGGATCGGTCCGAGTCGACGATCCCGGCCCCGCGGCCGAGACCGCGACGCCGGTGGTCGCTGCGGGTCCGGCTGCTGGTCGGGCAGGCGGTGCTGCTGGTGGTCGCGGTCGCGGGCATCGGCATCGCGACCGAGATTGCGCTGCAACAGTTTCTGGTGCATCAGGTGGATGTGAGCCTGAACGAGACGGCCAGGCGGGCCCTCGGCGATTCCGGTGGCGGCCCGGTGCTGGGTCCGCGCCCGCCGGATCAGCACGGACCGCCGCCCCCGGTGAGCGCCGAGGACTACGGACCCGGCCCCGATTTCCTGAATCGTCGCAGTATTCAACCGAATACGATCGGCGCGCTGGTCGAGTCCGGCGGGTCGATCAGCGCGGCCCGGGTCCACTCCGACGGCTCGCAGACACTGCTGTCGGACACGGCGCGTAAGGAACTCGCGACTCTGCCCACGGGAAAGCCGGTGACCCTGACCATTTCGGGTGAGGGCCACTATCGCGTGATCGCACTGCAGACCTGGTCGCATCAGACCGTGATCACCGCCCTGCCGCTGGCCCCGGTCGACGACATCCTGATGCGGGTGCTGCTGGTGCTGGTCATCGTCACCGCCGGGGTGCTCGCGGTCGCGATCTCCGCGGGCATCTGGGTGGTCCGCCGCGCCCTCGCACCCCTGGACCGGGTGGCTGGCACGGCCGCGCGGGTCGCGGATCTGCGGCTGGATCGCGGGGAAGTGACACTGCCCGTGCGGGTTCCGGCCGCCGACGCCGACCCGCGCACGGAAGTCGGCCAGCTCGGCGCGGCCGTCAACCGCATGCTCGATCACATCGCCAGTGCGCTCGAGGCCCGCCATGCCAGCGAGACCCGCATCCGCCGCTTCCTGGCCGACGCCAGTCATGAGCTGCGCACCCCACTGTCTTCCATTCGCGGCTACGCGGAACTGGCGCAGCGGGAACGGGATTCGGTGCCAGAGGTGGTCGCGCACGCCATGAGCCGGGTCGATTCGGAATCGCGGCGGATGACCACCCTGGTCGAGGACATGCTGCTGCTGGCCCGCTTGGATGCCGGGCGCGGGCTGGAACAGAAGTCCGTGGACCTGACCCAGCTGACCGTGGACGCGGTCGCCGACGCCCACATCGCCGGCCCGGATCTGAAGTGGCAGTTGGAATTACCGCCCGAACCGATCGAAGTCACCGGCGACTCGGCCCGCCTGCACCAGGTGCTGGCCAATCTGCTGACCAATGCGCGCATCCACACCGGCCCGGGCACCATCGTCACCACCGCCCTGACCGACGACGGCCAGGGCGGGGCGCGATGGCGGGTCACCGACAACGGCCCGGGCATTCCCGCCGAGTTGCAGCCCGAAGTGTTCGAACGCTTCGCGCGCGGTGACTCGTCCCGGTCGCGCCGGGCCGGCAGCACCGGCCTCGGGTTGGCCATCGTGGCAGCGGTAGTGAAGGCGCACGGCGGTGACATCACCCTCGAAAGTGCCCCCGGCCGAACCGAATTCACCGTGCACCTGCCCGCCGCCAAGCCCGACCTGCACTGAACGCCCGGCTCGGACTGAGCGCCCGGCTTGGATCGGGCAGCCAGCCTGAACTGAGCGGCCTGGCCTCGACCGAGACGCCCGGCCTGAATTGAGTGGTTCGGCTTCGGGCGGTCCGGCCTGGATCGGGGCGGCTGGAATTTGGATCAGCCGAAGGAGCCGGTTGACGGCAGCGGCGCGGGCTGCTGGTCGGGCTGCTGCTGGTCCGGGCCGCGATCGTGGTCGCCGGGTCGGTCGCGGTGGTCCTGGTCGCCGCGGTGATCGTCGCCGCCGCGATCGTGGTTCCAATCGGGGTCGGCGATCTGGCTGACCACCGGGACGCCGTTGTCGGGCGTGGCCGCGGTGGCGGGGATGGCGAGCGCGGCGAGCGGCACCACGGTCAGCGCACCGGCCACGGCCAGGCGGACGGTCATGCGGCGCATGCGGGAAGGGGTCTTCGAGGAGGAATTCAAGGCGCGGAACCTTTCTCGGAGGTAAGGCGGCCGATCGGCCTGCCGTGACTCCCATCCAAAGGCCCGCGCATTGGGCGGCGATGGGTCCGAGCTATGTCCCCGCTGAGAATCTCGGCCTCTCGGAGAAACCGGGCCCCCGCCGAGCAACCGAGCCCCGCTGAGCAACCGGGTCCGCTGAGCAGCTAGGTTCCTACTCAGCTCGATCAGTTGGTGCCCATGAGCATGGCGCGGTGGGTGTCGACCTGGGCGCGCAGCGCCTCGACGATAGCGGCGACTTCCGGGCGGCGCAGGGTTTCCGGGCGGCTCACCAGCCAATAGGTCAGGCGCACTGCGATTTCGGGGAGGATGCGCACCAGGTCGGTGTGGCGGTCGGCCATGAAGCAGGGGAGCAGTCCTAGGCCGGCGGCTGCGCGGGTGGCTTCCACGTGGACGAAAACATTGGTGGAGGAGAGGGATTCGCGCATCATGGGTGCGAAGGTGGGGGCCAGGTCCAGGTCGTCGACCTGCAGCATGGAGTCGATGAAGTAGACCAGCGAATGGTCTGCCAGGTCCTCGACGGTGCGCGGGGCGAGGTGGTCGGCGAGGTAGCCGTGGGAGGCGTAGAGGCCGAGGGTGTAGTCGCCCAGTGCGATGGCGCGTGCCCGGCGCAATTGCGGTTTGCCCACCACCACTTCGATATCGAAGCCGGAGCGCTGCAGCGACGCCAGCCGGGTCGCGGTGACGATCTCTACGGTGAGCTTGGGGTGACGGCGCTGCACGTCGGCGATGGCGGGCGCCGCCAGATACGCGCTGAACCCGTCGGTGGCCGACATGCGCACCACGCCTTCGAGTGTCGGGGTATCGGAGGTCAGCGAGCGGACTGCGGACTCGATGGCCTCGGCCGCGGTCAGCGCCTCGCGACCCAGGTCGGTGAGCTCCCACCCGCCCGCGCCGCGGATCAACACCCGCCCGCCCAGCGCCTGTTCGAGGCTGGCGATGCGGCGGGAGATGGTGGTGTGGTTGATACCCAACTCCTCGGCGGCCGAGACATAGCGCCCGGTCCGCCCGACAGCCAGCAGCACCAGCAGATCGTCAGGGCTGGGCCGACTACTCGCAGCACTGGGCCGATTGGTAGCGGGGTCGGGTCCGCTTGTGGCGGAGGTCACGCTCATTTCTGCATTCTTGCAGAATAGGGGTGCGGAACTGGGCATTGTGGGGAATTGAATGTGCACGAATACTCCTTGGCATCGAAGTTTGTGGGCCGCATCACAGATGAGGGTGGGGCGGCCTGAGCGTGAAGGAGTTACTCGATGAGCGTCCGGGATACCGCGCCGGGAGCGGGCGGCGGGCTGGCTGGATTGCGGCGCGTGGTTGCCGCGTCCATGGCCGGCACGGTGGTCGAATGGTATGAATTCTTTCTTTACGGCACCGCGGCCACGTTGGTGTTCAGCAAGGTGTTCTTCGCCCAGGGTGGCAATGACCTTGACGGCATTCTCGCGGCGTTCATCACCTATGCGGTCGGCTTCGCGGCAAGACCGTTGGGCGGCATCGTCTTCGGGCATTACGGCGACAAGCACGGTCGTAAGAAGCTGCTGCAGTTGAGCCTGGTGCTGGTCGGCGCGGCTACCTTCCTGATGGGCTGCCTGCCCACCTTCGGTCAGGTCGGCTATCTGGCCCCGGTGCTGTTGGTGGTGCTGCGCTTCGTGCAGGGTTTCGCCATCGGCGGCGAGTGGGGCGGCGCGGTGCTGCTGGTGGCGGAACACAGTCCGAGCAAGAGTCGCGCGTTCTGGGCGTCGTGGCCGCAGGCGGCGGTGCCGCTGGGCAATATGCTCGCCACGGTCGTGCTGCTGGCGCTGACCTCGACGCTGTCGGACGCGGCGTTCCTGTCGTGGGGCTGGCGGGTGGCCTTCTGGCTGTCGGCGGTGGTGGTGCTGATCGGCTACTACGTCCGCACCAAGATTACCGATGCGCCGATTTTCCTTGCCGCGCAACAGCTTGCGGAGCAGGAGAAGGCGGCTTCGATCAGCGCGCTGGAGGTGCTCAAGCGGTATCCGCGCGGCGTGTTCACCGCGATGGGGCTGCGCTTCGGCGAGAACATCATGTACTACCTGGTGGTCACGTTCTCGATCACGTATCTCAAGGTGCATGTGGGAGCGAACACCAAGGTGATCCTGTGGTGGCTGCTGGTCGCGCACGCCGTGCACTTCCTGATCATTCCGCAGGTCGGCCGGGTCTCGGATCGATTCGGCCGCAGGCCCGTCTACCTGGTGGGTGCGATCCTGGCGGGCACGTGGGGCTTCTTCGCCTTCCCGATGATGGATACCAAGAACAACGCGATCATCCTGTCCGCCATCGTGATCGGCCTGATCTTCCACGGCATGATGTACTCCGCGCAGCCCGCGATCATGGCCGAGATGTTCCCCACCCGCATGCGGTATTCCGGTGTGTCCCTGGGCTATCAGGTGACCTCGCTGGTGGCCGGCTCGCTGGCTCCGATCATCGCGGTGCGGCTGCTGCAGGACTACAAGTCCTCGGTGCCGATCGCCTGGTATCTGGCGGGTGCGGCCGCGGTGACCGCGGTGGCGGTGTTGTTCCTCCGCGAGACCAAGGGTGTGGAGTTGGAGGCGATCGATCGGGCGGACGCGGAAACTGCTGCTGCACAGGCTGATTCGACGGTGACGGATGCGAAGGTGAAGGTGGCATGACTCAGGGACCCCTGCTCGGCGAACTGTCCGGGCGGACGGCGTTGGTGACCGGCGGCGCGAGCGGGATCGGGGCGGCCTGCGCCCGCGAGCTCGCCGCCCGCGGCGCGGAGGTGACCGTCGCCGATATCGACGGCGAGGGCGCGGAGAAGGTGGCCGCCGAATTCGGTGGCCACACCTGGCAGGTGGATCTGTCCGATGTCGTGGCGCTCGAGGACCTGACCCTCGGCACCGACATCCTGGTCAACAATGCCGGGGTGCAAACCGTCAGCCCGATCACCGAATTCCCGCCCGAACGGTTCCGCACCATGCTGGCACTCATGGTGGAGGCACCGTTCCTGCTCACCCGGGCCGCCCTGCCGCACATGTACACGCAGGGGTTCGGTCGCATCATCAATCTCTCGTCGGTGCACGGACTTCGGGCCTCGGCTTTCAAGGTCGCGTACGTGACGGCCAAGCACGCGCTCGAGGGGCTGTCCAAGGTGACGGCCCTCGAGGGCGGGCCGTACGGGGTGACCAGCAACTGCGTCAACCCCGGCTATGTGCGTACTCCGCTGGTGGACAAGCAGATCGCCGATCAGGCCTTCGCGCACGGGATTCCCGAGCAGGAGGTGGTGGAGCGAATCATGTTGACCGACAACGCGATCAAACGGCTCGTCGAGCCGGACGAGGTCGCCTCGCTGGTGGGCTGGCTGGCCTCCGACGCCGCCCGGATGGTGACCGGGGCCTCGTACACCATGGACGGCGGATGGAGCGCCCGATGATCGATATCGCCGAGGCGGCGAACGCGCCGCAGTGGGTGCCGGGCGAGGCCGATATCGCGGCGGCGCGGATCACCGACTTCGCGCGATTCGTGGAGCGGCGCTACGGGATTCGCGCCGACGACTACACCGCGCTGTGGCAGTGGTCGGTCGACGATATCGCCGGGTTCTGGTGGATGGTGTGGGAGTACTTCGACCTCGGTGCCGCACCGGTCGAAGTGCTTGCCGGATCCGATATGCCGGGCGTGCGATGGTTTCCCGGCACCCGGGTGAACTATGTCGACCAGGTGATCCGGCAGGCCCGCACCGACCGGCCCGCCATTCTCGCGCTGAGCGAGGACACACCGCAACGGGAGCTCTCCTGGGCGGAGTTGCTGTCCCGCACAGCGGGTCTGGCCCGCACGCTGCGGGACCTCGGCGTCGGTCCCGGCGATCGGGTCGCGGGCTACCTGCCCAATATCCCCGAAGCCGTCATCGGCTTCCTGGCCGCCGCGAGCATCGGTGCCGTCTGGAGTGCGTGCGGACAGGACTACACGGCCTCGGCGGCGCTCGATCGCCTCGGTCAGTTGGAGCCCGCCGTGCTGATCACCGCCGACGGTTATCGATACGGCGGCAAGGCGCACGACAAGCTCGGTGAGATCGAGACGCTCCGAGCCGGTTTGCCTTCGCTGCGGGCGACCGTACTGGTTTCGCGGCTGGGCGGCAGCTTGCCGGACGTCCTGGATTGGGACACGGTCACCGCTGACAACGGCGAGCCGCTCACTTCGGATCCGGTCGATTTCGAGCACCCGCTGTGGGTGCTCTATTCGTCCGGCACCACCGGCAAGCCCAAGGGTATCGTGCACGGGCACGGCGGCGTGCTGCTCGAGCATTTGAAAGCGATTGCCCTGCAGGCGGATATCGGTCCCGACGACATCTTCTTCTGGTACACCAGCCCGAGCTGGATGATGTGGAACTTCCAGGTCTCCGGCCTGCTGGCGGGCGCGACCATCGTCTGCTACGACGGCAGTCCCACCCATAAATCTCCGGATGCACTGTGGGACTTGGCCTCCCGTACCGGTACCACGGTCCTGGGTACCAGCCCCGGCTATGTGCTCGCCTGTGAGAAGGCGGGCTCCCGGCCCGCTCTCGAACACGACCTGAGCGCACTGCGTCAGATCGGCATCACCGGTTCGGCGTTCCCGGCGAGTTCGTCGATCTGGTTGCGCGACAACGTCGGTGACATCCCAGTCTCCTCGATCAGCGGCGGCACCGATGTGGTGTCGGCGTTCATGGGTGGGGTCCGCACCGTGCCCGTGCGCCCCGGCGAGCTCTCGGCCCCGTATCTCGGTGTGGCACTGGAGGCGTGGGACGACTCGGGCCGCCCCGTCCGTGACGCGGTGGGTGAGCTGGTGATCACCAAACCCATGCCGTCCATGCCGGTGGCGTTCTGGAACGATCCCGACGGCAGCCGCTACCGCGACGCCTACTTCGACATGTATCCCGGCGTGTGGCGGCACGGCGATTGGATCACCCAAATGCCCCACGGCGGCATCACCATTCACGGCCGCTCCGACTCCACCCTCAACCGCAATGGCATCCGCATGGGCAGCGCCGATATCTACCAGACGGTCGAGGCGCTCCCCGAGATCGCCGAATCCCTGGTCCTGGGCATCGAACAACCCGATGCCGGGTATTGGATGCCGCTGTTCGTCGTCCTCACGCCCGGCCTGACCCTGACCGATGAGCTGAAAGGGAAGGTCATCGCGGCGATCCGCACCGAACTGTCGCCCCGCCACGTCCCCGACGACATCATCGCCGCCCCGGGCATTCCCCACACCCGCACCGGAAAGAAGCTCGAGGTCCCGCTGAAACGTCTGCTCCAGGGCGCGGATCCGGCGCGCGTCATCGATCCGACCGCCGTCGACGATCCCGCCCTGCTGGCCTGGTATCTCGAACGTTTCGGCGGTTAACGACCGGCCGAGGTGGTACGACATGAGGATTGCGATCTATTCCGCATCGCCGTCGGGGTATCGGTTCCTGCCCAAGGAGGATTCCCATGCGTACCACCAAGTCCGATTCGTCGCCGCGTGTCCCGAGCTCGCGGCGGCTCACCGTCGCGCTCTCGGTCCTCGCCACCGGTGTCGCCGTGTTGAGCGGTTGTTCCACGTCGTCCTCACCGGGCCCGACCACTACGCCGCCGACCACCACGGTCGTGACGCCGACCTCCGCCTCGTCCACGGCCGCACCGGCACCGACGGGAACCGGTGGTCCGGAACCGTCGATCGTGATGCCGACTCCGCAGCTCCCCACCCCGCCCGTAGTACCTCCGCCGTTCTCGACCGTGCCCACGTCGCCGAGCACCCCATCCACACCGAACCCGTCCACGCCCCAGACGAATCCGCCGGCCGGTACCACCTTCACCGGTGAGGGCCTCACCGATGCGCAGGCCCAGACGGAACAGCAGGCGGTCGACGGCGGCCACCAGCCGTGGCGGCTGGACACCGTGATGGTCGCGAAGGCGTTCGTACAAGGCCGATTCGGGTGGACCAATGTCCAGACCAGTACCGGCGCACCGATGGTCGTCTTCGTCACCAACCAGGACGGCAGCAAGGTGACGCTGCATCTCATCCAGCCCGCGACCAAGGGCGACAAGGGCATCTGGGAAGTCGACAGCGGCGTCTGGGACTGACCGTTCGGGCTCTCGAACCCTGAACCGCGCGTGCCATGATCGTCGGGTGGAGGAAAAACACTTGGTGTACTGCCGAATCGAACGCGCCGGATCGGTCCTGGTAATCCGGCGCGCCGCCGGTGTGTTCCTGGCCGGACGATGGGAATTGCCCGGCGGTGGCGTCGAATCGGGCGAGCGACCGGAGGCCGCGGCGGTCCGCGAGGTAGGGGAGGAGACCGGTCTGTCGGTGGAGGTGCTCGCCGAGCGGTCAGCGCACTCCTGGATGGACGTCGCCGGCCGCCCCCTGCGCATTCACGCGCGGGTATACGAAGTGACCGAGCACGACCCCCGCCCCGTCACCCTCAACCCCCACGAGCACGACGACCACGCCTGGGTCACTCCCGACCAGGCGAAATCCCTCGACCTCGCCGCCCACTTCCGCGAAGCCGTCATCGGAGCCTGACGAGAATGCGCTGGTGTAGGTAAACGCCGAGAAGGCGTGTGCGCCAGTGCATTCTCGCGAAGGGTCAGAGGGGGCGCAGAGTGGCGATGTCGGGGGCGGGGAAGCGGGTGCCGGTGATCGCGTCGGGGACCGGCGTGCCCGCGGTCAGCTCCAGGGGGATGTGTCCGGCCCAGGCTTCGACCGCGTCGTCCTTGGATTCGTCGCGGGCGAAACCCGCGCGGGTCTTGATCGAGAACTCTTCGATGGGCAGCCACAGGACCGCGGTGTAGCCCGCCTCCTCGACATTCGGGCGACGCGCCGCATGCGGTCCCGACAGTCGCCCGGGGATGATGCCCTCCACGATGCGGCCGAGCGCATCCGCCCGCTCCTGCGGATCTTCCACGGCCGTGGCGGTTCCGAAGATCATCACACTGCGATACGCCGCCGAATGGTGTGAGGCCGCACGGCCGAGAATGAGCCCATCGACCTGGGTCACGGTGACGCAGATCGGCACGCCCGTGGTCACGGTCTGGATGAACCGCCCGTGGATCGACCCGTGCAGCAGCAGCCGATCCCCTTCGCGCACATGCAGAACCGGGACCACGACCGGCCCGTCCGGGGTCGTGAACCCGACGTGCGCGACCAGCGCCTCGTCCAGGATCGCGTAAGCGTCGTCCCGGTCGTAGGTGACACGCTCGGGGTATCGCTGAGCGGTGGTGCGCGCGGTAGGCGACATGATCGTCACTCTAGGAGCCGAATGCTGCTCGACCGCATCGCGAAACGTCGGACCGGCGATCCGCCGGGGTCAGTTGTACGGCGCGGGTGTGGTGGTCGGAGTGACCGGGGACGTGACGGCCGGGGTCGAGGGTCCAAGGGCTCCGACACCGAGGGTGATCGGCGCATCCGTCGCAATCGCGTTGCCCGCGGCCGGATCCTGATCGATGACCTTTCCGACCTTGGTGGAGTCGGTGACCTTCACGGTGGTCTGCTTGAGCGTGCCCTTCCAGCCGAGACCTTGCAGGATCGCGGCCACGTCCGCATACGCCTTGCCGGCCAGGTTCGGCATGGTGACGGTCGTCGTGGTGGTGCCCGTGGAGACGTAGACGGTGACGGTGGACCCGACCGCGCGGGAGGTTCCGGCGGCCGGATCCAGCGCCAGCACTGTGCCTTTCGTGCTCTTGTCCTCGCGCTGGGCCTCCTGCACGACGAATCCGGCCTTCTCGAGTTCGGACTTGGCGTAGGTGATCGAGTTGCCGATCTCGGCGGGCACCGCGACGGTCTTAGGCGGTACGACCACCGTGGTCGTCTTGGACGGAGGCTGTTCGGTCGTGGTGGTCGGTGTCGGCTGCTCGGTGGTGGTGACGGGCACGGTGGTCGTGGTGATCGGCACCGGGGTCGTGGTGGTGAGCGTGGACAGCGGCGGATGGCTGTCGCCGAGCCGGACGACGAGATAGGCGACCAGGGCCAGCACGGTACCCAGCACCAGCCCGAGGATGAGGCGGACGGCGATGCCGCGCCTGCCGGATCCGGCAGGGCCACTGTCGATTTCGCGGCTCGGGTCGTGGTCGCGGGGCCCGTCGGGTGGCTCGGTCTCCGGCAGGGTTTCGGGCGACGCGATCAGCGTGGGAGGCGGTCCGGTCGGGGCGACGAGGGTGCGGGGCGGAATGCCACGCTGCCCATGCGGTCCGGTGATCGGCGGCGGTCCGGTGATGCCGCGCGGTTCGGCAGTCTGCGGTGACCCGGCGATGACCGGCCCGGCGGTGGCGTGCGGCCCGGAGGTGACGGGCCGCCCGGCGACGATGGGCTGCCCGGCGGCGATGGGTGGTCTGGCGGCGATGGGTGGTCCGGTGATGAAGGGCGGACCGGTGGTGTGCGCCTGCACATTCGGACGCGGCGGCGACGTGCGGGTGGTGCCGGGCGCACCCATCCGATCGGTGGTGCGGGGCATCGGACCGGGGTTTGGCATGGTCGGCTGCTGCAGGACTTGCGCCGCATTCCACGCCAGCTGCGCGCATGTGTCGTAGCGCTGCGCCGGCTGTTTGGCCATGGCGCGCGCGATGACCTCGTCGAATCCTCGTGGCAGGGCCGGGTTTCGATGTGATGGCAGCGGCACCGGGTCGTAGGCGTGCGCGTAGATGATGCGGCTGACGCTCTGCCCCGGATACGGCGGTTCCCCGGTCAGCATGTGAAACAGCGTGCAGCCCAGCGAATACACGTCGGCGCGCGGATCGACGTCGCCGGGTTGGGTCAGTCGCTCGGGCGCGGAGTATTGGAAACTGGCCAGGATCTCCCCGCGCCGGGTCAGTTCGCGGCTCTCGTCGATGGCCTTGGCGATGCCGAAGTCGGTGAGCAGGGCGCGTTCTCGCCGTCCGTCGGTGAGCAGGATATTGGCGGGTTTGACGTCGCGGTGCAGGATCCCGGTTTCGTGCGCGTGGTCGAGGGCGGCGGCGGTCTCGGTGATGATGCGGACGGCCCGCGCGGGATGGATCGCCCCGTCCCGCAGTGCCCGCGCGACGTCGCTGCCGTCGACGAAGGTCATGGAGATCCACAACCGGTCGTCGTCCTCGCCGCGCGCGTAGACGGTGACGATATTCGGATGCGACAGTCGCGCAACGGTATCGGCTTCGCGCCGGAAGCGGATGCGATGGTCGACCTCGCCGCCGTCGGGCATGGTCAGCAGCTTGAGCGCGACGAAACGCGGCAGGTCGCGGTCGCGGGCCTGGTACACCGCACCCATCCCACCGGCCCCGAGCTTCCGCAGAATCTGGTACCCGGCGAAATACTCGCCCGGCTTGAGCACGATGCCCACTGTCACCTCCCCCGTCGAATGAATATCGCGGCGGAGGCCGGGGGCGAAACGACACCGGCGAATCCGGCCCGGTTTCAGGAGATATAGCTGATGAGTTCGTCGATGTAGGCGCGGAACAGGGCCGACATGTCCACGGTGTCCGGGTCGACGAGCCATTGCAGTTGCAGGCCGTCCATCATGGCGAACACCTGGCGGGCCACGACCGCCGGATCGATCTCGGCGCGAATGCTGCCGTCGTCGATGCCTGCGCGTAGCGCGCCGGACAGGTACGTCTCGAGGTCGCGGTAGCGGCGCAGCGCCCAGTCGTGGGCGGGATGGTCGGCGGTGACGGCTTCACTGGTGAGCACGGTGAACAGCCGGACCAGGCCGGGGACGTGCATATTGTGGTCGACGAGCTGGGCCAGCCGCAGCAGCGCGTCCTTGCCGTGCAACTGCTGGTCGAAGCCGAGGCGGTCGTAGTCGAGCCGGTCGCGATAGTCGAGGACCGCGGACAGCAGCGCGGGCTTGTTGGGGAAGTAGTGCAGCAGACCCGGCTGCGAGAGCCCGCAGCGTTCGGCGATCTCGGCGACGGAGGTGTTGTGATAGCCGTTGTCGGCGAAGGCTTTCAGCGCTTCGTCGATGATCTGCTCGCGGCGGTCTTCGCCCCGTCGGCGGCGTCGGGGGTGGGGCGTCATGCAATGGGACACTAGTGAAACGGCCCGACCAGGCAAAATCTATTCGAGATAACGTATAGATAACAGTACCTACTAACCACTCGGTAAACTGGAATTCCACTGGCACACTCGTGCCAGCCGTACAGGGCAGTACGAGGAAAGGGAATGCCGATGAGTCAGGCCCCGATCACGCCGATCACGCTGCAGGGCGCGGCCGGAAAACTGGCAGCCTGGGTGGCGCAGCCGCCCGCGGACGTCGAAACGCGCGGTACCGCACTGCTGGTCCCGGGCTTCACCGGTTCGAAGGAAGACTTCACCGACCTGGTCCCGATGCTGGCCGCCGCCGGATATCGCACCTACGCCTACGACCAGCGCGGCCAGTGGGAGTCCGAGGGGCCGGACGAGGTCTCCGGCTACACCATGGCCGATTTCGTCGGTGACCTGCAGGGTGTGGTGGATCAGGTGTCCCCGGACGCGCCGCTGCACCTGGTCGGGCATTCCTTCGGCGGCTATGTCTCCCGGGTCGCGGTCGTCGAGCGCCCGGCGCGTTTCCGCAGCTTCACCCTGCTCGCGTCGGGCCCGTCCTCGGTGGAGGAGATCAACTTCCCGCCGCCGGCGCTGGTCGCCCAGGCCGTGGAAGCCGGTGGGCAGGAGATCATCTGGCAGCAGTTGAACGCGGCCATGACCATGGCCGACCAGCAGCCCACAGCCGAGCGCCTGGAGTTCCTGCACCGGCGGATCATGGCGACCAAGAAGGCCAACATCATCGGAATTCTCACCTGCATGACCGAGCCACCGCTGAAAGACCCTTCCGCATTGCGGGATTCGGGTGTCCCGCTGCTGGTCGCCTACGGCGACACCAATGACCTGTGGGCACCGGCGGTGCACGAGAACTTCGCGCGGGAACTCGGCGCGAAGACCGCCGTCTACCGTGGCTCCGGCCACGTGCCTAATGAGGATGTCCCCGCACAGGTGTGCGCCGATCTGGTGAACTTCTGGAAGGAACAGGCATGACCGACAGTGACGATGTGCTCGCACCGCTCGCGGACGACCTCCTCGCCAAGCTCGACCTGCCCGCCAAGATCCGCCTGATCTCGGGCGCGAACTTCTTCCGTTTCGCGGGTGAGCCCGGCATCGGTCTGGCCGAAATGCCGGTCTCCGACGGCCCTTCCGGCGTCCGCGGTGAGAACTGGGACGAGCGCGATCCCTCGGTGAGCCTGCCCTCGGGCACCGCGCTGGCCGCCACCTGGGATCGGGACCTGCTCACCGAGATCGGCGCGTTGATCGCGGCCGAAGCGCGGCGCAAGGACGTCTACGCGGTCCTGGGACCGACCATCAACGTGCACCGATCCCCGCTCGGTGGACGGCATTTCGAATGCTTCTCCGAGGATCCGCTGCTCACCGCTGAAATCGCCGAGGCGTACGTGCGCTCGGTACAGGCGCACGGGGTGAGCGCGTGCCCGAAGCACTACGTGGCCAACGACTCCGAGACCGAACGCTTCACCGCCGACGTGATCGCCGACGAGCGCACGCTGCGCGAGCTGTACCTGTACCCGTTCGAACGTTCCGTCGAGGCGGGCGCGTGGATGATCATGGCCGCCTACAACTCGGTCAACGGCGTCACCATGACCGAGAACGACCTGCTCGACGAACCCTTGAAGGGGGAGTGGGGATTCGACGGCGTGGTGGTCTCGGACTGGACCGCTGTGCGCTCCACCGCCGGTGCGGCCAAGGGCAACGACCTGGCCATGCCCGGACCGTGGGAAGCATGGGGCGCGCCACTGGAAGCAGCCGTGCGCAAGGGCGAGGTGCCCGAGGCCGCCATCGACGAAAAGGTCCGGCGCATCCTGCGATTCGCCGAACGGGTGGGCGCACTGAACGGGACGCCGCAGCCGGTTCCCACCTTCAGCGACGAGGCCGCCGCCCGGGTGGTGCGCGCGGCCGCCGCCAAGGCCATGGTGCTGGCGAGCAACGACGGCACCCTGCCGCTGCGCGCGCCCGGCCGGGTCGCGCTGCTCGGATCCGCCGCCGCCGAACCGCGTTTCATGGGCGGCGGCAGCGCGACGGTTATCCCCGCGCACACCACCTCACCGCTGCAGGGGCTCTCGGAGGTGCTGCCGGTGGTCTACACGCCCGGTGTGCACCTGAGCGAGAACATGATTCCGGTCCCGCTGGACCTGGTCACCGACCCCGAGACCGGCACCCCGGGACTGTCGCTGCGCTACCTCGACGGGGACACCGTCCTGGACACCGAGCATCGCAGTGCGGGCACCCTCATGCTGTTCGGCAACCCGAATGCCATGCAGGCCACGGCCATCGAACTACGCGGACGCCTGCGCGCCGATATGGCAGGCGAGTGGCGCATCGGCTGCGCCGGAGTCGGCACCCTGAGCGTGGCGCTCGACGGTGAGCAGGTGCTCGAGGAGACCGTCCTGCCTGCGGGCGCCGACCCGGTCGAGATGCTGCTGAATCCGCCGCAGCGCTTCGTCACCCGCACCCTCGCCGAGGGGCAGGAGATCGATGTACTGGTGCGCCTGGTGCCCGGCGGCGGTTTCCCCGCCATGGGCATCACCTACGCCGTCGGCCGCCCGCGCCGCGCCGACGACGAGGAGTTCGCCGCCGCAGTCGAATTGGCGCGCACCTCCGACGTGGCGATCGTCGTGGTCGGCACCACCGAGCAGATCGAATCCGAGGGCTTCGACCGTCGCGACCTGGCCCTGCCCGGCCGTCAGGATGAGCTCGTCGCCGCCGTCGCCGCGGTCAACCCGCGCACCATCGTGGTGGTGAATTCCGGTTCCCCCGTGGAGATGCCGTGGCGCGACGATGTCGCGGCCGTGCTGCTCACCTGGTTCCCCGGGCAGGAATTCGGTACCGCCCTGGCCGACGTGCTCACCGGCGCCGCCGAGCCCGGCGGCCGCCTGCCCACCACGTGGCCCAAGACCATGGCCGACGTGCCGGTGCTGGATACCAAGCCCGGTCCGGACAACGCGCTGCCGTACTCCGAAGGCATCCACATCGGCTACCGGGCCTGGCTGAAATCCGGTGTGGCCCCCGCCTATCCGTTCGGTCACGGCCTCGGTTACACCAGCTGGGAACTGAGCGGCCTCGAAGTGTCGGGGCGCACCGCCACCCTCACCGTCACCAATACCGGTGACCGGCCCGGACGTCAGGTGGTTCAGGCGTACCTGTCGCGCGAGCGCAGCGCGGTCGATCGCCCGGTGCGGTGGCTGTCGGGCTTCGCGGTGGTCGAGGCGGGCGCGGGTGAATCCGTCACCGCCACCATCGAACTGCCCAAGCGGTCCTTCCAGCACTGGACCGAGAAGGGCTGGACCATCGAGCCCGGTTCCTTCACCCTGCACGTCGGCACCTCGGTGCTCGCTCTCCCGCTCTCGGCCGAGATCGGCTGATTCGCCTCGACGACAACGGATTCCGGCCGGATACGGCCGGAATCCGTGGCGTCCGCACGTCTTGGATTCCCCGTGGCACCTCCCGAAGCCGCCGGTCGGCTGTCCGCCGCCGACACCACTCGCGGCCTGTTGCCGCTGTTGTTCGCGGGCAACGCGGCCATGTACGCGCTGTACATCGGCGTCGGCAGCGTCTTGCTGCCCCTGCAGATCGAACACATCGACGCCGCCACCAAGGTCGCGAACCTCGGCCTGGTGGGCGGGGTCGCGGCGATCTTCGCGACCGTGTTCAACCCGGTCGCCGGTGCACTCTCGGATCGTTCCGGTCGTCGCAATCCGTGGATCCTCGGCGGCGGTCTGGCCGCGGTCGCCGCCATGGCCGTGCTCGGCAGCGTGCATACGGTGCTGCTGGTGGCGATCGGCTGGTGCCTGGGGCAGGCGGTGATGAACATCTATCAGTCCGCGCTGACCTCCGTTGTCCCCGACCGGATTCCGCTCGATCGCCGGGGTGTGGCCTCCGCCGCGGTGGGTCTCGGGCTGCCGGTCGGCTCCACCGTCGGCGTGCTACTGGCCTCGGCCTTCTCGCAGCACTACCGGACCGGATACCTGGTGCTGGGTGTGCTGGTGGCTGCGGCGGCGGTGCTGTTCACCTCGGCCGCCCGCGAACAGCGCATGCCGGCGAAACAGGCTGTCCCGCTGCGGGTCCAGGCCGCCGCCTTCCTGGCGGTGTTGCGCGAGCACGACTTCCGGTGGGCCTTCATCGGCCGGGCGCTGCTGGTGCTCGGCTACTTCGCCGTCACGGGCTATCAGTTATATATCTTGCAGGATCACATCAGCCTGCCCGCCGGATTGGAGCCGTCCCGGGCGGTGGCGATCTTGACGCCCATTTCCGCTGTGGCCATGGCGATTTCGACCGTGGCGGGTGGGGTGCTGTCGGATCGCCTGAATCGGCGCAAACTGTTCGTGGGGCTGTCGGCCGCGCTGGCCGCGGGCGCGCAGGGGATTCCGCTGTTGTCGCCGAGTTGGCCCGGGATGCTGGCCTTCGCGGCGGTGAACGGTTTGGCCTTCGGCTGTTTCATGGCGGTGGACACCGCGCTGGTCACGCTGGTGCTGCCCAAGGCCGAGGATGCGGCCCGCGATATGGGGGTGCTCAATATCGCCAATGCGGGCCCGCAAATCATCGGGCCTTTCGTGGCGTCGGCGGTGGTGAGTCTCGGCGGCTATCCGCCGTTATTCCTCGTGGGCGGGCTGCTGTCACTGTTGGGTGCCGCCGCGGTACTGCCGATTCGAGCGGTGCGCTGACATAGCGTGCCGGAGTTTCGCTCCGACTTTGGATTCCGCTGCTTACCTGACAAGATCAGGTATTATCTTGCCGCATTGAAAGGGGCTGCACAGCAACCTTTTTGCAATGCGTGGATCCATGGGTAGGGGGTTTCGGGGGAAGATGAACGAAGAGAACTTCAGCGAAGTTGTCGAAGCGCAGGGGCTGTTCGTCGGCACGGTGAGGGTGTTGACGGCGAAATGACTCGAGCCCGTCTGCTGCTGCTCGCACCATAAGGAATCTCGAGTGTCCGAAAATTTCCCGGATCATCCCGCCGCCCTGTCCGCCACTCCCACAGACCTTTCCGTGCTGCTGCGTCCGTCGCCGCCCGGCGCACCCACCGACGTGGTGCGCATGCAGCCGCGCAACGGCTTTCTGTTGTGGGCCGATCTTCCGCCCGTCCTCGTGCTGGGAAGCTCCGGAGGTTCCGGCGCGACCACGACCGCGCTCGGTATCGCGGGGGCCGCCGCCTACGACTACGGCGAGCATTCGCCGATCGTGGTGGACGCCACCACCACCGGCGGTGATCTGGCCGCCCGCGGCTGCGACACCATCGACGCGGCCGGCACCGTGCAGTCGTGGCTGAACATGAGCCACCGCAGTCTGCCCTCGACCGTGATCGACAGTTGCGGCGAGAACAGTTCGGGCGTCGGCGTCTTGCCGCGCGGCCCCGAAGCCCTCCCGCGCCGTGAGACCTACTCCTCGGTTCACCGTGACCTGGTGGAAGCGGGCTGCCTGCCGGTCTACGACGGCGGCGCGCCCGTCACCAACCGCATGGTCGCCCCACTGCTGTCGGATTCCCGCATCTCCCTGGTGATCACGCTCGCCGCCCGCCCCGACGCGGTGAACCGCCTCAAACCCGCCCTGATCTGGCTCGACGACAACTACAGCCAATACCACCTGGCCGAAGCGGTCATCGTCGTCACCCGCCAACACCCGAAAGACGGCCCCCTGGTAACCGAACACGTCCGCAAATACCTCGGCGACGTGGTCCGCGCCGTCGCCGAAATCCCCTACGACTCCCACCTCGGCTCCGGCAACCCCGTCAGCTGGCGCAAACTGGCACCCCCCACCCGAGCCGCCTACCGCCAACTCGTCAACCTGCTGCGCTGACCGCGATTCAGTGGCCCGCTGAGCACGATTCAGTGGCCGAGTTCGCAGGCGCGCCGGAAACACGTTGCAATGCAGGATAGTTCGTAGAACATGGTGGCCGTGATCTCGTCCACCGCGGCGCCCGAGGTCGCGTACTGCGCCGCGTTCATGGCCGCGAAGCGCGCACCCGCATGGCGCTGCTCGGTGCCCGGCCATTCCCGTACCAGCTCGTCGGCGCGGTCGACACAGCCCAGGTACTGCCGCAGCGAGCAGGTCCGGGGGAGGGCCGTGAGGATCCGATCCAGCATCGTGATGTAGCCGCGATAGAACTCCGACGGGCAGGTCGGATCCCAGCGATCGCGCATCATCGTTTCGCGATCGGAGTGTGCGACGGACTCCAAGCCGCCGATCTGGTTGTCCGTCATCCAGTACGACATCGACGCGGCGGAGGCCGGCTCATAGGCTCGCGGTTCCACCGAGGGGACCGTGTCGGTCTCGACTTCCTGGGATGGCGTGGGCCGCACCGGGTCCGCGTCGAAGCGCCGCCGCCAGTCCCGGCCCCCGGCGGCCTGACGCCGCACCTCGGCCTCGATCTCGGCCGGTATCCCGGGGGCGGCCGACATGGTCGGCCCCAGATAACCGGCCGCCGAATTGGCGATGTCCTGCTCGGTCATGAATGAACCCAGCGCCGAATCGCGGGCGCGCTGCACCGCTTCATGGATCTCTTCCTGGATCCGCGGATCCCTGGGATCCGGATATCCGGCCATCTCGCCCACCCCTGAGCCGATCGGATAGATCGTTCGTTCCAGACCAGACTACTCCTGCGGAATACCCGCTCGGCGTGTCGAATTCGAGCCGGACGTGAGTGGCGAGGGCCTTGCGGACGGGTCAGGAACGCAGGGTGGTGGCGGCGATGTCGAGGAACTCGCGCAGGAGCTTGTCGGGGTGGTCGCGGGTGGCCAGGCAGGTTTCGGCGCCGGGGGCGTCGATGACGGGGCGGTAGACGATGTCGGGGCGGACGTAGGCGCGGACCACGCTCAGGGGGACCAGGGCCAAGCCGTGGCCGGAGGCGATGAGCTCGAACTTTTCCTCGAGCGTCGAGGCACGGCGGTTCGCGACATCGAGCATGCGCTCGGTGTCGAGGTCGGCGCGGAACAGTTCCTGACGTGCCGCCAGTGGGTGGGTGGCGGGCATGCAGGCGACTCGGGGATCGTGGCCGACGGGGATGGTGGTCAGACCGGAATCGTCGAAAGGTCGACGCAGGTAACCGATTTGGGCGCGGCCGTCGTGTAGCGGCGCGGCCGGTTCCCACCACTGCGCCGGGACGATATCGGTCTCGACCTCCGGGTGGCGGGTCGCGAATTCCCGGATCGCCTCCGAGATGTGCAGGCCGGGGGAGAAGGCGATCACCAACCGCCGCATCCCGCGGTCGATCTCGTGCACGCGCCGCACCGCCGCGTCCACGGTCGCGAGAATCCGCTGTGCCTCCTCGTGCAGTTGTTGCCCGGCGGCGGTCAGCTCCACGGTGCGGGTGGTCCGCACGAACAGCGCGCAATCCAGCTCCTGCTCGAACGCCTTGATCTGCCGGCTCAGCACGGGCTGCGCGATATAGAGCCTCTCCGCCGCCCGCCCGAAGTGCCGATGTTCGGCCACCGCGGCGAAATACCGGAGCTTGCGCAGATCGAGATCCATACCTCCACGGTATCAATCGGCGGAAAGGGTCTTGGACGCCGCGTCCGGCCGCCGACAGACTCGAAGCATGATCGTCATCACCGCACCGACCGGCCACATCGGCGGTCGCCTCCTCGATATCCTCCTCGAAACCTCCACTCGTACAGGCGAATTGCGCGTGATCGTGCGAGACCCCGCGAAACTCCCCGACGCTGTCCGCGACCGTGTCGACATCATCACCGGATCGCACGGCGACCCCGAGGTGGTGGACCGCGCCTTCGCCGGTGCCGACGCCGTCTTCTGGCTGATCCCGCCCGACATGTCCGCCTCCAGTATCGACAGCGTGTACACCGGATTCACCGGCGCCGCCACGAAGGCCTTGACCACCCATGGGGTCGGTCACGTCGTAGGAGTCTCCGCGCTCGGCCGTGGCACCCCCGTCGCGGGTAGCGCCGGGCATGTGACCGCCACCCTCGCGGTCGACGACCTCATCGCGAGCACGGGCGTCGCCTACCGAGCCCTGACCAACCCGTCCTTCATGGACAACGTTGTATGGCAAGCGAATTCGATCCGCGACACCGGCATCTTCACCGGCACCCTACCCGCCGACTACGCGGCCCCCCTGGTGGCAACACGCGACATCGCCGCTGCCGCCGCCACCCTCCTGCTCGACCGTTCCTGGACCGGCACCGCCGAGGTCCCCCTCCTGGGCCCCGAAGACCTGACCCCAACCGACATGGCCCACACCATCTCCGAGGTCCTGGGCCGGGAAATCCACTACGAACAGGAATCCCTCGACTCCCTCCGCGCCCACCTGACCGCCCGAGGCGCGGCCCCCGAAATCGTGACCGCCTTCGTCGACATGATGCGCGCCAAGAACAACGGCCTCGACAACGCCGTCCCCCGCACCCCCGCCACCACAACCCCCACCACCTTCCGCGAGTGGTGTACCCGAACCCTCGCCCCCGCAGTCTTCGCCTGACCCCCGGCCAACCAAGATCAGGGAGTTCTCACCGCGGAATTCTGTCCGTTTCCCCGCGCTGAGAACTCCCTGATCTTGTTCGATCCGCTATGTGGCGGGCTCAGGTGTTCTTGTCCAGCAAGAGGTTCAGGACTTCGGGGTATTGGTCGGGGAAGTCCATGGGGATGATGCCGTAGTGGGCCGGGGTGGTGCGGTGGGCGGTGAGGTAGGCCGATACTTTCGGCATGATGGCTGCGGCGTTGTCTTTGGGCCAGGCGCTGTCGGCGAAGCTGGTGAAGTTGATGTATTGGAGGGTGTTGGCGGGGTCGGCGGCGGCGCGGTCGAGGCAGGCGCTGACGTAGTTGAACTTGTCGCCGCCGGAGGAACCGAAGTTGGAGGTGCCGGAGGTGAGGCCGGCCAGGCCGCTGTCTTTGTAGCGGTCCTGGAGGTAGAAGTGGTCGCTGGTGAAGACGCCGTTGTCGCCGCTGGGCCATTGCAGGCAGCCCAGAGAGTTGGTGAACTGGGCGATGAGGATGATGCGGCCGCGGGCCTCACCGAGGGTGGGGATTCGGTTGTCCAGGAAGAACAGTGGGCGGTAGCCCTTGGTGTCGAGGTAGCCGTCGAAGATCTTCTCGAAGTTCGCGCCGACATCGTTGTTGGTGCCGTCCTCCTTCTTCACCCGCATGATGAGGACCTCGCCGGGATTGCGGGTGAGGAACGTACGGCACTGGTCGAGCACCGTGTCGAAGGTGATGCCCTGATAGAACTGTGCGTGGTAGATGCCGAAGGAGTCGGCGGTGTGATCCTGTAATCCGTTGCAGCGCATGTCGAGGAAGCGGATGCCGTGCGCGAACTGGTCGGGCAGCGACCAGTTCTGGGTGTGCGCCCACTCGGTGCCGTTGGCGGCGCTGGTGCAGCAGGAGTCGTGGGTGCCGGGGATGGTCAGCCGCAGCATCGAGGTGGCGTCCGGCAGTGCCGACATCCAGGATTGCGGCGGCGCGGCGGCCGTCCGCAGGTGCGGAAACGCCTGGGCGGCAGGAGCGGTCAGGGCCGTGGCGGCGGCACCGACGGCGGCGGCCAGGGTGGTGCGGGCGAAGTCTCGCCGGGTCAAGCTCATAGAGCGGGGAGCCTAACCTGGACGAGAGACCAAGATCGCCGTTTTGCCCGATTCTGTGCCGGAGATCAGCTCGACTCGGTGGTGAGCGTGATCGTCGTCCACCCGCCCACATGGATGCGGTCCCCGGGCTGCAGGGCCACCGCCGTTTTCGGCGGAATCGGCTCCGAACTGTCATTGAGGCAGGTGCCGTTGGTGGACCCCAGATCGGTGACCGTCACCGCGCCGCCGTCGATGTGCAGAATCGCATGCGACCGCGACACCGCGATATCCGCCGGCGCCACCGACAGATCGATATCGGGATGCAGGCCCTGCGAGGCACTGCGTTTACCGATCAGAATGTTGCTCCCCTGCAACAGAATTCGCCGATCCGGATAGTAGTCCGGGAAGTCCACGCGCTCCAGATCCGGCCCCTTCTGCGCCTGCATCCGCGCGTAATGGGCGGCATCGGCGGTCACGGTGGCCACCCACACCGGGCCGCCGCCGTTGTTCAGCACCGTCGCGGCCGGGTCGTGGATATTGTGGGTGACCCCCTCCGCGTCCGGCACCACGGGCGGCGCGGCCGGTGGCGGCGGAAGCGCCGAATCATGCCCGCAGTTCTCGCAGAACCGCCCCTCCGAAGGCGCGCCACAGGCCGGGCACAACGCGGATGCCGTTGCGGGCGCGGCGAATCCGCTTCCGATCGGCGCGCCGCAGACATCGCAGTAGTCGGTGGCGAGGGACTCGTGTCCCTCTGGGCAACGGGCCATCACGGCTCCTTGCGGACGCGGGCGGTCTTGGAGGACCGCACATCGAGCGCCATCTCGTCGACGGGATCGACCTTGTTGCGCAGCTTGACCGTGCCGGTCCGCTCGTCCACCACATCGACCACGCTGAGCAGCAGCTTGGCGGTGTTCTCATTGCCGGACTCGGTGGCCAGATGGTAGGCCCGCTGCAGTTTGGCGGTGGCGGTGGCCAAGTCACCCTGCTTGCGGGCGGTCAGCCCCTCCTGCACGGTCTGCGCCAGCTCCGCCTGCCCGGTGTAGTGGGCGACCCGGCGGCTGATGCGGGCCGACTTGTCGGTGTCGGTGGTCCAGGTGGCCTTCACCAGTCCTTGACCCAGGATCTCGCCGTCGGCGAGCACACTCACCCGCGCGGCCAGCTTCTCCCGATCCGGCGCGGCCGGCTCCACCTCGAGCTGCACGTGATAGTCGCGGTCCTCCGCACCCCACGAGCCCAGCGGGTACTCGCCCACCTGCGGCCCGACCTCGGTGCGCCGCGCGGTGAGATCCTCGATGAACGGCGCGACCTGCTTGACGAACACGATCTTGGCGCCCACCGGCGTCCACATCCGCAGCGTGAGTTCGGGAATCGTCTTCTCCAGCGACGTCGTCATCATGGCCGCGAAATCCTGGGCCAGACCGTCGGCGGTCTTCACGATGTCGACGGTGCCGTGCAGCGCGGAAGCGATGGCGCGCAACTCGTTCGGCTCCCAGTCCGCGCCGACGCCGCGGCAGTCACAGGTGAACACGCCTTCCGACAGCCGGATCTCCTCGGCCAGCCGCGCGGGCTTCTCGTGCTCGTTCTTACCGTCGGTGAGCAGGATGGCGTGCACCATCGCGCCCGGATGCTGTTGTGCGATCAACCGCGACAACCCCAGCCAGGTGCCGATGGCGGTGCCACCGTGCGGGGACAGCCGATCCAGCGCGTGCCGGGCATTGGTGCGCTCGACCCGGCTCGCGATCGCCGAGGCCCCCTGCCGCGGATACACCACCTGCGCCTTGTCGGTCCCCTCGACGATCGCGAAGCGGGTGCCGTCGGGCATCACGTCCAGCGCGGCCAGCGTGGCCCGGCGCGCACCGCCGAATTTATCGGCGCTGCCCATGGATCCGGAGGTGTCGATGATCAGGATCTCGACGCGGTCCTGCGGCGGCGCGGCCACCGCCAGTTCGTCGGTGGCCTCGACGGTGACGATGGCGTCGACCGTGCGGGCCCCGTCGGCGAGGTATTCGTTCTGGTCTACAGCGACCGAAAGGCCTTTGTGCTCAGCGGAAGTCACAGTGTGTCTCCTGAGGGTGTACGGGACGGAACAGGTACGAGGGCGACGGTGATGTTGTCCTTGCCACCCGCCCCCAGCGCGTGCTCGACCAGGGCGCGGGCCGCGGGCAACGCGGGCAGCGTGCTGGTGAAGCGGGACAGCGCCGCCGCCTCGGGCAGGTAGTTCCACAGGCCGTCGGTGCACAGCAGCAGCACCCCGGGCGCGTCGGTGTGCACGGACCGAACGCAATTGGGCGACCACTGCCCTTCGCTGTCGGCACCCAGCCAGCGGGTGAGGACATGGGCGTGCGGGCCGTCCATGGCGGTGTCGAAGTCCAGCAGGCCCTGGTCGACCATCGCCTGGGCGAGGGTGTCGTCGACGGTGAGCCGGTCCGAACCGTCGGCGCGGGCGTCGCCGGTACGCAGCCAGTAGGCGCGGCTGTCACCGACATTCGCGATGGTGATGGCCGCGCCCCCGTCCGCCTCGAACTGGACGAGAGCCGAAACATAGGTGCAGGACGGGGATTTGCCGTTCGGCGTTCCGACCGCCTTGACCGCCTCCGCGGCAGCGGTGAGCCCGGCCATCACGCAGTCGTGCGGGGTCTGCTCGGCCGCGAGTGCGGCCAGGCAGGCCTCCAGTCCGGCCCGCACGGCCGCGCCGGAAGCCGCCTGCGGGTCCTCGGAGGTGGAGACGCCGTCGCAGACCGCGATCACGGCCGCGGCCGGGCGCTCGGGTCCGGCGCCGTCGAGGATGGCGGCCGCGACCGAATCCTCATTGCGGGCGTGCAGCAGACCACGATCGGTGATCAGGTAGGCCGCGCCCAGATCGGCCTCGAAGCGATCGCGTTCGGGGCCGAGCTCACCGCAGCTGGCGCAGTAGCCGTCGGGATCGAATTCCGTCGCGCCGCAGCCGGTGCAGTCCGGGGCCGGGCTCGACTCGAAGGTCGCGGTGGTGCCGGTGACCGGGTCGAGCCGGGCATTGCGGGCCGCCGCGGCGACCGGCACCGTGGATCCGGACCCGGGCCGGAACTCGGTGGGCGGCAAGGCGATCTGCCGCATGCCGAGCTTCGCGCCGCACGCCTCGCAGAAGCGGTCGGTGTCGGCGGCGAAGGTGCCGCAGTGCGGGCAGCGGGCCGTCACAGCACGGTCCTCGGGCGCACCGTATTGGCCTGCTCCACGAGGGCGATGCGCTCCCACATGTCGTCGGTCTCGTGCGCCAGATCGCGATAACAGCGTTCCAAACCGGTGCGTACCCCTTGCTGATCGAGCGCCACCCCCAGCAGCGGGGAGTGGTCGGCGGGCACCCTGCCCAGTTGCAGCCATCGCAACGCCGCGTTCAGCACCCCCATACGAGCCTGGGCGGCACGACGTTTCGAGTCCAGCGTCAGGCTATCGATACGCTTGCCCGCATCGCGAACCAATTGTTCGGTCAGCTGGCTCGAATCCGCCACGGCCAGCAGGGTTTCCACGGCGGTCACCCCGGCCTCGTGATGCACCGCCGAGGCGGTGTCCACCTGATCGAGCACGGTGACCGCGCCGCCCCGATCCCCGACCGCGCGCCGCATGCGCGCCGCGCCGAAGGCGGCACTGGTGAAGGTGCGATCGGTGCCCCAGACCATGTCGTAGTAGCGGGTCGCACGTTCCAGCGCGGGTCCGGGATCCACAGCACCGCTGCTGCCCGCCGAGGATTCCGCAGCGCCGAGGGCGCTCGCCGGTGTGCCGCTGGGGGATCCAGGCACCGCGGCGGTGGCCGTCGCGGAACCTTTGGCGGCCGACGGGGATGCCCCCTGACCGTTGCCCGCCCGCGGTTCAGTGCTGCGCGACGCCATGAGTTCGGCGGTCACGGCGAGGGCGAGTTTCGGAGCGGCTTCACCGGGGAGCGCGCTGTAGAGGGCGTCGAATTCGGCTGCGGCGGCAGGCCAGTCGCGTTGCAGCAGCCGGGCCTGACCGGCGTACCAGGTCAGCCGCCAGTCCCCGCCGAGCGAGTCACCGACCTCGTCGAGACGGCGCAGCGCGTCGTCGGGGTCGCCGAATTCCAGTGCGGCACGGATCAATCGGAGGGGGATCTCCACTGATTCGCCTTGTCCGGTGACTACCGAGGACAGGCCGGCGGTGAGCTCGCGTTCCAGGTCCGCGGGTGTGGCCGCGCCGGTCGAGGCGAGTAGGGCCGCGCCGCTGTCACTGGGATCGACCTGTGGCACCGGGAGTGCGGCGATGATGGCCTGCGGGTCGTCGGGCACTCGGTCGCCGACGCCGAAAACCGCACGCGGCGGCCCGAATCGGGTGGACAGCCCCGGCCGGGGCCGCCCGTCCTCGTCGGCGAGTACCTCGCGCAGGATGCCGGTGAGTTGATCGCTCATCTCGGTCATGGAGGTGAAGCGGGCGTCGGGGTCGGCGTCGGTGGCGCGCACCAGGAATCGGTACAGCGATTCGTGCTTGGCCATGAGCGGTTCGGTGTCCGGGCCCGGCAGCGGCCCGAGCTCGTTGTTCACCGGCGGGATCCGCATGATCAGCGCGGCCAGCGTGCGGCCCACCGTGTACACCTCCGACGCCACGGTCGGGCCGGTCTCCGCGATCTCCTTGGCCTGGTATCCCGGTGTGCCGTAGATGGTTTCGTTCTGATCGTGCAGGCTGATGACCGCGCCCAGGTCGATGAGCTTGAGCTGCTCTTCGGTCTGCATCACGTTGTCCGGCTTGAAATCGCAGTAGGCCAGCCCTCGTTCGTGCAGGTACTCCAGCGCGGGCAGCATCTCGAGGATGTAGGCGATGGCGCGTGCGGGCGGCAGATACCGCTGATCGGCCGTGCGCTGTTCGCGCAGCAGCTGTTTGAGCGATTTGCCGCCCACGTACTCCATGACGATGTAGCCGACCGGCTTGCCGTCGGGCCCGGTGTCCTCGGCGAAGTTGTAGATCCGCACGATGTTCGGGTGATCGACCTGGGCGAGGAATCGCTTCTCGGCCACCGCGGCCCGCATGGCGTCCATGTCACCGGTATTGAGCAGACCCTTGAGGACTACCGGACGATCGTCGACCTTGTGGTCCACGGCCAGGTAGATCCAGCCGAGGCCGCCGTGCGCCAGCGGACCCAGCACCTCGTACTGGCCGCCCACCACATCGGTGCGGGCCAGCTTGGGGGTGAAGGAGAATTTGGTCCCGCAGTGCGGGCAGAAGCCCTCGGCGCGACCGGGCTTGCCGTCGCGGCTGCGGCCGACCGGGCGACCGCACTTGCCGCAATCACGCTGGTGCTCAGGAACTTCCGCATCCGCCAAGACGGCCTCGGCCGGATCTTTGCGCGGCACCGACGGCACCTTGACCATGCCCGCGCCGAGCCGTCCGCGACTGCCGCCGGTGGAGCCCGAGCGTCCGGTGCGGACCGAACGCCCGCTGCGCGAGGCTCCGCTGCGCACCGTCGAACCGGGACCGCCGGCGTGTCCGCTCTCGCGGGCGGTGGTGGCCATGGCCGACGCGGGTGCGGGCGCACTGCCGCAGGTATCGCAATACCCGTCGGAAATCGTTCCACCGCAACCGGGCTCGGCGCAACGGTCCGAAGAGGGGACGGCAGCCGGGAGCGACGAGGCGGCCGAGCCTCCGGACGCGGCCGCCGGGCTGGAGGCCGCGGGGCTCGCGCTCGGGGCGGTGCCGCAGACGAGGCAGTATCCGTCCTCGATGGTCCCGGTGCAGCCGGGTTCGGTGCAGTTCATGATCGCCTCCCCGATTTCTGCGTGATGAGCTGGCGGTAGTCCGTGACGGCGCGGGTGACCGCGGCCAGATCGCAGGGCCGCCGCGAAAGCAGCCCCGCGGCAATGCGACTGGAGGCCAGCACATCCTGGTCCTCGCCGACGCCCAGGCGGGCGGCCTTGGCACGATAGGAACTGAAACGGCCCTGCAGTTCTACCCGCCGATCGAGCAGGCCCTGGGCCAACTCTTCGGTGTGCTGGGCCGCCCCGACGGCGTCGCCGAGCCGTCGATGCAGCTCCCACAGGGCCGAGGGTGCGGGCGGATTAGCTTCCAGCGCAGTCAATTCCGCGCCGTAGACGGCACTGTCGTCGACCGGTCGCGGCAGCGGCGCGGCCAGAATGGTCCGCTCCACTTCGATCCGCGCGTGATCGGCGCGGTCGTAGATGCGCCGCAAGGCCTCGATGCGCGAGCGCACCCGCTCGACCGCGCCGTCCCAATCCGTCGACATGGCACGCAGTTCGGTGAGCACGGCGGTGGCCCCCCGCATGCGCCGCGACAGCTCCGCGAGCCGTTGCTCGAGGTGGCCGAGATCCAGCGCCAGGGGATCGGTGGCGACCTGGGTGGCCAGCGCGTCGATATCGGCGGCGAGCGCGTGCAATTCGGGTACCGAGTCGCCGACCCGATCCAATTCCGCACGCAGCGGCGCGATATCGGCGATGACCCGGTTGTTCACCGCCTCGACCGCGTCGAGCACCACCACCACCGTCGGGAACGCCGCCCGCATGCGATCGAGCATCTCGGTGATGCCGATGAGCTCCACCTGTTCGCGCGGACCACTGAGCGAGCGCTGCGACATCGGAATCGTGTGGCGCGCCACCTCGACCGGCTGCCCGTGCAGCAGCCGGGTCAGCTCCTCGCGGTCCAGCGCGTCCAGCCGCCGCCGGGCCCGCGCGGCCCGGGCAGAATCGAGGACCGAGCCCAATCGCCCGAAGTCCTCCCACATCAACTCCAGCGCCGCGCGCGCCGGCGCCCACCGCGCCTCGGTGACCCCGGTGGGCGGGAACCGGCGCAAAAGCACCAGTCCGGGATGCTTGTCCAGTTCGACCAGGGTCGCGGCGATGGTCTCGATTTCGCGTGCGCGCTCGGCGATTTCACGATCTATTTCGGCGACGCTGAGAATGTGCCCAGGATTCCCGTGCATGGCCTGGCTCAATCGCTGTAGAGGGGGCTCGGGGGACCGGTGGACGGGCCCATCACGCTGAGCCGGTCGTTGTACATCCGCTGCCAGGTGCCGTCGTTGCGGATGCGTTCGAGCACGCCGTTGACGAAACGGACCAGGTCGGTGTTGGTCTTCTGGACGCCGACGGCGTACACGTCTTTGGCCATCGAGTCGCCGACGATTTCGAGGTTGGGGTCCTGGATCTTCAACCCGTACAGCAGCGGCATGTCGGTGCTCGCGGCGTCGACCTCACCCTGTTGCAGCGCTGTCAGACAGTCCAGCCAGTTCTCGATGCCGATCACGGTGGGGCGATCCTTGAGTCCGAACACCGCGTCCAGCGTCGTCGAACCCGGGATGCCGCATACCTTCTTGCCTTTGAGATCGGCCGCGGAGTTGATGCCGGAACCCTTGGTGACCAGCACCCGCTGATCGGTCTCGAAGTACACCGAGGAGAACTGGATGTCCTTGCGGCGCACGCAGGTCGGTGTGAAGTCCTGCACGACGAGGTCGACCTCGTTGTTGATCAGCGCCTGCGCCCGGTGCGAGGAGTCGATGGGATGCAGTTCGGCCGCGCCGGGATCACCGAACAGATCGCGGGCGATCTCATGCGCCAGATCGATGTCGAAGCCCTCGAGCTGGCCGGTGCTCGGATTGCGGAACCCGAAGAGGAATTGGTTCTGGTCCACTCCGATGCGGATCTTGCCGCTGGCTCGAATGGCCGCCACCGACTTCGCCGAGATGCTGTCCGACTTGGGGCGCAGGCTCGCTTCCGGTCTGCCGCAGGAGTTGTCGTTGCGCTGGTTGGGCGGTGCGGTCGCGATCACCGTCGCGCCGACGGGCAAACGGTTCTCGGCGGGCAATTGGAAGGGAGCGGCATCCGGCGTCGACCCGCACGCGCCCGCCAGCAGTGCCACGGCTGCCAGCAGCAGCATGCGCATGCGCGTCTTCACAGGAACTCCTTCAACCGTGGCCACACCCCGACCACGATGGCGACCGCCGCGGCCAACAGCAGTATCAACGTGCCCCAGGGGCTGAGGGTGAGGGCATTTCCGGCCGTATTCACATCGTCGCGCACTTCCTGCCGGGTGCGCTCCAGTTCGGCCTTCAAGGCGGTGTCGAGTGCGCTGAACTGCGCGGCCGAGCCCTTGCCGTCGGTCTTGACCGACTGCGTGACCGCGCCGCTGTAGTCGTTGCTCTTGTAGGCGGCGACCTCGAGCGTATGACCGTCCTGCCAGCTCGAGTAGGCAGTGAAGGCGGGAGAGTCCGTGCTCACCAGCCCGGTCAGGTCGGCCCGCAGCAGGGTGGCGTCGTCGAGGAAACGCTTGTTGCTGGCCTCGATATCCGTGCGGGTGACCAGCTGCAGGGTCTCCTCGTTGCGGGCCTGCTGGGCGAGAATCCGAGCCTGCGCCAGCTTCTCGAAGCGCGCGGTGGCCCCGGTGTCGATGGCGGCCGAAGCCGCGATGGTGGTGGCGACGGTCCAGAGCAGCGCCACCAGGGTGAGTCCGGCGGCGGTGACCACACCCGCGTTGACCCACCTGTTGGTGCGGCGCATCAGGATCCACGAGCCGTACCCGCAGCCCGCCAACAGCAGCACCAGGATGCCGGTGCTCCACCACGGCAGCCCGGTGATGGCGTCCTGATCGTCGTGCAGCTGGGTCACACGGATCTTCTGTAGTTCCTTCGCGTCCTGCAGGATCGAGCCCTGCATGAGCGCGGAAGCCTGCCGCAGATAGGCGGAACCGACCGGCAGGCCCTGCCGGTTGTTGGCTCGCGCCGCCTCGACATCGCCGGTGTAGCTGGGCAATTCGGCAGCGATCCGGCCGAGGATGGCGCGCGTCTCGGTATCGGAGGCCCCCGTGGTGGCCTCGGCGAGGGCGGCGGCCGCGTCGGTGAGCGCGTTCTCGTAGCGGGTGCGCACATCATGCGATTCGACCCCGCCGGACAGATAGGCGGTGGAGGCCGCCGCATCGGCGGTCGACAGCGCCACGTACAGCCGCTGCGAGGCATTGGCGAGTGGTTCGGTGTGCGCCAGGACGGTGTCGTGCCGAGTGATCTTGGCGCTCTGCGCATTCTCGGTCACCAGACCGGCGATCAGAGCCAAGAGCGCGAGGGCAGCGCCCACCGCACCGATGACGCCGGGCGCGGTGCGCACGAAGCGTCGCGTCCACTGCGCGGCATTGCGCATGGTCGCCGGTAGACGACTCCTCAACTCCATTTCCCCCGTTCGAACCGGCCGATGCTCCCCGTAGCCAGATCGTACGGGAGTGATCGCACCCTGTCGATCGAGTTCCAACTGGTCGGAATTTATTGGTGAGTCGTTCATTTCGAATGCACGTGCATTCGTGACCGAACCGCGAAATCCAGATTTAACCGTAGGTAATCGCCGGGAAACGTTACGGCACAACACTTGGTTCACCCAATGTGACGCCAGACACCTTATGTCACAACGTAATTTAGTGCTGGAGCCGGTATGGTGCCTGCCTGCTCCGCGGTGAGGTAGCGCTGAACAATGTCACCGTATCCCGACTGGCTGAACCCCGGCGATAATGCCTGGCAACTGGTTGCCGCCACTCTAGTCGGTCTCATGAGCATTCCCGGTATCGCGATCTTGTATGGCGGTATCGTGCAACGCAAATGGGCCGTCAATACCATGCTCATGGCATTCACCGGATTCTCGCTGGTCCTGGTCGTATGGGTGCTGTGGGGCTTCAAGATGGGGTTCGGCGAACCCATCAAACTCGGCCCAGGAATTCTGCGAGCCGCAATCGGTAAGCCACACACGATTCTCGGGTCCAATAATCAAGAGCAGGCGGTGATTCCGCTCCTCGACGGACTCATGCCCAAGTTCCGGTTCTCCGAGACCACGCTGGCCTACTTCCAGTTCGTGTTCGCGGCCATCACGCCACTGTTGTTCCTGGGCAGCGTGATCGGGCGCATCAATTTCAAGGTGTGGCTGATCTTCGTCCCGCTCTGGTCGACGCTGGCCTATTCGGTCAATGCCTTCCTGATCTGGGGCGGCGGCTGGTGGTCACAGATGGGCGCGCTCGACTACTCCGGCGGGTACGTCATCCACTTGGCCGCGGGCACCACGGGTTTCGTGGCCGCGGCGGTCATCGGACCACGCCTGGCCCGCGACCGAGAACGCGCGGTCCCCAACAACCTGCCCATGGCCGCGGCCGGGGCCGGCATCCTGTGGCTGGGCTGGAACGGATTCAACGGCGGTGACCCGTACTTCTCCGGATCCGACGCCTCGCTGGCCGTCATCAATACCAACCTGGCCACCGCGGTCGCGGTGCTGACCTGGGTGCTGTGGGACATGTTCGCGGGTCCGTCACGGAAGCCCAACTTCCTGGGCGCGGTCAACGGCATGATCGCCGGTCTGGTCGCGATCACCCCGGCGGCGGGCTTCGTGAACAGCTTCGGCGCCATGGTGATCGGGCTCATCGCCTCGACCCTGGTGTGGCTGTCGTGGAACAAGCTCGGGCGCACCCGGCTGTTCCGCAAGGTCGACGACACCCTCGGCGTGGTCCACACCCACGGCGTGGCGGGCCTGGCGGGCGGCATGCTGGTCGGCGTGCTGGCCGACCCGAACATCAAGGTGTACCTCGGCACCGGCGGCGCGGCGGATTCCACCTACGGCGGCTGGCTCTACGGGCACAATCCGAAACTGCTGCTGTGGCAGGCGGGTGCGGCCGGCACGGTCATCGTGTGGGACGCGTTCATCACGTTCGCGATCCTGAAGATATTGAGTCTGTTCATGAGTCTGCGCATGCCGGACGAAGTGCTCGAGACCGGCGACGTCGGAGCGCACGAGGAAGAGGCCTATCCGGACGAGACGCTCGTGCACGCGCAATCGGGGGTGCTGAAGAAACCACCGGCGCGTGCGCCCGCTGAACAGGATGGAGCGGAGATTCCGGCCAAGGAATCCTGATGTCGGCGCCGCTGCAGTTGGGCGGCATGATCGGATACCACGGTATGGACCCGGGCGGCGGCGCGGACGCGAAGTTATTGACGCTGGTGTTGCCGCCCGGCCTGTTCGATCAGATCAAACAGGCCCTGGCCGCGTTCGGCGTCCGGCGCATGGTGGTCACCCAGGTCTACCGGGTGGACGACCGTGACAACCGCGTCGAAAGCTATCGCGGACAGCGTTTCGAAACCGATGTCTCCGCCGGGTTACGGGTCGAATTGCTCGCCCGGACAGAGGATGTCACCGATCTGGTCCGCATGATCGGATCGATCGGATCCAATCACGAGGCCGCCAATATACAGATCTGGATGATCGACGCACGCCGATTGTGATCGTGAAAACTTGATTGCCGATACTCCCGCCCCGGCCGTATGGTCGAGGCGGGAGTACTGCCGTGCGCTGCTGGTACGGCAATTCGGCGGTGGGAGTTCACTTTTGGCAGTGCGGTTGGCTTTCGGCATGGTCGCGGAGCGGGATCGGCGCGCCTGGCTGGTCGAGACCGGGGAAGTTGTCGGCCACGACGGGCCCGAGGGCGCGGCGGTCGTGCTGGGTCCGCGCGACAGCGATTCGGTGCGCGTGGCCATCGCCTGCGCCGATCTGGCCGGGCTCATCGAACTCGGCGGCACCGTGATCGCCGGTGCCGGAATCGATCTCGGCGAGGGTTTCGTCTCCGCCCGGCTGGCCGGCGCGCCCGGCGACCGGCGCGACGCGGTACTGGCCGCGCTGCGCGTACTGAAACTCGGCGGCGCGTGGCGGCTGGGGGAGCGCGGGGCCACCCTGGTCGCGATGTTCGGGGTCACCGCCACCAAACCGGTAGGCGCCGCCGCCGAACAGGCCATCGGCGAAGGCCACTGGGCCACCGTGATTCTGGCGTCGGCCGCGGCCGAAGTGCTCGGACCGGAGCAGCTGGTGCGCGTGCTCGCGCTGCGGGCGCCCGACGGAGTCGACCCGATCCCCGACGGCGCACCCTCGGTACTGGCGGCCAACCTGCGCCGCGTGCTCGAACCCTATTCGCCGCGACGGCGACTGGAACTGGTGCTGGACCTGTGGGAACAGGTCTGCGCCCGGCAACTCGCCGACGCGGACCGCGAACGGCTGATCGCCAGCCACGACCTGTCGGGGCTGGACGCGTTGTCCGAACGCTACCGCCAGTTCGACGAGGCGGAAGTGATCAAGCTGGCGCAGGATTCGACATCCCGTCAACTGACCCTGTTGAGCGCCATCCACTTCCGGCCCACCTGGCACAGCCTGTGGCGGCATTCCGTGGAACGGGCGATCCAGGACGCGCTCGCCGCGACGGTACTGCTGCGCGCCGCGGTCGCAGTGCACGAACTCGGCGTCACCGCAGGCATCGCGCGGGTCCGCGACGAATTCGCCGCCGTCTCAGCGCTGTTCACCCGGGCCGAAGCGAGGCGGGCCGCATCCGGGATCGCGTTCCCCGAGCTCCAGACCCTGCGGCTGAAGGGCGCGCCACCGGTCCCGCCGACCCGACCCATCGTCCATATCCGGGAGATCGACGCTTGGCTGCGGCAGCAGCAGCCGCAGGGACCCGCTTTCGACAAGTTCGTGCGCGCCCGCCTGACCACCGCGCTGGCCTACGGAACCGCCATCCACGACTGGTGCCTGAACCTGTTCAGCCAACAGATCCCGCCCGACGTACTACCGGAGGAGTGGGATTCGAAATCCCTGCGCGCCTGGCGCGCCGAGATCCCCCACACCCCCTACCGGCCTCCCGAGAACTGGCAGTGCGAGCCCCTGGTCCGCCGCAGCCGCCCGACCCTGGCAACCCGCCTGGCCGACGCGGCCGAGGGTGCTGCCGCGGTGGAACGGGCGTCGGACCTGCTCTGGCTCGCCGACCTGGCCGATGCCATGGCCCGGGCACGCGGACACGAGGCCGCGGTCCTCGAGCCCTACTATCGGGTGCCCGAGTTCGACACGAATCCGAAACGGCGGCAGCCCGATCCGCTGACGCCGCGCCCGGACTCGATCCCGCTCGCGGTGGCCGGGACCGCCCAGCTGCTCGCGCTCGGCGCTACCGCGCCCGGCCGCTGCCGGGACTGGGTGGGGCTGTGCGCCGCACTCATCGGCAGTGGTGTCGTGGCGTCGGCACTGATCAGCGAATTCGACGTGGACGACACGGTACTCGCGCACGACGGCGCCCTCGTGCCCGGAACCACCGTGCGCCTGCAGGTCGCGCGTAGCGCGTCCCGGCTCGCGGAATGGTCGGACTACATGGGCAATTGCATTGCCGGACCGTGGTATCAAGAGCAGGCCGCACGCGGCCTCAGCATCCTGGTCGCGCTGCGCGACGAGCGGGACACCATCGCGGCCAACGCCGAACTCCGCCGCACCGGCCACGGCTGGTCGGTGCGGGAAATGGCGGGCCGCTTCAACAACGAAGCCGATCCCGCACTGCGCCAGGCCCTCCAGACCTGGGCGGCGACCCTGCGCACCGAGGAACCCGATACCGATCCGGTGGACCCGGTGGAGGCGAATCCTCCCGCACGGTCCCACCGCGGCACCACCAACCCGATCCGCGAAGTCGGCCCGGCCCTGCGCGAGGCGGCCCGCAAAGCGATGATCGACGCCGAACCCGCCCTTCGCGCCGTCGCCGCCCTGACCGGAGACCCGGACGGCGACCCGAAATGTCTTACCGCCCTGCGCCGTTCGACCGCCGACCGCCTGACCCGCCTGTGCGCCGACTTCCTCGCCGCCCACCCGGCTGACTTGCCGCAGTTGTGGACCGCCACCGGCACCCGCCCCCTGTCCCTCGCCCTAGACACCCTCGACCCGGCGATCCTGACCCGCCATCCACGCCTGCACACCATCACGACGGACGCGCCGATCCCCTCGAAAACCCTGCGCGCACTGGTCAAAGACCCGGACATCGCCGCCGCCCGCTCCCTGGACCTGATCGCCCAGCGCATCCGAGCCGCCCTCGGCCGCCTATCCCGCCGCGACGACCCGTCCCTGACCCATGCCCTCACCCGCCACCCCACCCCCGACCTACTCTGCCCCCTGATCCTCGCCACGACGTGCGCACCGGCACATCACATCCCGGTCACCTCGATCAGTCCACCGCGAGCCCTCACCATCCCCGGCTTCCCCACCACAGCTCTCGACGACCCCACCGGCCCCTGGCACACCGCCTGGCCCGCCGCCCTCGAACTAACCCCCACCCCATTCGATCTCGGCCCTGACCGAGAACACTTCTGGACCCACATAGCCGCCCACGGCCTGCTCATCCCCACCGCCTGGCTCCCCGCCGACGGCTGGCCCACCCTATGGTCCCGAGCCCACACCCGACCGAAATAACCGATCGCCGTGGCCCGCAAGGCCACGGCGATCTCACTCGGCTCGCTGAGAGTTTCCGGGTCAGTTCTCGGCTGGAATGTCGGAGACGGCGTCGAGGATCTCTTCCGTGGTGGCGGTGATGCCGAGGCGGGGGAAGATTTTTTCGAGGGAGTGGGTGTGGGAGGCGGGGTCGCGGTCGGCGGAGGCGTCGGTGGCGATGACCACGTGGTAGCCGTGTTCGTGGGCGGCTCGGGCGGTGGATTCGACGCCGATGCTGGTGGCGATGCCACCGAGGACGATGGTGGTGATTCCGCGGCGGCGGAGTTGCAGGTCGAGGTCGGTGCCGTGGAAGGCGCCCCACTGGCGCTTGGTGACCCGGATGTCGGAGGGCTGGACATCGAGTTCGTCGACGAGTTCGTCCCAGCCCTGGGGCGGGGTCTGGCGGGCGCCGGTGGGCTGCATGTTGCGGCCGGGCGGCATGTCGCCGCCGTCCTCGGAGAAGGACACGCGGACCAGGACTACCGGCAGATGCCGCTCGCGAAAGGCCTTGGCCAACTGGGCTCCCCGGTGGATCACCTCGTCGGCGGTATGCGGTTGGGTGGGCATGGCGGCGATGCCGCGCTGCAGGTCGATCAGCACCAGAGCGGTCTTCGGGTCGAGCAGGTTCGTGGTCATGGGCAGTCCTGTTCCGGTAGTGGCGATGTCGGTTCGGGTCGTTGCGGGGGAGTCCGGTCAGTCCTCGACCAGCCGAGCCAGCAGCGGGATCGCGGCGATCAGCGAATCCCGCTCGGCGGCCGTCAATTTCGTGGTGATCGCGGTGGCCAGCCAGTCCTCTTTGGCATCGTGGGCCAGGCGCAGCAGCCGGTGGCCGGTGTCGCTGAGCGACACCAGCACCTGGCGCTGATCGGTGGGATGCGGTGCGCGGGAAACCATTCCGCGTTCCTCGAGGGCGGCGAGGGTGGTGCGCATCGACTGCGGGCGGACGCGTTCGGCGCGGGCGAGGTCGGCCACCGACATCGGGCCCTCGCTGCCGAGCCGACTCAGCGCCACGGCCTGCGAGGGCGTCATCTCGATGCCGGCCCGCGCCGACCGCAACTGCCGCAACAACCTGCTGGCCACCACTCGCAGTTCACCGGCCGCGGCGGCCACCTCGGCCGTGGGTCCGGCCGCCTTGTCAGCGCTCACCGGGCCAGCCTGCCATGAGGACAGTCAAACTTGCAAGTTTACCTGTCTAGTTACGCCCAGTGTGAGACGTCCAGCCCGGGGTAGCGCAGCGTCATTCCCGCTCGTGTTTCCGCAGTCCAATAGGGGTGACCGGCCGGTGGGAAGCCGACCAGTTCGAGCTGGCTCGGCGTGGCCCGCGACACGAATCGATACCAGGCCGCCTCGTGACTGCGGACGGCCCAGCCCACCCGCTGACCCCACTCCGCATCGGCCCGCCGATAGTTCAGATGCATCGAATATCGAGCGCCGCCGGGCCGGGTCATTCCGGTGCCCCGGTGAAAGGTGCCCTGTTCGAAGGCGATGACCGTGCCGGCCGGACCCGCCGCCGACACCTCCCGCTCATACCAGTCGGGGCGAGCGGCGTGAAACCGGCCGCGCTGCCGCTCCGATCCGGGAGAAGCTTTGGCGGAGAACCAGTTCGGTGTGGCGGGCGCATCCTTGGTCTCGGTGGTGGGCACCAGATGCGGCGGTCCGAGGTCCTCGGGTACATCGTCGAGGAACACGAACATCTCAACCTGCCGGAACTCGGGCGCCGAACTCGGCACCAGCACAGTGTGATTGAGGTAGTCCCGGTGCAACTCCTGGTCGTAGTCCGCCGCGCCCGTGTACTTCGCCCACGCCTCGGCCCCGTACAGCCGGATATCGTCGCTGCCCAGCAGCCCGCGCGCAAGATCGGTGAGCAGGCGGTGCACCGGCAGCAGACTTACCTCCGTGCTCGCGAACGGAAACGTGTCGATCCCCGCGAATTCGTCGCCCAGAAAGCGTTCCCGCCGCGGATCGGTGCCCTCGTGGAACCCCGCCGCAGTCGGGAACATGAGCTCCAGTTCGGCCAGCGCCGGGGCGAGGACCTCGCGCGGCAGATATCCGGGCAGCATGACGAACCCTTGCTCGAGCCAATCGGTACGTGCGCGATCGAGATCCATGGCTGCAGTATCGGCCCGGGATCGGCTCGCGGCCAGTGGATTTCGGGTATCGGTGCGTTGCGGGATCAGGCGAGGGCGTCGAGGAGGCCCGTTGCGGCCGCCTCGCGCAGACCGCGCCGCGCGAGATAGCCGTTGGCCAGCAACAGCAGCGTCTTGTTCGGCGGCGCAACGAATCCCGACGCCGTGTGCGGTGCGTACACGGCCGCCCCGTCGGTCACGTCGAGCCAGCCGGTGTGCTGGCGGGTTTCGAGCCCGATCAGCGCCGGCCGGTAGTCGTGCGAGAGCAGGCCCGCGCGTCGCCCACCGTCGGGCAGTCCGGCGGGCACGGACATCCGCAGGCCACCCGCCTCCGCGGTCACCGATTCGAACGGCACCACCGCCGGAAATCCATCCGCCTGCTGATACGCGAGCAGGTGATGCGGCAGCTTCCCGGCCCGCTTCGCGGCCTTGCCGACATCGACCCGCGGACCCGTGCCCTTCCCTGGAGGCCGTTGCGCCGCAGGATCTTCCGCCTTCAGCGGTTCGCCGAACACTTCCGGCTCCCCGGCCGCTCGCAGATCCGGCCACACGATGATCCGCCGCACTTCGACCGTCACCAGCACCCGATCGGCGTAGTAGGCGCTGAGCCATCGATCCCAGAACGGTCCGCGCCGCAACGCCCCCAGGTACGGCGTCGCCTGCTCCCCGATGGCGTCGAGCGCATCCTGATCCGGTGTCGGATCGAATTCGGCGACGCCCTGAACCAGCACGAACCGCTGATTCCCCGCATCCCCGATCCCGTGTGCGCGGCTGTGATAAGCGAGCGCGACCTTCGGATCCTTCTTGATCCGCAACAACTTCCGCCCGAATCCGAGGGATGTCGTCACGCCCACCGTCCCGCGCTCCCGATCCCGCAGCCCGATCGGCGCGAGCGTGGACACCACCACCCCGCCCGCATCGGTCTTGATCCCCAGCGCGCAGGTCAGATCGCCCCCGAGTACATCGTCGACCGTATCGGGCCAGGCCACACCCATGCCGCAGAGTCTAGGCGCGGTGCGGGGCGCAGGTTGGCGGAATGGGTGCCCTGGAGTGACGTCCGAATACCGCGAAATGCCATGGCCGATTTCTGCCGGTGATCGCGTTTGCGGTCGGCGAGAGTGGGTGATGGACAAGGAACGACGATCGAGGAGGAAGAGATGACCGTGTATACGACGATGAGCAGCCCGGTCGGGGAACTGCTGCTCACGGGGGAACTCCGCGAGGGCGGGCTCGTCCTGAAGTCGGTATCGATGACCGGGGCGAAGAGCGTTCTGGTGGAACCGGATTGGGTGGCCGACGCGGACGCCTTCGCGGCGGTCGTGCCGCAGCTGACCGCCTACTTCGCGGGTGAGCGGACCGGATTCGATCTGCGATTCGGGGACGGCGGCACCGAATTCCAGCGCCGTGTCTGGCAGGCACTCGAGGAGATCCCGTACGGCAGCACCACCACGTATGGGGACATCGCGCGGCGGGTCGGCGCGTCCCGGGCCGCGGTGCGGGCGGTCGGATCGGCGATCGGTGCGAATCCGTTGCTGATCGTGCGGCCGTGTCACCGGGTGATCGGCGCGGACGGTTCGCTGACCGGGTATGCCGGGGGCGTGGAGCGCAAGCAGCAGTTGCTGGAGTTGGAGCGGGTCGCGTGACGACCGGCACCGTGGCCTCGGTGTGGGCCGGGCGGGTCGCCCAGCAGGACTGGGCGGCCCTGGCCGGAGAGCTCGACGAACACGGGCATGCCCTACTGGGGCAGCTGCTCGCGGCCGACGAATGTCACACCCTCGCCGGCCTTTACGATGACGACCAGCGGTTCCGCTCCACGGTCGACATGGCCCGGCACCGGTTCGGTTCGGGGGAGTACCGGTACTTCACCCACGAGTTGCCGCGCATCGTGGCCGAACTACGGTCCGCGTTCTACCCGAAACTCCTTCCCATCGCCCGGGATTGGGCCGCGCGCCTGGGCCGCCCCGGCACCTGGCCGGACACCCTCGACGAGTGGATCGACCGCTGCCACCGCGCCGGACAGGTCAAGAGCTCCCAGATCCTGCTGCGCTACGGCCCCGGCGACTGGAACGCCTTGCATCGGGACCTGTTCGGAGACATGGTGTTTCCCCTCCAGGTCGTGATCGGCCTGGACGCACCCGCCGTCGACTACACCGGTGGCGAGTTCCTCCTGGTCGAGCAGCGCCCGCGCGCCCAATCCCGCGGCGCGGCAATGTCATTGCCCCAGGGCCACGGGCTCATCTTCACCACCCGTGACCGCCCGGTGCGCGGCGCACGAGGATGGTCGGCCGCACCCATGCGGCACGGGGTGAGCGTCGTCAGGTCCGGGCAGCGTCACACCCTCGGCCTCGTCTTCCACGACGCCTGACCGTGTACACCCTGCTCGGCCCCGACGGCCGCCCCTACGACAGCGACCGTCCCGGCCTGGTCGGCGGGCATCGCCGGATGCGTATCTACGGCCGCCTGGACTGCCCGGCCGCCCTCCGCGCCCTGGCCCGCGGCGGTTACGCCGCCCACCGAGTCTTCTTCGCCGACGAACACACCGCGATAGCCGCCGGCTACCGCCCGTGCGCCGTGTGCTGCCGAATCGCCTACCGCGAGTGGCGCGCCCGCCACCCCGACTAACGCACAACAATTCGTGGTGACTGGTCGGTAGATAAGCTGGGGCGCATGCTGACCACGTTGGCCGTGGAGAACTACCGGTCCCTGCGCAATCTGCGGGTCCCCCTCGGCCGGATGAACGTGGTTACCGGGGCGAACGGCAGCGGTAAGTCCAGTCTCTATCGAGTGCTGCGGCTGCTGGCCGATTTCGCGCACAATGGCGCGGTCGCGGGGCTGGCACGGGAGGGCGGGCTGGAGTCGACGTTCTTCGCCGGGCCCGGCCGCTCCGGCCCGAATATCCCGCTGCGGTTGCGGATCGGATTCGCCGGCGAGGACTTCGGCTACGCGGCCGAACTGGGCATCCCCATCCCCGCCGAGTCGATGTTCAAAATGGACCCGGAGATCAAAGCCGAGGCAGCCTGGGCCGGACCGGTGCTGCGGCCCTCGACCCTGCTGGCCGATCGCGGCGGACCGGTGGTTCGGCTGCGCGAGGAGGGCGGCGGCTGGGGCATGGTGCCGCACACCGTGAAGCCCTACGACTCCATGCTCTCCGAACTCGCCGACCCGCAGCGCGCCCCCGACCTGCTGGTCCTGCGTGAACGCATCCGCTCCTGGCGCTTCTACGACCACCTGCGCACCGATGTCGCCGCGCCCGCCCGCGCACCCCAGCTCGGCACCCGCACCATGGCATTGGCCCACGACGGCGCGGACGCGGCCGCCGCGCTACAGACCATCATCGAGATCGGCGACGCCGCGGCCCTGGCCGAGGCCGTCGACAACGCCTTCCCCGGCAGCCGCCTCGAGATCGTCGGCGACGGCGGCCGCTTCGAGTTGCTCCTGCACCAGCCCAAGCTCTTCCGCCCGCTGGCCGCCCCCGAACTCTCCGACGGCACCCTGCGCTACCTGCTGCTCGCCGCCGCGCTGCTGTCCCCGCGCCCGCCCCAGCTATTGGTCCTCAACGAGCCCGAGACCAGCCTGCACCCGGAGTTGCTGGGCCCGCTGGGCCGCCTCATCGCCCGCGCCGGCGCGGGCACCCAGCTGGTGGTGGTGAGCCACTCCGATGAATTGATCGGTGTCATCGACGAATACACCGACGCGAACATGATCGAATTGGTGAAACGGGAGGGAGCGACGACGGTGGCGGGACAGGGACGGCTGGATGAACCGGCCTGGTATTGGCCGGACCGTTAGTCGTCGGTGACGTGGAAACCTATTCTGAGGGCGTGAGTGTGGAAACCGTCGGTGAGCAGGGTCCGTTGCCGCGTGGCCGGCACGGGCTGACTCGCGAGCAGGTGGAGGCGTCACAGTACGCGCGGTTGTGCACCGCGGTACTGGACGCGGTGGGGGAACTGGGCTTCGCGGCCACCACGGTCGCCGATATCGTGACCCGGGCCCAGGTGGCCCGCCGCACCTTCTACGCGGTATTCGGCAGCAAGGACGAATGCTTCGGCGCGGCTTACGATCTCGCGGTCGGCGCGGCCCTGGAACAGCTACGCGAGACCGTGACCGGCCTGGAAGGCGTGAATTTCGCGGAGCGCGTGCGGATCTCCTTCGAGATATATCTCAACGTGCTCGCCATGCAACCGCAGGCTGCCCGCGCACTGTATGTCGAAACCCTCGCGGCCGGACCGGGATTGATCGAACACCGCCTGCGCGTGCACGAGCGTTTCGCCGACTACATCATGGCGGTGGTGGCGGTCGGCGTGCGCGACGGCGATCTTTCCGCCGAACCCGACCGGCAGCTGATCGACATGCTGCTCGGCGGCATCGACGATCGGGTGCGCGCCTGCCTGCACCAGAAGGGCGCGCAGGCGCTGCCGGAACTGGTGCCGCTGTTCACCCGCTCCGCCATCGCCTTGGCCTCCACACCCGCCTGAGCTGTAGGTCGCCACAACCGGCCGGCGCCCTCGGCGTGGGGCACTGTCACCTGACACAGCGCCGGTGACACAGGCCACAGCGCGCTCTTACGGTCGCAATCGGATTCGACGCGTTCGGTCCGATCCGCGTGAGGCAGTAGGAGATTTCATGAGGCCGACCATCCGTACCCTCGGCAGTACCGTGTTCGCCGGCGCGACCGCACTGGCGGTCGCCTGCTCGGCCGGTGTGACCGGTGCCGAACCCGCCGACGCCGGGAGCAGTTCCGGCTCGGCGATCGTCAGCACCGCCTCGGACACGGCCGGTGTCGGCCCGGAGATGTCGGCCTACCTGGCGGCCTTCGCCTACGGCCTGGCCCACCCGGACGCCGCGCCGCCCGGAGCCAACGACTGGAACTGCAAACCCACCGCCGAACATCCGCGACCGGTGGTGCTGGTGCACGGCACCTGGCTCAACACCTACGACAGCTTCTCGTTCCTGTCCCCGCAGGTCGCCCGCGCCGGATTCTGTGTCTTCGCCTTCAATTTCGGCCGCGAGACCCCGTTGGGCGGCGGCGGGATCGGCCCGATCCTGCCCGGCCGCTACGGCGTCGGCCCGATGGAGGATTCCGCGCGGCAGCTCGCGCAGTTCGTGGATCGGGTGCTGGCCGCCACCGGCGCGCCCGCCGTGGACGTGCTCGCGCATTCCCAGGGCGGACCGGTCACCAGCCAATACCTGAAATTCGAAGGCGGGCAGGGGAAAGTCGGCAAGGTGATCAGCTTCGGCGCGACCACGCACGGCACCTCGTTGCTGGGCTTGGCGAGCATGGGCCGGTTCATCACCAATCTCGGGCTCGATATCCTCGGCTTCTATCAGCCGTTGATCGGGCAGGCCAATACCGAACAGGTTGTCGGCTCGGACTTCTACGCGAAGCTGAACGGCGGCGGCGACACCGTGCCGGGCGTCGCGTACACCGCCGTGGGCACCACCCACGACGAGATCTCGAACCCCTACGACTGGACCTTCCTCACCCCGGGGCCCGATGCGACCGTGGAAAACATCACGCTGCAACAGGATTGCCCCGAGGACGTCTCCGACCACCTGACCATCATGTACTCGCCGCGCGCCGCGTCCATCGCCCTGCACGCCCTCGATCCGGCCGCACACCCGAACCTGGTGTGCACCTTCAACCCCTGGATCATCGGTGGCTCCGGCCACATCTAGCTTGCTGTCGTCTCTGCCCGCTCGACGAAAGGAACGCCGTGACCATCGGTGAAGCGATCGAAACTGTCGATCTCCCACAAGATTTCGGCACGCCCGGTGCACGGCCGCTGCTGCCCGGCCTGGACCCGTTCTACCGTTCGCCGATCGACCCGGCTGCCGTCGCACCGGGCACCATCCTGCGCTCGCGGCCGGTGCGGCTCGCCCTGCTGGGGAGCATCCCGCAGCGGGTCAGAGCGTGGCAATTGCTCTACCGCAGTAGCGATCTCAACGGGAACCCGGAAGCAGCGGTGACCACCGTGCTGCTGCCTTGGGATGCCGATCCGGCGGTGGACCGCCCGCTGGTGTCGTTCCAGTGCGCCATCGACGCCGTCGCCCCGAAGTGCTTCCCCTCCTACGCTTTACAGCATCGCGCCCGCGCCCTGGGCGCGATCCCACAGATCGAGTTCCCGCTCATCGCCGCCGCCCTGGCACGCGGCTGGGCGGTCTCGGTCCCCGATCACGAAGGGCCGAACGGCCATTTCGGCGCCGCCCGCGAACCCGGCTACCGGGCCCTCGACGGCTTGCGCGCCGCACTGCGATTCGCCCCGCTGGGCCTGCATCCGCGTACCCGAATCGGGTTGTGGGGCTACTCGGGTGGCGGTCTGGCCACCGCGTGGGCGGCGGAACTGGCGGCGGGCTACGCCCCGGAACTCGATATCGCCGGTGCGGTCGCGGGTTCCCCGGTCGGTGATCCGGCGGCGGCGTTCGTACGCCTCAACGGTTCACCGTTCGCGGGTTTCGCCATGGTCTTCACCGCCGGGCTGCGCCGCGCCTACCCGGGCCTCGACGACACCGTGCGCGACATCGTCTCCGACGACTACATCGAGCTGCTCGACCGCGCCGAGTCCATCGCCACCCTGCCCCTGCTGGCCCGCTACGCCGGTCGAAATGCCAACCGGCACATCCGCGGTGGCCTCGGTGCGCTGTTGACCCGCCCCGGAATGCGGCGCGTGCTCGACGACATCGAGCCCGGCGGGCAGGCGCCCGCCATGCCGCTGCTGGTCGTGCAGGGTGTCAATGACGAGGTGATCGCCGTCGCCGATGTCGACGCCCACGTCCAGCGCTACCGCGCGCGCGGCGCGCACGTCCGCTATCTGCGTGATCGCCTCAGTACCCATCTGCCGCTGCAGTTCCTGGCGACACCGCTCATGGTGGACTGGCTGGCCGATCGCCTCGCCGATCGCCCGCTGCCGCCGGCGGAGGTCCGCACGGTGTGGTCGGTGGCCGCCACACCGCGCGCGCTGGCCGAACACGGTCACTTCATCGCGCTGCTGGCCACCATGGTGTCGGGCCGTCCGATCCGCACCCGTTCGGCCTTGCGGTAACTGCGTGCCACCAATGCCGAACGCAGATACCACAACCCGGACGGCTGGGCCGGATCGAATCCGGTCAGCTGCCCGATCCGTTTGAGCCGATTGTCGACGGTATTGGTGTGCACGCCCAGCAGTCGCGCCGTATGCCGTCGGCTCAGGTCGTTGCCGATGTGCCGGCGCAGCGTCTCGAGCAGCTCGGGAAACTCGTCCAGCGGATCCAGCAGGGTGCCGAGGTATTCCCGGCCCGGACCCGGGCGGGTGAGCTGATACTCCATGGCCAGGTCGTCGAAGCTGTGCAGTCCGGACGCGCACTCCAACCGGTGCACCATGTCCAGGAGTTCGTGCGCCTGCTCGGCGGCCTCCGGAATGCGCGGGGTCTCGGCGTGGATCACGGTGGCGGTGAGCGGAACCTGTGCGGCCGTGGACAATCCGGCGATCAGCTCGTCGAGCTCGGCGGTGCTGGCATCGCTCGCCGGCAGCAGTACGGTGCCGCCGTCGGCGCTCAGCAGCGACAACGCGCGGCCCCCGGCGCGGCGGGCCAGTTCCGACTGCACGCGCCGCAGCTTGCGCCGGGCCACCACCTCGCCGTCCACCCGCGGATCGGATTCGCCCGCATGCGCCGGAATGCTCAGGGCCAGAATGTAATACGACTCGTCGATCTCGAGGCCGCCCGCCCGCGCCATGGTCGAGGTCGGATGCCCGGCCAGCAGCGCCGAGGCCACCGTGTGCACCGCCGTGTGATGCTCGGCCACCACGGCCCGATGCTCGCGTACATAGGCCACCGCGAACGCCGAATCCACCATGGCCAGCACCTCGAACAGCCGGCGCGCGGTCACCGCCAGTCGCGCGTAGTCCTCGGGCCCGGTGGCGTCGACGATGAGATCGAAGCCCAGCGCGAACCCGTCGTGGACGGCGCGATGAATGGTGCCGATGGGAATGCCCTCGCGCGCCCAGTCCGCGCCCGCGCGTTGCAGCCGTTCGATTTTCCCGCTCACATCGCGGCCCTCGAGCACCCCGGCGGCGAGTTCCAGACAGGTCCGCGTGACGGTGGTGACCTCGCCGCGCAGCGCGTCACCGGGCAGCGTGCCGCAGCGGGCCACATGTTCGGCGAAATGCGCGACCAGCGCGGTCGAGAGCGAGCGCACATCACGCAGTGGATCGGAGATCGGTGCGGCCGCGGCGGTTTCGGCGGATCCGGCCGGCGCGAGCGGATGCCGGGCTCCACTCGTCGAACTCATTGCCTTCTCCATGTCGATCCCTCCGCAGCCAATCTGGGAACGCCAGCGTTCCTACTGGTGCGTAACTGTAGCCTGGGTCACCCTGTGCGGCAATATGCTTGACCGATCCCGCCAGCGCCGACCGGCCGCCCCGGTGCGCGGGGCGGCCGGGCTCCGGTTCAGCGAGCGAGGCCCGCGAAGAACTCCCGGATGTCGCCGACCAGCAGGTCCGGCACCTCCAGTGCGGGAAAGTGGCCGCCGGAGTAGAACTCCGACCAGTGCACGACATGGTGGGCCTTCTCCGCGAAGCGGCGGATCGCGAAGTCCGCGGTCGGGAACACCGCGACACCGGTGGGCACGGTGCCCTTCGGCTTGGGTGCGAACGTGGTGTAGTCGTGGAAGCGCTCGTAGTAGTAGTTCGCGACGCTGCGGGCGGTATCGGTGAGCCAGTAGATGCTCACCGTGGTCAGGATCCGATCCCGGTCGATGGCGTCTTCGGGCAGTTCGTGCGCCGCGTCGGTCCACTCCTTGTACTTCTCCACGATCCAGCCCAGCTGTCCCGCGGGCGAATCCGCGAGCAGTTGCGCGAGGGTGTTCGGACGCGAGCCGGCCAGGCTCATGTAGGCCGAGCCGTCGTCCTGCCACTGCTTCATCGCCGCCAGCCGCTGCTTTTCGGCGTCGGTGAGCGCGGCCATGTCGGCCGGATCGCCGGTCGGGAAGGTGACCAGTGCGTTGACGTGCACGCCGATCACGTGCGCGCCGTGCTCGCGGCCCAGGCGCGGGGCCACGAACGCGCCGTGGTCGCCGCCCTGCACGCCGTAGCGCTCATATCCGAGCCGGGCCATGAGTTCGGCCAGCGCGGCGGCGACCTTGCCGTCGCCCCAACCGGTTTCGGTGAGCGGGCCGGAGAAGCCGTGGCCGGGGAGGGTGGGGATCACCAGGTGGAAGGCCGGGGCGTCAGGCTCACCGTGCCCGGCCGGGTCGGTCAGCGGGCCGATCATGGCCAGGAAGTCGGCGGGGGTGCCGGGCCAGCCGTGGATCAGCATGAGCGGAGTGGCGTCCGCCTGCTCGGAGCGGATGTGCAGGAAGTGCAGGTTCTGACCATCGATGGTGGTGGTGAACTGTGGGTAGGCGTTGAGCTCGGCTTCCACGGCCCGCCAATCGAACTTCTCGGCCCAGTAGCCGGCCAGCTCGCGCAGGTAGGAGGTCGGGACGCCGCGCTCCCAGCCGGTGCCGGGCGCCTCGTCGATCCACCGGGTGCGGGTCAGCCGCTCGTGGAGATCGTCCAGATCGGCCTGCGGGATGTCGATCCGGAAGGGGTGGATATCGGTGTTGTCCAGGGCGTTCTCGTTGCTGCTCATGACATCGAGTCTTCCGATAAAGAGGATGCCCCCACATCACGACTATTCGTTATTCATCGACTCGGGTGTCCGCTTTACCCGTGTCGCGGCATGATCATGGGGTGGTGAGTTTTCCCGGCAGTAGCGTCCTGGTCGGTCGGGCCGCTGAGGTGGCCGTGCTAGTCGAGGCGGTGGGGGATCCCGGGGCGCACACGGTGCTGATCGCGGGCGAGGCCGGGATCGGCAAATCCCGGTTGGTGGGGGAGTTCGGCGAACGACTCGACCCCGACGCGTTGGTGCTGGTGGGACGGTGCCCGGAGCTGGGGACCGGCGGGGTGGCGTTCGCGCCGTTCCTGGCGGTGTCACGGGCGCTGGTGCGCACACTCGGCGTCGAGGCGGTGGCGGAGTTGCTGCCGCCGCGCCCGGCGCTCGCGAACTGGTTGCCGCAGTTGGCCGTTCACACCGGCGGGGCGGCCGCGGAAGCCGATCGGATTCGGCTCTTCGGCGAAATCCTCACGGTGCTGGAGCAATTGGCACTCACCCGCACGGTGGTGCTGGTGCTCGAGGATCTGCACTGGGCCGACGACGCCAGCCGCGATCTGCTCACCTTCCTGGCCGCCAATCTGACCGACGCCGACACCCTGCTGGTCGGCACCTACCGGCCCGGCGAGGCCGGGCCGCTGCGCGGACTCGTGGCGGAGCTGCGCCGCAATCCCGGTGTGCGAGTACTGGATCTGCACCCGCTGACCCGCCACGAGGTGGGCCGCCAGCTCGCCGCGCTGCTCGGGCGGGAGCCCGAACCGCGGCTCATCACCCAGGTTTTCGAGCGCAGCGGCGGCAATCCGCTGTTCGTGGAGGCGCTGGGGCGCGCGCCGGGGGAGGTGCCCGCCGGGCTGACCGATCTGCTGCTCGGCTTCCAGTCCGGGCTGTCCCCGCAGGCGCATACGGCCGTCCGGCTGGCCGCCGTCATCGGCTCGCCGGTCCGGCACGCGCTGCTCGCCGCCGCCGTCTCGCTATCCGCCGACGAACTACCCGGTGCGCTACGCGAACTCGTCGATCGTCACCTGCTGCTACCCACCGACACCGGGTACGAATTCCGGCATGTCCTGATCCGCCAGGCCATCCACGACGATCTGCTCCCCATCGAGCGCACCCGCCTGCACACCCGCCTGGCCGAGGCGCTGCGTGCCGAAACCCGTACTCCCACCGCCGATACCCTCGCCGAGTTGGCCCATCACACCCAAGCCGCCGGTGATCTTCCGCAAGCCCTCACCGCCACCTGGTCCGCCGCCGGCGCCACCCCGTCCACGCATCCCGAACGTCTCCGTCTGCTCGAGCAACTGCTCACCCTCTGGGACCGCGTCGAGGACCCCGAATCGCGTGTGGACACCACCAAATTGGCTGTCCTGGAACAGATCATCGACGTCGCGATCGCCATTGGCGCGACGGAGCGCGGCATTGCCGCCGCCAACGCCGCGCTGGCCATCCTCGACCCGGGTGGTGATGCTTCGGCCGGGATCGGGGCCGCAACGGACGGGGCAGCCGGGGCTGGTGCCGCGGTGGACCGGTCGGTCGTAGCCGAACCGGAACGGCTGGCGCGGCTCTACCGGCGGCGGGCCTACTTACGCGGGACCACCGGTGCCGGGCCCGGCGAGGACCTGACCCGGGCGCTGGCGTTGTTGCGGACGGAAACCCCGGGGGCCGAACGGGCCGAGGCGCTGGTGCAATCGGCCTCCGCGCGGATCTTCCGAGGTGATGCGGTGGGATCGGCCGCCGATGCGAGAGCGGCGCTGGCAATCGCGCAGCGACTGGGTATCGACGCGCTGGTCGCCCGGGCGCACGCCCATCTCGGACTGGCCGGGGCGGCCGCGGCCGAGGTGGCCGCCATGGGGTCGGCCGCGCTCGAGGTGGAAGTGGCGGGCATGGCCGCGGTGGAGGGCTCCGGCGGGCCGCGGCCGAGTGAAACGGATTGGGCGCTGGCACATTTCGCGCAGGCACATCGAGCGGCCGCGTCGGCGGGGGATGCGCGGATCGTGGTCGATGTGGCGACGTGGGAATCGGCGGTACTGGTGGCCGCCGGACGCTACGAGGCCGCCATCGCGGCGGTGCGGCAGGGGCTCCGGGCAGCGCATGAATCATTCCGGTTCTCCGAGTCCGCCCCCATCCTGTACGTGAAATGGGCGCAGGCACTCTCGGCGCTGGGGCGGTGGAACGAGGCGCGGGCGGTCGTCGACGAAACCCAGTTCGAGGAATTGCCGCCCTTGAGCCAGGCCGCCATGATGCTGTGTTTCGCGCGAATCTCACTGGCCGAGGGCGATTCGGCCACGGCGCGCGTGTCGGCGGGCGGGGTGGCGCGACTACTGGGGGACAGCCGCTGGGCCGCGCAGTACCGGCTCGAACTCGTCGCTCTCCGCTGTGAACTGGCCTTGGTGGCGGGCGAAGAGGCCACCGCGGCAGCGGATCTCACCGGTCTGCTCGCGCCCGAGGACGGCGCGGCAACCCTTTTCGCGCATCCCCACGACGCCTGGCCGCTGGTGGTGCAGGCGGCCCGAACCGCCGGTGCGCCGGTGGAATTGCTGGCCCTCGGCGACACCCTGCCCACGGCTTCACCGGTCGATATCGCCTATCGCGCCGTGTTCTCGGCTCGCCTGGCGGGTTCGGCCGCCCGCTGGGCCGAGGCCGTGGTCGCATGGCGTGCGGTCGAACGGCCCTACGAGATCGCCGGTGCCCTGCTGGGTTTCGCGGAATCCGCTGCGGGCGAAGGGAACCGGCCGCACGCCGCGATCGCGCTACGCGAGCTGATCGAGATCGCCACCCGACTGGGTGCGTCCCCGATCCGGCAGGCGGCGCTGGCCGTCGCCGAGCGCGCTCGGATCCCCCTCGACGGGTCCGCCACCACCAACGGCCACGCCCCGAAGCCTCAGGGCGGCACCGCCTCCGGCCGCTTCGGTCTCACCCCCCGCGAACTCGACGTCCTGCGCCTGGTAGCCAAGGGCCTGAGCAACCGCGGCCTGGCCGCGGAACTCTTCATCAGTGCCAACACCGCCGGTGTCCACGTCTCCCGCATCCTCACCAAACTCGGCGTCTCCAGCCGAACCGAGGCAGCCGCCTTCGCCCACCAGCACGGCCTCCTCGCCGAGACAAACGAATCCGCCTGAGGCTCGTCGAACAGTGAGTTCGACGCAGGTACGAGGCCGGTGACGCTGAGGGTAAGCGCTGTGAGTGACAGCCGTAGAACCCTCGGACTCGGGCAACGGATCTGCTCGGGAGCGGGGAGGAGGCGGAAGGGGTTGGGGCTCAGGGCAGTCGAGGTGCCAGGTCGAAGATTCGGAAGATCTCCTCGACTTGATAGGCGATCATGCCGGCGATGAGACCGTCGCGAATGGTGAAGACCTGCAAGGTGTGTAGGACGTAGGTGCCTTCGCCGTCGCGGACGTAGGCGGCCAGCGCGGGCTGGCCGTTCGCGCCGACCGGGAGTAGACGCCAGTCGGTGCCGCGGGTGTCGAAGACGCGGGCCATGAAGCCGCGGTAGGCCATTCGGCCGAGGTACCAGTTGAGCATGGGCGGCATTTCCATGGTCACGTCGTCGGCGAGGAGCTTCTCCAGGGCGGCCAGGTCGGCATTGCGGAAGGCGGTGGCGTAGTTGTCGACGATGGTGCGCTGTTCGGCGCTCTCGGTCACCTCGTCCTCGGTGATGCCGTTCTCGCGCAAGGTCTTCCGGGCTCGCTGCAGGGCGCTGTTGACCGCCGCCGGGCTCATGTCCAGGGCCTGGGCCACCTGTGCGGCGGGCCAGTCGAGGACCTCGCGCAGTACCAGCACGGCCCGCTGGCGTGCGGGCAGCAGTTGCATGGCCGCCACCAAAGCCAGCCGCAGACTGCCCTGGGTGAGTGCGGCGGTGGCGGGATCGGCGAGCAGGGAATCCGGAATCGGTTGCAGCCAAGGGATTTCGCCGCCGTGCACCAGCGCCTCGCGGGGATCCTCGCCGGGCGCGTGACCTAGTCCGGCGGGCATCGGCCGCCGCCCTCGCTGTTCGAGCGCGGTCAGGCAGGCGTTGGTGGCGATGCGGTAGAGCCAGGTCCGCATTCCGGCCCGGGTCTCGTCGAAGTCCGCGCGCGCCCGCCAGGCTCGCAGCAGTGTCTCCTGCACCAGATCCTCGGCATCCTGCACCGACCCGAGCATGCGATAGCAATGCGCGAGCAATTCCCGCCGATACCCGTCGGTGCGCGCCGCGAAGTCCGTGTCCACCATTGCTTCCGACATGGCTCAGCTCCTCGAAATCGCCCCTGCCGAACTTTGTACACCGTGAGCGATGAATCGCGCAGGGCTCGCCGGTAGGTACTCGTGAGCCGCTCATCGCGGCCTCGATCCGAGGAGGAACCCATGTCCGACACCGCCGTACACACCGACCGCGACGCCGTCCTCGCCGTCCTGACCAGCGTCTACACCGCCTGGGCCGCCAATGACGCGGACGCCTTCGTCGCGAACTACGACCCGCACTCCACCTCGGTGCTGCCCGGCGTCTACAGCGACGGCCGCGACGCGGTCCGAGCCCGCATGGCCGCGGCTTTCGCAGGCCCCCTGCGCGGTTCGACCGTCCGCACCAACCCCGAACTGATCCGCTTCCCCGCCCCCGACACCGCCGTGATCATCAGCCACGACGCCATCCTCATGTCCGGCGAATCCGAACCCCCCGCCGACCGCTGGGTCCGCTCCACCTGGACCCTAATCCGCCGAGACGCCACCTGGCTCCTCACCGCCTTCCACTCCAGCCCCGCCTGACCTTCGTCGAGCGGCAGGGTTGGGGGATGGTGCTCGACGTCAATGGCGCGTCCTACCTGCGGTGAACGAGCGAGCCCCCTCGGGAAGGTTCCCGAGGGGGCTCGAACGGTTCGAATGTATTCGGTTACGGCACGACCTCGACCATGTCGCCGGGGTTGAGGTAGTTGAAGAACTCGCGCGCGCCGTCCGGGGTCATGCGGATGCAGCCGTGGGACTTCTTGTCCACCGGGCCGATGTGGAAGGCGATGTCGCCGTTGAAGAAGACCGCGTATTCCATCGGGGCGTTGTGCATGGTGCTCCAGTGGAACGGCTTCTTGAACGCCACGTGGAACACGCCCGGCGGGGTCTCGAAGCCGGGCATGCCGTGTGAGATGGGGGTGGGGCCGAAGACGACCTTGCCGTTGTCCATCAGCCACGCCTCATTGGTGGTGAGCTTGAGGCAGGCGCGGGCGCCCGCCGTCGCGCACGGCGCGGTGACATCGCTGGGGGCGATGCCGGGGACGATCGCCGGGACACCGGGAACATCCGGGCCGCCGGGCCACAATGGTTCGGCTTGCGCGGGCACCGCCGCGACACTCGCGACCGCGATACCGGCGAGAACCGCCGACCGCGCCGCCAAGCCGAGGGAACTTCTGCTCATCATCGAGTCTCGACCCTCTCCTAGCCTTGGCCCGCCACCCTGGTCTGTGCCGCCTATCAGGGCGAAGGGACATCTCTGCGTTGGAACGAGCATGGAGCGTGGAGCATGGGACCACTGGGTACCGGTGATCATTCTGACTGGTGCGAATCAAGATTCGCGGGATAAACACCGACAGGCGCGCCGACACGCCTGCCGGATTGCGTGGGCACGCCGGTACTACCGCGAGGCCGGGCGTGGCGCGGTCACCGAACCGGCGGCAGCGTGCGCTCATTCGGGTCGACGCCGGTCGGCATGTGCGCGCCGTTGTTCGGCACATTCGGGCGCGGGGCGTTGGCCGAGCCGCGAATCTGCTGATCGGCGGGCGGGTTGTCGCAGTAGTTGAAGCGCCCGAAGGTGGGCTCGGACACCACGAATGACGCGATATTGCGGGTCGGGTACAGACACCACGGGCGCGGCCAGGCGTCGGTGATGGTGTAGAACTCGCCGTCGTGGGCGGGCACGCCCATCGCGTTGGTGCCGATCACCAGCGCCGGAAACAGGGCCCGCACGGCCGGAAGTCGCAGCATGGCGGCGCGCACGATGGCGCTCATGGTGGTGACCAGGCTCTGGATCGGGTCCATATTGCGATCCAGAATGCCGTCGGCGACGGCGATCTGGCCGGGCGCGTTGTCGAGCAGCTGCCGCAGTTCGCCGTTGGCCACATCGGCCTGTTCGAGCAGGATGCTCGAATTGCGGGTCAGCGTGCCGAGATCGGGCTGCGCGTGTGAGGTGGTGCCGACGATGACCCGCAGGTTCTCGATGAGGCTGACCGTCTGCGGCAGCCGGTTGTCCAATCCCGTGGTGGCCACGCTCAATCCGTCGACGAGCCCCTTGAGTTGGTCGGGCCCGCCGCTGAGCGCGGTGTTCAGGTTGTCGAGGATGACCCCGTATTTGTCCGGATCGATCTGTGCGATCAGCTCATTGCTGTCCATCAGTGTTTGCGAGATCGGGGTCGGCGTGCTGATCTGCGCGGGATCGAACCGGATGAGCTGTCCGTCGTGCAGGTAGGGCGCCTTGTCGGTGCGGGGCCGGAAGTCGAGGTACTGCTCGCCCGCCCCCGACAGCGCGCCGACATGGATCTCGGTGTCGGCCGGAATCTGGTAGCTCTTGTCGATTTCCGCGGTCGCCGCCACGCCGGCACCGCCGTCGATGAGTTCGATGGTCTTGATCGAACCCACCCGGTACCCGCGCCAGGTGACATCGTTACCCGCCTGCAAACCGCCGGACCGATCCAGCTGCACGGTCACCGCGTAGGTGCCGCCCGGTCCCTTGACCCGCGCCACATCGATTGCCAGATAAGCGGCTCCGATCAGTAGCAACACCACCAGAGCCAGATTTCCCACCAAGATCTTGCGCCCGCGCAGCACGTTCAAGAGCCCGCCTCCACCGCTGATCAGACAGCCAATAGGTTCGATGTACAGCAAACACCAGGCGAAACTGCGCGCTATCTAATCACATTCGCGCCGCCTGCCCGGCGGCCCCGGTCTCCGGGCGAGGCACGACGCTCACCCTTGCGATTGACCCGAAGGTAATTTACCGTCGAGTCAATTAACTTCCCGGATCTGATGGAGACAGCTGTGACACGGTCGTGGTGGGGATGGGGCAATGTCGAGGACGCGGTCACCGGGGCCGAGCGCGCCGCATTGACCCGGCGCATCGCCGAACTCATGCCCAAGGCCGATCTGACCGTGCACGAGCCGCCGGCTCTGGCGGAGCTGACGGTGCCCGCCTCCCGCATCCAGGCTCCGGATGCGTTGGCGGCGTTGGCCTCCGGTGGACTCGGCGACCGGGTCGCGCACGGGCACGGCCAAGCGTTCCGGGATGTGGTGCGGGCCTTGCTCGGACGCGTCGAGAACGTCCCGGACCTGGTGCTGCGCCCGCGCTCGGAACAGGACGTGGTGGACATCCTGGATTGGTGCGGTAGCGCCGGTATCGCCGTGATCCCGTTCGGCGGTGGCACTTCCGTGGTCGGCGGGGTCGAGCCGCGCGGTGTGGCCGACCACCCGGGTGTGGTGTCGCTGGATCTGGGTGGGCTCGATCGAGTGCTGGAGGTCGACCGGGTCAGCCGCGCGGCACGCATGCAGGCCGGACTGCTCGGGCCCGCCCTGGAAGAGGGGTTGCGCCCACACGGGTTGACGCTGCGGCATTTTCCGCAGTCGTTCGAGTTCTCCACGCTCGGCGGCTGGCTGGCGACCCGGGCGGGCGGACACTACGCGACCGTCTACACCCACATCGACGACATGGTGGAGTCGATGCGCGTGGTCACCCCGGTCGGGGTGAGCGAGTCGCGGCGGCTGCCCGGTTCCGGGGCGGGACCGTCGCCGGATCGGATGTTCCTGGGCTCGGAAGGCATTCTCGGTGTGATCACCGAGGCGTGGCTGCGGGTGCAGGACCGGCCGCGCTGGCGCACGGGCGCGTCGGTGCTGTTCGGCGACTACTCCGCCGCGGTCGCCGCCACCCGCGAGATCGCCCAGGCCGGGATCTTCCCGGCCAACTGCCGGCTGCTGGATCCGGTGGAGGCGTTCCTCAATGCCGGCACCGCGAGCGCCGGGGGCGTGCTGGTGCTGGGCTTCGAATCCGCCGATCATCCGGTGGACGAACCGATGTCGTGGGCGCTGCGAATCTGCCGCGCGCACGGCGGCACGGTGCCCGAGGGGGTACGTTCCACCGATGCCGAGCAGGAGGCGGTGGCGCGCGCGGGCGCGGCCGACACCTGGCGGTCGTCGTTCCTGCGCATGCCGTACCAGCGTGACGCGCTGGCGGCCCAGTCGATGATCGTGGAAACCTTCGAAACCGCTTGCACCTGGGACCGTTTCGAGGAGCTGCGGGCGGCGGTGCAGACGGCGGCGACGGGTGCGTTCGAGTCGCTGGGGGTGACCGGTGTGGTGTCCTGCCGGTTCACCCACGTGTATCCGGATGGTCCCGCACCCTATTTCGGGATCTACGCCGCCGGTAGCTGGGGCCGCACCGTCGAACAGTGGGATGAGATCAAAGCCGCTGTATCGGAGGCACTTTCGAACACGGGTGGCACGATCACCCATCATCACGCGGTCGGTCGCGACCACCGCCCCTGGTATGACCGGCAGCGTCCGGAGCCGTTCGCGGTCGCGCTGCGGGCTGCGAAGGCGGCCCTGGATCCGGCCGGCATCCTGAATCCCGGTGTCCTGATCGACCCTGCCGCAAGGGTTTCCGCCGGAGCGGCCCGGTGAGCAGGGCCGGTACCAAGGGCGTTCCCCGCGGGCAACGCGAACAGCAGATCCTCGATATCGCCACGGTCGAATTCGGTGACCGCGGCTATGCCAATGCCTCGATCGCCGACATCGCCGCTGCGGCGGGAGTGTCGAAACCCCTCATCTACACCTACTTCGGCTCGCGCGACGGCTTGCACGCGGCATGTATTCACCGCGCGGGCGAGCGACTGGTCGCGGCCGTCGCCGCCGCCCAGTCCGTGCACGGTGCGCCCGGCAAGGCCCTTGCCACCTTGACCGGCATCTTCACCGCCCTCGACGGGCACACCCAGAACTGGCGAATCATCTACGACGCCACCCTGCCTCGTCCGGGTGAGCCCTTCGACACGGCCCGCCACTATCAGAACGCGCTCAACGCCATGGGATCCGAGGGCGTCACCGAGGTGCTGGCCGACGCGGGCATCGGCGACCCGACGGATCATGCCTTGGTGTTGTCGCTGTGGTTCAGCATCGTCACCACCACCATCGCGTGGTGGACCGACCACCCGGACCATACCCCCGACGACATGACCGAACGCTGCTCTCGAATCTTCACCGCCCTCGGCCGATCCCGGTAGCGCCCGGCCGTCGGCTACCGGGGCGACGCGGCGGTCAGGTGGGCCTCGATGGATTTCACCGCCAGGCCGACGCCGTCCTCCGCGCCGATGCGGGCGCTCATCCGAATCGCGTTGTCGCGGAGCGAGTTCTGCGTCGTGGCCCGCAGGATCGCGTCGGTGAGCAGGTCCTCCGACATTTTTCCATAGGGAATGGTGGCCGGGCTGACCCCGAGGTCGACCAGCCGCCGTGCCCAGAACGGCTGATCGGCGTAGACGGGCACGCCGATGGCGGGCACGCCCGCCCGCAGGCCCGCCGCAGTGGTGCCCGCGCCGCAGTGGTGGGCCAGCGCGGCCATGCGCGGGAACAGCCAGTCGTGCGGCACTTCCCCGATGGTCAGGACGTCATCGCCGGGGACGTCGAGCCGCATCCAGCCGGGCTGGATGACGGCGCGGACTCCCGCGCGCCGCACCGCTTTTCCGATGATCGTCGACATCCGCGCGCTGCCGGCGGCATTGTCGACCATGCTGCCGAAGCCCAGGAAGACCGGCGGCGGTCCGGCGTCGAGGAAATCCACCAGTTCGGCGGGCGGCTCCCACCGGTCGGGGCGCGGCGGCCACCAGTAACCGGTCACCTCCAAACCCGGCCGCCAATCGGCCGGGCGCGCAACGACACTGGGTGAGAAGCCGTTGAGGATCGGCCACTGCGCCGCGGTGCGCTGCCGACGCGCCGCGCGCGCCGACAGCGGCGGCAGGCCGAGTTCGCGGCGGAACGCGGCAATGGTCCCGGCATAGAAACTGTCGTTGAACCAGGCGCCGAAGTCGGCGGCCAATCGGTTGCCGCGACCGCCGAAGTCGTAGGGGCCCAGGGCCGCCGGGGCGTGCGCGGCGGTGGCCGAGAGCGGCTGGAACCGCAATCCGATCGACGGGATGCCCTTGGCTTCGGCCAGCGCCAGCCCCGCGTACTCGGTCGGCGGCGGCAGCAGCAGGACGTCGGCTGGTTCGTCGCGCAATGCCTCGATCATGCCCAGGCCCATGCCACGAACTCCGCTGGGGGAGGAGAACTTCCAGCCCGCCGCGAGCCGGTTGATATCGGTGTCGGTGTCGATCTCGAGGTCGAGAGCCATCTCCCGGAATTCCAGCCCGCATCCGGTGATCTGTTCGGCGAACATCCAGTGCGAGGCCACCAGCACCTCGTGCCCGGCGTCGCGCAGGCCCACGCCGAGCCCGGTCAGCGGTGCGATATCACCACGCGAGCCGATGCCGACGAGCACGATCCTGCTCATGCGGCACCCACCGTCGCGAGGATCGACAGCCACCGGGCGACCACGTCGCCGAGGGTGCCGGCACCGAGTCCACCCTCGGGTGAATGCACCGAATAGTGGACCTGTTCAACGCCTTCGGGCTTGCTGGTGCCCAGCATCATGCTCAGATCGAACATGGTCAGCCGGGACTGCTCGCGCGACTGCGCGTCCGGAATCCACACGCCGACGTCGCCCAGGAAGTTGAAGTAGAACTTGGGGAAATTGAAGCTCAGGAAGCGCGGCCAGCTGTCGGGGTGATGCCAGCACAGCAGTGTGAAGTCCTCCGGATTGGGCGGATACGTGGCGATGGCGTCGCGGATGCGCTCGTCGAGGGTGCCCGGCGCGGGGCGCAGCGCCCACGGATAGTCGTCGGAGATCCAGGCGACCGTGCGCGAGAGATCGGTGCCCGGACGCAGGCGGCTGTAGCGGCCGTGCTTCTGCACCGAGATGGGCCGGGCCTCGCCGGTCACGTCCTCGATGGCCAAACCCAGTGCGACCAAAAGGATTCGGGTGTACGTGGCGCCGAGTACCTCCGGTAGCTCCACCAGCAGGCGCTGCGCGAGCGGGCCGTCGATGACGCCGTCGATGTGCGCGGATTCCGGTGTGGCGGCGCGGGGTTGCTGATTCGGCACGCTGTCACTGGCCGCGAGCCAGTACTCCAGTTCACCGACTCGTCCGGGTGCGTAGCCCTCCAGGAATTCGGCCCACTCCGAGCCGGTGGTGGACTCGGGCAACAGCGAAATCTCTTCGCCCGCTTCCCATTGCCGCACGTAGGTGGCGATATCGTCCCACAGTACCCACATGGCGACGCCGTCGATCGCGACGTGATGGGCGGTGAGCACCAGGATGTTGACGTCGGTGGAGCGGGTGAGCAGCGCGGCGGTCAGGATCTTGCCGCCCGCCGGATCCAGCCGCAGATTCGCCTTCGCCGACTCCTCCTCGATGACCGCCATCAGCGCACCGGGATCGAGACCCTCGATATCCACCACCCGCACGTCGATGCGAGCCGGATCGACGACGCCACCGGATACCGGTTCGATCAGGCAGCCCGCGTCCTCGCCGTAGCTGTATCGGCTGCGCAGTGCCTCATGGGTGTCGATGAGCGAATTCAGCAGGCGTGCTGCGTCTTCCGGGCCCATCGCCACCGGAACCGGACACGGGATGGTGATGCCGAAGATGGCGGGATTCTCGTCCCAGGTGAGAAATTTGCGGGCGGCGGCGGTGAGCCGTCCGGGGCGCGGTTCGGTCATGGTCGTCCTCGAGGTCGGGGAGTGTCGGGTGGGGGTCATCCGGCCACCGGGGTCGCGTCGACCCCGGCCTGGGTCAGCACCTCGCCGAGCAGGCGCAGGCTCGCCCAGCCCTCGTCGAGAGGCAGGCCGCCGATGAGGGGATTCATCAGGATTTCGGTTCGCCCGCAGGCGATCTGGTCGCGTAGTTCCTCGGGCGTGAGGATCTCGAGATAGCCGTGCGCGCGCACCGCATCCACCGATCCGGTACCGATGTCGGCCGATCCCGCGCTCGCTTCGTGCGGCCGGGGCACCCCGTCGCGCCGCCACGACGCGTATTCGCGGATCTCGGTGAGAATGTTCGGCGCGAAACGCTGCCAGGCGGCATCCGGATCCCGATGCAGCAGAGTGAGTTTGCTCCCGGGCTCCGGCTTGTGCACGAATCCGGCAGTGCCGCAACGCTGTAGCTCCGCGTAGTACAGCTCCTCCACCTCCGGCATGGCCATCGGCAACGACAGCGGCAGCCCGAACTTGGCCGCCCGCCGCGCCGCGGCCGCGCTCATCCCGGCGATGAGCAACTGCGGATGCGGTTGGGTGAACGGCCTGGGCGTCACCCGGAGCACATGCCCGCCCCGCTCGATCGGCTCACCCCGCCAAGCCGCGAACATGATCTCCAGCGCCTCGTCCATCAGCCGCCCCCGCCGCCGGAAATCCCGCCCGAGCGCCGCGTATTCCTCAGGCCGATAACCGATTCCGGCCACCACGGTCAACCGCCCACCACACAGGTTGTCCAGCACCGCCAGATCCTCGGCCAACCGCACCGGCTCGTACAACGGCACCAGCAACGCCCCGATACTGACCCGCATCCGCGCCGTACAAGCCCCCACCGCCGCCGCCATCAACAACGGCGCAGGCAACCACCCCGTCCCCGACCCGTGATGCTCCTCGCAATTAACCACCGCAAACCCGCACCCATCGGCATAAGCAGCCATATCCAACGCCGCCCGATACCTCTCCCCGTGCCCGCCCCCGAAATCATCGACATTGGTCATATTGAGCCGAAGCGCCGCCACCACGTTCATCCCGCAAATATCGAATGCCGCAGCACCACCAGGCAATAACCCGCGATACCCCAGCGATTGTGCCGACCGCCCCAGCACCACCACCGGCAGGGCCCACTCGGCGCGCGGTACCACTGCCAGGTGTACCGCCGCGCCGGAGGCACCATCACGATCACAAAGAACAAGGCGGCTAGTAGCTCTCGGATTGCGGCCCGTTCGGCGGACCCGATCACTCTCGCGGGACGTCCGCTTCCGCGCAACAGCACTGGCAACGACCGGCCTCACTGTCGTACCGACGCTGTACGTTCCATCACGTGTCTGCGAACTGCGATCTCTACGCCACAGTAAAGGGCCTCAACGATATTCATGAAGCACGGGCGGTGAAAACTGCGGTCGAGCAGTTGTTAGCGGAGGAGTTCCAAGGTGGTTGGGACTTCAACGTAGAGATCAAACAGCGAGGCTATGGCTTCGGGGCCGTTCGTATTCGATGATCACCCGTTGTAAACCTCTTCGATCTCCACGATTCGGCCGACATCGATGCGGATGCGGGCGATGGGGGTGATCTGGCTCCAATGGGCGGCATCAGTTTTCATCAGTGTGAGAGTGCACGGGTCGCGATAGACCGGCCAGTCGGAGCAGATCGTGCCGTGCTCGGCGGTGATGGTGACCTGTTCGGACACCGGCATGGTCATCCGGTCACCACATGGCTCCAGTGCGCCCTGAGTGCCGGGCATTCTGACGTGGTGGGTCATGCTGTAGGTGAGTGCGTTGCTCGCCGGGAGATCGAGCAGAGCGACCAGGTGGATGCCGGTTGCGGTCGCTCCGGCTGAATCATCACAGGGGCCCACTATGTCGCCTGACGCATCGGTACTCGGGATCGGCGACGAATTGCTCGTTGCGAGGTCGGTCGTCGATGTGGGGCTTGGTGATTGGTTTCCGCATCCGCCCAGCACAGCAGCCATTGCGAGCACGATGGCGGAAACCGATCTCTGCCTAGCGGGTGTCACTGCCGCCTCCTGTGTTCGGTCGACGGCGGAGTCGATGGCCCCGATTGAACGAAGTTCTGGCTGTCCGAGGACTGGCCGCATTGTCGATTCATAGCTGCGCGGCGAATAGTTCGGCGGCGAAATGCTTTCAACAGCAGGTAAATACGCATTTCAGATAGCCTCCACGTGTTGTGTCAGTTTTGAGTCAGGGTGCGACGGGGAGCTCATGAACATGGAGCGCGCAGATCACTCGATCCCCAACTCGCGAGCCAGGTAGCTCGCTGGACTCCAACCACGCCTCGATAGAACTGCCCGGCCTTGCCTGCGAAGCCAGACTCGGAGTCTCCTCAGGTACGCTCTGGAGCCCGTACTCGGTGTACACGTGCCGACCATTCGCGTGATCTGGTGTGAAGTTCACGATGAATTACACATCGCCATCCCAAGTGGGCGAGAGCTCCGAACTCAGGCTGTACAACAGCGCCCAGCATGCCCCCACAACGATCACGCAGACAATCACCAAGCCCACCAATACCGCGGTCGCGTCGCCGATCAACTTTCTCATTCGCCCCCGAACCTCGTTCCGGTCAACGTGTCCCGGCGCCCTGAGGCTATCAGGTCTGGCGCCCACCAACGTCGGTGAGCATGTGAAGAAGTTGTGCCGATTCCTCGCGGATTCGGTTACGAGCCAAAGCATTTCAATGCAGCGATCTTAGAATTTCGCCGTGCTTCGGTTGATCTTCCTCGTCCCACTGGCGTGCTGGTCACTGGCCGCTCGACCCTCGCGTCATCGCACGCGGATTACTTTGATACTGGCGGCGATCATCGTCGTCGAACTTGTGGTTTCGTTCGAAGCTTGGTCACTGCGATCGTGCCGTAACAGCCTCGAGGTGCTTTTGAGTGTTCTCGGCGCGGTCGCGCTGATGATCGGAGTGTCCATCGAAAAGCGGATGGGCAGCGGGCCTACCGGTCGCACCATCGTGGGCACCGTATTGGCCGGCCTCTACTGCTGTGTTCTTGTGCTGGGAACCCTTGGGCTGACGGCGCTCGACTCCGGAGTGCTCGATGGTCCCGGTGGAAATGGTGGCAAGCAGCCTCCGATTCCACCCGCGGATCAACTCGGAATCTTGCCGGCGGGATTGAAGATTCTCGATAAATCCGCCGGGCGCAGGCTGCAACCGTGTGTCATCGCCCCTGAGCCGCTGCCGAACGCACTACATTGCCGCTGATTGCTCGGTTCGAAGCGGCTTGTTCTGTGGATCCAAGCCCGCGCCCTCGGCCGGGTCCGCGCAGCCTGTTACTGGCTCCGACCATACAAACCTACGCCCGCCGACTCGACTCCCAGCGAAACCTACTCCAGCACGGATTCGGTCAGTGGAGCGGCGTCGGCCAAGCCCGGGTCTGCCGTGAACACCACCGCCCTCAGGTCGCCGTCGGGAATGTGGACGGTGTCGCAGTCCAGTGCGATCTGCCCCAGATCCTCATGCTGCAGCAGCATCCGGCTGTCGTGCTGCCCGGTGGTGGGCGTGCCGGCCCAGAGCTCGGCGAACACGGCGCTGGCGCGCTGGAGGTCGGCGGTCAAAGACGCCAGGTCTTCGTCGGCGGGGTAGCGGGTCGAAGCCGCACGCAGCTCGGCGACCAGCAGGCGCTGGAAGCGTGCCTCGTCATGCGGCGACCGCGTCACTCGGCCGCCCTGGCCAACGAACACCCGCCAGGCGATGTTGCCCTCGCGCGGGTGGAGTGAGGGCACCCCGCAGGCCAGCGTTTCCCACGCCCGGTTCCAGCCGACGACCGTCCACGTGGCGTCGAGTACGCACACCGGCGTGCTCTCTATCCGGTCCACGAGTCGGCGTGCGCCATCGCTGAGCCGCCGTGGTACCCGCCCGTCCACCGGCGCGTAACCGGCCAGTGCGCACAGGTGCTCGTACTCCGCCCTGCTCACTCGGAGCGCCCGGGCCAAGGCGTTCAACACGCCAGGCGAAGGATGTCGGCGACCCTGTTCCATCCGTTTGAGGTAATCCGTTGACACGCCGGCCAATTCGGCGAGCTCTTCACGGCGCAGGCCGCCCGTGCGCCTGCGGCCATGACTGGCGACGCCCACCTGTTCGGGTCGGGTGCGTTCACGTCGCTCCCGCAACACCGTTCCCAAAGTGTTCGCGTCCGACATGGCCGAAGAGTATCAGCGGCATCGGCCCGGAGGGGGACATCTTGGCCCCCGCTACGGTGGCCGAAACCCGGAAGAGTGACCACCATGATTGATGTCAACCAATTCGCCGACCGGGTCTTGAAATGAGCGCATCGACCGACGAAGTGCGCGCCGTTCCGTTTCGCATGGCCGCCGCGATGTCCGATCGTGACGTCGAAAAGCTGGTGGTCAATTACACCGATGACTTCGACTGCGTGGTGCCGGTGCACCCCGATCGCTCCTTCCGCGGTGCCGACCAGGTTCGCGCGAACTACACGATGATCTTCGCCCGGTATTCGAACGGCCTGGACGCCCGGGTCATCGACTCCGTGGTGGACGGTGACCGGGTGTGGACGGAGTGGGAGATGATCGGAACGCGGGCCGACGGGGTCGTCGAGACCATCCGCGGCACAGTCATCATCCGGGTCGAGGGCGGCCGCGCCGCAGCGGTCCGCTTCTACCTCGATCCGGTCGCTGCCCCGGATACGTCGACACAGCTGAACATCCTCGGCTGAAATGCGGCTCGGTAGAACTCCCGCTGAACCCAAGGAATCGATTTTCATGCAGCTCACCGTTCTCGCCGCGTCCGGCCCCACCGGACTCTCCCTCACCCGGCAGGCACTCGCACGTGGCCACATCGTGAGGGCCATCGCCCGCAATCCGGACCGGATCACCATTCCGGACGTCCCGGGGCTGACCAAGATCGTCGCGGACGTGTTCCACACTGACGAGATCGACGCGGCGCTCGAAGGCAGTGAACTGGTGCTGTCCGGACTGGGTGTGCCCAAGGGGACGAAGCCGGGCGTGCTGACCGCAGGCGCCCGGTCGGCAGTGGCGTCGGGGGCCCGCGTCATTTGGCTGGGCGCTTACGGCACCGGCCCCTCGGCCGCGGTGGCAAGCGCGCTCAACCGGCTGGTCCTCAAGGGACTCGGTGCGGAGGTCGCCGACAAGGTCGAGTCCGACGCAGTGGTCATCGAAGCCGGCGGGACGGTTTTCCACGCCGGACCCCTGTCGAACAAACCGATCAGCCCGGACCGGCGCACCGTCGGGCTCGATGCTTCCCCCAAGAGCATCTTCCGAATCATGGTGAGCCGGGACACCGTTGCCGCCGCGATGCTTGACGAAGCGGAGAACCCGCGGTTCCCCGGCCGGATCGCTGTTCCACTCGCGCGCTGACCCGAAGGCCCATGGGCGGCTCGCCTGCAGGTCGCTCACGCCGCGCGCGGGATTCGAAGACCCCCGGTCCGTGTCGCATCCGATACTGCCGAAGATCAACGCGCCGAGGCGATCTCGGCCGGGCCGAACGCACTGAACCGCCGAGTCCCGGTTGCTCGACGAGCATGCATTCCGGTACGTAAACATCGAGAAGACTTGTACCCCAGTGCATTCTGGTGATGCATGAGCGGGTGTGAATGTCCGGAAGTGCCGCGAGCCGCGCTGACCGAACCTGCCAGCCGCGAAGGTGCGGTGGGCGGGCGGTACCACTGCCGGGGGTACCGCCCGGTTGGTTGGTAGTTTCTGAATTGCTGATTGTCCGGTGGGGCCAGGGTGAATCGGAAAAGGGGATCGGGTGGTCACGGAGAGCGCGGAATCGGTAGCCCGGCGCGGGTCTCGAATACTGGGCGCGACCGGCGGACTCGGGTGTGGACTGGTCCTCGGCGGCATGCTGCTCGCCCTCTACAGCGTGACCTTCGCGTCGGCACAGCCGGAGAACTGGGAAAGCTATCAGGGCACCGACGCCCTGAATCAAGCGCACGGGCTGGCGAGGCATTATGCGTGGACGGCGATCGTGCTCGGCCTCGTGGTGCTCGCCGCCGTGGCGGTCACCGCGGTCGAGGTGGTTCGGTCGAGTCGCTGGATTCTGCCGACGACCGACTGGGTTCGTGCGGTCGTGGTACTCGCCATGGGGGCCGGGATCGTGGTGCTGCCGGTCATGGCGCTCTCCGGTCACCTGGTCCGGCGATACCGAGACATTCGAGGGGACGTGCCCTTCTTCGCGAGCCTCCCGACTGCGCTGACCGCCAGTGGCCTGGTGGTCGTCGGTGCGGCCCTGATGGCACTCCCGGTGTGGCGGTCGATGATTCCGCGGTGGCGGCCGGGCGTCGTCGAGGCGCTGTCGTTGCGGCGCGGGCTGGCAATGGCGGTCGCGGCCGGTCTGGCCGTGTCGGGACCGATTGCGGCGGTGGCCGTCGTGGCAGCCGACGACACGGTTCGGTTCGATCACACCCGCGCTGCCGCGACGACGGTTCCTGCGGTGCCGAATCGCCTGGGAGAAGAACGCTTTCGCGTGCCGCTGCCGATGGTGACCACGTCGAGCGGCTCGGGATCGCCGAACGTCGTGGTGGCCGGTGCGGGATTCGTGGTCGCCTCCACCGCCGGTCTGACCGCGTACGACGGCGCGACCGGCGCGCCGCGCTGGCACTACCTGAGCACGTATCCGCCCGTCGAAGGGGCCACGGCGCCGTGGCAGCACGACACCTCGACACGAGTCGGGTACAGTCCCGGCACGCTGCAGTCGGTCGACGGTGGCAAGGTCGTGGTCGCCAACTGGGGACGGGTGGGCTGGAACGCCTTCGATGCCATGACCGGTGAAAACCTCTGGCACCATGCGGATTACACCAGGGACATCGCGGACCTGGATCAGTGGACGGCCGACCCGACCGAAGCCCTCTCGACGCCCGGGTTTCTGATCCGGCGCAACACCGAGCGCATGGCCCGCTACGACGGGCGAACCGGGAAGCGCATGTGGTCGGTGGATCTGCCGATGAAGATGGACCCTTCGGCATGCTACGAGCAGCGGATATCCGTGGCCATGACAGACGGCGCGATCTATGTTCTCGTGCCGTGCACGCACGGCGACCCGTCCCGGGCGAGCGTCACGGAGATCGACCCGGCCACCGGCGCAGTCGTCGTCACCAGGGAATTCGAGGATGCCGACACCGCGACGCTCACCCGATTCGAGAACACCGTCGTTGCCGGCTGGTTCCGGCGCACCCCCTCGGCCTTCGTCGATATCACGCTGACCGGTCCACGGCAGCTCGCGAACACCACGGTCGACGACGGCGACCGGACCCGGATCGTCGCGGCCGATCCCCTGGGCGCGCAACAGATTCGGCCCGTGTACCGCGACGCGCACGACAAGGATCCCTACGCGGTGGTCGCGGCCGACACCGGCGCGATCCGTTATCGCCTGCCAGGCTTCGTCGATCCGATCATTCCGGACGCGCAGAACGTCATGTTCCTGCGGGACGAAATCGTTCAGATGCCCGGTAGTCCCGGATCACGCATCCTCACCTACGAGCTGCCGGTGCGATCCTGGAGCCGCGAGGACGGCCATCCGGTGACCTCGCGAACCGCAGGCACCGTGAACTACCAGGCTTTCCCGCGCGCCCTCGCGGCACCGGGTGCGGTACTGGTGTTCTGGTCCTTCGAGTCGGCCGGTGAAATCGTCGGATTCGGCGAATAACCGGGTCAGCGCGCGGCGAGCCGGTCGGCCAGGATGGTGGCTCGGGCCAGCTGGACCTTGCGCGCCTGGCCGGAGGCGAAGGCCATCAGGCCGAAGGGCGTGCGCAGCCGGAGTTCGTCGTCGACGCGGGTCCCTTCGGGGGTCGGGGTGAGGTCGAAGCGGTAGGCCATGTGGACGCCGCCGGGGCTGTTGACCTCGCCCCAGACCGAACTGGCCGGGGTGCCCTCCAGCGATACCCGAATGCGGTTGTCGTACTTGAGCGACAGCAGGCGGAAGCGTTCGACTGCCACGTACGAGCCGTCCTGCACGTCCTCGACCGCCACCACCAACGGGGACAGGCCGATGTAGTTCTCCGGCCGGGTCAGATGGTCGTACGCCGCCTGCGCGGGCGCGGTGATGGTGAACGTGTTGCGGAGGATCTTTTCGGGCATGGCCGAACTCTAGCGGCACCCCGGATCGTCGAGCAGGCCGAGTTGGGCTGCGCGGACGCCGATCTGGAAGCGGCTGTGCACGCCGAGGCGGGTCATGAGGTCGGCGAGGTGGCGGCGGTAGGTGCGCAGCGAGAGGCCGAGCCGGCGGGCGGCGGCCTCGTCGATCAGGCCGAGGTTGAGGGCGTTGAGGATGGCGCGGTCGGTGTCGTCGATGACCACGGATTCCGCCGGTGCGGTGAGACCGTGGCCGGACTGCCAGCTCAGCACGGCGAATTGGTGCAGGGCTTGCAGCAGAGCCGGTTCGCGGACCAGATAGGCGTAGGGGTGCCGTGTGCCCGCGCCGCTCCACAGCACGGCGACCGTGCGGTCGATGATGAGCGCGTTGTGGAAGTCGTTGTCGGTCACCCGGATCTGTGCGCCGCGCGCGGAATGCCGCAGCAGCGGTTGCCGATCCCTGGTCTCGAGGTAGTCGGGGGAGTAGAGCAGCCGCACCTGGGTGCCCGCGGTCAGTAGATCGTCCACCACCACCTGCCCGAGTCGCAGGTGATCGCTGGACGGTGCGGGATTCGAGACCGCCACCACCGCTTCACGGCGGGCATGCCGCAGGAGCCGGTGGACATCCCTGTCCCACTGGCCTTCCTGGCTGAACCGGACGATCCCGGTGGCCGGGCTGCCGGTGTGCTTGCTGTGCATCACTACCCCCATCGTGACATCGGACCGGAGGTGCTCGCGGGTTTGGCAGCTTGCTGCCACCCGGGCGGATCCGGCCGCGCCGATTCGTAGGTTCGGCTCATGCACATCAGTTTTAGCGAAGACCAGGACCGGTTGCGCAAGCAAGTGCGGGAGTATTTCGCCGATCTCGTCACCCCGGAGGTCCGCGAGGGGCTGCGGTCGGGGCCGGGCGGCGAGCACGGCGACGGGCGCGTCTACAAGGCAGTGGTCAAGCAACTGGGTCGTGACGGCCGGCTGGTGCTGGGCTGGCCGGAAGAGCATGGCGGGCAGGGCCGTTCGATGCTCGATCAGCTGATCTTCCTGGACGAGGCCGCGGCGGCGGGCGTACCGCTGCCGTATCTCACGGTGAACACAGTCGGGCCGACCATCATGCGCTACGGGACCGAGGCGCAGCGGGCGTACTTCCTGCCCCGGATCGCGCGTGGCGAATTGCATTTCGCCATCGGCTATTCCGAGCCGAGCGCCGGCACCGACCTCGCGTCGCTGCGCACCCGCGCGGTCGGTGACGGCGACGACTATGTCATCAACGGCGAGAAGATGTGGACGAGCCTCATCGAATACGCCGACTACGTCTGGCTGGCGGCCCGCACCGATTCCACCGTGGGCAAGCACGCCGGGCTGTCGATCTTCATCGTCCCGACCACCGCGCCCGGATTCTCGTGGACCAAGGTGCACACCATGGCCGGGGTCGGCACCAGCGCCACCTACTACTCCGATGTCCGCGTGCCCGCCACCAGCCTGGTGGGCGGCGAGAACCAGGGCTGGTCGCTGATCACCAACCAGCTCAATCACGAACGCGTGGCCCTGGCTTCGGCCGCGCCCCTGCGGGAATCGCTGCGACAGGTGACCGAGTGGGCGCGCGACACGGTGCTGCCCGACGGCAGCCGGGTCATGGACGCCGAATGGGTACGCCTGCATCTGGCCCGCGTGCACGCGCACACCGAATACCTGAAGCTGCGCAACTGGCGCACCGCCTGGGCCGCCGACCGTGGCGAACTCGGGCCCGCGGATGCCTCGGCCACCAAGGTCTTCGGCACCGAGTTCGCCATCGAGGGCTACCGGTTGCTCATGGAGGTGCTGGGCGCGGAGGCGGTCCTGCGCGCCGATTCGCCGGGCGTGCTGCTGCAGGGGCGGATCGAACGCCTGCATCGCGCCGCGCTGATCCTCACCTTCGGTGGCGGCGTCAACGAGGTGCAGCGCGACATCATCGCCAAGACCACGCTTGGTCTGCCCGTCTCCCGCTGAATACAGGAGTAGCACAATGGATTTCGAATACACCGAGGCGCAGCGGGAGCTCGCGGGCCTGGCACGGGAACTGCTCGGCGACTGGATGCGGCGCCATCCCCGTCCCGGCGACAGCGGCTTCGATCCTGATCTGTGGAAAGTCATGGCGGGCAGCGGATTACTGGAGGCCGCGCTCCCCGAACGCGTGCACGGCGGCGGTTACGGACTGCTCGAGCAGTGCGCCGTCCTGGCGGAGATCGGCGAGACCCTAGCTCCCGCACCGTATTCCACCAGCATCGCGGTCGGCGCGGCCACCCTCGCCGAATTCGGTGATGACGGCCAACTCACGCGCTGGGCCGGTCCGCTGTTGCGCGGCGAGCAGACGCTCGCCCCGGTTCTGTCCCGCGACTTCGCGGCCTTCGAGGCGGAGCGCACGGGCCGAGGCTGGCGGGTCAGTGGCAGGCAATCAGCCGTTGCCGCAGCATCGTTCACCGACGGCTTCCTCCTCGAAGCACGGGCGGGCACGAATTCGATACTGCTCCTGCTGGATCGGAACACCGAGGGCCTCACCGTCACCGCACAGCACACCGTCGACGGCACCGATGCCGCCCTGCTCGCACTGCATGAGGTATCGGTTCCCGACGAGAACGCGCTCACCGCACCCGGGGCGGCGACGTTCGCGGCCCGGCGCGCCATCCTCGCCATCTGCGCCCACCAACTCGGCGTCCTCACCCGAGCCCTGGACATGACCTGTGAATACGCCAGCACCAGAAAGCAATTCGACAAGCCGATCGGCTCGTTCCAGGCGGTGCGGCAGCGCCTGGCCGACGCCTACATCGACGTCGAAGCCGTCCGTCTCACGCTCTGGCAGGCGGCCTGGCGCGAATCCCACTGTCTACCGGCCGATTCGGAGATCGCGGTCGCGAAGTTCTGGGCCGCGCAGGCCGGGCATCGCGTCGCCCACACCGCCGTCCACATCCACGCCAGCACCGGCATCTACCTCGACTATCCGATGCAGCGTTACTTCACCGCCGCCAAACGCGGCGAGTTCGAATCGGGAACGGCAACCACTCAACTGCGTCGCCTGGGTGGTTGGCTGGATACGGCCGGACAACGATCGGTGCCGGAGACACCGCCGCCCACCCTGGCGACGGCTTCCGGACCCGCATGAGCCGTGTGCACACCCCTCGTACGCAAACGTGATCATGACCTCATCACGTGAATGCCCCGGGAGTTGCAGCCCCGGGGCACCCACGTGGAGGGACATTCCCACGGGGCGATAAATATTGAATAAACGCGCTACGGGTTGGCCGGTCCGGGCGCGAACAGGGTCGCGAGCGTGGGCGCGGGCAGCCCGGCGCGGCGGAAGATCTCCGCGGCGTCGGCGTGTTCGCGGGCCGCGGCCTCGACGTCACCGCGGGCGGCCCGGGCGGTCGCGCGCAGCGACAGCGCACGGGCCCGGTCGAGCGGGTCGGCGGCCTTGCTGAGCAGGCGCAACGCCTGGGTCGCCTCGTCCTCGGCCGCGGCGTGGTCGGCGGCCCGCAGATGGATCTGGGCCAGCCGGGTACGCGCCCAGCCCTCCCACAGCCGCACCCCGTTGCGATGGGTCATCGCGACCGCGTCCTCGGCCAAGGCCAGCGCCGCCTCGTGCTCCCCGAGCATCGAACGGGTGGCCGCCAATTCGTGGGTGGCCCACCCCAGCGCCACCGCGTTCGAGGACTCCCGGGCCAGCGCGATGGCCCGCTCGGCCACCGCGACCGCCTCGGCGTACTGACCGGATTCGCACAGCGTGCGGGTGGCCAGCGCCAGAATCCACGCCTCCAGCGACCGATCGTCCAGCGACCGGGTCCAGGCGATCGCATTGGCGTAGTGCCGATGCGAGTCCTTGGTATTGCCGATGCGCCGATCCGCCACCCCCAGCAGAATCTCGGCCAGCACCTGCAACCGGCGTTCGGCGTCGTCGGCGGGCTGCGAAATCGGCTGCAGGAACTGCAGACTCGCCTCCACCTCACCGAGCCCGATCTGCATCATCGCCCCCAACGCCACCCGGATGCGCCGGGCACTGGCGTGATCCGCACTGCGAATCGCGGTGTCCAGCAACGCTTCCAGGCCGTCGGCGAGTTCGCGGGCGCGGCTGCCGGTGTCCATCAGCTCCGACATCACCCAGGCCAGATCGGCGGCCAGCGCCACCGCTCGGCCGCCGATGCGGGCCGCCTGCCGGTGCAGGGCGATGATCACCGGCCGCTCGACGTCGTTCCAGGATTGGCCCTCCGCGCCGTCGGCGAAGGTGTGCCCGACCGCCTTGGTGGGGACCAGCAGCAGCGTGGTGTTGCTGTAATCCAGTGCGCCGAGCAGGTTCTTGGTGCTGGCCAGGTAGTAGTCCAGCAGCCGGACCACGATCTCGGATTCCTTCTCGCTGGCGTCGCGGCCCTCGGTGCTCCCGGCCAGTCGCGCCGCGAACAGCCGCAGCAGGTCGTGGAAGCGGTAGCGGCCCGGCGCGGGCGTCTCGAGCAGGCTCAGATCCACCAGCGATTCGCACAGCAATTCCGCCTGTGGCACCGGTACACCCAGCAGCGCGGCCGCGCCGTCGACCGGGAAGTCCGGCACGTCGGCACGGGCCAGCGTGCGAAACGCCCTGGCCTGCTCGGGATTCAGCTGCCCGTAGCCGAGGCGGAAGGCCGTTTCCAGGGTGAGGTCGCCGGTCTGCAGTACCTCGAGGCGCCGGCTCTCGTCGGCCAGCCGCTCGACCAGCGAGGCGATCGTCCACTGCGGCCGGACCGCCAGCCGCGCGCCCACGATACGGACCGCCAGCGGCAGGTGGGCGCACTGTTCGATCAGGGCGTAAGCCGCATCCTGTTCCCCCGCAACACGTTCCGTACCGAGGATGCGGGTCAGCAGCGTCATGGCCTCCTCGCGCTCGAGCACGTCGAGGCGGGTGCGGCGCACCGCGGGCAGCTCGGTGAGCGCCGAGCGGCTGGTGATCAGCACGGCGGTGCCGGACGTACCGGGCAGCAGCTGCGACACCTGGGCGCTGTCCCGGGCATTGTCGAGCACCACCAGAATTCGCTTGTCGCTCAACATGGTTCGCAGCTGCGCGGCCCGATCATCCACGGCGGGCGGGATATCGCCCTCGGCGACCCCGAGTCCGCGCAGGAACCCGCCCAGCGCGTCGCCCGGCGGCACCGGTTCGGGGTCCACGCCGCGCAGGTTCACATACAGCTGCCCGTCGGGGAAGCGGTCGCGCAGCCGGTGGGCGACGTGCAGGGCCAGGGTGGTCTTGCCGACCCCGCCCATGCCGCCGACCGCGGAGATGGCGACCGCCGGTCCGCCGCCGGTGAGCTGGGCCGCGAGCTCCTCGACCACCCGGGAGCGGCCGGTGAAATCGGCGATGTCGGGCGGCAATTGGGCCGGGGTGGCCACGGTGCGGGCGGGGCGCAGCACCGGCGGGAGTTCGGCGCGCAGGATGCGTGCGTGCACCTCGCTCAGTTCCGGTCCGGGCTCCACGCCGACGCCGTCCACGAGCGCGCGGCGGGCGCGAGCGTATTCCTCGAGCGCCTCGGCCTGGCGGCCGCCGTGATACAGCGCGGTCATGAGCAGCGCGCGGAAGCGTTCCCGCAGCGGATGCTCGTCGATCAGGGGTCCGAGTTCGGCGACCGCCTCACCGCTGCGGCCGGTGTCGATATCGAGGGCCAGCCGGTCCTCCAGGATGGACAGTCGCCATTCCTCGAGCCGGGCTCGCTGTCGCTCGGCGTAGGGGCCGGGCAGTCCGCTCAGGGCCGCGCCGCGCCAGCGGGCCAGCGCGGACTCCAGGGTGTCGCGGGCGCGGGCGGGGGAGTCCGGGCGCAGTCGTTCGGCGGTGGCGACCTGGTCGGCGACCTCGTCGATATCGGTGCGGCCCTGCGGTAGTCGCAGCGCGTAGCCGTCGCCGATGGAGATCAGCAGGGTCGACGGTCCGCGATTGACGCGGTCGGGTTCGAGTTCGCGGCGCAGCTTGGCCACGTGGGTGCGCAGGGCCGGCACCGCGCGCAGGACCGGGTCCTCACCCCAGATGCCCTCCACGAGTTCCGCGGCGGTGACCGCCTTGCCCTCGCGTAGCAACAGGGCCGCGAGCACGGCGCGCCGCTGTGGCGGACCCAGATCCAAGGGCGCGTCCCCGCGCCAGGCACGGACCTCGCCCAGCACGGCAAACCTCAACACCGCAACACTCAAAAAAACCAACCTCCCCGTTCGGGAGTGTAGAGGGATGGAGTTCGCGACGATTCGCCGACTATCCTGCACCGATTCGCCTCCACCATCGTGGAACATCGCCCCGAATGTCCTGGACCGTCAATCCCGTTTCGTTGGTCGGTCATTGGTCGCCGCCAAGCGGCCGGTCCGAAGCTGGTCGCAGGCATCGCCCCGAGTCGATGCCCTCGACCACCCTGGAGGCATCCCATGCGGGCGAAATCCGCCGTCGTCCTGGCACTCTGCGCCGTGTCCTTCGGACTGGCGGCCTGCGACCCGCAATCGACACCGGCCACCGTCACCCCCACCGCGCCGGTCACGATCACCCCGACCGGTCCGGCCTCCGTCACCGCGACCGCGCAGCCGACCGATGCGCAGGCCTCCAGCCGGTTCATCGTCATCACCCAAGGCGAGCTGAAGGACAGCAAAGGGGCGCTGAGCTACGACATCGTCGTGCCGGGCCTCGGTGTCGAGGGCAAGGGCGTGAACTTCGAAGCGGCCCGGGCCTTCAACGGCTGCATGAACCAGCGCGCCAACGACTTCCTGACCCAGTACAAGCAGGCGAAGTCGATCACCGATCCGAACAAGAACTCGAAGGTGGATCACATCGGCAAGCATGTGCTCAGCGGACTGCTGCGGGTGAGCGTCGACGGCGGCGGGGCGCACCCCTCCATCGTCGAGTCGACGTGCGTGATCAATGCCGACACCTCCGAGGCGATCGGTTTCGCGGACATGTTCATCGACCAGGCCAAGGGCCTGCAACTGCTCTCGGCGCAGGCGGCCGCGCTGCTGCCCGCCACGCGCGCCGGCGATGGTTTCAACAAGAACGGGATCACCGCGGTCGCCGCGAACTTCAAGTCCTGGACCGCGACGCCCGACGGCCTGCGCGTGTACTTCGACCAGGGGCAGGTCGGCACCGAAGCGGCGGGCGCCATCGACATCACGGTGCCGTGGTCGGCGCTGCGGGCACAGCTGAAGCCCGGCCTGCTCGAGGTGCTGTCGAGTTGATCCCGAGGCGTGTCGAGTTGGTAAGGCGGAAGGCCGTATCCGGGCCGTACTCTGAGGCCGTGGCGACCATCGGTGACACGTCGCGCCCAGGGGGCATCGGTACGGCGGGTGCGGCACGACCCGCGATCGCCCTGGCCACGGTGACCGCGGTCCTGTTCGTCACCTTCCTCGACACCACCGTCGTCAGCGTCGCGCTGGCCGACATCCGCTCCGACTTCAGCACCGATGTGAGCCTGCTGCAGTGGGTGGTCAATTCCTACACGCTGGTCTTCGCCAGCCTCATGCTGGCGGCCGGATCGCTCGGCGACCGCTGGGGACGCAAACGGGTGATGGTCGCCGGGCTCGCGATCTTCTGTGCGGGATCGGTGATTTCGGCGCTGGCGTCCGGCGTGCCCGCCCTCATCGCCGGGCGCGCGATCATGGGTGTGGGCGCGGCCGCGTCCGAACCGGGCACGCTTTCGGTGCTGCGGCAGGTGTTTCCGGACGCGAAGCAGCGCGCCAAGGCGCTGGGCGTGTGGTCGGCGGTGTCGGGGCTCGCGCTGGCGGCGGGGCCGGTGTTGGGTGGGGTGCTGGTCGACGCGTACGGGTGGCGGTCGATCTTCTGGCTGAACGTGGTGATCGGGGTCGTGGTGTTCGCGGCCGCGCTGCGTTTCGTTCCCGAAAGCTCGGATCCGCAGCCGGGGCCGCTGGATTGGGCGGGATCACTACTGGGCGCGCTCGCGCTCGGGACGGTGATCTATGCGGCGATCAGCGGCGAGAACCGCGGCTACGGCGCGCCGTCGGTGGTGGCGCTGTTCATCGTCGGGGGACTGGCCTGCCTCGGATTCGTGGCGGTCGAGACGCGGGTTCGCAATCCCGTCTTCGACTTCCGGTATCTGCGGCTGCCACCGGTGCGGGCCGCGCTGGGGGTGGCGTTCGCCGTCTACTTCGGGGTGTTCTCGATCTTTTTCTTCACCGCGCTGTATCTGCAGGTGATGATCCATTATTCGGCGCTGCGCACGGCCGGGGTCTTCGCGCCGATGGCGGCCGCGATCGTGGTGGGGTCGCTGGTCGCCGGGTACTGGGTGGCCCGCACCGACGCGCGAACGCCGATGATCGTCGGCTGTGTGGTGAGTGCCGTGGGCATTCTGCTCACCCGCCATTCCCTCGACGGCAGTATCGGATTCGCGGAACTGTCGGCCACGCTGGCGGTCGCCGGGCTCGGATTCGGTATCGCCGTGGTGCCGTTGACCTCCGCCGTGCTGACCGGGGTGCCCGCCGCGCATTCCGGGATGGCGGCCGCGGCCACCAACACCATGCGGCAGGTCGGCGCGGCGGTCGGGGTCGCGGTGCTCGGTTCGCTGGTGAACGGATTCCTCACCGCTGATCTGAAGACGAAGCTCACCGACCTGGGGCTGCCACCTGAACTGCAGCCGACCGCCATCGACGCGGTCGAGCGCGGCCGGATACCGTCGGGCATCGACCTGGGGACCATGCTCAAGTACGCGTCCAAGGTGCCCGAGGCGCTCGCGACCGGGACGGTGGCCTTCCATCACGGACTCGATGTGGCACTGCAGGTTTCGGCGTTCATGATCCTGGCCGCCGCGGTGCTGTCGGCGCTGACGCTCAGCGATCCGGGCGACTCCGGGCAGTGGTGGCGGGAACTACCGCCCGCCATGGGCGCTTTCGTGATGGCCACCGGAATCCTTTCCGTGGGACTGCATCTCACCGGATTCGAACCATTGTCGCGGGCGGCGCTCACGCTCGCGGCGGTGGTGTGGCTGGCACTCGCCGCCGACTTCGTGTCCCGGCTGCTGTGGACGCACACCCGGTGGGAGGGCGAAGCGGACACACCCCCGGCCTTGACGGCGGTCGCCGCCACCACCGTGCTCGGGACCCGGATCGCCTTGCTCGGTTGGCATTTCGTGGCCACCGCGCTGCTGGTGATCGCGGCCATCCTGTGGCCCGTGCTGATCGTCCTGGTGATCGGGCACTGGAAACGGCGGATGCCGGGGGCGGTGTTCCTGGTTTGTGTGGCCACCGAGGGGCTCGCGGTGCTGGGAGCCACGCTGGCGCGGGCCGGTGTGGGGGAGTGGCTGATGACCGCGGCGCTGGTGTGCTTCGTGCTCGGACTGCTGTTGTACGCCTTGGCATTCACGCATTTCGATGTCAGCCAGATCTGGCGTGGGGCCGGCGACCAGTGGGTCATGACCGGGGCGTTGGCCATCTCCGCGCTGGCCGGATCGAAACTCGTCGGCTGGCACGGGTGGACGGGTTCGCTGGACGGGATACTGCGGACTCTGACCCTGGCACTGGTCGGCATCAACCTCGCCTTCTATCTGGTTCTCGTGGTGGCCGAGGCGGTCGCGTTCCGGCCGGGTTACAACGTGCGACGCTGGGCCACCGTGTTCCCGCTCGGCATGACGGCGGTCGCGGTGCTGTCGAGTGGTGCCGCATTGGATCTGGGGTGGGCGCGGGTGCTGGGCCGGGTGCTGCTCGCGGTGGCGGGCATGGTGTGGCTGCTCATCTCGGCGGAACTGCTGCACGCCTGGGCGCGTGGTGGGCGTGCCCCCGATGCGGTGGCACCTGCCGGGAAGCCGGCCGAAAAATAAGTGGCGCGAACCGGGTTCGGCCCGGCAGCATGACTGGCATGTTCGCGCAGCCCATCGCCTCTCACCCCGCAGTCGCGGGTGCGATGGTTGCTGCCCTGACCGGCGCGGCCGCAGCTCTGGCTGCCGCATTCGACGGCGCACGAAGCTGACCTTCTCCGGGACGTCCCGGACCTCAGACGGGGAAGGTCGGCTTCCTGCTGAGGTCCCTCGACACTTGCACTCCCGGTTGGAGATTCATCATGGCCAAGCAGGCCTACGTCCGCACCAAGCCGCACGTCAACATCGGCACCATGGGTCACGTCGACCACGGCAAGACCACCCTCACCGCCGCCATCACCAAGGTGCTGGCCGAGCGCGGCGGGCTGGCCTTCGTTCCGTTCGACCGCATCGACCGGGCGCCGGAGGAGATCGAGCGCGGCATCACCATCAATATCGCGCACGTCGAATACGAAACGGCCACACGGCATTACGCGCACGTCGACATGCCGGGCCACGCCGACTTCGTGAAGAACATGATCACCGGTGCGGCCCAGCTCGACGGGGCCATCCTGGTGGTTTCCGCCGACGACGGCGTCATGCCGCAGACCAGCGAGCATGTGCTGCTGGCCAAGCAGGTGGGCGTCGAGCACATCGTGGTCGCGCTCAACAAGTCCGACGTCGCCGACGGTGAACTGCTGGAGCTGATCGAGCTCGAGGTGCGAGAGCTGCTGTCCGCCAACGGATACGACGGCGACGGCGCTCCCGTCATTCCGGTCTCCGGGCTGCGCGCGCTGCAGGGCGACGAGCACTGGGCCGGGCAGCTGCTGCGGCTGCTCGACGCAGTCGACGAGTACGTGCCGATGCCGGTGCGCTACACCGACGCGCCGTTCCTCATGCCGGTGGAGAACGTGCTCACCATTACCGGGCGCGGCACGGTCGTGACCGGTGCGGTGGAGCGCGGGCGGATCACGGCCGGGGACCGGGTGTCGGTGCTCGGGTTCGGCGGTCAGTTCGAGGCCGTGGTCACCAGCCTCGAAACATTCGGGCGGACAATGGAATCGGCGGAGGCCGGGGACAATGTGGCGCTGTTGCTGCGCGGGGTGCAGCGCGGTCAGGTGGCGCGTGGGCAGGTGGTCGCGGCGGTCGGCAGCATCGCGGTGCACACCGGGTTCACCGCTCGCGTGCGGCTGCTGTCGGCGGCCGAGGGCGGGCGGCGCACGCCCATCGCCAGCGGGTACCGGCCGCAGTTCTTCCTGCGCACCGGGGACGTGTCCGGTCATGTGGTGCTGCCGGCCGAGCGGGCGTTTCCCGGCGACACCGTCGAGCTTGCGGTGACGCTGGACCGCGCGGTGCCGCTGGAGCCGGGACTGGGCTTCGCGGTGCGTGAGGGCAACCTGACGGTCGCCGCGGGGACGGTGCTGACCGTCGACTAGGTCGCGCCGACTGTCCGGCTAGCGGGTATGCGATCCCGGTCCGAGCCTCGTGCTCGGGCCGGGATTCCCGTATTTGGCCGGAATGTCGTTATTGTTTCGCCATGACCACCCGTTGCCAGAAAATTGCTGTTGCATTGGGCGTGGCCGCGCTGGCCCTCACCGGCTGCTCCTCGAACTCCAAGAGCTCCGACAAGATCGATGTCGGGGTTCTCGTGATCACCATGTTCGATCCGGAGAACGAGGTGTGGCTGCAGCGCGAGCAGCTGCCCACCACCGTCGAGGTGCCCGGTGCGTTCAAGCCGGTGCGCTGCAACGCCGACAAGCTGTGCGTGGCCGAGACCGGGCAGGGCAAGTCGAATGCCGCCACCACGATGATGGCGATCCTCGGCAGCGACAAGTTCGACTTCCGCAACACCTACTTCCTCACCGCCGGAATCGCCGGAACACCGCCTGAACAAGGCACTCTCGGCGGTGCGGCGTGGGCGCGCTGGGTGGTCGATTTCGACCTCGGCAATCACCTGGACCCGGCGGCCGCGCCCGATGTGCCGTTCGGCTATCGCCCGGTGGAGGACTACAACACCGCCGCCTATCAACTCGACGAGTCCCTCGTGGAAAAGGCCGTGGAATGGACCAAGGACGCGAAGCTCGCCGACAGTCCGGACGCGGCCGCCGAGCGCGCGCAGTACCCGGGCCAGGAGGGCCGCACGCCCGCGGTCATGAAGTGCGACACCATGACCGGTGACGACTTCTACTCCGGCAAGTTGCTCTCCGATACCGCCGGCTACATCATGTCGCAGCGCACCAAGGGGGCGGGCGTCTACTGCACGACGCAGATGGAGGACAACGCCACCGCCACGGCACTGAAGGCCCACGGTTATCTCGACCGCTACCTGTCGCTGCGCACGATGAGCAATTTCGATCAGCCGTACCCGGGCCAGTCGGTGGTGCAGCACCTCGATCAGACGAGCGGCGGGTTCAAGATCGCGCTCCAAAACCAGTACACCCTCGGCAAGCTCGTCGCCGAGCAGTTGATCAAGAACCCTCCGGCCCACTGAGTGCGGCGATGAACTGTCACTGATTCTGGCCGGGATTGTCTGGTCCGGGACGTGTTTCGTCCCGGACCATGAGCTCCATGGAACGTGGGCACTACGGTGACGACCATCGAGCATTCGCCGAATTGGCGCGCGGCTTCGTGCGCAAGGAGGTCGCGCCGCACTATCTGGAGTGGGAGGCGGCCGGGATCGTGCCGCGCTGGGTGTTCGCGCGGGCCGGCGAGCTGGGGCTGCTCGGATTCGCGGTGCCGCAGAGTTACGGCGGGCTCGGGGTCTCGGATTTCCGATTCAACCAGACCCTCATCGAGGAGTTCATGGCCGGCGATTGCGCCGGGGTCGGCCTGAATTTCGCGCTCCACAACGACATTTGCACGCCGTACCTGGTGAACCTGACAACCGAGGAACAGCGTCAGCGGTGGCTTCCGGGCTTCGTGGCGGGCACCCTGATCGCCGCCATCGCCATGACCGAACCGGGCGCGGGCTCCGATGTGGCCGGAATCCGCACCGCCGCAGTGGATATGGGCGACCACTTCCTGGTCAACGGCGCAAAGACGTTCATCACCAACGGAATCAACGCCGACCTGGTGATCACCGCCGTCCGCACCTCCCCCGAACGCCACCGCGGCCTCACCCTGCTGGTTCTCGAACGCGGCATGCCCGGCTTCGAACGCGGCCGCAACCTCGAAAAACTCGGCCTGAAATCCCAGGACACCGCCGAACTCACCTTCACCGACGTCCGCGTCCCGAAATCCAACGTGCTCGGCGAGGTCGGCCGCGGCTTCGAATACCTGATGGGCAACCTCCCCCAGGAACGCATGCAGATCGCGGTAGCCTGCCTGGCCCGAGCCCGCGTCGCCCTCGACACCACCATCGAATACGTCACCACCCGAAAGGCTTTCGGCCAACCCATAGCAGCCTTCCAGAACACCAAATTCACCCTAGCCGACGTCGCCACCGAGATCTCGGTAACCGAAGCCTTCGTCGACAAATGCGTCCTAGAACTGAACGCCCACCGCCTAACCCCCGCCGACGCCGCCAAAGCCAAACTCTGGTCCTCCGAAATGGAATTCCGCTGCATAGACCGCTGCCAACAACTCTTCGGCGGCTACGGCTACATCCGCGAATACCCCATAGCCCGAGCCGCCGCCGACGCCCGCATCACCCGCGTCTACGGCGGCACCTCCGAAATAATGCGAGAAATAATCTCCCGAACCCTAACCCCACCGACTTCCAGTGGAGACGGGAAAGAGCAGTGAGCGAGCGGATTGTCGGCGGGACACCCATGGCCAGGCTCGATCGCGAGCAGCTCATCGAATTGGTCGAACACATCCAGAACGTCGAGGCCAGCGACGAACAGCTGGATGAATGGCTCGCTCGGCTCCAGGACTCGCTGGCGGACCCCCGCATCTCCGACCACATCTTCTGGGACTCCTCTGATCCTCCGCTGACCCCGGCGCAGATCGTGGACAAGGCGCTTGCCTACCGGCCGATCGTGCTTGGCGGACCGGATTAGGCGTCGGCACAACCACTTCGGTCAACGCGGCATGCGGCATCATCGCTCATTCCCACTGACTGAAGCCAGACCGGTTTAGCCCGGGCACCCGACGTGAACGCTTTGGTGGCGATGAAAACTCAACACGCCGCGCCTACGCGAGCACTGCGACCGGCCGCGCGCCGCAGTGCTCGCTTATCACCAACAGGGTCGACTGCCGAAAAAGATTGTCAGTAGGAGGCATTGGCTCCGTACTCGGCCTGGGCCCGCGTAAAGCCGTCGTACACCAGCTGATCGATCAGTCCGGACCTAGAGAATGAGCTGAACTCGAGGTACTGCTTGGCGCTCTTTGCCGCCTGCTCGTTCCAGTCCGCATTCAGGCTGTCCACTGCGAACGTAGCGTCTGCGGTGGAGAATTCGTCGTACTCGAGCTGGTGGATCAAACCGCTGCGGGAGAAGGCAGAGAAGTCGAGGTACTGCTGGGCAGACTGGATGGCGTTGCGCTGGCTGGCGGTGATGTCCCGCTTGGCCGGGGAGAATTCGACCGCGCGGGTCGATACGGGCGCCGCGATATCGAGCCGAGCGACGTCGGCCGCTGCAGAAGCGCAGCCCCATACAGGTGCCGCCAGGGCGAGAGCCACTACCGGGGCACCGACCAGCCACACCCATTTCTGCTTCCGCGGCGCGTCAGCGGCCGCCAGGCAACTGGGATCTGCGGTGGGGAACGGCTCGACGGGGGTGGGTGTGTTCACGGGTGTCCATTCGTCAGGTGATCAGTGGAGCATCATGCAGTCGTGCCATCTGCTGACGTCAGAGCGTTGTTAGCCGGTTAGATGAGGTGGGTGCCGGTTAGGCACAGGATGTCGGTGGGATGGCAGTTCATGTCCCCTGAGCACCCACAGGACCGCGTCGGCGCGCACTCGACGCAACACGTCGCCCGGCCGACCGGATGGCCGGCATATGCGCTCAGAACCGAACGGCCGGTAGATCTTTCGCCGTGCGCCGCTATCCGAACTACGCAGCACGCTATGCGGCATGTCAGTGCGTTGGCGCTGCTATTGACCCGAGACACTGGAACTATGACCGATGATCGTGCGGAGCTGATGGCGAGTTGGACGCGGACAACCAGGCACCTCAACGCAGCGCTAGCCGAGCTGTCCGATATACCCGGCGCCAAACAATCGCACGCGCGCGAATACCTCGAACACAACGAGCTCGGGCTGGCCTTCGACTGCTTGGTTCATCTCGGCGATGATCTCGAACTTGCTCGCTCCTACTGGCAGCACCTGGACCGCGCCGCACATGAGATGCGGCTCTACTCCCCTGAAGCGGACAAATATCACCAGGCTTCCGCCCGAATCTGCCGTCTTCACTCGGCCGACAGGTCAACTCAGACGTAGGCGTCACTGTACACACGAGCAATAAAGCGGCAGTTCAGTGCGTTCGGTCGAGTGGGCTCGGCCGGCCGAAGCGACTCGCTAGATCTCGTTCGAATCGACTTCATCGAGACTGAGGTCGTATTCGTCTACATCGAGGTCCGTTGAGGTGGAGGACAAGAATTGCAGGACCTCGACGGAGAGATGCCACCCAAGAGGACGTGGCCACTTCCGGGCCTCCTCGATCGGCGTTCCACCCGGCGCACCGTGGCTGCGATCGGGATCGTGGTAGTAGCGAACGATCTGCAGCCTCGACGAGATATCTTGGTCCTCAGCCCATTTGACGAGTTGCGGGCGGCACGGTGCCAACCTGTCGATCAACCGCCCAATCTGGTCATCGATCGGATCATTCGTCTCCTCGACGATCTTCCAAACGTTCAAGCCTCGGGCTCGGCCACTCGCCGTGAGATCGCCTTTGGTGTGTGCAACATCTGGCTCGATCCCCAGAAGTGCGGTCATCATGGACGCTGACGTCATGGTGGTCTCCACAGCGAAGTAGCAGTACTGGCGAACCTTCATCACCGGGAGATTCGACCACAGCAGGACATTTCAGCCCAACGAATTCGACCGCTCATCGGCATGAGCGGACACTGTCGGCGTCCGAGACAATCTCGGCTCGTTGGTTTTTCGGAGTGCCGCGCTGGCCGGGTCGGTCAGCGCGGTGCGCGGCAATGGCGGACATTGGCCCGATTGAGCCGGTATTCCGCAGCGCGACCAAACAGGCCATTGGAGGCGGCTTGGGTGTTCCGCAGTGACCGCTGCCGAGTTGCGGCACTGCACTATTCGGCGCTCCCGCCCTCAAACAGGGGCCAGCGGGGTGCGCGGCGCGGATGCCTTGACCGTACATGCCGTACGTTCGCCTGTAAGGGCTGCGTGCAGTGTGGCGTTGTGCGAGAGTCGTTTTCGACCGTCTCATTCGCGAGCCAATCCCGGCGATCGATCTGGTGGCGTTGGCGAGCGGCATCCGAGCGGCAGCGTGTACGACGATAGGAAGGAGTTCGAATCATGGCGATCGACGATCAGGATGTAGCGGCAGTGCCCGCGGCCGAGGAGGCCAAAGCGCAGATCAGCGAGGCGGTACAAGAGCTGAGTCCTGATGAGAAGGCGGCGGGCGCAGAGGTTCTGGGCAAGCTGAAAGAATCCGCAAACGGCTTCCTCATCCAATTCACGCTGCAGGAGCTCATCGATCTGCTCCAACCCGGGGAAGGGGACGAGGAAGGCGACCTGGAAACTCAGTCGTAGACACAGGTTCACCTGCGAACGCGATCGGAGCCGGTGTCGTTTCCGATCGCGTCCAGCACACCAATTCCAACAGGACACGAACGCTCCTCGGCATTTCAGTGCAGTGGCGATGCTGAGATCGTTTGGGCCGGTTGGTCTTCGGGTGTTACACATGCCTTGTTAGGCCGTGCGCGACAGGGTATAGCGGTTACCAGCGCGAGTGAATCTTTCGTGCCCGAGGGGCTGGTGGGCTTACGAATTCGGGAAGTTGACGATGGATAGTGCTAGTGGGAGCTCGTTGGTGCGTGGGTCGCTGTTCGGTGGTTTGGCTTGGAAGTAGGTTCCGGTCAGGTTTGCGTCGGCGTTGTTCCATGCTGCGTAGGGGATTTCGCCGGTGTAGGTGAAGGTGTCGAGGACGTAGGGGAGGCCGTCGGCCTGCATGAGGGAGGGGTTGTTCATCAGTTGGAAGTGGAGGTGGGGGGCGCTGGAGTTGCCGGTGTTGCCCAGCTTTGCGATCAGTTGGCCCTTGTGGACCTTGTCTCCGGGTTTGACCAGGAGGCTGCCCTTGAACAGGTGGGCGTACATTGCCCAGACGCCGCCGCCGAGGTCCTGGATGATGTGGTTGCCGTCCACGTTTTGGACGGTCAGCTTCGGGCCTAGTACCGGATCGGTGGCGGGGAGGATGCCGGGGGTGCCGGCGTCGACTGTGTCGAGGATTGAGCTGACGGTGCCGTCGGCTACCGCGTAGACCGGGGAGTCGTAGTCGGTGTAGCTTTCGTTTTTCGTTTTGTCGCCGCTGACGAACTCGCCGGCATCGTTGAGCCGCATCCAGTCGATGGCGAAACGCTGCGAGTTGGTCAGCTTGCCGTTGTACGGGCTGAGTGAAGTGCGGTGCGGCAAGCCGATTCCGCAGCAACCGTTGGCTGCGACCCAGTTGGTTCCCCGGATCGGAGACGCGATGACCAGCGGCTTGCCGGAGATGCCGAACGGTGCCGCGAGGTAGTTGATCGGGGTCGGCTCGGTTGCGGGTGGATTCGCGGCACCGGTGAGCGACAGCCGGTGCACGACCACGGCTGGAGCCTGCTGCACTGTGTCGAAGGTCAGGTCGATCAGCAGGGCTCGGGACTCGCCCGGTGCCATGACGGCATCCTTCGCGTCCGAAGAGGGCAGTATGCGCAGCCGATTGCAGTCGCCGAACGAACAGCTCGGATCGACCAGCTGGGGGCCGGAAATGGAGTTGAGGACGGTGTCCGGATGTTTCGCGTCGACCACCTGCACCGTCGTGAGCGTGGCCGGTAACCGTGAAGCGTTGGTCAGCTGCAGGTCATAGGAGACGTGATATTTCTTGTCGCTGCCCAGCCATGGAATCGTCGAATTGCCGACCGGTGCGACGACAACCGGGCTGTAGCTATCGGGCACGGTCACGTCGCTCGGCTCGGACTCGCCGGGACTCGGTGATCCGCTTCCGCCACTCGAGCACCCCGCGACCAGCAGTGCGACGAGCGCCGTGAGCAGCACCGCCTGGCGGGTGTACCAATGTCGCGCCATTTCAGCCTCCTCGAGTGTCGGCAGAAAATCGTGAAGCGCCGTTGGCCGCAGAGCTCCCCCGATGCGTCCGTTCAGAAAACAGTAGTGATGATAAGCCGCGAGGTGCCGGGTTTCGGCGAAAAGGTCGGTGCCCATCAACTCGGTGGCAACAGCGTCATCCATTGTGATGTCAGATTCGGAATTCAAGCGCCTGCCCGTATTTGCAATCCGAAAAGCGTTATACCACATGATAATTCGCTTCGAATGGGGCCAAGCGTCGCCTCGCGTCCTTCGAGCACCGCGTTATCGGTGCGGTCGAAACTCGGTGCTTGCCGCAGAAGGCGGGCTGGAAGCATCACACCGACAAGTACCTCGAGGCCACGCTGCGGATCGGGCATGCCGACGCGTATGCGCGGGTGAAGGCGGCTGCACTGCTGGGCACTCGTCAGGTGGCGGGGCAGGTGCTGGAGCCGGTACTCGCCTGGACGGCCGCGGTGCAGGAGCAGGGCCTGATTTCGGTGGATCATGCGCGTGCGATCGGCAAGATTATGGACCGCATCCCGGGCAAGATTGAACCCGACCAGCGTGACAAGGCTGAAATTCAGTTGGCGCAGTTCGCCACCCAGTCCACTCCCGATGACCTGCCGAAGGTTGGAGCGCGCATCCTGTCCCTCCTCGATCCCGACGGGAAGGTCACCACCGAGGCCGATCGTCTGCGCCGCCGTGGCTTCGGCTACGGCCCGCAAGGTGTCGACGGGATGTCCACCTGCTACGGCGAGCTGACCCCGGCCCTGCGCGCCTTGTTCGATCCGATCTTCGCCGACCTGGCCCGTCCCGGCATGTGCAACCCCGAGGACCCCGAAAGCCCTTGGCGTGCCGAAGGAATCGACCCGGCCGAGCTCGAGGCCGCTGCCAAGCGTGACAACCGTTCCGCCGCGCAGCGTCAGCACGACGCTTTGGTGGCGTTCCTGCGCCCGGAAATGGGCCCGACCAACCTGGGGCAGCACCGTGGCCTGCCCGTGTCCACCATCATCACCATGAGCCTGGCCGAGGTCGAAGCCGCCGCCGGTGTGGCGACAACCGCCTCGGGCGGCACGGTCCCGCTGGAGGAAGCTCTCGCTCTGGCGGAGCAGTCCAAGCCGTTCCTGGTGATCTTCGACCACGCCGGCCGTCCGCTGCACCTGGGCCACGGCAAGAAGAACCGTCTCGCCAACCCGGCGCAGCGGCTGGCGTTGATCGCCGCCGAGCGTGGCTGCACCCGCCCCGGCTGCAACGCCCCCGCCACCCTCACCCAAGTGCATCACGTCACCGATTGGGCCAAGGGCGGAGCGACCGACATCGAAAACCTCACGCTCGCTTGCGATTCCTGTCATTCCTTGGTGGGTGACGGTCCCGACAACTGGAAAACCGTTGTCATACCTCAGGATTCAGAGAACGCGGGCCGTATCGGCTGGATCGCGTCCCGGCTTGTCGACCCGACTCAGACCCCGCGAGTAAATGATCGTCATCATGCGGGGGAGTTGGTCGCGGCGGCTATACGGTCGTTACGTCCCTAATTCGAGTGGCAGCCTCACCAAAGGTGGGGCCCCTCGGGTTGCTTGCACACCGATTTGCTCGTCCGACACCGGCGTACGCAGAAATGAAAAGAAGAAGTGTGGTTGCGTCGCCTGCCCTACCGGACTTGGGCTGACGCCGGGCCGCCTACCGCCACCCACCGATCCCAGCCCACGGACTGCACGCATCGCCTTCCAAAACAACACAAAAGACCCACCACCCACCCGTTCCAGTCGTCGAGTGGCACATTTTAAGGGACAAATCACCCAAAACCCCTCCAGAATGTGCCACTCGGCGATGAACAACGGGATGATGAACGGCCGGATCGCAACCGGGGCTGGAACCGGCGGCAGGCGAGCCGAACCCAGCCACCTACCCACCCCTCCTCCTGGCCGCTTTTGTCTTTTCGTTCTTATTTCTCGTCAGCCGAGCTGCTCGGCCAAGCCGACGATGATGCCCTCGGGTCCGCGCAGGTAGCAGAGGCGGAACATCTGTTCGTACTGCTCGATCGTGCCGACCAGTTCAGAACCGCGCGCTACCAGGCGACTGACAGTGTCGTCGATGTCGTCCACAGCGAACATGATTCGCCGAATGCCGAGCGTGTTCGACGGGGCGACCTTCGGCTCGGGGGTGACCGGGGCCGGGTTGTGGAACATGGCCAGTTCGACCTTGCCGTGCCCGTCCGGGGTGCGCAGCATCGCGACCTCCTGGCGGACGTTCTCGACGGCGATGATGCGCTCCACCCACCGCCCCTCGGCGGGACCCCGACCCTCCAACTCCATGCCGAGTTCGACGAAGAACTCGATCACGCGATCGAGATCCTCAACCACGATGAGCACATTGTCCATCCGTTGAATCGCCATGACCCCGACCCTACGGCGAATATCAGCGCTTCAGGCCGTGACTGGAGGCAATGAGCCGTTCCATAACGGTGCGGGGCAGCAGACGGCGGATCAAGAACATCAGGGGCGCGTTGCTGCCGACCGCGTAGAGCGGTTGCGGGCGGGCGGAATCGACTGCGGCGACAATGGTTTCGGCGACCTTGGCGGGCGGGATGCCCTTGCTCATGGCGGCGTCGAGCCCGGCCATGAAGTTGGTGAAATCCGCGGTGTGGGGCGAGTTGTCGGCGATGTATTTGGTGCGGCGTTCGGCCAGGCCGGTGTCGATCTGGCCGGGTTCCATGGTGGTGATCCACACCCCGAACGGGGACTCTTCGAAACGGGCGGCCGTGGCGAAGCCCCGCAGGGCGGCCTTGGTGGCGACATAGGAGGATCGGTAGGGCATAGGGAAGCTGCCGAGCATGGAGCCGACCATGACGATGCGTCCGTAGCCGCGTTCACGCATGCCGGGCAAAACCGCCTGGGTGAGCGCGACCGCGCCGAAAACATTGAGCCGGAACAGTCTTTCGATGGCATCGCCGGGCAGCTCGGCCAGCGGTCCGGCCTGGCTCTCGCCCGCATTGTTGATCAGCACGTCGATCGCACCGAGTTCGGTGGCGAAGCGGTCGATCGAGGTCGCGTCGGTGAGGTCGAGGGCGCGGTATTCGACGCCGGGGACCCGGTCGGCCTCGGCCAGGCTGTCCGGATTGCGGCTGGTGCCGATCACCTTGTGGCCCCGAGCCGCGAAGGCCGCGGCGGTGGCCTTGCCGATGCCCGAGGACGCGCCGGTGACCACGACGGTACGAGTCGTATTGCTGCTCATGCCAGCACGCTATCGGGTCCGGCGGGTGGGAGGCCAGGAGCCCGGCCGGTGGGGAATTTCGGGCCAGGAACGCAGGACCGGAGTGCAGCGGGTGTGGCGGCGTCGCACGGCGGACTCGCCGGTAACCGATCGGACGCCCAGCCAGATGCCGATACCGAACGCGGGGGCCGCCAACGCGGGAATGAGCAGGATGGCGGTGGAACTCATGGTGGGGTGACCTCGATTGCTGGTCGTCGTCCAGACCGGATGTGAATGAATCGCACGGGCGGCGCGGCTGTTACGTGACGAATCGCGGCCAGGGCCGAAAAGTGCAGTGGCGTGATCGAAGTCGCGAAATGTCCGTGACCACGCGGAACATCCAAATCTGTCGGATGCGCCACACCGGACGGTCTCGCGTTGATATGTTGCGCCAACCCGATGGGGAACAGACATCGGTCGGGAGTAGTCGAAGAGGACCGCGCACATGTTCGACTGGGATTTAGTCAGAAATACCGCCAGCGTCCACGTCATGACGCAGCTCGCACAGGAACGAGGAATGCGGGTGCGGGACGCACTCGCGGGGGCAGGCTTGCCCTCGGAGGCGGTGATCGACTCGAATGCCGAGGTCACCGCCCGCCAAGAAGTAACCGTCGTACGAAATCTCTTGGCGCGCTTCGGCGATGAGCCCGGACTGGGGGTGGAGGCGGGCAGTCGCTATCACATCTCGCTGTACGGGCCGTGGGGGTTGGCGCTGCTGGCCAGCCGCACCCTGCGGGACGCGGTGGAGATCGCGCTGCGCTATGTGGAGCTGGCCTTCGTGTTCGGGCAACTGAGTTTCGAGGAGCGGGCGGGTGAGGGCTTCCTGCGCTTCGACGACAGTGAGGTGCCCGAGGATGTGCGGGCGTTCCTCACCGAGCGCGTCATGACCGGCATCCAGATGATCGGACGCGAGTTGTTCTCGGTCGGTGTTCCGATGCGGCGCTTGAGCTTCCGGCACAGCGGTCCGGGCGACACCGCCCGCTACCGGGCCGTGTTCGAGATCGAACCGATCTTCGACGCGAGCGTCAACGAGCTCGTCTTCGACGCCGCCTACCTGGATGTGGCACTGCCGCAAGCCAATGAGTGGGCGCGCAGCACCTGCGAACAAATGTGCCGGGATCTGCTGGCTCGCCGCCACGCTCGCACCGGTGTCGCGGGCGCGGTGCGAGATCTGCTGGTGCGCAACCCGGGTGAGATCCCCGATCAGGCGGCGGTGGCGGCCGAATTGTTCGTCAGCCCCCGCACCCTGTCGAGGCGGCTCAACGAGGAGGGCACCTCGTTCCGGGCGCTGCTGGACGAGGTGCGCCAGGCACTTTCGGAGGAACTGCTCGACCACACCCCGATGACCACCGAGCAGGTCGCCGCCCGCCTCGGTTACGCGGAGGCCGCCTCCTTCATCCGCGCCTTCCGGCGCTGGAAGGGGTGCCCGCCGCAGGAGTATCGGGCGCGCGGGCAGCGCGCCCGGGTACCGGAACTGGTGTAGCGCTCACCGGGCGGTCAGGAAGGTGCCGGCGTGCAGGGTGGTGCCGAATCCCAGTGCGAATTCACCGTATTCGTGCACCACCTGGCCGCCGACCACGGTGGCGGCCACCGCGCCGTCATTGCGGTTGACCATGCGCTGTAGCCCCGCCACCCCGGGGTAAGGGGCTTCGGCGTACTCGCTGCTGGATCCGTCGAAACCGGCGGGGTCGATGACGGCGATATCGGCGCGCGCCCCGGTCGTGAGCCGTCCGGCGTCGAGGCCGTACCAGTCGGCCAGCTCGCCGGTGACCCGGTGGATCGCCTGTTCGAGGGGCAGGAATCCGCGCTTGTGCGCCCGTTCGAGCAGCCGCAGCCCGAAGTTGTAGAAGGCCATATTGCGCAGGTGCGCACCGGAATCCGCGAACCCGACCTGCATCATGGGTGAGCGTTGCAGGCGGTCGAGCACGTCCTCGCGGTCGTTGGCGATGACGGTGCGCCAGCGCAGTGCCGTCCCGTGGGTCACGGTCAGATCCAGCAGTGCGTCGGCGGGATGGATGCCGCGCTCGTCGGCCACCGCTCCGAAGGACTTGCCCACCACGTCCGCCTCGGGGCAGTCGACGATGATCGCATCGTAGAGGTCCCGATTCCACACGCGCGGACCGAATTTCTTGGCCAGATCCGTGCGGAACCGCCGGCGATAATCCTCGTCGGCCAGCAGTTCGCCACGCTTTATCACATCGCGGATATTGAGCGCGGCCACCCCGGACCCGAACTCCTCGAACACCACCAGATCGACGCCGTCGGCATACACCTCGAACGGCACCGGCAGATGCTGCCACCGGAATTGCGCCCCGCCAACGGTATTCACGATCCACGCCGCCGCGGTGGCGGCACGCGCGACCGTGCGATCCGCCTTCACATCCATGCCCGCGATCAGAGTCGTCTTGAGCGGCTTGCGGATTCGCCCGGCGCTCTCGGCGAAGTAGCGGGCGATCTCGGCCCGTGTGGTCAGGTTGGGAGTGCTCTGATGCACCCGTCCGCGGCGGCGCAGAATCGCGTTGAGCGCCCGGTATTCGCGCCAGGTGGCGTAGGTCGACGGTAGCTGCCGGGTCGGGAACCGCACGCCCTCGAGTTTGGAGAACGAACTGCGGATGGTGGACAGGCCCAGGAATCCGGCGTCGAGCGCGTCCTCCAGCATCGCGCCCATGCGCGCCAGCTCCGCGTCGGTGGGCCGCGCCGCCGCGTCGACGGCACGCTCGAGACCCATCACCGTCACCCGGATATCCGAATGCCCCAGGAACGCCGCGACATTCGCGCCGAGCGGACGATCGGCGAGCGCCTTCGCGTAGGCGTGCGGGCCGTCCCAGTCCTTGTGCTCCTTGACAGCCGAGTGCACCGCGTCCCACGGCAGCGCCTCCACCCGCGCGAACAGATCGGCGCAGTCCTCGGCCTCGGCATAGATCGTCGAGAGCGAGCAGTTGCCGAGCACCACCGACGTCACTCCGTGCCGGACCGACTCGCCCAGACCGGGATTGCCGAGCACCTCGGCGTCGTAGTGGGTGTGCACATCGAGCATGCCCGGCATGACCCATTTCCCGGTGGCGTCCACGGTGCGCGCGCCCTCCGGCAGCTCGCCGCCGACGGCGACGACCTTGCCGTCGGTGACACCGACATCGGCGCGCACGCCCGGCGTGCCGCTCCCGTCGAACACCGTGCCCCCGCGAATTACCAAGTCGCACCGAGCCATGTCGCACCACCCTGTTTCTCAGCTCGCCGTCAGCGGTCGTTTCACACGCTACAACGGGAGTATGCGCGCCTTCCCCGCGATAGACGATGGGTCGCCGAATCCTGTCAGCGGGCGGGAAATGCGAATGTCGCGGTCGGGGCCCGGTGATCCGGGCCGGGCAACCGCAGCACGGCGGAACCGGTACGGGTGAGGCCCCGCAGCAGCAGGTGATCGAGCCGCGCCACCGGAAACGCGGCGGGCCAGGTGAAGCCCGGACCCACCTGCGGCCCGGCATCGGTGAAGCCCGCCGCGAACGACCGCCACTCGCGGTCGGTGCTTGCCGTATTGAAATCACCGGCAACCAGGACGCGGGGCGCCGGGTCGGAATCCAGTTGGTCCGAGAGGATCCGCAGTCCCCGATTGCGGGTCGCGGTATCGGTGGGCCGGACCGACGGCAGGTGCACCACGTACACGACCAGATCGCCCGACGGTGTCGCCACATGCGTGCGCAGGCCGCGCTGCCAGCCGATACCGACATCGGCCACCGTGGTGTCCGAGGTCGGGAAGCGGCTCCACAGTGCCACCGTGCCGCGCTCCTCGCGATAGGGGTAGGACGCGTCCAGGATTCGCTGCACCGGGGCGCGGTCGGTGCCGCCCAGTTCCTGCACGGCGAGGAGATCCGCGCCGGTCGCTGCGAGTGCCCGCGCGGTGGCAGCCGGAGTCGAGTTGTCGGCGAAGAGATTCTGCGACACCACCGTGACCGTCCCGGCCTCCCGGGCGGCCGCTGTCGCCGTCGGTGCCCACCAGGATCCGAAGGTGTAGGCCCACACCAGCAGCGGCGCGATACAGGCGGCCGCGCCGGCCGGTCGACGGCACACGACGGCCAGCACGGCCAGCAGCGGAACCGGCACGATCAGCCAGGGCGCGGCCGTGTCGAGCGCGACGCCGAGGCCGAAGATATCGGGTATCCGATCGTGGGCTGTCATCAGCAGCGTGAGAAGTGCTGCGGCGGCGACGAATACGAGCGTACCGGTGCGTCTCATCGGCCGGGGCACAGTCGCCGGGCCGCGGAGTCACCCTTCAGCCGGGCGTCGACACAGCCGCCGGGCAACCCGTCGTGGTCCGTGGTACCGAAGTTGGCGGTGACGGTGAGCTCGCCGTCGCCGAAGACGGTGCGCTGCACCAGGTGATCCTCGGTCAGCCAGCGGAAGTCGGTCATGGGCAGGGTGCCCGCCCGCTCGTGCAAGGGCGCGAAGAACTGTTGCAGCCGGGCTATCTCGGGACCGTGCTGGTTCAGCGTCGCACCGTCCAGCACGAAGTTCAGGGGCGTGTTGTTCAGGACCGCCGTCAACGCTCGCATCGTTTCCTGTTGCGGCAGCTTGTAATACGACAGCTCCCAGCGATCCAGGTTGATCAGCGAATCGTGCAGCACCGTCTCGTAGAGCGGCACCCGATAGGTCGGATCGAACATGGAGGTGACCAGATCAGCGGGCAGATCGACCGGCTTGAAGAACACCCCCGGCGCGGTGTCCGGATACCAGGCGCCCCAGGTCTTCCGGTCGCGCTGCAACGGCCACAGACCATCCGAAATCGGGTTCTGGGCACCGTGATCGAACGCCAGCACCGGGGCGGACCAGGCACCAGCCGCCTCGGAACCGAGCACCGTCTTGCGATCCTCGGCCAGCCAGTGCATCCGGGCCAGCCGATTGTCGCGGTCCTGCGCCTGCGTCATCGGGTGCGCGGGGGAGTGGTCATCGAAGAGTTCACCGGCGGCATCCACATCGAGGAAGTAGGTGTTCGCGCCATTGGCGGTCATGGCGGCGTAGCGATCCCGGTACAACGCCGGATCCTGCTTCAGCGCTTGGGAACTGAGGTAGCAGCCGCGGTTGCCGAACCCCGACTCGGTCGCGCCGTTCGCGGTATGGACGCAGCCGTCGGGCCAGACGGTGCCCGGCCAGCGCGAGGAGGGATTGTCGGCAGTGGCGGGGTCCTGGGCATTGGCCCACGAATCGTAGGGACCCGCAAGGTAGCCCGCGTCCTTCGCGGCCGTGATGGCGGCGGCGGACATCGGGTCGTCGCTGGAGTCGTAGCCGAGCCACATCTTCGTCACGCCCAGATCGTGTAGCCGCCGGGCGGTTTCGGGTTTGCGGCCGTCACCCCACACGTAGGCGTGGAAAGCGCCGAGCAGCTTGCCGATCTCGGGGTTATCGCGAATCTTGTCGCGCAGGGAGCGGAATTCGCCGTGCCGGATCAGCCAGGCACGGTAGTCCTTCGCGGCGGCGACGGGCGAATCGTCGGTGAGCGCGAAATCCACCGTGTAGTCGGCGGTTCCCGCGCTGTCCGCGAAATCGTGCGTGCCGGAAGCGATCAGCCGTCCGGCCTCGGAGGTCACGGTCAGGTTGCTGCCGATATCGGTGGGCACGATGTAGCCGACCCCTCGATCACCGAGCCGGTAACCCCAGAACGGCATGGTCAATCCTGAGCTGAGAGCAAGGGATTCGCCGATCAGACCGGTGTCGGGGCCGTTCCAGAAGCTGTCGCGGACCGGGAGCGAGAGGCCCTCGCCGCGCGGGATCTGCAGGGCGGCCGCCGCCGTGTCACGGCCGGTGACCGGCCAGCGCAGGGTGCCGTCCCGGTCGCTGTGCACGGTGACGCGCAGGCGGCCGTCCTCGGCCGTCGCCGAGACGGTCAGTGCCCGATCGGGGTAGGTCCAGGTCGCGGTCGCATCCGTGAGCTGGACCGGTCCGGGAGCGCCCAGCGCTTCGCCGGCGGGCGCGGACAGCTCGTAACTCGTGCCCGCGGCGTCGGCGGTGACCCCCAGTGTCGCGGCGTCCACGCGGGCGGTACCACCCTCGATCGGGATAACCACATGATTGCCATCCAGTCGCGGCAAGGTGGGGCCCGGGTCGTTTCCACAGAAGGTGAGCGCGGCTGCGGCGACACCGAGAACGGCCAGGACGGCCGGGGTGCGATGCGGTATCCGAAGTCTCATGCCGCCCACGCTCACGGACCGAGATGAGAGCTGGATGAGAAAGACCAGGTGGTGGTCGTCCGTATGATCCGTGGCATGCGGGTACTGGTGGTCGACGACGAAGCCGCGGTGCGGGACGCGCTGGTGCGTGCCCTCGCCACCGAGGGTTATCGGACCCTCGGCGTCGGGGACGGCGCGACCGCGCTCACCGAGATAGCCCGCTGGCAGCCGGAGGTGGTGGTGCTGGATGTGGCCATGCCGTTCATGGACGGCCTGACCACCTGCCGCACGCTGCGCGGGCGCGGCGACCGAACCCCGATCCTCATGCTCACCGCGCGCGACGCGGTCGCCGACCGGATCGAGGGACTCGACGCCGGCGCGGACGACTACCTGGTGAAGCCGTTCGATCTCGACGAGCTGCTGGCGCGGGTGCGGGCATTGGTGCGGCGCACCTATCCCGAGGACGGCGCGGTGCTCTCGACCGGGGACCTGGTGCTCGACACCACCGCGCACACCGTGCGGCGCGGGGACCGCGAAATCGAGCTCAGCAGAACCGAATTCGCGCTGCTCGAAGTGCTCATCCGCAATGCCGGACAGGCACTGCCGCGGGAAACCCTGATCGACCGGGTATGGGGGCACAATTCGTCGAACTCCCTGGAGGTGTACATCCGGTATCTGCGGCGCAAGCTCGAGGTCGACGGGGAGCCCGCGCTGATCCATACCGTGCGCGGGGTCGGCTACCGGGTGGGGCCCTCGTGACCCGGTCCGCCCGAGCCCGGCTCGGACTGCGCGGCCGGATCGCCGTATTCTTCGTGCTGGCAATGGGTTTGGCCTTGGCCGGGATGGCGGCGGCCGCCTACTTCGTGGTCGGGCACGAGTTGAACAGCACCCTCGATCTGAGCCTGCGGCGGCAGGCGACGCGCATCGCACGGCAGTTCCCGGCCGAGCCTTCGGTGGCGGCCATCTCCGGGTCGTGTCGGTATCTGGCCGCGCCGAGCTGTGTTCAGGTGGTGGCGGCCGACGGCAGCATCCGCTCCGAGCATATTCCGGATCAGTCACTGCCGGTCGATGCGCAAACACGCGCCGTCGCAGTGGGATCCGCCGATCCGTTCTTCACCGACTTCACCCTCGACGGCTACTCCATGCGGATGTACACCATCCAGTTGGAGCCGGGCAGCGCGGTGCAGGTGGCGCAGCGCGCGGACTCGGTGGACACCGGGCAGCGGCGGGTCGGGCTCGCACTGCTCGCCGCCGCGGGGGCCGGGCTCGCACTGGCCGCCGTGCTCGGCATCGTGCTGGCGCGCCGAGCCCTCGAGCCCGTGGTCACCCTGACCGAGGCGGCCGAAAGGGTCGCTCGCACACGAGATCCCAAACATCACATCGAGGTGGCCGGATCCGATGAACTGGCGCGCCTGGCGACCAGTGTCAACACCATGCTCGACGAACTCGACGAGGCACTGACCGCCGAACGCGACGCACGTGCTGCCCAGCAGCGCCTCGTCGCGGACGCCTCGCACGAGCTGCGCACCCCACTCACGGCCCTGCGTACCAATATCGACCTATTGCGACGCGCCGACCGCATGCCGCCCGCCGACCTCGACGCGACCGTGGCCGCGTTGCGTGTGCAGTCCGAGGAACTCTCGGGCCTGGTCACCGATCTCATCGACCTGGCCCGCGCCGACGACCCGGACGCGGTCCCCGACACCCTCGAGGATCTGCGGCTGGATCGGCTCGCCGACGACTGCCTCATCACGGCCCGAAGGCATTGGCCCGCACTCGATTTCGATGCCGACCTGAACGCGGTGACGGTCCGGGGCGTGCCCGCGCGGCTGTCGCGGGCGATCACCAATCTGCTCGACAATGCCGCCAAGTTCAGCCCGCCGGGCGGCACCGTGCATCTCACCGTCGCCGGTCACGCGCTGTCGGTGCGCGATGCGGGGCCCGGGATTCCGGCCGAGGACCGGGCACACATCTTCGACCGTTTCTATCGCTCACCCGCGGCGCGGGCGACCCCGGGCCACGGCCTCGGGCTGGCCATCGTCGCGCAGGTCGCCGGACTCCACGACGCCGAGGTCGGCGTCGAATCCAGCTCCGGCGGTACATGTTTCACGCTCACCTTTCCCGAGTAACGAGCTGTCAGGTCGGTGTCGGACAGAACGGCGCACAGGACGCCGGTGGGGTCGGGACCGGACTCGGAGGTTCGTCGAAATGCGCGGAACTCACCAGGACCATGAGTCCGATGGCGATTCCCAGCACCGCCGCGGCGGCGGTGGCCACGATTCCCCAGTTCAGCCGGGGGAAGGTGACGATCTCGCTGCCGTCGTCGAGAGCGAGGAAGATGACCGCCGCACTGGTCGGCGATCGAGACAATTGATACAGAACAGTGTTCCGCCACCAGTTTCCGGCCATGGCAGCACGCGAGCCTTTGTTTCCGAGTGATTTTGTTACCCGAGTGATTCTCCGAGTTGCCGTGATCACGGCAACTCCCAGGCTACGCCCGAAATGTCGCGATAGCTAACGGCTATGTAATCGTCGCCGACTGTTCACCTGAGTAGTTCTGCGGTGGCGGCCCGCCCGTTGTGCGACAAGGATCGAACCTGTTGCCGGACGGCCGATATGGAGCATGATGAACGACAATCCGCGACGCCCGAAGGGACTCGGCAAGCGAGCCTGGGTCGCCACCCATCTGGTGCGCCGCATCCTGCGCACCCTGGCCTGGTCGAATTTCGTGCACGTCACCGGGATCGGCCGTGAGCACGTCCCGGCGTCCGGCGCGGCCATCGTGGCAAGCAATCACCTCTCGATGCTCGATGCCGTCTTCCTCTGGGGAGCGCTGCGCCGCCGCGCCGTCGCGATCGCCATGGCCGAGTTGTGGTCGTGGCCCGTGGTCGGCTGGCTGGTCCGCCGGCTGGGCCAGATTCCGGTGGTTCGCCGCGATTCCGAGTCCGGCCGGGCCGCCACCGCACAAGCCGAGCAAATCCTGCGCCACGGCGGAGTTCTCATCATCTATCCGGAGGGCCGCCTGGTTTCACCCGGTGACCACGAGCCCTACAAGCCGGGCGTCGCGAAACTGGCGCTGGCCACCGGAGTTCCGATCATCCCGGTCGCCACCGTCGGCACCGACGGCGTCCTGCCCACCCGCCGCGCCCGCGGCGACGGCCCCGCCTTCAACCGCCGCCACCCGGTCACCATTCATTTCGGCGAGCCCATCAACCCCGCCGACTTCGACGACCCGGACAAGCTGCTGGATCACCTGCGTCAGCGCATCGAAGACCTACGGGCCCAATCCCGCTGACCTCGGTGTCCGGTGTGCGGCTAGGGTCGGCCGGGTGAAGGTGCAAGTCATCCCCGGCCGATTGCTCGAAGTCCCCACCGCGGACGTGACCGGGATGGATCGCCGCGCCTTCGGCGAATTCATCGGTCCCGGTGGCGAACTCGCGTCCTACGCCTTCGGCTGGACCACCGGCGCCGACCCGCACGCCGGTCGGTTCAGCATCGGCATCGGCGCCGGGAATCCGGGCGGCGCAACCTTTCACGCGGTCGTGTTCGAGCACGAGGGCACCCACGCATTCGCTCTGGTGGACGAACCGTTCGAGCAGGTGCCGCAGGGCGGCCCCGACTTCACCGCCGAACAGGCCCGCGCCCACCAGGATCTGCCGTTCATCTGGTGGGTCGTCGACAACGTCATGCAGCGCGACCCCCGCGCGTGGTGGATGCGCCACTGGTTGTTGGGGACACAGTGCATCCAGACACCCGAGGTCTTCGAGCTGAACGAACCGGTCCTGTTCGTCAGCAATGACGATGACGATGAGTACTGGCAGTTGATCGGCACCACCGATGCCGGTACCGAAGGCCGGATCGGACACCTCTCGCACGCGATCGACGAGGATCCCACACTGATGGACATCCTCGATCTCGAGCCGGGGTTCGAGGGTACCCGCGCCACTCCGGGCGGTCCCTGGACCAGGTCCGCCGCGATCGACTGAGCGGGTTACTCCACGATCGCGTCGACCTCGATTTCGACCAGCAGGGCCGGGTCGATCAAGGCGCTGACCTCGAGCATGCTCGCGGCCGGGCGGATGTCGGCGAACACCTCGCCGTGGGCCTTGCCGACCTCCTCCCAGCGGCTGATGTCGGTGACGAACATGCGGGTGCGGACCACGTGTTCGACCCCGGCTCCCACCTCGGCGAGGGCGGCGGTGATGCGGCGCAATGCCTCTCGGGTCTGCTCGCCGATATCGTCGCCACCCACCGCGCCGCCCTCGGGAGTCGCCGCAGTGGTCCCGGCCACCGAAACCCACTGGCCCACACGGACGGCCCGCGAGTAGCCCACGATCGGCTCCCACGCCGCACCCGAAGAAACAATCTGTCGATTCGTCACCCGGCCCATTCTGCCCGGCGCGGCAAATGGATTCCGGGCCGGCGGACAGTGCCGCGGGTCAGGGGGACGGCAGGGCCTGGCACAGGGCGTCCAGGGCGGGGGCGAACGCGTGGTCGGCGGGGGTGCCGTAGCCGATGACCAGGCCGTCGCGGTCGGGCATGGTGGTGGCGGGGTGGCGGTAGCGGTGCAGGCCGTCGAGGGCCAGGCCGAGGCGGCGGGCGGCCCGGACCGTGGATTTCTCCGTACCGGGCGGCAATTCGAGCACGGCGTGCAATCCGGCCGCGATGCCGCTGACCCGGACGTGTGGGGCGCGTTCGGCCAGGGTGTGGACCAGCAGGGCACGGCGGCGACGATGAGTGGCGCGGCTGCGGCGCAGGTGGCGGTCGTAGGCCCCGGTGCGGAGGAAGTCGGCGAGCGCCAGCTGGGTGACGACGCTGACCCACAGCTCGCGAGATCCCTTGGCGGCCAGGACGGTATCGATCAAGGCGTCGGGGAGCACCATCCAGCCCAGTCGCAGCGCGGGGGACAGGCTTTTGCTCACCGAGCCGAGATAGGCGATCCGATCGGGATCCAGGCCCTGGAGCGCCCCGATCGGCTCACGGTCGTAACGGAATTCGCCGTCGTAGTCGTCCTCGATCAGCAGCCCCCCGGTCGAGCGGACCCAATCCACCACGGTCGCACGGCGTTCCGGATTCAGAGGGCCGCCGGTGGGGTACTGGTGTGCGGGAGTGAGGACGACGGCGCGGGCGGCGGTGGCACGCAGCTCGTCCACGACCGCGCCGTGGCCGTCCACGCTGATGGGTATCGTGTCGATCCCATTGGCGTGCACGGTATTCCGATGGAAGTCGAGGCCGTAAGCTTCCATGGCGATCGGTCCGTCCAGCACCTGGGTGAGCAGTTGCAGCCCGTGCGCGAAGCCCGCGCAGATGAGGATCCGGTCCGGTTCGGCACGGACGCCACGCGCCCGGCTCAGATACTCCGCGACCGCGTCCCGCAACTCCGGGCGTCCCCGCGGATCACCTACGCCGAACGCGTCATGGGGTGCGGACGCCAGCGCCCGGCGGGTGGAGGTGGCCCAGTCGCTGCGCGGAAAGGCCGCGGCATTGGGGGAACTGGGCTGCAGATCGTGCAGCACCCGCTGCGGGCCGGGTCGCACGGGATCTACCCGGTGCCGGATCGGTGCGGGCGCGGCGCGCTGGGCGACCCGGGTACCGGAACCCTGCCGGGCGGTGAGCCAGCCCTCCTCCACCAGCTCGGCATACGCGGCGGCCACGGTATTGCGCGCGATGCCGAGGTCGGCGGCGAGGCCGCGATAGGGCGGCAGCCGGGTCCCGGGAGCGAGCCGCCCGGACCGGATGGCGTCCCGCAACGCCGACATGAGCTGCGCGCGAAGGCCGCCCGCACCCGTGAGCTCCACGTGCAGATCGACCCCGGCCACCTCGCCGGACCCGGAATTGGCCCAATCATCTGCCACAGAAATGCACCTTATCAGTGGGCCTTTCGATCCGTAGTTTCGTGAATGAACGTCACCGGACGAAAGGCCCCTCCCATGTCGACCGCAGTCGCGACCGCCCCGGCCCGCTCACCCGTCAAAGGCTGGCTGGCCGTCGGCGCGGTGGCCCTGGGCATCTTCTCCCTCATGACCTCCGAACTGCTGCCGGTGGGTCTGCTCACTCCCGTCGGGCAGGCACTGCATGTCTCCGAAGGCGTTGCGGGGCTGATGATCACCGTGCCCGGCCTGGTGGCCGCCCTCTCCGCGCCCCTGGTCACCGTCGTCACCGGACGGGTGGACCGCAGGATCGTGCTCGCGGTGCTCATCGGCCTGATGGGCGCGGCCAACCTGGCCTCCAGCCTCGCCACGAGTTTCGCCGTGGTGCTGCTGGCGCGGTTCCTGATCGGCATCGCGGTGGGCGGCTTCTGGTCCCTGGCCGGGAGCATTGCCCTGCGTCTGGTGCCCGAACACCATGTCGCCCGCGCCACCGCGGTGATCTTCGGCGGCGTCGAAACCGCCTCGGTCCTGGGCGTTCCCACCGGCACCTTCCTCGGCGACCTGAGCGGCTGGCGCACCGCCTTCGCGGTGGTCGGCGCGCTCGGCCTGGTATCGGTGGTGAGCATGGTGTTGCTGCTGCCGAGCCTGCCCGCCCAGCAGTCCATCCAGCTGCGCGATCTGCCAACGGTTTTCCGCTCGAACGCGGCCCTGCGCCTGGCGCTGCTGCTGACCTTCCTGGTCATCACCGGCCACTTCCTGGCCTACACCTTCATCCGCCCGATCCTGCACGACCACGGCATCGGCGCTACCGGGATGCTGCTGCTGGTCTTCGGTGTCGCCGGGATCTCGGGCAACTTCCTCGCGGGCGCGCTGGTCGCCAGAAGCCTGCGCGGCAGCACCATCGCCATCGTCGTGGCGCTCGGCGTCTCCCTGACGGTGCTCGCCCTGCTCGACACGAATACCCTTGCGGCCGCGGCGATCCTGACGCTCTGGGGTCTCGGCTACGGCGCCGTCCCCGTCACGTTCCAAACCCGGATCATGCGCGCTGCCCCCGACGCCACCGAAGCCGCCTCGTCCCTGTTCGTCTCGATCTTCAATCTGTCCATCGCGCTCGGCGCACTCGCCGGCGGCCTGGCCGTCGACCACGCAGGCCCGACCAGCGTCCTGTGGCTGGGCGGCGCACTACTCGCGCTCGCCTTGCTGGCCCTCGCCCGCCGGCCCGTGGTTCGATCGGAGGCATGACCGAGAGCGGGCAAGAGATGGTGGTGTCGGCGGAGCGAGAGATCGCGGCGGGGCCGGAGGCGATCTTCGAATTGATCGCGGATCCGGCCGAGCAGCCCCGCTGGGATGGGAATGACAATCTCGAAAGCGCCGCAGCGGGACAGCGGGTTCGGGCGGTGGGCGACGTGTTCGAGATGACGCTGACGCAAGGGGCGGTCCGGGAGAATCACGTGGTGGAGTTCGAGGAGGGGCGACGGATCGCCTGGCTGCCTTCGGAACCGGGGGCACAGCCGCCGGGGCATCTGTGGCGGTGGGAGCTGGAGTCGCTGGGGGAGAACCGAACTCGGATACGCCACACCTACGACTGGACGAACCTGCGCGACGAGAAACGGCTGGTGCGGGCGCGGGCCACCACCGCGGAGAAGCTGTTCGCGTCGCTGGATCGGCTTGCGGCGCTGGCCGAGAAGCAGTGAGTCGCAGGTCCCGGGCACTGATCGGGACCTGCACGTGATCGACCTGGCCTACCAAAACTCCTACACTGTCTGAGACGGGGTGGGGTTCTCGGTAGGAAGGAACGGCGACGTGGCCGGACTCAGGAGAAAAGGCATCGCCCGCATGGCGAAGGTGGCGAGCATTCCCGCGACGCTCATGGCGCAGCGGGTGGCCGCCACCGGCAAGAGCCTGCTGTCGGGTGCCGAACGTGGATCCATCACCGACGAGATGCTCGACAATGCCGCCGACCAGGTCTTCGCCGTGCTCGGGGAGCTCAAGGGCGGTGCGATGAAACTCGGCCAGGCGCTCAGCGTCGCCGAGGCCGGGGTGCCGCCGCGCTTCGCCGACCATTTCCGGGAGGCCCTGACCCGGCTGCAGCAGGAGGCCCCGCCCATGCCGGTGGCCGACACCCACCGCATGCTGGATCTGCAACTGGGCACCGGATGGCGTAAGCGCTTCACCAGATTCGACGACGCGCCGGTGGCCGCCGCCAGCATCGGGCAGGTGCACCGGGCGATCTGGCACGACGGCCGCGAGGTCGCGGTCAAGGTGCAGTATCCCGAGGCCGAGGAGTCGCTGCGCGCGGATCTCAAGATGCTGCAGATGGTTTCGGGCGCATTCAACACACTGCTGGCCGGCACCAACGCGCGGCAGCTCATCGAAGAGTTCCTGGCCCGCACGGAAGACGAGCTCGACTATCGCCTCGAAGCCGCGTATCAGCGCCGCTTCGCCAAGGGATTCGCCGGTGACCCACGGTTTTTCGTGCCGCGCGTGGTGGCCGCGGCCCCGAAGGTGATGGTCACCGAATGGATGGACGGCACCCCGCTCTCGCGCATCATCTCCGACGGGTCGCGGGCCGACCGCGACCGGGCCGGACTGCTGCTGGCCGAGTTCGCGCTGTGCTCACCGACCCGGATCGGCGCGCTGCACAGCGATCCGCATCCCGGGAATTTCCAGCTGCGACCCGATAATCGTCTGGGTGTCATCGACTTCGGTGCATGCACCGAGACCCCGGACGGTATCCCGCACGCGGTAGGGCGGCTGGCCCGTAGCGCGCTGGCGGGCGATTACGAGGCGCTCGAAGCGGTATTGCGCGCCGAGGGATTCGTGAAACCAGGCGCACCCATCGACATGGCCGTCATCGCGCGCCGCATCGAGCCGATCCGAGACCGCATCGACGGCCACGACTTTCATTTCAGCCGGGCGTTCCTGCAAGAAGAGGTGGCACGCTCACTGGAACCGGAGAACATCTCCCTGACCAATGCCCGCGCCCTGAAGGCCCCCGCCGACCGGCCCGAATACGCCATGCTCTCCCGTGTTCTGGGCGGCATCATCGGCATCTGCGCCCAGCTCGACGCGCAGGGCCCATTCCTCGAACTGGTCGAGAAATGGGTCCCCGAATTCGGTGACACTCAGGACGTCGCTTCCTGAAGCTCGCGCACCGAGGTGGTGGTGAACCGGTAGTCGCTCAACGGGAAATGCCGGTTCTCCCAGTACATTTCGAGCTGCGTCGACGGCCGGAACGCCGCGCCGTCACCCTGATAGTTGATGTAGTAGGTGTTCGAGCTGACGCAGCCCTGCGTGAACAGATGTGTCTTCTTGGCCCGCTCGTCCATACGTGCGAAGTACCGATCGTGCGGCTCCTGACGGACCTCCACCCGGGTCGCGCCCCGCCGCAGCGTCTCCTTGATGACGCGCGCGGCATGCGCCGAAGTCGACTCGATCAGCGGGATATAGGAGCCGGGCGCGTAGGCGTACGGCCCGACGATGAGGAAGGCGTTCGGGAACTTCGGCACCGAAACACCTTGGTACGCCTGGAAACGATGGGTATCCCAGAACTCGCCGAGTTCGAGTCCGTCGCGCCCGTAGATCGGATACGGCGGGGTGTAGCCCTTCTCCATGACCTTGAATCCGGTGGCGCACAATACCATATCGAATTCCCGTTCGCGGCCGTCGGCGCTGACGATGCCGGTCGGCGTGAATTGCTCGATAGCGTCGGTGACCAGATCCACGTGTGACCGGGTGAAAGTCTTGAAGTAGTCGTTGGAGATCGAGGGCCGCTTGCAGCCGAATCGATAGTCCGGGGTGAGCTTGCGGCGCAGTTCGCGGTCGCGTACCTGGCTGAAAAGATAAGCCTTCATGGCGGTTTCGGCGACCGTCAGACCGGCGGAGGTGATCCGCGGATAGTTCGAGATGGCCAGTCCCGCGCCCAGTCCGGCGTTCACGCCGACATTGCCGACCGTGCGGATGAGGTATTGCAGCGGCACGAAATTCAGCACCGCGTTCGCCGTGGCGCCCATGGGGAAGTCCGGTTTCGGGCCGATCCAGATGGCTCGGCGCTGATAGACCGTCAGCTGCGAAACATCCTTGGCCAGTTGCGGAATCGCCTGCAGCGCGGTGGCCCCGGTGCCGATCACCGCCACCCGCTTGCCGCGATAGTCGTAGTCGTGATCCCAGCGGGAACTGTGCATGATCTTGCCGGTGTAGTCGTCGATCCCCGAGATGTCCGGCTTGTGCGGCTGTTCGAGCCCGCCGACCGCGCCGATGACATGCCGCGCCGTGATCTCCGACCCGTCCTCGAGCCCGATCCGCCACAGATCGTGCTGCTCGTCGAACACGCCCCGCACCGCCCCCGCACCCAGCCGCAGTTTGTCCCGCAGCCCCTGCCGGTCGACGACTTCCTCGGCGTAGCGCTGCAATTCGACCCCGGGGGCGAAGAATCGCGACCACTGCGACCGCGGCTGGAAGGAGAAGTTGTACACCGGCGACGGCACATCCACGGCCACCCCCGGATAGGTATTGGCCAGCCAGGTCCCGCCGACCCGGTCCCACTTGTCGATGAGCACGAAATTCTCGACCCCGGCCCGGCGCAGTGCGACGCCCGCGCCGATGCCGCCCAGACCGGCACCGACGATCACGACCTCGTAGGTCGGTAACGGTGCGGAACCATTGCGAGAACCGTTGGTGGAACTCATGATGCAGACCTCATATCCAGAATCGATCGGATCAGAGCACCGGGGTCGTCGCCTGGGCGATGACCTCCGGAAGTTGTTGCCGCCGCAGCTTTCCCGCCGTCGTGCGTGGCAGTTCGGGCACGAAGACGATCTCGCGCGGCACCTTGTAATTGGCCAGGGTGGTCTTGATATGCCGTTGCAGCGCGGTCACACTCGTGCGTGAACCGTTCTTGAGCACCACGGCCGCCGCCAGTCGCTGCCCGAAATCGTCGTCGGGCACCCCCACCGCCCCCGCATCGGCGACGGCCGGATGCGCCAGCAGCGCCTCCTCGACCTCCTGCGGGAAGACGTTCTCACCGCCGGAGACGATCATGTCGTCGGACCTGCCGTCGATATAGAGCCGCCCCTCGGCATCGAAATGACCGAGATCGCCGGAGTCCATGTACTTTCCGACCATCTCCTTGGTGCGGCCGTCGCTGTAGCCGTGGAACATGCTCGGGTTCTTGTTGATGATGCGGCCGGTCACCCCCGGCGGCAGTTCGCGACCGTCGCGGTCGACGATGCGGATGTCCACGATCCCGGTCATCGGGCGGCCGACGGTCCCGGGCGCGGCTCGCAGATCCGCAGGGGTGGCCAGGGTTCCGGCCCCGGTCTCGGTGGAGGCGTAGCCGTTGAACAGGATGTCGCCGAATTCGTCCTGGAACGCGGTGGCCAGCCACGGCGGTAGCGGCGCGGCTCCGCACACCACCATGCGCAGGCTCTCCACGTGATAGCCGTGGCGGTCGGGCGGCGGCAGATCCATGATGCGTTTGAGCATGGTCGGCACCAGGCAGGCGATCTGCACACTGTGGCGTTCGATATCGGCGAGCACGGTCTCGGCGTCGAAACGCTCGTGCACCAAGGCCGTCGAGCCGAGCAGGAACGCGGCGGTGAGTGCGAGGAACCCGTAGGTGTGATGCAGCGGCGGCGCGATCACCATGGGCTGCCCGAGCCGGGGAATCGGTTCGACCCGAGCCAGATCCGCCAAGGCCAGCACCATGCGCGGGTGCAGCCCGGGCACGCCGGCCGCGCCCACACCCAGTTGCCGGGGCGCGCCCTTGGGGACCCCGGTGGTGCCGCCGGTCAGCAGGATGAGCGAGCCCCCGGTCGCGGGCCCACGCACCGGCGGGCCGCCCGCCGCGACCAGTTCCGCGACCGTCGGCAATCCGCCCGCCGCGCCGCGCACCACCGCGCGATGTCCGCTGTACCCGGATTTCTCGATCTCGCGGTGGAATTCGCCGTCGTAGAGCAGCACCTCGACGCGTTCACGCGTGAGTACCTCGCCGATCTGCGGCCCGGCGAAGCCGTAGTTCAACGGCACCAGATCCGCCGAGAGCCGCGCGGCCGCATACGTCGCCAGCACGAATCCGCGGTGATTGCGGCACAGCACCCCGACCCGCTGCCCGCGCCCCACACCCCAGCGCGCCCGCAGTGCCGCCGCGAGACGCTGGACCTGCCGATCCAATTCGGCGGCGGTGATCGGGCCGTCGTCGTCGATCATGGCCGGACGGTCCGGAAACCTCGCCGCGAACGCCGAGAGCGTGGTCGCCAAGCCGATACCGGCGCGTAAGGACAAGGCCAGGTGGGGAATCCGGGTCGGCGGCAGCAGGCCCAGCGCGCCACTGGCCGGAATCCAGCCCGCGACCGTCACGGCGTCGTCGAGCAGATTGACCGCCTGTTCCACCCGCCCGATCGGCCCGGCCCAGTCGACGGGGCGATTGTTCCAGTTGCCCGCCTTGGCGTAGAGCGTCAGCGCACGTTGCGCCGCACGGGAATTGTCGAGTGCGTAGGACAGCGGCGCGCTCGCCCGCTCCCACCACGGCCGGATCGCCAGCGGGCGATCCACGATCGCCCGGCACACCAGGCCCGCCGCCTCCTCGGTCGACATGCTCGGCGTGTAGCGGTAGATCCGGTAGGGCCCCAGCATGTCCGAGCGCACCAATTGCAAGTGCACGCTCGTGACGCGGATGCCGTCGGCCCGCAATTCCGGTGCGGCACCGCGAATCCAGGAGTTGAACGCCGACTTCGAGGCGATGTAGGCGGTCCAGCCGACGGCCGGGCCGTGCACCCCGGCGGTGCTGATATTGACGATGTGGCCTTGCCGCCGCGCCCGCATGGACGGCAGCAGGCTCAGCACCAGGCGCACCGGACCCAGATAGTTGATGTGCGCGGTGTCGTCGAAATTGTCCCAGCGGTCCAGGGAATCCGAGAGCCAGCGGCGAATGGATTTGCCCGCGTTGTTGACCAGCACATCCACGTGACCGTGATCGGCCAGCACCTGCTCGATCAACTCGGCGCAGGTGTCGGGATCGGACAGGTCCGCCGGATACGGGTGCACGGAACCCGGGAGATCGGCTGTCTCCGCACGCAATTCCTCCAGCTGGGCGGTGCGGCGGGCGACGGCGACGACCGTCGCGCCATTGGCGGCCAGCCGCAGCGCGGTGGCCCGCCCGACGCCCGAGGACGCGCCGGTCACGACGATCACCTTGCCGGTCACGGCAGGGGTCAGGCGGCGGTCGCTGATGCCGTATCCGGTGGCGCCCAGCGCGATCCGGACGGACTTGGGCAGTTCGATCATGGGCGCGACTTCCTTGTCGAGCGAGCGGCGTTCAGGCGGACAGACGGTCGAACTCGTAGTCCGAGAACGAGAATCGATGATGTGCGCGCCGCGCGGAGAAGAATCCTGTCGGACGGATATAGGTGCTGTCGCCCTGTGAATTGCGGTAGTACGTCGGCACGTGCGCGTTCAGTTCGGACAGGTAGTAGCGCATGGCCGCGCCGTGCCGGTAGATCCGGCGGTGATAGGCGTCGGCGACCTCCGCGCGGACCGCAACGAAGGTGGCTCCGCGCCGTCGCGCCTCCGAAATCGCCCGCACCGCATGGTCGGCCGTCATCTCGACGAAGGCGTGCCAGCCGCTGCCCGACCAGGAATACGGGCCCACCAGTGTCCACCGGTTGGGCAGGCCGGGCAGTGAGACGCTCTCGTACGCCTGCAGACCCTGCTCGGTGTAGTACTTGCCGAGATCCAGGCCATCCCGTCCGACCACCATGCCGGGCGTATAGGTCTCCGGATCGGAGAACACGTGATAGCCGGTGGCCAGCACGATCATGTCGAAGTCGCGTTCGGTGCCGTCGGTGGTGCGGATGCCGTTCGGGGTGAACCGCTCGATGGGTGTGGTCACCAGATCGACATTGGGCCGGTTGAAGGCCAGCAGGTACCCCGTATTGGCCGTCGGCCGCTTGGCGATCGGCCCGTAGTCGGGGGTCAGGCCCGCGCGAATCTCCGGGTCGCGCACCATGAGTCGCAGCAGCCCGCGATACCCGCGAATCGCGGCCGCATCGATGGCCCGCATAGTGGGCCGGACCAGCGGCATGGGCGCGTTCGACATGGTCCGCAGCGCGGCGTCGACCACCACCAGGGCCGCGCCGTGCACACCCGCCTGCACACCGGGGACGCGCAGCGCGGCCTGCACGGCACGCGGGATGCGCGGATTCGGTTTGGGCACACACCACACCGGGGTGCGCTGGTAGACCGCGAGACTGCCCACCGTGCCCGCGATCGCGGGGGTGATCTGCACGGAACTGGCCCCGGTGCCGATAATCGCGACCCGCTTGCCGAGCAGGTCGTAGTCGTCGTCCCAGTCCGATGGCCGCTGAATCTTGCCGCGGTACTCGGAAAGTCCCGCGATACCCGGATCCAGTTTGGGACTGATGAACGCGCCCACCGCGCTGATGACGAACCGCGCGGTCGTCACCCCGCCGCCCTCGAGTCGCAGGTTCCAGCAGTGGCGGTCCTCGTCCCACTCCTCCCCGGCGACCGCGGTGCCGAAGCGGAGGTGCGGATACAACCCGAAGCGCCGCGCCACCTCGATGTGATAGCGCTTCACCTCCGCACCGGAGGCGAACAGCCTGCTCCAGTTGGGATTCCGGGCGAAGGAGTACTGGTAGGCCAGCGACGGGATGTCGACTTCCAGTCCCGGATAGTGATTCTCGTGCCAGCTGCCGCCTACCTCGTCGGCCCGTTCCAGGATGACGAAGTCGCTCACCCCGGCCCGCTTCAGCTTGACGCCGGCCGCGATGCCGCCGGGCCCCGCGCCGATGACGGCCACCTCGTGGTCCGGGGCCGGGAGCTTGGTTGTGTCGGTGGCTGCCGTGTCTTTGGATGCAGTGGTCACGACGTGTGGACCTTCCGGACAGACTCCGGCGCTGCGCTGCGCCTGTCCCACCAGAGTAGGTCTGTCTGGGACAGTGATCAAGACCCGGTGTGGCAGCGATGATCTCGGGTCGTGCGAGGCGGGCTCAGCCCGCGGCGACATCCGAGGTCAGGATGCCCGCGCGGCGTCGCCGCACCGCGGAGAGATCCGTCGGCCGATCCGCGCGGGCCTGCGCGCGCAGTTGATACCGGTCCATCACCGCGCGAAACTCCGGCGACCAGCGCAGGATCTCATCGCGCATCGGTCCCGTCGTATCCAACTGGGCCACCAGCCCGAACAGAGTGACCAGCGCCCGCTGGAACGGCATCAGATACGCGGGCACCCCGAGTTGCCGATAGGCATTGCTCAATTTCGGGCTCACAGCGTCGAGCGTGCGGCCGCGCAGCCACTCGATATCCACCCGGAACGTGTCGTCGCGCAGGATCGCGGTGAACGGCAACAGCTTCGCGGCCAGCGCGGCGCTGTCCAGACCGCGGGGACCGTCGATGAATCCGTGCCTGCGCGCCACCGTATCGAGTTCGGCCGGGCCGCCGTTGATCAGCGCATCCGCGAGATCGTGGACCAGCGCCGGGAATTGGGCCGGGGGCCACGCCGGGCACGCCCCGAAATCCACCACGCCCAGGCGACCGTCGGGCAGCACCCGGAAATTACCGGGATGCGGATCGCCGTACAGCAGACCGGTCCGGGGCGCCGAGGACCAGAAGAACCGGATCGCGAGCATGCCCACCCGGTCCCGCTCCGCCGGTGCGCCCGAGGCGATCACGCGGGAGAGCGGAATGCCGTCCAGCCATTCGCTGATGATCACATCCCCGCGCTGGTCCACCACCCGTGGCACCCGGAAATCGGGATCATCGGCGTACGCCTCGGCGAAACGACGCTGATTCTCCGCCTCGGCCACGAAATCCAATTCCGCGCGCAGGCATTCGGCGAGCTCGTCCATTACCGCGGGGCCATCGGTGTGCGGCACGAAAACCGGTGCCAGCCAAGATAATCCGCGCAGCTGTCGCAGATCGCTGTCGATCGCGGCGCGCGCACCCGGGTACATCACCTTGACCGCCACCGGACGGCCGTCGTGCCAGATCGCGCGGTGCACCTGCCCGATGGTGGCCGAGGCGGCACGACGGTCGTCGAACTCGCGGAAACTGTCCCGCCAGTCCGGGCCCATCGACTCCGCCAGCACGGTGTGGACCGTGCGCGGCAGCATCGGCGGGGCCGAATCCTGCAGATCGCTCAGGGCCGCACGATACGGTCCGGCCAGTTCCGGCGGCAGCGCCAGCTCGTAGATGCCCAGGATCTGTCCCAGTTTGGCGGCGCAGCCCTTCAATTCGCCCAGCACGTCGGCCAAGTGCTGGGCGGTGCGCAGCTGGATCTCACGATCCACCTCGTCGGCCGGTCGCCCCAGCGCCCGCTTGCTCGCCCCGGCCACCCGTCGCCCGGCGAAGGCGATCGGCACGCCGGCCAGTTTGGCGGTGCGAACCGCCTTGCGGGCGGGCGGATTCCCGCCGATGTCGGCATCTCCTCGTCGAGCACCGCTGCGCCGAAAACTCATCGATATACCAACCCCTTGTGCGCCCGCCGATCACGTGCGCATCAAGGAAGTGTGCCACGAAGTGAAACCCGGCGGTACGGAGTGTTGGACGGAGCGGGACCGGTGTCTCGAATACTGGGAAGAGGGAGGTGAATTCGCCGCCGGATCAGGATTGCCGGGTGGCGACCAGGGCCAGATCGGTGAGGCGATGGGCGCGGGCGACCTCGGCGGGGGTGAACGGCTCGCCGGTGCGCAGGAAGGTCATCGGGGTCAGCCGGTCGGGATCGATCTCGAGCAGGGTGCCGCCCGGAACGCGGTCGGGGTCCGGATCCGGGACGTATTGCGCGCCGAGCAGTTCCGCGATCACCAGGGGCAGCTCGGTCGGGTCCGCGGCCACCCGGGCCGCCAAACCTAGGGCGCGGGTCTGGCCGTCCACCAGGGTCAGCGCCGAAGCGGGCCAGATGCCGACCGCGATGCCGCCCGCCCGGGAGACGGCATGGGTCAGCCGCGAGGAGCCGACATCGGAGGGTGCCGACACCACCAGCTCGTCGAGCACGCCGTTCTCCAGATGATGCACGTGCACGGCGAGGATATTGGCCCGCCGGTCGGCCAGCTGCTTGGCCAGCAGTTCCAGGCGGCCGGGCTTGTTGTCCAGGCGCACCCGGATGCGCCAGAGCTGCTCGGCGCTGTCGAGACGATGGCGGTGCTGCAGCTCGGGTCCGTGCAGCCAACGACCCAGGTAGCGCATCGCACCCGGCTCGACGACCCACATGACGAGAATCGTGGCGGCCACGGCGAGGATGGAGACCGTTGCCAGAAAAGGTAATTCGAGGTGGATGACCAGCGCGTGCAGGGCCAGTTCGACCGGCAGCGCCGCGGCCAGCTTGGCCAGCGCCATCCGGGTACGCGGAGGGTGGGGCAGTCGACCGCATACTTCGCACGCCAGTGCGTGAATCTCGGTTTGCCTCATATTCACCACAGTGCGGGAGCGAGATTTCCAGGCTGTGGTGTGGTGTAAAGACCCGGTGACGGAATCCGACAATTAGCTTGCGGCAGCACAGGATTGCGTGAACCGAGCCACACTCGCTCGAGAGCTGTGCCCCGGAGCACAGTATTTGCACGACGCGGAGGCTGATTCCCCGGGGGAACCGCGGTACCCATCGCGAGGGTCCCAATCCCGGTCGCGAACTCGAGAGCGCATCGAATTCGTCATGGCGCGCAAGGGCGTTGGACCACGGAAGGACAGCGGGCGCGCTGAGCTCGCTCGCGTGCGGCAGCTTCGGCCGGAATCGCTACTTGGGTGGTAGTGACCTGGCGTAATCGACCCCGCGGCGGACCCACTCGTCGAGCACGTCGTCGTCGGCGACGGCCTCGGTGGCGACGCGCAGCCAGCCGTTCATCTGCCTGCCGCCCATCACCATCGGCTCGACCGAACCCGCCCTCAGCAGGGCGCCCGACGTCTCCGGATCGGTGCGGACCATCAGCCCGCCCTTACCGCTGGCGGCGACCGCCATATTGCCGCCCACCAGGAAGGCCAGGCCGCCGAACATCTTCTTCTCGATCATGTGTGGCAGCTCCGGCCCGAGTGCGTCCCGGATCCGGTCGGCCAGCTTCTCGTCGTATGCCATACCCGCATTGTGACCCATGCCACCGACAGGTCCGCTCGGCGGCGGGACCGATAGCCGTCGGCTGGCTGGGGCACGGCGGGGTCCGGAGAGACCATTCCGGCAGGTGTGGGCCGGTCGTTCGTGAGGTACACGTTGTTGGTGGATGCCCCGCCGACCGTCGGTGTCGAAGAGGAGTTCCTCCTCGTGGATCCGCTCACCGGTGCGCCGGTCGGCCGCAACGCCGACGTCGCCCGCACCGCAGCGGATTTCGGCATGGACCTGCAATTGGAAATCATGCGGTGCCAGGTGGAAACCAGCACGCGCGTGCACACGAATACCGGTGAGCTACTTGCGGAATTGCGGGAACTGCGGCGCGGTGCCGCGGCCTCCGCCGAGAAGAACGACGCGCTGCTGCTGGCCGCCGCCGTACCGCCGACTATTCCCGACGAACTGTCCATCACCTCGACCCCGCGCTATCACCGAATCGCCGAGAACTTCGGCAGATTGGCGCACGAACAGGGCCTGTGCGGCTGCCACGTGCACGTCGCGGTCCCCGACCGCGCTGCCGCACTACAGGTGAGCAACTTCCTACGACCCTGGCTGCCGCTGCTGCTGGCGCTCACCGCCAACTCGGCCATCTACCGCGGTGGCGAAACCGGTTACGCCAGTTGGCGAAACATCCTGTGGCGGCGCTGGCCCAGCGCCGGCCCACCGCCCCACTTCGACTCGGTCGCCGCCTTCGACACGGCCGTGGAATCCATGCTCTCGCTGGGCGTCATCCTCGACCGCAAGATGGTGTATTGGGATGTGCGGCCCTCCACCACCTTTCCGACCGTGGAGGTCAGGGTCAGTGACGTCCCGGCCACCGCGGAGGAGTCGGCACTGCTGGCCAGCCTGGTGCGCGCCTGCGCGATGACCGCTCGCACCACCGATTTCGTGCCCGTGATCGCGGAAGATATTCTGCGCGCGGCCTATTGGAAGGCGGCCCACGAGGGCATGGACGGCGCGGCCATCGATCCTGTCGACGGCCGCACGGTACCGGTGCGCGAACTGCTCGACCAGCTCATCGACCGCATCCGGCCCGCGCTGCAGCAGCTGGGCGACCTCGACTTCGTCACCGAGGCCGTGGCTGCCCTGCTGCTGCGCGGTAACGGCGCACGCCGTCAGCTCATTGCCTTCCGAGCCCGAGGCGAGGTCACCGACGTGGTCGAGGAGCTCGCGGCCGCCACCATGGAGTGCTGCCGCTAGACCGCTACTTCCATTGAGAGGCGCCTTCGGTTGGAAGCCGTGCAACGTGTCCCCGGCATCGGCCTAATTGGCGGCACGGGCAGGCACCGTGGTTGGCACGGGAAACTGCGGGTTGACCGGCTGATAGATCTGTAGGAAGCGGTCGAGGTCCCTATGGTCCGGCTGCGGGTCGGCAGGCGTCGGCGCGTTTATCATCCCGGCGAGGACCAGACAGGGAGCGATGATAGGCACCAGCAGCCCCGCGATAGCGGGTCGCTGCCACAGTGGGCGGCCCGGATCCATCGGTAGCGTCGGTGCGCCCGGGATAGGTGGCGGCAGGCGCCGCAACCGCACACGGTTGATCGTATTCGCCAGCAGCGTGTTGGGATTGGAGACGAACGCCGAGAACGGCCCCCACCAGCCCTGAATCAGGCTGTCGCCGGTCATCTTCCGGAAGGACGCCAGCCCGCAGTCTCGACAGAAGGGGCCCATCAGCTTTCGGTACCGGCTGATCACGAACATGGCGCGGTGCGCGTGGAAGTCCAGATCGATGGCGGGAGTGGCACCACAGTGGTTGCAGTAAACACCGTTGGCTTCCGGTGATTTCGCAACAAGTTGCGCATACTCGGATTGTGTTGCGCTGAAAGATGATTTGGGCGTGTACAAGCTGGATACCCCCCTGGGTGGAGCTGGAAACCGCCGTATTGAAACACATCATCGTGGCAATCGCAGATTCCAGCCTTGGCACCCATCGGGGATCAGGGCATCGGTTGGTCGTCCCGGATCATGTCGTAGTTGACCTTCGTGCCTTCGACATTGGTGGTCTTGGCGGTGACACCCCAACGGGTGCCGTCGGTTTCGGTCACCACGCAGCGGATGCTGGCGCCGGTGGCGCCGCGCAGCAGGCCGTTGCAGGTGGAGGCTTGCGGGGCGGTGCCTACCTGCTGAACGTAGAAGTTCGAGACACTGGAGGCGACGTCCTCGGGGGAGACGTAGGCGTCGTTGAAGTTCAGGTCGTAGTAGACGTCCTTGCCGTCGACCTTGGTGACCTTCGTGGTGATGACCCAGTTCTGTCCGTCGGCGGCGGTCGCGGTACAGGTTTGGGTGGCATCCACCTTGGCGGCGAGATCGCCGTCGCAGGACACGGTCTTCGCGTCCTCGTGTGACTTGTCCTTGTAGAAGCTGCTGACCTTGGTCTGTACATCACTCTTGGTGACCGAGCCGGAACCGGAGGTGGAGGAACAACCCACGGCGAGGAGCGGCACAAACGTCAGAGCCAGCGCGGCTGTAGCTTTTCTCATGGACAACTCTAGGCGCGGATTCGCTGGGAAATTCTTGTGAATGAGATTGCAAAACCGGCGAATCCGGCGTGTCCGCCGGTGGCACGCCGAAGTAGGGGGCTGGTTAGGGAGCTTGACAGTGGTCCGGTCCGCCGTAGGTCGCGGACCGGACCACCGATGATCAGCGCAGTTACTGCTGGCGCCACTCCTCCAGCTGCGGGGATTCCGCACCGATGGTGGTGGATTCGCCGTGGCCGGTGTGCACCAGGGTCTCCGGCGGCAGGGTCAGCAGGCGGTCGGCAATCGAATCGACGATGGTGCCGTAATCCGAGAACGACCGACCGGTCGCACCCGGGCCGCCGTGGAACAGGGTGTCACCGGTGAAGACCGCACCCAGATCCGGCGAGTGGAAGCAGACCGCGCCCGGTGCGTGACCCGGCGTGTGCAGCACATGCAGTTCGGTCCCGCCGACCGCGATCACCTGCTGGTCCGACAGCTCGCCGTCCGGCTTCACATCCGGATGCGTCTGCTGCCACAACACCATGTCCTCGGGATGCATGAGCACCGGAGCGCCCGTGGCCTTGGACAATTCGGGTGCCACCCGAATGTGATCGTCGTGCGCGTGGGTGACCAGGATGGCCTTCACCGTGCGGGTGCCGATCACGTCCAGGATGGCCGCGACATTGTGCGGGGCGTCGATGACGACGCACTCCAGATCGTCGCCCACCACCCAGACATTGTTGTCGACATCGAAGGTCTCGTTGTCGAGGCTGAAGGTGCCGACGGTGACGGTGTGGTCGATATGCGCCATCAGAACACCACCACCGAGCGCAGCACGTCACCGTGATGCATCTTGGTGAAGGCTTCCTCGACCTCGCCGAGGGCGATGGTCTCCGACACGAAGCCGTCCAGGTCCAGACGGCCCTGCTTGTAGAGCTCGATCAGGTACGGGAAATCCCGCGACGGCAGGCAGTCGCCGTACCACGAGGACTTCAAAGACCCACCGCGCGAGAAGAAATCGATGAGCGGCATATCGAGGGTCATGTCCGGGGTGGGCACACCCACCAGGACCACGGTGCCGGCCAGATCCCGCGCGTAGAAGGCCTGCTTCCAGGTCTCCGGGCGGCCGACCGCATCGATCACGACATCCGCGCCGAAACCGTCGGTGAATTCCTGAACCTGTTCCACCGCATCCTCTTTCGAGGCGTTCACGGTGTGGGTGGCACCGAAACCGGTGGCCCACTTCAGCTTCCGCTCGTCGAGGTCGACGGCGATGATGGTGGTCGCGCCCGCCAGCTTGGCACCGGCGATCGCGGCATTGCCGACACCGCCGCAGCCGATCACCGCGACCGAATCGCCACGGCTGACCGCGCCGGTGTTGATGGCCGCACCCAGACCCGCCATCACACCGCAGCCCAGCAGGCCCGCGGCGGCCGGAGAGACGCTCGGATCCACCTTGGTGCACTGCCCGGCATGCACCAGGGTCTTCTCGGCGAACGCGCCGATACCCAGCGCCGGGGTGAGCGGGGTGCCGTCGGTCAGCGTCATCGGCTGCGCGGCATTGAAGGTCGAGAAGCAGTACCAGGGCTTGCCCTTACGACAAGCGCGACACGATCCGCAGACCGCCCGCCAATTGAGGATGACGAAATCCCCGGGCTCCACATCGGTGACGCCCTCGCCCACCGATTCCACGATGCCCGCCGCCTCGTGCCCGAGGAGGAAGGGGAATTCGTCGTTGATGCCGCCTTCGCGGTAATGCAGATCGGTGTGGCAGACCCCGCAGGCCTGCACCTTCACCACCGCTTCGCCCGGACCCGGGTCCGGGATCACGATATCGGTGACTTCCACGGGAGCGTTCTTGGAGCGTGCGATGACGCCGCGCACGATTTGTGACAACGAAATTCCTTCCTGGCCGACCGCAATGCCCTCGACTATGGCAGGCGAATTCGCCCACGTCATCTAGTACCCCGGGTCACACAGAACGAATCCGGTTGTGGCTTATCACAAGAGGGCTTGCGCCGCGCCCTCGGCAATGGTCGTGGCGACCAGGCTCAGGGCGGGCGAATCCAGCTTCCACTGCTGCCAGTAGAGCGGGACGTCCACGAATACCTTGTCATCCAGCGGAACCAGGTCGTCCTCGGGGCGAATCATGATGTCGGGGATCATGCCCCAGCCCAGGCCGACCCGGACCGCGTCGTTGAATCCGGCCGAGGACGGGATGTAATGGCGCGGCGGGTCGACCGGTTTGCGGGTGTAGTGGCGCATGAGGCGGAACTGCAGATCGTCCTTGCGGTCGAAGAGCACCACCGGCGCGTGCGCGAAGGATTTCGCATTCGCGCCGTCGGGGAACCAGGTGCGGGCGAATTGTGGTTGGGCCATGGGGCGATAGCGCATCGCGCCGAGTCGTCGCACCGTGCAGCCCTGGACCGGGGCGGCGGTGGAGGTGATGGCGGCCATGACGGTGCCGTCGCGCAGCAGGCGGGTGGTGTGTTCCTCGTCCTCGCGGTGGATTTCGAAGCAGATACCGGGGGTCGCGCGGCCGAGGGCGTCGATGACCCAGGTTTGTAGTGAATCCGCATTGACGGCAATGGGAATCACGACCGGGCGGTCGGTGGGTTGATGGGCGTCGCCGAGTTCGCGGGCGGTGTCACCGGTGAGCAGTTGGATCTGGCGGGCCAGGCGCAGCACGGTGAGCCCGGATTCGGTGGGCTGCACGGGTTTCGTACGCTGCACCAGGATCCGCCCGGCCGCGTCCTCCAGCGCCTTGATGCGCTGGCTGATCGCTGACGGGGTCACGCTGAGTTTGCGGGCGGCGGCGTCGAAGGTGCCCTCGCTGATGACGGCATCGAGGGCGCGCAGTTGATCCAGCTGCAGGTCCATATTAAGAAATCGTAATGGTGCGTCAAAATCTTTAGCTGGCCTGGTCCTGGACGGTTGTCCTAACTTCGGACGGGTGAACGCATCATCGGCGGCCCTGGCGGCCATCTCAGGACTCGGCTTCGGACTCTCCCTCATCGTGGCGATCGGCGCCCAGAACGCCTTCGTGCTGCGCCAGGGCATCCGACGCGAACACGTCCTGCCGGTGGTAGCCGTCTGCATCACCTCCGACGTCATCCTCATGACCCTGGGCGTCGCCGGCTTCGGCACCCTCGTCGACTCCGCCCCCATGCTGATCACCCTCGCCAAATACGCAGGCGCCGCCTTCCTCCTCGGCTACGCCTTCCTGGCGGCCAAACGCGCCCTCTCCGCCTCGGGCCTCTCCGCAGGTGGCGGCGCCCCCATCGCGCTGGGCGCGGCCATCGCCACCTGCCTGGCCGTCACCTGGCTCAACCCCCACGCCTACCTCGACACCGTCGTCCTCCTCGGCTCCTTCGCCAACACCTACGCCACCCCCGACCGCTGGTTTCTCACCGCAGGCGCCGTAACCGCCAGCCTCATCTGGTTCCTCTCCCTAGGCTTCGGCGCCCGCCTCCTGGCCCCCGTCTTCGCCAACCCCAAAGCCTGGAAAATCCTCGACTCCACCATCGCCGTGGTCATGACAGCCCTAGCCGCAACTTTGCTCCTCACCTAGCCGGCAATCAGCTGACCTAGTGGAAGCGCCTGCCTCTAGCCATATTTCGGTTGAGCTGATGGCTCCGTTCGTCAAACATGACCAGATGTCCGGCATACGGTTCGTGCGACGCGTGGACGGCCTCACCTACGACTTCGCCCACGACGGCGAAGCATTCGGTGTTCCCTCCTACAAGCGAGTAGATCTCGACATCTGGTGTCGCCGACTACCCGACTACGGCTGGGTGGTGTGCGACGCCGCGGAAGTCGTCTCGAGCCGCCCCTTCGAGAACCCCGGCCACGGCGACCTACCACCCGAGGGCGTCTGGGTAACCTTCAAAGGCAACCGCTCCTACGTCTACGACATGTTCCGCACCAGGGGCATACGTGGAAGGCTGGCTCGTGAACGCTGAATTGCGTTGTCTCACTGTTCATGTCGATACGGGACGGTGGAGTGGGACGGTGTTGGATGCGGTTGATCTGACCGTGCCCGCAGGGCGGGTCACTGCGGTGCTCGGTGGGCCCGGGGCGGGGAAGTCGATGATTGCTCGCGCTCTTGCCGGGCAACTGCCGAATACAGCACGATGCAGCGGCCAGGTCCTTGTCGGGGGTGTGGTTCTCGGGGATCAGCAGTGCCCTCGCTCGCGCGAGAGTGTCGGGTATGTCCCGCAGGACGGTGTCACGGCGTTCGAACCCGAGGGAACCGTAGGAGCGCAGTTACGGGCACAGCAAATACAGCACGGCGCTTGGAGTGTTGAACGTGCCTGTGCCGCAGCGCAGTACCCTGCCGAAGCCCTTGGCCTACTTCCTCGTCAAAACTCCGGAGGGCAGATCCAACGTGCCGCCCTCGCCTCGGCATTACTGGCGGAACCGGACGTTCTCGTCGCGGACGGGCCGACCGATTCCCTTGATACGGGTACGGCATACCAGGTATGGAAATCGTTGCGCGACTACGCCGACTCCGGCGCAGCGGTACTCGTGATCAGCAACGACATCAAAATGATGATCACGTACGGCTTCGCCGACCGAATGGTAATGATGCACGACGGTCACGTCCTATCCGCCGGCCCGACCTCATCACTGCTGGACTCGGACCCCTACGTCCAAGCCCTCTTCCGAGCAAGCCACTGACCCGAACCCGCACGCCCCGTGCCTCGCCGGAATGCACTGGTGCAGGTATCTTCTCGACGTTTGCCCGCCTCCTTGGCCGCCCGAGGCGGCTGGGACCTTAGTTGACCGCACTCCCGAATTCGTTGGGTTCCTGAGTTGTTCGGGTGTCACGGTTGGGGGTTGGGTGGTGTCCTGGAGGGATGCGGATCGAACAGAACAAGGCGACGTTCAAGCTTCTTCATGATGTGACCGGTAGTGGTGATGTGGAGTTGGTGGGGAAGACTATTCGGGAGATTGCTCGGCCGGATGCGGTGTTGCACGTGCCGTTTCCGATGGAGGAGTCGGGGGCGGAGGCGTTGGTGAAGATCATGCTGGCGTTTGTCGAGGGGTATCCCGATATTCGGCTGGATGTGCAGGACATGATCGGGGAGGGGGACAAGGTGGTGGGGCGGACCGTGGTCACCGGGACGAATACCGGGCCGTTCATGGGGCGGCCCGCGACCGGGAAGGCCGTGCGCTACAACGAGATTTTCATCATGCGGTTCGTGGATGGGCAGATCGCGGAGGTGTGGGGGGTCGCGGATACGCTCACCCAGTTCCGGCAGCTGGGGATCGTCGACGTGTAGCGAACGCGCGTCAGGACGGGAGTTTCCAGGCTCCGAGGTAGGGGTTGGCGCTGCCGGCTTGGGGCTGGCAGTAGACGGCCCGGCCGCTGGAGGATTGGGCGATGACGTCCTTCTTGAGGTTGCAGGGCTGGCCCGGGTCGTGCTTGCCGCTGGTGAGGGTGCCGGGGCTGTCCCACACATAGGACTGGTTGGTGGTGCCCGAGCGGCGGGCGCACACCAGCTGGCTGCCGTTGCTGGCGTAGCCGAAGGTTCCGGCTTCGGAAGCGTTGCAGGGGTAGCCGACCGCGGGGCGGCTGACCGGGAGCCAGGAGTAGGTCGCCACATCGCAGGTGAGGACTGTGCCGTCATTGGCGACGGTGGACACACCCGGCTGCGTGCAGGCGCCGTTGACCGCCGCGGCGGCCGTCGTCGTGGTCGGGGCGGTAGTGGTGGTCGGCGCCGACGAGCTGGAGGGGATGGCGTCGGTGCCCGAATAGATCGAGGACGGCGTGGTGGTCACCGTCGTCGAGGTCGACGGCGGCGGCGTCAGCACGACATGCGGCGTATTGGGTCCGGTCGCCGCGTTCGGTGCCGCGTTCCACCCGCTGCCGCGCGAGAGCAGCAGCCCGCCGATGGCGAGCACCGACACCACGATCGTCGCGGTCAGCCCGATGATGGCGTACTTGCTGGCCTGCGACATCTTGGGACGGCCGGATTCGGGCTCGTAGTCGTCCTGTATCGCGGCGAACACCTCGGTGTTCTGCGTCCACAGCTCATCGTTCGGTTGATAGCCCGGCGGTATCGGATTCCCGTTCATCCCAATAGCTCTCGTTCGGTAGTCCCGCTGTGATCACCGGGCAAACGGAGGATAAACGGGCAAACCGCCGCGCGGTAGCCGAAAATGTCAGGAGCGGCGGATGTCAGCGAGCCGGACCGGCTTGCCCTGGTGCCGCGAGAGTTCGCACGCCTCGGCGATATAGAAGGCTTCCAGGGCCTCGGCGGGCGGGCACGGACTGGCCTGCGCTCCGGTGATCACGCCCAGGAAGGTGGCGAGTTCCTCGGTGTACGCGCCGTGGAAACGATCCATGAAGCCCGGGTAGGCGGGCAGCGCCGAGGGCGGGTAGCCGGGTTCCACCGAATGCAGCGGGGCCCTCTCGTCGAGCCCGACGACCGCATTGCCGAGCGCGCCCAGCACTTCCAGCCGTACGTCGTAACCCGCACCGTTGTAGCGGGTCAGCGACACCGTGGCCAGGCAGCCGTCATCCAGCCGCAGAATGACCGCCGCGGTATCCACATCCCCCGCGTCGGCGAAGAACCGCTCGCCCCGATTGGCCCCGGTGGCATACACCTCGACCACTTCCCGCCCGGTGACCCAGCGGATGATGTCGAAGTCGTGGACGCCGCAATCACGGAACAGCCCGCCGGAACGCGGAATGTACTCCGCCGGCGGCGGTGCCGGGTCGAGCGTGGTGGCGCGCAACGTGTGAATCCAGCCCAGATCTCCGGCCGCGATGGCAGTGCGCGCGGCCCGATACCCGGCGTCGAAGCGCCGCTGGAAACCGATCTGCACCGGCACCTGCGACCGTTCGACCCGCTCGACCACCCGCAAGGTCCCCGAAATATCCGCGGCGATGGGCTTTTCGCAGAACACCGGAATCCCACGATCTACGGCCGCGGTGATGAGCGCCGGATGCGAGTCGGTGGCGGTGGTGATGACCAGTCCGTCGATATCGGCGGCCAGCAGCGCCTCGATATCGGGCGCGAAATCCACCTCGAGCTTGTCGGCGGTGGCGCGGGCGCGCTGGGTGTCGGCGTCGGTGACGATGACCGTGCCCACACCGGGCAGGGCCTTCAGAGTTTCGGCATGGGAAGTGCCGATGCGGCCGGTACCGGCGAGGCCCACAGTGATCGGGGCGGACATGATGGCTCCTGTCAGTCGCGGGGTGGGGCGGTGGTCGAGCGGACGACCAGGGACGGTTCCAGGCGTTTGCGCACCGGCTCGCTGCGCTCGTCACGCAGCCGTTCGGTGAGGGCGCGAACAGCCAACTGGCCGATGCTCTTTCGAGGTTGATCGATGGTGGTGAGCGCGACGTGCCGCAGCGTCGCCAGCGAGGTGTTGTCGTAGCCGACGACCGAGACGTCCTCGGGCACACGCAATCCGGCCTGGTCGAGCGCGGCCATCGCGCCCACGGCGTTGAAATCGTTGCCGCACACCAGCGCGGTGGGAAAAGTACTGGGGGAGAAGAGGTTCAACAGCTTGCGGACCGCCGCGGCCCCGGCCTCGTCGGTGTGCTCGCTGGGAATCACCATGGGTTCGAGGCCGTATCGGGTCATGGCCGCCGTGTACCCCTTGCGTCGGGGCGGGGCCGCGAAGGCCGCGCCGCCGTCGAGGTGCACGATGCGCCGATGTCCCAGGGCGACAAGATGATCCACGGCCAGCGCCGCGCCGAGTTCGCCGTCGTCGTTGACGGTGTCGACCGCCGGGCTGGTGGAGGTGCGCGATACCAGCACGATCGGGCAGCGCCCGGCCGCATCGCGAATCGCGGACGCGGGCAGTACCGGCGAGAGCAGGATGATCCCGCCGGGCCGGAACGCCAGCAGGCTTTCGAGCGCCGTGCGTTCCCGGGTGGCGCTGCGGCGGCCGGTATTGAGGATGAGTTCGAGCCCGGACTCCTGGGCTGCCTCGTCCATCCCCTCGACCACATCGGCGAAGAACGGATTACGCAGGTCCGACACCATGACGCCGACGATGTTGGAGGTCCGGCTGGCCAGCGACCGAGCCATCGCGTGCGGTTGATAACCGAGTTCGGTGGCCGCGGCCAGCACCGCGCGCCGGCGATGGTCGCTCACCTTCGGCGAATTGCGCATGACCAGCGAGACCAGGGCCCGGGAGACGCCCGCCCGTGCGGCGACGTCCTCCATGGTCGGTCTGGTCATGCTCGCCTCCGGGGGTCGGATCGGTGTGTGTCGCACGCTACAGCGTTGCCGCGGGCACTGGCAATAGAGCGCTCTAATCGGATATTCGGGACACGATTTCCGGCCTTCGTTTGCCCTGCAAGACAGTGTTTTCCATGGATACACATGGGTTTTCGACGCATGACAGGCTCTTGACACGGGAGTGAGCCACGTTACATTGTTGGAGCGCTCCAATGCTGAGTACATACGACGGGTCTGGGAAGTGCCGATGACCGAATCGATCCATCCACTGCGTATCGCCGCCGCGCCGATCTCCTGGGGAGTCTGCGAAGTTCCGGGCTGGGGCCATGTCCTCGAGCCCGCAACGGTGCTGGAGGAGATGGCGGGCCTCGGCCTCGCCGCCACCGAGTTCGGGCCACCGGGCTACCTACCCGACGATCCGGCCGAACTATCGAAATGCCTGGCAGCTCGCGGGATTGCGCCGGTCGGCGGCTTCCTCGCCCTGGCGCTGCACCGGGAACCGGGCCGGGCCCTGGCCACCGCCCGCGAGACGGCTGCCCTCTTCAAAGCGGCCGGTGCCGAGATCCTGGTGCTGGCGGCCGCCACCGGCAGCGACGGGTACGACACCCGTACTCCGCTCGACGATCACGAATGGCGGACCCTGATCGACACTGCCGCCACGGTCGCCGATATCGCGGCCGAACACGGGCTGCGGGTCGCCCTGCACCCGCATGTCGGCACCCACGTCGAAACCGCCGACGAGGTCGCCCGCTTCCTGGCCGATTCCACCTTGGACCTGTGCCTGGACACCGGGCATCTGCTCATCGGCGGCACCGACCCGGTCGAGCTGGCCCACCGCCACGCGGACCGTATCGGCCATATCCACCTCAAGGACGTCCGCGAGCCATTGGCCGCCGAAGTACGCGGCGGCAGTATCGAATACAGCGAGGCGGTGCGGCGCGGGCTCTACGTCCCGCTGGGCACCGGCGATGTCGATATCGCCGGTCTGGTCCGCGCGGTGCATGCCGCCGGCTACCGCGGCTGGTACGTGATCGAGCAGGACACCGCGCTGGATTCCGGCGACACCGCCGAAGGTCCGACGCGTGCTGCTCGAGAAAGTCTGCGACACCTGGCCGAGATCGGCGCTGGTCTCGCCGCGGCTCGGATTTAGTGGGGAGGTGAAGACGACGATGTCCGTAAATCCTCTCTCGCGTCGGCGCTGGCTACGCCTGTCGCCCTGGCTCGCCGCGGCAGCGGTACTGGCCGCCTGTAGCGGGCCCGGTGCCGATGTCACCAGTCCCACTCAGGCTCCGGCCGCCGTGGGTGCCCTGAAATCGGTGGCCGTGGTGACCCACGGTTCGCCCGGTGACGCTTTCTGGAATGTGGTCAAGAACGGTGCGGAGGCCGCCGGTAAGGATCTCGGTGTCCGGGTGGAGTACAACTCCTCGGGCGATCCGACCCAGCAGGCAAAGCTCATCGACAATGCCGTGGCCCAGGGCGTGGACGGGCTGGTGGTCTCCATGGCCAACCCGGACGCGCTGCAGCCGTCGGTCGAAAAGGCCGTCGCCGCGGGCATTCCCGTGGTGACGATCAATTCCGGCGAGGACGAGAGCGTGAAGTTCGGCGCGATCGGCCACGTCGGCCAGAGTGAGCGCATGGCCGGTGAATCCGCCGGTAAGCGCCTCGCCGACGCCGGAAAACACAAGATGCTGTGCGTGATTCACGAGGCCGGGAATGTCGGCGCGAACGAGCGCTGCGCCGGCGCGACCCAGGGCTTCGGTACCGCGACCACGCTGCAGGTCGACATCAACAACCCCACCGATGTGCAGTCCCGCATCAAGGGCGCGTTGGAGGCCGATCGTTCCATCGATGCCGTGCTGACCCTGAACTCGCAGATCGCGGCCCGCGCGGTGGACGCGGTGAAGGAGTCCGCCGCGAAGGCCACCGTCGCCACCTTCGACCTGAATTCCGATGTGGTGAGCGCGATCCGGGCCGGAACCCTGTTGTTCGCGGTGGATCAGCAGCAGTACGAGCAGGGCTATCTGCCGGTCGTCATGTTGAAGCTCTACAAGTCGAACCTCAACACGGTGGGCGGCGGGCATCCGGTGCAGACCGGTCCCGCGTTCGTGGACAAGTCCAATGTCGATGCCGTCGCCGCACTCGTCGGCCAGGGCACACGGTGAGCGGGCCGGGAGTGAATGAAATGACTGCTACGACAACGACCGAACCCGCGGTGACCCCGCCGCCGGACCGGCTCGCCATCCTCAATCGCCTGGTGGCCCGCCCCGAGGTGGGTGCGCTGTTGGGTGCGGTGGTGGTGTTCCTGTTCTTCACCGCCATCACCACGAAATTCGTGAAGCCGCTGGGCATTTCGACCTGGCTCGACGATGCGTCGACGCTGGGCATCATGGCGGTGGCGGTGGCCCTGCTCATGATCGGCGGCGAATTCGATCTCTCGACCGGTGTGATGACCGCATCCACCGCGTTGATCACCGGCCTGCTGGCGGTCCACGCGGGCTGGAATGTATGGCTGGGACTGGCGGTTTCGCTGGTCTTCGCGCTCACCGTGGGCGCGCTCAACGGCTGGGTGGTGATGCGAACCGGTCTGCCGAGCTTCATCGTCACCCTGGGCACCTTCCTGGCCTTGCAGGGCTTGAACCTCGGCGTGACACGCTGGGCCACCGGCACCGTGCAGGTGTCCGGCGTCCGAAGCGCTGACGGATATCAGTCCGCCGGTTGGGTTTTCGCCTCCACCACCAAGATCGGCAGCGCCAGCATCCAGGCCTCGGTGGTCTGGTGGATCGTGGTGACCGCGGTCGCGGCGCTCGTCCTGGTGCGCACCCGCTTCGGCAACTGGATCTTCGCGGTCGGCGGTTCACTGCCGACGGCGCGGGCGGTGGGTGTCCCCGCCACCCGCACCAAGATCCTGCTGTTCATGACCACCGCCTTCGCGGGCTGGATCGTGGGCGCGTGCAACCTCATGCGGTTCGCCAGCGTGCAGGCCAATCAGGGTGTGGGACTGGAGTTCCAGTACATCATCGCCGCGGTGATCGGCGGCTGCCTGCTCACCGGTGGCTTCGGCTCGGTGGTCGGTGCGGCCATCGGTGCGCTCATCTTCGGCATGGCACGCCAGGGCATCGTGCTGGCGGGCTGGAACAGCGACTGGTTCATGCTGTTCCTCGGCGTGCTGCTGTTCTCGGCCGTGCTGGTCAACAACGCATTCAAGAAGCGGGCGGAAAGGGTACGCCGATGACCGAACCGGCTGTGGTGCCGCTGATCGAAACAGTGGGCATCGGAAAGAGTTACGGCGGCGTGGTCGCGCTGCGGGATGTGTCGACGGTGGTGAACGCGGGCGAGGTCACCTGCGTGCTGGGTGACAACGGCGCGGGCAAGTCGACGCTGATCAAGATCCTGGCGGGCGTGCACCAGCACGACAGCGGGGAGCTGCGGATCGAGGGGCAGCCCACCCGATTGGCCTCGCCGCGTGCGGCTTTGGATCTCGGCATCGCCACGGTCTACCAGGATCTGGCGGTCGTGCCGCTGATGAGCGTGTGGCGCAATTTCGTGCTCGGTTCCGAGCCGGTCAAACGCTACGGTCCGCTCGAACTGCTGGATCGCAAGCAAGCGCAGGACATCGCCCGAAAAGGGCTGGCGGACATGGGGATCGACATCCCCGATCTGGAGCAGCCGGTGGGCACGCTGTCGGGCGGTCAACGCCAGTGCGTGGCGATCGCGCGGGCCGTGCACTATGGGGCCAAGGTATTGATCCTGGACGAACCGACCGCCGCACTGGGTGTGAAGCAGGCCGGCGTGGTGCTGCGCTACGTCGTACAGGCGCGGGATCGCGGGCTGGGCGTCGTGCTCATCACCCACAATCCGCACCACGCCTACCCGGTCGGCGACCGGTTCCTGCTGCTCAAGCGCGGGGCGATGCTCGGCAGCTACGAGAAGTCGCAGATCGATCTCACCGAGCTGACCCGGCAGATGTCCGGTGGCGCGGAACTCGAAGCGCTGCAACACGAATTGGAGCGGGTGGAGTCGTGAGAGAACCGGTGTCGTGAGGGAGCGGGTGTCGTGACAGAGCTGGAAGTGCTGACGATCGGACGGGTCGGCGTCGACCTGTATCCCCAGCAGAGCGGGGTCTCGCTCGCGGAGGTGTCGACCTTCGCGAAGTTCCTCGGCGGGACGGCCACCAATGTGGCGGTGGCGGCGGCGCGGCTGGGTCGCCGCACCGCGGTCCTCACCAAGGTCGGGCCCGACGGGTTCGGCGACTACGTGCGGAACGCGTTGGAAGAGTTCGGTGTTTCGGCGCGGTTCGTCGGGACGGCGGCGAATCTGCAGACGCCGGTGGTGTTCTGCGAACTCAACCCGCCCGCCGATCCGCCGCTGCTGTTCTATCGCGCGCCCCTCGCACCGGATCTCACCCTCACCGAGGACGAGATCCCCTGGGAGGTAGTGGATTCCGTGCCGCTGCTGTGGGTGACCGGGACCGGCGTGAGCGCCGAGCCCGGTCGCACCACCCAGCGGGAGATCCTGCGGCGGCGCGCCCGCCGCGGGCACACCGTGCTGGACCTGGACTACCGGCCCATGTTCTGGCCGGATGTCGAGACCGCCCGCGCCGAGATCGGCTGGATGGTCGATCAGGTGAATGTGGTGGTGGGCAACCGCACCGAGGTGCAGGTGGCCGTCGGCACCGCCGATCCCGATGAGGCCGCCGACCGCCTGCTGGCTCGTGGCGTCCGGCTGGCCGTGGTGAAACGCGGCGCCGACGGCGTGCTCATCGCCACCGAATCCGAACGCTGGACGGTGCCGCCCTGCCCGGTGGAGGTGGTGTGCGGGCTCGGCGCGGGCGACGGCTTCGGCGGCGCGCTCATCCACGGACTGCTGTCCGGCTGGGATCCGCACCGTCTGGCCAGCTACGCCAATGCTGCGGGCGCGCTGGTGGCCGCGCGTCTAGCCTGCGCCGACGCCATGCCGACCGATGCCGAAATCGAGGAGATGCTGTGCACCTGACCGACGCGCGCTGGTACGACCTGCTGCGCACCCGCGCCACGGACCCCGAGGCCGTGCGGCGCGCGTACGCCGACCGGCGTCGCCGTCCGAACATGCTGTCGGACAAGGGAACCCTGTTCCTGGTCGCCGCCGACCACCCGGCGCGCGGGGCACTTGGCGTCGGCGCGGACCGCACCGCCATGGCCGACCGCCGCACCCTGCTGGAACGGCTGCTCATCGCCCTGGCCAACCCGGCCGTCGACGGCGTGCTCGGCTCCCCGGACATCGTCGAGGAACTGCTGCTGCTCGACGCGGTGCACGAGAAGATCGTCATCGGCTCCATGAACCGCGGCGGCCTGGCCGGCGCCGATTGGGAAATCGACGACCGCTTCACCGGCTACGACGCCGAATCCCTGGTGAAGTACCGCCTCGACGGCGGCAAAATGCTGCTCCGCCTGGTGGATTCGGATCCGGGCACCATCCCCACCCTGGAAGCCTGCGCCCGCGCGGTCTCCGAACTCGCCGAACACGGGCTGATGGCCATGGTCGAACCCCTGCCGTACGCGCGCGACGCGACCGGCGCACTCGAAATGCACAAGGACGCCGCCTCCCTGCAACGCGCGATCACCGTAGCCTCCGGCCTCGGCATCACCTCCGCCTACACCTGGCTGAAAATCCCTGCCCCCGACGATGTCTCGGTCCTCGACGCCACCACCCTCCCCGTCCTCGTCCTCGGCGGCGCCCCCTCCGGCGACCCGGAAGCCGACCTCGCCTCCTGGGGCGCAGCCCTCCGCCACGACGTCGCCCGCGGCTTGGTCGTCGGCCGCAGCCTGCTGTATCCACCCGACGGCGACGTCGCGGGCGCGGTCCAGGCGGCGGCCCGCGTCCTGGAGGCCGCGAGATGAAGGACCTGCATCGACCGCACGGAACATTGAGCAGCGCGGCCGATCCCGTGCTGCTGACTCCGGAGGATGCGGGGTGGACCTACACCGGACTGCGGGTGCTGCGGCTGGCGGCGGGGGAGCGGCGGGTGGTCGACACCGGCGAGTTCGAGGTGTTCGTGTTGCCGTTGGCGGGGGCTTGCACGGTGCGGGTCGATGGGCTGGTGTTCGAACTCGAGGGTCGGGATTCGGTTTTCACGCGGGTCACCGACTTCGCGTATGTGCCACGGGACGCCGAGGTGGAGATAGCCACGGCGAGCGGGATCGAAGTGGCTCTGCCGATGGCGCGGTGTGGTCGGCGGTTGGACGCGAAATACGGTCCTGCGGAAGATATTCCGGTCGAAGTACGAGGGGCTGGGCAGGCTACTCGGCAGGTGACGAACTTCGGAGCGCCGGGGGTGTGGGAGCACGCGGACAAGCTCAACGCGTGCGAACTCATTACGCCGGACGGCAATTGGTCGTCATATCCGCCGCACAAGCATGACGAAGCGTCGGAGTGCGAGGTCGTGAACGAGGAGATCTATTACTTCCGGATCGCGGGGCGGGACGGAATCACGCCGGGGCGTGAGGGATTCGGCATGCATCGCACATATACCGCGGACGGCTCGCTGGATGAGAACGTCGCGGTGCGGGACGGGGATGTGTTCCTCGTGCCGCACGGGTATCACGGTCCCTGTATCGCCGCGCCCGGCTACCCCATGTACTACCTGAACGTGCTGGCCGGACCAGCGCCGGAACGATCCATGGCCTTCTGTGACGACCACGCGCACGCCTGGGTGCGTGCCGCGTGGGCCGGAGAGCCGTTGGATCCGCGCTGCCCGGTCACCTCTCACGAAGGACGTCTCGGATGAAGCTCACCACCGTGCAAGCGCTGGTCACCTGGTTGATCGCCCAGCGGTCGGAGACCCTCGACGGTCGTGAAGTGCCGCTGTTCCCTGCGGTTTTCGCGATCTTCGGGCACGGCAATGTGCTCGGACTGGGGACTGCGCTGGCCGAGCGCCGCGACGAGATCCCGACATGGCGTGGGCACACCGAGGAGGGCATGGCGCTCGCGGCGGTCGGACTGGCCAAGGCCACGCAGCGCCGACAGGTCGGCGTCGCCACCTCCTCCATCGGACCCGGCGCGCTGAACATGGTCACGGCCGCCGGTGTGGCACACGCGAATCGGCTGCCCCTGCTCCTGCTGCCCGGCGACACCTTCGTCAGCCGCGCCCCCGATCCGGTCCTGCAACAGGTCGAGCACTTCGGCGACCCGACCATCACCGTCAACGACGCCTTCCGCCCGGTGAGCCGCTACTTCGACCGAATCACCCGGCCCGAGCAGCTGATTGCGACGCTCCCGCAGGTGGCACGCGTGCTCACCGATCCCGCCGACACCGGCCCGGTGGTGCTGGCGCTGCCGCAGGACGTACAGGCCGAAACCTACGACTTCCCCGACGCCCTGTTCGAACCCGTCGTGCATCGGGTGCCGCGCCCGCGTCCCGACCGCCGCACACTCGACGAGGCGGCGCGCGTTCTGCGAGCAGCCCAACGCCCGCTGCTGGTGCTCGGCGGGGGAGTCCGTTACTCGGGGGCCGCCGAGATTGCGCTGGAATTCGCTGTGCGGCACGGTATTCCGGTCACCGAGACGACAGCCGGGCGAACTCTCGTCCCGCATGACCACGCGCTGTACGCCGGTCCGCTCGGCATCACGGGCGCGGCGTCCGCCAACACCCTGGCCGCTGCCGCCGACGTGGTGCTGGCCGTCGGCACCCGGCTGCAGGACTTCACCACCGCATCCTGGACGGTTTTCGCGCCGGAGGTCCGGATCGTGCACATCAACGCCGCGCGCTTCGACGCGGTCAAGCACGGCGCGCTGGCCGTGGTCGGTGACGCCGACGCGGCACTGCAGGACCTCGACGCGACACTGCGCGAGCTGGAGCCCGAACTCGGTGGCTGGCCAGTGGATTCGGACTGGACGGTCCGGGCGGCAGTGGTGCGTGCGGACTGGGACACCCACATCGACAAGCTCCGCGCCCCCACTCCCGGCCCGCCCACCTACGCCCAGATCGTCGGCGCGGTCAACGAGCTCAGCGACGCGACGGACTATGTCATGACGGCCTCCGGCGGTCTGCCCGGAGAACTCGTCGGCGGCTGGCGCGCCACCGGCGGCACACCCACGATGGACGTCGAGTACGGCTTCTCCTGCATGGGCTACGAACTCGCCGGAGCCTGGGGCGCAGCCATCGCTCGCTCCGACCCAACCCACCCGGACGACTCTGCTGCAACCCCCTCCGAGGACGCTACCGCGTTGGATCCGGCGGGCGCGGGGGCAACGCCCCACGAAGGCTCTGGCGCAGCGCGGTTCGAGGGCTCCACCGCCGCAGCGCAGGTCGGGGGCTCTGCCGCAGCAGGTGTGGTGGGTTCGGCCGGAGCGAATTCGGCGGGGCTGGTCACCACGCTGCTCGGGGATGGCTCGTATCTGATGTTGAACTCGGAGCTGTTCTCCGCGGCTTTCGCCGGGCATCCGCTGGTCGCGGTGGTGTGCGACAACGACGGGTACGCGGTTATCGCGCGGCTGCAGGAGGGGCAGGGGGCGCAGGCGTTCAACAACTTCTATGCCGACTGCCGCAGCAATCACGCCGAGCCGCCGCGGGTCGACTTCGCGGCGCACGCGCGGGCGCTGGGGTGCGTGGTGTTCACCGCGAGCGAACTTGCGGAGTTCCGCGTGGCGTACGACCGGGCGCGGGAGGCGGCCGTTGCGCAACAGCGGCCCGCGGTCGTGGTGGTGCGGACCCAGCCGTCGTCGTGGACCGAGGCGGGTGCATGGTGGGAAGTGGGTGTGCCGCAGCATCTCTCGGGACGCGCGGAGTTCGAGCGCGGCAAACCGCGGCAGCTGCGCTACACCGGACCGAGCTGATCACACCGGCTCTACGCAGGGGCGAGTCGATCCGGGCAAACCTCCACTTGGGTGACCGGCGGCCCGAATGTGTGGCAGACTCGGCGCAAACACAGCATGGCCTGGGTGGCCTGCGGTGACCGGGCACTGTCGGTCTGACAGGGCACAGCTACGGGAGTTTGAAGGTCGCAATGGATCTCAGCGCCATCGAGCGCCAAGTGGCCACCGATCGCTCGGCCGCGCGGGATCGGACGCCCGAAGCCGAGCTGGCGCTGGCGACCTCCCTGTGTGAGCTGGCCCGTGGCCTGATGGCCACCAAATCCGACCCCGCGCAGCGGGATCGCTCACCCTCGGCGCTGGAACCCGCGCAGGAGGCGGTGCTCATCCGGCTACGCTGGCTCACCGCCGGACATGTCACCGCACCTTTCGCCGCCGAGGTGACCGAGGCGCTGCGGCTGTTCGAACTGGCCGCCCGCACCATCGGTCACCGCGAACTGGCCACCTCCACCATCCGCAATGCCTGTCAGGCGTATCGGCATGTGGCACAGAACTATCCGCTCGCGGCAGGCGCGTCGGCGGACGCGCTGTCCAAGTGCAGTGTGTGGCTGTGCCGGCTGGATCCGAAGGCGGCCGTGGCCGCGGGCGAGGACGCCGTCCGCATTCGCGCCGGGCTCTTCGCCGCCGACCCGGATCAGGCCAACCGGTACCTGGCCTCGCTCAACACCCTGCTGCGCACCCTCATGGTGGGCCGGCAGCGCAAGCAGGCGCTGGCCATGTACCGCGAATGCTATGCGGGAGTCACCTCCCCGGCCATGACGCAGCGGCTGCGCGAGATCCGGGTCGAGGACATCGGATTCATGAGCAAGACCGTCACCGCCCTACGCAAACTCGAATGCGCCACCCTCGAGCGGGCCGGTTACCTGACCCAGCAGCAGATCCTCTATCAGACGGCCGGTGACCTGGCCACCATCGAAGAGGTCAACTGGCAGCTGGCCCTGGTGGGCCTCAAGCCGATCGCCGCGGGCGCGCTGCCCGACCAGCCGTCCAAGCCGGTCGAGATCAGCACTTCCTTCGGCGCGCTCGCGGTGCGCTGCTCGAGCCGCAATGCCGTCACCCTGGTCCGCGCCGCCCTGCTGGCCGCCTACACCGCCGACGGCGCGTCGGCCGTTCCCAGCACCGCCTACCTGGGTGTCGACGAAAAGCACTGGAGCACACCGGAACCCGAATCGAACGCGGCCGAACGCCTGGGCGAGGACGTCGTCCTCATCGAAAAGGTCTCCGAACACTGGGTCTCGGTGAAAAGCCTGAACTGGGAGGTCGCCCCCGTCGGCCGCCACCCGGTCGCCCTGCGCCTGTCCCAGGAATGGCCGGTGGTCAGCGTCACCACGACCGAGAACATCTCCTACGAACTGTGCTGGTACGAGGGCGGCGCTGCCACCCAATACGCGGCCCTGGGCCTCCCCGCCGCCCAAACTCCCCTCGAAAAGCCTTTGGCCCCCTTGGATTTCAAGGCCCTCTCCGACTACGGCGCCGACTACGCCTCCGAAACCCAGGTCCGCTCCGCCTTCGGCAACACCACCATGTTCACCAAACTCACCTGCCTCCCCGGCAGCGGCATCCGTCAAGCCGCCGAAGCCGGCCCCCTGGCCGCCCACGGCGCCAACACCCTCTACTTCCGCAACGCCGACTGAGCCGCCCGCGACGGCGGTCAGCTCAGTGGCACGCGATGCTTTGGCACGGGTCGACCACATCCAGGTAAGACCGCATCGGGCGTACGTAGAGCTTGTGAGACACCGGATCCGCCCCGAGCCCTTCGATACCGCCCGCCACGCTGAAATTGCCTTTGATGGTACGACTCGCGATATCGATCACCGTGACGGGAGTGACGCCGCCCGGCCCGTACGAGTCGGGTGCATAGACGGTCCCGAGCACAGGATCGATGGCAAGCCAGAACGCCTTGTGTCCTACGTCGAGGGCCCCGAGGTAGGTGCCGTTGGTGAGATCGAACATGGCCAGCTTGGTATCGACGGACATGAACGCGGTGTTCGTCCGCGGGTCGACCACCATGAGCTCCCCGTCGAGGGGTGAATCGATCTGCCGCACCACCGATTTGGTCGTCGGGTCGACGATCTTCACATTGCGGCCGCCCGCGAGGTAGACCAGGCCGCGGTCAGGATCGACGGCGACGTCCACCCCGTGGCCCTGCCCGCCCACGCTGCCGGTGACTTGCAAGGAAACGGGGTCGACGATCGAGGCCACGAGCTGTGCGCCGGTGGCCCGGTCCAGCACATCGCCGTTGGCCTGGCTGGCGTACACCTCGTGGGTGGGTGGGTAGACCGCGATCTGCCGCGTGCTGTTCGGGACCTTCGCGGTACCCACGACCGTGTTGGTCGTGGTATCGATCTTCAGCAGTGCTATCCCGTCTTGGAGTTGCCCGCCGATCACCCAGAGGGTTCGGGCTTGCGAATCCACCGCCAGGGCGCGCGGCGAGGCTCCGATCGGCACCTTGGCAACGGTCTGCCCGATTTGGGTATCGACGACCGACACCGTGTTGCTCGAGGTGTCGGAGGTGAAGACGCGGTGGTTGACCGAGTCGACGACCGTGTAGCCGACGCCTTGGGTGTCGCCGACCGCGATCGTCGGAAAGTTCGGCTTGTCCGACGCGTGATCAGTATGCGCGCCACCGGAACTCAGCGCGACGACGCCGGTGACGGCCGATGCGACCAGCAGCGCCGCGGCCGCGCCGATCAGCCAGGTGCGGTGCGTGGAGCGAGCGGTTACCGGCGATGACGTCGCGAATCCGGCAGCGGCGGGCGCGGTTTCGCCCGCGCGCGCCTGGAGTTGGAGCTTGTCGAGGGGATACCCCGCCGCCACAACGGCATCGGACAGTACGCGCACTCGCTCCGCCGTCCACCGCTGCGGATACGTCAGTGTCAGCCCCGCCAGAGGGCGCACTCCGGACTCGGGTTGCGTGCGCGCGACCACGGCCCGCAGTACCCCCGCCACCGCATCGGGACCGGCGGTCGGCTGATTCACCGCCGCCGCCATGGCAGCGGCGTCGTCCAACCGCAGCGGCCAGGCCGCGCCGTCGGTCCCGGCCAGAGCGGCGGTCACCTCGGGAAACCCGAAATCAACCCGTAGCCATATCGATTGGTTGTCCAACGGTCCCGCCCCTCCCGGCAAACGATCAGCCGCGACAGCATAACGAGACCTGTGGAGCCCGGAAAAACCGTGGGAGGCGTTCAGTTGCCGGGTAGTTCGACCCGTTTGCCGAATTCGGCGGTCAGGGCGCGCAAGGGATCGAGGCGGTCGATGGGCAGGAAGGTGAGGGCGTAGTCGTCGCCATCGGTTTCGAGGGAGATGAGGAAGGCGCCGGTGGAGTGGGTGTGGTCGCCGACCTGGCGGAGGAAGGCTTCGGCGCGGTCGTCGGCGGGCCAGTCGGCTGTCGCGGTCGCGAAGTCGGGGTACCAGTCCCAGGGCAGGGTCGGTGGGCAGGAGGGCAGGCGGCGCAGGGCTGTCCGCATGTCGGCTGTCTCCTCCTTGGCATCGAACTGGGCGAGGATGCCGAGGCCGCCGAAGAAGGGTTCGCCGAGGGCGGTGAGGAGGCCGCGCCATGGGCCGGCGCGGTGGGCTTGCAGGGGGTGGGCGAGGGCGGCGTGGACGGTGGCGACGGGCCAGGGGTGGTCGGGCATGAGCAGCTCCGCGATGGAGAGCAGGGTCCGGATCGTGGCGGTGGGAGGCTCGGGCGGGTGGGGCGTCAGCTCTTCGAGGAGTACTTCGCCTGGGCCGTCGACCCAGCCCTTGGCGTGGATGTCGTGCGGTGACGGCACCGACAGCAGCTCGCGGAGCACCTCGATCGCGGCGAGGGTGATCTCGCGGCAGTCGTCGGCGTCGGGGGTCGATCGCCGGTTGTCCCAGATCCCGTAGTGCCACAGCGGGCCGTACGCGCCGGGCGGACCCCATCCGGCGTCGGTCAGCACCCGCCGCTGCGTGTCCGACAGGTCGTCGGACACCTCGAGCACGAGACTGCCGGGCTGCTTCGCGAACTGCAGGAAGGTCTCGACCCCCACGATCTCCAGGATCAAAACAGTCTCGTGGGGGCTGTAGATCAGCAGCGCCGCCAGCCCCGACGCGAACTCGTACCACTCGCGGTCACTCATCGAACATCCGATCACCCCAGCAACTCACCTGTCGGACAACATGATTGCAGTCCGGGCCGACACGATCGAACCGGCTGGTCGCCGCCGGTCGGGAGCCGATGACAGGAATGTTGCGGATGTCGGATTGGCGCAGTTTGTCGCAACTGTCCAGTATTGATTTCGGTAACAGTGATTCAAGTCACTCATGACAGCTACCCTGTTTTCACCCGGCTGCTCGTGCTGCTCGACGAAGGGTCGTCCGGTCACGCGAAATGCCGTGGACAGAAAGGCGTCTCGAACATGAGTAGCATTCCGACCGCGGTGCCCCCTGCCGCGGAATTTCCCCCGCCGACGTTGGTCACCGGGTTGTGGCAGCGGAAACTGCCGCGCTATCCGGAAACACCCGCCCGGTCCTGGTATCTATTCCTCGTCGTCGTGGTGTCGGTCGCGCTGTATTACCAGCTCTTCGTCTCGGGCGCGGTGGGTAATCAGCTGATCGCGTACTTTCACCTGACCTTCGCCTACTTCGTCGGCATCTTCATCGTCGGCGCGGCGTTCGGCGCGGTGGCGTCGGTGGTGACGGGGGTGCTGGACCGCTGGGGACGCGCCAATATCGTCGCCTACGGCACGGTCGTCACCTCGCTGCTCACGCTGTTCGCGCAACCGCAGTGCACGAGCAAGGAGGCCTACCTCGCCGTCTACTGCCTGATCAGCATTGTCGAGGGCGCGGTGCTGGTGGCCACTCCGGCGCTGGTGCGCGACTTCTCGCCGCAGCTGGACCGCGCCTCGGCCATGGGGTTCTGGACGCTGGGCCCGGTGCTCGGCGCGCTGGTCACCACGGAGATCTCCACCCACACCCTGGACGCGCACCCGGACTGGCAGTACCACTACCGGCTGGCCGGCGTGATCTGCACGGTGATCTCGATCGTCGGGCTGATCGGACTGCGCGAGCTGAGTCCCCGGCTGCGCGATCAGATCATGGTCTCGCTGCGGGACAAGGCGCTCATCGAGGCGCGGGCGCGCGGGCTGGATGTCCATGCGCTGGAACGCAATCAGTGGAAGCAGATGATGCATCTCGACATCGTCGGCTCGGCCCTGGCCATCTCCATCTTCCTGGCGTTCTTCTACACGATCGTCTCGTTCCTGCCGGTCTACATGGCGACCAACTTCGGATTCACTGCGGCGCAGGCGAATTCGCTGGGCAACTGGTATTGGATCGCGAGCGCGATCTCGCTGGTGCTGACCGGGATCGTGTCCGACGCGATGAAGGTGCGAAAACCCTTCATGGTGTTCGGGGCGATCATCAGCATCATCGGCGGCTACGTCTTCCTCGGCTACACCGATAAACCCGGCACCGACTACTACACCTTCGCGGTGGTCATGAGCTTCACCGCGGTCGGTTCCGGCATCGCCTACTCGACGTGGATGGCCAGCTTCACCGAGACGGTGGAGAAGCGCAATCCGGCGGCGACGGCGGTCGGGCTCGCGGTGTGGGGTGGTGTGCTGCGGACCGTGGTGACCTTCGTGCTGCTGGGGTTGCTGTTCGTGGTGACTGCGGCGGGCACGCTGGTCAACTACGGGCCGCGACTGCAGACCATCAACGCCAAGTACCACAACGAGATCGCCACCATCCAGACCGTGGGCGCGGACACGCTGGCGGCATTGGGCAAGAATCCCAATGACGAAACGGCGCAGGTCGCGGCACTCGTCAAACTGACCGGTGACGCACCGGCGGACGTGAAGACGACCGTCGAGCTCAACGCGAAGTATCCCGACGAGCTGGCCACCCTGCAGTCGATCGATTCGGGGGTGCTGGTGAAACTGCTGACGAACCCGAACGATCAGGCCAGCGCGGCGACCGCGGTCGCCCAGGTTGCCACCAAGTTCAAGATCCCGCCGGATCAGGCCATCGCGCGGATCACCGCCGCGCAGAAGGTTCCGGTCGATCAGCTGGCCGTCGCCTCGCAAACCGGTCCGGCGCTGACCGCGGCGAGCGCGAAACTGCAAGCCGTGAGCGCCATCCCTGCCGACGATCTGGCCTACCTGTCAGCGCACGGCGCGGATGTGCAGAAGGCGCAGGCGGATTCACCCAAGCAGTGGAAGCGCTGGTGGTGGATCTGCTTGATCGCCCAGATCTGCTTCATCCCGTTCGTGTTCATCATGGCCGGGCACTGGAGCCCGAAGAAGGCGGCCGCGGAGGCGGCCGAGCACGATGAGGCGGTGCAGCGGGAGCTGGCGACCCTCGCCAGTGATGACCCGGTTCGCACGGAGTGAACTACAGTTGGTGAAGTGACGAATGCGGTGGCCGCGACCTTCGATCTGCTCGGTGATCGACTGACACTGACGATCCTGCGGCACGCCTTCGTCGACCATGCCCGCCGGTTCACCCAGTGGGCCGACCGCACCGGGGCGCCGCCCGCCGTGCTCACCGCACGGCTGGCGGCGCTCGTCGATGCCGAGGTGCTCGAGCGGGCCCCGGTCCCGGACCGGGCCGAGCGCAGCGAATACCGGCTCACCGAACTGGGTTTGGCGACCTGGGAGATCCTGGTCTGCGTGTGGTCCTGGCAGCGGGAGTGGACCGGGGAGTGGGCGCTGCTGCCCGAGTTCGCGCACACCGCGTGCGGGCATCGCGGGCCGCCGGTGGTCATGTGCCGCGGCTGCGGGCGCGATGTCACCGCCCACGACACCGAGGTCGAGCTGGATCGGGATGTGTTGTGGCAGCTCACTTCCGGGCGTCGACGTTCCGTGCGGCCGGTCCCGGCGCGCGGTGACGCGCGGTTCGACGAGATCATGGAGGCCATCGGGGATCGATGGAGTGCGGCGGTCACCGGGCTGGCGCTGGCGGGCGTACGCCGATTCTCGGAATTCCGTGCGGCCCTGGATATGTCGCCGACGACCTTGACCGAGCGGCTGACCCGTCTGGTCGACGCCGGAATCCTGCATCGGCCCGAGCCTGGCGGGCGCGACTATCGGTTGACACCACGCGGTCGAGCCCTGTTCGGGGTCTTCGCGTTTCTGCTGGCGTGGTCGGAACGCGCGCATCCCGGCTCTCCCGAAGCGGGATTGCGGATCCGGCACAAGGAATGTGGGGCCGTGCTGGATCCGGCGCTGCGTTGCCGGGGTTGCGGGGCGGAGCTGGGCCGCCGGGACGTGCGGTTCGAGCCGTCGTCGCCGCGCCCGGCTCTTGACAGCCTCCACTGAGACGCGTATCACTTCATTAACTGTAGTGCACTTCGCCGGGTGCTGACCGCCCCGGTTGCTGGAGGCTTCTCATGCCGCTCAATGAAGAACTCATCGCGCCCGCCGCGCAGGCGCTCACCAACCCGTACCTGGAAGGTCCCTACACGCCTACCGCGCAGGAGACCACCGCCACGAATCTGACCGTGCTGCACGGCGAATTGCCCACCGATCTGGACGGCGTCTACGTGCGCAACGGGCCCAATCCGCAGTTCGCGCCGCTGGGCCGCTACCACTGGTTCGACGGTGACGGCATGCTGCACGCCGTGCACTTCGAGGACGGCCGGGCCACCTACCGCAACCGCTTCATCCGCACCGCCGAGTTCGAGGCCGAGCATGCGGCGGGAACGGCACTGTGGCGTGGCGTGATCGAGCCGTGGGACGGCAATCCGTCCGGTGATCGGCGCGAACGCAATTCGGCCAATACCGATCTCGTCTACCACCACGGCAACCTGCTGGCCCTGTGGTACCGGGCGGGCAAGCCGTATGCGCTGGACCCGATCAGCCTCGAGACCCGGGGTGTGGACACCTTCAACGGCACACTGCGCGGGGAGGTTTCGGCACACGCCAAGGTCGACGAGCGCACCGAGGAACTGCTGTTCTTCGACTACGGCATCCACTCGCCGTACCTGCGTTACGGTGTCGCCGACCCGGACGGCACGGTCAAGCACTACACCGGGCTCGAACTGCCCGGCCCGCGACTGCCGCACGATATGGCCATTACCGAGAACCATTCGATCCTGATGGATCTGCCGCTCTACAACGATCCGCGCGCGGCCGCCGCCGGACGCTTCAAGATCTTCTTCGATCGCACGCTGCCCAGTCGTTTCGCGGTGCTGCCGCGCTATGGCGAAGGGGCGGAAGCGAAATGGTTCGAGGGCGAATCCGGCTACATCTATCACACGGTCAACTCGTGGGAGGAGGGTGAGGAAATCGTCCTGGTGGTCTGCCGGGTCTCCGAACCCAGTCCGGTCTCCGACCGCGCTCACCCGCTCGCACAGCTGCTGGCATATCTGCGGCCGGAGGCGAAACTGCACCGGTATCGGTTCAATCTGCGCACGGGTGCCACCGTCGAGGAGCCGATGGATGACGTCAATACCGAATTCCCCGCCATCGACCAGGGATTGACCGGTCAGCGCGGCCGCTACTCGTATCAGATGCGGCTCTCGGTGGATCGCACCATGATCTTCGACGCGATCATCAAGTACGACATCCGCAGCGGCGCAAAGGAGACCGCGCCCTTCGGGGACGGCATCTACGGCAGCGAACTCACCGTCGTCCCGCGGCCGGGCGGTACGGGCGAGGACGATGCCTGGCTGACCATGTTCGCCCACAACAACCACACCGGCCTGGGCGAAGTCTGGATCTACGACGCCGCCGATATCACCGCGGGCCCGGTCTGCCGCCTCGGCCTGCCGGTGCGTGTCCCGCTCGGCTTCCACGCCACCTGGGTCAGCGGGGACCGGATGCGGACAGCCGCCCGGCCGGTTTCCTGATCCAGACTTCATCCCATGAAATAGGTTGTCCGCGTGACTGTTCCACACTTGAGCGTCAGTCTTCCCTATTGGCAGAACCGAGCACCCCTGGATGCGCTCCAGGTGGCGGCGGCCGCCGAGAAACTCGGCTACCACCGCCTCTGGGTCGGTGAGATGGCCACCTTCGATGCCTTCGCCCTGGCCACCGCGATCGGGAAGTCTCCGGGCCGTATGCCACTGTGCCTGGGCCCCTTGCCGATCGGCGTGCGCAGCCCCGCCACCATCGCCCTGGGCGCGGCCACCGTCGCGGCCCTCACCGGCCGACCGGTCGACGTGGCGCTGGGCACCTCCAGCACGGTGGTGGTCCGCGACTGGCACGGCCGCCGAAGGCACCGCACCGCAAGGCATCTGGACGAGTGCACCCGCATCGTCCGCGCCCTGCTGGCCGGTGAGAAGGTCGAATACGACGGCCTGATCGAACGCATCCGCGGCTTCCGACTACGCCTGCCCGCCCTCCGCCCGAGCCTGTCCACGACCGTTCTCGGTGACACCGGTGCGGCCGAATTCGGCCTGGCCAGTGTCGGATACACACACGGCCGGGTGGCGTCCAACGGCGCTGCGGCCGACACTCGACGGCCGATCGGGGTCGATGCTGACGGCGTTGGACCCGAGTCGACCGCATCGGACGGACCGTCTGCCGAAGTGGCTGGGCAGGTGAGTTCATCCGGCGATCAGGCAAGCGCATCCGCCGATGCGCCGAGCACCGGGGGAGAAATCGTGGTGGCGGCCTTCGGGGATCGCGCGCTCGAGGTCGCCGCCCGGTGCGCGGATCGCGTGGTGCTGAACCTGGTGACACCTGCCCAGGTCGCCCGATGTGTCACGGCGATCAAGGAATTCGCCGACCGCGCGGCCCGCCCCACACCCCCGGTCTCGGTCTGGGTGACAGCCGCCTACGAACCCGACGCCGACATGCTCACCACGGTCCGGCAAGCCGTCGTCGCCTACCTGCGCGCCCCCGGCTACGACACCATGTTCACCGAAGCGGGCTTCGGCGATGTGGTCCGCCTGGCCCACAGCGGCGCCCACCCCCGTGACCTACTGGCCGCCATCCCTGACGAATTACCCGCAGCCGTAGGCATGTTCGGCGATGCGCCGTCCCTGATCGCACGGCTGGCGCAATACCGCGACGCCGGCGCGGACGAGCTGGTCATCGTGCCTGTCACGACCGCCGAAGACCCCGCCGGCCACCGGACCCTCAAGGCGCTGGCAGAAATCCGCGCACATGCGTCGGGAGTGGCCGATGACCACTGAACGTGCCGCGGTGGGAATGGAGTCGGATCTGTGAGTGAGGCATTCGTTTTCGACGCGGTGCGGTTGCCGCGGGGGCGGGTGCGCAAAGGTGGGGGGACGCTGGCCGAGGTGCCGCCCTATGAGTTGTTCGGGCAGTTGCTGGCGGCGCTCGAGGAGCGGGGGTGTCCGCCGGAGGCCGTGGATGACGTGCTGGTCGGGGTGAGCACGGCGGTGGGGGAGCAGGGCGGGGATGTGGCTCGGGCCGCGCTGCTGTGGGCAGGGTGGCCGGATTCGGTGCCGGGGGCCGTGGTGTCGCGATTGTGCTGCTCCGGGCTGGACGCGGTGGAGAGCGGCGGGGCGCGGGTGGCGGCGGGATTCGCGGACCTGGTGGTCGCGGGCGGCGTGGAGTCGATGTCGCGGGTGCCGATGCTGTCGGATCGGCCCGCGATCGCGCTGGACGCCGACCTGGGTGAGCGGACCGGGTTCGTCACCATCGGGGTGTCGGCGGATCTGACCGCCGCCGCGCACGGGATCACTCGAGCGGAACTGGACGCCTTCGCGGTCCGGTCCCATCGGAAAGCCAGTGCCGCAGTCGGTTCGGCATCGGTGATCCCGGTCCGCAAGGGCGGGGCGGTGGTTCTCGCCGCCGATGAGGGTGCGCGACCCGATGCCTGTGTATCGGCCTTCGCGTCACTGCCGACGCTGTTCGGCTCCGATCCCTCGTGGGAGCGGGTCGCGCGGCGGCTGCCGGAGTTGCCGCGGCCGGTGGACGGGCTGCACACCATCGCCACCGCCCCGCAACTCGCGGACGGGGCTTCGGCACTGCTGCTGGGCAATCGGCGCGCCGCGGACATCCTCGGGCGTCCACCCGTGGCGCAGATCGTAGGCACGGCACAGACGGCGGTGCGGTCGCCTCTGCTGACCGCGCCGATGTCGGCCGCACGCGTGGCGCTGCAACGGGCTGGGATCTCGGCGAAGCGACTGGATGTGGTCGAGGTCAACGAATCCTTCGCCGTCACACCGATGCTGCTCACCCGCGGTCTCGGAGTGGACGCGTCGCGGGTGAACCCGTCGGGCGGCGCACTCGCGGTCGGGCACCCGCTCGGCGCGACCGGCGGCATCCTCATCGCTCAGGCACTCGATGAATTGCACCGCCGCGACGGCGAATACGCCCTGATCACCATCCCCGCCGCCCTCGGCTTGGGCTCGGCCATGGTGCTACGCCGCATCACCTGACCCCGGCGTGCGCCGCACCGACCGCGGCACCCGCCACCACCGGACCCGTCGACTCCAGAGGATCGAGATGGTCGAAACATCCTCCACCCAAACCCCCACAGATGCCGGCACCCCAACGCCCACTGGGGCTGGCACCCCAACGCCCACTGGGGCTGGCACCCCAACCGCCACCGCTGCCGTTGGTATCTCCACCGGGCAGATGGTTGTCGGCTGCCATCCGGACGAGGTGGTGCGGGATTACCTCGAGCGGGGCTGGTGGCAGGCGGAGACGATTCCGGAGGTGTTCGGGCGGCGGGTTGGCGCGGCTCCGGATGCGCCGGCGATCACCGATCCTGCCAACCTGGCTGAGCTGACCGGCGCGCTGCCGCGCACGCTGACGTGGCGGGAACTCGACGACCACGTCACCGATATCGCGGCGGTGCTGCTGGACAACGGGATTCGGCAGGGGTCGACGGTTGCGGTGCAACTGCCGAACAGTGTCGCGTTGACCGCTGTATATCTGGCGTTGTGGCGGTTGGGGGCGGTGGCGACGCCCATGCCGGTGTCGTATCGGCGGCATGAGCTGACCGGTATTGTCGCGGCGACCGACGCGGTGGCGATCATTACGGTTGGGAGCCTGGGAGATCGGGATCTCGCGGGCGAGGCACTTGCGGTGGCCGACGGTGCGCGAAGCGTATTCGCCTTCGGGCCGGGGGTTCCGGCGGACGCGGTGCCACTCGGCGACGCGGTCGATGCGGATGCCCGAAACCGGGTGCACGAGTACGTCTCCGGGCTCTCGGTCACGGTGAACGACCGTGTCACCATCTGTTGGACGAGCGGCACGGAGGCCGCGCCCAAGGGCATTCCCCGCTGTCACGGTGATTGGCTGGCCGTGGCGGGCGGGGTGCAGGATGGGCTGGGTGTGACCCCGGATTCGGTGGTGCTCAACCCTTTTCCGATGGTGAACATGGCCGGGTTCGCGGGCTCGTTCCTGCCGTGGCTGCTGGCGGGCGGGCATCTGGTGCAGCATCATCCGCTGGATCTGCCCGTGTTCTTCCGGCAGATCGCCGCGCATCGAGTGACCCACACCAGCATGCCGCCCGCCCTGCTCACCATGCTGTTGCAGAACGAAGCATTGCGGGCGCAAGCCGATCTGTCGTCGCTGCGGACGGTCGGCTCGGGTGGTGCGCCGTTGCCGCCGCCGGTCGTCGCGCGCTGGCAGGAGGAGTTGGGGATCTCGGTGCTCAACTTCTTCGGATCCAACGAGGGCGTCAGCCTGCTGGGCGCACCCGCCGATATCCCGGATCCGACTGTGCGGGCGCAACATCTGCCGCATTACGGGGCAGCCGGGGTGCGGTGGTCCACCCGGCTGGCCGCACGGACCGCGGTGAAACTCGTCGACGTGGTCAGCGGGGAGACCGTCACCGCGATCGGCGGACGCGGCGAACTGCGTCTGCGCGGTCCGGCCGTCTTCGCCGGATATCTGCCCGGCACAGCCACCTCGGAGCCGTTCGACGACGAGGGATATCTGTGCAGCGGTGACGTTTTCGAGCTGTGCGGTGACGGTGGACGGTATCTGCGGTTCGTGGACCGGGTCAAAGAGATCATCATCCGGGGTGGCATGAATATCGCACCCGCGGAGATCGAGGGCCTGCTCATCGACCATCCTGCGATCGCGGACGTGGCGGTGGTCGGCTACCCGGATGCCGTGCTCGGCGAGAAATGCTGTGCCGTAGTCGTTCCCGCCGACGGAGCGACGGTGACCCTCGCGGATCTGGTCGCGCACCTGCAAGCCCGGGAGGTCGCGTCCTTCAAACTGCCCGAACGCCTGGAGATCACCGACGTGCTTCCGCGCAATCCGGTCGGCAAGCTGCTGCGCCGCGACCTGCGCTCCCGACTCTGACCCTCTCACTTCCTTGGAGCATCCCGTGTCCGTGTACATCTTGGGCGGCAGCCAAACCGATTTCGCCGTCAACTGGCATCGTGCCGGTCTCGAGTTCGATGCCCTCGTCCGCGAGGTGCTCGAAGCAGCACTCACCGCCACGCGCCTCGACGCCACGGCCATCGAGGTCGTCCATGTCGGCAACGCCTTCGGTCAATTGTTCACCGGCCAAGGCCAGCTCGGTGCCATGCCAGCCACCGTGCACCCCGACCTCTGGGGTGTGCCGGCCGCCCGCCACGAGGCGGCGTGCGCCTCCGGCAGCATGGCCGCCCTCGCCGCCATGGCCGACCTCGAATCCGGCCGCTACGACTGCGCTCTGGTGCTCGGCGCGGAAGTGGAGAAGACCGTGCCCGGGGCGCAAGCCGCCGCCTACATGGGTGCGGCGGCCTGGGCCGGGCACGAGGCCCAAGACACCGACCTGGTCTGGCCCACCCAATTCGCGGCCATCGCCGAGGAATACGACCGCCGCTACGGCCTCGATCCCGAACACCTGCGTGCGATCGGCGCACTGAACATCGCCAACGCGCGACTGAACCCGCTTGCGCAGACCCGTGATTGGACCTACACCGAGGACAGCTTCACCGCCGATGACACCGCCAATCCGCCGGTCACCGGGGTGCTGCGCCGTCAGGACTGCAGCCAGATGACCGACGGCGCGGCTGCCGTGATTCTCGTCTCGGATCGATTCCTGCAGCGGCACAGCGGTATCCGGCCCGCCGACACCGCGCTGATCTCCGGCTGGGGGCATCGCACCGTCGGGTTGTCGCTCGACGAGAAGTTCCGCGCCTCGGCTGCCGAGCCCTACGTTTTCCCGCACGTCCGCACCGCCGTGCTGGATGCGCTCGGCCGTGCGGGTCTGGCCGACATCCATCAACTCGACGGTGTCGAAGTGCACGACTGCTTCTCGGTCTCCGAGTACGTGGCCATCGACCATCTCGGCCTGACCGCGCCCGGTGAAAGCTGGAAGGCCATCGAATCCGGCATGATCGGGCGCGACGGCAGCCTCCCGATCAACCCGGGCGGTGGCCTGCTCGGGATCGGTCACCCCGTCGGGGCGACCGGCGTCCGCATGCTGCTGGACGCTTACAAGCAGGTCACCGGCCGGGCCGGGGACTACCAACTGCCGGGCGTTCGCCGCTACGGCACCGTCAATATCGGTGGCAGTACCACCACGGTCGCGAGCTTCGTCGTCGAGACCGTGGACGGCTGATACTCAGTCCGCGAGCTTGGCCGGGTCACGAACCGCGCCCTTGTCGGCCGAGGTGGCCAGCAGTGCATAGGTTTTCAGGGCGAGGGACACCTGACGGTCGCGGCTTCGCGGACGATAACCGCCGTTCGCCTCCAATTCGACACGGCGAGCATCCAATTCGTCGTCGCCCACGGCGACCGTGAGAGTGCGGGACGGGATATCGATGGTGACCATGTCGCCGTCGCGCACCAGCGCGATCGGGCCACCCGCGGCGGCCTCGGGGGAGATATGGCCGACCGAGCAGCCGGAGGAGCCACCCGAGAAGCGACCGTCGGTGATCAACGCGCACTCGCCCGCCAAACCCAGACCCTTCAAATACGAGGTGGGATACAGCATCTCCTGCATGCCCGGTCCACCACGCGGACCCTCGTAGCGGATCACCAGGACGTCGCCGGACTTGATGCGCTTGGAAAGGATCGCCTCGACCGCTTCCTCCTGGGATTCCAGCACCACGGCCGGACCGGTGAAGGTGTGCATGTGCGCCGCCACACCGGCAGATTTGACCACCGCCCCGTCCGGGGAGAGGTTGCCGCGCAACACCGCCAGTCCGCCGTCGCGCGAATAAGCGTGCGCGGCATCGCGAATGCAGCCCGCGGCCGCGTCCAGGTCCAGGGTTTGCCAGCGTTCGGACTGGGAGAAGGCGGTCGCCGAACGCCGGCCGCCGGGTGCCGCGTGGAACAATTCCAGCGCGGCGGGGGCGGGCGAAGGCGCGCGGACATCCCATTCGGCCAGCCATCCGTCTAGCGAATCCGCGTGCACGGCATGGACATCGCGATGCAGCAGGCCCGCCCGGTTCAGCTCACCCAGCAGCGCGGGGATGCCGCCCGCACGGTGCACGTCCTCCATCAGGTAATCGCCGTTGGGGGCCACCTTGCACAGGCAGGGCACCTGCAGCGACATCTTCTCGATGTCGGTGAGCGTGTAGTCCAGCCCGGCCTCCTGGGCGGCGGCCAGCAGGTGCAGGACGGTGTTGGTGGAGCCGCCCATGGCCAGATCCAGGGCCATCGCATTGTCGAAGGCGTTGCGGGAAGCGGTGTTCCGCGGCAGCACCGAGGCGTCGTCGTGGTCGTAGTAACGCCGGGTGATGTCCATGACGGTCCGCCCCGCCGCCCGGTACAGCTCGGCGCGGGCGGTGTGGGTGGCCAGCGTGGTGCCGTTGCCTGGTAGGGCCAGGCCCAGCGCCTCGGTCAGGCAGTTCATCGAATTGGCGGTGAACATGCCCGCGCATGAACCGCAGGTGGGGCAGGCGTTCTCCTCGATGCGGGTCAGGTCCTCGTCGGAGACGTCGGGGGAGACGGCCTCGGACATGGTGACGATGAGGTCGAGGCGGCGGCGCACGGTGCCGTCGACCAGCACGGCGGTGCCGCCCTCCATCGGGCCGCCGGAGACGAACACCGTCGGGATGTTCAGGCGCAGGGCGGCCATCAGCATGCCCGGAGTGATCTTGTCGCAGTTGGAGATGCACACCAGCGCGTCGGCGCAGTGCGCGTTGACCATGTATTCGATCGAATCCGCGATCAGGTCGCGGGAGGGCAGTGAATACAGCATCCCGCTGTGCCCCATGGCGATTCCGTCGTCGACGGCGATCGTATTGAATTCGCGCGGGATGCCGCCCGCCTCGCGCACCGCCTCGGACACCATGCGGCCGACCGGTTGCAGATGGGTGTGGCCGGGCACGAACTCGGTGAAGCTGTTCGCGATCGCGATGACCGGCTTGCGGCCGATATCGGCGGACGGAACCCCGCTGGCCCGCATGAGGGCGCGAGCCCCGGCCATATTCCGTCCGTGCGTGACCGTGCGGGAGCGCAACTCGGGCACGATGCCACCTCCTCCTCGTCGCGAACCGATCCACAACCAAATGGTTGCAACCGTGTGGTTGGAGTTTGCCACATGTCGGAGCCGAACTGCAACCGTGCGGTTGGAGATGGTTGGATGGGGGCATGGCATGGGATACCGAGCGGACCAGAAGGCTGCTACTGGAAGCCGCCGTCCACGAGTTCGCCGAGCGCGGCCCGGACGGTGCGCGGGTCAATGCCATCGCCGCCCGCGCCGGGATCAACAAAGAACGCATCTACCAGTACTTCGGCGACAAACGCGGCCTCTTCGAAGCGGTCCTCACCGACCAGCTCGAGCAACTCGCCGCCGCCAGCCCGCTCGCCGCCGACAAGGCCGGCGACCTGGCCGACTACGCCGGGCACGTCTTCGACTTCCACCACACCCATCCGCAATTCCTGCGGCTGATGTACTGGGAAGGGCTGCAACCTCAGGACGGTGAGCTCCCCGCTGAATCCGCCCGCGCCTCCCACTACGCCGACAAGGTCGCAGCGCTGGCCACCGCTCAACGCGCAGGGACCCTGCCTGACGATGTCGCGCCCGGGTATCTGCTGTACGCGGTCGCCGCCCTGGCCGCCTGGTGGTTCGCCGCACCCCAGGTGGTTCGCATGATCCTCGGGGCCGACACCGACAATCCCGCAGCACTCCGCAGCGCACTGGTCGCCCTGGTTCGCCGCCTCGAATTGCGGGATTAGCGCGCGGGCGTCATGCGAGGAAGAAGTCCCGGGCTGTTTCGGCAATACTCTTGGGGCGCATCATGACCGAGGCATGGCTATCGCCCGGAAGTGACCGGTAGGTCGTCCCCGGCAGGGACGCGGCGAGCGACTTCGCGCCGTCGTGGAAGAAGGGCTGACTCTTACTGCCCACCGCGACCAGCACCGGCGCTTCCAGCCCCGACCATCGTTCGGCGGGCAGCGGTTTGCCGGTTTGCGTGCCGTCGAGGACGGACAGGTCGTAGGGGATGGTGTGCGCGATCGCGGCCATCTTGGACCAGCCGGGCATGAACAGCCGCATCATCGTCACCGCGACGGACGGCATGCCCATGCCCTTGGTGAAGAACAGCTTCACCGCGTCACTGCGGCGACCCGCCGACACCAGTCGGGCCGCTTCCCCGGCCAATCCGTCCGGCATCGGCGGCCGGCTGCCGTCGATGATGAACGGCGGTTCGTAGAGCAGGACGCCCGCCACCCGCGCGCCGAGTTCGGCGGCCGCGTCGAGTGCGAGTACCGCACCCGACGAGCTGCCGAACAGGAACGCCCGGCCTCCCGCTGCGTCGATCAATGCCGCGATGTCCTCGATTTCGCGGTCCTTCGCGTACGGCTGCGTGTCGCCGCTCTGTCCACGCCCGCGCCGGTCGTAGTTGAGGACCGTGAAGTTCGCCGCCAGCAGCGCGGCCAGCTTGGCAGTGCCCGAATGATCGGCCAAGGCCGCGGACACCACGATGATCGCCGGTCCGGCCCCGGTCGACTCATAGGCGATCAGGGTGCCGTCCTTCGAAGTCACGGTCGCCATTTCGGTGCTCATGTCGCCGAACCTTTCGCAGTGGGGGTGGTCAACCATTCGTCGAATCGATCGAGCGTCATGCTGAAACCTGCTGCCATGCCCAGCTTTTCCATCGCCTCCAGGTCTTCGACCGTGTCGAACCGGGTGCGTACGAACAGATCCGTGTGCTCTCCGCGATCGAGCAGCTCCACGGTGACCGTGCGCCGACTGTCGCCGACGACATTTCCGTCCGCGTCGGAGAAGGTTTCGAGATAGCCGAGCTGCGCGGGCTGCTCGATGTCTCGATAGACCGCCCGACCCCAGACTTCTTCCGCCGCACCATGATCGGGCCGCATGCAGTAGTGCCACAGCCCGCCGGGCCGAACATCCATCCGATAGACCGTGGTGGTCCAGCCTTTCGGACCCCACCACCGCGCAATGTGCTCGGGACTGGTCAACCCGTCCCACACCAGCTCCCGTGGCGCGTGAAGAAGACGTGCAACGGTGATTTCCCGCTCTCGCGTATTCTTCGAAACCCTAGCTTGCCGTGTCGCGTCCATGATCATCCTTCATGACCTGCAGGTAGCTGTCGAATTCATCGAGCCGTTCCTCCCAGACCCGCCTGACGGTCTCGAGCCAGGCATCGAGCTCCCGGAACGGTTCGGCCCGCAAGGCGTAAACCCGCCGCTGCGCGATCGGCTGCATCTTCACCAGCCCCGCCTCACGCAACGACTGCAAATGCTTGGACACCAACTGCTGCTTGAGCTCGAGCCGCTCCACGATCTCGTTCACCGACCGCGGCCCATCCCGCAACAACTCGACGATATGCCTGCGATTCGGCTCGGCGAGTGCCCGCAAGGTCGCTTCCATGACCGAACCCTACCTCCAGGTTGTACAACTCGCAAGTGGTATAAGCTGGCCTAGCGGCTCACCAATGCTCTGATGGCCCGAATGATGTCTGCGGGAGACTCCTCGGCCATGAAGTGACCGCAGGTGACGGTCTCGTGGTTCAGGTTCGGGGCCCAGGCGCGCCACAGCGATTCGGCATCGAAGCCGAGGGCCGAGCCCCAGTCCTGCTGCAGGACGGTCACCGGCATGCGGAGGGTGGTGCCCGCCGCGCGGTCGGCCAGGTCGTGCTCGACGTCGATGTTCGCCGAGGCACGGTAGTCGGCGACGATCGAAGGGACGGCCTGGCGGCAGGCGGCGAGGTATGCGTCGCGGATATCGGCGGGAATGGCGTCCGGATTCTTGATCCAGCCATCCAGGAAGTAGCCGAAGAACGCGTCCGGGCTCGCGCCGATGAGCTGCTCGGGCAGGCCGACAGGTTGGGCCATGAGATAGAGGTGGAAGCCGATCGCGCCGGTCAGGCCGTGTAGGACGTCCCACATGTCGAGGGTCGGCAGGACGTCCAAGGAGGCCAGGTGCGTGACGTGGTCGGGATGGTCGAGGGCGGTCCGGATGGCGACCAGCGCGCCCCGGTCGTGCCCGGCCAGCGCGAACTGCTCGTGCCCGAAAGCCTTTGCCAGCGTGACGATGTCATCGCCCATGGTGCGTTTCGAATAGGCGTTGCCGTCGGTGTCTAGCGGCTTGTCGCTGTCGCCGTAGCCGCGCAGATCCGGGCAGATGACGGTGTGATCGGCGGCCAGATCCGCGGCCACGTGCCGCCACATGAGATGGGTCTGCGGGAAGCCGTGCAGCAGCACGATCGGGCTGCCGGAACCGGCCACCGCCGCATGCAGGGAGACGCCGTCGGCGACGGTGACACGCTGGTAGTCGAATCCTGGGATACGGGGACTCATGGTGTTCCTTAGGTTCGGGGGAGTGCGGGTACCCGACGAGACTGGCGGGGGACACTCAGCGATCGGTCAGCAATGACTCAGTGCCGGGGTGTCCGGGGCGGCCGATAGAGTCGGCGGACGTGGTGACCTTCCAAGTCCTGGGCCCGTTGCGGGCCTCGGACGAGCGCGGACCGCTGGCCCTCAAGGGTCCGCGTCATCGCGCGCTGCTGGCTCGGCTGCTCATCGCGCACGGCCGGGTGGTTCCGCTCAACCAGCTCATCGACGACCTGTGGGAGCGGCCGCCGCGCGACCCGCAGGGTGCCATCCAGACCTTCGTCTCGGACCTGCGCCGCAGCCTCGAACCCGACCGCAAACCGCGCGAGACCGCCCGCGTCCTCGTTACCGCCGCACCCGGTTACGCCCTGCGCGCTACCGACGGCGACGTGGACGCGGACCGCTTCGAGGTGCTGATCCGCGCCGCGGCGGAGGCCATCCGCCCGCCGGATCTCACCGTTGCGCTGGCGGATCTGGATGCGGCATTGCGACTGTGGCAGGGCCCCGCCTATGCCGAGTTCACCGACGAGCACTGGGCTCGGGCGGAGATCGACCGCCTGGACGAATTGCGTTCCCTCGCCATCGAACAGCGGGCTCTCGTCCTGACCGAGCTGACCCGTCACAGCGAAGCGGTGGCTACGCTCGAACCCCACCTCCGCGCACATCCGCTGCGCGAATCCGCCTGGCACACCTTGGTTCTTGCCCTCTACCGCTCGGACCGTCAGGCCGACGCCATGACCGCCCTCCGTACGATCCGAACCACGCTGCGCGCCGAACTCGGCGTCGACCCGAGTCCGCATTTGCGCCAACTCGAAGCCGACATCCTCACCCAGGCACCGGGTCTCGTATCCCAGCGGCCTGTCACCGCCACCGCCGGGAAGCGATCGGCGACGGAAGTGCTCGGACACACGGTCGAGCGGGGAGATACTGATCGCGCCCGCACCGCGAGTGCTGCCGTGAGAGTGCCCGATGTGCTCAGGCCTGGCGGGAAACTTGTCGGGCGCGACGGCGAACTGAGCCGGCTACGCGAGGCCGCCGACCAGGTGGCCGCGAGTGGTCGGGCGCGCCTGGCGCTGGTAACCGGAATCGAGGGAGCCGGGAAAACCGCACTCGTCGAGGCACTTTCGGCCGAACTCGACCGGCGCGGGTGGCTGGTCGCCTGGGGGCCGAGCCCAGCGGATCGCGGCGCACCACCGAACTGGCCGTGGACACAGATCACCGCAGCACTGGCGGCGGCGCACCCGACCTCCGGCCCGTCGCACGACCCGGTCGAGGACATCTCGGCGGGGAACGGTGCTGGGACGGCTGGCCCGAGTACGGACCGTGCGGGCGCGGAGGGCGTGAGTGCCGACGGTGCGAGCACGGGCGGTGCGGGTGCGGGCGGTGCGGGCGCGGAGATTGCAGGCGCGGAGATTGCAGGCGCGGAGGGCGAGGGCGCGGAGCGTGCGGGCACGGATAGTGCGGAGGAGTGGAGTGCGGATCCGGCGGTAGGAAGGTTTCATTCGCAGCGTCGGGCGCTCGACTATCTGGGTTCGGTCGCGCGTGGCGGGCCGGTGTTGGTGGTGTTCGATGATCTGCACTGGGCGGGGGAGGAGACCGTCGAACTGCTGACCACGCTGGCGACGACACCGGTGGCGGGGCCGGTGCTGTTGATCGGCACCTATCGCGGCACCGATGTGGAGGCGGAACTCGCCGGCGCACTCGCGCGGATGGCACGCACGGAACCGGTGCGGATCCCCTTGGGTGGGTTGGGTGTCGATGCGACCGGGGAACTCGCGCGTGCGGTGGCGGGGACCGGGATCGAGGCGGCGGTGCGCCGGATTCATGCTCGGGCACAGGGGAATCCGTTCTTCATCCGCGAACTCGCCCGGTTGTGGGCCGACGAGGGGGATGCGGCGCTCGAGTCGGTGCCTGCCGGGGTGCGGGATGTCGTGCGGCAGCGGCTGCGACGATTGAGCGCAGCCGAGGCGACGGTGTTGCAGCAGGCCGCGGTCATCGGCTCCGAGGTCGATACGGAACTGCTGGTGGAGCTGTCGGCGGACGCCGAGACCGTGGACACCGGTCTGACGGCGGCGTTGCGCGCCGAATTCCTGGACGAATCAGGCTCAACCGGTGTCACTTTCGCGCACGCTCTGGTCCGCGACGTGGTCTATCGCGATATCCCCGCCCCGCGCCGCTCGGCCTGGCACGCGCGGGTAGGCACCCTGCTGGAAGCCGCCGGCACCACCGAAATCGAACTACTGGCACACCATTTCGCGCGCGCGGGCACCCGAGCTACCGCGGCACGAGCCGGAAAGTACGCGAGCGCCGCCGCCTCGGCCGCCGAACGCGCATTCGCCCCGCACCAGGCCGCTCGCCTCTGGTCCGACGCGGTCACGGCCTACAAGCGCGTCGGCGACCGGCGCTCCGGCCTCGAAGCCACCATGGGTTTGGTTCGCGCACTCGCACTGACCGGTCGTCTCCCCGAAGCCGGAACCCGCCGTGCCGAGGCCATTCGAGCCGCCGAACGCCTCGGCGACCCCGACTTCACCGCCCGCCTGATCGTGGCCTTCGACGTGCCCGCGCTCTGGACTGACCCCGACGACCCGGCCCTGGCGAGCTTGGTAGTGGTCGCCGCCGAACGTGCCCTGCACGCCCTCCCGACCGGCGAGCCCGACGCCCGCGTCGACGCTGACCTGGAACTGCGCTGCCGACTGCTCATCACCATCGCCCTGGAACTGCGCGCCACCGACTCTCCACGCGGACGCACGGCCGCCGAGGAAGCCGAAAGCCTTGCGGCCGGCCTGAACCGACCGGTCCTGCTCGCGCTCGCCCTCAATGCGCGATTCATGCAGACCTTCCACCGTGCGGGCCTGGCCCCCGAACGCGCGGTCCTCGGTACCCGACTGATCGAACTGTCGCAGGCTCACGACCTGGTCACCTTCGAGGTACTTGGCCACCTCATCCGTATCCAAGCACTCAGCGCCACAGCCGATTTCGAGGCGGCCGACCGCCACGCCCGCGCAGTCGACGCCCTCGCCGACCGCTACGGCCTGCCGCTGGTTTCCTTCTTCACCACCTGGTACGCGGCCCTACGCACCTCCCTGACCGCTCCTCTCGACCAGACCGAGGCCGCCTACCGTTCCGCCTCGGCCGCCCACCCGGGCACCGCCATGCCCGGCCTCCACCGCGGGCTGCTCGCTCTGGCCCTGGTCTGCCTACGTCTGCGCCACGGCAAACCCCTTGCCGCCCAACCCGATACCGACTGGGGGCCGCACGAACTCTGGCTCCGCCCCCTGCTGCATCTCGACAACGACGACCGCGATGCCGCCCGCACGGCCCTGCTGGCCGCCCCCGACCCGCCGCCGGACCTGCTCCAGGAATTGCGTCTCGCCCTGCTGGCACACGCAGCCCTCGCCTTGCGCGAACCCGAAGTCCTACGCCACGTCCGCGACCGATTAACCCCCGCCGCAGGCGAATTCGCGGGCGCAGGCACCGGCCTACTCACCCTCGCCCCCGTCGCCCACTACCTGAACCGCATCGACGCCGCCCTCCTCACCTGACGAATCCTTCGCGCCGAGGTGGGATTAGGAGGGTTCGGCGGATTATGGCTGCTGGAGGGTTTGCGCGCTGTACGGGAGTCCTTGGCCGAGCGCCCAGTTCTCGGCGATTCGGCCGTTCTCGATGCGGAAGATTTCGATCATCATCGGCAATGGGCCGGTGGTAGGGAGTGGGATCCCGGCGACGGAGGAGCGGATGGCTACTCGGTCGCCGTCGACCAGGATGTCTTCGGCGATAACGTGAATGTCGGGGAATTGGGTGACGAGGCTGCGCCAGGCCGACTTTCCGGCTTCGAAGCCGGTGGTGCCCAGGGCGTGACTGACGAAGTCCGGGGTGTGGAGCTCATCGGCGCGGTCGAATTGGCGGGTGTTGAAGCATTCCTGCAATCGGCGTACCAGAGTGTCGGGGTCTTGGGTGGTCATGCGTCGCCCTCCATGGGGGATCGGTTGAGACCTCACGGGCGGCCCGGACTGCCGAGAAGCGGTGCGCCGCCCCGTTTATCTGCTCAGCATACGGGGCGGCGACCCGGTTATGCTAGAGCTCGACATGAATCAGCCTCCGCCCGAACCCATCTCGCCCCCCGCTGCCCCGGTCCGCGGTCGCGAACTGCGCGCCGATGCCCGGCGCAATCGCGAGCGCGTGGTGGCGGCCGCGCAGCAACTGTTCGCCACCGAGGGGCTCGGAGTCTCGCTCGACGAGGTGGCTCGCCGGGCCGGAGTCGGACCGGGCACCGTGCACCGGCACTTCCCCACCAAAGAGGCGCTGTACCTGGCAGTCTCGATCGATCAGATAGCGCAGTTGGTGGCCGAAGCGTCCACGCTGACCGCAACCGACGACCCGGCGGCGTTGTTCACACTTCTCTCGCGCATGATCGCCAACGGCATCGAGAACATCCTGGTCAAGAGTGCGCTATCGGCCATAGGTTTCGACTTACGCACCGCTGCACCGGAACTGGCCCACACCCTCACCGCCCACGTCGAAACCCTCCTGGCCCGCGCCCGCACAGCCGACCTAGCCCGCGACGACGTAACCCCCCGCGAGATAATGGCCCTGATCGCCGGCGCCCTCCACGCCGCCGCCTACGCCGGCGAACCCAGTCCGTCCCACCTCGGCGCCATCATCCTCGACGGCCTCCGCCCCCAGGTCAGGTGAGCGACCCATGTTCACCACCGCGTTCCTGCAGTACAGAGGCAAGGGACCGATGCGCCATGAGGAAGCCCTCTTGGAAGAAGGCCTGACAAGACGCGGAATCCCGATTCGCCACTACACCGCGAAGCGCATCGAACGTCGGCAATTGCCGCTGGGGCCGGATGTTTTCATCGCGGGGGATATGGACGCGATGCATGGGGCGATGCGACAGCTGGGGATCAGCGTGCCGGAGCCCGACGACTACCCGGAGACCCTGCGCAGCTTCCTGCGGCGGCGAGTATGGAAGTCCACCTTGGGCGAGGTGGAAAAGGCAGTCGAATCCGGTTCGTGCCCACCCGTTTTCGTGAAGCCCGCCAGGCGACGCAAGAGTTTCACCGGTGCCGTCTGCTACTCCGAGCGAGACTTCGCGGCCTTCGGCTACGTCAGCCGCCGCCAGCCGGTGTGGTGCTCGGAGTTGGTCACCTGGCGGGCAGAATATCGTGTCTACGTGATCGATCGACGGATCGTATCGGTGGATCATTACGACGGCGACGCATCGCTCGCCCTGGACCTGGACATGGTCACCGCGGCGATCGGCGAATACCGCACTGCGCCGAGCGCCTACGGCATCGACTTCGGCGTTCTCGACAGCGGCGCAACAGCACTCGTCGAAGCGAACGACGGCTACGCCCTCGGCGCGTACACCATTCGCGCGGACGAGTACACCGACCTGATCAGCCGCCGCTGGGCCGAACTACTTGATACCGCCGGCCTCTAGGTCCGCCACGAACAGCGGGAGGCTGCGGGCAGCGAGGCGGGCCACGAGCGGGGCGTCGGTAGGTGCTTCGCCGCGGGCGACGACGCGGGGATTGACGAGCCGGAATCGGCGGAAGGCGTAGTGGGCGTCGGCTTCTCCCGCTGCGAGGGTGTTCCGGATCCAATCGGTGCGTCCGTGGCCCATGGCCACATAGAGGCTGCCGCCAGCCCGGAAAGCGTTGACCGGGGTGGAGTACACCTTCCCGGATTTGCGTCCCTGATGGCCGATGACGGCGAAGCCGGGCAGGTAGGGGGCAATCCGCCGAACCACGGGATTCATGTACTTGGACTGAATCCGATCGAACCACGCCGGAAAGTAATTGCGCTCAACCGTAGACATCCCAGCACCTTCTGTCCGAACCAAACGTCCCCGACAACCTACACCGCCCGTGAGCCATGTCGAAGGACCAAGATCAGGACGTTCCGATGGCGTTCGCGAGGGCGGTGAGGATGGGGGCGCAGGGGGTGTTGAGGGTGAGGGTGGCTAGGGGGTCGGCTCGGGTGGGGCCCTGGTTGAGGATTATGAGGGGGCGGGGGGATTTGGCGGTGTGGCGGGCGAAGCGGAGGCCGGACATTACCGTGAGGGAGGAACCGATGACCAGGAGGGCTTCGGAGGAGTTGACGAGGTCGAAGGCGGCGGTTACTCGGGGCTTGGGGACGGATTCGCCGAAGTAGACGATGTCGGGTTTGAGGAGGCCGCCGCAGGATTGGCAGTCGACCATGTGGAAGTGGTGGGTGTCGGGGACTACGGCGTCGGCGTCGGGGGCTACCTCGATGCCGGTGCGGGGGATGGTGTCGGTGAAGTGGGGGTTGGCGGCTTCGAGACGGTCGGCCAGGGACATGCGGGATGTGAGGGTTCCGCAGGATAGGCAGCGGACTCGGGCGTAGACGCCGTGCAGGTCCAGAACGCGGCGGTGACCGGCCTTGGTGTGCAGGAGGTCGACGTTCTGGGTGATGACGCCCGTGACGATGTCCGCGCGTTCCAGGCGGGCCAGGGCTTGGTGGGCGGGGTTGGGGCGGGCGGCGTCCATGAAGCGCCAGCCGAGGTGATTGCGGGCCCAATAGCGTTGGCGGAACACGGGATCGCCGACGAACTGCTGGTAGGTCATCGGGGTGCGCGGGGGTGAGTTCGGGCTGCGGTAATCGGGGATGCCGCTGTCGGTCGAGATGCCCGCGCCGGTGAGGACGGCCACGCGGCGGCCGGACACCAGCTCCAGCAGGCGGTCGAGCTGCCGGGCGGAGACCGGGGCGGGCAGGCGGTCTTGCTGCGGCGCGGGGACCGGATCGGGCATAGGGCCAGCGTACGACGGGGTGAAATGTGGTTCCGGTCACGGCATGTCACAGACGGGGGAGCTGTCTCGTCAACAGGGCAGGACGTCGCGGAGACGGCGGCGCGGACTCGATGAAGGAGATGGTCATCATGACGAAGACGGTTCTGGTCACCGGTGGCACCGGCACCCTGGGCAAGCTGGTCGCCCCGCTGCTGTTGCAGGCCGGAGTGCGAGTGCGGGTGCTGAGCCGCACCGCGCGTCAGGGCACGGACGGCATCGACTATGTGGCCGGGGATCTGCAGACCGGCGCGGGCATCGCCGAAGCGGTGGCCGGTGCCGACACCGTGCTGCACCTGGCGGGCACCCAGAAGGGTGACGGCGCGAAGGCGCAGGCCCTCGTCGACGGCATCAAGGCGGCGGGTGAGTTCCCGCACCTGGTCTTCATCTCGGTCGTCGGCGCGGAACGCATTCCGGTGGAGAGCGCCATCGACCGCCAGACCATGGCGTACATGGCCTCGAAGCGGGATGCCGAACTGGTGGTGGAGAATTCGGGTCTGCCGTGGACCACGTTGCGCGCCACGCAGTTCCACGATCTGCTGTTCACGATGGTGTCGGCCATGGCCAAGATGCCGGTGGTGCCGGTCTTCGACTTCCGCTTCCAGCCCATCGAAACCGCCGAGGTCGCCGCGCGTCTGGTGGAACTGACGCTGGGCGAGCCCGCCGGACTGGTCGAGGAGGTCGGCGGCCCCCGTATCTACACCATGAAGGAACTCGAGCGCAGCTACTTGCAGGCCGCCGGCAAGCGTCGCCCGGTGGTAACCATGAAGGCCCCCGGCAAGGCGTCGCGCGCGTACGCCGCGGGCGGCAACCTGACCCCCGAGCACGCGGTGGGCGAGCGCACCTGGGAGGACTTCCTGGCCGCCAAACTCGCCACAGCCTGACCCGAGATGCGAAGCGGCTCAGCGCGGTCCGTTGGTATTGAGGTACACCACCGGACCGTCGCCGAACCGCCCGTGCGCGTTCATGTCCAGCAGCGCGGCCATCGCCTTCGCGGTGTACACCGGCTCCAGTGTCATGTGTTCGCGATCGGCCGAAAGGGCCTGTGCGGTAGCGGCTTCCGGCATCGGATACCCGTACCCGGGCCCGAGGTACTCGGTGACGATGTCGAGATTGCCGATGGGCGAAAGGTTTTCCGGCAGCCGCGCCCCACGCTTGCGTAGCAGCCGCTCGGTACGGCCCGCCAGCTTGGCCAGCGTCGGCTCATCGAGTTTCAAAGTGTCGTTCACAACCACGCCGACCACCCGGGTCGAAAGCCCGGCCAGCCGCAATCCGAGCGACAGCCCCGCCGCCGTCCCGCCCGAACCCACCGGAATCACGATGTGACTCGGCTCCGGCAACTCCCCGGCCCGCACCTGATCCGCCAATTCCATTGCGGCCTCGACGTATCCGAGCGCCCCGACCGCCGAGGATCCGCCCGCGGGCAGGAAGTACGGCGGTCGCAATCCGGTGAAGCTCCGAGCCAGCAGCCACGGCGCACTCGCGATCGTCCGCGCCTTGGTATGTGTGAAATGCAGTTCCGCGCCGGAATCCCGCAGCCGCTTCAGCTGTGCCCGCACATGGTCGTCCTCGGGCTGATCGATCAGCGCCAGAACGGTTTTCACCCCGTGCTCGCGTCCGTACAGCGCCGTCGCCAGCCCCCAGTTGGTGCCCAGCCCGCCCACCGTCACGATGGTGGTGCGCCGCTGCCGCAGCGCGTCGGGCAGCAGCCACTCCAGTTTGCGCACCTTGTTGCCGCCCCAGCCGCCGTCCCCGAAGACGCTGTCGTCCTTGAGCCAGATATCCGCGCCGACGGTGTCGAGCGACGCCAGCCGCCGCACCGGTGTCGGTGTGGTGCCCAGCCGCACATGGGGCAGGGTGTCCGCGAGTTCGGGATAGCGCTGGTGCAGATGCGGAGTCATCACACCAACCCTATCGACTGACCAGTTCCGCGACGAGTGTGGCAGGCAGCACACGCCGGCCCGAGCCCTCCTGCTACGTTCCGAAAAGGAAATTAGTCTCGGCAAGGAGAACTCATGCCAGGTGTAACCGATCGCGTCGTCATTGTCACCGGAGCCGGTGGCGGCCTGGGCCGGGAGTACGCGCTGCTGCTCGCCCGCGAGGGTGCGTTGGTCGTGGTCAACGACCTGGGCGGCGCGCGCGACGGCAGCGGGTCCGGCCACAATATGGCCGACACGGTGGTCGAGGAGATCCGCGCGGCGGGCGGCACCGCGGTCGCCAACTACGACAGCGTCGCCACCACCGAGGGCGCGCAGGCCCTGGTTCAGACCGCGCTCGACAGCTTCGGCGCGGTGCACGGCGTCGTCAACAACGCGGGCATCCTGCGCGATATGAGCTTCGCCAAGATGACCCCCGAGGCCTTCGAGGCCGTGCAGCGCGTGCACCTGTTCGGCGCGTTCAATGTCACCCACGCCGCCTGGGGCCACTTCCGCGAGCAGGGTTTCGGCCGCGTCGTGATGGCCACCTCCACCTCCGGCCTGTACGGCAACTTCGGCCAAGCCAATTACGGCGCAGCCAAACTCGGCATGGTCGGCATGATGAACACCCTGGTCTACGAGGGCCGCAAGTACGACATCAAGGTCAATGCGGTGGCTCCGATCGCCGCCACCCGCATGACGGAAGACCTGATGTCCGCCGAGATGCTCGCGAAGCTGGGGCCCGCCCAGGTCGCCCCGATCGTCGGCTACCTGGTCAGCGAGGAGAACCAGGACTCGGGCACGGTGCTGGTGGTCGGCGGAGGCTCGGTGCAGCGGCTGCAGTTGTTCGCGAACAAGCCGGTTCTGTTCAGTGAGGTCCCGACGCTGGACCAGGTGCGAGAGAATTGGAGTCGTATTACCGATATGTCCGACGCTCAGCCGGGGGTCAATCCAGCGGGCTGAGCCTGCGCGAGGAGCCTCGCCATGAGCGAGAACACGTGGGACGCACTGGTTGTCGGAGCGGGGGCGGGTGGGCTGTGCGCGGCCGCCCGGCTCTCGCACCACGGCTACCGCACCCTGGTGGTCGAACGACTGGACCGAGTCGGAGGCCGTGCCTCCACCGAGGATATCGACGGATTCAAGATAAACACCGGCGCGGTGGTCGTCGACCTCGGTGGTGTCACCGAGCAGACCTTCGCGGAGGTGGGCGCCAAATTCGAAGTGCGCCCGGCGGATCCACCGATCCTCTACCGCATCAACGGCCGTGACGTGGATGTCTCCAGCGGCGGCTGGGGACTGCTCATCTCGCAACTGACCCGCCACGGCGCCAAGCTGCTGGCGGGCTCGGGGGACGCCGCCGAGCCGCCCGATCGGGAGCTCTCCACCGCCGACTGGGTGCGTCGATACACCAAAAACGATGCGGTGCAAGGGATCTTCCGCAATATGTGCGGCTCGATCTTCGCGGTCGGCTCGGAGGAACTTCCGGCCCGCGTGTTCTTCACCTACATCACCGGCAAGTCCGCGTTCAAGAAGTTCGGCTTCTGCCCCGAGGGCACCATCGGGATCTGGAAATCCCTCGCCGATGTGGTGGAACGCAATGGGGGACAGGTCTGGTTGGGCGCGGAGGTGCAACGCCTCGACGTCGAGGACGATCGCGTGACCGGTGCGCAGATCCGGCGCGACGGTGAAATCATCAATGTGACTTGCGGTTTCGCGGTCAGCGATATCGGCCCGTCGGCCACCCTGGATCTCGTTGGCCCGGAACACTTTCCGTCCGACTATGTCGGCTCGGTGCTGCAACGCGACCTGCCCGCCGCCATGATCTCGGTCAACTTCGCCAGCCGCGAACCCCTGATCGACGCGCCCGGCCTGCTCAGCTTCGCCCGCACCCGGCGGCTGTGCTACGTCGCGAATTTCACCGCCACCTGCCCGGAGATGGCCCCGCCGGGCTGGCACCTGTACGTCGGTGCCGGGGTGCCCAAACCCTCGGTGGGCGACTTCGATTCCGACGCCGACACCGCGCTGGTGTTGCAGGATCTGCGCGAGGAGATCCCGGATTTCGAGAGCGCCCGCATCCTCTCGATCGCCGTCACCCGCGACGACTGGCCACCCCAGCGCGCGGTCGCCGGCTACGACCTGCCCCACGACACCCCGATCTCGAATCTGTGGAATGTCGGTGACGCGGTGAAGGAGTATGCCAACGGCGGGACCGCGGCCTGCGCCGAGACCGCGAAACTGGTGGTCGAGGAGATTCTCGCCGCCGGTGTCGGGCGTCGCGCCCGGTGACCGGTGCGCTCGGTATCCGATCCGGCTTCCGGTGCTCAGCCCAGCTTCGCGGTCATGGCGGGTAGTCGATCCACCATGGCGACAACGTAATCCGCGACGATATCGATGAGCACCGGGCGCTCTACTTTCAACCCGCCGTCGAGCCACACCAGGGTCAGTTCCGCCGCGCCGCCGGTGATCAACTGGGCCAGTGCGGTCAGCGCGGTGTCCTCGCCGGCGGGGATATCGAGCAGTATCCGGGTCTGCTCGATGAGGACCTGGGCCACCTCGCGCATGCCCTCGAAGCGGCGGCGCATGAGCACTTCGCTGCCGTAAGCCTGGGCGAAGGCGATATTCGCCCGCCGCGGATCGTCGGTGAGCGTGATGATGAGTGCCGCCACCCCGGCGCGCAGCTTGTCCTCCGGCGTGCCCGGGGTCTCGGCGATGGCGGTGCGGGCTCGCGCCAGCGCCTCACCCTGCACCTCGTCGAGCAGGGCGGCGGCCAGTGCGTCCAGATCGCTGAAGGATTCGTAGAAGAAGCGTGGCCCCACCTTCGCCTGTTCGCACACTCCGCGCACGGTGAGCGTGGCCAGCCCCTGCGTCCCGACGATCTCGAGCGCTGCGTCCAGCAGCCGCCGCCGACGCTGTTCGCGGCGCTCGTCGGTGCTGGTGCCGCGATAGGTCCCGTTGAAAGCTCGCGTCACCCTGACAGCTTGGCACAGATATCGGGAAACGATCGTTTACGGATATCTCCGTTTCCGCTACCGTGGAGGGATGGCCGTGCGAAAAGCCGTGGTGAACCATCGAATTCAGTGCCGCGCAGCCGGCGTGCTGCAACGCTATCCGCGGGTGCCGCGCGCGCTCGCGACACCGCCGCCCGGCAGCGGGCTCAAACCCGTGATGGGTGATGCCGGGCCGCCGGGCATCGGCCACGTGGTCTCCACCCTCGCCGATCCGCTGAGTTTCGGCCGCGCGCGCCAGCAGCTCTACGGTCCGGTGAATTGGATGGGGGTGTTCGGCCGCCGGATCGTCGGTCTCGGCAGTCCCGCCGCGTTCGAGGAACTGCTGCTCGACCGCAAACACGTCTTCTCCGCGCAGCAGGGCTGGGAATTCCTGATCGGCCCGTTCTTCCGCGGCGGAATCCTGTTGCGCGACTTCGACGATCACACCTACCACCGCCGCATCCTGCAGCAGGCCTTCACCCGCCCGCGCCTGGTCGGCTACCTCAACCTCACCACGCCACGTATTGTGCGCGGTGTCGACTCCTGGCTGCCCGCCACCGATTTCCCGCTCTACGACCATGTGAAGCGGATGCTGCTGGAGCAGGCCACCGTGGTCTTCGCGGGTGCGGAACTCGGCCCCGAGGCGACCGGGCTGTCGCGCGCCTTCGAGGACGCCGTGCACGGTGGCAAGGCCATCATTCGCACGAATATGCCCGGGGGAGTGTGGAATCGGGGCCTGCGCGGGCGTCGACTGCTCGAGGACTACTTCCGCCGCGAACTGCCCGCCAAGCGCGCCGGTGACGGCGACGACCTGTTCAGTGTGCTCTGCCACGCCGAGACCGAGGACGGTGAATCCTTCACCGACGCCGACATCGTCGACCACATGATCTTCGTGATGATGGCCGCCCACGACACCAGCACGCTGGCCATCTCCATGCTCGCCTACGAGCTGGCGCGACACCCGGACTGGCAGGACCGGCTGCGCAAGGAGTCCGAGACCCTGGGCAAACCCACCCTCGACTACGCGGATCTGGATCGGCTGCCGAGCCTGGAACTGGCGTTCCGGGAAACGCTGCGCATGTACGCCCCGGTCGGCCAGATGGTGCGAGAAGCGCTGGAGGACACCGACATCGCGGGCTACTTCATCCCGAAGGGCACGCTCGTCATGGCCGGACCGTACTCGATGATGCGCAATGCGGAGTATTGGCACGATCCGGACGTCTTCGACCCGGAACGCTTCGATCCCGCCCGCGCCGAGGACAAGTCGCACCGCTACGCCTGGCCGCCCTTCGGCGGTGGCGCGCACAAGTGCATCGGCCGCTACTTCGGCAGCATGACGGTCAAGGCGACCATGCATCGCATGCTGCTGAACTACCGCTGGAGCGTGCCCGAGGATTACCGGGTTCCGCTCGTCGCCGGAACGGGCCCGACCCCTGCCGACGGGCTACCGATCCACCTGCGCCGCCTCTGAGGGCTCACCGGACGTCGCGCGGGATTCCGAGTTCCAGGTCGAGATAGCGCAATTCCGCGTCACGTCGCTGCCCGTTGCGGAAGGCCCGGAAGACCAGATCCTGCGGATGGCCGACGGTGAACACCTCGGTGAAGGTCGCGACCGTGCGCCGCGGCGCATCGCAGAGGCTGGGGTTGAATCCGGCCTTGGCCAGTGGCCCCTCCCAGATGAGCGCCGCGCCGCCGGGCACGCTGTGCGGTGCGAAGCTCCAGCCCAGATCGCGCATGCGCCGATCGAATTCGCCCGAGCCGAGTCCGGCCACGTCCCAGCCGCTGGCCTCGTTGAAAAGCTGACGCCCGTGCAGGAATTGGACGAAGCACGGATCGGGGCCGGGATGCGGGGTGCTGAGGTTGATCACCCCGTCCCAGGGTAGTGTGGTCAGTGCCCAGTCCAGCCGGGCCTCGAAATCGGCCCAGTCCGAACAGACCGTGGGCGCCTCGCGTTCGCTGGGCCGGTCGGCGGGCAGGCCGTAGCTGCCGCTGCCGGGCGCGTCCATGCTCCAGGTGGTGAAGCGCAGTTGCTCGCCGCGCATGTCCAGGCCGTCGCGCAGCACGGCCACCACCGATTCGGCGGTCCCGCGCCGCTGATCGACGGCTTCGCCGCGTTGCCAGCCGGTGCTCCATTCGCGCGCCAGCCGCGGCTGTTGATGCACCCGCTGCATGGCCCGCCACTGCGGATCCGGTGCGGTGGCATCGGATTCCGACGGCAGCGGCACCGGATCCCAGGTGCCGTCGGGCTGCTCGCGCAGCACGCCCAGCAGCCGTTCGGCGTCGTCGGCGGTCTCGGGGACGGCCACGATCACTTCGATCTCGGTGCCCTGCTGCGCGAAATGCGCTCGGCGGCCGGTGAGTTCGTCACGGACCTGGATGAACCGCGGGTTCCATCCGAGTCCGGATTCGTCCGCGTCCTCGTCCTCCTCGAGAAAAAACGGCATCCATTTGAGCAGTGCATCCCATCCCTGCGAACCCACCGTGCCTCCCTCCGGGTTCTCGTAAACCTACCCGCCGGTCACCTGCCGTGTCCGCCGATGGGTACCGGTCGGCATGCCCGCCGTGGTAGAACCTGTTCTAGTTTTCCACCTGAAGGACCTCGAATGAACTGGTATACCGGCAATACCGTCTACGACACCGTGCTGACGATCGCCTTCGCGTTCGCGGCGTTCGTGCTCATCGGCGGCCTGTTCGGGCAGAGCCCCTACGGCCGCTTCGCCACCACCAAGCTCGGACTCAACCTCAATCCGAAACTCGGCTGGTGGCTGATGGAGATTCCGGCCACCGTGGTCTTCGCGGTCGCGTACCTGTCGGGTCCACGCCGCTTCGAGCCGACTTCCCTGGTGCTGGCGGCCATCTGGATTCTGCACTACGGCAATCGCGGCTGGTTCTTCCCCCTCAATATCCGCCAGGTGCCCGGCAAGACCAGCAGTTTCAACGTTTCGGTCATGGGCATGGGCATGTTCGTGACGGCGCTGCACGGCTACCTCAACGGTGCGCTCTTCAGCCACGACTACCTGGGGCAGTACGGCACCAGCTGGCTGACCGATCCGCGCTTCATCATCGGATTGATCGTCTACCTGGCGGGTTTCGCGCTGCTGGTCAGCTCGGAGGGGATCGTGCGCAATCTGCGCGACAAGAACAACCCGGGCGCAACCGAATACAAGATTCCGTACGGTCTGGGATTCCGATTCGTCACCAGCCCCACCTATCTCGGTGAGCTGGTCGCTTGGGCGGGATTCGCCATCCTCACCTGGGCGCTGCCCGGCGTGGTCATCTTCCTGATCACCTTCGGCAACCTGGTGCCGCGCGCCTTCGCCACCCACGGCTGGTACCGGGAGAAGTTCAGCGATTACCCGGCCGAGCGAAAGGCGCTGGTGCCGTTCGTGATCTAGCCGCCTTGTCGCGGTACATGGCGGTGTCGACGGCGTGCATGAGCTCGTCGATGGCGGTGGCGTCGGTGTCCACCAGCGCGGTGCCGATGCTCGCGCCCACCGTCACCAGCAGTCCGGCCACATCGAAGGGATCGTGCAGCGCCGCGAGCAGACTCTCCGCGACGGTGTCCAATTCGGCGCGGGCCGAGCAGTTTTCGACCAGCACGATGAACTCGTCACCGCCCAACCGTGCCACCACCGCGTTGGGCGGCAGCGCGCCTTGCAGTCGCTGTGCCACATCACGCAGCACCCGGTCACCGGCGGTGTGGCCGCGGCGATCGTTGATCTCCTTGAAGCCGTCCAGATCCAGATAGCAGACCCCGACCTGTCCGTCGGCGGCGGTGAGACGGTCGAAGAACAGCAGCCGGTTGGGCAGTCCGGTCAGCGAATCGTGGTGCGCGTCGTACCAGAGCTGATCGGCCAGCTGCTTGCGGTCGGTGATATCCACGGTGACACCGATCAGGAAGCGCGGCCGCCCGTCGGTGTCGCGCACGATGGTCATCGAGAGATCGATGATGGTGTGCGTGCCATCGGGTTTGGTGTGATCGGTCTCGAAGCGGAAGCGGTCGATGTCCCCGGCGATCAGCCGTTGGAACAGCCCGAACGCCTCGCCGATATTCTCCGGTCCGAGAATGTCGGCCACCGACCGGCCCGGCATGAGTTCGGCCGGGACGCCGAGGGTTTCGGCCATGGCGTTATTGACGTCGACCACCGTGCCCGTGGTGATGTCCACGGTGCCGATGCCCACCGACGCGCCCTCGAAGATGGCCTGGAACCGCGCCTCCGACAGGTGCCGCCGGGCCTCGGCCTCGCGGGCTGCGGTGAGCGCGGCGCTGAGCGTCGTCTCCTGTTCGGCCAGTGCGGCATTGCGCAGTCCGGCGGTGAACTCGGCCGCGAACTCGGCGGCCAGATCCACGGCGCGCTCGCGCACGGGCCAGTAATCGGGACAGTCGAGTTCGGGGCAGACGGCTGTCACCAGGTCCTTGCACAGCACCAGCACCGAGCGGTGCACGGCGAGGGGATCGCGGTAGTTGGCGGCGACCAGCGCGGCGGCGGCCTCGCGGGCCACGGTCATGTCCTCGGTGCCGCGGACCGCCGCGATCAGGCGGGCACTGAAGCTTTCGAGCAGTTGCTCCACCTGGGTGCGGGTGAGCGTCGGCGCTACCGAGCCGTCCAGCATGGCGGCCCATCGGACCGCCAGCTCACCTGCCTCCACCGCTGACCCCCTACCTCTGAACCATCGAACTTCCGGGTGCGAACGCCGCGGACCCGGATGTTTCAGCCCTTGCGGCCCACGCCCGCCAGACCGAGCGAACGGCCCGGTTCCTCATGCTGATCGCGGTCGGATTCCGGCCGCCACAACGGCAATTCCACCACACCGGGCTCGATCGGCTCCCACTTGCCGAACAGCGCGGTGATCTCCGCACGCGAGCGGAACTGCAGGCCGATCTTGCTGACGTGCGCGGAATTGTTCGCCAGTTTGGCGGCGTCCTCGGGGCGGTTGGCGGAGGTGAGATGCGAGATGGCGACGAAGCTGCCGGCGGGCACCGCGTCGTAGAGGCCGTTGACCTTGTCCACGGGTGCGAAGTCATCGCTCATCAGGTGCAGGACCGCGATGAGTAGCACGCCGACCGGTTGGTCGAAATCGATGATGCCGGTTCCCCGTGCCTGCTCCAACAGCGCGGCGGGCTCGCGCAGATCCGCCTCGATGGCGGTGGCGCGGTCATTGCCGGCGAGAATCGCGCGCGCATGCGCCACGGCCACCGGATCGATATCCGCGTAGAGCACCCGGCATTCGGGATCGATCTCCTGCGCGACCTCGTGCACATTGCCCGCGGTCGGCACGCCCGAACCGATGTCGAGGAACTGCCGCACACCCGAATCCACCAGGTACCGCACCGCGCGCCGCAGAAAGGCGCGATTGCTCAACGCCAGCCGCGGCAGATCCGGGACCAGGACCTTGGCCTGTTCGGCGGCACGACGGTCGACCTCGAAATTATGGGAGCCACCCAGTAGCGCGTCGTACATCCGCGCGGGGCTGGGCCGGTTCATGTCCACGCCCTCCGGGGCCCATGCCGGTCTTTCCATCCCGAAACCCTCCTTGCGAGCACCCGGACGGTGCACCCCGAATGTTAGTCGCCGTTCACCAGAATCCTTGCAGCGATACCGTTCTCGGGCGCATGCGCGGCAATCGTCACGGTGTGGTGGATGCCGCGCAGGTGCTGTGCGTGAAGGCGGGCACGCACACTCCCGTCACGTCGGCCAGCAGCAGCCGCGCGCCGAGGACCAGCGAGCACACGGCGATCGCGCCGAACACCAGCACCCACAGCAGTCCCGGAATGCGGGTCAGCCGCGCGAGTTGATCGGCATCCGAATTCGGTTCGTGCGCGCGGTTTCGCTGCAGTTCGATCACCGGCCGCACCGCCGCCAGCAGCAGGAACCAGGCCGCCGAATACGCCAGCACGGCCTGGGCGGTATCGGTGCCGAACCACGACACCGCGAACACCACCCCGCCGGTCACCAGCAGTGAGAGCAGACCGTAGAAGTTGCGCACCTTGATCAGCAGCACCAGCAGCAGCGCGATGGTCAGCCACAGCATCAGCGTGATCCGGTGCGCGCCCAGCAGCGCGGCATACCCCAGCCCGACCAGCGCGGGCGCGGGATATCCGGCGGCCATCGTCAGAATCATGCCCAGCCCGTACGGCTTTCCACTGGACACGGTGAGACCGGAAGTATCCGAATGCAATCGGATGCTGTTGAGCCGCCGCCCGGTCAGCAGCGCTGTGAACGCGTGCCCGCCCTCATGCGCGATGGTCACCGCATTGCGCAGCACCCGCCACGTCGGATGGAACACCACCAGCACCAGCGCCACCACACCGGTCCCCACCACCAGTTGCCACGGTGGCGCGGCCTGCGTCGTCGACAGCCGATCCAGGATCGTGCTGCCCCGCTGAACGAACTCCGCTGTATCCACCGCCGCACCCTATCGGCTGCGGCTGAGCGCAGCCACAGGTCGGCGTGGTCGCGGCGTTCGCTGCGGTATGACGGTGTTCAGTGCGCGATGAAGAGGATCTCGTCGCGGCTGTAGTCGTGCCCGGGATGGTTGGCGGCGAGATGCGCCTTGGTCTTCTCGACGAGATCGTCCTCGTCGGTGCCGGTGATGTATTCGCCGCAAGGGCAGCTGAGACGGGTTTTCATGACGTGATTCCTTCCAGTGCGACGGCGTCGAAGTCGTTGGAACAGGGGCTGATTCGACGCCGGTGCCCGAGTCTAGTGATGATCCCCGGGCTCGGTGCTACTGCACCTCGCCCATGACGACGTGCTTCATCTGGACCGCCGGGGCGGCGCGCATGACCCCGCCCGCCTGAATCCACTCGCCGATGACGCGGGCGGCGTCGCGGGCCGGGTTGTAAATGTCCTCCTCGCTGGCGAAGAGGTTGTCGCCCGCGTAGACCAGGCGGGTGGTGTTGGGGAACCAGAATTCGACGCCGGGTTCGGTGGGGTGGTCGAGGAGATTCTTGATGCCGACGACGATGGCGTCGTTGTCCTCGTCGTAGGCGATCCATTCGTGGGGGAAGCGCATGTGCGGGAACGGCTTCATGACCTCGACGATCCACGCGCGGACGTCTTCGCGGTGGTGGAAGGTGCCGTAGGCGTGTTCGATGTACTCGACGTTCTCGACGAAGAGGTCCGCGAACGGGGCCCAGTCCCCGGTCTCGGAGCAGGTGTCGACGACCCCGCTGTAGTGGTGCAGCGCTTCCTCGAGTTCCGACCGGCTGAATTTGCCCATGGTGCATCTCTTTTCGTCGGGGTGCGTCCGCGTCGACGCCCACCCACGAATTAAGCACTCTCGCTTAACCGCGTCAAGGTGCGGTCCCGGAGACGGGCCGGCGTGATATCTCCGTTCGGAACCGATGGCGCGCAAAACCTGGTTGTTGGCGTGTTGTGTCCCTGCCCGGCGGCGCGGCCGGATCTTACGGTTTTGGACGTGTCATCGATCAAAACTTCCGAACCGCTGGTTCTCCCGGTGCTGCGCAGCCTGGCGCACAACGGGATCGTGATTCGCGCCCTCGCCCTCGGCCTCGCGACCGTGGTGCTGATCGGTGTGCATCACCCGACCTGGGTGCCGTACGCGGTGACCGTGTACGCGATCTGGAACGCGGCGGCGGTCACCCTGAACGCCGCGCGCGCCGCCCGCACCTGAGCAACCCGAATCGACTGTTGGACAAGGCAAATCAGAGAGTGAGCAAGACAATGTTCGTACCGGTGCAGGAACACCCGCTGTTCGAGCAGGTGCAAAAGCGCATGGGGCGCGTGCCGAACATGACCAAGGTGATGGCGAATTCGGATGCGGTGCTGGAGGGTTACCTGGGGCTGATGGGTGCGCTCAAGGGCGGCACCCTGCCCGGCCCGACCTCGGAGCGCATCGCACTGACCGTCGGCGCCTCCAACGAGTGCGGCTACTGCGTGGCGGCGCACACCTTCGCCGGCAAGCGGGTCGCCAAGCTCAGTGACGCCGAGGTGGAGGCCGCCAAGGCGGGCACCTCCGAGGACCCGAAGGAAGCCGCGGCCGTGCAGTTCGCGCGGGAGCTCACCGAGAGCCGCGGCAAGGCCGATCCGGCCGCCGCGCTGGCCGCCGGCTGGACCGAGGAGCAGGTGCTCGAGATCGTCGCCCTGGTCGCGCTGCAGACCCTCACCAACTACGTCAACAAGGTCGCCCAGACCGAGAACGATTGGCCCGCAGCGTGACCGACCGCAAGATCCTCGCCCTCTCGGGCAGCCTGCGCGCGGACTCGCACAACACCGCGCTGCTGCGCGCGGCCCAGAAGTTCAATGCCGGTATGGATATCGAGATCTACGATCAGCTGCGCGAGATCCCGCCCTACGACATGGATCTCGACACTCCGGCGCTGCGCCCGGCGATCGTGCAGGAACTGCGCGAACGCATCACCGCTGCCGACGGACTGCTCATCGCCACACCGGAATTCAACTACTCGATCCCGGGTGTGCTGAAGAACGCGCTGGACTGGGTGAGCACCGACTGGACCAAGGCCGAGGGACTTCCGCTGCTGCGCAAGCCCATCGCCATCATGGGCGCGGCCCCCACCCAATTCGGTTCGGTGCGTGCGCAACTCGCGCTGCGCCAGGTGTTCGTGTGGACCGAGAGCGACGTCGTGGTCAAGCCGGAGGTCATCGCCTTCCGCTCGCACGAGCGCTTCGACGAGGACGGCAACCTCATCGACGAGACCACCATCGGGCTGCTCACCGGCCTGCTGGCGGCCCTCGCCACCAAGATCGACCGCAACGCCGATTCCCGCTGAACCACCCTGGTTCGGCGGGCCTCCCTCTTCGGCGGTGCGGTCCGCACGGACGACCGGGTATCCGTTGCCGCTCCCTCGGCGGCGACGGGTCCCCGGTCGCTTCGTTGTGGCGCGTTCGGTCCCCCTGGTGAGTTGTGCACCGCCCCTACTGTCGGAGACGTGTCATCGAATGGAGAGGTTCTCAAGGGAATGACGACCGGACGACCGCCCGGCAAGACCGTCCTGATCAGCGGTGCCGGTATCGCCGGGCTCGCGCTGGCGTTCTGGTTGCGCCGCTACGGCTTCCGGGTCACCGTCGTCGAACAGTGCGCCGGGCCGCGCACCGGGGGCTACAAGGTCGATATCCGTGGCGCCGCGATGGAGGTCATCGCGCGGATGGGTCTGCTCGCCGACGTGCGATGGATCTCGACGGCCATGCGCGGCGGCGACTGGGTCGACCGCACCGGCAAGCGGCTGGCGACCCTGGGACCCGGCCTGCTCGGGCTGCGGACCGCCGCGGACGAGGAAGTGCAGCGCGGGGACCTGGTATCGATCCTGTTCGAGGCTACCCGCGCGGATGTCGAGTACGTCTTCGCCGATTCGATCGCCGGACTGGACCAGAGCGACACCGGTGTCCGGGTCCGCTTCGAGAACTCCGGCCCGCGCGTCTTCGATCTGGTGATCGGCGCCGACGGCACGCATTCCGCCACGCGCCGAGCGGTTTTCGGTCCCGAACCGCAATTCGCCCGGCCCACCGGCCTGGCGGTGTGCGTCTTCTCGGTGCCCAACGAGCTCGGCCTCGACCACTGGGAACTGGTGCATCCCACCCCGGGCCACGTCGTGCAGCTCTACAGCGCCCGGCACTCGCCCGCCAAGGCGCAGTTCATCTTTCCCGCCCCCGAGGTGACGCCTGATCGCAACGACGTCGCCGCCCAGCGCCGCGCGGTCGCCGAGGCGTTCCAGGACGCGGGCTGGGAGGTGCCGCGCCTGCTGGACGCGATGCCCGAGGCGCGGGACTTCTTCTTCGAGGTGGCGAGCCAGATCCGCATGGACCGCTGGCATTCCGGGCGGGTCGCGCTCGTCGGTGACGCCGCCTGGAGTCCGTCGCCGAGTTCCGGACAGGGCGCGGGTATGGCCCTGGTCGGTGCCTATGTGCTGGCGGGGGAGCTCGCGGTGGCCGGTAACGACTATCTGGTCGCCTACGCCCGCTATGACAGCAAGCTCCGCGACTACATCACCGCCAACCTCGACCTGGGCCGGAAGATCGCCAACGACATGGTCGCGGCGACCCCCGGCGCGCTGCGCATGCACGTCGAGGCCATCCGGGTGATGCGCTACCTGCCCTGGAAGGGTCGGGCGTTGCGTTCCATCAGGAAGCCACTCGTCGACGCCGCCAACGCGATCCGGCTCGAGGACTACTGAACGGCTACCGGATGGCCCGGAAGTCCTGGCGGAAGGTGTTGGGCGGCACGCCCTTCCAACGGATGAAGGCGCGCCGCAGGGCGCGGGCGTCGGCATAGCCGAGGCGGGCGGCGATGGTGTCCACCGGCAGGTCCGTCTCGCGCAGCAGGGCGACGGCGTGCTCGCTGCGCACCGAGTCGAGTTCGTCGCGCCAGGTGGTGCCCTGAGCGTGCAGACGGCGTTGCAGGGTGCGGGGACTGGCCGCCAATCGGCGTGCGACACCGGTCAGATCGGGTTCGCCGTGCCGCAGGGACTCGTGGATCGCGGTGCGCAGATCGCTGATCTGGTCGCCCTGTACGCGCATCGAGGTCATCAGCAGTTGCGCGTAATGGCGGTGGATCCGGGCCTGGTTCGGGTCGCTGCCGGTCGGCAGGCGTGCGGCATCGATGAAGGTCATGGTCGACACCGGGGCCCCGAATTCTATTCGCCCGGTACCGAATTCCTCGACCAGATGCCGATGGCAGACCGGCGCGGACTGGGTCAGGGCGACGTGCACGGGGGCGAGGTGCACGCCGGTCGCCTCCCGCATGCGCCGCAGCATGAGCGAGAACGTGAACACCTCGTGCGCGGGGATGACCCGCGCGGTCGACAGCGAGGCGGTGTCGCGGATCGTCATCAGCCCACCGTCTTCGATCACGGCGCCGCCGCTGGTCGGATTGGCGACCACGGGCCGCAGCTCCATCACGGTGCGCATGCTCTCGGCCAGGGTGGGGGCGTTCGCGAACAGGTAGTCCCACACGCTGAGCGTCCCGCGTTCGGCCTGCGCGGCGGCGAACTGTCCGCCCCGCGACCCCGCGGTGGCCTCGATGAGTTCCCAGATCCGCCAGACGGTGTGCGACGAGATGCGCAGCAGTCGCTCCCCGAGCAGTGCTGGATCGAGCCCGGAGGTGGCCCCGATCTCGGCCTGTGACACACCCATTCGCAGCGCCGCCGCGTAGACGAGCGCGGCGGTGCGCGCGGGAATGGTGCCTTCGAACATGGCGCGAGCGTATCCAGCATCCGCTGCGCAAACCAGCCGGTATGTTCAGCGCCACCGGAGATGGGGGCGGATGAGGTGGGCTTGTCCGCCCGGTACTCGGTGCTACTATATAGCGGTAGTCAGTAGTGCTAAGTAGCGTGAGGGGTGAATATGACGACATCCGAATCCGCCTCGGCCGCATTCACGATCGACCGGGCGGCGGCCTTCGCCGGCGTCTCGGTGGCGACCGTGCGCCGATACCATTGCCGCGGACTGCTTTCCGCTCCGGAAAGCGACGGACACGGGCAGGGCCGTTACCGGACAGCTCACCTGCTGCGGCTGGTACAGATCCGGGCGCTGGAAGGTGCGGGCGTGCCGCTGACCGAAATCGCCGATCTGCTCGACTATTTCCGCGATATCGAGCGACTCCTCCGTCGACCGGCGATCGACATGTGCGCGTAACCGAACGGGGCTACGATCGGCGTCCGCGGGTGCGCGACAGGGCGTTTCATCGGGCCCGCGGGGGATCTAGGGAAGGACCGACGCCATCACGCTTCGGGTTTGGCTGAGCAGCGCCGGTGCCGCGACCGTTCAGATCATGCGGTTGCTCCGGCAGAACCCCGACGGGGTCGAGGTCACCGTGTATGCCAGCAATGTGGATCCGGAGGCGACCACGCTCTCGGCGTGCGATGTCTCGGCGGTCGAACCCCGTTACGTCGGTGACGAGGAGTATGCCGCGTTCGCGCTCGACTTCTGCCGCCGCCATCGCATCGATGTGCTCATCCCGCCGCGACGTCTCGCCGCACTGGCGGGTCGGAGCGCGGAGTTCGCGGCGGTCGGCACCGCGCTGATGTGCTCGCCGCTGTCCTCGGTACGGACGCTCACCGACAAAGTGGCCACCTACGAGGCCGCTGCGGCGGCGGGGATTCCGGTGCCGCCGTGGCGGGTGGCGTCGGATGCCGACGGGTTGCGCGCGGCCGTCGAGGAACTCTCGCACACCGGAGAACGCCTGTGTCTCAAGCCGAGTGGCGAATACTCGGCTTTCGGATTCCGCATCCTCGACGATCGCCCGCTGGCCATGGCGCAGTTGCTCGCGGAGCCACAGCCCGCGGTCTCGGTCGAGGCGGTGGCCGGCGCGATGCGCCGGGCCGCCGATGCCGGTGAAGCGGTGCCCGACCTGCTCGTCATGCCCTACCTCGACGGCCCGGAGATCAGCGTCGACTGCCTCTCGGCCGTGGGAGGCGAACTGCTGGTGGGGATTCCGCGCGCCAAGCAGGGGCGCTTCCGCGACCTGCTGGACGACCCCGTCGCGGTGTCCATCGCGCGACGGCTGGTCGGCCATTTCGAACTGGCGTATCTGACCAATGTGCAATTGCGCCACCGCGCGGGCGAACCGGTACTGCTGGAAGCCAATCCGCGGCCCTCGGCCGGACTCTTCCACACCGCCTTCGCCGATGTGAACCTGCCCTGGGCGGCGATACGGCTACTACTGCACGGTGATTCGGGTCTGCGCAACCCGCCGCGCTCGGGTGTGCGGCTCGCGGTGGCCGAAGCGGTCATGGAGATCGCCCCGCGCCCCACCGTCCCGGAGGTCCTGCCGGACCCCCGCGATCGGGAATCGCGACTCACGCTGCGGCACAACCACGCCGGATCGGAAGTCCGGGTGATCGCGCCGCACCGCGAGCGCTAGACGATATTCGCCTCGATCAGCAGGTTCCAGATCTCGTTCTGATCGACCACCTCGACACCGAGCTTCTCGGCTTTGGTCAGTTTGGCGTCGCCGACACCCGCACCGGTGATGAGCAGATCGGTATTCGCCGAGACCGAGGACACGGCGGTCGCGCCCGCCTTCTCACACAGCCGCTGGAACGTCGGCCGGGCGACCTTCTCGCCCGAGCGCGGATCGCTGATCGCGCCGGTGACCACGATCGTCTTGCCCTCCAGCGGCGCACCGGCCGCGACCACCGGTGGCAGGTCCTCCGCACGGACATCGAGCGAAACCCCTGCCGCGCGTAGGCGTTCCAGTTCCGGGCGCAGACGCGTCAGGTGCGCGGTCAGGGAGGCGGCGACCTTCGTGCCGATGTCCTCCACCGCGACCAGCCGTTCCTCGCCCGCGTCCGCGACCTCCTCGAGCGAACCGAATCCGGAGCGTGCCAAGCGCGCGGCAGTGCCCTCCGACGCCATCGGAATGGCCAGCCCGATCAGCGCGCGCCGCAGGCCCACGTCACGGCTCGCATCGATCGAATCGATCATGCGCTGCGCGGAAACCTCACCGATACCGTCGAATTCGAGCATCTGCTCCTTGGTCAGCAGGTAGAAGTCGGACGGATTGTTCAGAATGCCCGCGTCGGCGAGCCTTTCGATCCACACCCCGCCGATGGCGTCGATATCGGCGGCCGGTCGCGACGCCCAGTGGATGAGCCTGCGCACCGTCTGGGCGGGGCAGGAAGCGTTGGTGCAGAACAGTTCCCGGCTGTTGCCCTGCTCGGTCACCGGCTGCGCGCAGGACGGGCAGACGGTGGGCGCCACGATCTCGCGCTCGGCGCCGGTGCGCCGGGCGGCGTCCAGCACGCCCGCGACGAACGGGATCACATCGCCGGCGCGGCGGACCAGAACGGTGTCACCGATCTTGATGTCGCGGGCCTTGATCACTTCCTGATTGGCGAGCGTGGCTTTCGTGACGGTGGTGCCGCCGACGAACACCGGCTCCAGCCAGGCGACCGGAACGATCTTGCCGGTCTTGCCGACATCCCAGACCACATCCGCCAGGATCGTCGTCTTCTCCTCGGCGGCGAACTTGAAGGCGAGCGCGCCGCGCGGTGAGTTCGAGCGGGTGCCCGCGGCGGCATAGGCGTCACGGTCGGCCAGGCGCAGCACCGCGCCGTCGAGGTCGTAGTCGAGATCGTTGCGGCCCTGCTCGATCGCGCCGATCGCGTCCTGCGCCTGCGCGGCGTCGGCGCAGTGCCGCATCGTCGCGCCGGTGAAGCCCAGCGCGCGCAGGCCCTCCTCGAGATCGACCTCGGTGCTTTCGGGGGCGTCCAGATCGAAACCGAAGAACTGCAGCCGCCGTTCGGCGACGGTGGCCGGATCCTTCGCGCGCAGCGTGCCCGCCGCCGCATTGCGCGGGTTGATCAGCGGCTTGTCCGGATGCGCGGTGTTGTAGGCGTCGAAGGTCGACCGCAGCATGACCGCCTCACCGCGCACCTCCACCCGCCCCGGCAGTTCGATGCGCTCGGGCACCCCGTCGAGCAGCGCACGCACCAGCGGCGTCACATCGTCACCGGTGGTGCCGTCACCCCGGGTCACCGCGCGTGTCAGCCGACCCTCCTCGTAGACCAGTGCCAGCGACAACCCGTCGAGCTTGGGCATCACCACCACCGGCTGCCCCGGAAAACGGTCGAAGAACGCCGCCACCTGCTCGGCCGTCGTCGCCTTCTCCAGCGACAGCATCGGCCGCGAATGCCGAACCGGCGCATGCAACACCGAGGTCGCACCGACCTGCTCGAGCGGATTCGGATCCGGCGCCAGCTCCGGATGCTCCTCGATCAACCGACGCAGCTCGTCCTCGATCGCGTCGTAGTCGGCGTCCGCCACCAGCGGCGACCCCTGGTAGTACGCGTCGCGCAACTCCACGATGCGCTCGGCCAGCTGCTGAATGTGTTCCCCAGTCTCCACAACCGCGAACGCTACCCATCCCCACCGACATCGCCGAGATCCCCCGCCGAACCCGCCCCCACCCCAGGGCTCGGCAACAGCCACTGGACAGTGTGCGTGTTGCACCGCACAACCAGCGGACGGGCGTGTCCCGGGAGGCGTAGCGTCCTGACCCGTCGAACACGCTGAGCGATCACGATGAACGACAACCAGCGAGCCCCGAACCGTCGCAGACCGGTCCGGGGCTCGATTGGTCAGTGCCGCCGCCTAATTCGGGCCAGTGTCGCCGCCTAAGTCAGGCGATGCGCCGCCGCCCATTCCTTGCTCCAGGTCAGCACGGCGGCGAGGACCGGCTCGAGCTTCGTGCCGATGGGGGTCAGGGTGTAGCGGACCTCGACGGGGCGGGCGACCGTCACGAGTCGTTCGACGACCTCGGCCGCTTCGAGCTCCTTGAGACGCTGCGAGAGCATCGCGTCGGTGATGCGGGGGATGCGGTCGCGCAGTTCGTTGAAGCGCAGGGGGCCTGCCAGTAGGTGCTGCAGGATCACGCCGGTCCAGCGCTTGCCGATCAACTCGATCGCGGAGTGGAAGTCGGGTCCGGTCGCGGTGTCGTCACCCACGATTATTCCTTCGCATGCCGTAGTCACTATCACACTTGCTAGCGCACTATGAAAACTATAGCTTGCTATTCATGAACAAGAAGATCGATATCGGGATCGCGTCATTGGCCGATCTGCAGCCGGTCACCGTGGACGGCAGCCCGCGCACGCCGGTCGAACGGATCGAGCAGATCGTGTCGCTGGGTGTGCAGGCGGATGGGCTGGGCCTGGACCACTTCGGGCTGGGCGAACATCACAACGCAGACTTCGTGGTGTCGTCCCCGGCGGTGGTGCTGGCCGCGATCGCCAACCACACCAACAGGATTCGCCTCACCAGTTCGGTCACCACCCTCGGTGCGCTCGACCCGGTACGGGTCTATCAGGACTACGCGACCCTCGATCTGCTCAGCCACGGCCGCGCCGAAATCACCGCGGGACGCAGCGCCTACCCGGAACCGTTCACCCTCTTCGGGGCTGATATGAGCCGCTACGACGAACTGTTCGCCGAAAAGCTCGACCTGCTACTGCAACTCCGGGCGACCCCGACCCTCACCTGGCACGGCGAATTCCGGCCGGACCTCGACGAGGCCGCCATCACCCCACGCGCACTACAGGACCCACTGCCCGTCTGGCTCGGTGTCGGCGGGACACCCGGCAGCGCCGCGCGTGCCGGACACCTCGGCGTGCCGATGATTCTCGGCTATATCGGCGGCACACCCGAACGGCTGCGGACCCTGGCGCAGATCTACCGGGAAGCCGGTGCGCAATCCGGTAATGCCGACAAACTGCGCCTGGGCGTCGCCCTGCACTACTTCAGCGCATCCACCATGGAAGCCGCGGCCGCCACCTACCCCTACTACTACGATTTCCTGCGACCCAAGCACCAGGGCGGAGGCGGATTCACCGTCACCCCAACGCAATTCCAGCTCGGCATGCAACCCGGCCGCCACCTCATGATCGGCACCAGCGACCACGTCACCACCAAACTCGCCGAGCTCTACGACGCGATCCACTTCGACCGTGTCCAAGCCCTCGTCGACTGGGGTGGCCTACCCCGCGAGGCCGTCGAAGAGTCGGTTCACCGCCTCGGCACCGAAATAGCCCCGGCCCTGCGCAGCTACGCCGAAACCGCACATACCGCGCATACCGCGCAAGTACGCGAGGGATCCGTCGCCTGACCTCCTCACGTTGCCAGGTTCCGCTCGGCCCGCGCGGTATAGCCTTTGCCTTCGATCGGATGAGGCGTAGGAGGGGCGTTGGGTACGGATCAGACTCTGTTGCACCGGTTCGTGATCTCTCAGCTGACGACGATGGGCCTGGATCGACATCGCCTGATCAGCGAGTGCGGCGTGCCGGAGTGGACGCTGAGCGGCGGCGGTGTGCACGTGCCCAGCGAATCCTTCTGGCGTTTGTGGGAGGTCGGGGCACACCAGCTCGACGATCCGAATGTGGCGTTGCGGGTGGCGAGCCGGTACGAGCTCAAGGCGACCGGGCTCTACGACTACCTCTTCACCAGTGCGCCCACGCTCGGCGCGGGCCTGGCGACCTGCGGTCGGTATGTCAGCGCCGTCACCACCAACCATCGTTTCGACCTGGTCGACACCGGACACGGGCCGGCCCTGCAGCTCGACATGGTCGACGGTGGCGACGCGACGCGCGACCACACCCAGCTGTGGGGGTTGGCGGCGGTGCTGACGCGGGCGCGCCGTGTCCTGGACAGTCCGCTGAATCCGGTGCGGGTTTCGCTGCGGCGTTCCGCGCCCCGGCGACTGGACGCCTATCGAGAGGTATTCGGCAGCGCCACCCTCGAATTCGAGGCCGACACCGATGCGATGGTGTTCCGTGCCGCCGATATGGAGCTGCCGCTCACCACCGCCGATCCGGTGCTGGCCACCGTGCTGCGGCCGCTGGCCGACGCGCTGCCGCCGCCTCCGCCACTGTCGTCCGCATGGCCGGAACGGGTCGCGGTGGCCGTGGCCGAGGCGCTGGACGAGGGGGAAGTGTCGCTGGATCGAGTCGCGCGCCGGCTCGCCACCAGCCCGCGGACCTTGCAGCGCCGGCTGGCCGATGCGGGCACGACCTGGCGGCGCGAACTGGACCGGGCGCGCTCGGCCCGCCTCGTCGCGGCGTCGACCGGCGGCCCGGTCAGCCGCAGCAGGCAAGCGGAACTGCTCGGCTACGCGGATTCGGCGTCCATGCGCCGGGCGGCATTGCGCTGGGCGGTGGTGACCCGCGGTCATGCACCCAGGGTCGGGGTCACACCTTCATGAATCCGGCGGCGATGCCCCAGAACAGGGATCGCTCCATGATCGCCAGGTCCCAGTCCTCGGTGATCGCGTGGGAGGCGTCGACGATCCCGAGGACATCGAAGTCATCGCGGGTAGCGGTGCCCTTGGCTTCCAAGGCCGCGATCACGTAGGCGACGGCGCCGTCTCGGGAATCCGACAAGGTGTCTCCTCGCACTCGGGTACAGAAGCAGGCCATACCTCTCGGTGTGGTTCGATTATCAAGTGTTGCTACATAATCGCCGATCGGCCAGTGCGAAACGCGTCAGCCTCGGGCAAACGCGTCAAACGGCTGGTCGCACGACACCGGAGCACAGTGTGCTTCATGATTTTCGAGTGAAGAGCGTAGTTGTGGCGACACTTTCGTCGATCGTCGTGCTGGGCGGCCAGGCCGCGGGTGCGGGCCCCGCCCAGGCAGACCGGCCCGCGTCACTGGACCGGCTGGTCGGTCTCGTGGCCGAACGACTCCAGACCGCCGATACCGTGGCGGCCGTCAAATGGGCGGGCGCGCTCGCCGACGGCAGCCAGCCGACGATCGACGACCCGGTCCGCGAAGCTCAGGTATACGACTCCATGGCGAGTTCGGGTGCGGCACAGGGCCTACCGGCCGACTGGGTGCGGCAGGTGTTCACCGCCCAGATCGAGGCGAACAAGCTGGTCCAGCGCGGCCTCGTCGCCCAATGGCAATACGGCCTGATCCCGCCCGCCTCCGCCGCCCCGGACCTCGCCCCGGTGCGGTCCGTCATCGACCGTGTCAACGGCGAGATCATCGACGAATTGGCCGGTGACCGAACCGAACTGACCGAACCCGGCTGCGCCGTACAACTCGCGAACAGCGTCTCGGCCACGGTCCAGGCGACCCACGCCGACCTGCTGCACCAGGCGGCCCTGGTCAGGGCTGTGCTGCCGCTGTGCGGGACATGACATCTCGCGATCTCTCCCGCCGAGACCGATTCGGCCGCAGAATGATCGGGTTCGGTCCTCTGGGAGAAGGCATAGGCGTCGATGCGCAACATCAATCTCGGCAGGTCGTGACATGGAGCCTCCGCGACCCGGTTTCGCGGTGTACCCCCGCACCAGCCCGTTCCTGGATCTGATCGGTCCGCTGTGGTCCCGCAGCGGCGAAGAGGGCCTCGAATTCGCCCTGGCCATCGACAACCGGCACGTCAATGCGCGCGGATTCGCCCACGGTGGCGTGCTGGCGGCATTGGCGGATGTCGCGCTCGGCTACGCGAGCGCCTTCGCACAGGAGCCGCCGCTGCGCCTGGTCACGGCCAGCCTCACCGTCGACTTCGTCGGCACCGCGGCAAAGGGCGACATAGTCATTGCCACCACCGATATCCAGAAGATCGGCAATCGGCTCGGTTTCGCCAACTGCTACCTGTCCAGCGACGGGAAGCGAATCGTGCGGGCCAGTGCCGTGTTCGCCAACGGAGGACCCGGCTGATCGATCGGCGGGAACCGCCGCGGTCGGGTGAATATCCACCGGCGTATCGTCGGTGCGGGTGCATGACCGCGTACTGCGTGTGATTGATCGAGAGCGAATGAACCTTCTCCGAGAGGAACAGTCGTGAGCGATACCCTGCAGATCGGTGATGAGCTCGGTTTGGGCAGCTCGCTACAGAACGGCGGCTACTCCCTGACCCTGCAGAACGACGGAAATCTGGTTCTGGCCGAAGCGGGCACCGAGGTGTGGGCGTCCGGCACACACGGCCAGGACGTGCAGCGAGCCACCATGCAAGACGATGGCAACTTCGTGCTCTACAAATCCGACGGCAGCGCCGCCTGGTCCACCGGCACCAATGGCAAAGGCGCGAACCGCCTGACCTTGCAACCGGACCGCAATGTGGTGCTGTACGCGGGCGACAAGGCCGTCTGGTCCACCAAGACCGCGACCGAACAGACCAGTCCGGCCGCTCAGTCGGGGCCGGGCCCGCATCCGTACACCGTCGAGGCCGGTGACACCCTCGAATCCATCGCGGAACGCGAGCTCGGCAGCCGCGACCGCTTCATGGACATCGTCCGGGCCAACGGCCTCGACAACCCGGACATGATCAATGTCGGCCAGGTCCTGACGATTCCCTGACCGAAAGTCGGCACCCGATCCCGAGAACGAATGAACGCCGTTGCACCGCAACGGCGTTCATTCCTTTGATGATGACCGGCCGCTCAGCTCGGGATGCCGAGAGTGCAGATCACCCGGGTGGTGTGGGCGGGGTCGAGGGCATTGGAGACCATCTGGGTGACGTCGAGGTCGTAGGCCAGGCCGATATGGCCGACCGGATCGAGCGGGCAGGTGTCCTGGACGTAGCTGTTGTGCACGCCGCTCTCGGGCACGAAGGCGGTCTCGGTGGTGTTGAGCAGGGTGGACTTGTGCGGCACCACCAGGACGTCGGCCTTGCTGGCGATGATCGTGTAATCGACGCCGGTCTGCGAGATCTGGCCGCTGTCAAGAGTTTTCACCGCCGATCCGCCGACGATGAGCTGATCGCAGGCCGCGCATCCCAGCGGCAGCACCTTGTCGACCAGGAAGGTCAGGTCGGCGGCCTGCGCCACCGTCACCAGGCCCACGAAGGTGGTGCCGTGGGTCGGGGGAGCCAGGGCGACCACCTTGGCTACTTTCCCGGCGTAACCGAGCACCTTCGGGATGTAGAGCGACTGGAACGCGCCTTCGGAGTGCCCGACGATGTCGACCTTGCTCGCCCCGGTGGCACCGAGAACCTTGTCGATGAATGCCGCGATCTCGTGCGCGGACTTGTCGATGTCGATGGTGCCGCCGACGGGGAATGCCTCTTCGACCTTGCCGTAGGTGAGCGCGTACGTGCAATAGCCCTGTGCCGCCAGCGCCGTCGCCATCGGCCCCACATTGCCCAGGGCGTTGCCGCCGAGACCGTGTAGCAGCACCACCGGTTCGGGATGGGCGGTGCTGGGTTGACACGTGAAATCGTTGTACCCGGACGACGGTGCCGCAGCGGCGATTCCGGAGCACGCGCCCGCCAGCGTCGTCATCGAGACGGCGGCAGCGAGAATGAAACGGTAGAGGGGACGCACGAGAGAACTCCTCATCGAGAAACGCAATAAATTCACACCGCTGCGGTGGTGTAGGGCAGGAACTTATTCCAAAAACCGTTGGGGCGTCTCGAAATTCGGGAATGCTTTCACTGTGCATCGGCACATATCCGGCGGCGGATTGTTGCTATTTCGTCAATGGCGGTAATTCGGGTGCGGGCGAATGATATTCGGCCGATCAGTTGCTCTGCCGGCGCAGGGTAGCCGCGCCGGCGAAGAGGGTGGCCACGGCGAAAGCGGCGAGGACGAGCAGGTCGAGCCAGAGGCGAGTGGTGGGTAGCGGGAAGGTGCCGACTTCGCTCATGGCCTCGGCGGCGTAGCGCAATGGCATGACGTCGCTGGCGATCTGGAGTGCTTTCGACATTTCCTCGCGGGGCCAGATCAGTCCGCACAGCAGGATCTGCGGGAACACGATGGCGGGCATGAACTGCAGAGCCTGGAATTCGGTGCGGGCGAAGGCGCTGGTGAGCAGGCCGGTACAGCAGCCGAGGATGGCGGTGCTGACGGCGATGAGCAGGACCGTCGCGATATTGCCCTGCGTGCGCAGGTTCAGCAGGCCGTAGGCGACCGCGCAGGCGATGGACGCCTGGACGGCGGCCAGGAACGCGAAGGCGATGGCGTAGCCGAACAGCAGATCGAGTTTGTGCAGGGGAGTGCTGAGCAGGCGTTCCAGGGTGCCGCTGACCCGCTCGCGGAGCATCGCGACGCTGGTGATCAGGAACATCGAGGTGAAGGGGAAGATGCCGAGCAGCATCAGGCCGATCTGATCGAAGATGTCGAGCCGGTCGTCGAAGATGAAGCGCAGCAGCGCCAGCAGCAGGCTCGGGATGGTGAGGACCAGGGCGATGGTGCGGCGGTCGTGACGGACCTGGGTGAGCACGCGCAGGGTGGTGGCGAGGGTCAGCGAAACAGACATCAGGCGAGCACCTTTCGGGCATCGGAGGTGTCGGACTGTCGCAGGATCAGGCGCAGGAAGGCTTCTTCGAGGTCGGGTGCGCCGGTGGCGGTACGCAGGTCGGCGGGTGTCTCATCGGCGAGCAGTCGGCCGTCGCGCAGCAGGAGCAGACGTTCGCAGCGATCCGCCTCGTCCATCACGTGACTCGACACCAGCAGCGTGGTTCCTGCTGCAGCGAGTTCGTGGAACTGGGCCCAGATATCGCGGCGCAGTACCGGATCCAGGCCGACGGTCGGTTCATCCAGAATCAGCACGGCGGGATTCGCCAGCAGCGCGCACGCCAGGGAAACGCGGGCACGCTGTCCGCCCGAGAGCGCGTCCACCATGCGATCGGCGATATCGGCCAGGCCCACATCGCGAATCGCGGCATCGGCCGAAGCCGCCCCGGTGCCTTGGATCTTGGCGAAATAGCGGGCGTTCTGGCGAATGGTCAGGTCGCCGTAGACCGAAGGCTGTTGCGTCACATAGCCGACCTGCCTGCGCAGCTCGGCCGCCCCCGCCGGTCGTCCCAGCACGGTGACGCTGCCCGAACGGATGCGCTGCACGCCCACGATGGCGCGCAGCAAGGTCGTCTTCCCTGATCCGCTGGGACCGAGCAGACCGGTCACGCTGCCCGGCGACAGCGCGAAACTGATCTCGCGCAGCACCTGCTGCTTACCGCGGCTGACCTCGAGATCACGCACTTCTATTGTGCTGTCCGGCATTTCGTGTTCCTTCATGATTTGATGCCCGGCACCGCGGCCGACTGGGATTTGGACACCGTGACGGTCAGCTGCGCGTCCGGGTGTTGCGGAAAACCGAGAACGGTTTGTAGTGGCAGGTGAGCTCCGCGGACCCGCACCCACACCGTCAGCGTCGCATCCTCGGTCGTGCCCGGCAGGATCGACGACAGCGATTCGGCGGGCACCAGCGCCTCGATCTTGAATGCGTCCACGCCGCTGAACTGTTCGCGCCCAACGGTTTCCGGGTCACGCAGTGAACGCAACAGCTGCGCCAGGCCGCCGTCGCGTCCGATCATGCCGCTGGGACTGGGAAATCCGGCCGGCATCGGAACCAGAGTTCCCTTGTCGGACTTGCTGAATACCTTGCCTTGTGTCGCGACGAAGTGCGTCACCGAACCGCTGGGCAGCGTCGCCGCACCGGTGGCGCTACCCCCGGCGTCCTTGGACACATCGGCCTCGAGTGCGCGCAGTGGAAAACCCGGCACCGCGCCCTCGGCCCGCAGCATCAGATGCGCGGAACCTATTGCGCCCGCGGAGATCGCGGCGTCGCGCATCATCAGCCCGGCATCGGGCAGTCCCCCCGATCCGTCGGCGCAGCCGGTGAGCGCACCGGCCGTGATGAGTGCGACCACCGCACTCGCGATTCTGAAGCGCACCGGAAGCCTCCTACGGGTAGGGACGCTACCCATAGGCTAGGCGACTTTTCCGTCGAAGGGTAGGCTGACTACCCATGAGCGCAGAAGTGCTGAAAGGGCACCTGGACGGCATGATCCTCGCCGTGCTCGCCGACGGCCCGCGCCACGGCTACGGCGTCATCGACGCGCTCCGCACTCGCACCGGCGGCCACTTCGACCTGCCCAAGGGGACCATCTATCCCGCACTGCACCGGCTCGAACAGGCCGGTCTGATCGACGGCACCTGGTCCAGCGAGGGCGGTCGCCGTCGGCGCACCTACGCCCTCAGCGCCGCCGGTCACCGCCGGCTCGGGGTCGAGCGGGCGTCCTGGCGGGATTTCGTGGCGGCCGTGGGTGGCCTGATGGAGGGGAACGCCGGAATGGGGGAACAGCCATGTCCCGCAGTGTGATCGACGATTATCTCGACGACCTGGCCACCCGGCTGACGGGTACCTGGTGGGAACGCCAGGCGATCCTCGCCGAGATCGGCGACGGCCTGCACGAGGCTACGGAATATCATCGCGCACAGGGGCTTTCGCTCGACCGTGCGCAGGCGGCCGCGATCGGGGAGTTCGGCGGGCCCACGGAGGTCGCCGACGAGTTCGTTCCGGTGCTGTCCGGCAAGCGGATTCACCGCTACGGCTGCACCCTGACCGCCCTCGGCCCGGTGATCGGACTGCTGTGGGGCACCGCGGCACTGCTGGGGTCGTTCAGCGCGGTGCCGCTCTCGCTGACCATCTTCGGCCTCATTGCGATGGCACTCGCCGTCCTCATCGGCGTGCCGTGCGCAGTCGCCGCCATCGCCTCGACCGGCCGCGCCAGCCGATTCGTCCGCATCCCAACCCGATTGGCCGCCAAGGCCCTCCTTGTCACCGCAGCGGTGGCCGTCTTCATCGACGCGACCCTGCTGATCACACTCCTCGCCTTGATCGCCGAAGCCCCCCACGATCTCGTAGTTCTTCCGGTAACCCTGGGCGCTTTGGTCAGCGTCACCCGCATCAGCATCGCCGTCACCAGCGTCCCCCGCCTCGGCCCCGCCCGCGCCCTGGCCCCGGCCACCTAGGGCCAGCAGGCGTCGACAGTGTCCGCGGGCGGTTCTTCGACCATGTCGTTCGTGCCGCCGATCGCCCGGGAATGGGGAATTCCGGGGGTCCATGGTGTCCAGCCGGGATCTCCCTTCCACCGGAAGTCCTTCCAGGCTTGGATCAGCGTCGCCTGGACGGCCTGGTGGGGCGGGGTGGCCGCGTCGACCTGGGCCAGCTTGTCGAAGAGGAACAGCAGGTCGGAGCCGTGGAACGCGCCCAGTTGCGGGCCGCACGGTTCGTCCTCGAGGAGGAAGTGGTGGGCGGTGCCGCCCGCCGCGAGTTGCGCTCGGATCAGGTCGATCGCGGGCCTGCGGTAGACCGCGTCGGTGAGAAAGGCGGCTCGCAGGTCGGCCGGGTCGGAGGAGCCGATCCGGGCGGCGTAGGCATCGGTCAAGGCTGCCGGGTCGCCGACTCCGATCCGGCGTATCTCGTTGTGGAGCTGGGGGATCGGCACCCCGAAGGCGTCGCCCGCGAGACGGCGGAATATCTGCACCTCGTCGCGGGTGGTGCCCACCAGCAGTGGAACGTCTCCGGTGATCGCGTGCAGCGGATGCTCGGGAACCACGGTGCCATCGATGACGGGGCCCCAGGCCCGGCCGCCCGGCAGGTTGCGCTCTCCGATATCGCCGGACACCACCGTGCCCTGCACATCCAGGATCGCTTGCAGTGGCACCTGCTGGAGTTGTTCGAGTCCGTCCAGGTGCAGGGCGTCGAGCAGATCGGCAGCGATCTCGGTGGCCACCTGCCGGTCGATGATCCGTGATGCGTTGCCGCTGTGCAGCATTGCCTTGTCGAACAGGCCGGCCGCGCCGGGGATGCCGAGCAGGGCCCCGATCGAGAATGCGCCCGCGGACTGCCCGGCCACGGTGATGTTGGCCGGGTCCCCGCCGAACCGCTCGATATTGCGCCGCACCCAGGTGAGAGCCGAAATCTGATCCTGTAGTGCGAGATTCGACGACCACCCCTCGAGATAGAGATGCCCGAGCGCGGCGAGCCGGTAATTGATCGTCACCACGACGGCACCCGTGAGGCGGGACAGGGCCGAGCCGTCACTGTACGGCGGATTGGCCGACCCGGCCTCTAGCCCGCCGCCGAATATCCACACGATCACCGGGAGCGGTTCGCCGCCCGGCGGCGGCGTCCACACGTTCAGATACAGGCAGTCCTCCGAGGTCACAGTGATTTCCGCGGTCGGGAAGGTGGGAAACGTGGACCTCCCGTCGCCCGCCAGACCTCCCGCGCCCTGCGCCGGGGCGGGCGCGAAATGCTCGGCCGACCGGACACCGCTCCAACGCTGCGGCGTTTGCGGCGGCCGAAATCGGAGCTCACCGACCGGCGGCATCGCGAACGGGATCCCGCCGAAGCACCTCCCGTCACCGCTGTCCGGCACACCCCGCACAACACCCTCGGTCGTCTCGACTACGAGTCGGTCTGTCACGACGCCTCCCTGGCCTGGAATCCAGCGCGCTCGCGGAAATGCTTCGAGGCTATATCGATTACCGAGAAATACGCGGGACCCCTGCGGCAGGCTTTCGGTTGGGACCCGCCAGACTGTGGGCATGAGTTCTGGTTCGTCGCATCGGCCGTCGCCCGCGGAATTGGCTGCGGCGCAGGACAAGACCATTCCCGATTTGATCGGCCCCGACTTGCGCGTGCTGTTCTGCGGAATCAATCCCGGCCTGTGGTCCGGCGCGACCGGAATGCACTTCGCCCGACCGGGAAATCGGTTCTGGCCCGCGCTGCATCGGTCCGGGTTCACGCCACGGCAACTGCGCCCCGACGAGCAGCGGGAACTGCTCGGATTGGGCTTGGGAATCACCAATGTGGCCGCCCGCACGACCGCCAAAGCCGACCAACTGACCGCCGACGAACTGCGGGTCGGCGGGCGCGCGCTGGTCGATCGCGTCGAGCGGTATCGCCCCCGAGTCCTGGCTGTCCTCGGCATCGGCGCCTACCGCACGGCCTTCGCTCATCCGCGCGCCACCATCGGGCCCCAACCCGAAGGCATCGGCGAAACCGCGATCTGGGTCCTGCCCAACCCCAGCGGCCTCAACGCCCACTACACCCTCGACGCCCTCGCGACGGAATTCCGGGCCCTGCGTGAGGCGCAATAGCCGCCGATGTCGAGACGGGATGTGTTGGTGCGGAGCGATTCTCGGAGCGCGGCCCCGTCGATAACGGCATGACCAGGCCCGGTTGTCTGCCGGATACTCGAGGCATGCAGGACTTCCACACCAATCCCGACAGGCTGAAACAGCCGGTAGAGCTGCAGGATGACGCCGGCATCACTTGGCGGCTCCGCCGGCGGCGGATCGATCTGCGTGTGGCCCGAAGACTGCTGCACGATTCGACGGCTGTCGTCATACTCGGCGAACGCGGCGGCACGCACCCCCGCCTGGTCGCCGACGCGGAACGTCCGCGGCTGTGGAGCGAGATCAGTGGCCACTACCTCGGGCCGGGCGGCGGCACGGCGACAGGTCGTTTTCTGGCGCATGAGTTCCGTGCCGATCCGGATCGGCGAATGTTGTATGTCGAGGAGCACTGCTGATGGTCAGTCGATGACGGGCGTTGTCTGCTGGTCGGAGGGTTCGCGGAAGATGTCGAGGATCCAGGTGATGCCGAACTTGTCGCTGAGCACTCCGTACAGCGGTGACCATTGGGCTGGTCCGAGCGGGACCACGATCTTCGCGTCGACGGCGAGCTTGTTCCAGAACTCGGTGATCTCCTCGGGCAGATCGCCGCGCAAAGCCAGGAAGAACGAATTGTCGCCGCGGTCGAAGGGCGTGTGGGCGGGCACGTCGTAGCCCATCACCCACAATCCGTTGTCGGCGGCCAGCTGTCCCCACATGACGTGGTCGGCGGCCTCGGTGGAGACCGGCACGATCTGCGCCTGCGCGTAGGTGATGAGCACCAGCTCGCCGCCGAACACCGACTGGTAGAACGTCAACGCTTCACGGGCCTGCCCGCGAAAGTTGAGCTGCGAGACCACGTTTACCGCCATGACACTCCTTGCCCTGGTGCTCTTGCCGAGTCGAGAATCCATGGTCGCACTCTCCCGGCCGATGACCGCTCACCGACGCGGTATCCCACTCCTATCGCCGATTCCAGGCCGGGACAAGGATTGATCCACCTTCTGTGGGTTAATCAGTGGGAAGCGGTAGGTGCAGGGCTTCACGGCGCGTGGCAGGAGGGCGGAGCACTATGCAGGAATCGCCACGCGAAAATGGTGCGGACGACTGGATCCCGGATTTCGGTCTCTCGCACACGGGAACGATCGGGGTGACCGTCGCCGCGCGGGCGGAGATGCTTCCCATGTTGCGATCGGTCGTCGAAACCGTGTTGTTGACAGCGGATTTCACGCTCGATGTCGTCGCCGACGTGCGCGTGGCCATCGACGAGATCGTGACCGCGTTGGTAGGAGCCGCGGAGGGAGTAGAGGTTGCGTGCGCTCTGCGCTACGACCGGCATCGGGTCGAGGTCCGAGTGTCCGCGCTCACCAGTACCGCTGATGTCCTGCCGAAGAACAGTCTGAGCCGACATCTGCTGGAGTCGATGGTCGACGGGCTGAGCATCGACTACCGAGCCGACCAGGCGTTGGAGACATACCGAATGGTCGTGTGTTTCGATCGTCGTCGGACCGGTCACTGGGAATGGTGACCGGGAGAATCGAGCCGAATGGTTAGCGCGGCACGAAACGGGTACCCGATTGTTATCGGTCGGATATCGCTGCCGGAAGGTGCGCGACCGAATACGAGTTGCGCCACCGGGCAATCAGCCGGGACGACGACGTCAGTGCGCCTCGGGATCGCCGTCCGGATGGGCCGCGATCAGCGATAGCCGTCGCGTCTTGTCAAAGAATCGGCAGGATCACGATTCGATCACTCGGGCAATTCATGTGTGCCCGAGGCGAATTCACAATCGAGGGATGCCCGATGAGCACGACCACAGCTCGATCGACCCGGATGAAGCCCAAAACCCGACCGGCCGACAGTTACGACGATATCGAGCCGCGGTTCGAAGAACTCGCCGCAATGACCGGCGGAGATCCGCGTAAGCCCGTGCTGCGGAACGAGATTCTGCGGCTGTGTATGCCGTTGGCCGACCATATTGCTCGGCGCTTCGCAGGTCGCGGCCAAGAACTCGAAGACCTGCAGCAGGTCGCACTGCTCGGATTGATTCAGGCCGTGGACCGGTTCGACGTGAGCCGCGGCAGCACCTTCTTGGCCTTCGCGGTGCCCACCATCATGGGCGAGGTGCGCCGCCATTTCCGCGACCACGCCTGGGCGCTGCGAGTTCCCCGCAGCCTCAAGGAGATTCACGGCCGGATCGGTCCCGTCACCGAGGTGCTGGCCCAGCGGCTCGGTCGCTTGCCGACCGCGCGGGAGATCTCCCTGGAACTCGGGGTGGATCCGAGCACGGTTACCCAGGCGCTGGTCGCCCGCAACGCCTTTCGTGCCGAATCGCTGGATCGGTTCACCCAGGCGGAGGAGCAGAGCGCGCCGTCGTCGGTGCTCGACACCCTGGGTGCCGAAGAACCGTGCTATCGGCTCACCGAGGACGCGATGGCCGTGCGGCCCTTGATCGCTCGGCTACCCGTGCGTGAGCGGCAGATCCTGGTGCTGCGCTACTTCGAATCACAGACGCAGGCGCAGATCGCCGAGCGCCTCGGTGTCTCGCAGATGCAGATATCACGAATCCTCACCAGAACCCTGCGGCGACTGCACGATCAAGCGCTCGGAACGAACGCCGAACAATTCGAAGTCGGTGCGGTGCGATAAGTCATTTCGCGCATGTCCGCCGATCATTGGGTGCCCTGTTCCTCGATGGCGGCTATCTTCTGGTGCTCGAACTGGATAGCCGCGATCGGAGCTCGTGAGTTCCACTGGGCCGCCGTGGATTTCATGGCATCCACGGTGCATTCTGGCGGGGAGGTGCGAGCCCCGCACATCGCGGAATCAGTTCTGGCCGTGATGGTCACATGCGGCGCGAGCGGCGCAGCCAACGGTGGTCCGCACGTGGCGCTCCACGTCTGCTGAGGTGTCTGGTGCAAGTGGACGGTGCTGTAGGTCAGCACATTGTCACCGGAGAGATCCACGAGTTCCACTATGTTCTTGTCCCAGATGCCCGGCCCGACGATCGGTGCCGTGCAGGGTGATTCGACGGCGGGCTTCCAGGCGGTCGGCGGAACAGCCCATGTGTCGGAATCATCCGAACAGCCGTTCGTGAACAGCACAGCCGGCGCGAGTAGCATCATCGCGGAGAATCTGCGGAGCCGCCGCCCTCGGATTCGATCGGACATCATGCGCAGCTCCCACCGTTGAGTTGACCGAGATATTGGGCGACGATGGTGGCGATGCGCGTCCCGATGAGTGCCGCGTCGTCGAATCCACCCGAATCCACGTGCGCGGCCAGGGCGACGGCGAGGGTGCCGGAGTGCGTGGCCAGCAGACCGAGTTGCCGGACCGAGTACCCGCCGCCGGTGTCGTCGGGCCCCCAGCCGCCCTTGAACCGGGCACCCAGAAAGCTGCCCAGACCCCAGCTCTGAACGGGGACGACCTGACCCATCAACTTCTCCACCGGATCGGCGTCCCGCAGGCACGGCAGCCGGGAAGCGAAATGCACCTGGTTCGTCAGCGACCACACGGTGGTGCCGAAAGCGAGAGAGTCGGCGGCCCAGTTGTGGTTGGCCGGGTTGTGGCGGTCGGCGACGTCGGTCGCGGCATCGCCGGATTCGCGCAGAACGGTCTCGACGGCCACCGCAGCCTGCTCGGGTGTGCCGAGCGACTGCCACAGAGCGTATGCGGCGTCATTGTCCGAGGCCGTGATCGCCGCGGTCAGGTTGTCGCCGAGCCCGCTCGCCTGGTGCCGCAATGCGGCGATCGCCAGCGGTATCTTGATCGTGGACCACGCCACTCCGTTGGACCAATCGCCCAGTGTGACAGGCCGATTGCCGCCCACCGGCAGCAGCGCCAACCCGACCTGGCCGTGGGTTTGCGTCCGCAGCGCCGAGAAATCATCGAGCAGTCCGGAAGGGACGACAAGATCGCTGGTCGAAGTCGCGTGCGCGCCCGGCCAGATCGCGCAGGACGCCATCACCGGTAGCGTCGCGACCACCAAGGCGAGGCGGGACAGCCTGTTTCGAACAATCTTCAGCAGCCCCCGTCTCGGTGACACCCTCGTCATCGCAACCCCCGGTTCTCTACCCCGAGCTCATCCGCTCGTTGCGGTGGCCCACTCGACGATCAAGATCGTCGAGACCAGGAAGTTCGTTAACGATGCGAAAATAGCTGACAACCAATTCATTTGGGTGCGACGCGTCCCGGCTCGATCATGCCGGGCGCACACCGATGCCGGCCGCCCTCAATTTTTCGCGCCCGCCGACGCTCGCTCGACGATCGGGAGCAGCCAGCGGCGGGCGAGGGTGCGGATCTCGTCATCGTTGTCGAGGGTGTAGTTCGACAGTGGGCTGAGCAGTAGCGATTGCACGACGCGGACTGTCAGTTCGGCCGCGTCATCGAAATCGGGTGCGGCGTCGGACGTCGTCCCGGCCGGGGCGAACATCGAGTTCAGTTGCTGGGCCAGCCAGTTTCGACCGACGAGCAGGTACGGGCTGTCGTATGCGGCGTAGGGGAGGATGGTCTCCGGTTCGGTGCGGATCAGGCGCTGTAGCAACGGATTGTCGCGCAGCCAGCCGAACGCGAAGGTGAATTGCTCGACGAATCGTTCGTGGGGGTCGGTCATGTTCTCGCCCGCTGCTTGGATCTGGGCCAGTACGCGCTCGAGTTCGCGTGCGACGCCGGTGCTGACGATCGCGTCTTTGTTCGGGAAGTGCGTGTAGATCGTAACGCGGGCGATGCCTGCGTACCTGGCGATCTGATCCATGGTGAGTCGGCGCAGTCCGTAGTGCTCGGCCGCCTTGAGCGCGCCGTCGACGATCCGATCAGCAGTGTCGAGTTCGAGGCGCTCAGTCGGGCGTTTCCGTGCCATGACGGCCGATTCTAGCGGTTCGTGTCAGTGACTGTTGACTGGCTTCACCAGGCAAAACAACTTCATGAATGACAGATCGACACTATCTGTTTATCGTGTTATGCAAGGTAGTGGCGAGGGAAGGGGTCCGCGATGGACCGGGAAATCGTCATCGTCGGCGCGGGCTTCTCGGGCATCGGTGTCGCGATCAAGCTGCAGCAGGCCGGTTTTCCCGACTTCCTGATTCTCGAGGCCGGTGACGACGTCGGGGGTACGTGGTACTGGAATACCTATCCTGGTGTGGCGGTGGATATTCCGTCCTTCAGCTACCAGTTCTCTTTCGAGCAGCGGGACGACTGGTCGCGCAGTTACGCGACGGGACGTGAGCTGCGGGCGTATGCGGTTCACTGCGTGGACAAGTACAAGCTGCGAAGGAACATCCGGTTCGCGACGACGGTCACGACGGCCGTGTACGACGAGCGAGCCAATCTCTGGCGGCTGTCCACCTCGGCCGGGACCGAACTGACGGCGCGCTTTCTGATCAACGCCTCCGGTGTGCTGACGCAGCCGAAGCGGCCCGACATCCCCGGTGTCGACGAGTTCGCCGGTCTCACCATGCATACCGCGCGCTGGGATCACACCCGAGACCTCGCGGGTCGACGCGTGGGCATTATCGGAACCGGCGCTTCGGCCGTCCAGTTGATCCCGTCACTCGCGCCGAATGTCGAGCACCTCACCGTTTTTCAGCGCACCCCGATCTGGTGCCTGCCGAAGCCCGACTTCGCGCTGTCGGATCGAGCGCGGCGCGCGCTGCGCTACATCCCTGGAGTACGCGGGCTCGCGCGGTGGGCGAGTCAGGGATTCGTCGAGGTGACCTTCCCGCTGGCCGGGCACTACTTCACCGCCATACCCGGGTCGGGTTCGCTCGAAAGCCTTGCCCGGGCCTACATTCACAGCCGGGTCGACGATCCGGTTGTGCGGGACAAGCTGACTCCTCGATATGCGCCCGGCTGTAAACGGCCGAGTTTCCACAACGACTATTACGCGACGTTCAACCGCGACAACGTTCAGCTCGAGACCAACTCGATCACCCGGATCTGTGCGGACGGGGTGTACACGGCCGACGGCCTACTGCACGGCCTCGATGTGCTCATCCTGGCGACGGGGTTCAAGGTTTTCGAGTCCGGCACGATGCCGACCTACGTCTTGCGCGGCCGCGGCGGGATCGAGCAGTCACAGTGGTGGGGCGAGAATCGCTACCAGGCATATCACGGTGTGAGCGTGCCCGGATTCCCCAATCATTTCTCGATTTTCGGCCCGTACGGATACAACGGGGCCTCGTATTTCACGTTGATCGAGGCCCAGAGCGCCCACATCCTGCGGTGTCTGCGCCATGCGCGTACAACGGGTTCGAATCTCATCGAGGTGACCCGGCAGGCCAACGACCGCTACTTCGCCGAGATGCTCGCCCGCCGCAGCCATCAGGTCTTCTGGCAAGACAGTTGCGCGGAGTCCAACAGTTACTACTTCACCGAACACGGCGACGTGCCGCTGCGGCCCCATACGACGGTCGAAACCTACTGGCGCAGTAATCGATTCGATCTCGATGACTACGAATTCGCCCGGGGTGGAGCAGTCCCGTCCCGAGTCCACTCGATCGAACCCGCACAAGGGGGACCGCAATGAGCGGCGTTGCTCTGGAAAGCCCTGTCGACCCCGCCGATTACCCGCTGCCGCCCACACTCGGCATCCACCGGCTTCCGACCGTGATGTCCGGGATGCGCCGGAATATCGTTCCGGTCCTGCACGAGCAGTTTCAGCGGTTCGGGCCCACCGTCCGGGTGTATGCGCCCGGGATTGCCGAGTTCGTGTTCGTGAGCCGGGCGGCGGACGCCGAGCGCGTCTTCATTTCCAGGCAGGATATCTACAGCAAGGGCGAGGAATACGACATTCCGGCGCTCGGTCTCCGGACCGGATTGGTGACCAGCCGCGGCGCGCGCTGGCAGCGCGACCGCAAGATGATCAATCCGATGTTCGCGAAGCGGCGGCTGGATCCGTTGGCGGAGAACATGACTCGGCGCATCGTGGCGATGACCGAGCGCTGGAACCGGATTCGGGACGGCGAGACCATCGATATCGCGAAGGAGATGATGCGCGTCACCTTGGAGATCGCGGCCGAGACCCTGTTCGGCACCGATCTATCGGAAGCCGAGATCGCCGAGACCGGCGCTGCGATCACCGAGGTGCTCGAGGACATGCTGTTGATCGGAGCATCGCCCGCGGTCTGGGTGTCGGCGGCCCTGCCGCGGATGCGGCTGGACAGTGCCGCGCACGGGCACTGGCGTTACCGCCGCATCGCCCGCCGCCTACGGCAGCTGGATGCGCTGGTGCAGCGGCGCATCGACGATCGGCGTGATGCCGGGGTCTCGCGAAACGACTTCCTCGCCATGCTTCTCGAGGCCGAGGACCACAAATCCGACCGATTGACGCACCGCGAGGTCATGGCACAGGCGGTGACATTCCTCGGCGCCGGCCACGAGACGAGCGCCTCGGGTCTGAGCTGGTTCTGGCATCTGCTGGCCGAGAATCCCGCTGCGCGCCGCCGCCTGCTCGACGAGGTGGACGAGGTGTTGCAGGGGCGGCTGCCGACCGCCGCCGACATCGATCGATTGCCCTGGACCAAGGCGTGTTTCAGCGAAGCGCTGCGCATCCACCCGCCGGTCTACCTCGCCATGCGCACCGCGCACCAGGACGACGTGCTGGGCGGCTACCGGGTGCGCGCGGGCTCCACGGTCATCGTGCTGACCCACGAGATCCATCGCGATCCGGACATCTGGCCGGACCCGACCAGTTTCGACCCGAGCCGCTTCCTGCCCGGTGCGGGCAAAGATCGGCCGCGCGGGGCCTACGTGCCCTTCGGCGGAGGCCGTCGCATCTGCATCGGATCCCAATTCGCGCTGATGGAAGGCGTTCTCATCGCCGCGGCGACCAGTCAGCGATACCTGCTGGACTCGGCGCCGGGCTGGGCCGTCCTCGAAGAAGGTGCCACGACCCTGCGGCCCCGGGGCGGACTGCCGATGGTCGTGAGGCGGCGCGGGTCTGGGACGCATACGGCGAGTGCGTAATGGCCCATACCAGGCTCGCGGGAGGCACGGTCGTGATCAGCGGCGCCGGGTCCGGTATCGGGCGAGCCCTGGCCCTGCGGCTGTCCGCCATCGGATGTCCGCTCGCCCTGACCGACTGGAACGCAGCGGGACTCGCCGAAACCGTCGCGCTGATTCCCGGGGCGTGCCTGTCGCGATCGCTCGACGTTCGTGATCGCGCCGCACAATTCGACTGGGCGCGGCAAGTCGGGGAGTGGGCGCCCGCCCCGCTGGCCGCGGTCGTCAACAACGCGGGCGTCGTCGTGTCGCAGCACGCCGTCGACGCGATCCACGAGGACGACAAATGGCTGATGGACATCAACTTCTGGGGTGTCGTGCACGGTACCCAGGCGTTCCTGCCACGGCTGGTGCAGCAGCGATCCGGTGTGGTGGTCAATGTCTCCAGCCTGCTCGGTCTGATCGCCTTCCCCACCCAAACCGCTTACTGCGCATCGAAATTCGCAGTCCGTGGCTACACCGAAGCACTGCGCCACGAATTGCACGGCACCGGTGTGCATGCGGTCGTGGTGCACCCGGGCGGCATCGACACACCCATCACGCGCTCCGGGCGGGTCCGCGTCGACGCACTGGGCAACACCGATCCCGAGTTGTTCCATCGCAATTTCAGTGCGATCGCGCGGACCTCGCCGGAACAGGCCGCCGAAACAATTCACACCGGGGTCGAACGCGGCCGCTCCCGCATCCTCATCGGTGCCGACGCGCACCTGATCCACCTGCTCGCGACAGCGCTGCCGACTCACTACTTCGACCTGATCCGCCCCGCGATGCCACTCGCCCGCCGCATCCTCAACACCTCGAGCCTCGGTCGCCGCGATCGCACGACGACGTAGATGCAGCCCGGCCGGTGACCACCAGATTGGGCGATGGGGTCGCCGAAACCCTCAAAGTTGGAGCAAAGGTGGAATCCGGCGGCCGCGTGAGGAATCTGCAACGCTGTGACCTTGACGTTCCCCCGGTTCAAGGCGTATCAACCTGGGTACAGCTACCGATGTAGTAGGTAAGACGACGCGTGGAGAGAGGCGGTCCAGGTGTCGATGCGTCCTCCCTTGCCGACGCGCTTGTGGCGCGTGCGGCCGTGGAACACCAATTCGCTGATGCGCGTCTCGGATCGGGTCGAGGTGGTGTTGCGGGCGGTGGCGGTGGTTGTGGTGGCTGCCGCGGTGCCGGTTTCGGGCGCGATCGGGACGGTGAGTTATACGGGCGCTCAGGCTCGGATCGCGGCGCAGGATGCGGGGAAGACGCGGGTCAGTGCGACGGAGACGGCGGATGCCGTGCAGGTGCCGGATACCGACCGGTATGCGGGGCATCCGGAGCGGTATCAGGCTCCGGTGCAATGGGTTATCGACGGTAAGACCGCCACGGCCACGGTCGATGTGCCCGGGCCGCAGGCCGCCGGGGCGAAGGTGGGGTTATGGGTCAAGGACGGGCAGCCGACGCTCGCGCCGTCCCGGCCGGGGGCCGCGGCCGCGGAGGGGATCGGGACGGGGCTCGCGGTGCTCGTCGAAACCTGGTGTGCGGCGGCGGCGTTGGTGTGGTTCACCGGGACCGTGTTCGATGCCCGGCGTTATGCGCGCTGGGAGCGCGAGTGGCGGGGGATCAACCGGCCGATCGGCAAGGACACGTTGTAGCGACGTCGAACCCCGGCGCGGTTCGGCCCAAGACTGGGGCCCGCGCCGAGATCGGTTGCGCTGGATCAGTACTCGCCGTCGATGAGATTCTGGGGGCGTTCACCGGCCACGTAGCGGCCGATCTGGGTGGCGGCGACCTTCCAGCCGCGCTGTAGGTTCCCCGAGCTGCTGCCGCCGACATGCGGGGTGAGCAGCAGGCCGGGGGCGTCCCAGAGCGGATGGTCGGCGGGCAGGGGTTCGGGATCGGTGACGTCGAGAATGGCGCGCAGGCGGCCGGATTCCAGCTCGCGCAGCAGGTCGTCGGTGCGGACGACGGGGCCGCGCGCGGCATTCACGAGGATGGCACCGTCCGGCATCCGGGACAGGAATTCGGCGTCCACCATCCCGACGGTGGCCGCGGTGACCGGCACCATGAGCACGACCGCGTCGAAATGGGGGAGCAGCTCCGGAATTTCGTCGACTCCGTGTACGCCGTCACGCGCGCGAGTACCGACCAGTTCAACGGTGGTGTCGAAGGGTTCCAGCATCCGCCGCAGCTCGATGGCCAGATCGCCCGCCCCGATGAGCAGGATCCGCTTGCCGTGCAACGTATCGGTGCGATGCTGCGTCCACCGGTGCTCGCGCTGGGCGACGGCGAATTCGGTGAATTCCCGGTACACCGTGAGCAATCCGGTGATCGCCCATTCCGCGGTGCTCGCGCCGTGCGCGCCGCGACCGGTGGAGATCATCACCTCGGGGGGCAGCTTGCCCACCCACATTTCCGCGCCGGCCGTGAGCAGTTGCACCAGGCGCAGTTTCGGCAGCGACCGGGCCAACGTCACCGTTTCAGGCTTGGCGGCCAGGAAGGTGGGCACGAAGACTTCCGCCTCGTCGGCTCCGGCGGGCAGCGGCTCGCCGAGCGTATAACGCAGCGCCCGCGCCCCTTCCAGTCGCGAGACCGCCGCGAAACCGTGTTCGTCGGGAACCAGCACCGTCACCGTCATGACTGCGACGCTAGCCGACCGGGGCGAATGCCGGTCGGCGCGGTCGGGAGTCAATAGCGGGGATGGGCGAGGTACCGGGCGGGCGCGCCGAGCAGCCAGCGGATCAATGCCACGGTCAGCACGATGATTCCGAGCGAGGTGCAGGCCGGGGTGGCGAGCAGCCAGCCGGCGTCGAGTAATGCGAGGCCGAGCACGGCGAGCATGCGGTGTTCCTCTGGCGGACCGGAGTCCTACTTGGTGACGGATTCGGTTTTGGCGGGTGCGCCCGGAGTCTTGCGGAAGAGGTTGACCGACCAGGTCGGCAGCGTGAAGCGGCGTTGCGGCGTCTTGGTCATGGGAACCACCGGCTGCCGGGGCGAATCCACGCTACGCGCAGGCTTGGCCGCGGGTGCCGGTTTCGCGAGTTCCTTTCGCGCGGCCGCCATTTCGCGCCGTGAATGCCGCAGCTCGCGCCGCGCCACCACACCGCGCCGCGAGGTGGTCCACACCCCGGCGAGCACCAGGATGAACCCCGCGGTGCCGATCGCGCCGACGAGAATCCCGTAGGCGAACAGCAATCCGGAGGATCCCCCGTAGGTGTGATCGAAAACGGTGAAGCCGCCCGCCACGGTATGGCTGTCACCGCTGTTGGCCTGCACTCCGGCCACCCCCACCGTCACAGCACCCAGCAGAGCGATGAGCCCGATGATTGTCAACATATCGGGGACATGCCCGCTGCTGGTCGGGTCAAACCCGTGCGACGGCGGGTTGTCGGTGAGTCTCGGCGGTTTCGGCGCTGTTCGGCGCGCCGCGTTCGAATGATGGCTATCTGGTAGCAAACTTCAGGGCATGTCCGTTATGTCGGATAGTCGGCGCGGGTAGCGGCCGGGGTGGCCGCGTCTGTTCGCCGTGGCCCGTCGCCCATGCTGGCGACCGGGGGCCGGCCGCCGGAGGGGCCCGGGTGGGCATTCGAGATGAAGTGGGACGGGGTTCGGATCATCGCGCTCGCCGGAGGCGGGGAGGGGCAGCTCTTCAGTCGCAACGGCAACGACGTCAGCGCGGCCTATCCCGAGGTGGTGGCCGCTTTGAAAGCGTTGCCCGACAACGGATCGCTGATTCTCGACGGGGAGATCGTGGCGTTGGATCGGGGTGGGGCGCCGTCGTTCGGGTTGTTGCAGCGGCGGATGCATGTGGCGCGGCCGGGGGAGCAGTTGATCGGGGACGTGCCGGTGCGGTTCTTCGTTTTCGATCTGCTGACCGTCGACGGGGTTGACATCATGCGGCAGCCCTATCTCGAACGGCGGGTGCGGCTGGCGGAATTGGATCTGCCTGTGCCGCTTTCGGTGCCGCCGCACTGGGTCGATACGGATGCCGAGAGCTTGCTGGAGGTGGCGCGCGAACATCGGATCGAGGGCATCGTTTCGAAACGGACGGATTCGGTCTATCTGCCCGGGCGACGTTCGCCCGCCTGGATCAAAACCCCGCTGCGGGAACGCACCGAAGTGGTGGTCGCGGGCTGGACACCCGGATCCGGTGCTTTCGGGGCGAGTTTCGGATCTCTGGTGCTCGGTGCGCACGACGACACCGGGCGACTGGTCTACATCGGCAATGTGGGCACCGGATTCACCCAGGCCGCGCGCCGGATCCTGCGCGATGCGTTGAACGAGATCGAAGTCGACGCAAGCCCTTTCGAGAAGCCCCCGACGGAAGCCGGTGCGGGCGGCTGGCACTGGGTGGAGCCGATCCTGGTCGCGGATGTCGAATACCGCGAGTTCTCGGGCGAACGGCTGCGCATGCCCAGCTGGAAGGGGTTGCGGACCGACAAACCGCCCGCCATGGTCGCGGTGCCGCCGCTGCGCTGATGCTCCGGCGCAGCCGGACCGATGCTGACCATGAACCATGGCACGCGACAACGCAATTGGCGTATTCGCGGCGGAGGGACCACAATCGAAATCATGGGCGGCGTAGGGGCACGAAAGCTGCGCGAGCTCTCGGCTGCCGATGCACTGAAACGGCTGGCGAGCGCGCAATACGGACGAATCGTGTACTCGCGCCGTGGACTTCCGATTATCAGACCGGTCAATCACATCGTCGAAGAGGACGTCGTGGTGGTGCGCGCGCATCTGGGCGCAAGCCTGTTGCGGGGTGACGGCCAGGTGGTGGCCTACGAGGCCGACTCCTTCGACGAACACACCCGGCAGGGCTGGAGCGTGATCGTCACCGGCGTCGCGCGCGTGGTCATGGATCCGGAACAGGTACAGCGCTACGAGACCCTGCTGGACCCGTGGATCAATCTGCCGATGGATCACATCATCCGGATCGAGACCGAGGTCGTCACCGGCCTCGAACTCATCGATGAAGCAGGCTGAGGCACCTCCCGGCAACTCCCGATGCGATCCCCGGCGACACCACGTGTGCCGGTAACTGTGACGGCGAATACCTCTCCGGTAGCGTGACACGCCGTTGGACCGAGCACGGCAATCCGTCGGCAAGCTCGGTGCGGCCGGCATCTCCCGATCACCAATGCTGGGGTTCCGGCCGCACGCACGTGAGAGGAACCGCATTTGACAGCCTCGGAAAGGGAGCTACCGGACACCGGTACGACGCCCGGAGACGATGAGGGATATTCGCGCGGCTTGTCGCCGCGCACCATTCAGATGATCGCCATCGGCGGCGCGATCGGCACCGGCCTGTTCTATGGCGCGGGCGGGGCGATCCAGAAGGCCGGCCCGGCACTGATCCTCTGCTATCTGGCCGCGGGCCTGGCCATCTTCGTGATCATGCGGGCGCTGGGCGAACTGCTCACCTACCGCCCGGTCACCGGCAGCTTCGCCGAATACGCGAACGAATTCCTGGGCCGCTTCGCGGGTTTCGCCACCGGCTGGACCTACTGGGCGGTGTGGGTCGCGACCTGCATGGCCGAGATCACCGTGGCGGGCAAGTACGTCCAGTACTGGTTCGACATCCCGCAGTGGGTCACCGCGCTGGTGGTGCTGGGCATCATGTTCATCGCCAATCTGGTGTCGGTGAAACTGTTCGGCGAGGGCGAATTCTGGTTCTCCGCCATCAAGGTGACCGCCATCGCGGCCATGATCGTGATCGGCGTCGGCGTGCTGATCTTCCACTTCGGCCACGCCACCAACCCGACCGTCACCAACCTGTGGAACGACGGCGGTGTCTTCCCCAACGGTTTCGGACAGGCGCTGCTCGCCCTGCAGATCGTGGTATTCGCCTATGTCGGTGTGGAATTGGTGGGCGTCACCGCCGGTGAGGCGCGCGACCCGAAGCGCACCCTGCGCAAGGCCATCAACACCCTGCCCTTCCGCATCGGCCTGTTCTACGTCGGCGCGCTGATCGTCATCATGTCGGTGTCGAGCTGGCGAACCTTCCACGCGGGTCGCAGCCCGTTCGTGGAGGTCTTCGAACAGATCGGCATCCCCGGCGCGGCAGGCATCATCAACTTCGTCCTGCTCACCGCCGCCCTGTCCTCGTGCAACTCCGGCATCTACTCCACCGGCCGCATGCTGCGCAGCCTCTCCCAACGCGAGGAAGCCCCCGCCGCCCTCGGCGCCCTGAGCCCCCGCTCGGTCCCCGCCGTCGGCATCGCCGTCTCCGCCGCGGTCATGGTGATCGGCGTAGCCGTCAACTACTTCTCCCCGGAAAAGGCGTTCGGCTACATCACTTCCGTGAGCACCATGGGCATCATCTTCGTCTGGGGCATGATCCTGATCTGCCACCTCCTCTACCGCCTCCGAGTCAACCGCGGCGAACTCCCCGCCAGCGACTACCGCCTCCCCGGCGCGCCCTACACCACCGCCCTCGCCCTGGCCTTCCTCGCCTTGGTCGTAGTCCTCCTCTTCTTCACCGAAGACGGCCGCAGCGCCCTCGCCGTAGGTGTCGCCTGGGGCGTCCTGGTCTGCGCCGGCTACCCCCTGCTCTCCCGCAAACACACGAAAACCGCTGCCTAGCAGCGGTTTTCTACCGTATCTCGGTCCGATGGTGTAATCGCTACCCCCCGTAGCGATTACACCATCGGTGTTTCTCGACCCTCACAGCACCGCGCTCGCAGTCAGTGCCATGATCAACACGCTGACAACGACAATCGGCCAGACCGCCAACCTGCGGCTCACACGATGCGCGCCGGTCTGGATATCGGTCAACTCCCAGATCAGCAGGTCCCCGGCGCCGGTGATCCACCCCTTCGTGAACACCGGACAGTTCGCCTCCACCGTCATCGCCCGGACCGGCAGGAATCGTGACTCCCACTTCCTGCCCTCGTCGTCTACGAGCCGTAGCAGCATCCCCCAACGCTGCTGCCACGGCGACAACCGACCGAAAAGCCGCGCCACCCACCGGGATCGGCTCCGCACCAACCGGCGCTGCGCCCCGGCCGCGACGATCGTCGCCCCCAAACTCGGCAGCACCGAATCGGGGACATAGGGCTGCTCGCACAACAACATGAGCATGGGCAGCACGAACCAGAGTGGCTGTGGCACACCCATGATGATGCGATCCGGTGTGCCGATGACCCTGCCGGTCACCGAACCGCGCCGCGGAAACCTGCGCGGCCGCTTCCGCACCCGCTCGGTGGGCGTCCAGTAAATGGGTTCGGAGGCGATCGGCGCTACGGGCATCGGTGCCGGGCGATCCGGTATCGGCGGTTGTTCGGATTCGATTGGACTACCGCACTGAGGGCAGTATTGTGGAATGCTGTGTGGCATGACGGTTCTCTTCGTTCGGAGCCGATTGCCGTCGCTCGGACAAAGGTCCGGGCAATCTGTGCACGCTGAATAGAAAGTCCGAATCGCATGTGATTCGGATATTTTGGGCATAAGGTATCCATGCGTGCCGCCGAATTCGATCATCGGTCGGCGAAGTAGAGTCCCCGCCCATGGTGATGGTGTGTGTGGGTCTGCGCCCCGGAAATGCGAATCACTTCATCGGAGGCACCTCCTCCCGCCCTACAAGGTGGCCTCGTCTCGGGTATCAAACGCCCGCTCGGGCACCGATTCCGATGCCTCCACGGTGACGCGCCCGTGGCACTTCGTCAAGTAACGCTTGAACAATGAATCGCGAAGAGTAAGTTGTGCTTGACGTGACAGGCCGTGTCCCCGGGAGAGGTGGCCATGCGTGAGATCAAGCTCGCCGAGACGCTCAAGCATCTCATCGAGGCCGGCGACTACAGCGGCAACCGCAAGCAACTCAGTATCGATCTTGGTATCACGACGGCGGCGCTCTCGCAGTATCTGAAGGGGCAGAACAACCCCAGCGTGGACAAGCTGGTCGCGATCGCCGACCTGTTCGGGGTGTCGTTGGACTACCTCATGTTCGGCGAGGACAGTGTCGCGGGAGCAAGCGGGACACTCGATTACGGGCCGATTGCTCGCTACATGGAGGCAAGTCTCGCTTCGGCTCGTGCCGACGCTGCCGTGCAGTCCGCTTTCGTAGCGAAGATCGGCGCGATCCTCGCGCAGCGCATCGGGGTGGCGGCGCAGGATGCTGCGAAGCGTCCGCTCACATTCGCCGGAATGCTGGATCATTATCAAGCGCTCGAATTGGAGCAATTCAGCGAGGAAAGTCGCATCGCCGCAATGGATCTGGCGGAAGATCTCGTCACGGTGGAAGGCGGCATCGAGCAGGGTGTGGCGGCCGGCAATTTCTTCGATATCGTTGCACAGAACTTGGCTCGCGGGCGCCATTATCGGTTCGTGCTCTCGCCGGAGATGCCGCGGCGGGCATATTATGTGGAACAGTTCCGGACGCTGCTCGAGCAGTACGGGCTGAGCTCGTCGGAGATCGATCGATGCAGTTTCAGCGTTGCGGTTCAAGGTTTCTACGCGGGATTCTGCTTGTTCAGACTCGATGTCGCCCAGCTGCGCAAACAGAGTCCGATCCTCTATCAGTACGTCGAAGAGTACATCGGCAGTGACGGCTGGATCGGTTTCACCGAGTCGCCTAACTCGGCCTACGTCGGCGTCTCACTGATGGATAGGCGTCATCGGGCCCTCGCGTCGACGACATTTGATCGACTGACCCTCGAAACAAAGAAAGGTATCGGTGAATGAACGACTCAACCTGTGAAGGACTTACGCGCGGCGTTGTCGTCGCGCGTGTCTTGGAAGTACGGGAACATCCGAATGCCGAGCGCATCTGGTTGGCCACGATCGACCTAGGCGATGGTCCCAAGCATCAGGTTGTTTTTGGCGGTGAGCGGCGTGACATCGTGGGGGAGTTGGTTCCGGCCGCTCCTCCGGGTGCTCGGCTACCGGGTAAGAAGAAGATGCGGCGGGGGAATTTCCGGGGGAAGTCCTCTTACGGGATGCTGTGTAGCTCGGATGAATTGGGTTGGACATCCAACCTGGTAGACGAGGTGGCGATCCTCGATCCGAACAGTGGTTTGGTCCCGGGACAGTCGCTCGATTGTCTTGATGCGCCACGGTTTTTGGTGTTGCCGGTGGGGGTGCGCGGCTAGGCTCGGTGGGCATGACGCATGCTCGGGATCGTCGGGGGCGGGGTTCGGGTGCGTTCGATCCTGCAACGGTGCCGTTACGGGCGCAGAGGGTGCAGGGGACATCCAGACCCCGCCCGCCCGTTGCCAGACGTCCTCGGGATCGCCCGCAGCGGTCGTCGAGGGTGATGGTGGCAGGGCGGGCGGTGATGGCGTTGGTGGCGGTTGCGGTGTTGGTGGCTACGGGGGCGGCGTGGCGGGAGTACAACCATGAATTGAGTGGGTTGACGGTTTCGGGGATCAGTCCGGGTGGGCCGAAATCCAGTGGGAAGACGCAGAATATCCTGGTCATGGGGTTGGACAGCCGGCTCGATGAGCATGGGAATCCGTTGCCGCAGGAGATGTATGACGCGTTGCATGCGGGGGATGACAGTGAGGGCGGGTTCAATTCGAATGTGCTGATTCTGGTGCACATTCCGGGGGATGGTTCGAAATCTACGGCTATTTCTATTCCTCGTGATGACTATGTCACGCTCGATTCGGCGTCGTGCGCCACCTCTCCGTGTAAGGGAAAGATCAAGCAGGCCTACGGGTTCGCGTATGCGCGTGCGAAGGACAAGCTCACCGCCGCCGGAGTCAAGGACGCGCTGGAGTTGGATCAGAAGTCGCGAGATGCGGGGCGGCTGGCCGAGAGCAACACGGTGGGCAAGTTTCTGGGCGATGTGCCCGTCGATCACTTCGTCGAGGTGACCCTCGCCGCGTTCTTCCAGATCGCGCAGGCGGTGCAGCCGATCACGGTGTGCCTCAACGAGGACACGAAGGACAGCTATTCGGGGGCCGATTTCAAGAAGGGCAAGCAGCAGATCGATGCCTCGCAGGCGATGGCGTTCGTGCGGCAACGGCGTGACCCGGATCAGCCGCTGTTCACCGATCTGGATCGGACCCGGCGGCAGCAGGCGTTCATCGTGTCGCTGCTGCGGCAACTGCAGGACGGCGGCACGCTCAACAGTCCCAGCAAGCTGCGGGCGCTGCTCGACATCACCAAGCAGAACACCGCCATCGACAAGGATCTGGATCCGCTGGCGTTCGCGCAGCGGGCATCGGCGCTGTTCAGCGAGGGAGTGTCGCTGTATACGCTGCCGGTCAAGGACTTCGGGACCGACGACGCGGGGGAGTCGATCAATATCGTCGACACCGGCGAGATCAAGAGCATCGTGGCGAACCTGCTCGGCGACGACGCCGCTACCACCACGACACCGCCGACCACGACCACCGTCATTCCCGACGCGTCCGGCGTCGTGCTCAACGTGGTCAACAGCTCCGGCCAGAACGGCTTGGCCGCGCAAGTCCAAACCGCGCTGGCCACTCGGGGATTCACCCGCGGCACCACCGGCACCGGCGCGGCTCGCGACACCACCACCCTGACCTACGGCACCGGCGCCGAAGCCGCCGCGACCGCCCTGGCCGCACAGCTCGGGCTCACCGCCACCAAGTCGGCCGCCGTGGAGGAGCAGACCGTGCAGCTGACCCTCGGCGCGGACGCGCGCAGCGGACCCATCGCGAATCTGGTGTCCGACCAATCCGATCCGAGCACCTCGGCCGCGCGCACCACCACGCCGACCACGTCGACCACCCCGCCCGCCCCGGTCTCGGCCACCGCTTCCGGCGTGAACGCACCCGCCGCCACCGACCTGTCCCAGATGGACACCGGTGGCATTCCCTGTGTGCGGTAACCGCATTCGCGCCTGTGATGCCCGCGGCGGGCGTAGCTTGCTTGGTGCAGGCACTGGTTCGAGGGGTGCAGATGAACGATCCGCGACGGTATGTGGTGATCGGCGGTGGACTGGCCGGACTGGCGGCCGCGGTCTGGCTGGCCGAGGCCGGCAAGCAGGTGACGCTGCTGGAACGACGGGGCCGGTTGGGCGGGCGCACCCACGCCCTCGAGGTCGCGCCACTGCGGGACATAGCCGACAACGGACAGCATGTGATCGCCAGCGGGTATGAGCATCTGTTCCGGTATCTCACCAGCGTCGGCACCCGGCAGTACGTGAGCTTTCCGCAACGCGGTGTGCTGCGCTGGCCGGGCGGGCGCACGGTCACCATGGGCACCAAGGGTTTTCCGGCCGTGCGCGCACTGTTCGGCGCGCATCCGGACGCCACCCCGGCCGACCGCGTGCGGGCCGCGAACGCCACCGTGCGCCTGGGCTGGCAGTGCCTGCGTCAGCCCGCCGACCTCGCCGACCTCACCACCGACCAATGGCTGCGCCGCCTGGGCATGCCCGAGACCGCCCGCGAAGCCCTCTGGGACTGGCTGGCCCTGGGCATCGCCGCCGAACCGGTGCGGCAGGAATCGGCCAAGGTGTTCGCGGATGTGCTGGCGACCGGAATCCGGTTGGGCGTCAAGCGACTACGACCGGTCACCATCGGCTACCCGACCACCGATCTGGACACCCTGTTCGTCTCGGGCGCACAGCGGGTGTTCGACCGGCACGGGGTGACGGTCAAGCATCGAGCGGTGGCCCGGCGCATCCGCATCGAGAACGGTGCCGTCACCGGTGTCGAACTCGCCGACGGCGCGGTGCAGCCCGCGGACGCGGTGGTGTGCGCGGTCCCGAACTCCTACATCGGCGGCCTGCTCGACGACCTACCCGAGCACGACGAAATCTATTCGGCCGCCGACAAACTCGGTTACACCCCGATCGTCAGCACCAACCTCTACCTGGACCGCCCACTCGGCACGCAGGCCGCGATGGAGGCCCTCATCGGCGGCGCGGGCGTGATCGACGAGGTCTTCGACCGTCAGCGCATGCACGGCCGCGGCACCCTCAACGGCTGGCTCTACTGCCTGACCACCAGCGGCGCGTACGAGCAGATCCACAAGCCCCACCACGCGGTCGTCGACGAGCAGATGGCCCTGCTGCGCCGCTACTACCCGGATGCGGCCGATGCGAAAGTGCTGCACGCCCAGGTGGTTCCGATGCCGCGAGCCACCTTCTCCCAGGTGGTCGGCACCGACGGCCTGCGCCCGTCACAGCGGACGTCGGTACCCACCCTGGTGCTGGCGGGCGACTGGACCCGAACGGACTGGTCGGCCACCATGGAAAGTGCCGCCCAGAGCGCCGCCCGCGCTGTGGACCTCCTGCTGGCTCTACCCGCCCCGATCTCCGCGGTCGAGCGGGTCACGAGTAGCGGCGACTGACGACGTCGGCGTGCCTACCCTGGTGCCGGCCGGGATGGAACCCGAACCGACCCGTCGGCCACGATGGGAGCACAGCCCAGAGCGCGCCGCAGGCCGTGGAACTGCCGGCGCGGATCGAGCTCCGACCGGCGAATTCGACCGGCCGGTCGAACTATTCGCGTTGTGTTCGCACTGGTGGCTCGCGGAAGAAGTTGAGGATCAGGCGGGTGATATCGGCCAGGAAGCGGTCGCGCGGGATGGGCGGGCCGTCCAGCAGGTAGCGGATGGTCAGATGCTCGACCGTGCGGACCAGCATCCACGCCGTGGCATCGGGGTCCAGGTCGGCGGGGATCGGGTACTGGCGCATCGAGAGGGTCAGCCGGGCGAGCTCGCCGATCTGCTGTTCGAAGGCGGCCACCGGACCGTCCGCGGCCAGACGCGGGGTCTGCTCGACCACCGCGCGCAGTAATTCCCGATCGTCGCCGAGGGCGTCCATGAGGTAGGAAATCGTTTCCGGGACAGAGATTTCCGGCGGACTGCCGATGTAAGACAACACTCGTGCGCGCACGCGCTCGGTCACCTCCAGGGTGTAGCGCTCGATCACGGCGGCCACGATCGCGTCCTTGTTCGGAAAGTACTGATACAGCGAACCCGGACTGATATCCGCCGCCGCGGCAATGCGATTGGTGGAGGCCCCGTCGTAGCCGTGGGCGATCAACACCCGCTGCCCGGCGTCGAGAATGCGGGCCACCATGGCCCGTGAACGATCCTGCTGCGGGGTCCGGCGGGGCGGCGCGGCAGCGGGTTTCGGGGTGCGGCGTTTCGATGTCATGGCGTTTCGGGGGAGATTCGGAATGCGAATTGAATGCGAGCAATTATTCGTGTCAGCGTGGGATTCATGGTGACACACAGCGCAACGGCGCGCGACCCCCACCACGATCCGGTGCCACTCGGGCCGGAGTCGCTGACCTGGAAAACCTTCGGATCCCTCTACTTCCTGCCCAGCGCCCTGTTCGTCGGCATGGTGCAGAACATGCATCCCGGACTCGGGGCTGGGGTGGAATACCACTCCGAGCTGCGGGACGAGTTCTATCCGCGGATTCTGCGCTCGCTGTATCCGATCTACGGCGTGGTCTTCGACGGCGAGCGGGCGCACGAGACGGCCCGCGACATCGTTGGATACCACCGCGACATCAAGGGCGTCGACGCACAGGGCCGCCGCTATCACGCTCTCGACCCCGGCACCTTCTACTGGGCGCACGCGGTGTTCTTCATGCAGAACCTGCGCGCCGCGGACCTGTTCATGGGCGGGCTCGACGAGGCCGAGCGCGAACAACTCTGGCGTGAGCATTACCAGTGGTACGAGATGTACGGCATGAGCATGCGGGTGGTGCCGACGAGTTGGGCCGCCTTCCAACGCTATTGGCAGGCGATGTGCCGTGACACCTTGGAAGCGACCCAGGCCGCGCGGGATGTGTTCCACCTCGTCGACACCGTGCCGGTGCCGCCGTTCCCGCTGGTCCGGCAGCTGCCGAAACCGCTGTGGGAGCATCTCATCCGGCCTGCCGGAGGCCAGTTCTACCGGTTCGTCACCATCGGGCTGTGCGATCCGGAGATCCGCCGCACCATGGGCTTCACCTGGACCACCCGTGACCAGCGGCGCTTCGATCGCCTGTGCCGGACGCTGTCGGCGATGAATCGGGTGACACCCGACGGGATCAAATACTTCTTCCCCCGCATCCACGCCGCCCGGCGCCGCGTCGCCGGTCGCCGGCCTGCCCGGCTCGCACCGCCCGAAGTGCCCGAAATGCTGTGGCCCGTAGGCGAACACCGCGCCGAGAACAAGCACTACTGCCCGGTCCACGCCGACCGCGGCGCCGATCCGATCACCAGATTCCGCCAGCTGACAGGGTTTTGACACCATGACTCAGGGACTCGAAGCCACCCGACCGCACCCCTACGATTACTACTACCGGCCCGGTCTGCCGCTGCGCCCGCCGCCGCCGCGCGCCGTGGCCTCGGACCTGTGGTTCGAACCGCGAAAAGCCATGCTGGGACCCTGGATCGAGGTGCGCCGCGAACCCGTCGACACCCCGCGCACCCGGCTCATGGCCGACCATCTGTGGCAGGGCGACGAACCCATGGACGAGTTGGTCGCGGCGTTCCGGCGCATGGGCTCCGCAGGCGGGCGGCGCATGCTGAACCAGGCACTCACCCACGGCATCGACAGCCTCGACGATCCGCTGCCGGAAATGGTGAATCTGTTCGCGCGACTGGACAATCCGCCGGACTGGTACGACCCCGACCTGTGGGAATACGGTCGGCGACTCTGGATCAACGTCTCACTCGCCGGGAAGATGGCGATGGGCGTACAGGATTTCATGGGCACTTTCGTCGGCGCGGAGGTCGCCTCCGCCGTCGGGCAGACCGGGCGCTTCGTCCGAGATCCCTACCGCCGCAACCTGGAATCGTCCGTGTGGTTCCGCAGCGTCACCGCGCCGCGGGCATTGGAACGCGGCAACCCGATCTTCCACGACACCATCCGGGTCCGGCTCATGCACGCGCAGGTGCGGGCGATGCTGCGGCGCACCTGGGGTGACGAACATTTCGCCCTACACGGCAATCCCATCTCCAATGCGACCACCATGGGGGCCGCCGTCACCTTCGGTCTTTCACCCATGTGCTTCGATCATGCACACGGACGCCGCTGCACCACCGCACAACTGGACGCGGTCATGCACTACTGGGCGTACATCGCGTATGTCTTCGGTGTGGCCGAGGAACTGATCCCACGCTCGGCCGCCGAAGGGATGGAACAGGCCGACTACATGGTGGCGACCGCGGGAGTGGCCCCGCAGTGGACGGCGACCATGACCGGCGCGGCTACGCGGTCCTTCAGCGATGCCACACCGACCGGTCGCCTTCGCATAGCGGCCACCGCACCCCTGTTCGGAGCTCTCGCCTACTACAGCAGTGAACCTCTGGTCCGCACGCTGCTGGCAGAAACCCCGCTGAAATCGGTTCGCCTGCGCCCGTACTCGCAGCTCGTCGGCCTCGCCGCCGCCACGGAGGTCCGGGTCCGGGCCCTGGACGATCGACTGCCGGGCGCCCGCATGCGCATGAACCGCCGTGCCCGCCACATCGACCCCATGTGGGACCGCAACACCCGCATCGCGCGTTACCTCGCGGCGAAAGTCGGTATCCGCGGGACTCCGTTCGACCACCACGACACCGCTGCCACTACTCCCGCCGACACTCCGCGCTGTCCGATCTGACGGGCCGACGAGTCGGACGCATCCGATAGGTCAGCTCTGGGTCCCCACGATGCTCAAGTACACGACCATGAGCGTGAACAGGAACCAGCCCACGCCCTGCCAGATAGGCCAGGCCCGCTCGTTCCGCCACGCGCGGAATGCCAGTATCAGCGCGCCGATGCCACCCAGGAGTAGCAATCCGCCCGGCACCAGTCCGACCACTGCCCGGGAGGTGGCATCGCAGAGCATCGCACCGGCATTCAGGCACTGCGGCCGCGCCGAAGCCCACACCACGACGATGACCGCGCCGACCGCGGTGATACCCAGCACGGCCAGTACGTACTGGGTGGCGTGCCGCAGCATCGACGGATCGTTCCACCGCTTCTCCACGTCATTGACCATGCGGTCACACCTCCTCGCCATGCTCGACCCGCACCGAACCCGATACCACCATGGTCGTCTCGTATCCGGCCCGACGCCACGCCGCAGCTCTCGGAACCAGACCTGCCTACGGCCTCGGAGACCGCATGCCCCACGACCGCAGCGAACGATCGTGTGCCTGGCTGGTCGATCTCAGCGGGCGTCGGCGGCTAGGCCGAGTCCCAAGGCGACCAGTATCGCGGCGAGGGTGCGTTCGATGCGACGCCGGATGCCGGTGCGGCGCAGCCAGTCTCCGGCCCGGTCGGCGGCCAGCACGACGCCTACGCACCAGGCGGTGTCGATGACCAGCTGGATCGGGGCCAGGATCAGGAAGGTCGGTAGGACCGGGCCGGTGGTGGGTAGGAATTGCGGGAGGATGGTCAGGCCGAAGACGGCCGCCTTCGGGTTGGCGGCGATGGAGATCAAGGATGCGCGGAAAGCCGCAGCCGGGGTATGACCGCTCGGCAGCGCAGCCGTGAGAGCCGACCCGAACGCGTCGTCGCCGCGCGCGCCCCGCCAAGCTTGAATTCCCAGCCACACCAGCACAATCGCACCGAACAGGTGAATTCCGAGGTTCAGCACGCGGTTGGCGACCAGCAGCGCCGACAACCCCGCGCCACCGGCCAGCGTCCACCCGAACACCCCGATCTCATTGCCCGCCACCGCCGCCAGCCCCGCCGCCCGCCCATCGCGCACGGACCGCTGCAGGAACAGCGCGGTGGCCGGACCCGGAATCGCGGCCAGGATCAAGCACGCGAGAGTGAAGGCGGGAAGCACCTGAATCCAATGCGGCATGCCCCGATGCTGACACGCACCCACCCTCAGCGGCCAGCAAAATTCGCCAACTGCCGCGACTTCGCACCCCCCGGCGTCCACTGCCGGATATCGGGATTCGCTCGGCCCCTCGGATCCAGGAAGGTCCCGACGGTTCAGCCCAGGGGCGCGGCGGAGGTGGCCGCCGGGACGGCGCCGGTCAGATAGTCCTGGCCGCCAACGTAAATCGTGTGGCCGAGTGGGGCGTCGGTGGTTGTGGCGTCGGCCACCGCGATGGCGAAGTCCTCGACGGTCGGCAGGTCGCCTTGGTCGCGGCGGGCGGTCACTGCGTCGGGGTCGCGGCGTTCCAGGAGGCGGACGATGATCGTGCCGTCGATCATGTCGCCGGAGACGACGGTGAAACCGATACCGCGGGTGGCGAATTCGTCGGTAATGGCGCGTAGCGCGTCCTCACCGGCGCGTTTGCTGGCGGCGATGGGCTCGTAGCCGGGCGGGACTTCTCGGGTGGGGGAGAAGTGGGCCTGGTGGCTGGTGACGAAGACCAGGCGGCCGCCGGCGGGGAGGTGCGGCAGCGCCAGGCGGGTCAGCCGGGTCTGGGCGTCGCGGTTGAGGAGCATGGCGTAGCCGGGGGCGGCGTCGCGTTCCAGACCGCCGGAGGCATTGAGGATCAGCACGTCGAGGCGGCCGTGCTCGGCGATCACGGTGTCGATCAGCGTGCGGGCGCTGTCCGGATCGGAGATATCCGCGCCGGCGATCGAGGCGCTGCCGCCCGCGGCCACGATCTCCGCGGCGAGAGTCTGCGCGCGGGTGCGCTTCTCCCGGTAATTGATCACCACATGGTCCCCGCGTGCCGCCAGTACCCGCGCGGTCTCCGCGCCGATACCGCGAGACGCGCCGGTGATGAGCACGATTCGCCGCTTCACGCCCGGCTCGCCGCTGTTCGTCGTCCCTGTCATGCCCGTGCCTCCGGCCCGATCGACTGCTTCTGATTTAGAACCAATATGGTAGTTCGAAATGAGAAGCGCAAGCCAGCCCCCGCCCGCCAACAGCCGCGCCGACGCCTCGGCGACCCCGCTCTTGGCCGCCATGGACCTGCTCGGCCAACGCTGGATGCTGCGCGTGATCTGGGAACTCGAACCCGGCCCCCTCGGCTTCCTGGAACTGCGCCGCCGCATGGGCAACTGCTCCTCGAGCATGCTCTCGGTCCGCCTGCAACGCCTGGCGGAAGCCGGTGTGGTGGACAAGAAGCCGGACAAGTCCTACGAATTGACCACTGCCGGAGAACAATTGGGCCGCGTCCTGGAACCGCTGTGGCAATGGTCGCAGCGTTGGGCGGGTAACCTCGAGCGCGCCGGGGAATCGGACGAATCGTAGGACTCGCATGAAACGCAAGCTGCGCATCGGGGGCTCGCTCGCGCTGGTACTGCTGGTGCTGACCGCGGTCGGCCTCTATGTGCTGATGAACTCGCGCACCTACCAGGTCGCAGGCCGCATCGTGCCGCGTGTCGAAACCTCCGACAAGGTTGTCGCGCTGACCCTCGACGACGGTCCCAGCGAGCGCACCCCGGAGATCCTGAAAACCCTTGCGGACGCGGGCATCCCGGCCACCTTCTACCTCATCGGCAACGAACTGGCCGCGCATCCGGACCAGGGCCGGGCAATCGCGGAGTCCGGCAACGAGATCGGCAACCACACCTACCACCACCAGCGCATGATCTTCGTGACCCCCGACTTCGTCCGTGACGAGGTCGAACGCACCGACGCCGAGATCGCGAAAACCGGCTACCAGGGCCCGATCACCTTCCGCCCACCCAACGGCAAAAAACTCTTCGCCCTGCCCTGGTACCTGTCCCGCCACCACCGCACCACGGTCACCTGGGACGTCGAACCCGACTCCGGCAAGTCGCCCACCACCGACCAGATCGTCGCCGAAACCCTGTCCAAGGTCCGCCCTGGCTCGATCATCCTGCTGCACACCATGTACGCCACCGGCGCACCCTCCCTGGCCGCCATCCCCCGCATCGCCCAGTCCCTGAAGGCCCAGGGCTACCGCTTCGTCACGGTCTCGCAATTGCTCTCGCGCTGAATCCGTTCCGAAGCGAATCCATCAGGCGGCGTCGCCGGAGCCGGTGATGCCGCGGCGGATCTCGCCGGGGGAGTGTTCGATGCGGAGGGTGTCGTGGGTGCGGGAGGAGTGGAGTTGCCAGGGGACGCTGGTGACCATGACGCCTGGTTCGAAGAGGAGGCGGGCCTTCAGGCGTAGGGAGCTCTGGTTGTGCAGGAGGTTTTCCCACCAGCGGCCGACGACGTATTCGGGGATGAAGACGCTCACCACGTCGCGGGGGCGCGATTTGCGTTGGCGTTTGATCTCTTCGAGGACCGGGCGGGTGATTTCGCGGTAGGGCGATTCGATCACCTTCAGCGGAATGCCGACGTGGAATTTCTCCCAGTCCCGCGCGAGCTGGCGGGTGTCGTCGTCATCGACGTTCACCGTCACCGCGGTCAGGGTGTCGGGCCGGGTGGCGCGCGCGAACTGCACCGCCCGCTGCGTCGCCTTGTGCCAGCCCGACACCAGCACCAGCGCGTGCACCCGTCCGGGCAGCGTCTCGAGCTCGTCGGGGTCGATGGTCAGTTCTGTCCGCACCGACGAATAGTGCCGGTGGATCAGCCACATTCCCGCCACCAGGATCGGAATCGCGATGACGACCAGGTACGCGCCATGGGTGAACTTGGTGATCATCACGACCACCAGCACCACCCCGGTGAAGCACGCGCCGAACGCGTTGATCAAGCGCGCCCGGTGGATCCGCAGCCGCTCGCCGGAGCTGTCGGCGGTGCGCAGCGCCCGGTTCCAATGCCGCACCATGCCGATCTGACACAGCGTGAACGAGGTGAAAACGCCCAGAATGTAGAGCTGGATGAGCCGCGTGGTCGACCCGTGGAAGGCATAGATGAGCACGCCCGCCACCACCGCCAGCAGGATGATGCCGTTGGAGAAGGCCAGCCGATCGCCGCGAGTGTGCAGCTGCCGCGGCATATAACGGCGTTGCGCGAGGATCGAATTCAGCAGCGGGAAGCCGTTATAGGCGGTATTGGCGGCCAGGATGAGGATCAGCGCCGTGGTCACCATCAGGTAGTAGAACGCCGGGCTGTGCCCACCGAACACCGCGGCCGAGATCTGCGCGATGACCGTCTTCTGCGCGTCGTTGTGGCAATCGCCCTGGAATCCGATGAGGTCGCAGGCGTTCTCGACCACCCGGGTCTTGGTGATCATGGCCAGTGCCGTCACCCCGGAGAACATGGCGATGGCGATCACGCCCATCGCGGTCATGGTGCGGGCGGCATTGAGCGCCTTGGGTTTACGGAACGCGGGTACGCCATTGGAGATCGCCTCCGCACCGGTCAGCGCGGTACAGCCGGAGGAGAAGGCCCGCAGCAGCAGGAACGCCAGCCCGGCCGTCGAGAGTCCGACCTGCTCGGCGTGGATCTCGTAGTGCGCGCTCTCGGCCACCGGCGTATGGCCCAGCAGTGTCTGACCCAGACCGACCGCGATCAAGACGAAGATTCCGAGAATGAACCCATAGGTCGGAATCGCGAACGCCCGCCCCGATTCCCGCACCCCGCGCAGATTCATGGCGGTCAGGAAGACGATGAACACCAGATTGACCGCGACCCGATACGGATTCAAGTCCGGAATCGCGGAAATGATGTTGTCCACGCCCGCCGCCACCGATACCGCGACGGTCATGACGTAATCGACCAGCAGCGCGGCCGCCACCACCAGACCCGGCAGCGCCCCGAGATTCTCCGCGACCACCTCATAGGACCCGCCGCCGGACGGATACGCCTGCACCACCTGGCGATACGACAGCGCCACCACCGCCAGCAGCACCACGACGCCACCCGCCACCAAGGGCGTGAAATGTAGATAGGTCAGCCCGCCGAGGGTGAGAATGAGCAGAATCTCCTGCGTGGCGTAGGCGACCGACGACAATGGGTCACTGGCGAAGATGGGCAGCGCGAGTCGTTTGGGCAGCAGCGTCTCGCCGAGCCGATCGCTGCGAAACGGCCGCCCGAGTACCAGTCGTTTGGCGACGTCGATCGGTGAAACCACGCTCGGGAGCCTAGGTGCGAAAACCGTATGAATCCGGACCACATGCCGTATGGATTTCGTAAAGATACCTAAGAGTCTGGTGCTTCTCATTGCAGGTCTCGAGACTTGTGCAGTTGATCCAACAACCACCTAGACTGTCTGGGACGTAGACAAAGAAATTTGAGGAGAGGTGACACGATGGGAGACCGGACGGTCGTCGCCGACGTTGCCGATGAATTGGCGCGCCGCGTGGCATCCGGGGAGTACGAGCCCGGTGGTCTGATGCCGTCCGTCCGCCAGGTCGCCGACGAATTCGACCTCAATCGCGCCACGGCGCAATTGATTCTGGGTCGGCTGGAGTCCTACGGCTTCGTGGACGCCTACCGGGGCAAGGGATTCGTCATCCGCGATGTGCGCGCGGAGGGTGGTGTGGACGTGTACCGGCGGCTGTTCCGGCTCTCCATGCCGGATCCGGAGCTTGCCGCGGACATGTTCGGCCACATCGTCGACGAGGAGCGCGGCATCGCGCTCGAGGCACTGCTGGAGTACACCGGCAGTGAGCGCGGTCTGGATCCGGCCGTTCTCAAGGACGATATCGACGCCCTGGAAACCCTTGCGCGCGGTGCGGATCCGGATCCGCACCGGATGCTGAGCCTGGAGCTGGGCCTGCTGCGCAAGCTGCTGACCGCGCTCGGGCACACGGTGCAGCGGGCGGTGCTCAACTCCATCGGCGAGATGGTGCTGGAGGTGCCGGAGGCGGTCGAGGCGTACTTCGCGGTGTCGCCGGATCTGCATGTGCTGGTGTGGCGGGCGCTGGTGGCGGTGTGGGAGTCCGACGGCGGGCCGAGTCAGGCGCAGCTGGCGCTGTTCGAGGATCTGTTCGGCATGTACCACCAGAAGGTGGTGGCGCGCTTCGAGGAACTGGTCGGTGCGGTCGGAGCCGAGTCGGCGGCCGAGATCACGGGGCATGCCGCGACGGCCTAGCGACCGCGGTGGAGGCGTTCACGTCTGTTTCAAATCCGACTAGTCGGTTTCGTCTCAGACAACCCCTCTTGACGGAATCTACTGTCCGATCACGGCATTCATGATGGTGCCCGCGCTCGTCGCGAGGATCCCTCCGATGAGCGCACCCGCCACCTGTTTGGGCGCCTGCACCCCGCCGCCGCTCCACTTCTCCCAGGCGAACCGGCCGCCCGCATAGGTGATCGCCAGTACCCCGGAGAGCAGGACGAACCAGGTGAAATAGCGGACCATCCGCAGCAGCTTGTCGGCCACCGGCGGGGTCTCGGGCGTGGGATTGAAGATCTGGGCGTGCTGAATCTGGAGCAGCAGCTCGTGCGTGACTGTCAGCATCTCGGCGTTCTTCCGCGGGTCGGCTGTTCTCCTTCCGGAGTACCCGCCGCACCCGCCGGCACGCAAGTGCTTGGTGCGCAAGGGCCGTGTTACACAAGGGAAGCCGCGTGCTGCGCAAGCCGCCTTACGCGCGGCGCGCGAACGCAATCGGGCGCACGAGGGACGTGGTCAGTCCACGTCGTTGTCGGCCGACAGGTACGCTACGGCCGCCAGGTACTGCCGACAGGCGAAGTGCTGATCGTGGGCGCGCAGGATGGCGCGGGCCTGGCGATAGGTGAGAGCGCGGGGCTCGACCTCGCAGTCGCCCGAATTCTCCGGCCGGTCGCCGGCGGTGCCTGCTCGGTTGCCGGCACTGGCGACCGTGGAATGAGTGGAACGGACGAGCATCTGCGTCATGGGATGCCTCTGGCCGATGGTGGATGGTGCACCGAGTTTAGGGTGACGGATCGTGCAGATGCAAGCACATCTGCACGCTCGCATCCGGTGTCGCTGCGCGGATGCGCGAGGCGTCGGCGGCCGAATTTCGGTCGCCCACAGGGATAGCCGGATGATTCTGATCGGACATTTCACCGTCACGTGACTTTTCGGGCGGGTTGTCCGGGACTTATCGGGCGAAGAGGACCGACGGGCCGGGATTGTCCGAAATACTTCGCAACTTCGCTTGGGCTTTCGCCAAATCAAGATCAAAGCTGTTGTGTTGCAAAGGATGTGCCGAGCTCGAGCCATCGATACCGGGCAATCTGCGTGCTATCGTCGTGCTTGCGGTTGCAACTGTAAGTACACCTGATCGAACATTTGCAAGTACTGGGACCACCGTCTGCGGGCGGTACTGGCAAGGAGTCTGAAATGACGGACATCTCGGCAACCCCTTTCGATCGCTCTAATCTGTTGTGGCGCAAGAGCACCTTCAGCAATCCCAGCGGAAACTGTGTGGAGCTGGCCCCCCTCGCCGACGGGCAGGTGGCGGTACGCAACTCCCGTGACCCCGAGGGGTCGCTGATCGTGTACACGCGGCCGGAGATCGATGCCTTCCTGCGCGGCGCGAAGAGCGGAGAATTCGACGACCTCGCGCGCTGAGCGGTAGCATTGGCAATCGGCGCGGTGGTTCGCGACAGACGGTTGTGAGTCCACTGCCGGCAGACCCGAGCATCGGAGTGGACCCCATGATCGCAGAACCCGTTGCCCACGATCGGGCGGATTCCGCTGTCGCCGAACGTGGCCCGACTGCACTGCGTATCGCGGTCGGTAGCCAGCTACGCAAGCTGAGGGAACTCAGCGGTATCACACGGGAAGCCGCGGGTGATCACATCCGAGGTTCCCACGCCAAGATCAGTCGCCTGGAACTCGGGCGGACCGGATTCAAGGAGCGCGACATCCGGGATCTGTTGGCGCTGTACGGCGTTGACGATCCCGGCGAGCGCGAGCAGTTCCTCGAGTTGGTTCGCAGGGCGAATCAACCCGGATGGTGGCATCGCTACAGCGATCTGCTGCCACCCTGGTTCGAAACCTATCTCGGACTCGAGCACGCGGCGAAATCCATTCGCACCTATGAGGGGCAACTGGTTCCGGGGTTGCTGCAAACCCCCGACTATGCCCGCTCGGTCGTGGCCCTCGGGCACGACGCGGATGGAGAGCGCCGCGTCTCGCTGCGCCGGCGGCGTCAGGAGCTACTGACCCGCGACGGTGCCCCGAGCTTCTGGGCCGTGTTGGACGAGGCGGTGCTACACCGCCCGGTCGGAGGGCCGGGAGTGCTACGCGGGCAGATCGAGCACCTCATCGATATGTCGCGGCTGCCGAACGTCACCATCCAGGTGCTGCCGTACGCCGCGGGCGGCCATGCGGCAGCGGGCAGTTCGTTCACCATGCTGCGCTTCGCCGAACCCGAACTTCCCGACATCGTGTATCTGGAGCAGCTGACGAGCGCGCTGTATCTGGATCGCCGCCAGGATCTGGAGCTCTACCGCCAGGTCATGGATCAGCTGAGTGTGCAGGCGGAGCCGCCGGAGCGGTCTCGCAAAGAGCTGGCGCGGATAGCTGCGGACCTCGACTAGAGGTCCCCGCATACGGATAAGGGGCCCCTCACGGGGCCCCTATCAGCGTGCCTTGGGTCGGACGAGTCGGCCTGTGGCACGGCCGGAGTCGGATTACTGCCTGATGAAACTGGAGGCGATACGCCAAAATGCCTCCGGTTGCATGGTGTGCAGATCCCAATCGTTCACCATGGCATGCGCTGTGGTGACGATCCGCTCGATGTCGAAATCGTACCGAGTGGCCGCTCCAGTGGATTCGACCTGGCGGATAACGAAAGCGGTTGCCGTCTCACGTGAATAGGTTTGCTCCGGCTGACTTCTGTCGGCAAACCCGAGTCGGCTGAGGTTGATTGGCTGGTTCATTCGAACGCCCCTGACGCCAGGCCGACGGCTAACCGTGGGCGAAGAATCGCCGGTGATTCACCGCTCGGCTCTCTGGTTGTCCCCTTATTGGTGCCTTGCACGACGAGTCTATGACCGTGCATTGCGCAGATGCAAGTACATCTGCAACATCGAATTCGCAGCGTCAGAGCACTTTTCGGGATGCTATGAGTTTGCGAAACGAGGGTTGGCAAAAGGTTGCAATCCGCCCGAACGGACGTGTCTAGGTATTTCCGAACGAAACTACGGAGACGACCGGACCGCGTCGCTTTATCCAGGAATTAGCGGAAGATCAAACTCGGCCGCAAAGGAAGATCAAATACCGCCTTGACGCGCTGAATCGCCCCACTTCCGGGCTTTGACCCGGCGATGTTCGATGATCATCAGGCCGATTCCGAAACGCAGACAGAGCACACTCGCGAGCGCGCACAGGCCACTCCAGGTGAGCGAGCCGTAGCCGGCGAGGGTCAAAGTCAATGCGCACGCGACGATTCCGACCGCGGCCAGAATCGGGCCGGGTAAGTTGCGCACGTCATCGCAGGCGTTCGGAGCGACAGGCATCATCGCTGGCCTTTCTCCGGGGGTATTGCAGAACCTATATCAGTCGGATACCCGAGCGGGTACACACGAATCACACTGCTGTAGAGCCGTGTTCACGGTGCTGCCCTGGAGCCGCGATCGCGGGGGCCGTCACTGATGCCCAGATCGTCCAGCAGGCCCAGAAACGCGCGCGCGTAGGGGGAAGCCGCGGTTTCGGCCCGCACGCGCGCCCAATCGACCTGAGCCCGCAATTCCCGTGCGATGTGCAGCAGCCGGGTGAAATCCACCCGGTGCGGGTCGGCCACCGCGAGCTCGGCCACCAGCAGATCGGCGATGGTGACCACCGGTGCGGCCGTCTCGCCGAGGGGCAGCGCCTCGGCCCGCGCCAGCAGTTCGTCGGTGACCGGCCGATAGTTGGGCGCGAACACCAGGTCGAGGCGAATGTCGTGGTCGTAGAGAGTGGTTCGCTCGGCGTCGACGGCGGGCAGCGGCGGCCGCAACCCCGCCGCGGCCAACACGCTGGACCCGCGCGCCGCGTCGACAGGCCGCACCAGCACATCCACCTCGGAGTACACATCGAGAATCGACCCGCCCCGGGCGTACACCGCGCAGTCGCCGGTGACGGCACAGGGAATGTCGTTGTCCCGCAGCACCCGCACGGCCAGGGCGAGGGTACCCAGCAGGCGGTCGATCGCGGGGACCATACCGATGGCGTACCCGTGCGCGCCCGGCGCGAATCCGGCCCGTGTGCGCCCGGCGCGAATCCGGCCCCGCCCGAGCCCGGACATCGGACCCTGAATTGATACCCGTTCCACGGATGTGTTAGCCATGGAAACAGTGGATCGGTCAACCATCGATCAGTTCTGAGTGGACGGGAGCCGGTGTCGTGGTGGAAGTGCCCGCGTATTTCGACGAGGTGGACGGCGGGTTCGCTCCGACGCCGCATGCGGCCAGCGAATGGTCCAAGGCGCAGCTGGTCGGTCCGGCGCTGACCGGGTTGCTGGCGCGCGAGCTCGAACGCGAGCACGCCACCGACGGATTCGTGCCGGTCCGGTTGACCGTGGATCTCTTCAGCGCCGCCCGCTTCGAGCACACCCTGACCCCGACCGTGCGGGTGCGCGACGGCCGCCGCATCCGGGTCGCCGACGTGAGCATCGTGCAGGGCGGAGTGGTGGCCGCGCGGGCCTCGGCGGTCCTGCTGCAGCCGAGCGAGCAGCCGCCCGGCGAGCTGTGGCACCGCGAGCGGGAGCCGCAGCCGCCGTCGCTCGAACTTGCCCCGCCCTCGGCGCTGCCGCGCGTGCCGCTGTTCAACAGCGACGAGCACTCCACGCACTGGAACTCGGTGCCCACCGATCACGAGAACAACGCCCGGAAGCGGACCTGGCAGAACCCGATTCGGGTGATCACCGGCGAGGAACTGACCCCCTTCGTGCGGGTCGCGCTGGTAGCCGAGGCGACCAGCATGATGACCAACTGGGGCGACAAGGGCATCGGCTTCATCAATACGGATATGACGCTGGGGCTTTCGCGGCTGCCCGTGGGCCCGGAGATCGGGGTCGAAGCCGACAGTCACTTCAGCGAGCACGGCCGGGCGGTGGGCGTGGCCACGCTGTTCGACCGCGACGGATCCTTCGGTAGCTGCATGGTGACCTCGGTGTCGAACGCCGGACGGCAGATCAGCACCGCCCAGCTGGACGCGGTGATGCGCCGCCGGACGTGAAGACCCCGGTTAGGGCACGACCCGGTCTCGATGTGGCTTCGAACCGCCGAGTCCGGAGTGTCGGATCGGGGTGTCCCCGTAGGCTCGGGCGCGCGAGTGATGAGGAGCTGCCCGGCCGCCGACAAAACTGATCCGTGGGGGTGTTGTGCTGCGTCGCCTGCGAAATATCGCCGGTGCCTTGATGATCGGATGCGCTGCGATCGTCGGATACGGTGCCACACCGGCATTCGCGCAACCTGCCGACCCCGGAGTGTCGATTCCGCCGGGGCCACCGGGCATTTCCCTGCCCGACATCCAGCGCTGGATCGACCAGGTGATCCCCGCGCCGGCGCTCACACCGGCGCAGGCGGATTCGCCACTGGTCGATACCGCCGAGCTGCCACCGGATCTCGCCGCCCTGCGCGCCGCGGCCATGCCCGCCGCCATCGGTGACTCCTTCGTCGACGACTGGCCCGACGGGCTCGACGGCTACGACCCGGGCGCCATCGTCTCCGTGCGCGACGTGACCGCTACCGCCGCACCCACCCTGATCGTGCCGGTGCGGCAGGTGCTGCAGGTCAAATACCGCACCAACGACTCTCACGACGAGGCCTCCTACGGCATCGCCAGTCTGGTGCTGCCGGTGGGCGATTGGCCCGGGCCGGGGCAGCGGCCGGTGGTGGTGAACAATCTGCCGATCGACGCGCTGGGCCGCGACTGCAACCCCAGTTACACCATGGCGCACGGCTTCTCACGAGCCTCGAACTTCACCGGCTACATCCTGCCCACCACCCAGCTGGCGCTGCTGCGCGGTTACGCGGTGCTGATCACCGATCACGAGGGCCCGCGCATGGCCTACGCCGAGCCGATCGTGGCCGGGCACGCCATCCTCGACGCCATTCGCGCGGTGCGCAATCAACTGCCGGATGAGCTGGGCGACAGCAAGTTCGGGATGATCGGCTACTCCGGTGGGGCCATCGCCACCAATGGCGCGGTCAAGCTCATGTCGGAGTACGCGCCGGAGCTGTCCGATGTGGTGGTCGGTGCCGCACTGGGTGGCGTGCCCGCCGATTTCAGCCTGCTGGCCAAATCCATGAACGCGAACCTGGCCTCGGGGGTGTTCTTGGGGGCGGTGTTCGGCATCGGCCGTGAACGCCCGGAGATCCTGGCGCACATGAACCATCTGGCCGACTGGGCGGCGGTATCGGTGCTCAACAGTCAGTGCAGCGAGGTCTTCTCGGTGCCCGGCCTGCTGCAGTTGCCCATCGACCTGGCCGCGAACATCCCCGATCCGCTCAACAGCGATCTGGCGCACGAGATCTACGCCATCACCCGGATGGACGGCAAGAAATCACCGGTGCCGCTGTTCATCTTCAACGGCGAACAGGAGTTCTGGGTCCCGGCGGCCGGGGCGAAGAATCTCTACGCGGAGCAATGCTCACTCGGCGTGAAAGCGGTGTACCGCAGCGTGTTCGGGGAACACTTCGTGGGGGCGGTCACCGGATATCCGGAATCCCTCGACTGGCTGGATCAGCGACTGCGGGGAGTGCCCGCGCCCAACGAATGTTGAACGCGGGCAACAACATCCCGATCTAGATCGGGAACAGGTTGTGCTTGCGCGGGTTGTGCTTGCGCACCGCGTCCTTGTCGCGCAGCAGCTTGAGCGCCTTGCGGATCTCGAGGCGGGTCGAGGACGGCTCGATGACCGCGTCGATGTAGCCGCGCTCGGCCGCCACCCACGGGTTGTCCAGCAGCGCGTTGTAGAAGTCCACCATCTGCTTGCGCACGGTCTCGCGCTGCTCGGGCGGGGTCGCGGCGAGCGTCTTCTTACCGGTGACGGTGACCATGCCCTCCGCGCCGATGACCGCGATACGCGCGGTCGGCCAGGCGAAGTTGATATCGACGCCGAGTTCCTTGCAGCCCATGACCGCGTAACCGCCGCCGTACGCCTTCCGCGTCACGATGGTGACGATCGGGACCGTCGCCTCGATGAGCGCACGGAACATGCGGCCGCCGCGCTTGATGACGCCGTTGCGCTCCTCCTCGAGACCGGGCAACACGCCCGGGGTATCGACGACATAGACGAGCGGAATGTTGAAGGCGTCGCACAGGCGGATGAAGTACGCGCCCTTGTCCGAACAGGCCGCGTCCAGCGCACCGCCCAGTTGCATCGGCTGATTGGCGATGACACCGACCGGCCGGCCGTCGACACGCGCGAAACCGGTGATCAGATTCTGCGCGGCGGCCTCGCCCATTTCCAGGAACTCGCCGTCGTCGAAGATGCGCAGCAGCACCTCGTGCATGTCGTAGCCCTGCCGATCGGAGTCCGGAATGATCCGGTCCAGTTCCCGATCGGAGTCGGTGATCTCGGGCTCGAGGCCCGGGTTCACGATCGGCGGCTGCTCGAGGCAGCTGCTGGGCAGGTAGCTCAGGTACTTGCGGGCCCACTGCAGGGCGTCGCGCTCGGTCCTGGCCACGTGGTGCAGCAGGCCGTTGCGGGCCTGCACGGCCGCGCCGCCCAACTCCTCGGCGCTGATGTCCTCGCCGGTGATGCCCTTGATGACCTCGGGACCGGTGACGAACATGTACGAGTCGTCGGTCGCGATCATCACGTCCATATTGACCGGGCCGTACACCGAACCCGCCGCGCACTTGCCGAACATCACCGCGACCATCGGCACGTAGCCGGAAAGGTCCTCCTGCAGGCGGCACATGGTGGCGTACCAGGCCAGCGCCGTCACACCCTCCTGGATGCGCGCGCCGCCGGAGTCGTTGATGACCACGACCGGGCAGGCGTTGTTGTACGCGAACTCCATGGCGATGCGCACGCGCCGGCCGAAGGTCTCACCGACCGAGCCGCCCTGCACACCGGAGTCGTGGGAGATGACCACGACCGGGCGTCCGTCGACACTGCCGCGACCGGTGACCACGCCGTCGCCGTAGAGCGCGTTGCGGTTACCGGGAGAGCGCATGAGCGCGCCCATCTCGACGAAGCTGCCCGGGTCCACCAGCATGTCGACGCGTTCTCGGGCACTGGCTACGCCTTTGGCTAGACGCTTCTGGATACCCTTCTCACCGGTGGGTTCTTCGGCGATCTCCAGGAGCTTGCGCAGTTCCGCCAGCTTTTCCGCTGTACCCGTCATTACCTCGGTCTTGCCTTTCGCCTTCATCGAGTCGGGGCTCGACGCGCCCGTGCCGAGCCGGATCGCGACTCGAACCGCCCACGGTACCGTGCGCCCTCGAACCCGAACCACTGAACGTGTCGGTAACCTGTGCCGCCGTGTTAGCAAGGTCGGGGATACACTGCCGCGGGTGAGCTCACCTATGACTGTGCGAGCGGGGACGCCCGAGGTGATCAGGCCGGACCTCGACACCTTCGGGTTCTCGGAGTGGCGGCGGACCGCCATGGTCGGCGTGGTGCTGGGCGGATCGGTCGTGAAGAGCGTGGTGCGCGGCGGGTTGCGCCCGTCCAAGCGCAAGCGCGCCGCGGCCGAGGGCGTGGTCGACGGCTTCGAGACGCTGGGCCCGATGTTCGTGAAACTGGGCCAGCTCATCGCGTCCTCGCCGGGCGCGTTCCCGCGCGAACTGGCCGACGCCTGCCTGCGCTGCCTCGACGATGTGCCGCCGTTCCCGGCCGCGGATGCCCGCGCCATCATCGAAGCCGATCTGGGCAAGCCGATCTCGGAACTGTTCCGCGAATTCGACGACGAGCCTTTGTCGGCGGCCTCCATCGCGCAGGTGCACGCGTGCGTGCTGGCCGACGGTCGTCCCGCGGTGGTGAAGGTGCAGCGGCCCGAGATCGCGCGGCGCATGATCGTCGATCTGCGCGCGGCCATGCGGTTGGCACGCACCCTGGAGAAGCGCTCGGAGAACGCCCGCGTCGCCAATACCCAAGCGGTGGTGCGGGATCTGTACGAGGCCACCGTCGCCGAACTCAACTTCCTCATCGAGGCCGACAACCAGACCCGCGCCCGCGAACACCTCGCGGCGTTCGGCGACAACACCAATGTGGCTGTGCCGGACGTGTATTGGGAGTACTGCGCGCCGCGGGTGCTGTGCATGGAGCGCATGCGCGGCATGCCGCTGGACCGCTTCGACGACATCCGATCGGTGCATCCCGAACCCGAGATGCTCATCCGGCGGCTGGTCAAGGCGTGGATGGAATCGGTTGCGGTGCACGGGCTCTTCCACGGCGACGTGCACGCCGGCAATCTGTGGCTGCTCGACGACGGCCGGGTGGCCATGCTCGATTTCGGTATCGTCGGCCGCATGGAAAGCGAGTGGCGCGAATTCGTGCGCGCGCTGTTCTTCGCCAGCTCCATCGACAACGACTTCCGGCCCGTCGCGCGCGCCCTGCGCAAACTGGATCTGGTCTCCGACGACAGCGGCGACGACGCCACCATCGGCCGTCAGCTCGCGGTCGCGCTGGGACCGGTGCTCTCCGGCAGCCTCGACAAGCTCGACCTCGGTGTCGTCTCGGCTCGCCTGCTCGAATTCGGTAAGCGTCGTGGGGCTTCGGGCCCGCAGCAGCTGGTGCTGATGGGCAAGCAACTCGGCTACTTCGAGCGCTACGCCGTCGCGCTGGCCCCCGGCTGGAAGCTCGGCCGTGACCTGTACCTGTTCCGCAATATCTTCCCCGCCGAGGTGGCCGCCAAGGCCACCGAGAACGGCATCACCTTGCCCGTCGACTGACAGGGTTCGCGGCCGTCGTTGTCAGCGCACAATCGGTGTGCTGTCGGCGGCGGCCGCCATCGTTCTTCTCAGAGCCGGAAAGCAAGCTCCGGTCCAGTACAAGGGAGAAGAACAATGTCGAACTACAACGTCCTCGCCGACCTGATCACCAACCACACCGACCAGGCCCGCGCCCGGTCCGAACGCATCATGCGCGCCGCCGCGGTGAAGGCGCATGCCGCCGTGGCGAAGGCCGAAGCGAAGGCCGCCGACCAGTCGGCGCCGCAGCACCTGAGCAAGTCCGAGATCAAGCAGTTGCGCGCCGAGGCCGCGGCGCAGGCGGCACAGCTGCGCACCGACCTGCGTGCGCAAGCGGCTCGCCTGGCCGCCGATCTGGGTGCGAAAGCCTGAGAGTTTCGCCAGGAAACGTTCAGGCTATAACCAGAATCGCCCGGCACTGTGGAGAGCGGAAACAGTGTCGGGCGAGCGTGTGAGGTGCGGAATGGTCGAATTGGACGTCTCCGGAACCACCGTGACGGTGCGGGTCACCGGGTCCCATCGGTTCCTGGCGTTGCGTGATCACGTCAGTTTCGATCTGTCCCAGGTCAAGCGGCTGGGTCCCGCGCCGGTGGATCTGCGGCCGCCGTGGGTGCGAGCGCCGGGCACGTTCTTTCCGGGCGTGATCGCGGCGGGCATCTTCCGGGGGAAGGGCCGCAAGGAATTCTGGGATACGCGTTTCGACGGGCAGGCCGTGTTGATCGATCTGGCGGACTCGGATATCACGCGCCTGGTCGTAGATGTAGAGGATGCTCAGACCGTGTTGCACGGATTGTCGTCCGTGCTCGCGGCCTGAGCATCGCAGTTCGCATTCTGGGAGTTAGTAATTCCGGCTTCGTTGCCGGGAATTGTCACGGAGTGGGGCAGAGAAATCCGCCGCTGGGCGGCGGTACGGGAACAATCCTTTCCGGGGCCACCGGTGCCCCGGCGCCCGGTCCACTACCCGCGGGCGTGGAGGCCCGGGGAGCGCCGGGGGCGGCAGGCGGCGTAATTTCGCCGGAGCCCCAGGCAGAGGACGGGTTGAGGGTGAGTACGGCGGCACAAACGAACGCACCGACGAGCAGGCCGATGGCTTTCTTTCGTGTCATGGAAAACGACGGTACAACCAGCTCAACGTAATTCGTGGGATGCGCGTGTGCCCGGAATGTCGCGACCTGCCGATCGCCGGTACCGGCATGCGAATTCGCTTGCGGCGCAACCAAACCAATCGGTCGGATGAAGTCGTTTCAGATTATTGTGTTATGCACTGTGCCAGCACACGTTTCGATAACGAACTGGCGTGTCGACGACCTTTTCGTCCGGTTCTGCGATCGACTTCCCGGGAAGGAACGCACCGGGAGGACGTTGGATGAGCGCAGGGCCGGGTACCACGATCGCCCTTGCTGGGGCCCTTACGCTGGCGGTTTGCGCCGGGGTGGCCGCTCGAGCGCCCGTCGCGGCCGCGGTCGGGGGATGCGGTGCGACGCTGGGGGACTATCGAGGCGAATTCACCACGGCCGAGGATTCCTCGAATGTGCTGGCTTTCGACGGCGCGGGCGGCATCGCATTCCGGAGTGCGCGGTCGGGCGCGGGTGAGGGTATTTATGCCGTCATTCCGTCGGGTGGATTCTCGGCGGCCATGCGCATGACCGGGGGCGGTTCCGCGACATCGATGGTCAAGAGCGTGACCTTCGTATGCCCGGCACCTGGAACGCAGGTCATGAGTTTCCGTTCACTGGATGAGAACAGTGCGCGCTTCAGCTACGTCAGGTCGAAGTGAGAACCCATGTCCGATGAGGGACATGGGTTTTCGGTGATGATTTAGCGCTTCGTGCAGTACTGGTCAGTCGTGCAGCGCCCGGAAGACGTTGTACAGCAATGCCTTGTCCTCGAATCCGATACCGGGCGTGTCCGACAATCGAATTCGGCTGTGCTCGATGACGGCATTGTCGGCGAAGCCGCCCGTGGGCTGGAATTCGCCCGGATAGGACTCATTGCCGCCCAGGTGCAGGGCTGCGGCGATGTGCAAGGCGAACTGGTGCCCGCCGTGCGGAATGCAGCGGCGTGACGACCAGCCCTGCTGCCGCAGGATCTGCTGAATGCGGAGGTATTCCACCAGCCCGTAGCCGAGCACCGGATCGAACTGCAGGATGTCGCGATCGGGTCGCATGCCCGCGTAGCGCAGCAGATTGCGGGCGTCCATGCGGGAGAAGAGGTTCTCGCCGGTGGCCAGTGCGCCGGGATAGCGTTCTGCCAGGGTCGCGTGCAGCGCGAAATCCAGTGGGTCGCCGGGCTCCTCGTACCAGCGCAGATCGTAGGGGGCCAGGGCGCGGCCGTAGTCGAGGGCGGTGTCGAGGTCGAAGCGGCCGTTGGCGTCCACGGCCAGCCGTGATCCGTCGCCGCCGAGCACGTCCAGGACGGCTTCGACGCGTTTGACGTCCGCGGCCAGGTCCGCGCCGCCGATCTTCATCTTGACCACGTCGTAGCCCTGACCGAGGAAGGCGCGCATCTCGTCCTGAAGCTGGGTCAGCCCTTTGCCTGGGGCGTAGTAGCCGCCGGCGGCGTAGACGAATACCTCCGAGTCCGGCTCGCCGAGGTCGTATTGCTGCGCCAGCCAGCGGTAGAGGGGGACTCCGGCGAGCTTGGCGGCCAGGTCGTAGAGGGCCATGTCGACGACGCCGACGGCGACCGACCGTTCACCGTGGCCGCCCGGTTTCTCGTTGCGGGTCATGACATCCCATGCCTTGACCGGGTCCACGGCCTTGCCGTCGGCGGTGAGCAGGGTGTCCGGATCGGCGGCGAGCAGGCGGGGGATGACGCGGCGGCGCAGGATCTCCCCGGCGCTGTAGCGGCCGTTGGAGTTGAAGCCGTAGCCGACGACGGGCCGTCCGTCGCGGATCACGTCGCTGACCACGGCGACGATGGAGCAGTCCATGGCGCTGAAGTCGATGAAGGCATTGCTCATGGACGAGCTGATCGGGACGGTGCCTTCGTGAATGGCGAGTATGCGGGGCACGGTGAGCTCCTCAGAGTTGTTCGGGTTGGGGGACAGGGGTTTTGGCGGGTGTCATGCCGATCTCGCGGGCGGCCACCACTCGGTCGATGCCGTCGGGTTCGAAGCGCGCCACCACCACCGTGGCCACGGCATTGCCGAGCACATTGGTGGCCGCACGTGCCATGGACAGGAAGCGGTCCACCGAAAGCACCAGCGCCAGACCGGCAATGGGCACCAGTGCGGTGGCCGCGACGGTGTTGGCCAGGGTGACGAACGCCGAACCGGACACGCCCGCAGTGCCTTTCGACAGCAGCAGGAACACGGCGAACAGGGTGAGCTGATGGCCCGCGCTCATCGGGACGCCGTACACCTGCCCGATGAACACCACACAGATCGGCACCACCACCGCGACACCGTCGAGATTGAACGAGAACCCGGCGGGCACCACCAGACCGATGACCTTGCGCCGGCAGCCGACCGTCTCGAGCCGCTCCATGAGCTGGGGGAGTACCGCTTCGGAAGAGGCGGTACCCAGCACCACGAGCAGTTCCTTGCGCAGCACCCGGATCAGCCGCAACAGCCGGAAGCCCGCCAGCCGCGCCACCACCCCGAGCACCAGCAGGACGAACGCCACCAGCGCCAGGATCGAGACCAACACCAATTTGACCAGGGCGGTGAGGGTTTCGGGCCCGTACTTGCCGACGGTGGCCGCCACCGCGCCGAAGGTGCCGATCGGGGCGAGCAGCATGATGAGCGCGATCATCTTGAAGAAGACGGTGCTCAACGTGGCGCACGCCGCGGTGACGGGCGCCGAGATCGTCCTCGGCAGCGCCAGCAGGGTGAGCGCGAACAACACCGCGAAGATCAGCACCTGTAGCACCCCACCGGTCGCGAACGCACCAACGGCGTTGCTGGGCACCAGCTTCGACAGAAACGAGGTCAGCGACGTGTTGTGCTGGTCAGCGCTGACATAACTGGAGAGCTGATCGGAGGCATGCTTGGGTTTCGGCACCCCGGCCCCCGGATGCAGCAGATTCACCGCCGCCAGCCCGAGCAACATGCCCACGGTGGTGACGACCTCGAAGTACAACAGCGCCTTCAGCGCCACCCGCCCCACCGATTTCAACTCCCCGGCCGTCATGATCCCGGTGACGATGACCAGGAACACGATCGGCGCGATGGCCACCTGCACCAACGAGATGAAGATATTGGCAAGGGGTTGCAGCCCGGCCGCGTAATGCGGTGCGGCGATCCCGAATACGGCCGCGGCAACGGCGGCCACCAGCACTTGCAGACTGGTACTCGCGATCACCCGCCGCCACCGAGGCTTCGGTCCGGCTGACTCGGCGGAGGGCAGGCCCGGGAGCCCGTGGGTGTCCATGTCACTCGCCGTCCCCTCATCGCCGCGGAACGAGGGTGTCGCGCAAGGCGTCTCGGTCCACGGTGAGGCCGAGGCCGGGGCGGTCGGGTACCGCGAGGCGGCCGTTGATCGGGCGGGGGGAGTCGGGGAAGAGAAGTTGGCCGACCTGGGCCATGCCGACGTGCCATTCCAGGAGCCAGCCGTTCATGAGGCCGGCGAGGGCGTGGAGGTTGAAGAGGGGCCAGCCGCCGCCGTGGGCGAGAGGGAGGTTGTAGATCTGGGCTAGGTGGGCGGCCTTGCGTTGTTCGGTGAAGCCGCCGCAGTAGCAGGCGTTGGGTTGGAGGATGTCGACGGCGCGGCGTTCGACGAGTTCGCGTAGGCGCCAGCGGTGGCCTTCCATTTGGCCGGCGGCGATCGGGATGCGGGTGTGGTTGCGCAGGTCGGCCAGGGCGCGGGCGTCGTTCTGCTGCAACGGTTCCTCGAACCAGGTGAGGTGGTCGTCTTCGATCTCGCGGCAGAGCATGGTGGCTTCGGTGGGGGTGAACAGGTAGTTGGCGTCGATCATCAGGTCGATGTCGTCGCCGACGGCGGCGCGGATGGCGTGCACGCGGGCGGCGTCCTCGCGCCAGCCTTTCGGGTCCACGGCCACAACGGATTTCAGGGCGGTGAAGCCTTGGTCGACGTGTAGTCGAGCTGCGGCGGCGAGGGTTTCGCGGTCGTATTGCGGGAATCCGAAGGTCACGTAGACGGGCACGTCGGTGCGGGCCCCGCCGAGCAGGCTGGCGACCGAGCGTCCGGCGTCCTTGCCTTTGATGTCCCACAGCGCGATGTCGAGCAGCGACAGCGCGCTCGACACCACCCCGGTCATGGCGCGCGGGTTGAGTCGTTGCCACACCCGCTGGTGTACGGCCTCGATTTCGCGGGGGTCGAGGTCGAGAACGGCCGGTAGGAAGTGCCGTTCGAGGGCGACCACGACTGCGTGGGCGAGGAAATGGCCGGTCACCGCCACGCCGGTGAGGCCCTCGTCGGTCTCGACCTCGCAGAACACGAAGTCCTTCTGTTCCTCCCGTCCGTAGCCGTGGACCCGTCCGTCCAGCAGCGGCACCTCGATCGAGGTGGTGTGCACGCTGGCGCGAATGTCCTTGATCCTCATGGCATTGCCTCCCTCGGCTCCGGTCGCCGGTGGCTCCGGCTGTCCGGTGGACCGAGTGTGCGCGGCACAATTGTCAACTGTCAACAATTTGCAATTGACGATTCGAACCGGGATACTGCGGCCTCATGGCTCCCGAACCCGAGGCGATGTCGGTACTGCAGCAGCGGCTGGCCGAGCGGCAGGCGAATTCGCTGCCCCAGCTGATCGTCGAAGAGCTGGAGCGGATGATCATCGGCGGCGTGCTGACCGGTGGCGACCGGATCAACGAGTCCTCGCTGGCGCTGCGGCTGGGGGTGAGCCGGGGTCCGGTGCGTGAGGCGTGCCGGCAGCTGGAGCGCAGTCGCCTGGTCGAATTTCGCACCAACCGTGGCATGTTCGTGCGGGAGATCTCGGTCGAAGACGCCGCGCAGCTCTACGACATCCGGGCCGGGCTGTTCCGGCTCGCGGGCAAGCTGGCCGCCGCGCGGGTGAGCGCCGAGGATCTGACCCGGTTGCGGGACAAGGTGACCGCGTTGACGAGCGCGGAGGCGAGTACCGACGACTACTACCCGGGCAATGTCGACCTGCACCGGGATCTGGTGGCGCTGGCCGGTAATCCGCGCCTGGCGGAGCTCTACGACGGGGTGTCCAAGGAGCTGCACCTGTTTCGCCGCCACGGACTGGAAACCGCTGCGGCCCGCCACATCTCGAACACGCAGCACGCCGAGATCCTGGACTGCCTCGCCGCCGGTGACGTCGAGCGCGCGGGCGAGCTGATGGAGGCGCACGTGCTCGCAGGAAAAGAACGCATGCTGGCAGCGGCCCGGGGCTGAGTTTCGGAGGGGTGGCGCGGATCGCCAGATCCGCGC
>NZ_JBHZAC010000013.1:0-259645 GCF_042753865.1 Nocardia sp. NPDC059240 | reverse complement strand
CCCCGCCGCTGCCAATTACCCCCCCCCCACCGCCCCCGCGCCCGCGCGGGGCCTACGCCGAACGCCCCCCCGCCGTCGACTGGTTTATCGGATGATCAGTGGCCGGACCAGATGTCGTTGACCGTGGCCGCGTAGCGGTCGTTGTTGGTCAGGGGGTGTAGGCCCAGCGCGGTGTCGATGGTGCGCAGCAAGCCGTACTGGTCGGTGCGCTCGGAGCTGGTGGAGCCGGCCTTCACCGTGTTCTGTGAGCCGAGCACGAGGGTGGGGACCCGGTTCGGGAACAGGGGGCCGAAGGCCTTGGTGGCACCCTCATCCCAGGTCAGGATGAGCAGCGAGCGCTGCTGCTTCCAGGCGGGGGAGTTGAAGATGGTGGGCAGGGTGGTGCTGAGCCAGCTGTCACCGGAGGCGACGCCGCAGCCCTCCATGTTGTGGCATTCGTTGGCGGCGAACCAGACGAAGTTCGGGGTGGTGGCCGTCGACTTCAGGTCCGCCGTCATCTGGGTGAGCGGCTGCAGGTGCGCCGCGCAGTAGGTCGGGTCGGACTTCATGTTCTTGAAGTACAGGAACGGCAGGTCGTCCTGGTAGTACTGGCCGTGGGCGGTCTGGTCGCAGTTGCCGTTGGCGTCCTCGGCGTAGCCCTTCCACGTCTTGTGCGCGGCGTCGACGCTGGTGCCGATGTGGTTCGCGTCGAGAGTCGTTGTGGTCACGCTGTTGTCGACCAGCCCGTAGAGGCCGCCCGCCGCCAGTGCGACATAGTTCGGGTCGCTCGGGTGCGTGGTGGCGTAGGACTGGGTCAGCGTCGCCGCCTGCGGCCGCAGGCCATTGATATAGGGGGCCAGGGGATTTCCGATGATGCCGGTGAGGCCGTCGTAGTCCTGGTTCTCCATGTAGACCACGAAGACGTGGTCGTATCCAGGCACGGTGGTGGCGGGCGCGGTCAGCTTCGGTGCGGGCAGGGAGGCGCCGATGGTGAACGACAGGTCGTCGGCGTAGCCGTCGTTGGTGTCGCCGTCGGTCCAGCTGTAGTTCAGCTGGATCTTCACCGAACGGGTCCCCTTGGGCAGGGTGCCCTTCGTATCACGCTGCAGCAGACCGGTTTTGAGTCCGCGGTCGATGCTGCTCACATCGTCGCACTCGGCCGACCCGAGCTGGTTGCCCGAAGCACCGAGGAACGTCGCGGTCATATTGACCCGATCGTCCTGCGCGCCATAGCCGCCCAGCCACCCGTTCAGGTCGAAGCTCACCCCACCCTGGTCGATGGCCGACCCGGCGCCCGACACATTGATGGTCTGATCCATCTCGGCATTACCGGTGCCACCACCGGCGAAGAACTTCTGACCCCGGTTGGCCGGCCCCGGCGAGGACGCGTCCGGCCACCCCGGCTGCCCGTAACACACCGCATTCGGTTCACCCTTGCCGATGTTCCATCCCGGCAATGTCATCCCGTCCAGCCCCTTGGGCGAGCACTGCGCCACCGCCTCGGCATCACCGTCGACAATCAGATTAGGGCTGGTCACAGCCGCATCCGCGACACTCGACGTAACCGCCGACCCCCCGACCGCGGCCAACAAGGCCGCAGCCGCCAAGGCAAAGCCCTTGCTTCGATACTTCCGAACGCCGTTGTGGCGCATAACTGTTCCTCACAGGTCGATCTTGAAATGCGACCCGAATGAAACAGGTTCCAAGCATCGAGTTGGTCATTCGTCCATGACCGTCCGATGAACCCGACGAAGACAGCTGAGGTACGAAACCTCACCCCCGCCGCGTGAGTCGTGTCACGGCCGAACCTGGGTGGGCGGGGCTTCGTGCTAATCACAGTGGCTCGTGTTTGCGTGGTCGGTGGGGTGGCGGGGCCGCTGGAGTGGAGGCGGATGTGTGGGCTCGGGTGTGGGCGGGCCGTGCCATGCGGGCGGTGCGGGGATGGCGGGAATATCGGCGCGACGGTGGCGGCTATCCTTGGACGGTCATGAAGTCGGCTTTCCCGGGTCCGGTCGGTGCCCAGACGGTCTACCTCGATCACGCGGCCACTACTCCTATGTTCCCGGTCGCGGTCGAGGCGATGTGCCATGCGCTGGGGACGACGGGGAATGCGTCGTCGTTGCACGGGTCGGGGCGGGCGGCGCGGCGGATGCTCGAGGAGGCTCGGGAGTCGATCGCGGCGGGGCTGGGGGCGCGGCCTTCGGAGGTGATCTTCACTTCGGGCGGGACCGAGAGCGACAATCTGGCGCTCAAGGGGATTTACTGGGCGCGCCGGGACGCTGATCCGAAGCGGACGCGGATTCTGGTGAGTTCGGTGGAGCATCACGCGGTGCTGGACACCGTGGAGTGGCTCGAGCAGCACGAGGGCGCGCGGATCACGTGGCTGGAGTGCGACGCCCAAGGCGTCGTCTCGCCGCGGACACTGCGCGACGCGCTGGCCGCATATGCCGCGGAGACGGCGCTGGTGAGCGTCATGTGGGCCAACAACGAGGTCGGGACGATTCAGCCGATCGAGGAATTGGCGGCAGTGGCACAGGAATTCGAGGTGCCCATGCACTCGGATGCCGTGCAGGCGGCAGCGCAGCTGCCCATCGATTTCGCTCGGAGCGGGCTGGCCGCGGCCTCCTTCGCGGGGCACAAGGTCGGCGGTCCGCACGGAGCCGGGGTACTGCTGCTGGGCCGTCAGGTGCCGGCGGTGCCGCTGCTGCACGGTGGCGGGCATGAGCGTGATCTGCGTTCGGGGACCTCGGATGTGCCTGCGGCGGTGGGGCTGGCGGCGGCCGTCCGCGAGACCGTGGCCGGATTGCCCGTGCGCACGCTCGACCTGGAGCGGCTGCGTGACCGGCTCATCGACGGCGTCCGCGCCGTCGTGCCGGAGGCGGTGCTCAACGGCCCCGATCCGCTCCGCGAGGGGGCGACCGGTGCGCAGCGCCTGCCGGGCAACGCCCACTTCACGTTCCCCGGCTGCGAGGGCGATTCGCTGCTGATGCTGCTGGACGCCGCCGGGATCGAATGCTCGACCGGATCCGCGTGCAATGCCGGTGTGGCCGGTCCCTCCCATGTGCTGCTGGCCATGGGTGTGGAACCGGCGCTGGCGCGCGGATCCCTGCGATTCACCTTGGGACACAACTCGACCGACGCCGATATCGATGCCCTGCTGGCGGCGCTGCCGCAGGTGGTCGAGCGGGCGAAGGCGGCCGGTTTGGCCGGAGCGAAGGGAGGCTTCTAGATGCGAGTGCTTGCCGCGATGAGTGGTGGCGTTGATTCCGCCGTGGCGGCCGCCCGTGCCGTGGATGCCGGCCACGAGGTGGTCGGCGTGCACCTGGCACTGTCGGCGAACCCGGGCACGCTACGCACCGGATCGCGTGGCTGCTGCTCGAAGGAGGATTCCGGCGATGCCCGCCGGGCCGCCGACGTGCTCGGAATCCCGTTCTACGTCTGGGATTTCGCCGACCGGTTCAAGGAGGACGTGATCGACGACTTCGTCGCCGCGTACGCCGCCGGTGAGACCCCCAACCCGTGCCTGCGTTGCAACGAGAAGATCAAGTTCGCGGCGCTGGCCGATCGCGCGGTGGCGCTGGGCTTCGACGCCGTGGTCACCGGGCATTACGCGCGCCTCGAGGACGGCGTGCTGCGCCGGGCCGTGGACGCGGACAAGGATCAGTCCTACGTGCTGGCGGTGCTGACGCCGGAACAGCTGTCGCGCGCCATGTTCCCGGTCGGCGACACCCCGAAGCCGCAGATCCGCGAGGAGGCCGCCGAGCGCGGTCTCGCGGTCGCGAACAAGCCCGACAGCCACGACATCTGCTTCATCCCCTCCGGTGATACCCAGGCGTTCCTGGGCGCGAAGATCGGTATCCGCCCGGGCGCGGTGCTCGACGCGGACGGCACCAAGCTGGCCGATCACGAAGGCGTGCACGGGTTCACCATCGGTCAGCGCAAGGGTCTGGGCCTGCCCGGCCCGGCCGCCGACGGCAAGCCGCGCTACGTCACCGATATCGACCCGGATTCCGGTGTGGTGCGGGTGGGTTCGGCCAAGGATCTCGAGGTGTGGACGGTGCTGGCCGAGCGCGCCATCTGGACCTCCGGCGAAATCCCCGCCGGCCCGATCGAATGCGTGGCCCAGGTGCGTGCCCACGGCGGTACCGCCGCAGCGGTCGCTGAGGCCGTGGACGGCGGGCTGGTGGTGCGCCTGCGCGAACCGCTGACCGGTGTGGCGCGCGGCCAGGCCGTGGTGCTCTACCGCGTGGACGCGGCGGGCGACGAGGTGCTGGGCAGCGGCACCATCTCCGGGACCGAACGTGAACCTCACCCGAGCGAACTGCTCGCGGAAAGCGGCCGGTGAGCGACCGCGGCTCGCGCGCCCGCGCGAAATCATATGTGGCTCAACAAGTTCATTCGGTCAGGTCCGGTCGTGTGGTGTGGGCCAGCGGCATGCCGCAACCCGCGCGTCTGCGCCCGCGCCGTAAGGCCCGCCGGGGCCGCTTCAGCGCCGTGCATCCGGCGGGCGTCACCGAGCAGCCGCAGCAGCTGGCCCGGACCGACACCGGTGAATTCCGGCCGGGTGACCCGCAACCCGCCCCGAGCGACGGCTCCGAGCGTGCGAGCAAGACCTGGGACTGGTTCGTGAACGCGACTTGCTGGGACTGGTACGAGAATTCGAGCGGCCCGGACCGCGGCGACACCGACGAATAGGCCGTAGCGACTCCCCGCGAACGCGCTGCGACCCGACCGATGAGTGCTACACCGACGAATGAGGTTGCAATGACCAACGCTGGCGACGCGCCGGTTCTGCGCGGGGGCATCGCGACCGGTATCGGGTCGTGGCCCGGGACCGATCCGCGCGAGGCGGCGGCAACCGTGGTGGGGGAGCTGGGTCAGCTGCCGCACCTGGTCGAGTTGCCCGCGCGCGGTGTGGGCGCGGACATGCTCGGCCGTGTTTCTGCCCTGTTGGTGGACATGCGGTTCGACAGCACCACCCGCGGTTACCGCCTGGCGGCGCGACCCGGCACGGTGGCACGGCGGGCGCACGATCTGCTGCGGACCGACCTGGACGCGCTCGAAGAGGCTTGGGAAATCGGTGGTTTCGCCGGTTCCGGGCATTCGGTGAAGGTGCAGGTGGCTGGCCCGTTGTCGGTGGCGGCGGAGGTCGAGCTGCCGATGGGGCATCGGATTCTCACCGATTCCGGTGCGCTGCGGGATCTTTCGGAGTCCATGGCCGAGGGCATCGCGAATCATGTTGCCGAGGTGGGGAAAAGGCTGGGCGCACAGGTTCTGCTCCAGATCGACGAGCCGGATCTGACGGCCGTGCTCGACGGCACCCTGAAGGGCGTGAGCGTGCTGAACACGGTGCGCGCCATGCCCGAACCCGAAGCCTTGCACGTGCTGGACACCCTGATCGCTCGTCAGTCGGTGCCCGTCGTGGCGCACACGTGTTCCGACAAGCCGTCGCTGCGCTTCCTGCGCAAAAGTTCTGCCGCCGCGGTGAGCTTCGATCTGGCGACCATCGGCACCGCGAACCTCGACAGCATCGGCGAATTGCTGGACGGCGGAAAGCATCTGGTCCTCGGCCTGGTGCCGACGGCCCCGCCCGCGAAGCCGATCACTTGGCGTGAGGTGGCCGAACCCGGTGTGCGGCTGATGGATCGGCTCGGATTCCCACGCCGGTTGCTGGCCGAACAGGTGCTGGTCTCCCCGGCGTGCGGACTGGCCGGTGCGCCGCTGACGTGGGCGCGCGAGGCGCTGAGCCTGGCCGCCGAGACGGCGCGCGTCTACGCGGAGGATCCGGAGTCGTTGAGCTTCGAGTGAGGTTCGGTGAATCCGCCTGCACGGCAGGTGGATTCACATCCGATCGAGGATGCTCAGCGCGATGGCGACGGACGCGGCATTGCTCTCCTCGTCCGGTAGCGGCAGATCGCCCATCATGGACAGGCTCCAGCTGATCGCCAGCAACGCCTGGCGGGCGTGGAAGATGTCCATGGGTTCTGTACTGGGTGCGGCCATCAGGTCGGCCAGTACCCGGAACTGGTAGCGCAGGCTGGTGCCGAAGCCGAGATCGCGGAAGGCGGGCTGGTTTTCGGCCCAGAACCGGATCATGTCCTTGCCGAGACTGTGCAGCAGATCCCCGTAGCGGGTCACGATCTCGCGGGCGCGTTCCGATCCGGGCGGGGCGGATTCGGCCCAGCGCACGATCTCGTCGATGCCGCCGCGCAGATCCTCCGACAGGCTCGCGACAATGTCTTCCTTGGTCCGGAAGTGGTAGTACAGCGCCGCTTTCGTGACGCCCAGGCGTTCGGCGATCTCCCGCAGCGAGGTCTTCTCGTAGCCGCGTTCGGAGAACAGTTCCATGGCGACGGACCGGATCCGTTCGCGCGTGTCACTGCGACGCCCGTCCATCGATTCCCTTCCCGCTGTTTCGCCCAACTGCCTTGACGACCGGCAAGTAAGCAGCCTACCGTCTGTCTCACCGGCAGATACCTAGCCGGGCGGCAAGTTAATTTGCACTGGGGAGCAAGCATGGCCGAGACAGTGAAAGTGCCGGTCGACGGCGTCGCCGTGACCGCGATCGGGGTCGCCGTCATCAGGGCGCGGGAGAGCGAACGGGAGGATCGGCTCTACGACGACCCGCTGGCGCAAGCCTTCGTCACCGCCGCCCGGGCGGGCTTCGGCGAGCAGCGCTGGACGCAGCTGGAGGCGCTCGCCGATCAGTTCTTCGACGGCAGAACCATCGGCGTCCGACTGGTCGACGAGCGTTTCGAGGCGGCCGTCGCGGCGGGCTGCCGCCAGATCGTGCTGCTGGGAGCGGGTTTGGACACCCGCGCCTACCGGATGAACCTCCCGCAGGACATCACCGTCTTCGAAATCGACCTGCCCGAACTCTTCGATTTCAAGGAACCCGTCCTCGCGGCGACGGAAGCGACCCCGACCTGTCAGCGTCGAGTCATCGTCGCCGATCTCCGGGAGGACTGGCGAAAAGCACTGCTGGACAGCGGCTTCCAGCCGAGCGTGCCGACCTACTGGGTCGACGAGGGGTCGCTCGGCTACCTGAACCAGGACTGGAATCGGAGCGTCGTACTGACACTCACCGAATTGTCCGCCCCCGGAAGCCGTTTCGGTGCGGGCCGCGTGGCCGTCGATCCCGACGCACCCCCGTACCGCGAACTGCGAAACTTCGTCGGCCGGGAAGCACCCCCCGAACACATGGCCCGCCCCGCCGATTTCGATGTCGAAGCCTGGCTCGACGAAATCGGCTGGGATACCCAATTCCACAGCTGGAACGACATGACCGCCCACCTCGACCGCCCCGCCGGCCCCCTGAACCCGCGCATCGGCAGCATCGCAGCCATCCGCCGCTGACCTTCGGACACGCCGTCGCGCCGCCGGGATCGATTGCCGAATGGTTGCTAGTTTGCAGGCCATGACTCACGTCTGGCGCAGGACCGGTCTGCTGGCTGCCACTTTCGCGCTGCTCATCACGGGTTCCGCGGTTGCGGCAGCCGACCCCGGCGGTAGGGCTCCCGAGCCCGGGTACTGCGAAGGGGCCGAGCGGGAGGCGTCGTTGATGCAGGATCAGCAGCGGCTTCTCGCTCGGCTCGGGCACCTCACCCGATTGAACGATTGGGGCGATGTCGCGGCGCTGGCGGCGGTCGGCTGGATGTTGCCGACCCACCTGCACGTGAACTTCGAGAACACCGGTCTGGCCATCGCGCGCCCGGAGGCCCTCCTGGAGAAGGAGGCGAGGTCGGGCAATCCCGGCATGGCCGTGTACCGGTCTGTCTCGCAGGACTCGCTTGCCGCCCAGATCAACCCCTACCAGGCGAACTTTCCCTACGAGCTGATCGGCTGGGCGCACGGCATCATGTACACGCCGGGGGTGTACCCCACCTCACCGGATCTGTGTATCAGCAAGAGCGACTGGTTCGTTCACGAGCAGGGCGCGCACACCTTCCCCGATTTCGGGTTCGTGGCCGAACCGCCCCGGGAGGACTACCTCGGGCAGAGCGCCGGAGACCTGTTCCCGCTGCCGACCAAGGCCTTCGGGCCCACCCACGGCCGCTTCTGGGATGTGCACCTGTGGCTGGATCCCCAGGGCGGCCCGCCGGCCACCGGCATCGAGCGCCCCTTCGACTACATTCCGGGCGCACCCATGCCGCACGATTCCTTCTTCTTCCCGGAACAGCCCGACTACCAGGATGATTCGACCCCCGGGCACACCGGCGACCACCACCACGACTGAGCGGCCGCCCTGCCGTCAGCCCTGGTTCTTCGGTCGCCTCGAACCGAAGTAGGGGCGGGCGCCCGGGTGGTCTAGTTGCCATTTGTTGGGCTTGCCCGAGGGGTAGGCGACGGGGATCTGGTCGCCGATGGCCGGCCACTGGGCGGTGTCCCAGGCGAAGCGGCCGTAGACCTCGTGGGCCACCACCGAAGGCCCGGAGATGCTGCCGGTGATGGTGACGTACTGCTCGCCGGGGACGTTCGGGTGGGGGCTCACGCCGGTGAGGTAGAGGGTTCCCGACTCGAGGCCGACCGGTGAGCGATTGCCGAGGAACCCGGAGGGGTCGCTCGCCATCCCGCGCCCGATGTTGCCGGTACCGCGGCGGTAGTAGGCGATCGCCGCGCCCACGGCGACGGCGACCATCAGGAGGAACAGCAGCTGGATGACCATGGACTCCATGCTAGGCGCGGGGGAAACCAAGCATGCTCGACCGGCTACTGGGCGGTGAGTTCGGAGACCCCTTGCTGGCGGCGTAGCTGCCAGACGGTGGTGCGTTTGGACTGTGAGCGGCCGTTGCCGCGGTCGATGAGGGTGCGGTTGGCGGTGGTGAACACCAATTGCGCGCCCTGGGTGTTGGTTTCGGGGTTCTGGAACAGCTGGATGATGCTGTCGGCGGTTTCGGGGGTGAGGGCGGCGTCGATATCGTCCACGGCCAGCACGCCGCCGGTGTCGAGGGCGTCCAGCATGGGCGGCAGCAGACGCAGCATGGCGAGGGTGGCGCTGGATTCGTCGGTGATGTCGAAGGCGGTCTCGATGCCCTCGTGGGTCAGGCCCAGGCCGACGCCGCGGCGGGCCACCATGCGGGAGTAGAGGGCGTCGCGGGCGGCGTAGAGGTTGGCCAGTTCGCGCTGCAGCAGGGTGGTGGTGATGCCGTGTTCGAGGAACAGCTCCTCGGCGTAGTTCGCCGAGATGGTGCAGGACTCGATTTCCTTTGTGGTGGCGGCGATATCGGTGTCCAGGTCGCGCAGGTAGTCGGCGTACATGGGATCGTCCGAGGGCAGCAGCAGATCGGTGATGCCGAGGTCGGCGGAGCGCAGCAGGGTGAGCAGCCGCACCGCGTGATCGGTGGAGCGCGAGATGTGCGAGCCCACCCGGTGCGCGATCTCCGACGGATCCGGTTGCCCGCACTGGACTTCCAGCAGCGACTGGAACCAGCGGTAGGCCGGGACCAGCGGCTCGGCGTACAACTGCCCGGAAAGGCTGAGCAGCAGCGCATTCGGACGCACCAGCGGCACCACCGCGCCCAGCCCGTAGCGGGCGGCCTCGAACATGGGCCCGATGCGGATGTCGTCGCCGGCGCGCTCGTAGACCACCCGCTTGCGGTTGTGCGGGTGCGAGTGCAGCCATTCGGCGGCCACGTCGGCATTGTCGAGGCGGAAGCCGTAGGTGTACGGGCAGCCCTCGGCGACGAAGTTGGCGACGAATTCCGAAGGGCGGTCGACGAATCCGAGGTGCGGGGTGCGCACCGGGCCGGAGTAGGGATCCCACCCGGTGACCGAATTCAACACGGCGTCGCGCATCTTGTCGAGCGCGTCGACGAGTCCGGTCTTGCCGGTGGCGGCCGCCCCGTACACCGCTGTGACGGGTGTGGCGATCGGCCCGCTACCCCGGGTGAGCCGCAGTTCCTGCGGCTCGGCGAGGGACCGATGGTTCGTCACCTGAAAACTACGCAACACCTTGGACATCCTGCCGGTAGCGGGCCGTAATTGCGACCCACCCTATGCGGGCGATGCCGGTCGGTTGCACTCGGACGCCAGGATTGACAGGCAACTCATCGGTTGCCTATTCTGAAACATGCAACCATCAGGTTGCCTATGGCGATGGTGTGAGGTGGCCCCGTGGACGACGTGTTCAAGGCCCTTGCCGATCCGACCCGCCGCAGACTGCTCGACAAGCTCGACGAACGCAATGGTCAGACCCTCGGCGAACTGTGCGCCGAGCTCGCCTTGACCCGGCAGGCGGTCAGCAAACACCTCGCGGTGCTCGAGGCCGCCAATCTGATTGCGACACAACGGCGGGGCCGCGAGAAGCTGCACTACCTCAATCCCGAACCGGTCAATGCCATCGCCGACCGCTGGATCAACCGCTACCACCGAGGTCGGGTGCACGTGCTCGCCGATCTCAAATCCGCATTGGAGGGTTCCCCCATGAGCGAGGATTTCGTCTACGTCAGCTACATCAAGACCACCCCCGAGCGCCTGTGGCAGGCGCTGACCGAACCGGCCTTCACCAAGCAGTACTGGGGCGCGACCTTCGACACCGACTGGCAGCCCGGTTCGGAAATGGTCTGGCACCAGCAGAATTGGACCGGCGTCAACCCGGGCCAGGTGGTGCTGACGGCCGACCCGTACACCAAGCTGTCCTACACCTGGCACACCTTCGACGAGACCTTCGCCGAGGCGATGGGCATGCCCGCCGCCGATGTCGCGGTGTGGGGCGCGGAACCGCGCTCCACGGTCACCTTCCAGCTCGAGGAGCTGGGCGAGATCGTGAAGCTCACCGTCACGCACGACGGCTTCCCGCCGCAGAGCACCGTGCTGCCGGTCATCAGCCAGGGTTGGCCCGCCATCCTGTCCAACCTCAAGAGCCTGCTGGAAACCGGTGCGACACTGCCGCATCCGGAGTTCACGGCCGCCGAGTAGCCCGCCCTGAACCGGGCAACCGGTTGGTCTGAATGGCGGGTCGGGTGGAGACCGCCAGGCTCAGCGGGTAAGGCCGTAGGCGCGGGTCGGGACCAATCGCAGCATCACCCGGCGATCGGCGACCATGGCGCGGCGGTAGTCGTCCCAATCGGGGTGCTCTCCGCTGACCGCGCGGTAGTAGGCGACGAGTTCGTCGACGGTGGCGTCGTGCGGGTCGGCGGCGACCGGCGACAGATCGGCCGTGGCCTCGATGACCGTGTAGGACCAGAAATCGTCGCTGGAGATGTGCAGCGCGGCCCAGGGTTCGCGCAGCAGATTGTGGTACTTCGCACGGTCGGCGGTGATGGAGACGCGGACGATGCCGTCGTCGCCGGTCCAATGGGTGACATTGGACAGCTGCGGGCGGGTGTCGCGGCGGATGGTGGTCAGCACCGAACGGTGGTGGGAGCGCGCGAAATCGAGTGCCTTGGCGAGGTCCATGACAGCAGCAACCCGGGCGTCGGCGCGGGTGTTCCCGGACACCCGGAAATCGTCTCGATAGTGTCGCGACGTGCGGGAATGTTGATCGGGCCTGTCGGTCGGGCGAGATAAAGTACCGGGGTGAGCGAATCTGGCAACGAGATCACCGCGGCGAGCGGGGACGAGCGGGTCGAGTGGCAGCGGCTGGCGGAGGAGGTCCGTGACCACCAGTTCCGCTACTACGTGCGGGACGCGCCGATCATCACCGACGGCGAGTTCGACGAGCTGTTCAACCGGCTGGTGGCGCTCGAGGAGGCGCATCCCGATCTGCGCACACCGGATTCGCCGACCCAGCTGGTCGGCGGCGGGTTCACCACCGAGTTCGCGCCGGTCGATCACCTGGAGCGGATGTACTCGCTGGACAACGTCTTCAATGCCGAGGAGATGCGGCAGTGGATCGCCAAGGTGGAGGCCGACGCCGGCACCGACATCCACTATGTCTGCGAGGTGAAGATCGACGGGGTCGCGCTCAACCTCGTCTACGAGGACGGCAAGCTGGTACGCGGCGCGACGCGCGGCGACGGGCGCACCGGTGAGGACGTCACCCTCAATGCGCGCACCATCGAGGACATCCCGCACGAGCTGATCCACAGCGACGACTTCCCGGTGCCGAAGCTTCTCGAGGTGCGCGGCGAGGCGTTCATGACGTTGGCCGACTTCGAGGCGCTCAATGCCGGCATCGTTGCGGAAGGTAAAGCGCCGTACGCGAATCCGCGCAATACCGCGGCCGGTTCGCTGCGGCAGAAGGATCCGGCGGTGACGGCGCGGCGGCGGCTGCGGATGATCTGCCACGGGTTCGGGCGGCTGGAGGGTTTCGCGCCGGAGTCGCAGTACGAGGCGTATCGGGCGCTGGCCGCGTGGGGGCTGCCGGTCTCGGCGCACACGGTGCGGGTGCAGGGCGCGGATGCGGTGGTGGATCGCGTCAACTATTGGGGCGAGCACCGCCACGATATCGAGCACGAGATCGACGGCCAGGTTGTCAAGGTCGACGAGTTCAGCCTGCAACGCCGCCTCGGCTCGACCTCGCGCGCGCCGCGTTGGGCCATCGCCTACAAGTATCCGCCGGAGGAGGCGACCACCAAGCTGCTCGACATTCAGGTGAATGTCGGTCGTACGGGCCGGGTTACGCCGTTCGCGGTGATGGCCCCGGTCACGGTGGCGGGATCCACGGTGGCCATGGCGACCCTGCACAACGCCTCCGAGGTGCAGCGCAAGGGCGTGCTGATCGGCGACACCGTCACCATCCGCAAGGCCGGGGACGTGATTCCCGAGGTGCTGGGTCCGGTGGTCGATGCCCGCGACGGCAGTGAACGGCCCTTCGTCATGCCGACGCACTGTCCCGAATGCGGGACCGAGCTGGCCCCGGCCAAGGAGGGCGACGCCGATATCCGCTGCCCGAATCAGCAGTACTGCCCGGCGCAGTTGCGGGAGCGTGTCTTTCACGTCGCCGGGCGCGGTGCGTTCGATATCGAGGCGCTGGGTTACGAGGCCGCCGTCGATCTGCTGAAGTCGGGTGCGATCGCCGACGAGGGTGACCTGTTCGCCCTCGACGCGGACACGCTGCTGACCACCACGCTGTTCACCAACAAGAACGGCACCCTGTCGGCGAATGGCAAACGCTTGCTGGAGAATCTGGACGCGGCCAAGGAGCAACCGCTCTGGCGGGTCCTGGTGGCCCTGTCCATCCGCCACGCCGGACCCACCGCAGCCCGTGCCCTGGCCACCGCCTTCGGCAGCATGGACGCCATCCGCGAAGCGTCGTCCGAGGAGCTCGCCGCCACCGACGGCGTCGGCCCCACCATCGCCGCCGCGGTGACCGAATGGTTCACCGTCCCTTGGCATCTGGATATCGTCGACAAGTGGGCGGCGGCCGGTGTCCGGATGGTCGACGAGCGCGACGAGTCCATCGAGCGCAACCTCGAGGGCCTGTCCATCGTGGTGACCGGCTCCCTGCAGAACTTCACCCGCGACGGCGCGAAGGAGGCGATCCTCATCCGCGGCGGCAAGGCCGCCGGATCGGTCTCGAAGAAAACGGCTTTCGTGGTGATCGGCGATTCACCCGGCTCCAAGGCGGAGAAGGCCGAGGAACTTGGCGTCCCGATCCTGGACGAGGAAGGCTTCGCCAAACTTCTCGAGGGCGGCCCCGAAGCCGTTTCCGAGGACCCGAAAGCGGTTGACTGAGTACGACTCCCGAAGGGCGTCGTGGGGCGATGAGGATGGAGTTGTGGTGATGGGCGCGGACCAACGCGATGGCGTAGTGATTCGGGATGCCGAGGTCGGGGATTTCAAGGCGGTCGGTGATTTGACCGTCGAGGTCTATGTGGGTGAGGGGCATGTGAATCCCGAAAGCCTGTATGTCGCAGAGCTTGCCGACACCGCCACTCGGGCGGAATCGGCCGAGATTCTGGTGGCGGTCCGGGACGAGGACATGCTTGGTTCGCTGACCATGGCCCGGCCGGGCACGCCGTTCGCGGATATCGCGCGGGCGGGAGAGATGGAGTTCCGCATGCTCGCGGTGTCCAAGGCGGCACGTGGGCTGGGTGTGGGGACGGCGCTGCTGAACCGGGTGATCGACACGGCGCGCGCCGAGGGCTTCGAGGCGGTCGTGTTGACCACCATGCCGACCATGCAGGACGCCAGGCGAATGTACGACCGTCTCGGATTCACGCATGTGCCGGAAAGGGATTGGCGCACCATGGCCGGAACCCCCTTGACCGTCATGCGCCTAGCCCTCTGACCGAGGGTCACTCTGCCGATATTCCATCCGACATTCCATCCGTCATTCCGGCATGCTTTTGGCCGGAATCCACTCTGCGCGTGTGGATCCCGGCCGAGAAGCACGCTGGGATGATCGGGCGAGGGTTGGCCGTGCAGCGGATGATGGGGCGAGGGTTGGCCGTGCGGCGAAGGTCCGGCGGAAATGGTGGAGGTCCGGGTGCAATGGTGGAGGTCCGGCCGGTCGGCGGACCGGCTCGGCCCTGGGGGCCGAGCCAGCCAACCTGGCAAGCCCGCTGAGGGGGTGCGGGCGGGGTATGGGTCAGGTGAGGACGCCGTCGATGCAGAGAGAGCCGGTGCGCCAGGTGGGGGCTGGGCGGTTGTCGTCGAATTTCCAGTTGGAGATGGGGTGGGCGGCCTTCCACAGGGTTGCGCCGCTGGGGACACGCACCACCTGGTAGACGTCGTCGGTGCCGGGGATGAGCTGGTTGCCGACGCAGTAGTCGGTGTAGCTGGTGCCGGGTTGCCTTGCGCCGGGGCTGAATTGGCCGACCGGGGAGGCGGCCGCGCCGGGGCTGGGCGCGGGGGTGATCGTCCCCGCCGCCTGCCCGGCGAACCAGTACGGCGCACCGGCGTCGGTGCCGCAGCGGAAGGTGGTTCCGCCCGCGCGGACGGTGGTCTGCTCGGCGTAAGTCATTCCGGCCCAAAGACATCCGGCGCTCGGGCGAGATTTGCGCTCGCCGGGGTCGGCCTCCGCGGTCGCGGCCAGCGGCAGGCCCGCGACGGCGAGCGCCGCGATGGCCATCGGCGTGGTGGCCACGCGGCCCAGGCGTCGCATCTTCCTGGGCTGGGCGGGCCTGGTCACCACCGTGCCCACAGCGGTCGCCCCTGCGCCGACACCCGTCGCAGGGGTGGTCGCAGCGGCCGCCATGGTGGCTGCATCGGTCGGCCGGGTGTTCGTGTCGGTGGCTGGGATGTTCGGCAGTGGGCTTGCGGTGGAAGGCATTTCGGGCTCCGGGGGATCGCGTGCGCGGATCGGGGTCAGCAGTGGCTGGCGAGGGCGGGGCAGACGGTGTAGCCGGTGCCGTCGTCGTTCCAGTTCTGTGTCCAGCCCGCCGGGTTGCCCGCGCGGGAGCTGAGCGGCTGCGGGGCGGTCTGTGAGAAGTCGTCCGTGGCGCGCGGATGCTGGTTCTGTAGAACGGGATTCATGTCGGTGTGCAGGTAGCCGAAGGGGTCGCTGTCGTGCAGGCCGGTGTGGTCTTCGCCGTGGGTGACGATGCCGCGCTGGCCGGGATTGCCGCCGGACTGCGCGGGGCCCTCGGCGCGCTTGGCGTCCGCGCCGCCGCCTTGCGGTCCGGAAGTGGTGGAAGTGCTTGGGCCGGTGGAGAATCCGCCGCGAGACAGGGATTCCGCGGCGGCGGGCCCGGCGGCGAGGACCACGGCTGCCGCGCCCGCGAAGGGGGCCAGGATCAGGCTCAGGCGGCGGACGGTGGGGCGTGATCGATGGGCTTGCTGCATGGCGACATTGCCTCTCTGCTTGCCGGTTCAGGTCACGTCGGTGACTCATCTACTAACTAAGACCGTAGATGGTCTACGTAGTTGAATAGTAGGTAAACGCTGAGAAACTACTAAGTACCTACGTAGATGACCGTGAACCGGCCCACAGTGGGCGTTTACGCAGGCTCAGCCCCGGGCGTCGGGGGAATTCAGCCCCGGGCGTCGGCCGCGTCGTCGCCGCGAGCGGCGGCGATGAGATCCTCGCGGGCGCGGGCCACGCGGGAACGAATGGTGCCGGTCGGACAGCCGCACACCTCGGCGGCCTCCTGATAGGACAGCCCCAGTACCTGGGTGAGGATGAGGGCTTCGCGGCGTTCCTCGGTGAGCGCGGCGAGCATGATCTTCACTTCGGCGAATTCGAGTACGGCGGCATCGGCTCCGGCGCGACCGCGGTCGGCGGCCTCCTCCCAGTCCGCGCTCCACGAGACCCGCGGCCGCGCCATGGCGGTGCGAATCTCGTCGACGCAGACGCGGCGCGCGATGGACAGCAGCCAGGCGCGCGCGGTCGAGCGGCCCTCGAATCGGTGCAGGCTGCCGAGGGCTCGCAGGTAAGTGTCCTGGGTCAGGTCGTCGGCGCGGCCGGCGTCGGTTCGGTGCGCGATGAAGCGCCACACATCTGTTTGGGTCGCGCGGATGAACTGCTCGGTGGCGCGCCTGTCACCCTGCGCGGCGGCCATTGCGAGCACATCGATCCGGGCATCACTGGACGCCGAGTGCACCGGCTCACCATAGTCGGATCCGCACGCCGACCGGCAAACTCGCCGACTGCCGACAATGTCACACCGGTGCCCGGGAACTTTGTGCCCCGAATATCCGACACCTTTCGACGTGAAGTGCGAAGTGTGTCAGGAAGCGCTGTCCGCGCGCATCGATGACGAACCCGAACCGGTGCCGTCGGCGCAGGTCGACGCGCATCTCGAGGAGTGCGCCGGCTGTGCGGAGTGGTATCACGCGGCGGTGGCCGCCACCCGTGGTCTGCGGATGCGCCCGGTGACGCCGACCCCGGATCTGACCGACCTGATCGTGCACCGTGCGGTAGCCGAAGGTGTGCTGCCCGGTCATCGTGACGACCGGCTCGAGCGGCTGCGACTGCTGCTCGGGTTGATCGGCGCGGTGCAGTGCGCACTGGGCATCGCGCAACTGGCGGGCGCCGGAATGGGCGTGCACACAGATCATCTCGGCCATTCGGGCGCGGGGCATCTGTTCAACGAGAGCACAGCGTGGAACCTGGCCCTGGGCATCGGCATGGTCTATTGCGCGCTGCGCACCCGGGCCGCCGCGGGCCTGATCCCGATCCTGGGCGGCTTCGCGGGCATCGTCGGGCTGTTCGTGGTGCTGGACCTGGCCCGGCACGAGACCACCGTGGCCCGCGTGTCCTCGCACCTGGTGGTGGTCGCGGGCCTGGCGGTGGCGGTGCTGCTGCGCAGGCACCTGGACGGCGAGCCGGAAGAGGGCGGGCGTGAGCACCAGCCGGTCCCGGTGCCGCAGGGTGCGCGCGGCGGCCGCCGCCTCAACCACCTGTCCCGCCACGACCCTGCCGCCTGATCGACGAAAGAGACTGTGACTGTGCAGAATTCGACGCTGCTCGTGCCACCGGCCGAGCGGGTGCGGCTGGCGGTGACCGGCATGAGCTGCGCCAGTTGTTCGGCACGCGTGGAGCGCGCCCTCAATCGGCTCGACGGGGTGACCGCCGCGGTGAATGTGGCGACCGGGGTGGCGACGGTGGACGTGCCGCCCGCGCTGGACGCGAAACAGCTGTGCGACACCGTGATCGCGGCCGGTTTCGGCGCGAGCGAGATCACCGGCGCGACACCGATACTCGATACCGAGCCCGAGGATCGGGCCGCCGCCGACCTGTTCCGGCGGCTGCTGGTGGCGCTGCTGCTGTTCTTCCCGCTGGCCGATCTGTCGATCATGTTCGCGGTGGAGCCGAGCACCAGAATCACCGGCTGGCAATGGATTCTGCTGGGATTGGCCGCGCCGATCGTGGGGTGGGCGGCCGCGCCGCTGCACCGGCGCGCGCTGGCGGGGCTGCGGCACGGGGTGACCAGCATGGACACCCTGGTGTCGCTGGGCATCACGTCGGCGACGCTGTGGTCGATCGTCACGCTGCTGTTCCGGGATCGCGATCCGGCACCGGTGCACGGTGTCTGGAACGCGATCTTGCACGCCGACTCGATTTATCTGGAGGTCGCGGGCGGGGTCACCGTCTTCGTGCTGGCCGGAAGGTATTTCGAGGCGAAGGCCAAGCGCCGTGCGGGTGGCGCGCTGCGTGCCCTGGCCGCGCTGGGTGCCAAGGATGTGACGGTGCTGACCCGCGACGACCGCGAGATCACCGTGCCCATCCAGGAATTGACCGAGGGCGCGCGCTTCCTGACCCGGCCCGGCGAGACCATCGCCACCGATGGTCTGGTGGTGTCGGGCAGTTCGAGTGTCGACGCCTCCGCCATGACCGGTGAGTCGACGCCGATCGAGGTCGGGCCCGGGTCGGCGGTCACCGGCGGCACGGTGTCGCTGACCGGTCGCCTGGTGGTCGAGGCAGGGGCCGTCGGCGCGCAGACCCGGCTGGCGGGGATGATCCGCCTGGTGGAGGAGGCCCAGGCCGGGAAGGCCGGGTTGCAAAGGCTGGCCGACCGCATCTCCGGGGTCTTCGTGCCGATCGTCTTGGTGCTGGCCGCAGCGACTTTCACCGGATGGATGGTGAGCGGAGCGGGTCTCGACGCGGCCATCGGTGCGGGCCTGGCGGTGCTGGTGATCGCGTGTCCGTGTGCGCTCGGCCTGGCCACCCCGACCGCGCTCATGGTGGCGTCGGGGCGTGGCGCACAACTGGGTGTGTTCATCAAGGGGCACGATGCGCTCGAGGCCAGCCGGACGGTCGATACGGTGGTGTTCGACAAGACCGGGACGCTCACCGAGGGTGCGATGACCGTGGTGGCGGTGCACACCGTGGAGGGCGAGGATCGGGCCGAGATCATCGGTCTCGCAGCAGGTTTGGAGGCGGCCTCGGAGCATGCCGTGGCCGCCGCGATCACCGCGCACGGCCGCGCCGCAGGGCCGCTGCCCGAGGTCACCGATTTCGTGGCGTTGCCGGGCCTGGGCGCACGTGGACTGGTCGAGGGCCGTACGGCCTTGATCGGGCGGGCGGCCCTGTTCGCCGATGCGGGCGTGCCCATTCCGTCCGCGCTGGCGCGACAGTTGGAGCGGGAGCAGCGATTCGGCCGCACGGCCGTGTACTTCGCGGTGGACGGGCGTGCGGTGGCGGTGCTCGCGGTGGCCGATACGGCGCGCCCCGGCGCGGCCGACGCGGTCGCGCGCCTGCACCGACTGGGCCTGCGCACCCTGCTGGTCACCGGCGACAATGCCTTTGCCGCGCAGGCGATCGCCGACGAGGTGGGCATCTCCGAGGTGATCGCGGAGGTACTGCCCGAGGGCAAGGTCGAGGTGGTGCGGAGCCTGCGCGCGCAGGGACACCGGGTGGCCATGGTCGGCGACGGCATCAACGACGGCCCCGCCCTGGCCACCGCCGATCTGGGGCTGGCCATCGGCCGCGGCACCGATGTGGCGATCGGCGCGGCCGACATGATCCTGGTGCGCGAGGACCTGGCGGCGGTACCCGACGCCATCGAACTCGCGCACGCCACCCTGCGCACCATTCGCGGAAACATGATGTGGGCCTTCGGATACAACGTGGCCGCCGTCCCGGTGGCGATGGCGGGCCTGTTGAATCCGTTGCTGGCGGGCGGCGCGATGGCGTTCTCATCGCTGTTCGTGGTGTGGAACAGCCTGCGGCTGCGGAACTTCCGGGGCCGAGGCTAGCGGCGGCGGGCGCTGAGCTGGTCGAGCATGGCGTTGTAGGCGGCCAGCTCGTCGTCCTCCGGATACTCCTCCTGATGCCGGTCGAAGCGGGCCGCCTCCTTGCGCTCCTGCTTGGCCCACTGCGACAGCAGCGCGCCGACCACCAGCAGCACCGGCACCTCACCGGAGATCCAAGCCAGCGTGCCGCCGAGCCGCTGATCGGCCAAAAGGTCGCGCATCCAACCCAATTGGAGTTGAGGGTAGAAGTCCGCGCCGATGAGGGTGTCCGAGGACATCACCGCGACGCCGAAGAAGGCGTGGAACGGCATGATCGCGAACAGCATGCCCAGCCGCCCCAGATGCGGCAGCCGCTTGGGCCCGGGATCGATGCCGATGATGGCCCAGTAGTAGAGGTATCCGGTGATGAGGAAGTGGATGTTCATCAGCAGATGCCCCCAGTGGAAGCGGATGAGCTGATCGAACAGCGTCGTGAAATACAGGCCGTAGAGCGAGACCACGAAGATGATGAGCGATACGATCGGATTGCTCAGCACGCGGGTGAACCGCGAATGCATCAGCGACAGTACCCATTCGCGCGGACCTGGCTGCCCCGCACGTCCGGCGGGTGGGACCGCGCGCAGCAACAGCGTCACCGGCGCGCCGAGTACCAGCAGCACCGGAATGAACATATTGAGCGCCATATGGGTCATCATGTGCACGCTGAACATGCCGTAGCCGTACGCGCCGATGCCGGACGATGTCACCAGCAGCAGCGCCAGGCAGCCGAGCGTCCACGACAGGGTGCGCCAGCGCGGCCACTCGTCGCCACGACGGCGAAGTCTGTGCGCGCCGGCGAGATAGGTGGCCGCCAGCAGGATCGCGGCCGTGCCCAGGACGACGTCGAAGCGCCACACGGTGAGCAGTCGCCAGGCATCCGGAGGATGTGGCAGATCGAAGCCCAGGAAGACCTGTAGCGCGGTGAACGAGCGGTTGGAGAAGGCCGGCGCGGGCTGAATGGCCATGGCGATCGAAATACCCAGCCACACCTCCTCGGTCGCCGTCGCGATGACCAAGACGCTTGGGAGTAAGCCGGATTCGGGTGCCACGCGGCCCAGCCACCAGACCAGCATGAGGTGGGTGGCCAACAGGAATGCCGCGCTGAACGCCAGCCAGGAGTAGATCCCGCCGAAAGCACTGGGCGGGTCGAGGATCAGCATCAGTACTACGGCCGTCGGAATCATGACCGTCACCGCCGCGGTCACGATGACCCGGTATCGGCGCAGCGCGACCTGGAACCGCCGCGCGCTCTCATGGCCACCGACGCGCCGCCACTGGGCGAGCACGTTCCAGCTCAGCCCGGCCAGCAGCGACAGCGCGATGGTGAACGGAATGACCGCACCGGTCGCGTAGTCATGGTTGGGCCCCTCCCCAGCATTGCCGACCACGGCGGGCGAGATCACCGCCACCGCACTGATTCCCGCGAGCCCGAACAGGCTGTTCCACGACAGTGTCAACCGCAACAGCACCGCGACCGCGACAGTCAGCACCGCGACCACCAGCCACGCCTTGGGTTTCTCGGCCGCCTCGATCAGCGGTGGCAGCGCCCGCAATCGCACGGCGGTGCCGAGCGACATCCCCGCGGCGTCCGCGGCGGTGACCGGCACCAGCGCGACCGCACTCAGCGCCCATACCGCCGCCGCCCGTTCCGCGATCCGCCCGGCCGCGTACCCGTCCACCGCCATCCGCCCGCGCCCGGTGGGAGCGGCGCAGAACAAGGCATAGACGAGCGACCCGAGCGTGAATCCGCCTGCCAGACAAGCAATCAGCCGCAACAGGGCATAGGTGGCAGCCGCCGCCCCACCCGGATAGCCGAGCCCCTGCTCGAGATAGGCGCGATCCCCGACGGTCACACTGACCGCGACCACCAGCACCACCGCCGCAACGCCCGCCGCCCCGACCGACACCGTCGCGCCGGGGCGCCGACCGCCGGCCCCGGCAGCTGCTGCCCTGCCGGCGCTTCGACCGTTGGCCTCGAACGGCGTTGCCCCGCTGTCGTCTGGGCCGTCGGTCTCGGATAGCGCGGTCCACCGGTTGCGTCGGACGCCGGTCTCGGACGGTGCTATCGCGTCGTTGGGGTGGCCGTCGGCCTGGGAAGAGTGCGGCGGGCCGGAGGCGGGGGTGGCCTCGCTGGTCGCGGGTTCGGTCATCCGAGTGGATCTCTCTCTGCCGGTGCGGTTTCGGGTGGGGCGGTGACGAGGTGGGGGCGGCCGGTGAGGGGGTGGGGGACGATGGCGCTGCGGACGCCGAACAGGGCCGCGACTCGGTCGGGGGTGAGGGTTTCGGCGGGTGGGCCGGTGGCTACGACCGCGCCGTCCGCGAGCAGGATCAGGTGGTCGCAGTAGGCCAGGGCGTGGTCGAGGTCGTGCAGGGCGGCCACGGTGGTGAGGCCGAGATCCCGGACCAGTTCCAGTAATTCGAGTTGGGCTCCGAGATCGAGATGGTTCGTCAGCTCGTCGAGCAGCAGTACCGGGGTCTGCTGGGCGAGGGCGCGGGCGAGTAGGGCGCGTTGGCGTTCGCCGCCGGAGAGGGAGGCGAAGACGCGCCCGGCGGCCCCTTCGAGGCCGACCCGTTCCAGGGCAGTGCGCACCAGATCGTGGTCGGCGGCGCTGTCGCTGCCGAAAGCGCCCTGATGTGGAATTCGGCCCATGGCAACCATTTCCAGCACCGAGAAGCCGTGGTCGAGGCCGTGATCCTGGGCCACCACGGCGGTGCGCCGGCCCGCCCGGCGGGCGCTCGTGCGCCACACGTCCTCGTCGCCGATCCGCACCGCGCCGGAGCTGGGGCGTAGGGCTCGGTAGAGGCAGCGCAGCAGAGTGGACTTCCCCGACCCGTTAGGTCCGGCCAGGCCGGTGAACGAGCCCGGCGCGATCTCCAGTTCTACGCCGCTCAGGATCGGTGCGGCGTCGATCGTGACCCCCAGTCCGGTCACGGAGATCCTCATGCGATCCCGCGCATTCTCTCGGGGCGCTGCGCATTTTTCATCGTGCGCTGCTCCTTCCACGTCGCAGCAGTACCAAAAAGGCGGGCGCGCCCAGGGCCGCCGTCAGGATGCCGATCGGAATCTCGTTGGGGCGGTCCACGGTTCGCGCAGCCAGGTCCACCAGGACGAGGAAGATCGCGCCGAAGAGCAGTGAAACCGGCAGGGCCCTGCGGTGATCCGGGCCGACCAGCAGCCGGGCCGCGTTCGGGACGATCAGGCCCACGAAGCCGATGCCGCCCGCAGCGGCCACTACGGTCGCGGTGAGCAGGGCGGAGATCACCAGCAGCCAGATGCGCAGGCGGTTGGGGTTGATGCCCAGACCGGCGGCGGTGTCGTCGCCGAGGGCCAGCGCGTTCATGCCGCGCGCGAGTGCGGGCAACACCAGTAGCGCGGCGGCCACCGCGACCGCCGGGGCGAGCAGACTCGACCAGCTTGCCCCGGTGAGGGAACCCAACAGCCAGAACATCACACCGCGCAGTTCGGCGGGTTTGGCGCGCAGTTGCAAATAGCTCGTCGCCGCCGTGCCCAGGTACGACACTGCGATGGCAGCCAGCAGCAGGTCCGCGCCGAGCAATCGCCCGCCGCGTTGCGCCAGTGCGAACACCAGCGCCAGGCTCAGCAGCGCACCCGCGAAAGCGCTGCCGGTGACCCCGAATCCGGTGGCCGCCAGCGCCGTCGTGGTCATGGCGAGTACCGCGCCCAGCGACGCACCCGAGGTGACGCCGAACAGGTAGGGGTCGGCCAGCGGATTGCGGACCAGGTTCTGCAGGCACAGTCCTGCCAGGCTCAGCCCGGCGCCCGCGACGGCGGCCAGCAGCACGCGGGGCGCACGGAAACTCCACACGATCTGATCGGTGAGCGGATCGGCGGGTATGCCGCCGAACAGGTGGGCGGCCAGCACCCGCACCACATCCGAGGGCGAGACGCTGACGGTGCCCAGGGCGACGGCCGCCACGATCGCGACCACCAGCCCGGCACACAGCGCGGCGAGCAGCGGTCCGAAAGCCCTGCGGGACACCGGATGCGGACCGCTGGATGTCGGAGGCGGCCCGGCCCGGCGCTCAGCTGCGCGGATGGAGCGCATCGGCTATCTTCTCGATGGCAATGGCATTGAGCGGCCCGATGTACGGGCTGTCGGAGAGCGAAATGTACTTCTTGTTCTTCGATGCCGCCCACTGCGGGAACTTCGCGAACAGCTCGTCGGCCATCTTCGCCGCGTCCTCGTCGGCGCGGTATCGGCCGATAACCACCAGGTCCACCGGGCTCGCGGCCAGCGCCTCCGCGTTCACGTCGGCGAGCTCTTCGGAACTTTTGCCGCCGAAGGGGTTTCGCCCGCCCGCCCGGTTGATCACATCGTCGTAGATGCCGCCGCCGAAGACTGCGGGCAGCCCGTTGGAGTTCATCGCGGCCATGCCGGGGTAGACCAGCAGCACGTTCGGGCGCGACTGACCCGCGACCCGCTGCTGGATCGCCGCGATCCGATCCCGTTGCTGCTTCACGTAATCCACGGCCCGCTGCTGGACGTCGAAGATCCGGCCCAGCGTGAGCAGTAGGTCGAAGGAGGCGTCGACGGTCTGCCCCTTGGCCCGATCCTTGTCCGCGGCGGTGGCGTTCGGGTTGCCGAGCGCGCAGTTGGCCGGATCGACGAAGCCCTGGATCCCGGCCGCCGCCAGCGCGTCCCGGCCGATCGACCCGATCTTGTCGTCGAATTCGCCGTACCAGGTGGACACCACCAGATCCGGTTTGCGCGCCAGGATCTGTTCGCGCGGGACCGCGCTGTTCTCGTTGAGGGTGAGCCCGCCGGTCGGGAGCGCCGCTACCGCGTCGGCCATGCCGGGCTGATCGGAGATGCCGTAGGACTGGCTGTTGGCCACGACGCGGTCCTGCAGTCCCAGGGTGATGAAGCTTTCGGCCTCGGCGACCGAGGCGCCGTTGGTGAGCAGCACCCGACTGGGCGGTTGGTCGAAAGTGAGGCTGCGGCCACAGTTGTCGAGAGTCAGCGGGTAGGTGGTCTTGGCGGCGGTCAGGGGAGCCTGCGAATGATCGACCGGCGCGGAGTCCTTCGTCGCGGTCCCACAGCCCGACAGCGCACCGGCCAGCAGGGTTCCGGCCAGCACGAACGCGGTGCCGAGGCGGCGGGGACGGGGTCCGGGAGCGGGGCGCGGCGTCGCGCGGATTGCGGAGAACACACCACAGCCGTCGGATTTCGGCACGCCCCGGTTCCCGGCTGTCGAACAAATCACAAACCCGCGTCGCCGGGGAACCGGGCGTACCGATACCCCGACCCCTCCCGTTGGCCGCACCCGAGATCGGAGGAACCCGTGAGATTGACACCGCAGCCCGGGATGGGCTTGGTAGCCGAGGATTTCGACCCGGACCGAGCCGAGGACGTGCAACTGCTGCGCAAGACGGTCTATCGGGACAAGATCGTGCTGCTGCGCGGGCTGGACCTCGATGTCGCCGGATTCCTCGCGCTCGGCCGCACGTTGGGCACGCCGGAGGCGTACTACGAGCCCGCCTACCATCATCCGGAGCACCGCGAGGTATTCGTGTCCTCCAATGTGGTCGAGGGCGGGCAGCGCGTCGGCGTCCCGAAGACCGGGCGGTTCTGGCATTCGGACTATCAGTTCATGCCGCGGCCGTTCGACCTCACCCTCACCAGTCCGCGGGTGGTGCCCGACCGGGATCGCGGCACCCTGTTCATCGATATGGCCAAGGCGTACGAGGCGCTCGCGCCACGGTTGCGTCAGGCGGTCGAGGACACCACGGCGACTCATACGGTGCGGCGCTACTTCAAGATCCGGCCCGGCGATGTCTTCCGCCCGGTGTGTGAGCTGCTGGCCGAGATCGACGCCAAGACGCCGCCGGTGACCATGCCGACCGTGTACGAGCATCCGCACACGGGGGAGCGGGTGCTGTATCTGAGTGAGGGCTTCACCGAATCCGTTCAGGGGCCGGACGGCGGCTCGCAGCCGGAGCTGCTGCGCGAATTGCTCGCCGCGACAGGGCAACTCGACGACCTACCCGGCGCGGTCCCGGTGCACCTGCAGACCTTCGAAGCCGGTGACGTCCTGGTCTGGGACAACCGCAGCCTCGTGCACCGCGCCGTGCACACCGACACCCCCGCACCCACCGTGTCCTGGCGGGTCACCGTGCACGATGCCCTGGAGGCCTGAGATGACGCTCACGACAGCGGTTTTCGAAGCCGGAGCCGACGAACTGGCGGTGGTGCTGCGCTGCTACAAGCCACACTGCCGGTACCTGAAGTCGCTGACGGTCACCGTCGATGGAGACCGGATCGTCGGCACGGGCACGTTCTCGATCCCCGAACCCTGCTACATCGACGACACCGGGCACCTCAATGCCGTCGAGGTCGGCATCTGCTACAACCAGCTGCTCTACCAGACCATGGCCACCATGGTCCGCCACCGCACCGGACCGGTGCTGGCCGACTGGACCATGCCGGAATTCCTGCGCCGCTATCTGCCCGACGTGCTGATCGCGGAGTCCCGCAACATCTTCCGCCGCGCCATCGACTCCAGCTCGTTCACCGGCGAGTTCGTCATCGACCGGGCCACCCGCTACCGGCCCGGCCCGGACACGGACGAACGGATCGCGCTGGAGACCAGCTACGGATTCCGCGACGAGCACGGCGGCGCGTGCGACGGCAAGATCCGGGTCGTGGTCGTGGACACCGCGAGCGCCGCATGATCGGCACCCGGCCCGCCACCCTCGCGGAGCTGGCCCGCCACCATCCGGATCCGGCCGCGACCGCCGTGATCTGCGGTGCGCGCGCCCTCGGCTACGGGGAGCTGGATCGGACGGCCGACCGGATCGCCGCCGCGCTGGTGGCGGCGGGGCTGGAACCCGGTGCGCGAGTGGCGTATCTAGGGCTGGAATCCGTCGACTACTACGCGACCCTGCTGGGGTGTGCCCGTGCGGGAATGGTGCTGGTACCGATCAACTTCCGACTGACAGCACCCGAAATCGCCTACATCCTCGGAGATTCCGGGACATCGCTGCTGCTGGTCGACCGGGCGCTGCGAGAAGCGCTGGGCGAGCTGGACATTCTCGTGGTGAGCACCGAGGACCTGCCGGACTGGTACGAAATCCACGCCGCCACCGCGTCCGAACGCGCGGTCTGCCCCGATGACGCGGTGGTGCAGCTCTACACCAGCGGCACTACCGGACTGCCCAAGGGTGTGGTGCTCGCGCATCGCAGCTTCTTCGCCGTGCGCGACGCGCTCGCCGACGCGGTCCTGGACTGGATCGACTGGCAGGCCGGCGATGTCGGGCTGATCGGCATTCCGGGCTTCCACGTCGGCGGACTCTGGTGGGCCACCCAGGGTTTCGCGGCGGGCGTCACCATGGTGGCCATGCCGCGCTTCGACAGCGGTGCGGCCGTGCGGCTGGTGGCTCAATTCGGGGTGACCACGGTGTGCGTGGTGCCGTCGATGCTGCGGCTCATGCTCGACGAGCCCGCTGCCGAGCGGGACGCCCTGGCGGGTGTACGCAAGGTCGTCTACGGCGGCTCACCCATTCCGGAAGCCCTGCTGCACACCGCGATCGAACGGCTCGGCTGCGAATTCGCGCAGATCTACGGGCTCACCGAGACCGGCAACACCGCGATCTGCCTGCCGCCGGACGCGCACCGGCCGGGCAGTCCGCTGCTGCGCGCCGCCGGACGGTCCTACCCGGGTTTCGGCGTGGAAATCGTGGACGCGCACGGGACGCCGCTGCCCACCGGCGAGGTCGGCGAGATTCGGCTGCGGACACCGGGCCGCATGCTCGAGTACTGGCGCAATCCGGAAGCCACCGCGGACACCCTGCGCGACGGCTGGATTCACACCGGCGACGCCGGCTATCTCGATGCGGACGGCTACCTGTTCCTGTGCGACCGCATCAAGGACCTGATCATCGTGGCGGGGGAGAACATCTATCCCGCCGAGATCGAGAACGTCCTGGCCGCGCATCCGGCCGTCGCCGATGCCGCCGTGATCGGCCGCCCCGACGAACGGTTCGGTGAGCGCGTGCACGCCGTCGTCGCCCTGCGGCCCGAGGCTACCGCCACCGCCCGCGACCTCTTCGAGTTCTGCCGAGACCGGCTGGCCGCCTTCAAGATTCCCGTCCGCTTCGAATTCGCCGACCGCATTCCGCGCAACCCCAGCGGCAAGATCCTGCGCCGCGAACTGCGCGACCGGACCGACCACTGAGAGAGCGAATCACCCTGTGTCCCTGCCGATTACCTTCGACCGCGTGCGCGCCGATATTGCCGACGAGCTGTTCCTCGAGGCCGGCGAACTGGCTCTCGACACGGACCTGTTCGCCGCGGGCCTCGACTCGGTGCGGGTGCTGACGCTGGTCGAGCGCTGGCGTGCTGCGGGCTGCGAGATCGGCTTCATGGACCTGCTCGAACAGCCCACCCTCGACGGCTGGTGGCGGCTGCTGTCCGGCACGCCGCGTCCCGCAGTGGAGGGCTGATGCGGCTGACCGCCTCGCAATACGAGATCTGGCAGCAGCAACAGCAACTCGCCTCCACCGCGATGCTGAACATCGGCGAGTATGTCGAGATCCGTGGATCGGTCCGCGAGGACCTGCTGGCCGCCGCCATCCGATCCACCGTCGCCGAGACACCGGCCCTGCACCTGCGCATCCGAGACACCGCCGACGGGCCCCGCCAGGAACCCGAGCCGGTCGACTGCCCGATCCACGTCGCCGACCTCCGCGACCGGCCGGATCCCCTTGTGGCCGCGCAGGATTGGATGGCCGCGGACATGGCCACCGACCGGTGCGTCTACGCCGACCGACTCTTCGCGCACGCCGTGCTGCGCATCGGCGACGACACCGTGCTCTGGTACCACCGCGTGCACCACATCGTCCTCGACGGATACGGGCTGGTCCTGGTCGCCCGCCGGGTGGCGCAAACCTACACCGCGCTGGCGGTCGGAACCGTCCCGCCGCCGGTCAATTTCGGCTCTCTCGAGGAGGTGGCCGAACACGATCACCGCGACCGGCTGTCCGAGGAGTACACGCGCGCAGCGGAATTCTGGGCCGCCTACGAGCGCGACCGCCCGGAACCTGTGGGCGCGGCGAACCGCACCGCGCCGCTGTCCCCGCGCATGACGCGCGTAATCACCGACCTCACACCGGAATTGGCAACCACTCTGCGCGGCCTGGACACCGCCACCTCCGCCGAGGCGCTCATCGCCGGGGTCGCGGCCTACCTGCACCGCCTCACCGGCGCGGACCAGATCAACCTGGTCCTCCCGGTCATGATGCGCATCGGCACCCCCGCCCTGCGCGTCCCCACCATGACCGTCAACGCTATCCACTGCTGGACCACCTTCACCCCCGCCACCACCTTCACCACCGTGACCACCCAGGTCCGCGACCACCTACGCACCAGCCGCCCTCACCACCGCTACCGCTACGGCGACCTCCTGCGAAACCGCCTGAGCGCCAACGTCGACCGCCGAATCTCCGGCCCGTCGGTCAACGTCATGCCCTTCGACTTCGGCCTCCGCTTCGGCGACGCCCCCGGCACGGTCCGCAACGTCGCCGCAGGCGTCGAGGAAGACATCGCCTTCCGCTTCTACGACTACGGCGCCTCCGGCATCCGCCTCATCCTCGACGCCAACCCCGCCCTCTACACCCCCGCCGAACTCGAAGCTCACGCCCGCCGCCTACCCCACTTTCTGAAGGTTCTTCTTTCCCAATCGGATCGACCGATCGTGGAACTCGATCTCATCGACACCGCCGACCACGCACTTCTCAATGCCTGGCGCGACCGCGAGGCCGGATCTGCCGCTGAGCCGGGAGCCGAGAAGGCGAACGAGTCGACCCCGGCGAGGGATACCCGGCCACCGGGACCGGGGTTGGTGGCTGTTCCGGCCGACCGGTGGTTGCCGACCGCCATGGGTGCCCGTGCGGCCGAGACGGTGGAGGACTCGAATGGGGGAACTGTCATCGGGATGCTGCGAGCGCGGGTGCGCGAAATGCCGGAGCGGATCGCTGTGGTCGACGCCGAGCGCCGGATCGAGTTCGCGGAGCTGGGACGCCGAGTAGAGGCACTGGCCGGGAGCCTGAACGCGCGAGGCGTCGGACCAGGTTCGGTCGTGCTGCTGGTCATGCCGCGCACCGTCGATGCGATCGTGGCGCTGTTCGCCACCCTGGCGTCGGGAGCCGCGTATGTGGCGGCGGATCCGGACCATCCGGACGAGCATCTGGAATTTCTGCACGCCGACAGCGGGGCGGCAGTCGTGGTTTCGGCGGGCGATCTCGCGCAGCGGCTCCCGGAGCGGCTGCGCGCCACCCTGATCGCGGCCGACGAGCCGATCGAGTGCGGTGTGCACCACCGGGAAGGTCCGGCCGATGCCCACGCGAACCTGCCCACCGTCTACGCGGACACGCCGCTGTGCCTGACCTACACCTCCGGTACCACCGGAAAGCCGAAGGGTGCGTTGATCACTCATCGCGCGATGGTGAATCTCGCGGAGAGTCACCGGCGGACGCTGATCGCCGATCCGGCTGAGCCCAAGCGGGCGGCACTCACCGCCTCGCTGTGCTTCGACACCTCGTGGGAGGGGCTGCTGTGGCTGTTGAACGGCCATGAGCTGCACGTGGTTTCGAGCGAGGTGCGGGGGCGGCCGGAGCTGCTGGTGGAATATGTCGCGCGCCATCGGATCGACTTCCTGGATGTCACACCGACTTCGGCGGAGCAACTGGTTGCGGCAGGCCTGCTCGCGCCCGGGGCGCATCGGCCCGCCGTGCTCGCGCTCGGTGGCGAAGCGGTGGGTCCGGCGTTGTGGAAGGCGCTGCGGGCTGTGCCGGAGATGGCCGTCTACAACCTGTATGGGCCGAGTGAAGCCACCGTCGACGCCACCTGGGCGCGGGTGAAGGACAGCGCGGAACCGGTTATCGGCGAGGCTGTTTCGGGAGTTCGCTGTCAGGTACTGGATTCCCGGTTGCGGCCGGTTCCGCCGGGGACGCCGGGGGAGTTGTATCTGGCGGGGGAGTCGCTCGCGCTCGGATATCACCGGCGCCACGGGCAGACTGCCGCGCGCTTCATCGCCGATCCGGCGGGCTCGGGCACGCGGTGTTACCGCACCGGGGACCGGGTGCGTCGGCTGCTCGACGGCCGTCTCGAATATCTCGGCCGCACCGACGATCAGGTGAATCTGGCCGGGGTGCGGATCGAACCGGCCGCTATCGAGGCGGCGCTCGCCACCCATCCCGGTGTGACCTCCGCGGCCTGTGCGGTGGTGGACGATCGGCTGATCGGGTACGTGGTGACCGGGGGCGTGCCGCCGCGTTCGGCGGAGTTGCGACGGCATCTGCTCGACCGGGTGCCGCGCTATCAGATCCCGGCCGCGTACATCGTCCTCGATCGAATGCCGGTGACGGTGACCGGCAAGCTCGATCGCGCGGCCCTGCCGAGACCCGCGGTGGCGGAACCTTTCCGGCCCCCGCGAGGGGAGCGGGAACACAGCCTGTGCGCCTTGTTCGCCGAGGTGCTCGGCGTCCCCGCGATCGGCGTGGACGACGATTTCTTCGCGCTGGGAGGCGATTCCGTCACCGCCGCCCGCCTGGCCACGCGCATCCGCGACGAACTGGCCGCGCCGGTCGAGGTGCGCACCATCTTCGAAACCGCCACCGTGGCAGAGCTGGCTGCCGAAATGGCTGCCGAGGGGCCATGTCCGAGGCCGGTTCCGGACCTCGCCGCGGATGCCCGACTCGATCCGGATTTCCAGGTGCCGGGCACCGATGTTCGACCCGCGAACACGCCGCTCCGGATCGTTGCTCTGGGCGTCGCGGCACCGCCCGCACATATCGCGGCGCAGCGCCTATGTATCGCGGCGCAGCCCTCGGACATCGGGACACCGGCGTCCGGTGCGCGGATATTGCTCACCGGCGCAACCGGATTCCTCGGCGCCTTTCTGCTCGACAGCCTGCTGCGGCTGCCCGGCACCCGGGTGACTTGTCTGGTTCGACCCGGTGGGGACGGTCGCAGTGCCGCCGATAGTGATCGCGATGCGGTCGGCCGGTTGCGAGAGAGCCTGCGGCGGTATGGAATCGAGGTGTCTTGGGATCGCGTCGGCGTGGTCGCGGGGGATCTGACGCGACCTGCGCTCGGGCTCGGGGCGGACGCCTACCGAGCGCTCGCGGAATCGGTGGATGTCATCGTGCACAACGGTGCGCCGGTGCATCATCTGACGCCCTATGCCCGATTGCGGTCCGGCATTGTGGACGGCACCCGTGAGGTCCTGCGGCTGGCGGTGGCGCATCACGCAATTCCGGTGCACTACATCTCCGCCTGCGACACCGCCGTGGCGGCCGACATCAATCCCGATCCGATCCTGGAGGGGCATCGCGCGGACGCCACGAAAGTCCTTGCCAATGGCTATATTCAGGCCAAATGGGTGGCTGAGGGGCTCGTGCTCGCCGCGGGTGAACTCGGCCTGCCCGTCGCCGTGCATCGGCCGGGCCGGATCAGCGGGCACTCCCGTACCGGTGCGGGCAATGACCGCGACGCTTTCTGGACCATGGTGCGCGCCATGGTTGCCCTGGGTGTCGTGCCCGAGGATGCCGCGCCGGTGAATCTGGTGCCCGTGGACCATGTGGCCGACGCCGTGGCCCACCTGCTGCACACCGGCGCGACCGGCGTGTACCACCACGTCGCGCCTGAACCCACGTCTCTCGCAACAGTTCTCGAGAGGCTCCACGTGCTCGGTTACCGGTTGACCTCGGTGCCCGAGCCGACCTGGATCGATCTGCTGCCGCGGCTGGGCGGGGACGGCGAGCAGTGCCGTGCCCTGCTGCAGGCCCGGCCTCCCATACCCCGGGGGCCGATCCGATTCGACCGCACTCACACCGAACGCGGTCTGCGCGGCGCGAATATCGCCACGCCACACCTCGACGCGCACGCCGTCGACGCGGGCATCCGGTTCTTTCTTCGGACCGGATTCCTGCCCGCGCCGGACGCCACGTCCGTCGCCTGATTCGCCTTCGGCCCCTGACTCCGAAGGCCCTTCGCACCAACCTGATGAGAGGCAAGTCCCCATGCGTACCTCGAACGCGGCCGTCGTCGCCGCGCTATCCGCCGTGGCTCTGGCAACCGCCGCCACCGCCAACGCCGAACCGGTGCAACCGAATCCGGCACCGCAGCCGTCCGGCCTGCACTTCACCGCCGAGGTAGTGAACGGTGCCGTGCACGTCAGCACCGATGGCGGGACGCTCACAGCCACCGATGGCCGCTTCTCGGTCCGTGACGCGAACGGGCAAGTGCTGGACGGTATTCCGCTGACCTATCAGCGGGACGGCAAGGCCTGGCCGATCGCCGCCGAGATTCACGGCACCGCGGCGACCCTGACCCCCGTCACCGATCCGGCGCGGGCGGTCGAGATCCACGACGCCGCACCCGCCATCCCGGCCGCGCTGACCGACGCCGCACTGCACGACATCGCCCTCGACTGGCAGTCCCCGGACTTCAATACCGCGGTCATGAACTTCTCCACCATGGCCGGGCTCGGCGTCACCCTCGGCACCCTGATCGGCACCGTCGTCGGCGCGACCATTGGCTGCGTCGCAGGCGGGATCGTGCTGGGCGCGGCCGCGGGCACCATGACGATCGGTGCGCTCGCGATCCCCGGCTTCCTCGGCGGGTGCCTGGTGACGGGTGCGGCCCTCGGAGCCATCGGAGCGGTGATCGGCAATATCTTCATCGCCGGACCGCTCGGCGGCATCGGGGCTCTACAGTTCCTGGACGCCCTCAACAAGCAGGCGAACAAGTAAGGGGCAGAACGAAACTCAGCCCAGGACGGTGGCGATGATGCCGGCCAGATAGCCCAGTCGCGCCACCTCCGAGGGCCGGAAATCCGGCCCGCCGGGACGGCCCAGCAGCAGCACCTTGCCGGTATTGCCCAGCGGCGCGGCGGCCAGCTTGGTGTCCATGTCCTTCCACAGCTGCGGCACCCAGTCGCCGTCGCCGTCGAGGACGGTCGGCTTCTCCAGCGGCATCCACGGCGCGGACGCGGCCTGGGTGGAGGGCGCGCTCTGCGAACCCACCACGCGGTAGGCACCCTGCGGGCCCATGTCGATCACGGTCGACCAGCCGACCCGCAGTACCCGGGGTGCGCCGTCGACGAGGACCTGCAGCCGATCGTCGCGCGCATTGGCGACTTGATCGATCAGCTCGAGTTCCCGGTGCGTGTCCAAGATCCCGGAGTACGGCCGTAGCGAATCGACCTGCACATCGTGCAGTGATTCGGCGGCCGTGATCAGGGTGTCGGGCAGCGCGCCCGAGGGCACCTCCACGACGATGTCATCGATCGCGAAGCCGTCGCCGCGTTCGACGACGTCCAGCGAGAGAATGTCCGCGCCGACCGAACCCAGCGCGAGGGCGAGCGATCCGAGACTTCCTGGGCGATCGGGAAGTTGCACGCGAAGCAGGTAGGACACGTGCCTTCCTTTCTTTCTTTTGCCAGTGAAACTTTCGGACGGGTACCCGAGTCCCGCAATACTTACACCCTCGAGACCCGGTTATCGAATCGAAGGTTTCGTGTGAGGCGGGCCACTTACCCATCGGTTACACATTGATGTTGCCAGGTCTCGCGCACACCTGCGACCGGTGACCCGCGGACACCCACTAGGCTGTCGGATGGCCATTACCCAAGCTCGAACCATGCCGAAAGGGGTCCCGCGGTGCCCGCCATCTCCAGGGACGAGGTCGCTCACCTCGCCCGGCTGTCCCGGCTCGCTTTGACGGACGACGAACTCGATCTGTACGCCGGTCAGCTGGATTCCATCCTGACCCACGTCGCACAGATTTCCGAGGTCGCCGCCGCGGACGTGCCCGCCACCGCATCCCCGAATCCGGAGACCAACGTCACCCGCCCGGACGTGGTGGCGCCCTGCCTCACCCCGGAGCAGGCGCTGGCCATGGCTCCCGCGGTCGATGAGCAGCGGTTCATGGTTCCGCAGATTCTGGGAGAGGGCGCATGACAGACCTGACGAAGCTGTCCGCGGCCGATCTCGCGGACAAGATCCACTCGCGTGCCGTGTCCGCGGTCGAGGTGACCGAGGCGCACATTCAGCGCATCGCCGAAGTCGACGGGGAGATCAACGCCTTCCTGCATGTCGCCGGTGAACAGGCGCTGGTGACCGCCGCCGAGGTCGACCGGCAGGTCGCGGGCGGCACCGTCGCCTCGCCGCTGGCCGGTGTTCCCTTGGCGCTCAAGGACGTTTTCACCACCACCGACATGCCGACCACCTGCGGGTCGAAGATGCTCGAGGGCTGGGTGTCGCCGTACGACGCGACGCTGACCAGCAAGCTGCGCGCGGCCGGTATCCCGATCCTGGGCAAGACGAACATGGACGAGTTCGCCATGGGTTCGTCGACCGAGAACTCGGCGTACGGGCCGACCCGCAATCCCTGGGATACCGACCGGATTCCGGGCGGTTCCGGTGGTGGCTCGGCCGCCGCGCTCGCCTCCTACCAGGCACCGCTGGCCATCGGCACCGACACCGGTGGCTCGATCCGCCAGCCCGCCGCGGTCACCGCGACCGTCGGCACCAAGCCCACCTACGGCACGGTCTCGCGCTACGGCCTGGTCGCCTGCGCGTCCTCGCTGGATCAGGGTGGCCCGTGTGGTCGTACCGTGCTGGACACCGCGCTGCTGCACGAGGTCATCGCCGGGTACGACCCGCGCGACTCGACCTCGCGGAATGTGCCGGTGCCGCCGGTGGTCGCCGCCGCCCGCGAGGGCGCGAAGGGTGATCTGAAGGGTGTGAAAGTCGGTGTGGTGAAGGAACTTCACTCCGACTCCTACCAGCCCGGCGTGCTCGCCTCCTTCGATGCCGCGGTCGCGCAGCTCAAGGATCTGGGTGCGGAAGTGATCGAGGTGTCGTGCCCGCACTTCGAGTACGCGCTGCCCGCCTACTACCTGATCCTGCCGTCCGAGGTGTCCTCGAACCTGGCACGCTTCGACGCCATGCGTTACGGCCTGCGCGTCGGTGACGACGGCTCGCATTCCGCCGAGCAGGTCATGTCGCTGACCCGTGAGGCCGGGCTGGGCCCGGAGGTCAAGCGCCGCATCATGATCGGCACCTACGCCCTCTCCTCCGGCTACTACGACGCCTACTACGGTCAGGCCAACAAGGTCCGCAACCTGATCGCGCAGGACTTCGACAAGGCCTACGAGACCGTCGACGTGCTGGTCTCCCCGACCAGCCCGTTCACCCCGTGGAAGCTCGGCGAGAAGGTCAACGACCCGCTGGCCATGTACCTCTCGGACCTCTGCACGCTGCCCACCAACCTGGCCGGGCACTGCGCCATGTCGGTCCCGTCCGGCCTGTCCGCCGACGACGGCCTCCCGGTCGGCCTGCAGATCATGGCCCCCGCCCTCGCCGACGACCGCCTCTACCGCGTCGGCGCGGCCTACGAGGCAGCCCGCGGCCCGATCGCCTGAGCCGAAGTGGACGCCGCCTGATCGCGGCATCCCGCAAGCCAATTCGGCCCCCGTCGGAACCCACCGGCGGGGGCCGAATGCTGTCCGCCCGACCTGTCCGGTTCTGGGCGGTCGACTTCCCAGCGATCCGGCAACGACTGCGGCGCGTCGGTCCAGACCGGTAGGCTGGCTCTCGTTCGTCGTGTGTGAAGGGTTTTCTTGGGGATGTTGCGACGCGGCGAGGTCTTCGCTGGCTACGTGATCGAGCGCGAAGTGGGCCGTGGCGGAATGGGTTCGGTCTATGCGGCCCGCCACCCTCGGCTCCCGCGACTGATCGCGCTCAAACTGCTGCACCGGGAGATGTTCGGGGAGACCGAGACCCGCATGCGGTTCGAGCGGGAGGCCGATGTCATCGCCCAGCTCGACCATCCCAACATCATCACCGTGTACGACCGGGGTGATGAGGATCAGCAGCTGTGGATCGCCATGCAGTACGTCGACGGGGTCGACGGGGCCTCGGTGGATCCCTACGATCTCGCGCCCGAACGCGCGCTGGAGATCATCGTGCAGACCGCGGCCGCACTGGATTACGCGCATGGGCGCGGCGTCCTGCACCGGGATGTGAAGCCCGCCAATATCCTGCTGTCGCGTTCCGGCGGCATCGGCACCGGATTCACCGAACGGGCGTTGCTCAGCGACTTCGGCATCGCGCGGGTGCTCGACGACACCGCGCACCTGACCCGCACCGGCATGCTCAACGCGACCCTCGCCTACGCCTCCCCGGAACAGCTGACCTCCGCGCCCATGGGTCCGCGCTCGGACCAATATTCGCTGGCATGCACCCTGTTCCGGTTGCTCACCGGGCGCGGCCCGTTCGACGCGCCCAATATCGCCACCGTCATGCTCGGGCATCTGCAGTCCCCGGCGCCCGACGTCAGCGTGCTACGGCCCGAACTGCCGGCGGAACTGGACGCGGTGCTGCACCGGGCACTGGCCAAGGATCCGCGCGACCGCTACGAGACCTGCTTCGAATTCGCGCAGGCCGCGTGGGAGACGGTGGCCGAACCGGTGTCGCTGGTACGGCGTCCACGCGGCACCGCCACCGGGTGGGCGCCGCGCGAGGACACCGTGCTCGGCTGCCTCTACGGCGGGGCGATCGGCGACGCGCTCGGCGCGCCCATCGAGACCATGCTGCTGCCGAACATCCAGCAGCGCTACGGGATCGCCGGGGTGACCGGGGAGGGCAACGGCTACAAGGGCCGCATCTCCGACGAGACCCAGCTGGCGCTGTTCACCATGGAGGCGCTCATCCGCGGCGCGCGGATTCGGGAACGCGGGACCGCCGCCACCGTCGGGCTGATCCAGGAGAACCTGCTGGTGTGGCTGCGCGGCCAGGGGCAGGCGGTGCCCGAACAGCCGGTCCCGCTGCAGAGCGGGCTGACCGGATACCCGGAACTGATGACCAATCGCGGACCCACGCAGACCACGATCTCGGCCATGCGGCGGGTGGCGGCCCGGCAGCGGCCCGGGGTGCCGCTGGGCACGCGGGAGCATCCCATCAACGACTCCAAGGGGTGCGCGGCCGTGGTGCGTTCCGCGCCACTGGGATTCACGCCGTCGCCCGACTTTTCGTTCGAACTGGCCTGTGACGCCGCGGCACTCACGCACGGCAATCCCGGCGCGTGGCTGCCCGCGGGCGCGCTCGCGGCCATGGTGCACGGGCTGGGGCGGGGCATGGATATCCGGACGGCGGTGGAACACGCGCGGGCGCAACTGATTCGGCACCGCGATCATGAGGAGACCACCTACGCGCTCGATCAGGCCGTCGGACTGGCGGACGCGGTCGCCTTCCGGGGACGGCCCATGCCGTTGCCCGGACTGCTGGAACCCCTCGGTACCGGCGTCATCGGCTCGGAGGCGCTGGCCATCGGGGTCTGCGCGGCGGTGTGCGCCGAGAATGCCGGTGGCACACCGGAACAGATCTTCCGCAACGGAGTCCTGCTGTCGGTCAATCACTCCGGGGACAGCGACTCCACCGGCGCGGTCTGCGGTGCGCTGCTGGGCGCGCGGCTCGGCGTGCACGCCATCCCGCCGGCCTGGCGCTCTCGCCTCGACGCGGCGGCCGCCATCGAACGGCTCGCCGCCGACTTCACCCGCGAATTCCGTTCCGCCGCTCAGCAGCCCGGCAGCACCGTGCCCTGGTCGGTGCCGTAGCGGTGACCGTGACCGGGCGGCGCGTCGAGCGCACCCAGCAGGTCGGCCGTGGTCTGCAGGAAACTGATCACCGGAAGCCACTGCGGGACCGGGGCATCCGGGCGGGTGCCGGTGAGATCCGGTGCACGCCACAGCAGTGACGGCGACCAGCGCACCACCGGATCCGAAGCATTCGCCAGCACCGTCGCACGGCCGTGATGCACCTGCCCGGCCGGCGGACCCGCCCACAGCGCGCCACAGACGCGGCGATCCTGATCGGCGGCATCGGTGAACACCGAACTGCCGCCCAGCGCGCCCAGGCTCTGACCGTAGATGTAGAGCTTCGGCGGATCCGGCAGCAACGAAATCCGTTGCTCCACGGCCCGGAACAGCGTCCGCGCCGACTCCTCGGCGGCATTGCGCCCGAACAGGAAGGTGACCCAGCTCGGGGCATCCGAATACTGCAGGCCGACCAGCGCCACATCACCGGCGAAGCGCGCATCCAGCCCCTTGGCGGCATCACTGTCGATCCAGCCCGAACCGGTCGGCACCGTCACCACCAGATTGTGGCGCTGCAATCCGCCGGTCCGCTCCAACTCCCGGATCGCCAGCGCCACCCGCGAATCCAGATCGGGCGCGGAATTGAGCCCGACATACACCCGCACGGTCCGCGCCGGAGTGCCCGCCACGAACCGCCGCCCCTGCGCACCCAGCGACGGCCAACTCGCCATCGACACGGGACTCCCCGACCGCGACGGTGAATCCGGCTGCACCAGTTCCGGATCCACATACGAGTTCGCCGCCGCATACGCCGACCGACGCCACTCGACCGCCGTCGGGACGATCACCAACTGCAGCGCGATCAGGAGGGCGGCACCCGCCGCCACACTGCGCACCCGGCCCAAACGCCGTACCACCCAGCGCACTCCGCCGACGACGGCCAGCACCAGAACGACCAGCGGCACAGTCCACGCCAGCCACTGCGCCCAATACAACGGTCCTATCCCACCGACCCCCATGGCGGCACGCAGCTTGTTCTGCCAATGCTCGGCATAACTCATCGAGGCCCCGACAAGTCCCAACGTGATGATCAAAACCGGTACCCGGGCACGTGAGACCTGCGTGGCCCCGAACCGAGTCCACCGCAGCACCATTCGAATCAGCGCCGCCACCCCGAGCGCGATCAACACCACCACCGCCGTCAAAATCGCTTGCGCCGACGGCGTCCGCGGCAACAACCCCGGCGCCAGCGAGATCATCGTCCCACCCGCGACAGCCACGCTGGTCCCCACCCGGGGTACGCGGAATATGACCCACCCGAACCGCATTCGCGACCCACCCCGCTCTCCGGCGACACCGTGCGCCGTGCCGGCGTGGCCTCGCCCCGTCATCACCCCGGCGTGGCCTCGCTCCGTCATTCCGGCGTGCTCTTGGCCGGAATCCACATGCACCGGTGTTGGGCGGCCGGTATGGATCCCGGCCAAAGGCGCGCCGGGATGACGAGTTTGGGTCTCGTCCACGCGAGTCACAGCGCGACCGCCGGGTCGAAGGGCCCCTCGTAGGAGCCGCCGGGACGTGAGGTGCCGGATGCTGCGCGCCGGGAGCGGTTGCGGCGCACGAGAACCGTCGTCGCGGTGGCCAATCCGACGGCGAGGCCGATGCCCGCGAGCGACAGGGTGGCGGGGGAGGGCAGGGTGCCGTCGTGTTCGAAGAAGGGTTCGTAGATCGGGTTGCCGTAGTCCTGGCGGACCGAGTTGAGGTCTACGGCGGTGGCGGCGATGCCGGCCATGACGTGGCATTCGGAGCGGGAGAGCGGGTTGGCGCGGGTTTCGCAGGCGGCGTGCATGCGGCGTTCCAGGCCTGCGTCGGCGGTCTGGCGGGCCCAGGGGCCCAGGGGCTGGCCGGTCGAGGCGGCGTAGCGCAGCAGGTCGTAGCCGAGATCGTGGGCATCGCAGGCCAGATCGAATTCGGCGGGCAGGGGGACGGGGGAGGAGCAGTCGCCCTTGGGGTTGATGAGCATGCCGCCCTCCACCACCGGGCGATATCCGGCGAAGGTGACGAAATCCTCGGGGATGAGCGTGGGATCCGGGTGCGCGGCAACCGATTGCAGGATCGCGACGCGGGCGGCCGCGTTCTCCGGCGTGGCGGGCTCCGCGATCGCAGCACTCGAACTCGGAGCGAAGGCGATGCCCGCCGAGCAGGCCACGGCTGCGGCGGCCGCCAGCGCGGCGGCGCGGCGCAGCCCACCCCGACGCTCAGCGGGGCGGGTGGTCGAGGGAGTGGACACGGCGGGCTCGGCAGTCGGCATCGGCAGGGTGGAACGGGGCGAAGTCCTGCGGGAATTCGGGAACGCTCTCATGACTCAAAAGCTAGGAATCGGGTCTCGACCAGGGCGTCAGTCTGCGGGACGGTTCCGGGGCAGGCGAGCCGGGGGAGAAGCGGGACGATGTCGTACCGGGGTAGGGGGTACTAGATCACTCACCGGTATGACGTGGTGGCCCCACCGAGTCTCTACCGTCGAGGGCATGGTCGGAAAGAAGTCTGTGCAGGCCCGCACCGCCCGAGCGCGGCAGGTGTTCGACGGGTTCACGATGGTGCTCGCGATCACCTTCATCGCGGTGGCGTGGCCGACGCTGCACCTCACCCACAAGGTGCCGGCGGCGGCCGCCCCGTTCATCGCCGGGTTCGCGGCGTTCCCGATCGTGCTACTACGCGTGAATCCCTTACTGGGGTGGGCGGTTTCGGCCGGGTCGGCGCTGCTGATCGCGCTGGCCGTGCCCAATCAGCCGGGCAACACCATCCCGTTCCAGGTGGTGCACATCCTGGCGCTGTTCGCGCTGGTCTTCGCGGTGGCGGTGCGCGCGCCCATCCGGATGGTCGGGGTGGTGTGGGTCGCGACCTCACTGTTGTTCGCCACCACCATGGCCAAGACCGGCGACAGTTTCGCCGAGGCCGGGTTCGGTTGGCCGCTGGCCATCACCGGGCTGGTGGTGTTCGGGCTGCTCATCCGGTGGGTCGTGGTGTCGCGGCAGGCGCTGCTGAAATCGGAGGAGGAGACCGAGCTGGAGCGTGCGCGGCGCGCCATCCTCGAAGAGAAGGCTCGCATCGCCCGCGATCTGCACGATGTGGTGGCCCACCACATGTCGATGGTGGTGGTGCAGGCGCAGACCGCGCCCTATCGGATCGACGGGCTCTCGGCCGACGCCCGCGCCGAATTCGAGTCCATCGGGACGGGAGCGCGGGCCGCGCTCAACGAGATTCGCGGCATGCTGGGTGTGCTGCGCAGCGACGGTCAGCTGCCCGAGCACGCCCCGCAGCCGTCGGCCGCGGACGTGCCTGGCCTGCTCGAGGGCGCGCTGCGAGCCGGGGTACCCATCACCTGGACCGTGGACGGAAGTCTCGACGCGGTACCGGATACGACGGGGCTGGCGCTCTATCGAATCGTGCAGGAGTCCTTGGCGAATGCCACCCGGCACGCGCCGGGCGCGGCGGTCCGGGTGCACGTCGCCTGTGCGGCCGCGCTCACCCTGCAGGTCGCCAATGACCGTGCGGTCGCGGTGCGGCCCGGCGAGCACTCGGTCACGGCGGGCAGCGGTATCGCCGGGATGCAGGCCCGGGCGGCCGCGGTCGGCGGAATTCTGACGGCCGTACCGCGTCCGGACGGCGGATTCGAGGTGCACGCGGAGCTGCCGCTGGCCTCGGTGCCGATCGCGGCGGGAGCGTTCGAACTCGGTGCCTGAGACCCGGCGGGGTGCGAAGTTGCGCTCGTAGCAGCCACCCCGCCCGTGACATGGCAAACTCGGGTGCGTGCGTGAGGTGCGACTGTGGGGATAACCGTGTTGATCGCCGACGACCAGGCGATGGTGCGGCAGGGGTTCGGGGCGCTGCTCGCGGCGCAACCCGATATCAGTGTGGTCGGGGACGCGGCGGACGGGAAAATCGCTGTGGCCGAGGCGAAACGGCTGCGCCCCGACGTGGTGCTGATGGATGTGCGCATGCCGGAGATGAACGGGCTGGACGCGGCGCGGGCCATCCTGTCGGCGGGATTCGAACCGCCCGTGCGGGTGCTCATGCTCACGACCTTCGACATCGACGACTACGTGTACGAGGCGCTGGGCATCGGGGCCAGCGGGTTCCTGCTCAAGGACGCGCCCGCCGAGGAACTGGTGCGCGCGGTCCGGGTGGTCGCCGCGGGTGACGCGCTGCTCGCGCCGACGGTGACACGCCGGCTCATCGCCGACGTGACCCGCCGCCGGGCCAAGCGCGCGCCCGCACCGCGGCTGGAAGTGCTCACCCCGCGCGAACGCGAGGTGCTGGAGTTGGTGGCGCGCGGCATGTCCAATGCCGAGATCGCCGAAAGCCTTTTCGTGGCCGAGCAAACCGTGAAGACACACGTGTCGAAGGTCTTCACCAAACTGAATCTGCGCGACCGCGCGCAGGCGGTGGTGCTGGCCTACGAATCCGGTCTGGTGACCCCGGGCTGACCTGCCCGGACGGCGTTTCGGCGGGTAGGCTCACGGACTTGTACGTCACCGGAAGGGGGTCGTGAACAGTGCTGAACAGTGGTGACGTGTTCGCCGGGTTCACCATCGAACGGCTGCTCGGACAGGGTGGGATGGGCTCGGTCTATCTGGCCCGCCACCCCCGGCTGGGCAAGTTGACGGCGCTCAAGCTACTGAATCGGGAACTGTACGCGGACAGGGAGATCCGGGCGCGGTTCGAACGCGAGGCGGATCTGGTCGCGCGCCTGGACCACCCCAATATCGTCGAGGTGTACGACCGCGGCACCGAGAGCGACATGCTGTGGATCTCCATGCAGTATGTGGACGGGGTCGACGCGGCCGGTATCAATGTCGCGACCCTGCCACCGGAGCGTGCGGTGCAGGTGATCGAAGGTGTCGCCAGCGCACTGGATTACGCGCACGGCATGGGCGTGCTGCACCGGGACGTCAAGCCCGCCAACATCATTCTGGCCCGCGCCGTCGCCGGTCACGGTGAACGCGTGTTCCTCACCGACTTCGGCATCGCCCGCCTGCGCGAGGACTCCACCCATCTGACCCAGGCGGGCATGTTCACCGCCACCCTGGCCTACGCCTCCCCGGAACAGATGACGGGCGCGCCGCTGGACCCGACCACCGACCAGTACTCTCTGGCCTGCGCCCTCTACTGGCTGTTGATCGGCATGGGCCCCTACGACTCCCCGCACCCCGCCGAACTCATCCGCGGCCATCTCCAACTCCTTCCACCCCCGGTCAGTCTCCGCCGCCCCGGCCTCTCCCCGGCCATGGACGCCGTCCTCACCAAGGCCATGGCCAAACGCCCCGCCGACCGCTTCCCCACCTGCACCGCCTTCGCCAAGGCCGCCCGCACCGCCCTCTCCGGCCCACCCGCCCAACACCCCGTACACCAGCGCGCCGCCTACCCCAATCCGGCGGCCCCCCAACCCAACTACCCGGCCCCGCCCTACCCGGCCGCCTACCCGCCCCCACCGCAGGGCTACCCGGCGGCTCCTGCCCAGCAACCGGCCGGGCCTCCGCAACAACCCGCCGCGTACCCCGCTCCGCCGCAGCCCGCCGTCGTGCCCCCGCAGCAGGCGAATCCGGTACCAGCACCCAATTACCCTGTACCCCAACCGCAATCGAATGCGCCCGCCGCGCCCGGATACCCGGTGCCCCCGCAGCCCGCAGCCCCGCCCGCCCCGCATCCCGCGGGTGGCGTACCCGGCTATCCCGCCCCGGCCTGGGTTCCCCACTCCGCGGAACAGTCCACCGAACGCGTCAGTTCCGGACCGACCGTCCGCCCCAATCCCGCGGACGCCCCCTCACCCAACATGCCTGCGCCCCAGCAACAGTTGCCCGCAGCCCCCTCGCAGCCCGCCGCCTCGGCGCCAGGCTCCGTCCCGGGTACGTCTGCCCCGGCCGACGACGCATCGCTGCGGCCGACCGATGTGGTCGCGCAACCGGTGGTTCCCACCGACCCACAAGAGGATGTCGCCGGGCAGAGCACCGAGACCTTGTCACAGCCCGCCGCGGGTGTGACCGCTGACCCGGAAGCCGGAACGTCAGGAGCCGCGGCACCCGATGCCGCCCGTCGCACCGCCACGAGTTCGGCGGCAGGAGAGCCTGATTCGTCCCCGCGTAGGGATGGATTACCCGGGTCGCCCGGATTCGACGAGCTCGTGGCGGAGCCGTCGACCGCACTGACAACGCCGCCCGCGACGAATGCGCCCACCACCGCCGCACCTTCGGGCGATGCGGGCTCGGCATCGGATGTGGTCGTGCCGAATTCGGCGGGAGTTGCCGATACCGGGACGCGGGCCGGCGAGCCGGCGAACGCGGTGCAGACGACGGCCGCGGACGCCACCCGCACGGGCGAGTCAGCCGGAGCTGCCGGGGTGCAGGGCGCGGGTGACCGTGCGGCGGCCTCGGAGTCCGCTGAGGCGGAGGGATATTCGGGTGCGGCGACGCGGCATCCGGAGTCCGGGGCGTTCGTGCCGACGAGTGGCTCGGGATCGGTGGGTCCGATCGGCGAGGTGAACTCCGCCTCGATGGTGGCCGAAACGCCCTCGGTGGCCGAGACATCCGAGGCAGCCGGGGGCACAGCCGGCGAAGGGGCGACGGGTGTCGGTGCGCCGGGCGCTGAGCCGGAGTACGGGATGTACGGGGGCGCTGCACCGGCGGGGGCTGTCGCCCCGGGTGGCCCGGGGATGCCGGGTGGGCCCGGGTATGGCGCGCCGGGGCCGTTCGGGCCGAATTCGGTTCGGCCGGGGCTGGTTCCGAGGTCGCAGCGGGCGGAGGCGTCGCAGGTGACGGCGTTGTTGGTGCTGGGGCTGGCGGTGGTGGCGCTGGTGTTGTTGGTGGTGGTCGCGGTTCTGGTGGTCGCGGGTTGACCGTACAGCTCAACTGGCTGCGGACCTTCGTTGTTGTCTATCGGGTGGGGTCGTTCACGAAGGCGGCGCAGCAGCTGGGGATGTCGCAGCCGGCGGTCACCCATCACATCCGCAATCTCGAAAAGCAGGTGGGGCGGGCGTTGTTCGATCGGGTGCGCAACGGTGCGCAACCGACCGCGGCCGCCGATCGGCTGCTGCGGCAGATCCAGGGACCGATCGACGCGCTGAGCTCGGCGGTGGATCAGGCGTTCGGGGGCGGTGAGATTCCGAGCCGCCCGCTGTGTGTGGGCGGCCCGGTGGAGTTGATGACGGCCCGGGTGATTCCGGCGCTGAGCGATCTGGTCCCCGAAGGATTCCAGTTCCGGTTCGTCTTCGGCCTCGCCGACGACCTGCTGCGGCAATTGCGGGACGGTGAGCTGGATCTGGTGTTGTCCACCATCCGGCCGCGGGACCGCGCTATCGAGGCGACACCGCTCGGCGATGAGGAGTTCGTGCTCGTCGCCTCGCCGGAGTTGGCGGAGCGGATCGGCCCCTCGGTGCTCGAGACCGACGGTCCGGCGGCACTGGCCGAATTCCCGATGGTCAGTTATGCCGAGTCGTTTCCGATCATCCGGCGCTATTGGCGGACGGTATTCGAGACCGAGCCGGTGAAAGTGCCGGCAATCGTCGTTCCGGATCTTCGCGGTGTGCTCGCCGCAGTGAAATCCTCCGCCGGAATTTCGGTGCTGCCGACCTATTTGTGCACCGAGGAGATCGCACGCGGCGAGATCGTGGCATTGCTGAATCCCGAAGTACCGCCGATCAATACCTTTTATCTCGCGGTGCGGCGCGAAGCACAGCTGCCCGCCGACCTCCGCCTGCTGCACGGGCATCTGCTGTCGAAGGGCCGGCTGTGGTCCTGACAACGCTCAGGCGTCGGCCAGTTCCTCGAGCGCGAGCTCGGCCACCCGCTTGGCCGAGGCCGGATTCTGCCCGGTGACCAGACGGCGATCGGCCACCGCGTGCTCGGCGAAATTCGGCGCCCCGGTGTGCCGGCCGCCGCGCTCGACCAGCTTGTCCTGCAGCAGGAAAGGCACCACCTCGGTGAGTCCCACCGCGGCCTCCTCGTCATTGGTGAACGACGAAACCTGCTTGTCCGCAACCAGATAGGAGCCGTCCCGCAGGCGGATGTTCACCAGCCCGGCCGGTCCGTGGCAGACAGCGGCGACCACACCGCCGTTGTCGTAGACGGCGGCGGCCAGTTCGGCGAGCTCCTTCGCGTCGGGGAAGTCCCACATGGTGCCGTGGCCGCCCGCGAAGTAGAGGACGTCGTAGTCCGTGGCGGTCAGTTGGGCCGGGGTCGGCGTGGTGGCCAGCGCCTGCCGGGTCGCGGGATCGGCCAGGAATGCCGTCACGATCTCGTCGTCGGCGTTCACGCCGTCCTGCGGGGCCGCGCCACCGGCGACGGAGACATACGAGATTTCATAGCCCGCAGCGCTGAAAACCGCCGCCGGATGGGCGACTTCGGGGACGTAGAAACCCGTCGTGCGGCCGGTGTTACCCAGTTCTCGGTGGCTGGTCAGGGCGAAAAGAACCTTCTTGGTCATGACATTCTCCTCGATCGAATTGCGCTGGGCAGCACCGAAACTAGGTGAGCGCACGATCGGCGATCAAATAACCGATCGCATCTCGGCCATAGGAGAATGAATAGCCGGATCCGCCGCGGTTCACATCCGGGTGTCGAAGGACGGGCTGTGGGTGGCTCGAGGGCCCAAGACCATTTGTCCTCTGTCGACCAGGATTTGGCGCGCCCGCCGACGGACCAGACAGTTGTTCACGGTGCAGAACTTGTGAATCTGCATGGCCTGATGGGCCTGGTGGAGAGCCAGGTCGCCGGGGTCCATCGTGCAGTCGAACAGATACATCATGGCGGTCACCGGTGCAGCGCAGGGGGCTGAACAAGTCGCGGTCCGGCGCTGGTGCTCGGCATGCGGCGCACATGCGCCGGGCCTCCAGACAGAGTAACGGGATTCGGGTTCCGCCACGCCGGTATCGGTGGTGGGGGTGCGCCCGGCTCGGGGACGAGTGGGTCCAGAGATATCAGGGCTCCGGTTCTCACCGGGCGCGACTCCAGTCCAGCACCGTTTGGGCGAACCGACAATCGAAGCCTCGGTGCGGTGGGAAACTTTGCGAAAGCTCCAGGTCAGCATTCATATCGCGTGGGAGCATCATTCGCAGTGACCGAAAACCGCCTTCGTGGGGGAGGATTCGATGTCCGAGCATGGTTCGACATTGCCGAGGCGTCAGCTGGGGCGATACCTGCGCGAAGGCCGGATGCAGGTCAATCTGACGATCGCCGAGGCCGCGGCGCTGATGGAGTGGAGCGAGTCCAAGCTGCAACGACTCGAAACCGGTAACGCGGAGAAGATCCGGGTCCTCGATGTCCGGGAGTTGTGCCGCATCTACGACTTCGACGACGAGTTCAGTTCGGCGCTCACCGGTCTCGCGCAACAGGCCAGCGTCAAGTCCTGGTGGCACGAATACGACGATCTGATCCCCGAAGGTTTCAATGTGTATGTGGGCCTGGAGGCTTCGGCCCGCGCCCTCATCTCCTACCAGCCGGAGATCATCCCCGGTCTGCTGCAGACCGCGGAGTACGCACGCGTGCTGATCAATGATTACTGGCCGGATGCTGCACTCGACCAACTCGACCGTCGAGTGCAGTTGAAGACCCGTCGTCAAAGCCTCTTGACGCGCAAGCGAAGTCCCGCCACTTTCGACGTCGTGGTGCATGAAACCGCATTACGTCGCGTTGTCGGCGGCCCGCGCGTGATGGCCGCGCAACTGCGGCGCGTGGCGGACATGTCGACACTGCCGTCGATCGCTGTTCGTGTACTACCCTTCTCGGCGGGCGTGCCGATCGGCCACACCGTCGGCCCGTTCGTGATCCTGGAATTCGGCCGCGACGCTGGAAACCGACCGGTCGAACCCACGATCGTCTATCTGGAGAACTTCCTCGGCGACCTCTACCTGGAGAAGCAGGCCGCGGTGGACCGGTATCGCGAGGCATACCAAGCGATTCAGCGCGCCGCGCTGGACGAGACGACCAGCAGAGACCTCCTGCGGAGGGCAGCGAAGGAGTACGCGACGTGACCGTCGAACCCGGCGTCCGGTGGTTCAAGAGCATTCGCAGCACCGGCGCCAAGGAATGCGTGGAGATCGCCTTCCTATCCAGCGGTGTCGGAGTCCGCGACAGCAAGAACCCCACCGGCCCGGCGCTGATCTTCCCGCCCGCCGACTGGGACCGCTTCACCACCGCCCTCGCGGCCGGTCACTTCGACAACTGAAATCAGGCGGTGCGGGCCGCGCCGAAGGTGATCGCGGTGGCGTTGGAGATGGCGTACGCGCTGACCGCGAAGGGGACCCAGGTCGGGTGACGCAGGATCAGCAGGGTGACCGTGGCGGCGGCGAGCGTCACCGCGCGCAGGACGGTCCAGTTGCGCAGCAGACTGCGCAGCACCCGCAGGCGGCCGGTGCTCTCGACTGCGACGCGATCGGTTTCGATCCGGTCGATCAATTCGATCTCGGAAACCGGGACGGTCGCGCTCGGAGCGGTCACAGGGCCTTCACTTTCTCACGGATGCACTCGTGACCTCACAGTAGAATCTACTGCGCCGTGAGTGCAATTCCGTTGGGAACATATACGGTCCGTCGATCGCCCCGAGCGTGTGATCATCAGGCCGAACGGGCGGCACGGGCCGAGTTCACGGTCAGTGCGGCGGCGTTCCAGATCGCGTACAGGCTCACCGAGTACGGGATCCAGGTCGGGTGGTGCAGGGTCAGCAGGACGATGGTGGCCAGGGCCAGCGCCAGGGCGCGGATGACGATGCCGTTGTGCAGCAGGGCGTTCAGGACCTGCGCGGGCTGGGGGCTGACGGTCCGGACGGCGTTCATGATTTTCGACCTTCTTCAAAAGTGTTGGTGACTGTCGATGGGTGGACGGATCAGGCGGCGGGCCAGTCGTTCTCGGTCTCGCCGACCTTGTTGACGTAGTTGGTCAGGGTCTGCAGGGCGACCAGGGCGACGATTTCGAGCACCTGCTCCTGCGTCCAGCCGGCGGCCAGCGCGCCGGCCGGATCGGCCTTGCCGCGGCTCTCGGTCAGTTCCCGGGCGAAGGCCACGGCCGCTGCTTCTTTCGGGTCCTCGGAGGTGCCCGTCTTGGCGGCCTCCACCTCGGCGTCACTGAGCTTGGCGACCCGCTTGCCGGTGAAGGTGTGCGCGGCGACGCAGTAGCCGCAGTCATTGGCCGCGCCGACGGTCAGCGCGATGCGTTCCGAGGTCGGGGCGGGCAGTGTGCCCTTCTTCAGCGCGCCGGACAGTCCGAGGTAACCCTCCAGTACCGCGGACGAATTCGCCATCACCTTGGTCATGTTCGGCACCCGGCCCATGCGCTTGCGGACCTCGTCCAGCAGGGGTGCGTTCTCGACGGGAGTGATCATCTCGGGCCTCATCCTTCTAACGGCTAACCGGTCGATCTAACGGAAGATCTTGTATCCACACGTTAGAACATAATGGACCTGGAAATCAATACCCGTTAGAATCGGGGGCATGGTCGATCCCTTGGCACTCCGTTTGGCAAACACCATCCGCGCCACCAGCTCTGGCCTGACCGATGCCTTCGCGACCCCCGAGTCCACGCGGGAGTGGTTGCAGACCAACGCCGCCCACCTCGGCACCCGCATGGATCTCGACGACTACCTACCCAGCGAGGCCGACCGCGCCGCCCTGGTCGAACTGCGCCAGAACGTCCGCGCGGTCTTCGCGGAATACGTGTCGCCCCAGCCGCCCAGCTCCGCGGACGCGGCCGTACTACCGCCGTTCCCCGAAGCCCTGACCGCCCTCAACAACGCCACCGCCCCCACCCAGCGCCTGCTCGGCTGGGGCCGCAGCGGCCCCCGCACCCTCGAAAGGGTGCTCACCGCCGACGATCTCGACACGGTCATGGCGGGCTTGGCCGACGCCACGGTCGAGTTCTTCACCGGCCCGGTGGCATCCCAGATCCGCACCTGCCCCGCCCCGCGCTGTGTCCGCTACTTCCTGAAGTCGCATCCGCGCCAGGAGTGGTGCTCGGTCGCCTGCGGCAATCGCGCCCGCGCGGCGCGGCACTACGCCCAGCACCGCGAGGACTGAGCGCGCGGCGGGCCTTCCCGCGCAACGAGAACGGCCCCCGCTCCGAGGAGCGAGGGCCGTGTAGTCGTGCAGAGCAGGCTGTTCCGGCTCAGCCGAAGAAGGCGGCGGCCTCCCGGTAGCGGTCCGGCGGGACCAGCTTGAGCTGCTTGGTCGCTTCCGAGAGCGGGACCAGTTCGATCTCGCTGCCTTTCAGCGACACCATTTGTCCGAATTGCCCGGCATGTACGGCTTCTGCCGCGTGCACGCCGAAACGCGTTGCCAGCACCCGGTCGAACGGAGTCGGGGTGCCGCCGCGCTGCACGTGGCCGAGCACGGTGACGCGGACTTCCTTGCCGATCCGGCGCTCGATCTCCGGCGCCAATTGCTGTGCCACACCGGTGAATCGGACATGCCCGAACTCGTCGATGCCGCCGTCGCGCAGGCTGAAGGAGCTCGGGTCCGGGTGCGCGCCCTCGGCTACCACACAGATGAAGTGCGAATCCCCGCGCTGGAAGCGCCGTTTCACCATGGCACAGACCTCGTCCACGTCGAACGGCACCTCGGGCACCAGGGTCAGGTGCGCACCGGAGGCGATGCCGGAGTTGATGGCGATCCAGCCGGCGTGCCGCCCCATCACCTCGACGAGCATGACGCGCTGATGCGATTCCGCGGTGGTGTGCAGCCGGTCGATGGCCTCGGTGGCGATGGCGACCGCGGTGTCGTGGCCGAAGGTGGTGTCGGTGCAGTCGATGTCGTTGTCGATGGTCTTGGGCACGCCCACCACGGGCACGCCCTCGTCGGCCAGCCAGGAGGCGGCCGTCAGCGTGCCCTCGCCGCCGATCGGGATGAGCGCGTCGATGCCGTTGTCGTCGAGGGTCTGCTTGATGCGGGGCAGCCCGGCGCGCAGCACATCCGGATTGGTGCGGGCGGTGCCGAGGATGGTGCCGCCCTTGGTGAGCAGGCGGTCGGTGCGGTCATTGTTGAGGATCTGGATCTTGCGATCCTCGAGTAGCCCTCGCCACCCGTCCTGGAAGCCGACGATCGCATCCCCCCAGCGGCCGTTCGCGGTACGAACGACAGCACGGATCACGGCATTCAGACCTGGGCAGTCTCCGCCTCCGGTCAAGACTCCGATGCGCATGATGCCCATCTTGCCCTGAACGCCGCGCTCGGTGGGCTCCACCCCCGTGAAGCGCCGGTTACAACTACTCGGCCGGATCGACTTTCCGCTAGCCGGCGGGGCAGCCCGCGCCCTGGAGCTCGTCGAGGTGTTTGCCGATCAGCGTGGCGATTTTGGTGAGGATGGCGGTGCCGTCGTCGAACGAGCCGGAATTGGGCTGGGTGGCAATGGCAATGGCGATCTGCCCGCCCGCGACGGGGAGCAGTCCCAGCTGCCTGACCAGGTAGTTGCCGCTGGGATCGGGTCCCCAGCCGCCCTTGAAGACCGCGCCGTCGAGGGTGCCCAGCCCCCAGCGCTGGCCCGAGCTGATCTTGCCCATCAGCGAGGTCACCACGTCGGATTGCGGCAGGCACGGCAGTTTCGCGGTGAATTTCAGCTGATTGGCCAGCGACCAGTCGGCCTGACCGAAGGCGGAATAGTCGGGCCGGGTCCGGGCGGCGGGCACGGTGGTCTCACCGTCACCACCCTCACGCAGCACGTCCTGCACGGCCTGGGCCGCCGCCTCCGGACTGCCGAGGGACTGCCAGAGGGTGTCGGCCGCGGTGTTGTCGGAGTACTCGATGGCATTGACGGCGGCCACCTGATTGCCCGGATTCTTGCGCAGCGCGGCCAGCGTCAACGGGACCTTCATGGTCGACCAGCCGGGCCCCGAGGTCCAATCCCCGAGCGCCACCACCTTGTCGCCGCCGACCGGCAGCACCGCCAAGCCCACCTTGCCCGGCAGTGTCTGCTGCAGCGTATTGGTGAAATCCCAGGCCAGCGTGCCGGGCAGGGCCATCACCGTGGCCGGGATGGTGTTGGTCGGCGCGGTCGCGGTAGATGTCTTGTCCGGCACCAGAACCGGCTTGCTCGTGCATCCGGCCACCAGTGTCAGCGCCGCGACCAGCGAGGTCAGTGCGACGTACCCGTGCGCGAACCGTCGTCCGCGCCAACGCGTTTTCACACCGAACCTCCATCTGCCCCGGGTGCCGGTGCGTTCCCTGTTCCTAGCGGACACACCTATGCCCGTCAATCGCAAGGATTGTTGTGTGCCGCGCTGACACCGGGCAAATACGCTGGCCAGGAGGGTTATTGGGGCTAGTGCGAGCAGAGTCCGCCGCGTAGGTCGGGCAGATGGTCGCCGACCAGCAGGGCCAGTTTGTCCATCATGTCGGTGGCGTCGTCGAAGCTTCCGGAGGTGGGTTCGGCGGCCAGCGCGACCGCCACCGGTCCGTTCAGCGTGGGGATCAGGCCGAATTGGCGGACGGTGTATTTGCCGGTGTCGTCGTCGGGACCCCAGCCGCCCTTGAATTCGGCGCCGATCAACCGGCCCAGACCCCAGCTCTGGCTGGGGGTGATCTCGCTCATCAGCGAGACAACGGAATTGGCGCGCGGCAGGCACGGCAGCTTGGAGGCGAAGTGCACCTGGTCGGCCAGCGACCAGTCGGTCGCGCCGAAGGCGAGCAGATCATCGGATTCCAGGGCGGCCAGTTTGGTGTGGCGGGCGGCGACATCGGTGCTGGTGTCCCCGGCCTCGCGCAGCACCGCCTCGACCGCGTCGGCGGCCTGGCTGCCATTGCCCAGCGAGGTCCAGAGTTGCTGTGCCGCATCGTTGTCGGAGAAGGTGATGGCGGCCTCGGCGGTGGAGCGCATACCGGTCGGGTCGTGCCGCAGCGCGGCCAGCGCCAGCGGGACCTTGATGGTGGACCAGGCGATGCCGGTGGTCCAGTCGCCGAGCTGGGTCACGTCGCCGCCGCCGACGGGCATGACGGCCACGCCGACCCGGCCGTCGAGCGCGGTGCGTAGATCGGCGAAATCGGCTGCGAAGGCGACGGATTTCGGCAGCCCGAACAGTTCCGGCAAATCGGGCGCGGCCATATTCGGGGACGGCAGTTCGGAGCTGTCGCCGACCGGCTTGATCTCATCGGCATGCGCCGAAGCGTGATGTGCCGCACCGAGATTCATGCTGCAGCCGGACATGGCCAGGACGGCCGCCAAGGCCAGCCCGCGCACAAACCCCTTGCGACAGGCCGGAATCGGATCAGTAGACATACACCACCGCGTTATCGCCACCGCTGCAGGTCACCAATTTGCCTGCAGCAGTGCAGTTCATCGTGTAAGAACGGCCCGTCACCGGGCTTACTGCATTCACACTAACCGCCGCGCCGGGCCGACCAGAAGTCGCGTCGGCATAGGCTTGGCGAACCACTTCCGCGAAAGGACATGACGTCCCGGTGTTTCCGACCGCGGAGGTGGTGTATCCGCCGAGCGCCCCGTACGCCGGTGGACAGGGTGTCGCTCCCGCCGGCAACTGCACCGTGGTGGGAGTCGTGGTGGTCACCGTCGGGCCCGCGGATTGCGAGCGCGGCGCGGTGGTCCCCGGAACACCCTGTGCTGCCGTCGATATGGGTGCTTCGTTGCCGGAGCCGTCGAGGACTTGCCAGCCCACCGCACCGGCGATGGCGGCCACCGCGATCACCAGCACGCCGATGATCACCGGCAGTGCCACCGACTTGCCCCGGCGGCGCTTGCGCGGCTCGAACGTCGGGCCCGAGACGATGGCGTGCTCCGCGGTCGGGTAGAGCGCGGGATCCGGTGCCGGAGCGTAGGGAAAGTCCTGCTGGTTCGCCCGCGCGTGCCCCCAGGCCGCATGCTCCTGCGCCTCGGGCGGCAGCGGGGTGAAGTGGAAGTCGCTGACCCGCACCCGGGTCGGATCCGAGGGCAGGATCACCGGCAGATCACCGGTGGGGGAGGGCTCCTCGACCGCCGGGAACGAACCGGTGATGAAGGCCGGGATGGAGCCGGTGGCGGTGGTCAGCCGGGGCGCGGCGGGCGGACCCGGCGGCGGTGTCACGGGTGAATTGGGTGGCAGCAGTGTCGGTTCCGAGTTCCGACCGGTCGGAACTCCCTGATTCGGCATGCCCTGATTCGGCAGCACCGTGGTCGGCGGCCCGAAGGACGGCGGACCCAGGGGCGGACCCGGCGGCACGGTCCGGCCACCCGGACGCGGCGGCTGCGGCGGTGGCGCGGTCCGGCCGCCGACCAGTGCCATCCGTGCGGCCCGGGCGAATTCGCCCGCGGTGAAGAACCGGGCGTTCGGATCCTTCGCCAGCGCCTTCGCCACCACGCCGTCCAGGGCGGGCGGAATCCCGGCGCGCAGCATGCTCGCCGGCGGTGGCGGCTCCGACAGGTGCGCGCGCACCAGCGCGCTCATATTGTGCGAGGGGAAAGGCTGCTCACCGGTGAGGCATTCGTGCAGCACACAGCCCAGCGAGTAGATGTCCGCGCGGCCGGAGACCGGCCCGGCGTCGAACCGCTCGGGGGCCATGTAGGCGTAGGAGCCGACCGCCGTACCGGCCATGGTGATGGTGGCGTCACCCTCGGCGCGCGCGATGCCGAAGTCCGCGAGATAGGCGAAATCCGCCTCGGTGACAAGAATGTTCGCCGGTTTGACGTCCCGGTGCACCAGCCCCGAGTAGTGCGCCGCGTCCAGCGCCGCCGCCACCTGCTCGATGATCCCGACCACGCGCAACGGCGGCATCGGCCCGAAGGTGTCCAGCAGCGAACGCAGATCGCGCCCGCGCACCAGCCGCATATCGATGTAGAGCTGACCGCCGATCTCACCCCAGTCGTGGATCGGGATGATATGCGGTTCCGCCAGCCGCGCGGCCGCCTGCGATTCCCGGCGGAACCGTTCCTGGTAGGCGGGATCCTCGGCGAGCTCGATCGGCAGCAGCTTGAGGGCTACCACCCGATCCTTGGAGGTGTCGTAGGCCTCGTAGACCTCACCCATGCCGCCTCTGCCCAGCAGCGACTGCAATTCGTACGGCCCGAACCTGCTTCCGGCCCGCGATGGCGGTGCATCCACCCCGTCAAACCTCCAACTCATTGGGAGGGAAGCAGACGAGAACCCGCGACCCACCCCTCTAGAGGGTGGATTCTCCCGGTGCCACTACGCCGTGGTCAAACGCAAAGACAATGGCCGCCGCACGGTCGCGTAACCCAAGCTTCCCGAAGATATGTCCCACGTGGCTCTTCACCGTTACCTCCGAGATACCGAGTGTGCCCGCGATCTCGGCGTTGAGGCGGCCTCTGCCGATCAGTTCGAGCACCTCGAGCTCGCGAACGGTCAGCTCGGCCAGGCGATTGCCGCCCGGCGCGGGAGCGGGACGCGCCGAACGGTAGGTCGTCAGGACACGCGGGGTGACGGTCGGATCCAGCCACGAACCGCCGCCGGCCACCGTGCGTACCGCGCGGATCAGATCCTCGGCGGGGGAGTCCTTGAGAAGGAATCCGGCCGCGCCCGCCCGGATCGCGCCCGAGAGCAGCTGATCGTCGTCGAAGGTGGTCAACACGAGTACCGGGGGCGCGTCGGCACGGGTGCGCAGGGTGCGGGTGGCCTCGATGCCGCCGATGCGTTTCATGCGCAGATCCATCAGCACCACATCGGGGCGGTGGGTGTCCACCGCCGCGGGTACTTCGTCGCCGTCCGCGGCCTCGCTGATCAGGAATCCGTCGCGGCGGCGCAGGATTCGGCGCAGACCGCCGCGCACCAGCTCCTGATCGTCGACGACGAGCACGCCGATCAACTCCTCGTCCGAACGGTCGGTCACACACCCTCCTGCAGGGGCTTGTGGGTCATCGTCGTGAGCACGGAACGCAGACCCTGCTCGGCTGCCGCCAGGCACGGGAACTGGCCGGTGGTCGGAATTCGGGCGTGGACCTGCCAGGTGTCGTCCTCGAGGCCCGCGGTGAGGGTGCCGCCCAGCACCGCGAGGCGCTGGCGCATCCCCGAGATACCCATACCGTTGCCAGGCCGCGCCAGCGCCCCGGGCGGCATCGTGTTAGTCACCGCCAGATCGATGTGCCTGGCGTGCAGCATGATTCGCAGTTGTGCCTGCGCGCCGGGTGCGTGCTTGGCGATATTGGACAGCGATTCCTGGCAGATCCGGTACGCCGCCAGCCCCAGCCCGGCCGAGACCTCCCTGGGATCGCCGGTGGAGCGGAAATCGATCGTCATGCCCGCGCGCACGAAATCCGAGACCAGATCCTCGATGTCGTCGAGGCCGGGCTCGGGGCGCAGCGACGCCGGATGCCCGTCGAGCAGGCCGACCGTGCGGCGGATATCGGCCATGGCCTGGCGGCCCAGCCGCTCGGCATCGCCGAGCGCGTCGACGGCCTCGTCCACATCGCGATCGGTCTGCAAGGCGTGCCGCGCGGCCGTCACGTGCAGCAGCGTGACGCTCAGCGAGTGCGCGATGACGTCGTGCACCTCGCGCGCGATGCGCCGCCGCTCCTCACCGGCCGCCTGCAGCGCGCGAATGTGCTGATAGTCGCGCTCCTGATAGAGATACCGCCGCTGATAGTTGAGCAGCTGACCGGTGAACCAGCCGAACAGGATGCCGAGCGAGAACCAGGTGAATCCGTCGATGCGCCCGGACCATTTGAAGAAGACCAACTCGGCGAACATGGCCAGGGCGACCGCCGTCCCGACCGGGGTCCGCACGATCGCCGCGATCTCCCCGGTGATGACGATCAGGACCAAGGGCGCGGTATCCAGCGGCACCGGCTGCGTCAGGAACAGGCCCACCGCCGCCATGGCCAGTACGGCCAGCAGCACCGGCCGGGGCGGGAAGTTGAGCAGCACGCACGGCGGCCCGGTGATGGCGATGAGAACCAGTCCCCCCAGCGCCAGGCCGCTCGGGGCGTAGCCCGCCGCGATGCGCTGGGCGAAGGCGATCGAGCCGATCGCGATCATCATCAGATCCACCAGGACCACCATCGACACCGGATAGTCGAAACCGGTGTTCTCCACCCAGTTCCGGTATTCGCCGATCGGGTTGCGCACGAAGCGCCGACACCGGCCACCGGTCTCGCGCAGATACTCCTGCAACGCCTGCCCGATCACCGCGGGGGTGGCGTCGGTCACGTTCATGATGCAAGGCTATCCGTCGAATCAGGTGGCGTACATCGTCCGGCGGCAGGGGTGCTTCTCCTACCGGAGTAGGAGGTCAAGTCGCGTCCGCGGCACGACGACACGGGTATGGCGGCGACCGTAGCTTGGGGACAACGGAATCGCGCCCGCCACGAGACGCGGCGCACCACGCAGTATCTGACCGAAGAAGAGGTTGGGGCCATGTCCTGGGCTGACTTTCACGCTCGCACCGACATCGTGCACACCGTGCTCGATCGGGTCGCACGCGGCAAACATCCCCTGAATCCCGCCGATCCCACATTGTTCGAGGGCCTGCCGGAGCTCGAGCGCCTGTTCGGTGGTCCCGCCGGCCTGCTGCTCACGCTGCGGCACCGTTGGGACAACCATTTCAACGTCAAGTTGGATCACGCACTGGCGCAAGGCAAGTCGGTGCAGCAGGTGCGCGCCGAGCTGGCCGCCGAGCAGCCGGCGCTGCGCGCGATCCTCGACGCGTACGACACCGATGGCCTGTATTTCCGCCGTCCACATGCGCGAGCGCTGGCCAGCTGATATATACCGGCTGGTAACAAGCTAAAGGGGAACAGAGAATGCTGGAATTGACCGACGTCACCAAGGAATACCGGGTGGGCGAGCAGACCGTGCACGCCCTGGATCGGGTCAGCCTGCGCATCGATGCGGGGGAGTTCACCGCCATCGTCGGGCCGTCCGGTTCGGGCAAGAGCACGCTGCTGCATCTGCTCGGCGCGCTGGACTCGCCCGATTCGGGATCGATTCGATTCCAGGACAAGGAGATCGGCGACCTCGACGACGACCGGCAGTCCGAATTCCGGCGGCACCGGGTCGGTTTCATCTTCCAGTTCTTCAACCTGCTGCCCACGCTGAGCGCGTGGGAGAACGTCGCCATCCCGAAGCTGTTGGACGGCACCGGATTGCGCAAGGCCAAGCCGCGCGCGCTGGAACTGCTGGACCTGGTCGGGCTCAGTGAGCGCGCCGAGCACCGTCCGGCCGAGCTGTCCGGCGGTCAGATGCAGCGGGTCGCGGTGGCGCGGGCGCTGATCATGGATCCGCCGCTGATCCTGGCCGACGAGCCCACCGGCAACCTGGATTCCAAGACCGGGGCCTCGATTCTGCAGCTGCTCGCCGACATCACCAAGGAGGGCAACTCCGTGGTCATGGTGACCCACGACATGGGTGCGGTGCGCTACTGCGACCGCGTGATCAACCTGCGCGACGGGCGAATCGGGTCCATCGACCGGGTCGAGCGCGCCGACGACGGGGAGGTGCGCACCGTGCCGGAGGAGCTCTCCGCCTCCATCGAGACCGACGACGACACCGACACCGCGACCGACACCGCCGACGACGCCGGGGCGGTGCGCGCGTGATCCGGGCGGCCTGGGATCGGCTACGGCTGTTCAATATCGGCGAACTCCTCGCCCATCGCGGGCGCACCCTCATGTCCATGGTGGTGATGGGAGTCTCAGCGGGACTGCTGGTTTCGGTGTTCAGCATCTCCGGCTCCATCACCGGCTCGGTGGACAAGCTCGCCAAGAGCCTCGGCGGCAATGCGGCGCTGGAGGTCAGCGGCGTCACCGACGCGGGCTTCGATCAGACTCTGCTGCAACAGATCCGTGCCGTGAACGGGGTCGGCACGGCGGTACCCATGCTGCGGCAGGCCATCGGCGCGGACGAGAATCGCGCGTTGCTGATCGGCGCGGACGCATCGGTGGCGCAGCTGGGCAGTGATCTCGGCGGCACCCTGAAGGGTCAGGCGAGCAAGCTGCTCACGGTGTCCAACGGGGTGCTGGTCGGATCGGCCATGGGGCACAAGGAAGGTGACAAGTTCCAGCTGGGCACCGTCACCGCGACCGTCGCGGGGGTCATCGACGACGGGGCCGCCGCCAAGATCAACGGCGGGCACATCGTGATCGCGCTGCTGCCGGTGGCGCAGAAGATCACCGACCGGGTCGGGCGCCTGGACTCGATCCAGATCGTCGCCGCACCGAATGCCGATGTGGGGCAACTACGTTCGGACATCACGAAGGTGGTGGACGGTCACGCCGTGGTCGCCGACCCGGACCTGCGCACCGCGCAGGCGGGCGGGGCGGTCACGCTGGTGCGGTATTCGACGCTCGCCTCCTCGGCATCGGCGCTCATCGTCTCCTCGTTCCTCATCTACAACGCGATGAGTATGGCCGTGGCGCAACGCCGTCCGACGCTGTCGCTGCTGCGCGCCATGGGCGGCAAGCGCACACCGATGGTGCGGGACCTGATCACCGAGGCCGCGCTGCTCGGGCTGTGGGGCGGCATCATCGGGTCCATCATCGGAATCTTCATGGGCCGCGCCGCGATCAACCAGCTGCCCGCCGCGATCATGAACTCCGTGGAGTCGCGCACCGAATACGAGGTGCCCGGCTACGCGGTGCCGGTAGCGGTCCTGGCGTGTGTGCTGGCCAGCGTCGCGGCCGCCGCCATCGCCGCGCGGCAGGTGTACAAGGTCGCACCCATCGAGGCGCTGGCCCCGGTCGGCGTCGGCACGGCCGACAAGGTGCGGCCGCTGCTGCGCTGGGGCGTAGCACTTCTCGGGCTGATCCTGGTGGTGGGTGCGATCGTGGTCGCCCGCGCCGACCTCGGCAAGCTGTCCATCACGGCCGTCTCGCTGTCCATCGCGGGCGCGGTGTTCCTGTGCTTCGCGGCCACCGAGCCCATCGTGCGCGCCGTCGCCGGGGTGGCCCGCCTGTTCGGTGCGCCCGGCGCATTGGGCGCGACCACCATCGAACGCGCCCCGCGCCGGGTCTGGGCCACCGTCATGACCGTCATGATCGGGGTGACCGCCATCGTGGCCATCGGCAATGCCAGCCGCAATATGGTCTCCGCCGCCACCGACAGCTTCGAGGGCCTCGCTCGCACCGATATCTTCGTGAGCCCGACCGACATGGCACAGTTCCCGACCGGTCCGCTGCTGCCCGCGGATCTGAAGGACAAACTGCGCGCCATTCCCGGCGTGGCCGGAGTCGGTTCGGCGCAAATGGCTTTCGCCACTCTGGGCCGCGGCCGAGTGATGCTGCAGGCCTACGAGAGCGGCGTCGCCGTTGCGCGCACCCAGGCACTCGACGGTGTGAGCCCCACGGAACTGGCGCAGATGGCCGCCGGTACCGGCATCGTCATCTCCCGCGACGTGGCCCGCACGCTCGGCGTGCACGAGGGCTCGCCGCTGACCCTGCCGACTCCGAGCGGTGAGCATCAGGTCACGGTCCTGAAGGTGGTGCCGTACTTCTCGGCCATCGCGGGCGTGGTCCTGATGGACCTGGACATCATGCGGCAGTGGTATCAGCGTCCCGGTGAGACGATCCTCGGCCTCGATTTCGCGCCCGGCGCGGATCATGCCGCGGTGATGGCCGCCGTCCGTGCCGCCGTGCCCGCCGACATTCACGTCGATACCGGACGGCAAGCGGTGACCGCGATTTCGTCGAGTGTCCAGCAGGGCACCGCGATCAGCGCCGCCATCCTCTGGATCGTGGTCCTGGTCTCGGCCGTCGCCCTGCTCAACACCCTGATGCTGTCGGTGCTCGACCGCCGTCGCGAACTTGGGGTACTGCGGGCCATGGGCACGAGTCGCAAGTTCCTGCTGCGCACGGTGCTCACCGAGGCGGCGGGCATCGGGGTGACCGGTGCGCTGCTGGGTCTGGCGGTCGGCTCGGCGGTGCACTATCTGTCCACCTTCGCCCTCGGCCACGCCATCGCCATGGACATCCCGTATCACGCCAGTCCGCTGCTGGTGGCGTACGCGGTTATCGCGCTCGTGCTGTCCCTTCTGGGCGCGATCCCGCCCGCCTTGCGCGCGGCGCGGTTGCCCATCGTGGAGGCCATCGCCATCGACTGATTGTTCTTGTCCGGCTGCCCAGTTGTTCTTGTCCGGCTGCACAGCTCGCCCGGTCCGACCACCTCGACGGTGGTCGGACCGGTCACTAATAGGATGGTGCGCATGAGCGCAGCGACCGTGGACTTGATGGACTACTCCGATGTCATCGACCGGTACGAACCGGTGCTGGGCATGGAGGTACACGTCGAGCTGGGTACCGCGACCAAGATGTTCTGCGGCTGCCCGACCGAATTCGGTGCCGAGCCCAACACCCAGGTGTGCCCCGTGTGCCTGGGCCTGCCGGGTTCGTTGCCGGTGGTGAACGAGAAGGCCGTCGAGTCCGCGATCCGCATCGGGCTCGCGTTGAACTGCTCCATCACCCCGTGGGGGCGGTTCGCGCGCAAGAACTACTTCTACCCGGACCAGCCCAAGAACTACCAGATCAGCCAGTACGACGAGCCGATCGCCACCAACGGCTACCTCGATGTGGTGCTCGATGACGGCGAGATCTTCCGCGTCGAGATCGAGCGCGCCCACATGGAGGAGGACACCGGCAAGTCGCTGCACGTCGGTGGCGCGACCGGTCGCATCCACGGCGCCTCGCACTCGCTGCTCGACTACAACCGCGCGGGCGTGCCGCTCATCGAGATCGTCACCAAGACCATCGAGGGTGCCGGTGAGCGCGCCCCCGAGGTGGCGCGTGCGTACGTGACCGCGCTGCGCGAGGTGCTCAAGTCCCTCGATGTCTCCGACGTGAAGATGGAGCAGGGCTCGATGCGCTGTGACGTCAACGTCTCCCTGATGCCCAAGGGCGCCAAGGAACTCGGCACCCGCACCGAGACCAAGAACGTGAACTCGCTCAAGAGCGTCGAGGTCGCGGTGCGCTTCGAGATGCGGCGGCAGGCCGTGGTGCTGTCCGAGGGCGGCGAGATCCTGATGGAGACCCGCCACTTCCACGAGACCGACGGCACCACCTCCTCCGGCCGTATCAAGGAGTCCGCCGAGGACTACCGCTACTTCCCCGAGCCCGACCTCGAGCCCGTCGCCCCCGACGCCGCCTGGGTCGAGGAACTGCGCGGCACCATTCCCGAGTACCCGTGGCTGCGCCGCGCCCGCATCCAGTCCGACTGGAACCTCTCCGACGAGGTTTTCCGCGACCTGGTCAACGCCGGCGCCCTGGACCTGATCATCGCGACCGTCGACGCCGGCGCCTCGGTGGACGCCGCCCGCTCCTGGTGGGTCGCCTACCTCACCGAAAAGGCCAAGGAGAACGAGGTTTCGCTCGAAGACCTCGCCATCACCCCGAAGCAGGTCGCGGAGGTCGCGGGCCTGGTCGAGGCCAAGACCATCAACAACAAGGTAGCCAAGCAGGTCGTCGACTACGTCCTCGCCGGCGAAGGCGAACCCGCCGCCATCGTCGAAGCCAAGGGCCTCGGCATGGTCTCCGACGACTCCGCCCTCCAGTCCGAAGTCGAAAAGGCCCTCGCCGCCAACCCCGACATCGCCGAAAAGATCCGCTCCGGCAAGATCCAGGCCGCCGGCAAGGTAGTCGGCGACGTCATGAAGGCCACCCGCGGCCAAGCCGACGCCGCCCGAGTCCGCGAACTCGTCCTCGCCGCCTGCGGCGTGGAGGGCTAGTTCACGGCTTGACCCTCACACCGTGTGAGGCTCGAACCTGGAGGGGTCATGTTCAGTATTGGAGACTTCGCCAGGTTCGGGTCGGTGTCGGTGCGGATGCTGCGCCACTACGACGAGATCGGGTTGTTGCCGCCGTGCAAGGTGGATGAGTGGACGGGGTATCGGTTCTATCAAGCCGATCAGCTCGCCAGGCTCAACCGGATCGTCGCGTTGAAGGATCTCGGGTTCACCTTGCAACAGGTGGCCGAGATGCTCGATGGGCAACTGTCCGCGGAACGCCTGCAGGGCATGTTGCAGTTGCGGCGTGCGCAATTGGCCAATCAGGTGGCCGCGGATACCGCACGACTCGCATCCGTCGACGCGAGGCTCCTGCGTATCGAAAGGGAGGGCGTCATGCCCGAGCAGGAAATCATTGTGAAGCCGTTGTCGGCGACTCTCGTGGCCGAATTGACCGATGTCGCGGCCGAATCCGGCGAGGCTGCCGTCGGGCCGATCATCGAGCAGCTGTATGCCCGGATGGCCAAGGCGATTCCGGAGTCGGGGCTCACCATCAGCGGCCCGCCCATCGTGTATTACGAAGAGCTGCAAGAGGGTCTGCGGGTGCACGTCGCGCACCAGGTGACCGGTACCGCCGCCCCGGGCAGCCCGTTCGATCTGCTGCTGTTGCCGGAGGTGCCGCGCGCGGCGACGCTGGCGCATCGCGGGAAGCTGACGGAATTGTGTGTGACCTTCGAGGCCATGGGGCGCTGGGCCGACGAAAACGCTTACAAGCCCAACGCTCCCATTCGCGAGGTCTACCTCGAGGCGCCCGGCGATCCCGCGTCCGACGAGTGGGTCGTCGAACTGCAGATGCCGGTCGAGTGATCTACGCGCTGCCCCAGGAGTGCAGCAGGTAGGTGATGTTCGCGGAGATCGAAGTGATCACATCCGCCAAATTCAAAGCCGCTGAACCCAAATCGACGCTGCCCATCTGATTCCTCCAGTGTTGCCAATTGATTGCCAATCCACGGTAAGGGCGCGGTTCGATCGATGTAAACACCGGGATTTCACTCGGTTCGGTACCTGCACTGGCCAGTGTCGACACTGAATGAACGCAGATGAACAGCACTGCGGCGCACAGCATTCGCTGTGCGCCGCAGTGTTTGCCGGAGAGTTGTCGGGCTAGTCCGGTCCGTTGCCCTGACCCGCGGTCGGCGGCGGAATCCGCACCACCCGATCGTCGTACTGGTTGGGATTGCCGTCCGGCTTGTTGACCGTCCCCACCCAGATATTGCCGTCGCCGCCGAAGGCCGCGCCATCGAGCCGGCCGTACTTGTCCTGTGCCAGCACCGACGGCGCGGCGGTCACCGCGTGCGAGTTCTTGTCGGCCGTGGCAATCGCCAGACCCCGCTGATTGGTGAGCGAGATGGCCACGCCGTCGGCCGCCGCGGCACAGCCCGCGACACCCGGATGATCGGGCCAGGTCCACGCCTTCACCGCGACACCGTCCGGACCGACCCGCTGCAGCCGATCCTCGGTGGCCGTGCGGTCGGTGAACCAGACGGAATCCTTACCGTCCGAGCACACTCCGCCCGCCACACCGATCCCGGACACCATGACATTCGCGGCCGCGCCGGGCGCGGGGGAGTCGATGCTGAGCAGCTTGCCCGCCATCGAGGAGGTGTCGCCCGCCAGCGCCGGATTGCCCGCGTCGCCGGTCAGGATCAGCATGCGATCGTGTAGGAAGTCGATGGAGCCGCGATTGCCGTTGAGGCCCTTCGGAATTCCGGTCAGGATCGGCTTGGGCGCGCCGCCCCCGTCGGTCGAGATGCGCACCACCCGATTGTCGCTGGCGGTCGTGATGTAGGCGTAGAGCAGGCCGTCCTCGCCGAAGGTGGGCGAGAGCGCCAGCCCGGTGACGCCGCCGTCGCCGGCCGGATCGATATCCAGCTTGGCGATCTCGATGGGCGCGGGCGGTTCGCCCTCGTCGGTGGCGACCACCTTGAGGATCCGCCCGGTGGTGCGCTCGGCCACCAGCGCGCTACCGCCGTCGGGCAGCGCGACCAGTCCGCCGGTGGTGTCCAGGCACGACACCACCACCGCGACATCGGGATCCACGCAGGGCAGGTCCGGCCGTTTCGCATTGGTGGGCGGCACTTTCGGCGTGGTGGTGTTGGGCTCGGCATCCTGCCACGTCGGCTCGGTGGTGAACGGGCTCGAGGCGCGATCGTCGAAGCGAGCGCAGCCCGAGAGCAGCACGGCACCGAGGGTCACGCCCAGCACGACCCTGCTTGCGCCGAGGCTGACTCTGCGTGCGCCCACCCCAACCCGGCCAGCAGCAACCAAACTCATGCCTGGAACGTTACGGAAAACCCGCCGCCCATGCTCGGACGGGGTGTCGCATTCTTTCGATCGAGATGTCGCCGGGCCGTGCACGCGATGTCGTTCTGCCACACGTGTCACGAATCGGACGCCGGACACGCCCGTGTTCTGCTGTGTGTCGCAGCCTTCCGGCTAATAGTCTGGCCCGCGTGACAGACAAGCCGACCGAGCCGTCCGCCGCGCCGGGCGACACCACGCCCGCAGCGCCGCGACCGGCCGGTGAACCGGTCCGCAGCCCCTTCGATTCGCCGACCGAAACGTTCGCCACCGTGTCCGGCGTCCAGACCACCACCGCCTCCGGCGTCCAGACCACGGAGAAACTGCCGCGCACCGACGTGCAGACCACCACCGTGTCCGGTGCCCAGACCACCACCGTGTCCGGTGCGCAGACCACCGAGAAGTTGCCGCGCACCGACGAAGAGCTCGGCCTCGATCCGGAGGTCCCGCTCTACTCGAAGGTGCGCAACGCGATTCCGGGCGCGGCCAACTCGACCACCACGGAGCCGTCCCCGACCTACTCCTTCGCCAGCATCCCGCCCGCACCGTCCGCGCCCGCCGACGGCAACGGCCGCCCCCGCCGCCGCGACGACCGGCGCGGCACCCTGGACCTGGGATTGTTGTTGCTGCGCTTGGTCATCGGCGGCACCTTCATCTACCACGGCCTGCAGAAGGCGACCGGCTGGTTCCACGGGCCGGGCCTCGACGGCATCAAGACCGCCATGGAGAGCGGCGGCTGGAAGCATGTCGACATCGCCGCCCCGATGCTCATCGCCGGTGAACTCGGCGGCGGCGTGCTGGTCGCCATCGGCCTGGCCTCCCCGCTGGCCGCGGGCGCGCTGCTCGCGGTGATCCTGGACGCGTGGATGTGGAAGCAGGGCATGGTGCCCGGATTCCAGTACTCCGCCAAGGGCAATTCGGTCGAACTGGAATCCATCCTGGTCGGCCTGACCACCGTGCTGATCCTCACCGGACCCGGTCGCCTGTCGCTGGACCGCAACCGCGGCTGGTCGACGAGACCGTTCATGGGCTCGCTGGCGGCCTTCGTGGCTGCGGTGGCCGTGGCCATCCTGACGTACATCTATCTGCACGGCGGCAACCCACTGGCCGGTATCGGCCCGTTCTGACGCCTGGAAAGCACAGCGGCCGGGATGATCTCGGATCATCCCGGCCGCTGCTTTTCGGTCTCAGTACTGGCGAGTCGTCCAGGACTCCCATTCCTGGAACGTCTCCCGATGCAGTCTCAGCACCCGGCTCGACTTCATATCGATCTGCTGGCTGAGCATCGCCTTGTGCGCGGTGCTCTGCGCGATCTCGTCCGGAGTCATCATGAACTCCGTGGATTCCAGGTGCCGCACCTCGGCCGCCAACTCCTCGGCCTCGGCGAGCAACGCCTTCGCTTCGGCGTTGCGGGCATCCGACCGCGCGAGCATGGCCGTGTACTCGGCAAGCATCGTGTCCGCCTTGCCGATGTATTCGATTGTCATTCCCTGTCTTTCTGGGTCTTTCGGGACTTACGGCACGCGCCGGACGGCACCCATGTCGGCGGAGGTGGCGAGCGCGGCGTAGGCACGCAGCGCGGTCGTCACCGGACGCTCCCGGTTCACGGGCTGCCAGGGCCGTTCGGACGCTTCCATTTTCACGCGGCGCTCCGCAAGAACCTCTTCGGGGACCAGCAATTCGAGCGCGCGGGTGTGCACGTCGATGCGGATGCGGTCACCGTTCTCGATCAGGCCGATGGACCCGCCGGCCGCCGCCTCCGGGGACATGTGGCCGATGGACAGGCCCGAGGTGCCGCCGGAGAAGCGCCCGTCGGTGATCAGCGCGCAGACCTTGCCCAGGCCGACGCCCTTCAGGAACGAGGTGGGGTGCAGCATCTCCTGCATGCCCGGACCGCCCTTGGGACCCTCGTAGCGGACCACGATCACGTCGCCGGGCTGGATCTCCTTGTTCAGGATCTTGGAGACCGCCTCCTCCTGCGACTCGACCACCACGGCCGGGCCCTCGAAGGTGAACAGTTCCTCGTCGATACCGGCGGTCTTGAGGATCGCGCCGTCCGGAGCGATATTGCCGCGCAGCACGCACAGCCCGCCCTCGACGGTGTAGGCGTGCGCCTTGTCGCGGATGCAGCCGCCCTCGGCGTCGGTGTCCAGCGAGGACCAGCGGTTGTCGGTGGAGAACGGCACGGTGGTGCGGACACCGCCGGGCGCGGCGTGGAACAGCTCGACGGCTTCCTCGGAAGCCTTGCCGGAGCGGATGTCCCAGGTGTCGAGCCACTCGTCGAAGGACGCGGTGTGCACGGTGGTGACGTCGGTCTTCAACAGCCCGGCACGGCGCAGCTCGCCGAGGATGGCCGGAATGCCACCGGCGCGGTGCACGTCCTCCATGTGGTAATCGGAGTTGGGCGACACCTTCGACAGGCACGGCACCTGACGCGAGATCTGGTCGATGCTCTGCAGATCGAACTCGATCTCACCCTCCTGCGCGGCGGCGAGGGTGTGCAGCACCGTGTTGGTGGAGCCGCCCATGGCGACATCCAGGGCCATCGCGTTGTGGAAAGCCTTGGCATTGGCCACATTTCGCGGCAGCACCGACGCGTCGTCGTCGCGGTACCAGCGGGTGGCGATGTCCACGATCACCCGTCCGGCCTTCTCGAACAGGGCACGGCGAGCCGAATGCGTGGCCAGCGTCGAGCCGTTGCCCGGCAGCGAGAGGCCCAGCGCCTCGGTGAGGCAGTTCATCGAGTTGGCGGTGAACATGCCCGAGCAGGAGCCGCAGGTCGGGCACGCGGAGCGCTCGACCTCGGACAGGCCGTCATCGCTCACGTTCGGCGAGGCGCTCGCGGAGATGGCGGTGATCAGGTCGGTCGGGGCCTGGGCGACGCCGCCCACGACCACGGCCTTACCGGCCTCCATCGGGCCGCCCGAGACGAAGACGGCCGGAATGTTCAGGCGCATAGCGGCATTCAGCATGCCGGGCGTGATCTTGTCGCAGTTGGAGATGCAGACCAGCGCGTCCGCGGTGTGCGCGTTGGCCATGTACTCCACGGAGTCGGCGATGATCTCGCGCGAGGGCAGCGAGTACAGCATGCCGCCGTGTCCCATGGCGATGCCGTCGTCGACCGCGATGGTGTGGAACTCACGGGGCACGCCACCGGCCGCCCGCACCGCCTCGGCCACGATCTCGCCGACGTCCTTGAGATGCACGTGGCCGGGTACGAACTGGGTGTAGGAGTTCGCGATGGCGACGATCGGCTTCCCGAAGTCGTTGTCGGTGAGACCGGTCGCGCGCCAGAGGGCGCGAGCGCCCGCGGCATTGCGGCCGACGGTGGTGGTGCGTGAGCGAAGCGGTGGCATGGGTGAAGTCCTCGGTTCGTGTCGCGGTGGGCTGTGGCGACTGAGCCGTTTCCGGCGGAGCTCAACGTTACTCCGGCGTGGAGGCGCCCTCGTCGTCGTCCTCTTCTTCGGTCTCCGCGGGCTCGATTTCCTCGGGCTCCGCGAAGGGGTCCGGGATGCGGCCGTGGGAGGCGTCGACGAGCGTCGCGAGCTGTCCGTAGCCCACTGCGGGCAATGTCACATCGGAGTCGTCGGCCAGATGCACCTGCAGGTAGCCGCGCTTGGGAATGCGCAGGCCCTTGATGTCGGACCAGTCGACGTGCCGCGACCCGAACAGGGTGCGGGTGTCGATCCCATTGTCCGAGACGGTGGTCCGGGTGCGCTCCACCCAGATCGCCACCACGACCGGGATCACGAACAGGATCCACAGCACCTGCGGCCAGCCGAAGAAGGGGAAGGCCACGCAGAACAGCAGGAGGAACACGCCCATGTGAGCGAGCCGGGGGATGCGGATCACCTGACCCGCGTCCGATTCGGACTCGGGCGTGTGGGACGATCGAGCAGGTGGCACGGACTGATGCTGTGAGGACACACCCACATCCTTGCATCACGGTGAACGGACCCGATCAACCGCACTGTCTCACATAATGAGACCCAATAGGTCAGCTGTTTGACTCATCGACCAACGCGCAATTACCGTCGAGCGCGTGAATCGAACCGAGCTTCTCGTAATCGGCCGGCGCGTCCAGCGCTGAGCCGACGACTCTAGGTCATTTACGTCAGCTCGCAGCTGCGACGCGCCACCCTCGAACAGCCACCTGGCTGTCGGGGGCTTTTTTGTGTTCAGGCAAGTCCATGAACTGGAACGACAAGCAGTAAAGGAACCAAGACGGTGAGCGCACCTACCGCACGGCCCGGGCCTTCAGCCCGTAAGCCCGCGCCTACGGCCCAGCCGACCCCGGCTGCGGCTGCTACTCCGAATCGTCGCCAGGTCCCGCCCGAGCGGGTCACCGGCGCGCAGTCTGTTGTCCGCTCCCTCGAGGAGCTCGGCGTCGACACGATTTTCGGTATTCCGGGCGGTGCGGTCCTTCCTGTCTACGACCCGCTGTTCGACTCGGTCAAGGTCCGCCACGTGCTGGTGCGTCACGAGCAGGGCGCGGGTCACGCCGCGACCGGTTACGCCCAGGCCACCGGCAAGGTCGGCGTCTGCATGGCCACGTCCGGTCCGGGCGCGACCAACCTGGTGACCCCGATCGCCGACGCGCAGATGGACTCGGTGCCGCTGGTGGCCATCACCGGCCAGGTCGGCCGTTCGCTGATCGGCACCGACGCCTTCCAGGAAGCCGACATCTCCGGCATCACCATGGCGTGCACCAAGCACAACTTCCTGGTCACCGACCCGATCGACATCCCGCGGATGCTCGCCGAGGCGTTCCACCTGGCCTCCACCGGCCGCCCGGGCGCCGTCCTGGTCGACATCCCGAAGGACGTGCTGCAGGCGCAGACCACGTTCTCCTGGCCGCCGGAGATGAAGCTGCCCGGCTACCGTCCGGTCACCAAGCCGCACGGCAAGCAGGTCCGCGAGGCCGCCCGGATGATCATGGACGCCAAGCAGCCCGTGCTCTACGTCGGCGGCGGTGTCATCAAGGCCGACGCCAGCGCGGAACTGCTGGAGCTGGCCGAGCTGACCGGCATCCCGGTGGTCACCACCCTGATGGCGCGCGGCGCGTTCCCCGACTCGCACACCCTCAACATGGGTATGCCGGGTATGCACGGCACCGTGGGAGCCGTTGCGGCCCTGCAGCGTTCGGATCTGCTGATCACCCTGGGTGCGCGTTTCGACGACCGCGTCACCGGCCAGCTGGACTCGTTCGCGGTGGGCGCCAAGGTGATCCACGCCGACATCGACCCGGCCGAGATCGGCAAGAACCGGCACGCGGATGTGCCGATCGTGGGTGACTGCCGCGAGGTCATCACCGAGCTGATCGAGACCCTCAAGGCCGACCCGGCCGCGTCGGGCAAGGCGCCGCTGCTGGATCTCACCGAGTGGTGGGGCTACCTGTCCGGCATCCGCGACAACTACCCGCTGGGCTGGAAGACCCCGTCCGACGGTTCGCTGTCGCCGGAGTTCGTGATCGAGAAGCTGGGCCAGATGGCCGGTCCCGACGCCATCTACTGTGCCGGCGTCGGCCAGCACCAGATGTGGGCCGCGCAGTTCGTCAAGTACGAGAAGCCGCGCACCTGGCTGAACTCCGGTGGCCTGGGCACCATGGGCTACGCGGTGCCCGCCGCCATGGGCGCCAAGATGGGCCTGCCGGACCGCGAGGTCTGGGCCATCGACGGTGACGGCTGCTTCCAGATGACCAATCAGGAACTGGCCACCTGTGCCGTCGAGGGCGTGCCGATCAAGGTCGCGCTGATCAACAACGGCAACCTGGGCATGGTCCGCCAGTGGCAGACCCTGTTCTACGAGAAGCGCTACTCCAACACCGACCTGGGCACCCACACCCTGCGCATCCCCGACTTCGTGAAGCTCGCGGAAGCCCTGGGCTGCCACGGCATTCGCGTGGAGAAGGAAGAGGACGTGGAGGCCGCGATCCGCGAGGCGCAGTCGATCAACGACCGTCCCGTGGTGATCGACTTCATCGTCGGCAAGGACGCGCAGGTGTGGCCGATGGTCGCCGCCGGCACCTCCAACGACGAGATCATGGCCGCGCGCGGCATCCGCCCGCTGTTCGATGACGACGAGTCGATCGCCGAACCGGCCGTCATCCACGAGGCCATGTCGCACGAGAAGGGGTCGCACGAATGACCACCACTCACACCCTGTCCGTGCTGGTGGAGGACAAGCCGGGCGTGCTCGCACGCGTGGCGTCCCTGTTCTCCCGCCGCGGCTTCAATATCCAGTCGCTCGCGGTCGGCGGCACCGAGATCCCCGAGATCTCGCGCATGACCATCGTCGTGACCGTGGAGGATCTGCCGCTCGAGCAGGTCACCAAGCAGCTCAACAAGCTGGTGAACGTGATCAAGATCGTCGAGCAGGATGCCGAGTCCTCGGTGGCCCGCGAACTGATCCTGGTCAAGGTGCGTGCCGACGCCAGCGTCCGCACCCAGGTCATCGAGTCGGTGAACCTGTTCCGCGCCAAGGTGATCGACGTGTCGCCCGACGCGCTGACCATCGAGGCCACCGGCACCCGCTCCAAGCTGGACGCGCTGCTGCGCATGCTGGAGCCGTACGGGATCCGTGAGATCGTGCAGTCGGGTGTCGTGGCTGTCGGCCGCGGCCCCAAGTCGATCACGGCTACCCGATAAGTTCAGCGATAACCGCTGGCAGATAACGTCTTTCTAACCAAAACACTCTGAAGGGAAACACTGTGGCAGTCGAGATGTTCTATGACGACGATGCTGACCTGTCGATCATCCAGGGCAAGAAGGTCGCCGTCATCGGCTACGGCAGCCAGGGCCACGCGCACTCGCTGAGCCTGCGCGACTCGGGCGTCGACGTCCGCATCGGCCTCAAGGAGGGCTCGAAGTCCCGCGCCAAGGCCGAGGAAGCCGGTCTCACCGTCGGCACTCCGGCCGAGGTCGCCGAGTGGGCCGACGTCATCATGGTCCTCGCACCCGACACCGCGCAGGCCTCGATCTTCACCAACGACATCGAGCCGCACCTGGTCGCCGGCAACGCGCTGTTCTTCGGCCACGGCCTCAACATCCACTTCGGCCTGATCAAGGCTCCGGCGGATGTCACCGTCGGCATGGTCGCCCCGAAGGGCCCCGGCCACCTGGTGCGTCGCCAGTTCGTCGACGGCAAGGGCGTTCCGGCCCTGATCGCGATCGACCAGGACCCGACCGGCGAGGGCCAGGCCCTGGCGCTGTCCTACGCCAAGGGCATCGGCGGCACCCGCGCGGGCGTCATCAAGACCACCTTCAAGGAAGAGACCGAGACCGACCTCTTCGGTGAGCAGGCCGTGCTCTGCGGTGGCACCGAGGAACTGGTCAAGGTCGGCTTCGAGGTCATGGTCGAGGCGGGCTACGCGCCGGAGATGGCCTACTTCGAGGTGCTGCACGAGCTCAAGCTGATCGTCGACCTCATGTACGAGGGTGGCATCGCCCGCATGAACTACTCGGTCTCCGACACCGCCGAGTTCGGTGGCTACCTGTCGGGCCCGCGCGTCATCGATGCCGGCACCAAGGAGCGCATGAAGGCGATCCTGACCGACATCCAGGACGGCACCTTCGTCAAGCGCCTCGTCGCCAACGTCGAGGGCGGCAACAAGGAGCTCGAGGGTCTGCGTAAGGCCAACGCCGAGCACCCGATCGAGGTCACCGGTGCCAAGCTGCGCGGCCTGATGAGCTGGGTCGATCGCCCGATCACCGAAACCGCCTAAGGTTTCCGGCTTTTCGTCAATGCGAAGGCCCGCCAGGGATCTCCTGGCGGGCCTTCGCATTTCGCGCATGAAGGGGGTTATGCGCGAGGTATTCGTCTGTGGCCGGTTACCAGCTGCCGGTGGGCGGCAGCATCTGGCGCCAGCAGCAGTTGCCGCGGTTCCAGTCGTCGTTGTCGCCGCGGTTCCAGTCGTCCCGGTCCCGGTTCCAGTCGTCGCGGTCGCGGTCGTGGCGGTGGTGCCAGTCGTCGTTGTCCCAGCCGTTGTTCCAGCCACCGTCATCGTGATGCGGCCACGCCACATCACCGGGGGTGGGCTGCAGCGGAACCTCCGCGGAGGCCGGAACTGTCACTGCGGCAAGGGGAATCAGAGCGATCGCGCCGACAGCGGCCACGTGGGCGACGGTCCGGCGTAAGGATATCGACTTCATGGTCATAGACGATGCCCGAGATCACTCCGGGATAGGAATGAATTCCCTGTGAATTCAGGGCCGAATGGTCCTTATGTATGACATTTCACCCTGAACCACCCCGAAACCCGTTGCACAGCAACGGCCCCGCAGAATTCCTCCCGCCGGGCCGTTCGCGGTACGGCTGTCAGATCAGCGCGCCTGCTCCCGCGCCGAGGACGGCGCCGGTCGCCAGGCCGATCACGCCGCCGATCACGCATCCGGGCGGTGCGGTCAGCGGGGCGATGATGGGAGCGAGGGGGCCCGCCGGGAGGGTCGCGAGGGCCGCGCCCGCGATGCAACCGACGATGGCGCCACCGGCGGCGCCGGCCAAGGCGCCCGCCGCAATATGGTCGGAGCGGCTGGGCGCGATACCGACGGATCGGGTGAACTGGGAGATCTGGGCTTCGGGGCCCGCCAGGGCGCTGTTGACCTGGGCGACCTGGTCGTCGCTGAGGAAGTCCGGGGCAATGGCGGTGAGGTCACCGGCGCGCAGTTCGCGCGGGTTGGTGGGGACGATCACGCCGATATCCGGTGTCGCCGTCGGCGGGTGCAGGTCGCCCGGCTCGATGGGAGCGGCGGGATAGTCGCGCTTCGGGTCCGGCCGGGTCGGTGCGTAATCGCTTTGCGGCGCCACGCCGTGCGCGTCGTCCTGCGGCGAGACTTTCTGAGTCGGCGGCGCGGGCGTGCTGACGCCCGGCTGGGCGGCACCCGCATTGGGGGAGCCCGGATCCGGCTGGGTCACACCGGGTTGCGGCGCGGCGTGGGCGACGGCGCTGATACCCAGCGCCGCGGTCATCGGGATGGCCGAGACGGCGGCGCGCAGCAATACGCGCTGAGTTGCCGTCTGCCTACGGTGCTTCGCCATGGGTGAAGCCCAACCTTTCCTGTACACAACAACGTTCGAGCACCGCGGGATCGGTCAACCGGTGTCGTTGTGCCAGTAGGCAATTGCCGGTATCGGCGACATGGCCCCAACCCCCCTACGGTTTTGCATCGGTCAAACCGTATGACACGCACTATGCCGCAGATCGCAAAACATGCAAATCGGGCATGGCGGGATGGGTGGCCATGAAACCCATTGCATGGCAACGGCCCCGCGGAATTCTCCTGCGGGGCCGTTCGCAATGCGGCGGTCAGTAGTGCGTGCCGCCGTCGATCCGGATCTCGGTGCCGGTAATGAACGCACCATCATCGGAGGCGAGCATGGCCACCACGCCCGCAACGGTATCCGGCGATGCGAAGCCCTGCCCGATTCCGGGAGCGAGCTTCATGAACAGGCTGAGGTCGGCATCGGCCGGCAGCCCCGGGCCGCGACCATCGGTCATATCACTCGAAATCGACCCCGGCGCAACGGCAACCACGCGCAGGCCCTGCTTGGAGTACTCGGCGGCGAGCGCGTGGGTCATGGACATGATCCCGCCCTTGGACGCCGCATACGCGGCCATGTACGGATGCGCGAAGAACGCCGACGTGGACGTGAAGTTCACGATCACACCCTTGTCGGACGCCAGCAGCTGGGGGAGGGCTTCCTTGATCATCAGGAAGGTGCCGGTCAGGTTCACGGTGATGATCTTGTTGAAGTCGGCGACCGGCATCTCGTGGGTATGAGCCGACCGCAGAATGCCGGCGGCATTGATCAGCGCATCGATCCCACCCAGGGACTCGACGGCGGCAGCCACCCCCGTCTTCACGGACTCCTCACTGGAGATATCGATCGCCACCGTGGTGAGCCGATCCCCATTCCCCTTCTCCGCCGCCTGCTTGGCAGTCTCGGCCAGCCCCGCCTCATTGACATCGGCCCCGACAACCTGCCCACCCTCGGCCAAGATCCGATGCACGGTAGCCCGCCCGATCCCCGACCCGGCCCCGGTCACCACTACTCGCCGGCCATCAAAACGCTCCATTGCGATTGCTCCTAACTAGGTACGTCAGCCTCTACCTGACACGCTACGCCCGAATGGCACAACGTGCCACCCTGGCATCCCGTCGACTAGGATTAACCCAAGTCCCACATCAAAGGAGGTGATATGTCCGCCCAACCCCTCGAACCCGCCCGCCGCCCATCCCTAGCGGAACGCCGCAAATCCGAAACCCGCATGGAAATAGCCCGAACCGCAGCCCGCCTCTTCGCCGAACACGGCACCTCCGCGGTAACCGCCGACCAAATAGCCGCCGAATCCGGCGTAGCCTTGCGCACCTTCTACCGCTACTGCGGCACCAAAGAAGAAGCAGTCGAACCCATGCTCGCCGCCGGCGCCCAACGCTGGCTGGCCGACATCGCCACCGGCCCGCATCGCCTGCCCACCCTTTCCGAATTCGAGGCGGCCGCGGTCGCCTCGATGACTCCGGTCGACGGCCATGACGACCTGCAGATCACCCGCGGCCTACTCCATGCCATGGACACGGATCCGCGACTTCGTGCCGTCTGGCAGCGCATCAATCTCGAAGCGGAGCGTGAGCTGTACCGAATCCTGATGGAATTGACCGGGCCCCAAGCGGATCCGGTCGAGCTCCGCATTCGGGCGGCTGCCGCGGCCGGTGCGATTCGGGTCGCGCTGGAACTGTGGGCTGCCGAGGACAGTGTCGCGGCGGGAGAGGATGCCTCCCCGGCGGGTCTGGTCATTCGATGCATGCGCACATTCGCATCGGGGCAAATTTCGGACATGCCCCGCTCGTCAAGCTGATTTGCCGGAGTTCCAGCAGGTCCGGCTAGCTTTCGGCTAACATCCGGATGGAGTGGCGAATGTAACACCATCCGGAAGTAATTGGATGTCTCACGAGCATTTCGCCGACAGCGACCGGCGGACATAACCTCGGGGGTGCCATGACTGAAGAGTGGAAGTTCGACGTCCCGACCACCGGTACCAAGTACCTACCGCCCGACTCCAGATACATGGAGGCCCTCAGCAGTCAGGGCTACGGTTTCGAGGCCGCGATCGCCGACCTGGTCGACAATTCGATCGACGCGGGCGCGAAAGACGTCGTTGTCCACTTCCTCCGCTCCGGTGACCGCTTGGTGAGCCTGCTGGTCATCGACGACGGCTACGGCATGACCGAGGAAGAACTCGACGTGGCGATGACCGTCGGCGGCCGTCGCGACTACCGCAGCAATGCGCTGGGCATGTTCGGCACCGGCCTCAAATCCGCCTCGTTGAGCCATGCCTCGGCGGTCACGGTGGTCAGCCGCACTCGAACCTCGCGACCTGCCGGCCGTCGTTGGGCAATGCAGAACGCGCTCAACGGCTTCCAGTGCGACATCGTCGAACCGATGTATGCGCAGTCGCTGATCGACCGCTACGCCGACAAGCCGATCACCTGGCAGGGCACGGTGATTCGCTGGGACGGCGTCAAAGACTTTCCCCAGCACGGTGAACGGGGCCAAACCGATCGCTACCTGCAGCGGACGATCAACAAACTGGGCATGCACCTCGGCCTGCAGTTGCACCGATTCCTGGAACACGACGACTTCAATATCACCGTGGCCGTGGAGGACATCGACACCGGCACCATCTACATGGACTTCAGCGTCCTGCCTCTCGACCCCTTCGGCTATCCGGTCTCCGGACGCCCGGACTACCCGAGAACCTTCACGGTGCGGACCGGTGAGGCTCCACCGGTCCTGTTCAAAGCCCACATCTGGCCTCCGAAATCGTCGGTCGACCAATACCGAGCCATCGGCTCGCTGATGAGCCGTCAAGGCTTCTACTTCTACCGCCACAACCGCCTCGTGCAGGCCGGCGGCTGGAACAACTTCCGCCAGCCCGAACAACACCTCTCCCCGGCCCGCGTCGCGATCGACATTCCGGACGGCATCGGCGACCTGATTCGGCTGACGGTCAAGAAGGACGGTGTCGAAGTAGCACCCCACCTGATCGCGGATCTCGAATCCGCCGTGGATGAACAAGGTGCCCGCTTCGGCCAGTACATCGCGGATGCCGAAGCTACGTACCGTGATTCGCGAAAGCGTGCCGGAGCGACCCGAAAGCCGGTGATCCCACCGGGGCGCGGCATGGAACCCAGCGTTCGGGAGACCATCGAGGACGAACTGCCGGTGCTGCCCGGTGAGGAACCGATCGACATCCGCTGGAGCAACCTCGAGGGCGACGTGTTCTTCGACTTGGACCGCGAAGACCGAACCATCTACCTGAACAAGCGTTTCCGCACTGCGCTGCTCGGGGGTCGCCGGGGCGGAATGAACGACGTCCCGATGATCAAGTCGCTGTTGTTCCTGTTGATGCACAAGGCATTCGAGAAGGAGTACAGCGGCAGCCGGGAGAAGGACAACCTGCAACTGTGGCAGTCGATCCTGTTCTCCGCCGCGTCGGCCGAGGAGAAGCGGTTGAGCACCGATGGATGACGGTCTATCGCACCTTCCGCCGTGGTCGGACGCCGAGTACTTCCTGGGGCGGGGGGAGGCGGCCAGTATCCCGTTGTCGTCTTCGGGAAGCCACCCCGTCGTCGTCTACGAGGTGAGTGACAACGGTGACGGAGTGGTCCTCTACGTCGAGCTCGTGGCCCGTACCGCGGTACCGAAATCTCCGCTGCCAGCCGTTCGTGTCGATCGAGTCGACCATCGCGGCATGATCATGGCGCGATTCCGGACCACACGGTCCGAGCTGATGCGGGACTTCCACGATCTGATCACCGCGATCGCGGATCGTGTTGTGCGGGAGGGCTATCCGCTGTCCGATGCCTTCGACGAGACCATCCGATCCTGGTCGGCGCTGGTCGATCGTGGACTTCTGACAAACCTGCAGCGTCGGTTGGGCCTGCACGGCGAGCTTGCGGTCCTTCGATCGTTGGTCGAGAAGCACGGCTGGGAAGCCGCAGTGGAAGCCTGGCTGGGTCCTTTCGGTGAGGAACACGATTTCGTTGTCGGGGATCTCGGTATCGAGGTGAAGACGACGGCGTCCGAGGTTCGCCGGCACACGATCAATGGTGCCGACCAGCTGACTCCCGCCGTCGGACAGTCGTTGTGGCTGATCTCGATCCAGTTGACACGCGGTGGTGCCAACGGCCGCACCTTGCAGGAGTCGATCGATGCGCTCGCGCTCTCGGCTGCCGCGGCGGGCGCGATGGTGGAATCGCGCTTCACGAAGGCGTTGGAGGCGGCGAGGACGGGTTGTGAAGGCGGGGAAGAGGATCGATGGATCCTTCGGAACGACCCTCTGCCGCTGGCCGTCGACCGGCTACCCCGGATACCACTCGAGCAGCTCGATCCCGATGCGCTGGCGCGAATCTCCGCCGTCCGCTACGACATCAACCTCGCCGGGCTGACGCCCACCGCCGATCCGCCCATCGATCCCGCCACGCTACAACTTCCCTGAGAATTGAGGACTCTGTCATGGTGAGCTCCGATCCGGTCCGGCTCGAGCTACACAGTGAAGCGCTGGCCGGCATGTCCGGTCGACCGAAGAAGCTCGAGCGTGCGCTCTCCTATCATTCCGAGGAACTCGCGGGGGCGGAGTCCTTCGCGACGGAAAAGGACTTCCTGGAGGCGTTGCGATCCGCGAGTTCCACCGATCAGCTGGTGGCGCTGTGGCGGAAACATTTGACCGCCTGGGATTTCAAGCCGGTCGTCGACTGGTCCGCGCAGCCGCCGCGCAGTGCCGAGCGCCGCGGCGACGTGTATCGACTGCTCGCTATCGAGCCCGAGACAGGGGATCTGCTCAGCGAGTACATCCCGGTCCATGATTTCGCCGCACCCGTCGTGATCAGTGAGAAATTCACGCCGTGGTACACCCCGCAGTGGCAGGCCGGTCGGTCGTTCTACTGGCCCGCGTACCACCAGCTGCTCGACCGTAAAGGCTGGCCGGCCCACGCTATCGCGGGTTTGGATGATGCCACGGATCGTGTGGTGGAGCGCCTGGCGAACCCCACGGCCGAAGCCGCCTACCAGGCGAAGGGACTGGTCGTCGGCTACGTGCAGTCCGGCAAGACCGCGAATTTCACCGGTGTGATCGCCAAGGGCGTGGATGCGGGCTATCGCCTGGTCATCGTGCTCGGCGGCACGCTGAACATGCTCAGGGAACAGACTCAGCGTCGACTGGACATGGAACTCATCGGTCGCGAGAACATCCTCGGCGGCGCCAACGAGTTCGACTCCGACTATGCCGACGACCCCGACTGGGGCAAAGGCAAGTTCGTCTCGTTCGGCGAAATGCCTTCCAAGCTGGGCGCTTTCGACATCGTCCGAATGACCACCCGTGACGACGACTACAAGAGCCTGTTGCAGGGCATCATGGCGCTGGAGTTCGAGAAGCACGAGCCCAATCTGCCGCTCTACCACCCGAAGAACCTGCACCGCGCCAATGCCCGCCTGATGGTGGTGAAGAAGAACAAGACGGTGCTCGGCAAGCTGGTCAAGGATTTGAAGAAGATCAAGACCGACCTGCGTGAGATCCCGGTGCTGATCATCGACGACGAATCCGACGAGGCGTCGCTGAACACCACGAACATGGGGAAGCCCAACGCGGAGCGCACCGCGATCAACCTCAAGATCTCCGAGTTGCTGCGCATGCTGCCCCGCGCCCAGTACGTCGGCTACACCGCGACCCCCTTCGCCAACGTCTTCGTCGACCCGGCCGACACCGAGGACATCTTCCCCAAGGACTTCCTGATCTCGCTGCCGCGCCCCGACGGCTACATGGGTGTCGCCGACTTCCATGACATCGACTCCGAGATCCCGCTCGACGAACGGAATTTCGAGAACTCGAACGAGCTGGCACACGTCCGCGACCTCACCGCACCGGAGGACGGCGACGACACCGCCGACCTGCAGCGCGCACTCGACATGTTCGTGCTGACCGCGGCGATGAAGGTCTTCCGGGAGATGCGTGATCCGGAAAAGACCTTCAAGCATCACACGATGCTGATCAACGAATCCCGCCTCACCGAAGACCACCGCGAGCTTGCCGGTCGAATCACCCAAATGTGGTGGAACTCCGGCTATATCGGCCCGACCGGCCGCGAACGATTGCGCCTGCTGTACGACAGCGACGTGGCCCCGGTCTCCGCGGTCCGCGCCGAAGGCTATCCGGTGCCGGCGTCCTTCGACGAACTGGCCGAGCACATCGGAGCAGCGATCCAACGCATCGGCGGCGACGACCGCCCGATCCTCGTCATCAACAGCGACAAGGAACTCGAAACGGGCGCAGCCGATTTCGACAAACGCCCCATCTGGAAAATCCTGGTCGGCGGCCAAAAGCTCTCCCGCGGCTTCACCGTCGAAGGCTTGACCGTCACCTACTTCCGCCGCGCCACCGCGAACGCCTCCACCATGATGCAGATGGGCCGCTGGTTCGGCTTCCGCCACGGCTACCGAGACCTGGTCCGCCTCTACATCGGCCGCCAGGAAGCCATGGGTGCCAAGGACGTCGACCTGTACCAGGCGTTCGAAGCAATCTGCCTGGACGAAGAAAAATTCCGCGAGGAACTCCAGCAGTACTCGGTCCTGGTCGACGGCGAACCCCAGGTCACCCCCGCCCAGGTGCCGCCCTTGGTTTCCCAACACCTCCCATGGCTCAAGCCGACGAGCGCGAACAAGATGTACAACGCCAAGCTCGTCGAAGTGCAATCCCCCGGCCAGTGGGTCGAACCCACCGCCTACCCCACCACGCAGTCCGCCCTACGCCACAACTCCACCATCTGGCTCACCGTCCTGGAATCCCTCGACCCGGAACCACTCACCCTGACAGCGAATCTCGGCGACAAGGGCACCTTCCCGATCCCGTTCCTGACCGGAACGGTCAGCGCTCCGGACTTCCTGACGCTGGCGGAGTCTCTGAAATGGGGCGCACCGAGCCAATTCGACCCCCACCTCGAATACCTCCGCCACATCACCAAAGGCCGTGAACTGGTGCAGGATTGGCTGATCCTCGCACCCCAACACGTCCGAGCCGGAAACCACTTCTCGCCCGCCCCCGGCGGCCGCACCTACTCCTGGTTCGCCCGAGACCGCCGCCGCCAAAACCTCTTCGGCGCCATCGGCGACCCCAAACACCGAGCCCCCGCCCTCCGCATAGCCGGCCCCCGCAACACATCCGACGACCAACTCTCCATCGACCTATCCCGCCACCGTCGCGGCGTCATAGTCCTCTACCCGGTGGTCGAGAAGAACTACCGCCCCGAAGTGGCAACCGGCACAATCGATCCCGCCCACCTGACCATGGCCTTCTGCTTCGTGGCTCCGTACACCGCAATGATCGGCGGCGACCGTGTAGTCCGCTTCACCACCATCGACTCGTCGAAGGACTCGGTGATCATCGACGCAGGCTAGGAGTGGACCGGACGGCCGCTCAACTGGCGAGACGATCGGCCGCCCGACTCGCCTTCAACACCTCGATGATCGACTCCCCGACCGCTCTTGCCACAGGTGGCGGAAAAGCGTTGCCCACCTGCCGATACTGTGCGGTCTTGCCACCTGAGAACTGCCACTCGAGGGGGAACCCTTGAATGATGGCCGCTTGCTGGACCGTTAGCATGGGACCGTCGGGTCTGAATAGGTCACGTTCTTCGGTGCCCTTGACAGCTGATGTCTCGATATCGTTCGCGACTCCCATCGGGTCGACCCCGAGCTGCCGCCATGCTGCTTTGGCTCTGCTAGGACCTAGATCCGCTCCGCCGTGCTTCTTCGAACCGCCAACGAGAGTGGGTGCGACGCCACCGTGTTCGCGCGCCTTGCGTAGCCATCTCGCGAAGCTTTCCCGGGCATCGCCCCAGCTGGATCCATCGAAGTAGCGGCTGAACCGCTCGTGCATCGACTTTTCGAGGCTTCCTGCGAAGGTGACCGGCACCGAATTGGTCCGGGCGGGCCACTGATACGTGGCGTTTTTGATGACATCGTTGCGGAACGCGACGAGGATGGCACGCGGTCGTAGCTGTGGTACGCCGAAATCGTGTGCCTCGAGGATGTCCCATTTGGAGACTGTGTAACCGAGTCCCACTTCATCGATGAACTGGCCGTTGTCGCCGAAGTGCATGCCGCCCTCCAACTTTGCCGTAATCCAGTCGCGGTAGGAGCTGAATTTAGGATCCATGATTCCTCGGACGTTCTCGATCATCACGGCTCGGGGCTTCAGTAGCTCAACGAGCTCGAGCATTCTTGGGAAGAGATCCCGCTCGTCATCCTTACCCAGCTGTTTGCCTGCGTACGAAAACGGGGGGCACGGGACTCCGCCGGCCAAGAGATCGAGATCATGATGTCTTAGTCGAGCGAGATTGGCCGGGTCCAGATCGCGAAGCGGATCAAATGTCCTGACATCTGCCGAAAGGATGTCGCAATGATCACGCTCCCAGCCCGCACGGCGTTCGAAGTTCAGTTTCAGCGTCTCCACCGCGTCACTGTCGATCTCCACCAACGCGAGATGCTCGAAGCCTGCTTGTTGTAGACCTAGTGCTTGCCCGCCCGCCCCCGCGCAGATCTCGATCGAGCTGAATCCGGTCATCTCAGTCCCCCCGTAAGTGTGTCGGTCACTCGAACCCGTCAATCGGACTGTATGCCTCCCCACCGACAACTGGACGAGCCGTGAATCACCTTCTACCGGCGTGCGACTCGCCCCGGTTGCCCAGAGGGTGCGAAGTTGAGATCGCCTATCTGGTGGTGCGTCGACCCGACTAGGATCTGATCACATGGCCTTCGAACTCCCGGACGACGTGTTGTTCCACGACGACGTGCATCCATCGAAGGTCGACATGATCGACTTGTTCGCGGGTCCTGGTGGTCTTGACGTCGCTGCGAAGTGGCTGGGTATCCACAGCGTCGGGATCGAGTACGACACCGATGCTTGCAACACCCGGCTCAAAGCAGGACTCGGTACCCGCCAAGCCGACGTCCGTAGTATCGGACTGCTGGATCACTTCCCGAACGCGAAGATCCTCACCGGCGGACCGCCGTGCCAGACGTACTCCGTTGCAGGCTCAGGTGTCGGCCGAAAGGCTCTCGTCCGGGTGCTCGCTTTTATGGAGAAGATCGCGGCGGGGGAGGACGTCACCGCCGAGCTCGAAACCCTCGATGACGAGCGAACGGGGTTGGTGCTCGAGCCGTTGCGCTGGGCGTTGGCGGCAATCCAGCAGGGCCGTCCCTTCGAGACAATTGTGCTGGAGCAGGTGCCTACCGTGTTACCGGTCTGGCTTGCTACCGGAGAAGTGTTGGAGGACAAGGGTTATAAGGTCCGTGTGGGTATCGTCCATACCGAGGAGTTCGGAGTCCCGCAGACCCGTCGCCGAGCTATTCTGATCGCCTGCCGCGACCGCGCTGCCCACTTCCCAGAGGCGTCCCATCGCCGCTACAACAAGAGAATTTCCCGAGAGGACGGAAAGCCGGAATTTCTTCCCTGGGAAACGATGGGCAATGCCCTGTCCGATCGCCCGTATGCATTTGATGTCGTTTCCAACTACGGTACCGGCGGAAATCCGAAGCTTCGTGGCCGCCGTCGATCCGATGAACCGTCGGCAACGGTGACCGGCAAGGTCCGGCGTAACCGGATTGTCTCCGATGGCCACGACCAGGATCGGCTCGAGCCATATGAAGCCGGCCGACTGCAGACTTTCCCGATCGACTACCCATGGTCGGGACTCGACCAGTACCAGCAGGTCGGCAATGCAGTCCCGCCGCGGGTCGGAGCTCACATCCTTGCTGCGGCGGTCTTCGGTAAGAAACCAAGGGTGGAGGCGTTGGATGAGGCCGTAAGTGGCTCTTGGAAAAAGGCTCACGAATACCGCCTGCATGCCAAATTGGAGCCGTTGAAGGGCGGGATGGACATAGTCGATCTCGCCGACCGGAGCCCACAATTCATGCTCGACCTGGACGCCATTACCGCCTGAACATCCAGGCCGAGTCATGCATTCTCAGTGCAGGTGAACAGCCTGCCGCACCTCAGGTAGGACAGCTTCCAGCAGGCCCGTCACCTCATTTCCACCCAGCACCAGCTGGCGATCCAGAAAGCCGTTGCCAAATTCGCATGACGTCTCACTGACCAGGGCACAGCCGTGGCAAGCCGACAGATTGAGAGTGGAGGAGCCCTGTCGGTCACTCTCGATGCAAACGGGATCGTTCGAACAGACATCGGCGTCGTCGAGTGCGGCGATGATCAGCGGAATGAGGCGGGAAGGCTCACCGAGACGTACCAATCCTCCGAGAGTGCCTTGAGCGTCGCCCGCGGCGGTGTAGATCAGAATGCCCGCGGTGCGGTCAGCTCGATCACTGTTCGCATAAATGCGCTCCTGCAGCGCTGCGGATGCGTATCCGCTGGCGAAGGCAAGTCGGCGGATCAGCAGATGGGCGATCGTGTGTAGAGCAATGAACCGCGCCTCCGGAACATCCAGACGCTGCGCCCATTCGAGGTCGAGTCGGCGATTGACCAGGATGTCGACCCGTGACTTGACCGCAGCATCGCGTTCCCATGTTGCAACGGCATCTTCATCGAATCTGATGAATATGCCTTCGCCGAACATCTCGACCGCAGGGAACACCGGACGGCGCTTGTGGTCGGGACCAAGGTCGGCGCCGATCAGCTCCGCGCCGCCATCCTTCCGGCGAAATCCCTTGAGCGCCCTTACCTCCCGGACTCTCCGAACCTGTCCGATATGCGAAAGCCGTTGGGCCAGAGCTCGGGAGCTCCCGAGCTCTGGCTCCACGCGCCAGCCGTCGACGATGAAGTCCTCACCGCTACGGTCTCTTCCGCCGTCGAGCTTTCCCAGAAACGCGGCCCATTCGCCGTCTTTGAGGTCGAGCATGATTTCGGACTTCTGATCGGACTTGCCTTCGCCCGCAGCCACAGCGAGAACAAGCTCTTGTGGTACACCGAGTTCCTCCGCAATCCAGCCGGCGACCATCTCTGCCTGCGGGCCGGCGTTGTCGGCCACGACTTTGTCGAAGTACACATGCCCACGGATGCTGTCCGCCTGCGCCTCCGATTGCGTGACCGCCTCTGGAATGTCGAGTGCTGAAATCCGCTCCATGATGTAGTTGCTGGTAGCACCGCGCTGAACTGCCGTGAGTGAGAATTCGCAGAGTTCCGTAACGGGCTTGTCGTCCTGCCAGGGCTGCCGTCCGCCGCACTTGATGCCGTCACGCCCGAGCGAGCTCTTCCCGACCAGATCGGCCAGCGAACGTGAGCGCTTGCAGCCTGAGCAGGTAACCCGCAATGACGCGAGACCTTCGCCGTGCTTCGCGGACCGCTCGAACCTGAGCTCGGTGTACGCCTTACAAAAGCGGACCTCTTCGGTAACCCCTTCGTCCTGGCCCCGATGGGCCCACTTGAACCAAGGGATGTCCTGAATGTGACTACCGCGCTCGCAGACCGCGACGTATCGCATCGGAATCTGCATGCCTCCGCAGTCACATTTGTTGGTCCACTTACCCTTCTGCTTTCCGGTCAGCAGAGAAAGCTTGGAACAGCATTCGCAGAACCGCCATGCTGGGAATCGCCAATACAGCAGGCCCGGAGTCTCTTTCGCGGCTCGACCCGCATGGGTCGGCGGTTGGCGGAGCTCTCCTCGCGGGTTCAGTCGCGACAGCAGTCGATCACAGCTGATCAAGGGCGCGTGCTTGCGGTCCCACCAGGACGTGTCCGGCGCGATGAGTGACTGACCGCGAATGTCCACGATCGCACCCACGCCGAACGGCGAAATTGTCTCGGACAGACGAAGGTCGTGCTTGATCTTCTCCACGCTAGATCGCCTCCCGAGGTTCCTGCACTTCGATTGCCACATTGGGTTCGACGGATCGCATGGAGTCGCCGACCAGCCAGCCCTCGCCGCTTTGACCGAACCGCCTCGTCAGCGCCTCGTCCGTGCTCGTGCGCCGGTCGTACCGGAGGGGATTGCGCTCTTCACGTGCACGCCTTGCTCGGTGGTCCCAATCTCGAAGGAGGTACCAGACCTGACTCTCGGTTTCCGCCGACTCGATCTCATCGGAACGCCGGACGAGGGCGAGAAGGCGGTCGATTGCCGCCTCGACCGCGCTGCTCATGCGGGCGTCGTCCAGATCAAGTCGGTCCGCATCGGTATCGAGAGCGAGTGGTCGAAAGGAATGCCGCATCAGAGCGATCAACGCGCCCGCCAGCGATCGATCTCTCGATGCCAGCGACCACGGCGTGACGCTCGTCGGTTCCACGCTCCGGTAGAGCGCGTCGTGGTAGCCCCGGAAGGTCTCGAAGTGGGAGCGGTCACGTGCACGGTTCGACCGGAACAGCGTGACGACGATGCCATTGTTGGCACCGCGGCCGACCCGACTTGTTGCCTGGATGTATTCGGCGGTGGTCTTGGGCTGGCCCACCATGAGCATCAAGGCGAGGCGAGGTATGTCGATGCCGACGGACAGCATGTTCGACGACAGCACAACGTCGATCGCTCCGGTGTCAGCGAAACTATCTGCGGTTGTGCGAAGTTCGCGCAGATCGTTCGGAAGCTCTTCGGGGCCACGCCGACTAGTCAGTTCGAGTACTCGATCAGCACGGACAGGCCGGAGAAGGTGTCCGAGTCGGTCGGCCCGTGTTTCCAGCCGGCCGTTTACGTCATCGATTACCAGCGTTCCGGTGCGACCGAGTTCGCGAAGACTGTTGTGGTACATGACCAGTGTCCAGAACGCATCGAGAGGCTGGTCCGGCTCGGGGCCGTCGGCGAGGACCGCTGGGAGCTCGACGAGCGGCGCGGTCGCGGATACCAGCGCGGAAGCCTGTGACACCGATTGCGGCATCACTCCGATGTACAAACGGCCGGTTCCGTCCTTCACCGGTTGTGAGAAGAAGGTCTTGTCGTCTTCGAGCCCCGCCGGCGGATACAGCGCGACTTCTCGGCCGTACAGGCCGCGGATCTGTTCGTCCGAAGCCCGGATGGTCGCGGTCGATGCGACGATCTTCGGGGCCGTGCCACTGCGGCTCAGGAGAAGTTGAATCACCGCATCGAATACGGCGACCGTCGTACCGAGTGGGCCCGACAGCAGGTGCAACTCGTCTTGGATGATCAGCGAGGGCTGCCGAAAGGTGGTGTTCAGTCCGAGAAGCTTTCCAGCCTCCGGCTTGAATTGAAGCCTCGCAAACTTGTCCACGGTGGCCAACAAGATGGTGGGTGGGTTTTCGTACAGGACGTCGTCGACGACATCGAGCGGGAGCTCATCGCTGAAATCGCAGGTGGGGTCGGTGCAGTACAGCACCACGTCACTCCCGACCACACGCATCCCGTACTTGGTGTGATCGTCTTCGTGCGCCTCTGGGACAAGGCTGGTGAGACACCAAGGGCAGCTTTCGACTTGAAACTGGTTCGCTTCTTCGGGTCGCTTTGCTCTCCACAGGCGTTCCAGCGCTTTAATCGCGTCAGGTCTCGTCGCCGGTGTCACCTCGTTTCCCACCCATAGGCCAATGGAGAACCGTGACATTCCCTTTGCGCGCGGATCGGTCCGTCGTAGGTTTTCCATCGCGCAGATGAGGGCCGCTGCTCGCTGGAACTGCTGGGCGGTGAGCAGGCGCAACGTGTATCGCGTGATCACCGCTGTACCACCGCCCTTCATCCCGTCCACGAGTCGACGGCGGAAGATCTCGATCGCCGCGAGTCCCAGATAGGCCTCGGTCTTACCGCCTCCGGTGGGGAACCAGATGAGGTCTACCAACTCCCGATCGGAGTGCTGCTCCTCGACGGTCGATGCAAGAGATACCAGCAGGAAGCCGAGTTGGAATGGGCGCCAGGCAGGTTCACCCTGTGACCCGTCACGGACCAATTGCGCCTGCCGCATCTGACTGCGCATCGATGTCATACCCAATGCGAAGGCGCTTCGCAGCGTTCCGCTCTCGGGTTCACGTAGCAGTGCGACGCCTGCAGCCATACGCTCAAGGGCCAGCCTGGAGCGGTTGACGATTGCCGCGGCGACTACGGCTTGGGGACCGAACCCGTCGACTGCTGATTCCTGGCTCGAAACCCACACCGAGAAGGCCTGGACGAACGCGTCCAATGCCGAGAGCACGCGTTCGGGTTCACTGTCCATTCGGGAGAGCACATCGAGCCGCAGCGCCCGCACCTCTACCGAATCCTTTTTGAAAGCAGTGGTCTCTACGCTCGGAACTACGAACGCCGGCATAGGTGTCAGGAAGACTTTTGTGCACCTACCGGATTCGGTATCCCAGTCTGCGGCCATACCATGGCCGACCGCGAAGGTCTTTCGGTTGCGGAAGCGGAGACGCAACTCTGCGGATTCCGCATCGATGTCGAACGTCCGAGCCGTGTCGTACTCGAGGATCTGTGCACCGTCAGCAGGAGTGACTTCCAGACGCACCTGGAACAACATCCGCTCGATGTCGCCTTTGTCATCACCTGTCGAAGGGGTCGACAAGCGAGCATGGATGGTCACCAAATGCGCATCACCGTATGTGCGCCAACGCGAACCGATCTCGATCGGGACATTGCCGGCACGGAGGTGTTTGGACTTGTTCTCCTTGGTGAGTCCGAGGTCGCCGAACTCAAAAGGTTGCCTTTGCCAGCGAGGTGGTCCATCCCCGACGACCTGCGAGTACGTTCCACCCTCGAGCTTGCAGACAACGGCGGGTCGATCAGTCACAAACGAGATTGCGATCGAGGACGGCCGCCAGTCCTCAGCCAGTGGAACAGCCCCACCTGCTTCTTCGACATCGCCTTCCCGGACCGCCGAAACCCGCCTTGCTTCTTCGGCGGTCACGGCGGCTTCGGTCACCTCGGACCTCGTCGGAAATAGCATGCCGACCGAGTACTGGAGATGTGGTCGATTGAAAAGGACTTCCTTGGGACCGTTCTCGGGACCGATGTAGGCGGCCCGAAGGTGACCGAGCGCAGTGATCTGCGCGCTTGTCAAAGTCATCAGTGCGGCCCTCGCCCTCGAATGAGCTCTTGCAGGCGCCGTTTGTCATCTTGCGACAGCACGATGTGGAGAGAAACACGCGCGCGGGTCACGGCGACGTAGAAGGCGGCCATGGCATTCGTGTCGTACTTTTCGGGCAGATCGCATACGATCACCCGCTCGGCCTCCAACCCCTTTGCATATCGCGGGCTCGTCACGACGACGCCGTCCGCATTGGGGGTCGGCGCCGAATCCGAGGTCACACTGATGATCCAGATGGCGGATTCACGAGCACCGTCGGCAATGAGTTTGCGCGCAACCGCCTCCGCATCCGCGATGCCGGCGCTTCCCCTTGTCACGTTCCACTGGGGCTTCTCGCCGTGGACGATTCCGGGGTCACCGATATCGGCTCCGAGGTACTCCTGGACCACGTGCACGATTGCCTGGGTGTTCCGGATATTTCGGTCCAGATCGAATGTCATCGCTTCGGTGGCGACCAACTCGTAGACGTCTTGGTCGAAGCGTCCGTCAACGTGGGCTTGGTTGTTCGGGTCGAGGAACATCCTCCACCGGCCGTCGCCTCGTCCACCGCGAATCACGGTGTCCAGTCGATCCATCGACTCCGCGGTCATGAGGTCTTGGGCCTCATCGATCAGCACGGCGTCGTACTGCTTGCCTTCGGGCAGCTCGTCGAAGGGCACGATATCGATAGGACGGCCACCGACGAGTGGCGAGAAGAAGTTCATGAGAGCCGGCGAACGAAATGTGATCAAGACCGAACGACACTCAGCCGCTTCGTGTTTCGCAGCCTCGGCGAGGACCAAGGACTTCCCGGTTCCTGCTCCACCGAGGACCATCAAGCGCTGGTTGCGGGCGAGCGAGGCCAGTACCCGAGCCTGTGCATCCGTTGCCCGATTCTGATCTTCGATGACGGCACCCCGTTGGGCATCGATCACCGGCATCCGCGAGAAGGCTCCGAACAGCCTCTCCCGAAGATCCTGGGCACGTGCGATTTTCGTTCCCTGCGGAGCCGATCGACCTTTGTTCGAGACGGTTTCGAGTGCCTCGGTGAGCGCGGCGACAGTCATCTCGTCCTTCGCAAGCCAATGCGTGGGCTCCCACTCGATCGACGGTGGGGGAGAGTCGATCTCCGGGGTGATGACCATCGCCTCGTGTGCGAACCAGCCCAGGCCCTCACGGTGGAAGATCTCTCGGAGTGCGTACATCGCCGAGCGGGCCTGCTCCATCGGGGAGGTCTGCAGCTTCTTCCAGTCGCCGTGCCGGTTGACCGAATACCACACCCCCTCGTACTTCTTGACCCCGCCGCCCTTCACCTCGATGACGAGAACGACACCCTTCCAAAGGATTACGAAGTCGGCCTCGGCCTGTTGCTTGTACGGATGAGAACGGAGGTTGACCGACCAGAAGGCAACGGCGTCGGGCGGCCCATCCACTTCCTTCAGCAACTCGGCGACTCGCCGCTCGGCGCCGCTCTTCGCGTTTCGATGGATCTCCGGAAGATCCGGAATCAGCATCATGAAATCTGCTCCGTCCAGAGGTTTTCGTACTCACGAAAACCCAGAAGATTGTTGATATCTCCGAAGTTGTCCTCCATGTCGACGATCAGGCACTCGGCCTTGCCGCCATTGGCGGGGCCACGAAGACCGCGGCCTGCCATCTGGATATACGCGTTCGGGCTGAAGGTCGGGCGGGCGATGTAAAGGACCTGAACGCCAGGAGCGTCGAAGCCCTGAATCAGCAAGTCGCAGTTGGCGAGTACTCGAATCTCGCTTCTCTTGAACCGCTCGATCGTGTCGCGTCGTTCGTGGCGACCGGTCTCTCCGCTGACGGCTGCGGCCTCGACTCCACGGTAGCGAAGTGTCGCTGCAAGAATCTGAGCCGACAGAACGTTCGGTGTGAAGACCAGGACCTGCTCGTCCGGATCGCGACTCATGATGTGGGACACCAGGATCGACATACGATTCTGGTCCTGTGCAATGCGATCGAGGACCGATGCGTTGACACGTCTCATGCTGCGCGCCTCGTCACGCTCCTTGGTGGAGAGTTTCACATCCACGCCATGCAAGACCTCGTGACGTACACGCGCGAGGATGCCCTGCTCCGCCAGCTCCCGATAGGGGTTACTTGCGAACGCACTGAGCCTGCGATTGCCGAAGCGCGCGGCTAGCGCTCGGGTGGAGTCCTCGGAGGTTCCCTTGAACGGGGTGGCCGATAGGCCTACCAGCGGCCTGGCCCAGCCGCGCCCCGCAACGCCCAGCCAGGTCAGGAGTCGGGTATAGCGTTCGGAGTCGCCGGCTCGGTGGCCCTCGTCGATGATGACGGCGACGGGATCCCGAAGCCAAGCATATTCGGGGCTGTTCAGGATGCTGTCGAGCTTCGCATCCGTGGCGACGATGACACTGAACTCGGTATCCGGCTCGTGAACATCGTTTCGATCCCACAGACGGCCGATCGTCAGCGGTCGCTCGTCGCCCAGACCGCGCCAGACCGTACTCCACGTCTGTACCGCCTGTTCGCACAGCTCCTGGGACTGCGCTATCCACAACACGACTCCGCTGAGGGCATCCTCGGTGAACAGGCGAAGGACGGTCTCGGTGGCTACCCGAGTCTTACCCGCACCAGTCGGAAGCTCCACCATCGCCTTTTGCGCCCGGCCGTTTTCGTCGGGTTCGGTGAGGACGGCCCGCAGCTTCTGACTGATCGATTGCTGGAACGAGTGCAAGCTGTTCAGCCGGATCGCCCCTGGGACAACGAACTCCGAGTCTTCGTGCTGGGCGCGGCGGCCGGCATAGCCGGTGCCGAATCCCATTCGCCTGAGCCAGCCGATTGTCGACCCTCCACCAGCCCACATGTTCGGGACATCCGTGAAGCCTTCGCGTCGGAAAGGCTCGGCAAGGCGCTTGATGGAGTCCGATCCATACACCGTGAGATAGAGCTCCGCGACGGATGTCGACTCGTCGACCAGCCTCTGGCCTTTGAGCGCACGCCAGAGGCCCTTCGGCAGTTCGTCTCGCAGATCGTCGTCACCGAAGTAGATTTCGAGACGTTCGGCATCCGTGTCGGCGGCGAGGGCCTGCTGGCGAAGTCCCTCCAGGTAGTCGTCGAGGCCTGCCTTACGAACGTTGGCGAGGTCGGCGTTCGTAAGGCGCAGAGCGAAGGCGGTGTTCACGACGTCGAGCACCTGATGATCGTCGAGGCTGTTCTGGACAATGAGGTTGACCCCATCGAGATGCCAATCGACGGACTGGTCCTCGACGCCGCTGTCGGTCGTCACTCGCTTGGTGATCTTGGCCGCTCGAATCAGCTTTGCATTCGTCACGCTGTCGGCCACCAGTTCGTATCGGAGACCGGTGAATACGTCGAGCAGGTCCTCGGTGGGCTGCACGCCGTCGATGGACATCGAGAACGAGAATGTGTCCTCGAATCGGAGACAACCGACCGTCTCGATGAGTTGCGCGGCACGTTCTGCGGTGGTGAATAGGTACGGGCGTTGGCGCGCTTTGAGGAAGTCTCGCTGTTCATCGGTTGTGGCGGTGTACACCGACTTCGGCGGACGCGATTCCACCGCCCGACCCACCCGAGCCGGAATCTTCGGTGGCTGGCTGTCCGGGTATGCGCTGGTACTTGCGGCCACGATGAACTCGGCAAGTACGTCATCGTTGATCGCAGGAGGGAGGAGATCGACCGCCAGTGCTTCCTGAAGGATCGCGACGGGTATCTGTCCGAGCACGTCCGGCAACGCCAAGACCTGCGCCACCGTGGACGGACCCATGAAGAGCGGCAACAAGTCTCGATATGCGGCTAGGGAAGACGCGACTACTTGGTCGGGCCGCCGCGGTCCCTTGGTCGATCTGACCAGGCCGGCGTGTTCGACAGCCCACCGCAGCGGTGAGATGACGGTGTAGTCCGTGCCGGAGTCGATGTCCTCGCAGTCCCAAGGCGCATCACCGTGAGCGAGGAGACGTTCGGTCCAGTCCACACGTATTTGGCTCGATGCGGCTGCGGTCTCCAGGATCACCAGCATCGAGCAGGGTCCCGGCGAGTTGCCGCCCTTGGGATAGACGCTGATTCGTTCGATCGGGCGTTCGCCTGGTCCGAGATTTCCGTTGAGCGTCTTGAGGGTCCACTCGATGTACTGAGCACGGAGCGGCTCGTCATCGAAGTTGTAATTCCGGACGGGCTCACGGATAACGCCGAGCAAGTGGGCGACTTCCACACTGCACCTGTGACCATCGAGTAGATAGCGCTCGTACCCAGCCAACGGTTCACCGATGTCGGTGATCTGTTGCGGCCATGCCCACCCGCCGTCTTGTGTCGGCACTTTGACTGCATGGCGCGGGTGGTCCTTGATCACCTTGGCCGCGTCGCGCACCGAGACATCATCGACGGCGTCCCAGAACCGCTCGAGTTCGTGACTGTCGGACTCGGCAGTCAGACGCGCTATCCGAGCGTTGAGGATGGCGACCGGGTCGAGCTTTCGGAACCCTGCTCCCTCGAGGGCTTTCCGAACACCTTGTACGCCAAGGAATCTGGGCTGCACGAAGGCTGCCCCATCAACCGTGATGTCCTCCGCTTGTTCGAGGAAGACGGTATTGCGGTCGTCCAGCGCACGCATGCCTTCGGTGGTCGGGATGACGCGGGCCTTGTCGGCGTCGGGCAACTTCCGCTGGTGCTCGACAGCGAACTTGAACGCGGCAACCGTGGAGTCGAGATCACCCCCGTTCGCCCACTCCAAGAGCCATGTTCTGAGGCCCCGAGTCGGTACCCGCGAGACATCGGGCGCCCGGTCGCGTCCTTTCGTCTCTCCGATATCGAGGTCGGTTCCGATCACGCAGAGCTCACGCAGTCGCAAAAAGCGCTGTGCCGACGCATATGCACGCCAGTGTGGTACGTCGTCTTTGGTGTTGGGCGAGGTGATCCACGCCTGAAAGTCGTTCTCGCTGACCTTGTCCTTCTCGCCGTCTTTCCCGATTGGAATGGTCAGGTCGAGTGGTCGAAGAGATACCGGAAGCTGAAGCTCGCCCGCCGCATCCGGAACCATCTCTACCGCTGCGGCGAGGGGAGGAACAGCAGCGCACAGCACGTTATCGCCGAACGAACGCTCTTCTCGGCCTCGTGCCGGCAGATAGTCGAGGTGTGCCGCTGGATCATCGCGCGTGCTGAGCCTGGGAAGAACGTCGACCAGCATCGCTGCCATGGCCCTCAAGATCTCGCGGTTGTAGTCATTGCGAAGCAATGTCGTACGGTCGTCGTTCACGCTCCATGGGGCATTGAACAATGCCGATGCTGACGTGGAGTCTTGCAACGGAAAGTACGACCAGAATCGCCCAACGCGCTGTTGCGAGTGGCGAACGGGTACCGCGACCGTGATCTTTACCTTCTCTCGAGATACCGCTTCACCGACTTCCCGACGGGCCTCCCGGGAAGGTGAATGCATGCGCTCCTTGACGATCCACTCGTCGCCGCTTCCATCCGGGCGCTCGATCCTGAGGATTCCATTGCCCAGATCGCGAGATGCGTGACTCGTCTCGAATCCCTCATTGCCGATAACCCGCAGGCTGATCTCACGAACCGATCCGACGAAGAGTAGAAATTCTGAGGCGAAAGACTGGATCTCACTCCGCAGCCGCTCCATGTTGGACGCTTCGGGGAGCTTAACTATCGTTGTAGCCCACGTCGCCAACCCCGAAAGGATGGGATCCGCCCTGATCGATTCAACAGGATCGATCAGGGTCGCCGTGCGGAGGATCGGGAAACGCTTCGTATTGGGTTGAATGCGCGCAATCGTCTCCCGGGCCGACGGAGAGTTGAACTCGAATGAGACGGAACGACTGAACACCTGCGGCGATTGAGAGACGGCCAGCACCGACTTGAAGCCGAGTCCGAAACGCCCGATCTCGTCACCACGTTTACCGCTGAGATGCGCGTGGGAGATCGAGATCAAGCCGCTCCGAGAGAAGGGTCGGCCCGAGTTTGCGCAGTACAACGTGGACTTATTGGTGTCGAGGACGATCTCGACGCGACCGGGGTCATCGTCATTCGTTCCAGACATAGCATCGGCGGCGTTCTGTACCAGCTCGAGCAATGTGCGACTTGAATAACCGCCCACGCGAATAGTATCTTCATGATTCGCATGTTCGGCGATTAGATGGGGATTTGCCCAGTAAGCCGCCTCTGCACGTTCGAACTGTGCCTCCAGTTCGCTGGCTAGGATTGGGTCGTTCGCCCACGGCTCGGCGAATATCCCCGCATCTTCCTTTGTCAATTCTGCCCTTCGATTTTGTGTCAAAAGACGTATTCCCCCGGTATCAAGAAAGCTTCGCAACGCGCACACCTGTAGGTGGATCGGCTTTGAAGTGGTGCAACCTGCCGCTACTCCCCACCTTTGTGCTCAGGACGAAACCTCACACCATTGGGGGTCATGTTGTCAAGAAGAAATTCGTCTGTGCGGCGTAACGCGTTTGGGGTCAATAGCTGACCGTCGATCTAAACGCAAGGGGGTGCGGCTCGATTGGCACGCGATGTCTTCTTGGTGGCGTGCCTTTATCATGCTATCCAGTGGCATGGATCGGTCACTCGATGGTGGTATGTATCGGTCATTGGATAGGTCGGCCTAATTGTTTAGGGAATCTAAGTACCGAACGGTTTCATTCTAATCATTCGGTATCTCGCGCCTTGTCTTCTTCACCGGCACGTGCTTAGAATCGCTTCGTGTCGGATTCCTGGCGCTTTCGGAAGGGTCTTTGCGACTGATTCCAATCGGGGGCAGCGGATATGTCGATGGCCGGACTGATGTCGAGCGGTCGAATTCCTGTTTTGGGTCGGCGGTGATCTTCGCGGCTGTAGTGGTGGATGCGGGCTTCCGTTGATGGTTCTCGGAATCGTGATGACCAGGCGGGCGGCGGGCTAGCGTGGGTTATGGCTGCTGATCAGGATTTGCCCGTCATCGCTGGGGTTCGTCGGACATCTGTCGAGGCGCGAGGTGTGAGATTCCAGGTGACCGAGGCGGGGGAGGGACGGCCTGTGCTGGCGCTTCACGGGTGGCCGCAACATCACTATGTCTATCGGGACATGCTGGCGAACCCGCCGGAAGGGATACGGATCATCGCGCCTGATCTGCCGGGGTATGGGTGGTCGGGGGCGCCGCCGCATCGGTGGGCCAAAGATGATGTGGCCTCGGATGTGCTGGCGCTGATGGATGCGCTGGGACTTGATAAGGACGTGCTGTTGATCGGGCACGACTGGGGTGGGTTCATCGGGTACCGGATGGTCCTGCGGGAGCCGCAGCGGTTCAGTGGGTTTCTGGTGCTGAACATGGCCCACCCGTGGGCGCCGAAGGGGGATGTGGCTCGGCATGCGTGGCGGTTGTTGGCCTATCAGCCGTTGATGGCGAGTGTGGGGGTGCCGTTGCAGCGGCGGACTCGGTTCTTGGAGTGGCTGTTCGGGAATGCCATGTCCGAGGGGCATGGGATGGATCGGGAGACGATCAAGGTGTTTTCGGAGCGGTTCAGGGATCCGGTGGTGGCTCGGGCGGCTACCGATACGTATCGGACGTTTCTGTTGAAGGAGATTCCTGCTTCGGTGCGGAGTCCGGAGGTTCGGCCGGCGACGGTGCCGGTTCGGGCGTTGTTCGGGAAGGGGGATGCTGCCGTGCATTACTCGTTGGCGGCGGCGGAGACGGTTCGGGCGGATGACTACACGGTGGAGTACGTCGAGGGGTGTGGGCACTTCATCGTGGATGAACGGCCGGAGTTGGTTCGGGAAGCGTTGATTCGGTTGGCGGGGGAGACTCGCTGACGTTTCGCGGAGGCTAACTTTTCGCTGAGGGCTCGCTGGCGCATCGGGTTGCTGCGGGTTGGGGGAGGGGGATGACCTGGTGGTATTCGGCGTGTGCGACTCGGGGTCAGGGGATTGCGGGGTTAGGGTGGCGGGCGCGGTTGGGGTCTACGGCTAGAAATTGGTCAAGTGACCGACTAGTCTGCGGGAAACCTGAAATAGAACGGGTTCACTCTTTTGTGGGTGCGGGCCGGGTGCCTGGCATGCCGCGGTGTGGAAGTGAGGGTGCTATGACGCTGTCCCGGCGGGCTGTGCTGGTTGGTGCTGCGGTTGGTGGCGTGGGGGCCGGCGTCGTGGTTGGCGCGAATGCGGTTGGGGTGCAACCGTTGAAGCGGCAGGGGGCGGGGCAGGATTATCAGGTTGGGGTGGGGATTGCGGATATCACGGGGGCTCCTGCTGGGCAGGGGATGATGGGGTACTCCGAGGCGGATCAGGTTACGACGGGGCTCCTCACTCGGTGTTATGCGCGGGCCTACATCGTGGTGGATCAGGCGACCGGGGATCGGGTTGCGTTTGTGAACACCGATAATGCTTGTCTGTTTCAGTCGGTGCACCTGGTGGTGATGCAGCAGTTGCAGCAGCGGTTCGGGGGGATGTACACCGAGCGGAACGTGAATCTCAATGCGACGCATAACCACAACTCGTGTGGTGGCAGCGCTCGGGAGTATGCGTATTCGCTTGCGGCGATGGGGTTTCAGCAGAACTCGCATGATGCCGAGGTGAACGGGATCGTCAAGGCGATCGTGAACGCGCATGAGAACATCGGGCCGGGGTCGATCATGCTGGGGCATGGGGAGCTGCACGATGCGAGTGCGAATCGGTCGCGGGTGGCGTTCGAGGAGAATCCGGCCGAGGACAAGGCGGAGTTTCCGGATGCCATCGATCCGAAGATCACGGTGCTGCGATTCCGTAAGGGCGGCAGGGATGTTGGGGCTATCACGTGGTTTGCCACGCACGGCACCAGCCTGACCGATCGCAACACTCTGATCTCCGCGGATAACAAGGGCTATGCCAGTTACCGCTGGGAGCACGACGAGATGGGGGTGCGGCATCTGGATGGCGCGCCGGCGTTCGTGGCGGCGTTCCCGCAGACCAACCCGGGGGATATGACCCCCAACCTGTGGATCCGGCCGATGCACCCGTCGGGGCCCACGGAGGACAATCGCACCAACTGCGCCATGATCGGCGAGCGCCAATATCAGGCGGGCCGAAAGGCTTTCGACGCGGCGTCGCCGATGAGCAGTGCCGGTGTGGACTCGGTGCTGCACTATGTGGACCTCTCCGACACCGCCATCGACGGTGACTACACGCCGGATGGGAAGCCTGCCCGCACCTCGCCCGCCATGATGGGTGCGGCGGCGATGGCGACCAGTACCGAGGACAACTGGAATTCGCAGCTGTCGTTCCTGCAAGAGGGTGACTCGAATCCGATGGTGGCCGCGCTCGGCGGGCTGAACTCGCCGATCGAGCAGTGGATGCGGGATGTGCAGGCGCCCAAGCTGATTCTGGCGCCGCTGGGGATTCTGCCGCCGCGGCCGTGGGTGCCGCAGGTGGTGCCGTTGCAGTTGATGCGGATCGGCGATCTGGTGTTGGCGTCGGGGCCGTCGGAGTACACGGTGGTGTCGGGGTTGCGGATTCGCCGCATCGTCTCCCGCGCGCTCAATGTTCCGATCGAGAATGTGCTCGTGCAGGGCTATTCGAACGGTTACAACGGGTATGTCACCACGCCGGAGGAATACGCGACCCAGCAGTACGAGGGTGGTGAAACCCTGTACGGCCGGTGGACGCTGTCGGCGCACATGCAGGAATTCGACCGGCTGGCAAAGGCTTTGGCGGCGCGCATCGACCTCGGGCGCGGACCCGCGCCGCTCGATTGGAGCTTCGGGCTGCAGCCGAACTTCCTGCCGCCGGTGCCCGCGGATCTGCCGCACGCCGGGCGCGCCTTCGGTGACGTACTCACCAAGGCGGACGCGAACTATGGTGCGGGGCAGACTGTTTCGGTGGAGTTCGTGGGCGCGCACCCCAACAACGACTTCCGGCTCGACGGCACCTACTTCGAGATCCAGCAGGGCGTCGGTGACATCTGGCGGCGCAGCTACGACGACAACGACTGGTGCACCGAACTGCATTGGTCCCGCCCGGACGGACAGCCCGCCGCATCGACCATTCGCATCCAGTGGACCGTTCCGGACGACGCGCCCTCGGGGCGATACCGGATCGCCTACACCGGTAACAGCCGCGACGCCGCCGGGACGATCAACGAATTCACTGGCACCTCGGCAGAATTCATGATCGGCTGAAGAAATGTTCGTTCGACCCGCTGAACCCGCCGACGAGAAGCTCCTCTGGGCGATGCTCTATGAAGCCTCCTACTCCCGCGAGCAGGGCAGGCACTCGCCCGACGAGCTGCGAGACGTCCCCCACCTCGGCCATTACGTCGAAGGCTGGGGCGCGGCAGGCGATCTCGGCGTGGTCGGCGGATTCGACGGGGTGCCGCTGGGTGCTGCCTGGCTGCGACTGTTCGATCCCGTGGACCCGGCCTACGGGTACATCGACGCCGACACTCCGGAGTTGGCCATCGGTGTCGCGCCCGAGGGCCGCGGCACGGGACTCGGCACGGCCCTGATGACCGCCCTGCTCGACGCCGCACGCGACACCTACGACGCCGTCAGTTTGAGTGTCCGCCTGGAGAATCCGGCGCTGCGGCTCTACGAGCGGCTCGGGTTCGTCGAGGTGGAGGGCTCCCGCAAGGCCAATCCGGCCGGAAGCGTCAGCGTCACCATGGTTCTGCGTTTCTGATCAGCTGTGCCAGGTGACCACCTGGTCGAGTGCGGCCCGCGAGGTCCGGAAACCGTTGGCGGCGTGCTCGTCCGCCGCATACCCGAACGACACTCCGGCCAGCACCTGGCGATTCGCGGGCAGGTCGAAGTAATCCCGCAGGAACGGCGAGTAGGTCGCGAGCGCGGCCTGCGGCGCGGTGGCCACACCCAGGCTCTGCGCCGCGAGCAGGAACGACGTCAGATACAGCCCGCAGTCGACCGCGCCGTACGTGCCGAGATCAGCCTCGGTGGTCAGGATCGCGACGTGCGGCGCATCGAAAAGCTCGTAGTTGCGCAGCATTTGGCGCATGCTGCCCGCGTGATCTCCGCGTGCGACACCGACCGCGGTGTACAGCGCCCCGCCGCATTCCCGGCGGCGGTCGCGATACACGCCCTCGTACGAAGCGGGGAACGGGATGTCGGTGGCGATCGCCGCACCGTCGATGTGGTCGAGCAGTGCCTTGCGGAAGCGGTCGGTGGCGGCCGGATCCTCCGTGATCACCAACTGCCACGGCTGGGTGTTGCACCAGGACGGTGTGCGCTGGGCCAGGCGCAGGATCGATTCGATGTCGGCGCGGGGGACCGGGTCCGGGCGGAAGGCCCGGCAGGTGTAGCGGTCGGCCAGTAGTGATTCCAGCGTGGCGTAGCGGTCGGACATGTCTCACCCTCCGAATGTGGTCCCATTTCGAGACCAGGCCCAATGCAGTCTCATATTAGGACCAGATGGGTAGGATCGGAAGATGCGGTACGAGGAACTTTCCGACGAGCCGTGCTCGATCACCCGGGCGCTGGTCGTCTTCGGCGACCGGTGGACGCTGCTCATCCTCAAGGCGGCCTTCTCCGGGGTGCGCCGGTTCAACGGCTTCCAGGCGTATCTCGGCATCTCCCGCGGCCGGCTGCAGGATCGCCTCGACCGGCTGGTGGAGCACGGGATTCTGGCCAAGCAGCCGACCGAAACCGGCACCTACGAGGAGTACCGGCTCACCGCCAAGGGCCACGACGTGTACCCGATCCTGATGGCCTTCCGGGACTGGGGCGACACCCATATGGCCCCGGACGGACCGCCGGTCTACTACCGCCATCGCGACTGCCCGGGCGAGGCGCACGTACACCTCGAATGTGATTCCTGCGGAAAGGAACTCACCGCACGTGACGTCGCTCCCGAAGCCGGTCCCGGCATGACCGCGCCGGTCCGGGAATGACGGGCCGAGTCGAATCAGGCTGTAGCGCTCAGGATTTCGCGAGATCGAAGGCCAGGCATCCGGCGGCGAGGTAATCGTCGCGGTCGATCAGCATCTTGATGTCGGGGCGATCGGCCTCCGGAATCCGGGCCAGCTCCTCGTGTACGGGTGTCCGGAACGCCTCGGCGCGCGCGGTCATCACCGGCAGCCAGTTGTCGTGATGGTTGGGCACGAACACCTTCGGGCGCAAGGCCTCGACGTAACTGCGCGGATCACGCAGCCCGTTGGTGAACTGATTGAAGCCTTGCACCGCACCGATATGCACGTCCGAGGCGGGCAGGCCGCGCAGTACGTCCAGCACACCGGGCGCCTTGTCCAGCAGCGGCCCGGACGAATCGTGCCAGGTCAGCACGAACTCACCGAGGCGGAACTGGTACAGCAGCACCCCGCCTTCCGGCGCGAACAGATTCCGTGCCAGATGCCCGGCATCGGTGAGATTCGGTGGGTACGTGCGAATATCGCAGAGGCATGGCCGGGGCCGCACGGGAGTCGAGGCATCATGCCCCTCGTGGCGCGGTGTCCGCGCGGAGTGGATGTGGCGGATCGCTGTCACCGACAGCGCCGGGGCGAGTTCGAAATCGTGACGCTCACCCGGCGCGGACGTACTGGAACCCAGTTCCTTGCAAGCCAATTCGGCTCCGGGTACCTGCTTGCGGACCGTCACGCAATGCTCGGCAGTGCCGTGCACCACCGCGCCACTGGCCCGCGCGATCGCCCCCGCGTCGGCGGCGTGGTCGAAGTGCCCGTGCCCGATGAAGATCGCGACCGGCTCCAGCGCGGCCACCTCCTCGGGCGTGGTCGGCACGTACCCGGAGGTCGCCCCGCGCGGCACCCACGCATCCAGGAGGAACACCACACCGCCCATGGCGACCGCGAAACTCGCGCACCCGAACCACGACACCAGCACCTGATCGTCGCGCACCGCGCCGGTGACCGGATCCACGGCAGCCTCGCCGAAGAAGCGCTGACGTGCGGCGATCATCTGACTGCTGGGCACCCGAATCCCCTTGTCTCGCGTCGCGGCCGGTCGGACCCGGGCGCGCCGTCCCGCATTCTGCCCGGTACCGACCGGACTGTCACCCAATCGCCCTCACCCGACCGCGACGGCCCGCCCCGCCGTCGCCCGATCCGACAGCCACGACATCCCGCGCTCCAGCGGCCCCCGGCCGAAGGCCAGCACCCACAGCGTCGACGCCCCGACCGTGAGCGCGAGGAAGACGACCAGCAGGGCATTGCCGGATGCCTCCGCCACCACGTCGCCGAGTAGCCATACCGCCACGATGTGCGCCGAATACACCGTCAATGGAAGGGTTCCGACGGCGATGACGGGAAACAGTATGGGCCGCAATCGTTCTGCCGCCAGTAGCAACGCACCGATCACCGTCAAGGCGAATCCCACCGATCCCACGATCTCGAAGGTCGATCCGGAATGCGGTTCGGCTGTGCGCAATTGGGTCCACTCGGTGGCATCGGCAGCGTCGAAACGACCCAGCACCCAGGCACCGCCGTAACCGAGAATCATCATCGGCACACCCGCCGCGAGCATCCGCAGCCGAGTCACCCGCGCGGTCAGATCGCTACGGCCCAGCGCAAGTCCGATGAGCGCGAACGTGATCCACACCAGCCCCGGATAATCCCCGGTGATCGCCAGATCGGTCACCTGCGCACCGGAGCACTCCGCCGCCATCGAATCACAGCTCGACGGCACCAGCGTGCCCAACCACACCGTCAACGGCGGCGCGACCACCGCCCACCCCGCCGCCAGGACCAGCAGACGCCGCGGCGACCAGTTGAGGAACGGCAGGCAGCACGCGAACAACAACGCATAAGTCTGCAGAATCACCGAAATCCCGGTATCCAGCATCGTCAGCACCCCACCCAACGCGAACAACACCAAGGCGCGCACCAGAATTCGCAGCCGAACCCCAACCAGCTCCGCCCCGCTCGGCGGCCGCTCCCGCCCACTCAACAGCGCGATCGACACCCCGGCCAGCGTCGCGAACAGAATGGATGACCGCCCCGCCGCCACCGCAAGCCAACTCCCCGGATCGCTCCACGCCAACTCCCGCAGCACCCCGACATGCACCGTGATCATGCCCAGCACCGCAATCCCCCGTGCGGCATCGATCCCCGCCAGCCGAGTCGCGGCCGTCGATGGCCGCGCGGGCACGGCGAATCCGATCGTCATACCCGCATCGTGCCCAGCGCATCATGAGCGGATCATGAGGAGGCGAGTATCGATTGCCTGGACGGGGGATGCGGCGGCTCGGGAAGGGTGGGGCGGGCGAGGAATTCGGGGGGATTCGCCGGGAAATTGTGAGCGGCTGCGGAACTGCGGTGGAACGCCTGGGGCGGGTGCAAAAGGGCATTCGCACCGTCGCGGAGGTAACCGAGACCTTGCCGTTGCCGTGGGCTATCGGTCGGTGAATCCCGGAATCACACTGTGACCAAGCGGTCTGTAAATGTTCAGCCCCTCGTTAATCAATCGGCGTTGCATCGATTTCAGAGGTAGCTGAACGAAGGCTACTCGAAGGGCAAAGGGGCCTTCCATGTACCCGGAAGTGCATGTGGCCGCGCACGATCGCGATGACCACAAGTACACGATGCGCATCAGCCGGCTGGCGATCGACAAGCTCGGTATCCGGCTGTACGACAGGGTTTCGGCGGTTCTGGCCGAACTCATCGCCAATTCCTACGACGCCGACGCCACCGAGGTGGAGGTCGTGCTGCCGTGGGGTGCGATGCTGGCCGGAACCGTCCGGGCCGCAGACGAACCGGCATACGAGATCGTCGTGTCCGACAATGGGCACGGCATGACCGCCGACGAGATCAACGAGCACTATCTGATGGTCGGCTCCGACCGGCGCGTGCGCACCGGGTCGGATCTGTCCCGCGAGCGGCGGCGGCCGGTCATGGGGCGCAAGGGAATCGGGAAGCTGGCGGCCTTCGGGATCTGCCGCACCATCGAGGTGATCACCGCGGGCAGCCGCGAGGATGATCGAACCCCATTGGGCTGGAACGTCTCTCACATCGTGATGGATCTCGACGACATGCTCTCCGATACCGAGAGCGACTACTTCCCGCGGCCCGGACCTCTGGACGGCACCTTCACGTCCAAGCGCGGGACCACCATCATCCTGCGCAATTTCCTTCGCAAGCGGGTCAATACGGGTACCGAGCTGAACCGCCAGCTGGCGGCGCGCTTCGGCATCGAGCGCGCCGACTGGCGGGTGGAGGTGCGCAACACCATCGGGCAGGAGAGCTTCATCCTCGCCCAGCTGCCCATCGACGTCATGGAGGAGACCCGCATCGATGTCGGCCGGGTGCCGGTGCGCTTCGGGCGGCAGTTCCTGCCCCTGACCGGATGGATCGCCTACTCCAAGCAGCCGTACCGCGATGACGCCATGGCCGGTGTGCGCATCTACGCGCGCGGCAAGATCGTCGCGCAGACAAGGGATTTCGGCATCTCCGCCGGATTCACCGGGGAGTTCAAGCTGCGCTCCTACCTGGTCGGCGCGATCAATGTGGACTGGCTCGACGATGACGACGACCTCGTCCGCTCCGACCGCCAGGACATTATGTGGAACTCTCCGCGCGGCGAGGCGCTCGCCCAGTGGGGCCGGGCGCTGATCAAGGAGATCGGCCGTCTCGGCGAGAAATCCATTCGCCGCCGGGTCTGGGAGGAGTTCGTGGAGCGCTCCCGCATCCACGAGACCCTCGACGCCATCGCTCCCGGCGACCGCCTGTTCCGCGACTCCGTGCTGGATGCCGCGCGAATCCTGGTGGCGCACAAGGACCGTGCCTCCCTCGACGATCCGGCGCACATCCAGAACATGCTGCGCCTGGCCTTGTCGCTGGGCCCGCAGCGCAGCCTGCTCGACACTCTCAAGGAGATCGCCGAGGAGGAAGGCGATCCCGAATTGGATGTCGTGGTCGCACTGTTCGAGCGGGCCCGGGTGGCCGAGATCTACTCGCTGGGCCAGATCGCCAGCGAGCGAGTCGCCGTGGTCGCCCGCCTGCGTGCCCTCATCGACGACCGCCGCTCCCTGGAACGACCCTTCCAGGAGCTGATCGAAAGCGCCCCCTGGCTGCTCGCCCCCGAGTGGACGCCGCTGGGCATGAACGAATCCCTCAAGCGGGTGCGCGCCAGCTTCGAACGCTGGTACGCCCAGAAATTCGGCTCCCCGCTGGTCACCACGACCATCGGCAGCCCGAAGCGGGAACCCGACTTCGTCCTGCTGCACGACGCCGGCGAACTGTGGATCGTCGAGATCAAGCGCATGGACTATCACCTCACCGACGAGGAGTACAACCGCGCCGTCAACTACCTCTACGAACTCGACCACTTCCTCGACGAGAACCCCCGCATCGGCGCCCAATTCCCGCGCCGCCGCCTGACTTTCATCGTCGACCACATCGACAAGCTCGGCCCCGCCTCGCTGTCCTCCCTGGTCAGCGACCAACGGGTGGATCGCCGCACCTGGCGCGAACTACTCGATGCCACCCTGCGCGCCCACCGCGACTTCCTCGAACGCGTCTACACCATGCGCGGCTCCGACCCCGAAGAGGAATCCCGGACCGGCGACATGCGCGCCGGCTGAGACCACCCGCGCCGCACCGTCAGCGCCGGGTCGAAGCGAGCACGACCCGACAGACGCGCCGGTGCCCAGCGCGGGCCCCGGTGCCCGGGCCATCCGAGGGGCAGCCCGGGCACCACCCCTCCCCGAGACTCCCTGCGCGGAACCAAGATCAGGGAGTACTCACCGAGGAATTTCGCCCGAATCACCACGCTGAGTACTCCCTGACCTTGATCCGTTGTGGTGCACGCCCGACACGGCGGGCCCGCCGCACGGATACGCGGGGCGAGTAGATAGTTCGCCGGCCGAGAGGCTGTGACGGGGTGCAGCCAATTGCGGCACGAGAGGGCGGAGCAGTGTGGCCGGAGCGTATCGGGAGTTGGTGCGTGCGTGAGTAATCGGCGGAGCGGTGGGCAGGAAGATATATCTTCCGGGGTTGGTGGATTCGTCTGTGCCGGGTGGCGTACGGATGATGCGGTGGGGGCTGAATTTTCGATATATGGGTGAGGCCGCGTTTGTGCGGGCGGTCGCGTGGCGGCTGGCGTGTTGCGGGTGGCCGACCGGGCGGGGCGCTGTCGTGACACCATGGACCGCGGCACGTGCGGGGACGTGAAATGCAGCCGAACGGTTTCGAGAAGGTTGGTAATGGTGCGCGGCACGGTGAAGTGGTTCGACAGCGAGAAGGGCTTCGGGTTCCTGAGCGCTGATGATGGCGGGCCGGACGTGTTCGTGGAGTACACCGCCGTGCAGGGAGAGGGCTTCCGGTCGCTATTGGAGGGGCAGCGGGTGGAATTCGAGATGCGGTCGACCAAGCAGGGGCCCGAAGCGGTCGCGGTGTGGGTCGCGGCGAAGGTCGGGCGCTAGCGAACGCAGCCCCGGGGCGGCCGGTCGGACCGGCCGCCGCGAGGTGATGCTCGATGGATTCTCTCAGCCGCGCAACCGCCGCCGGAAGAATTCGGTTGATAGAGCCTGTGCATGTTGCCGCTGGGCCGGCTCATCGCGCACGAATTCCACTGCGGCCCGCTCGAACTCGGCCGAGATGAATTCCGCTATCGGTGCGGGGACTTCCCCCGATCCCATTTCCCGGGTGCGGGATTTCAATTCCGTCAATTCCGCGACCGACGTGACGAAATCCCCCGGCAGCTCACATTCGGCCAAGAGTGTCGGCAAATGCATCGGTGCCACCGCATTCTCCGGATGTTCGTGCAGCCACCGCAATGCCATGGCCGGGCGCAGCGAATAGAACACCTTTTTCAGCGACCGATTCGAGTCGAACAACTGCCACTGGCGACGGCCCAGGTGGAGGTAGTGCCGGGCCACCCGGTTGCGGTCGGCGACTTCGTCTGCGAGGGCGCGCAATTCGTCCCGGAATTGCGGGTCGCCCCGGTAGACGATCGGTGACATCAGCCATTCGATCAGTACCGCGTTGCCGTTGACCAGCAGCCGCAGCGCCTTCAGTAGATCCCAGCCGTTGACATCGAGCAGACCGACCAGTGGCGTCTCGATCACGTCCCGGCCGGGCCAGGGCGTGAGGTAGTCGTCGAGCGGCCGCAGGTAGACGAAACGGCAGTCATAGTCCGAGTCGGGGGAGGGAAACCCCCAGGCGCGGCTGCCGCTCTCGATGACGAGCAGCATGTCGACGCGGTGTTCGCGCACGATTCGGTCCAGTTCGCCGTCGATCGTGGCGACCACCGCCGGGTCCATGGAGGCAGGGATCGAGCGCAGGGTCATGGGAGCCGACGGTAGTGCCCGGGATCCCACTGGTCCAAGCGTTTTTCGCGCGTTAAGCCCCCAGAAATAGGGGCGTGATGGGTGCGTTATATGGCGGGAATTCGACACGAATATGAATGAGGCCACAGATTCATTGCTACGTGACGCCGGTCACATCGCGTTAATTCCCGTAACGGGCCCGGAAATCGGCCCGATACGCTTCATGTCAAGAAGTTCGACTCGAATACTCGAAGAGGTAATTTCATGATCCCCGTTATCATCGACACCGGTTCCGCTGCTCTCAATGGCCTGCTGAACACCGGCTCGGCCGCGCTGTCCGGCATTCTGAACACCCTGTGGACGGGTTCCTTCGGCCGCTGATAGCAGCTGACCGTCGATTGATTCGACTTTCGAAAGCCCGGCCTCGGACTCCGTAGCTCCGATGCCGGGCTTTCGGCTATCTGTGACCGGCGTCTCTGCCGCCCTAAATTCCCCACATCGGACGCGCAATTCGCTGCACGTTTGCTGAAATTCGGTGTCGCACTTTCGTTTAGACACACCCACGGCAATGCCCTATGTTTGCCGCATCCGGACGGTCGTCCATGACTCACTCGCACTGATGATGCGGACATGGTCGTGTCCAGAGGGAGTGTTCGAGTGTTGGTGTCCACATGAACGTCGAGGCACTGCAGAGCAGTTGGCGGCTGGTCGAGCGGGTCGGCGACGAGGCCGTCCAGTACTTCTACGCGCACCTGTTCCTGGCGCACCCCGAGGTGCGCGAGATGTTCCCCATCCGGATGACCGGGCAGCGCGAGAAGTTCTTCGCCGCCCTCGGCCGCATCGTCAGCAATGTCGAATCCCTGGCCGCCGACCCCGAATTCGTGGCCCAGCTGGGCCGTGACCACCGCCGCTTCGGCGCGGTCGGCGCGCACTACCCGGCCGCGGGCGCCTCCCTGCTGGCCACCCTCGCGCACTTCCTCGGCCCGCGCTGGACCGACGAACTCGCCCAGACCTGGACCGCCGCCTACTATGCGGTGGCCGACATCATGATCGACGCGGCCGAGCAGGCCTCGAACACTCCGGCCTGGTGGGACGCCGAGATCGTCGCCACCGAACGCCGCAGCATCGACGTCACCGTGCACACGCTGCGCCCGCATCTGCCCTACAACTACGCGGCAGGCCAGTCGCTGGCCGTCGAGATCCCACAGCGCCCGCGCCTGTGGCGCTACTACTCGCCCGCCAATGCCCCGCGCCCCGACGGCACCTTCGAGATCCACGTGCAGGTGGTCGACGGCGGCGAGGTCAGCACCACCTTCGCCCGGCAGGTCCGCCCCGGCGATCAGGTCCGGCTCGGCTCGCCCGTCGGCACCGCCTTCCAGATCCCTTCCGGTGCAGTGGAAAACCTGCTGCTGATCGCGGGCGGCTCGGGTCTCGCGCCGCTGCGCGCCCTGGTCGACAGGTTCGCCCAGGAGGCCGAGCACATGACCGTGCCGCGCGTACAACTACTGCACGGAGTGCGCACCTCGTGGAATCTCTACGACCACGAGGCCCTCACCGCGCTCACCGACAATCCCTGGTTCTCCTATACCCCCGTGGTTTCCGAGGATCCGGGCTTCCACGGCGTGCAGGGCACCGTCGGCGCGGTGGCCGCCCGCGGCCGCGACCTGACCGGCACCACCGCGCTGGTCTGCGGCTCGCCCGCCATGGTCACTGCGACCGTGACGGCGCTGACCACCGCCGGAATGCCGCGCCACGCAATCAGATTCGAGACGTTCGGACAGGCGCCGGGTGCCAACCACGCCGAGTCACAGAGGAACAAGGTGGCCCAATGGATGTGAAGCCCGACGACATTCGTTCCGTTCGCTTCAAGAACGCGCGCCTGGGCCGCAAGGGTTACGACGCCGAGGAGGTCGACCGCTTCCTCGAGCATGTCCGCGCCGCCATGACCCGGCTGGCCCGCGAGAACCGCAATCTCACCCTCACCAGCAATTCCCCGGAACTGGCTCGGCTGCAACGGGAGAACATGCAGCTGTCCGCCAAGAGCGAGGCCCTGCAGATGCAGATGCAGACCATGGCGTCGGCCGGTGAGGTGGCCGAGTTGCAGCAGCAGCTGGCCAACGCGCACTGGGAGATCGCAAGGCTGCAGGACGATTTGGAGAAGGACGAGCTGGGCATCAGCGCCCGCGCCGTGCACGTCCTCAACCGCGCGCAGCTCTCCGCCGACAGCATTGTCGAACAGGCCGAACAGCATGCGCGCGACCTGATGTCGGTCGCGCGCGCCCAGCAGCGCGAATTGCTGCAGCGGGCAAGGGATTCCGCGGGCTCGACCCGAGTCGGCTATCCGGATCCGGAGCTGGAGGACCAGCGCCACGAGCAGCTGCGCGCCTACTCCGAGCTGCTGCGGTCGCAGTTGCAGGCCATTGTCGCCACCTTGAACATCGAGGTCGACAAGCTGGCACTGCTGCCGCTGCCGGGAGCCACCGTCGGTGCGCTGCCCGGTGATCCGTTCCCCTCCGGCCTACCGGCCGCGGGCGTGGAACACGCAGCACAGCACTGAAATACGCAGCACAGCACTGAAATACGTAGTCACAGCATCGAGTCCTCGCGACAGCCCCGCGAGGAACAGCCCACGCGAGAACAGAATTGGGGAGCACTCCTGTGAATATCGAAGCGTTGCAGTCCAGTTGGCAGCAGGTCGACGCGATCGGCCCGCAGGCCGTCGAGTACTTCTACGACCACCTCTTCGCCGCGCACCCCGAGGTGCGGGGCATGTTCGCCGAGGATCTGGGACCGCAGCGGGAGCGCTTCCTGTCGGGTCTGGCCCGGATCGTCACCAATGTGCAGACCCTCGCCGACGACCCGTCCTTCGTGCAGCAGCTGGGCGCGCACCACGCCCGCCTCGGCGTCGTCGCCGAGCACTATCCGGTGGCGGGCGCCTCGCTGCTCGCCACCCTCGAGCACTTCCTGGGTGACGGCTGGACGCCGGAACTCGCGCAGACCTGGACCGCGGCCTACGGCGCGGTGGCGGATCTGATGCTGTCGGCCGACATCTCCGTCGCCTGAGTCGTGCTCGTGGGAAGCCGGTCCCGGATGTCGGGACCGGCTTCTGCTCTCTCCGGCCGGAAGTAAATCGACCAACCGGCCCGTATAGATATACGAGTTCGGAAACCCGCAGTTCACAGCTTTGATGGCGGTTGCCTACCAGGCGGTAAAACACCTCGGAACCAAGCCCATTAAGCTGACGCCCGTAAATCCGGATCCCTTCCTCAGGAGTACCCCACCGTGAGCCAAGCAGGCCGCCCTGTTGTTCTGATCGCCGACAAGCTCGCCCAGTCGACCGTCGACGCGCTGGGCTCCGGCGTCGAGGTTCGCTGGGTCGACGGCCCCAACCGCGCCGAGCTGCTCGCGGCCGTGCCGGAAGCCGATGCGCTGCTGGTGCGTTCGGCCACCACCGTCGACGCCGAGGTGCTCGAGGCCGGCAAGAACCTCAAGATCGTCGCCCGCGCCGGCGTCGGCCTCGACAATGTCGATGTGCCCGCGGCCACCGAGCGCGGTGTCATGGTCGTCAACGCCCCGACCTCCAACATCCACACCGCCGCCGAGCACGCCGTCACCCTGCTGCTCTCGGCCGCGCGTCAGATCCCGGCCGCCGACGCCACCCTGCGCGAGCACACCTGGCAGCGCAGCAAGTTCAACGGTGTCGAGATCTTCGGCAAGACCGTCGGCGTCATCGGCCTGGGCCGCATCGGCCAGCTGTTCGCGCAGCGCCTCGCCGCCTTCGAGACCAAGGTCATCGCGTACGACCCCTACACCTCGCCGGCCCGCGCCGCCCAGCTGGGCATCGAGCTGCTGACCTTGGACGAGGTGCTCGAGCGCGCCGACTTCATCTCCATTCACCTGCCCAAGACTCCTGAGACCAAGGGCATGCTGAACAAGGAGACGCTGGCCAAGACCAAGAAGGGCGTCATCATCGTCAACGCCGCCCGTGGCGGTCTGATCGACGAGCAGGCCCTGGCCGACGCCATCACCTCCGGCCACGTGCGCGGCGCCGGTATCGACGTGTTCGAGACCGAGCCGTCCACCGACAGCCCGCTTTTCGAGCTGCCGCAGGTCGTCGTCACCCCGCACCTCGGCGCTTCGACCGCCGAAGCCCAGGACCGCGCGGGCACCGATGTGGCCAAGTCGGTGCAGCTGGCTCTCGCGGGCGAGTTCGTGCCCGGCGCGGTGAACGTCACCGGTGGCTCGGTCACCGAAGAGGTCGCCCCGTGGCTGGAGATCGTCCGCAAGCAGGGCGCCCTGCTTGGTGCGCTCGCCGACGAGCTGCCGGTCTCGCTCGAGGTCCAGGTGCGCGGCGAGCTGACCGCCAATGATGTTGCGGTACTGGAGCTCTCGGCCCTGCGCGGCGTCTTCTCGGCCCTGATCGAGGACTCGGTCACCTTCGTCAACGCCCCGTCGCTGGCCAAGGACCGCGGCCTGGAGGCCACCGTCACCACCATCTCGGAGAGCCCGACTCACCGCAGCCTGGTCGACCTGCGCGCCGTGTTCGGCGACGGCCGCACCCTGAACGTGGCCGGCACCCTCACCGAGCCGCACCAGGTCCAGAAGATCGTCAACATCAACGGCCGCAACTACGACATGCGCGCCGAGGGCCTCAACCTGGCCGTCGTCAACTACGAGGACAAGCCCGGCCAGCTCGGCCGCCTGGCCACCAAGCTCGGCGACGCCGGCATCGACATCCAGGCCGCCCAGATGACCCAGGACCTGGACAAGGAGGGTGCCACCGTCATCCTCCGCGTCAACAAGGACGTCCCCGCCGACGTCCAGACCGCCATCACCGAGGCCGTCGGCGCCGCGAAGGTCGCCCAGGTCGACCTGAGCTGACGCACACCGTCTGAAACACTGTGCCCCTGCCGTCGAAAACGGCAGGGGCACAGTGCTGTTCAGGGTCGGTGTGATTCGGGGATCAGCGGTCGCGGCGGTCGGAGCGGGCGTCGATGATGTCCTTGGCCTCGACGAGGCTCGCCGTCGGGTTCTGCTCGCGGTACGCCTTGATGGCGTGAATCTTCTTGCCGCGCTGCAGGAGTTCGTCGATCTCGGCGTAGTCGATGGTGCCGGCCGGATCGTGGATGCCCAGGTGCTCGATGATGAGATCGATCTTGCGTTCCAGGCGAACGAGTTTGCGCTCGAGTCGGAGATTATCGAACATCTGCCGAACCCTACCCGGCGCGTTCAGTCCGGTGTCGGCGCGCCGAAGCGGATCAACCCGTTGCGGGTGTAGCCGAGCACGGTGCAGGTCAGGTGGTCACCGATGCGGGGCCAAACGCCCGGACGGCAGGGCCCGGACCGTTCGTGCAGGAGATCGCACTCGATGGTGCCGGACCGGCCCGAGGCGGTGCGGACCGAAACCCAATGGGCTCCATGTCCGGTGACGACACAGTGGACGGTCGAGTGGAGCGGGTACGACGCGTGCATGACTCGATTTTCGCGCCCGAATCGGGTGAAGCGGGCGGGTTTCTCGCGGATTATTGGTGAATGCGTGGAAAGACGCCGCCCACCGAGCCGCTCACCGGGCGGGAGCGGCGCCATCTGGTGATCGGTACCGCCCTGGTCGCCGTGCTGATCGTGGCCGGGGCGGTGGCGTGGGCGCTCTTCGATCATCGGCCCGACTACAGCCGCTCCGAGAACGGCTGTGTCGCAGTGCTTTCCGCCGGGTCGATGGGTGGGCAGCAACAGCGGGCCTGCGGCGAGCAGGCCCAGCAGTGGTGCCACACGGTGTCCGCGCAGCAGGACGCTTTGTCGCTCAAGGTGCAACAGGAGTGCCGGCGAGCGGGAATTCAGCCCTGAACCCTCGATCCGTCCCACTGGTTGGGAGCGATTCGCCCTGGTGAAAGGGGTTGTGAGGCTACCCGCTATGGTGGCCGATGGAGTCTCCTGCCAGCGCGGAGCGGATCACGAAACGGAGCATGGATTTCATGAAACTGGCTGTCATTCCGGGCGACGGTATCGGTCCCGAGGTCATCGCCGAGGCCCTCAAGGTGCTCGACACGGTGGTGCCCGGTGTCGAGAAGACCGAATACGACCTGGGAGCCAAGCGGTTCCATGCCACCGGCGAGATCCTCCCGGACAACGTGATCCCGGAGCTCAAGCAGCACGACGCCATCCTGCTGGGCGCCATCGGCGACCCGTCGGTACAGTCCGGCCTGCTCGAGCGCGGCCTGCTGCTGCGCACCCGCTTCGAGCTGGATCACCACGTGAACCTGCGCCCCTCCAAGCTGTACCCGGGTGTCACCAGCCCGCTGGCCGCCAACCCGGACATCGACTTCGTGGTCGTGCGTGAGGGCACCGAGGGCCCCTACACCGGCACCGGCGGCGCGATCCGCGTGAACACCCCGCACGAGGTGGCCACCGAGGTCTCCACCAACACCCGCTTCGGCGTCGAGCGCGTGGTCCGCTACGCCTACGAGACCGCTCGCAAGCGCCGCAAGCACCTGACCCTGGTGCACAAGAACAACGTGCTCGCGTTCGCCGGTTCGCTGTGGTCGCGCACGGTCGCCGAGGTCGGCGCGGAGTACCCGGACATCGAAACCGCCTACCAGCACATCGATGCCGCCACCATCCACATGGTCACCGACCCGGGCCGCTTCGACGTGATCGTCACCGACAACCTGTTCGGCGACATCATCACCGACCTGGCCGCCGCCGTCTCCGGTGGTATCGGCCTGGCCGCCTCCGGCAATATCGACGCCTCCGGCACCAACCCGTCCATGTTCGAGCCGGTCCACGGTTCGGCCCCGGACATCGCGGGCCAGTCGAAGGCCGACCCGACCGCCGCGATTCTGTCGGTGGCGTTGCTGCTCAACCATCTCGGTAAGGCCGAGGAGGCCGCGCGCATCGAGACCGCCGTCGCCAAGGATCTGGAGTCGCGCTCGGGTGCGGCCTCGACCGTCGCGATCGGCGACCGGATCGCCGCCTCGCTGTAGGACATAACGGTCAAGCCCCCGTTCCCGCTGCTGCGGGGACGGGGGCTTGTTCGTGTCCGTGGCCGAATATCGACGGCGACAAGGTGATTCACTGGTTCGTACCAGTGCCCGCTTGATCGAAATCCGACCGAGTCACACCCTTCGCCCGTTCCCTAACCGTGACCGAAATGCCATCCTGAGAGCGGGTTTCGTGAAACCTGCTGGGGCAGTGAGGCATATCGCATCATTGCATTCGGATGCGAAAACGTAACGGGCGCAGCTCTTCCTGATTTGCCGAAGATCAGCAGTTCAGCGGGAACCGGTGGGCACCAACGGGACTGAACCCCTCGGCACCAGCGGCACCGCCGCCAGTGCGATCAGCGCGGCCAGCGCATAGGTGATCGGGAAACCGGACGCCGTGATCAGCGCGCCGAAGGCCGGCGCGATCGCGGCCGCGGCCAGATTCTGCCCCGTGTTCTGGATGCCCAATCCACGCCCGGACCAGTACGGACCCGCGATCTCGGCCACCGCGGTGAAGGCCAGGCCATTGTCGGCCACCGTGATCGCGGAGGCCGCCACCAGAATCGGGATGGCTGCCCACCACCAGTGCGCCCACGCCGATACGGCCAAGGCGGCCATGGAGATAACGGCCATCACCGCCACCGTGCGCAGCGGCCGCAACCGGCTGCCGACCCGATCCGACCAGATACCCGCGCCGATTCGCCCTGCCGCGCCCACGATTTGGGTGCCCGTGACCAGCGCACCCGCTGCCGCCAGCGACATTCCGACATCGCGGTGCAGCCACAGCAGACCGAACGTCCAGATGGTGGCCTGGGGGATGACCAGCAGAATCGATACCCCGTGAATGCGCCACAGCGTCGAATCGCCGCGATAGGGATTCATGGGACGTCCTGCGCCACCGGCGGATTCGGGCCGCGGCGGATCCACAATCCCGACCAAGCAGCTGATCGCGGCCAGACCCGCCATCACCGCGGGCACCAGCACGGCCATCGAGAAGCCGTGCGCCGCAGCGACGGCGGGAATCGTCACGGCCCCGACGGCCACACCCAGCGGTTGTGCGGTCTGCCGGATGCCCATGGCCAGTCCGCGCTGATCCTTGGGGAACCAGCCCACGATGACCCGTCCGCTGGCCCCGTTGGTGCTGCCGCCGCCCGCCCCGGCCAGGAACAGCAATGCCCCCAGCGCAACGTAGTTCGTGACGCAGGCCGCCGCGATGCCCGTCACGAACATGATCGCGGGACCGGCCACCAGGGCCGTGCGCTCGCCCACCTGATCGACGATCCAGCCCCACGCGATCAGCGTGCAGCACAGCCCGATCAGCGGCATCGCCACCAGCAGACCGGCCGTGGCCAGCGACATTCCGCGCTGGGTCAGTGACGGCAGCAGGAAGGGGGCGCCGTTAGTCATGACCGCGGTGGAGGTCTGCGCGAAGACGCCGAGGGCCAGCATGCTCCACCGTCGCGTCGCACCTATCCGTGTCACGGTGGTCATGACCCTCACCTCGCGTCTCACTATGTGGAACCAACGTCTTACTCTTTGAACATCGGACCCTACGGTACACCTGGGGCGCAAGACGATTTCCGGGACGAGCTGTCAGTTTGCTCACACCCGGCTACCGATCTTGATAGACGGGTGGCGAAAAGTGAGTTGCCTTGCGTATAAGCGCTTTCCACAATGGGATCGGGACGATGCGGGCCGGAATGCCACCCGGTCCGCCGCCCCGCCCGAGCCGCCGCCACACCACCACCCCGCTGCCCGGTCCTGCCCCGCGGTCGGGCGCGTTCGGGCAGGTCGAAGCCGGTCGATAGGATGCCAACCATGCGCCTAGGTCGAGTTGCCAGCCCAGATGGAGTCGCTTTCGTCAGTATCGAAGGAGACGATTCGTCAGCCGTCGCCCGTGAAATCGCCGAACACCCGTTCGGCACCCCGACCTTCACCGGTCGCAGCTGGCCGCTGGCCGACGTCCGCCTGCTCGCCCCGATCCTGGCCAGCAAGGTGATCTGCATCGGCAAGAACTACGCCGCGCACGCCGAGGAAATGGGCGGCCCGGCCCCGGCCGACCCGGTCATCTTCATGAAGCCGAGCACCTCGATCCAGAGCCCCAACGCGCCGATCATCCTGCCGCCCAGCTCTTCTCAGGTGGACTACGAGGGCGAGCTGGCGATCGTGATCGGCCGCCCCTGCAAGGACGTGCCCGCCGCCCGCGCCAACGAGGTCATCCTGGGCTACACCGTCGCCAACGACGTCACCGCCCGCGATCAGCAGCGCCACGACGGCCAGTGGACCCGCGCCAAGGGCTACGACACCTTCTGCCCGCTCGGCCCGTGGATCGAGACCTCGCTGGACCCTTCGGATCTGGAGATCGTCACCGAGGTCGACGGCCAGGTGAAGCAGCGCAGTCGCACTTCACTTCTGCTGCACGATATTCCGAAGCTGATCGAATGGGTCACCACCGTAATGACCTTGCTCCCCGGCGATGTCATCCTCACCGGCACGCCGGAGGGCGTGGGTCCGCTGCAGGCCGGTCAGACCGTGTCGGTCACCGTGTCCGGTATCGGCACCCTGTCCAATCCCGTTGCCGCCAAACGCTGAACGAGAGAGAGCCATGACCGACGTCCGGGTACGTTTCTGCCCGTCTCCCACGGGCACACCGCATGTGGGACTGGTCCGCACCGCCCTGTTCAACTGGGCCTTCGCGCGCCACCACGGCGGCACCTTCGTCTTCCGCATCGAAGACACCGACGCCGCACGCGATTCCGAGGAGTCCTACGCGGCCATCCTCGACGCCCTGCGCTGGCTCGGCCTCACCTGGGACGAGGGCCCGGAGGTCGGCGGCCCCTACGAGCCATACCGGCAGTCGCAGCGGCGTGACATTCATCTCGATGTGGTGCAGCGCCTGCTGGCGGCGGGGGAGGCCTACGAATCCTTCTCCACGCCTGAGGAAGTCGAGGCCCGTCACAAGGCCGCCGGCCGGGATCCCAAGCTGGGCTACGACAACTTCGACCGCGACCTGACACCCGAGCAGATCTCCGCCTACAAGGCCGAGGGCCGCAACGCGGTGATCCGCCTGCGCATGCCCGCCCACGACCTCACCTGGCGCGACCTGGTGCGCGGTGAGACCACCTTCCGGGCGGGCGTGGTCCCCGATTTCGCACTCACCCGCGGTAATGGTGATCCGCTTTATACGCTGGTCAACCCGGTCGACGACGCGATGATGAAGATCACCCACGTTTTGCGTGGCGAGGATTTGCTGTCATCGACTCCGCGCCAGCTGGCGCTCTACGAGTCGCTGATCCGAATCGGCGTCGCGGACTTCACGCCGGAGTTCGGGCACCTGCCGTTCGTGATGGGTCAGGGCAACAAGAAGTTGTCCAAGCGCGATCCGGAGTCGAATCTCTTCCATCACCGGGATCGGGGCTTCATTCCGGAGGGTTTGCTGAATTATCTGGCGCTGCTCGGCTGGGGCATCGCGGATGATCATGACGTCTTCTCCATGGCGGAGATGGTCGAAGCCTTTGATATCTCGAAAGTGAATTCGAATCCGGCGCGATTCGATCAGAAGAAGGCGGATGCGCTCAACGGCGAACATATTCGTCTGTTGGAGCCCGGTGATTTTGCTCACCGGCTGCGCGAGTACCTCACACAACACGGACATATCGGCGCCGAGATCGACGAGAAGATGTTCGAAACTGTGGCCGATCTCGTGCAGACCCGGATCAAGGTGCTCAGCGAAGCCTGGGATCTGGTGAAGTTCCTGTTCATCAAGCCTGAAGAGTTCGCTATCGACCCCGCGTCGAAGGCGAAGAATCTCAAGGAAGATGCCGCCCCGGTGCTGCAGGCGACGATAAAAGCCCTCGAAGGCGTTTCGGAATGGAACTCGGCCGCACTCGAGGAGGTGCTCAAGGCGGCGCTTGTCGACGACCTGGGTCTCAAGCCCAACAAGGCGTTCGCGCCTGCGCGCGTCGCGGTGAGTGGTTCCCACATCAGCCCGCCGCTCTACCAGTCGATGGAACTGCTGGGTCGCGAGCTCACCATGGAACGGCTCCGCGCAGCCGCTGCCGAGCTCTCCTGAAGTAGCTGAAAAGGTGCACAAACCGGCCCCTGACCAGCCGGTTTGTGTATCTACGGTAGGTTGCTGCTAATCTTCTTCTCGGCCGGAAAGCGGTCAGGAACTTCCCCCGGGGAGAACCTGAAAGCCCAGGTCAATGGGGTATGGTGTAATTGGCAACACAGCTGATTCTGGTTCAGCCATTCTAGGTTCGAGTCCTGGTACCCCAGCTGCGAGAGCTTCGGCTCTCGATTCGAGAAGCTCCGGTGGTGCAAACCATCGGAATCTCAACTCCTGGTCCCGTCGTCTAGCGGCCTAGGACGCCGCCCTCTCAAGGCGGTAGCGCGGGTTCAAATCCCGTCGGGACTACAAGGTGAAGGCCCCCAGCCAATCGGTTGGGGGCCTTCACTTTTTTGCGGTGTGCGGCTTTCTCGGTTCAACTAGTGGAACTGGCGCAAAGTGCGCTGCGGTACTAGTCCAGCGGCTGAGCTGTGGTGCCGCCCTTGGGCATCGCGGGCAATCCGAGTTTCCGGTGATCCCAACTGCGGACGCGTTCGGGCACCACCCGCACGGCCACGCGCTTGTGCAGCATCTGGTCCACGAACGGTTTCATCTCTTCGCTGTACGGCCCGGTGTAGCGCTCCCACACGCTGATTCCCACTTTGAACAGGGCCTCGGCATCCTCGATGACCTCGGCGCGGCCCTCCAGGGAAATTCCGCGCAGTTGGTCGTAGGTGTCGCCGGCCTCGAGCATCACGGTGATGCGCGGATCACGGCGCAGATTCACCGTCTTCTGGGCCTTGGCCTTGGTCTCGAACCAGATCTCGCCATCGATCACCGCGTACCACATGGCGACCAGGTGGGGCGCGCCCGTGGCGCCCAGCGTGGCCATGGTGGCGATGCGGCTGCGCTCGATGAATTCGGTGATCTCAGCATCTGACATCACGATCTGCGCGCGTTGATTAACTCCCATGGGCCGACTGTAATTTACGGCGTATGAGCCCGGTCACAGTGCCCGTCGGGCAGCAAAAAGCCCCAGGACCGCTGGGCGGCCGCTGGGGCTGTCGTGACGGTTGAGGCCACCCCGGGGGTTACCCGAGGGCGGCAAAGTCCGTCAGCGTGGCTTGTGGACCTCAGAGGCGCTTGTGGAGGGCGTCGGCGGCGGCGACCAGGTCGGCGGCCCAGCGCGCGCCCGGGCGGCGGCCCATGCGGTCGATGGGTCCGGAGACCGAGACGGCCGCGATCACGCCGCCCGCCGCGTCGCGGACGGGTGCGGACACGCTGGCCACCCCGGCCGCCCGCTCGGCCGCGCTCTGCGCCCAGCCGCGGCGGCGGACCTCGGCGAGTGCGCGCTCGCCGAAGACCGCCTCGGGTAGGACGGTCCGCTGCAGATCCGGATCGGCCCAGGCCAGTAGCACTTTCGCGGCCGAGCCGGCGGTCAGCGGCAGGCGGGCTCCGATGGGCACGGTGTCGCGCAGACCCGCGGCGGGTTCCATGGCGGCCACGCAGACGCGGGCATTGCCGTCGCGGCGGTAGAGCTGGACGCTCTCGCCGGTGATCTCGCGCAGGCGCGGCAGGATGGTGGAAGCGGCGTCCAGCAGGGGGTCGCTGGCGGTTGTCGCGAGTTCCGACAGGGCCGGGCCCGGCCGCCACAAACCCTGGCTGTCGCGCGACAGCATGCGATGCGTCTCCAGGCCCACGGCCAGGCGGTGTGCGGTGGCTCGGGGCAGGCCGGTGCGGGCGCAGAGCTCGTTGAGGCCGCAGGGTTGCTCGGCTACGGCGTGCAGGACTGCCATGGCTTTGTCCAGAACTCCGATACCGCTATGCTGTCTCATAGAACGATATTAGCGTCTCGCATGTTGGGAAATGCAAATTGACTGCATGGCTGACCGGCCACCCCAGCTCGGACGCGAGCCCTGCGTCACCAGCCCGGGCGCGGGATTGTCTATCGAGAGGTGATGGAGCTATGGCCGACCGGCCACGCACTCTGGCGGAGAAGGTCTGGGATCAGCATGTCGTCGTTCGCGGCGGTGGCGAGGGCGAGCATCGCGAGCCCGATCTCATCTACATCGACCTGCACCTGGTGCACGAGGTCACCAGCCCGCAGGCGTTCGACGGCCTGCGCGCCGCCGGCCGTCCCGTGCGCCGTCCGGATCTCACCATCGCCACCGAGGACCACAACGTCCCGACGATCGATATCGACAAGCCGATCGCGGATCCGGTGTCGCGCACCCAGGTCGAGACGCTGCGTAAGAACTGTCAGGAATTCGGTGTCCGCCTGCACCGCATGGGCGATCTCGATCAGGGCATCGTGCACGTGGTCGGCCCGCAGCTGGGTCTGACCCAGCCGGGAACCACGGTGGTGTGCGGTGATTCGCACACCTCCACCCACGGCGCGTTCGGTGCGCTGGCCATGGGCATCGGCACCTCGGAAGTGGAACACGTGCTGGCGACGCAGACTTTGTCGTTGCGTCCCTTCAAGACCATGGCCATCAATATCGATGGCGAGCTGCCCGAGGGTGTCACCTCCAAGGATGTGATCCTGGCGGTCATCGCGCAGATCGGTACCGGCGGCGGTCAGGGTTATGTCCTCGAATACCGCGGTGCGGCCGTGCGCTCCATGTCCATGGAGGCCCGGATGACCATGTGCAACATGTCGATCGAGGCCGGTGCCCGGGCGGGCATGGTGGCCCCCGACGAGGTCACCTACGAGTTCCTGAAGGGCCGTCCGCACGCCCCGGAGGGCGCGGAGTGGGATGCGGCCGTCGCCGCCTGGGACGCCCTGAAGACCGATGAGGGTGCGGTTTTCGACGCCGAGGTGCACATCGACGCCTCCACGCTGACCCCCTTCGTCACCTGGGGCACCAACCCGGGACAGGGCCTGCCGCTGGGCGCCTCGGTGCCGGACCCGGAGCAGATCTTCGACGAGAACGAGCGCGCGGCCGCCGAGAAGGCGCTGCAGTACATGGATCTGACGCCGGGCACTCCGCTGCGTGAGGTGACCGTGGACACGGTTTTCGTGGGCTCCTGCACCAACGGCCGGATCGAGGATCTGCGCGCGGTGGCCGATGTTTTGAAGGGTCGGCACGTCGCGGACGGTGTACGCATGCTGATCGTGCCGGGCTCGATGCGGGTGCGGCTGCAGGCCGAGAACGAGGGTCTGGGCGAGATTTTCACCGCCGCGGGCGCGGAATGGCGTCAGGCGGGCTGCTCGATGTGCCTGGGTATGAACCCGGATCAGCTTTCCCCCGGTCAGCGTTGTGCCTCGACTTCCAACCGGAACTTCGAAGGGCGACAGGGCAAGGGCGGCCGTACGCACCTGGTCTCGCCGCTGGTCGCGGCGGCCACCGCGGTGCGCGGAACCCTGTCCTCACCTGCCGATCTGAACTGATCGCTCGCCCGCGGCGGCCCAGATGCGGCCGCCCCCACCGACTCAGGAGAATCAACGATGGAAGCCTTCAAGGTCCACAAGGGGATCGGGGTTCCGTTCCGCCGATCCAATGTCGATACCGACCAGATCATCCCGGCGGTCTATCTGAAGCGCGTTACCCGAACGGGTTTCGAGGATGGTCTGTTCGCGTCGTGGCGAACGGATCCGAACTTCATTCTGAACACCGAGCCCTACAAGAGCGGTAGTGTGCTGGTCGCCGGTCCGGATTTCGGGACCGGATCCTCACGTGAGCACGCCGTTTGGGCGCTCAAGGACTACGGCTTCCGGGTGGTGATCTCGTCCCGCTTCGCCGACATCTTCCGTGGAAACGCCGGTAAGGACGGTCTTCTGACCGCTCGGATGGCGCAGAGCGATGTGGAATTGCTCTGGAAGTTGCTCGAGGAACAGCCGGGTTTGGAATTGGCGGTGGACCTCGAGACGCGAACCGTGTCGGCCGGAACGGTCGTGTTGCCGTTCGATATTGACGACTACACCCGGTGGCGGCTGCTCGAAGGGCTGGACGACATCGGCCTCACTCTGCGGCACAGCGACGAGATCGGTCAGTTCGAAAACGCAAGGCCGACTTGGAAACCCGCTACCATTCCGGCCCGTATTTCGCAGACGTAATCATTGATGGGCGTTAGCTGAACACCCTGAAACCAGGTAGCTGAGCGTGTGCCATGCGTCATGTATTTCCGCGTGGCACATAGACTCTTGCCCGCAAAGGGTTTACCGTGGTACCTAGTCGGTCCGACGACGGGCCATTAGTCTGCGGAGGATTCAATGAACAAGGCGGAACTGATCGATGTTCTGACCGAGAAGTTGGGTACTGACAGGCGCACCGCTACTGCTGCAGTCGAGCAGATGGTCGACACGATCGTGCGTGCTGTGAACAAAGGTCAGAGCGTCACCATCACGGGTTTCGGTGTCTTCGAACAGCGGAAGCGTGCCGCCCGGGTTGCTCGTAACCCGCGCACCGGCGAAACCGTCAAGGTGAAGCCGACTTCGGTGCCTGCCTTCCGTCCCGGCGCTCAGTTCAAGGCGATCATCGCCGGCAAGCAGAAGATCGCTTCGAGCGGCCCGGCCGTGAAGCGTGGTGTGGCTGCCCCGGTTTCGGGTAAGGCGGGTGCGAAGAAGACCACCGCCAAGAAGACGGCGAAGAAGGCCGCTACCAAGGCGCCGGCGAAGACCACCGCCAAGAAGGCTGCTTCGAAGGCTCCCGCCAAGAAGGCCACCGCCAAGAAGACGGTCGCCAAGAAGACGGTCGCCAAGAAGACCCCGGCGAAGGCCACTGCGGCCAAGAAGACCACGGTCGCCAAGAAGGCTCCGGCCAAGGCCGCTGCCACCAAGGCCACCGCGAAGAAGACGGCCAAGAAGGCTCCCGCCAAGAAGACCGCTGCCAAGCGCACCGCTCGTCGGTAAGCAGGCCACAACCCGTCTCTGACGGGGGTTTTCGAAGCAGGACGACATGTGAGACGGCCCGGCATCGCCGGGCCGTTTCGCATTTCTGGGGGCAATAGTCTTACGCGACGGGTGTATTCGGCCGCTCACGGGCCGGTACGGGGGTGTTCCAAGGGTTCTCGGGTCAGCCTTGGGGGAGATCCGTCGGGGTCAGGTGGCGGTCGAGGTGGTCGGCGGCGACCAGGCGGCCCTGATGGAACGACAGCACCCAGACACTGCCCTTGCGGTTGCGAGCCGGGGGCAGGGCGATGCCGTCGGTGGCGGCCCAGTTCTCCAGCAGGTCGGGAATCACCTTGCCCTGACTGGAGATCACCCGCACGACGTCGGCGGAGACCAGGTCGCGGGCACGTTTCAGGGCGGCGTCGGGCGCTGCCGCATAACCGGATTCGGAGAACAGCGGCTCCAGTTCCACGTCCACGCCCAGGTTCTCGGCCAACGGGGTCACGGTTTGGACACAGCGGGCCGCTGGGGCGGAGACGATTTCGGCCGCCCCGAAGGCGAGCAGATTCGGCACCAGGGCGCGAGCCTGTGCGCGACCGGCCTTTTCGAGGGGGCGGGCGTCGTCGTCGGCGCCGTTGTAGCGGTCGTGACGGCCCGCTTTGGCGTGCCGCACCAGAAGAAGGGTGGCGGTGTCGGCGGGCTGGCGCAGGAAATTACGGACGATGGTGCGGTCCATCGGATACGACAGGGCGTCCATGACGGTGTCGAGCCGACGCCACTCCAGCACATCGACTTCCAGATTGGCCTCGAACTCCCCGTCGACGACCCGGGCGGCCCAGTAGTCCACTCGCTTGAGTTTGCGATGTCCGGTCACCGGATACGTCACGTGGCCGAGATAACGGCCGAGGCGCGAATTCAGGCCCGTTTCCTCGGCGACCTCGCGCACGGTCGTGATCACCGGTGTCTCACCGGGATCCAGCTTGCCCTTGGGCAGTGACCAGTCGTCGTACTTGGGCCGGTGCACGAGCGCGATTTCGAGTGCGTCCGAACCGGTGTCGGAGCCGGTTCCCCCTGCGGGACGCCACAACACGGCCCCTGCCGCGAGAATGTTGGCTTTGACCGGGGGGTCGGCGTATTCGGCGGCGGGGTCGGTGGTGGCTGGGCTCACGGGCGGTCCGGACGCCGCAGTCGCATGAGGTACTCCTGATGGTCGCGAATCTGCTCGCCGGGGATATCGGGATCGGGCTGGGCCTGCCAGCTGCCGTCGGGGCGCAGCACCCAGCAGCGGGTGGCGGGATCCATGGCGGAGTCGAACATGCCGCCCAGTTGCTTGGACAGGCGCGGATCCTTGACCTGCGCCAGCACTTCCACACGCCGATCGAGGTTGCGGTGCATCATGTCGGCCGAGCCGATCCAGTACTGATCCTGCGCCTGGAAGTGCAGCACTCGCGAATGTTCCAGGTAGCGGCCGAGAATCGAGCGCACCTCGATGTTCTCGCTCATGCCCGGCACGCCGGGGCGCAGGCCGCAGATGCCGCGCACCACGATCTCCACCGGCACGCCCGCCTGCGACGCGCGGTAGAGCGCGTCGATGACCTGTTCGTCGACGATGGCGTTGGCCTTCAGCCGGATTCGCGCCGCCTCGCCCTGCGCGGCGAGTTCCATCTCGCGCTCGATGCGCTCGATGATCCCGGCGCGCACGCCGATCGGGGCGACGAGCAGGTTGCGGTAGTTGGCCTTTCGCGAATACCCGGTCAGCGAGTTGAACAGGTCGGTGAGGTCCGCGCCGATCTCCGGTGCGGCCGTGAGCAATCCGACATCCTCGTAGAGGCGCGCGGTCTTGGGGTTGTAATTGCCGGTGCCGATGTGGCAGTAGCGACGGATGGTGGCACCCTCGCGCCGCACCACCAGGCAGGTCTTGCAGTGCGTCTTCAGGCCGACGAGGCCGTAGACGACGTGCACGCCCGCCTGTTCCAGTGCGCGAGCCCATTTGATGTTGGCCTGCTCGTCGAAGCGGGCCTTGATCTCGACCAGTGCGACGACCTGCTTGCCCGCCTCGGCGGCGTCGATGAGCGCATTGACGATGGGCGAGTCGCCCGAGGTGCGGTACAGGGTCTGCTTGATGGCCAGCACCTGCGGGTCGGCGGCGGCCTGCTCGATGAAGCGCTGCACGCTGGTGGAGAAGGAGTCGTAGGGGTGGTGCACCAGCACGTCGCCCTCGCGCAGGGCGGCGAAAACGTTTCGGGGCGTTTCGCGTTCGCCGAAGGCGGGCGGGGTGGCCGGGACGTAGGGGGCGTCCTTGAGGTTGGGGCGGTCGACGCCGTAGACCTGCCACAGGCACGACAGGTCGAGCAGGCCGGGCACCTGGATGACGTCGGCGGGGTCCACATCCAGTTCGCGCAGCAGCAGATCGAGCATGTGCTCGGTCATATCGTCGGAGACTTCCAGGCGCACCGGGGAGCCGAAGCGACGGCGGGCGAGTTCGCGTTCCAGGGCCTGCAGCAGGTCCTCGTCGCGGTCCTCCTCGACCTCCAGGTCGGCGTTGCGGGTGATGCGGAACGAATGCTGTTCCACCACTTCCATTCCCGGGAACAGCTGATCGAGGTGGGCGGCGATCAGTTCTTCCATGGGCAGGAAGGCGGCCACCGGCGAGCCGGGCGCGACACGGCGGACGCGCACGAAGCGATCCACGTTGTCGGGCACCTTGACTCGCGCGAAGTGCTCACCACCGGTGACCGAATCCTTCACCGTCACGGCGAGATTGAGACTCAGGCCGCTGATGTAGGGGAACGGGTGGGCCGGGTCGACGGCCAGGGGGGTCAGCACCGGGAAGACCTGATCCTGGAAATACCCGGACAGGCGCTGCTTTTCGGTGTCCTCGAGTTCGTTCCAGCGGATGATCGCGATGCCCTCGTCGGTCAGCGCGGGCAGGATCTGGTCGAGGAAGACATTGGCGTGCCGCTCGGCGATCTCCTGGGTGCGGACCTGGATCATCTCGAGCTGCTCGGTGGGGGAGAGGCCGTCGGCGGAGCGCACCGACAGTCCGGTCTCGGCGCGGCGCTTCAACCCGGCGACGCGGACCATGTAGAACTCATCCAGATTCGAGGCGAAAATGGCGAGGAATTTGGCCCGTTCGAGCAGGGGCTGGGAATGGTCCTCGGCGAGTGCCAGGACGCGGGCGTTGAAATCGAGCCAACTCAGTTCCCGGTTCACGTACCGGTCGGCCGGAAGCGGGGTGGCGGCGGTGGGCGGAGGGGTTGCCGCGGGCGGTGCCGCCGGTAGTAGCGGCGGTTGCTTGACGGTATCCGTATCGCTCACTCTCACGATCATTCCTTATGTCGCGGGTGGGGTGCCGAACTGACACCGTCCATTGCAGCGCAGATCACGCCGCGTCAGCACAGTGTCGACCCGGCTCGGCGTAGATCTTCTGTTGGTCGACACGCCAGCGACACGCCGAATTCACGGAGCAGCGCAGCGGTGGCCTTCCCGACGCCGAGCGCGGCGGCGCGCTCGAGATCCGCGGCGGTGTCGACGTCCTGCCGCAGTCCGGGCCAGTCGCCCAGCAATTCCACCGCGCCGTCGGCAATGTGACGGCGCGCGGAGTCCGGACCGAAGAGCGGGTTGAGCGCGGTGGCCTCGTCGCGCACCAGCAGGGCGACGGTGCCGCTGCCCTCGTGATCGGCGACCACCGAGCGGCGATGCCCGGTACTGGAGAGCATGTCGCAGAGTTCCGTCGGATGCAGTGCGGGCAGATCCGCTTGCAGGGCAAGCAGATCGACCGGGCCGTACCGGTGCCGGATCGCCGCCGCGCCCGCCGCCAGCGCGGCATTGAGGCCACTGGTGTGCGCCGGGACGATATCGGGTTCCGGATGGACCGCCGCTCCCAGCCCGCGCACCAGTTCGGAGACGGTCGGATCCGGCGTCACCACGGTCACCGACGCGATACCCCGCGTCTCGACCGCCGCCGTCACGGTGTCGGTCAGCATGGCCAGCACCAGCCGCGGCCGATGCTCCGCATCCAGCCGAGGCGACAATCTGCTTTTGGCGAGTCCGAGACTCTTCACCGCGATGACCGCGTGCACGGACGGACGCATGCCCGAATCCTCCCACTCGTAAGTGACGCGCGCGTGAGCGGCGTCGAATTTTCCGCTGTGGCCACACACGGCATGGCTCCCAGCATGCGCGCATATATTGATCCAATGGCTAGGGCAGCGGTGTTGGGAGCAGGGTCGTGGGGGACCGCGTTCGCGAAGGTGTTGGCGGAGGCGGGGACCGAGACCACGATGTGGGCGCGGCGGCCGGAGGTCGCGAAAGTGATAGCGGCCGAACATCGTAATCCTTGGTATCTGCCCAATGTCGAACTGCCGGCGATGGCCGCGACCGATGATCCGGCGGTCGCGTTGGACGGTGCCGACATCGTGGTGCTGGCCGTCCCCTCGCAGTCGCTGCGCACCAATCTCGCGGCCTGGAAGGACCTGATCCCCGCCGATGCCACGCTGCTGAGCCTGGCCAAGGGCATCGAGACCGGGACGCTGCTGCGCATGAGTCAGGTCATCGGTGAGGTCAGTGGCGCGGACGCGAGCCGGATCGCGGTGCTGTCGGGGCCGAACCTGTCGCACGAGATCGCCGCGGGACAGCCCGCCGCGACCGTCATCGCCTGCCCGGATGTGGCGCGCGCGGAAGCGGTTCAGCAGGCCAGCGCCACCGGTTACTTCCGGCCGTACACCAATTCCGATGTGATCGGTTGCGAGATCGGCGGGGCCTGCAAGAACGTCATCGCGCTCGCCTGCGGCATTGCCTCGGGAATGGGATTGGGCGACAACTCGATTGCCACCCTCATCACGCGTGGGCTGGCCGAGATCATCCGGCTCGGCGTCGCGGTGGGCGCGGAACCGGTCACCTTCGCAGGCCTGGCGGGCGTCGGCGACTTGGTGGCCACCTGTACCTCGCCGCTGTCGCGCAATCGCTCCTTCGGGCATGCGCTGGGCGCGGGCGGGTCCATGGAGACCGCCCTCGAAGCGACTCATGGCCAGGTCGTGGAGGGTGTGAAGTCCTGCACATCGGTGCGGGCGCTGGCCGCCGCGCACGGCGTGGAAATGCCGCTGACCAATGCCGTGCACCAGGTCTGCCACGAGGGCATGTCGGCCGCCGAGGCGGTCGGGCAACTGCAGGGCCGCCGGTTGAAATCGGAGTGACCGCGTAACACTGCCGCCATATTCGACCAGGTACGGTTCCGGGCATGACCAACAGGACCAGGGTGGCGGTGGTGTTCGGCGGCCGCAGCAATGAGCACGGGGTGTCGTGTGTTTCGGCACGCACCGTGCTGGCGAGCCTCGATCCCGAACGGTACGAGGCGGTTCCGATCGGGATCACGCGCGAGGGCACCTGGGTGCTCGGCGACGCGGACCCGCGGGCGCTGACCGCCTCGGACCGCGCGCTACCCACGGTCGACGAATCCGGTACCGCGCTGGCCCTGACCGCCGACCCGTCGCGTGCCGGCGCGCTGGTGCCGCTGGACGGCAAGACCGCGGTGCTGGGCACCGTCGACGTGGTGTTCCCGGTGCTGCACGGCGCGTTCGGTGAGGACGGCACGCTGCAGGGTCTGCTGGAGTTGGCCGAACTGCCCTACGTCGGTCCGGGCGTGCTGGCCAGCGCGGCCGGCATGGACAAGGAATTCACCAAGAAACTCCTTGCCGCCGAAGGACTTCCGATCGGTGTGCAGGTGGTGCTGCGGCCCGGTGTGGCCACCGTCGCCGACGCCGACCGGGAGCGTCTCGGGCTGCCGGTGTTCGTGAAGCCCGCGCGCGGCGGATCCTCCATCGGCATCACCAAGGTGGACCGCTGGGCCGACCTGGATGCCGCGATTGCCGTTGCGCGCGAACATGATCCGAAGGTGATCGTGGAGGCGGGCATCGTCGGACGCGAAGTCGAGTGTGGCGTACTGGAATTCCCGGACGGCCGGGTGGAAGCCAGTGTGGTGGCCGAGATTCGAATGCCCGAGGACGACACCGAGGCCCCCGACTTCTACGACTTCGACACCAAGTACCTCGACGACGTCTGCGAGTTCGATGTTCCGGCGAAGCTGGACGACGATGTGTCGCAGGAGATTCGGGAGCTTGCGGTGCGGGCGTTCCGGGCGCTGGACTGCCAGGGGCTGGCGCGCGTGGACTTCTTCGTGACCGCCGACGGGCCGGTCATCAACGAGATCAACACCATGCCAGGATTCACTTCCATCTCCATGTACCCGCGCATGTGGGAAGCCACCGGCATCGACAACCGGACGCTGGTGAGCACGCTCATCGAGACCGCGCGGGCGCGCGGCACCGGGCTGCGCTGAATCTCCCCTTCGGGCAGGGCTGATATCCGACTTCAGGCTGACGCCGGGCCACCCGCCCGGCGCGTAGCCTCGATCGGGTGATCGTGGCTATGACGATTCCGGGCCTGGCGATGCTGATCATCGTGGTGGCATTCGCGGATGTGGCCTACCGCAAGGCGACCGGCCGCACCGCGCTGCCGTGGATGCGGACCGAGGGCGAAGACCGTAAGGCCGCCGCCGTCGGGATGGAGCAGTTCGACGCGGTGTTCAACGCGGGCAAGCAGCACGAGATCGAACAGCGGCACTCGGTGCTCATGCACCGGGAGAACCCGGGCGACGGCGACGACGGGGTGGATGTCGATCTCACCGCCGGAAAAGTCGTTCTCCGTAAGCCCTGAAAGATATATCTGTCAGTTCGGCAGCGGGTTGGGATCCATCGCCTGCTGCGGAATCGTCTGCTGGATCGCCGCCGAAATATCCTGCAACGGAGTCGCTCCGGCCTTGTCCGGGGTAGTCACCGCGATGTACGTGCCGCGGTCCACCGCCCAGTAGGTGCCGGAGGTGACGCCGCTGGTGGGGTCGCGCAGCTCGAACCAGTTGACGCCCTGGTCCTTACCGATGGCCTTGGCCGTCTGGATCTGGTTGGTCGAGGACGCCTTGTTGAACTCCTGCGGCCGGTCCAGGCCGCAGCGCACCACGATCGGGTCGCCACCGTCGGGCAGCTGCCAGGCGTGGGTCGCGGCCGGGGCGGGAGCCACCAGGTCGGAGGTGGTGTAATCGCCGATCTTGTCCGGAAGTGCGGTCATCAGCGCCGAGCACTCCTTGCTGGACGCGCCGGGCGCGGGCACCGCGCCGAGGGCGAGTGGGTCGCGGCTGTGATGACGGTTCGCGAGCACACCCATGACCAGCAGGCCGACGATGAGCGCGATCGGCAGCGCCACCGCGGTGGCGATGAGCGCGGGGGAGCGGCGGGTCTCGAATTCGTCCGAGTCCTCGGTCACCGGAGTCGTTGCGGCGTCGGCGTCGGCCTGGTCCGATTCGGTGCTCTCCGGAGTGGTGTCCGGCTCGGTGTCTTTGCTGTCCGGCTCCGTGCCGCGGGTGTCGTTGCTCATCGGGAACGAGGGTACCGTCGAGCGGTCAGCCGACCGCATCACACTCGCCCCGAAGGAGACCGTCATCACCGCCAGCAGCAGGCCGGAGTCCGGACCGGGGGCGCAGACCGTGGGCGAACTCGGGGAATTCGGGCTCATCGCGCTGGTGAACGCGGGGCGCACGCAGACCCGCGGCGTGCTGCTCGGGCCCGGTGACGATGCCGCGGTGATCGCCGCGCCCGAGGGCCGGTTCGTGGTGACCACCGACATGCTGGTGCAGGACCGGCACTTTCGGACCGACTGGTCGAGCGCGCACGACATCGGGCGCAAGGCGATCGCGCAGAACGCCGCCGACGTGGTGGCCATGGGCGCGGTGCCGAGCGCGTTCGTGGTCGGACTGGGCTGCCCCTCGGAGACCCCGGTCGAGTTCGTGCGGGAACTGACGGACGGACTGTGGGCGGAGGCCGGTCGGGCCGGAGCGTCCATCGCGGGCGGCGATATGGTGCGCAGCCCGATGCTGATCATTTCGGTGACGGCGTTCGGGGATCCGCGCCGCGCGCCGATCAAGATTTCCGGCGCGCGCCCGGGTGATGTGGTGGCGGTGGCCGGGAAGCTCGGCTGGTCGGGCGCGGGCCTGGCGGTGCTGTCGGCGGCGGAGCATGCCGAGGACGCGAGCGCGGAACTGCTCGCGGAATTCGCGGATGTGGTTGCCGTGCACCGGGTTCCGCAGCCGCCGTACGAGGCGGTGCTGGAGCTGCCGGACACCGTCGAGGTCACCGCGCTCACCGACGTCTCCGACGGGTTGCTCGCCGATCTCGGGCATATCGCCGAATCTTCCGGGGTCGCCATCGATCTGGAGGCCGCGGCACTGGCCGTGCCCGAGTTGGAGGCGGTCGGGAAGGCCTTGGGTGTCAACCCCCTTGACTGGATTCTGGCGGGCGGCGAAGACCACGCATTCGCCGCGACCTTCGCCGATTCGGGTGATTTGCCCGAAGGCTGGGTGCATATCGGCCGTGTTCGCGCAGGGTCGGGCGTGACGGTGGACGGCAGTGCCCGATCCGGACTCGCGGGTTGGGAATCCTTCGCATAGACGGGTGCAATGACGGAATGGATCTCGACACGATAGGTTTTCCCGACATGGGTGCGAAACCACTGTCGGAAGTCATCGATACGGGCTGGGCCGAGGCCCTCGAGCCGGTGACCGACCGCATTGCCGCCATGGGCGAATTCCTGCGAACCGAAAACAACGAGGGCCGTGGCTATCTTCCCAAGGGGGAGAACGTGCTGCGGGCCTTCCAACGGCCCTTCGACAAGGTCCGGGTCCTGATCGTCGGCCAGGACCCGTATCCGACGCCGGGGCATCCGGTGGGGCTGAGTTTCTCGGTGGCTCCGGACGTTTCGCCCATTCCGCGCAGTCTGTCCAATATCTATTCGGAGCTGACCAAGGACCTCGGGCTGCCGATGCCGTCCAACGGGGATCTCTCGCCGTGGTGCGATCAGGGTGTCCTGATGCTCAATCGAGTGCTCACCGTGCAGCCGGGCCAGCCCGCCTCGCATCGCGGCAAGGGCTGGGAAGCGGTGACCGAGCAGGCAATTCGCGCGCTCGTTGCCCGCGATCAGCCGCTGGTGGCGATTCTGTGGGGCCGCGATGCCTCGACGTTGAAGCCGATGCTGGGCAGCACGCCGTACATCGAATCCGCCCATCCCTCACCGCTGTCGGCGTCACGGGGATTCTTCGGATCGCGGCCATTCTCCCGAACCAACGAATTGCTGGGTACCCTAGGGGCCGCACCGGTGGACTGGCGTCTGCCCTAGCGCGAATCCCGTTGACCTGATTCAGGAGCATGTGAATGCAGAACAAGACTGCCCGTGGTGTTTTCGTGGCGCTGGCCGCCGGCGCGGCGCTCGCGGCGGCTCCCGCCGTCGCCAATGCCGACGGGCTGCCGTTGGAGAACTACACCCCCGACACCACGCACACCACGGTTCAGCCCGTGGGCAGCCTGTTCGACACCAATAGCGTGAGTGGGCTGTCGTCGAATGTGACCTCGCGCCTGGCGTGCGTCGTGCAGTCGATCAGCCAGCAGGTGGACTGCCTCAACGGTGCTGCCTAGTACGCACCATTCGCACCTGCATTGCGGGAGTGAAGGCTTCGACTCGGCGCTCGCCGTCGAGTTCGAAGCCGTACTTCTCGTAGAAGGCCCGCGCTCGCGGGTTCTTCTCGAATACCCAGAGCGACGTAGCGTCCTCGTCCGAGAGCACCGCCCGCATCAGATCGTGGGCCAGGCCGGTCCCGTAGTAGGCGGCGCGCACGTACATGGCGCTGAGTTCCAGTTCGGCGGGCGGGTTTTCCTCACGCGACGGCCCGCAGGCCGCGAATCCGACGACCTCGTCGTCGACGACCGCGACCACGACGTGTCCGGGATATCGGACGCGGATCCGATCCCAGGCCGCGGCCCGCTGCACCACATCGAAGGCGTCCAGCACATGCTGGGGCACCAGATCCTGATACGCCTCACGCCAGCAGGCGACATGGCAGATGCCCAGACCTGCGGTGTGCTCGGCCGCCAGCGGCGACACTTGCCATTCGCTCATTCCCACCCCTGAATTCGATAGGCCGGGTACGACAAAAGCCCCGGCCCACCATTCTGGGGGACCGGGGCTTCCGACGAGAACTGGATATCAGCCGCGAACGACCTTGCCCGCCTTCAGGCAGGAGGTGCAGACATTCATGCGGCGGGTGTTGCCGGGGGCAACCTGAGCGCGCACGGTCTGGATGTTCGGGTTCCAGCGACGGTTGGTGCGCCGGTGCGAGTGCGAAACCGACTTACCGAAGCCGGGGCCCTTGGCGCAGACGTCACAAACGGCAGCCATAGTCGCGAACTCCTTCATGGTCATAGTGGGACCCGCTGCACGATGCACAGCGTGTCCGAAAGCTTATGTCTTGGACGTACCTACCAGCGAATAGCTGGCCAACGCGGGCTGATACCTGGAAGCACAGGACCATGCCTGCGTGAGGCAACCGCACAAGACTAGCCAACCCCTGCATCCGATGTCCAATTGGGTCCCCCGTCCGCGCCGCGTATGCGCCGTACGAATGCCAGGTGACAGCGTGGTGTCGGGCTACCCGACTAGGCTGGCTGCGGTATTCCACGACGTGAGCGGAAGGACGGTGACGGTGCCCGGGGTAGCGGACGCGCTCGACGGTACTGCCCTGCTGAGCTGGGGTCGCTCGACCCTCGCCGCCCTCGAACGCCACCGCGACGAGATCAACGCCCTCAATGTCTTCCCGGTCCCGGACTCCGACACCGGCACCAACCTGCTCAGCACAATGCGCGCCGCCGTGCGCGGGGCCGAGGAATCCGCCGTGCCCGCGCCCGATCCGTCCTCGGACGATCGTTTGCCCGCGGTGGCCGAAGTCACTGGCCTCGCGTCCGCGCAGGCCGATGACGAGGGAGCTCTGACCATCGAGGAAGCGACCGGACCGCAGGCGCGTGAGGTCGCGGCGGCCATGGCTCGGGCGGCAACCATCGGCGCGCGGGGAAATTCGGGGATCATCCTTTCGCAGGTGCTGCGGGGTATTTCGGATGCCGCCGTCGACGGGCCACTGACCGAAAGGTCGTTGCGGGTCGCGTTGCGGCAGGCCGCGCGACTGGTGCGGGAGGCACTGAGTTCGCCGGTCGAGGGGACCATGCTCACCGTGCTGGATCGAGCGGCCGAGCGGGCGGCAGATTGTTCGGAGCGGGATCTGGTCTCGGTCGCGCTCGCGGCAGCGGATGGGGCGGCCAAGGCTTTGGGGGAGACGCCGACGCAGTTGGGGGTGCTGCGCGAGGCCGGAGTGGTCGATGCGGGGGCGCGTGGATTGCTTGTCCTCTTGGATGAATTGGTGGCGGCGGCCGGTGGCACTGCGCCGACTCGGCCTGAATATCGGCGTGGCGGGCCCGAACGCGGCGGCGGGGCCGGCGGCCCCCTTCGTCATTCCGGCGTGCTTCTGGCCGGAATCCACCCCACGGCGTTGGATCCCGGCCAAAAGCACGCCGGGATGACGGGTGGGGCTGCCGTCGCGCCGCAGTATGAGGTCATGTTCCTGGTGCGCGATACCGATGAGCCTCGGGTCGACGCATTGCGGGATCAGCTTGATGCACTGGGGGATTCGGTGGTTGTCGTGGGGGACGGGGCTCAGACCTGGTCCGCTCATGTGCATTGCGCGGATGCCGGTGCTGCCGTGGAGGCGGGGCTGGCGGCCGGGCAGTTGAGTGGGATTCGGATCGAGACGTTGACCGCGGATATGCATGCCGATCGCAGTGTCGCCGATCGGGCGATTCTGGCGGTGGTTACCGGGCCGGGGGCGGTGCGGTTGTTCGAGGACGGCGGGGCGGTGGTGTTGGAGGGGGCGGTGACCGCCGAGGTGTTGTTGGAGGCGATTCGGGGGGTGGCTCGGCGGGAGGTGCTGGTGTTGCCGAACGGGGCGTTGCCGGCGCACGAGTTGGTGGCGGTGAGTGTGGCGGCGCGGGATGGGCAGCGGGAGGTTTTGATGCTGCCGTGCGGGTCGATGGTGCAGGGGTTGGCGGCGTTGGCCATGCATGACGCGGGGCGGGCTGCTGCCGACGATGCGTTCGCCATGTCGGAGGCGGCGGCTGGAAGTCGTTGGGGCGCATTGCGGGTCGCGCCGGAACGGGCCCTCACCATGGTCGGCATGTGTGAGGCGGGGGATGGGCTCGGGCTGGTGGGGCAGGACGTGGTGGTGATCGATTCGGATGTGCGGGCCGCCGGGCGGACGCTGTTGGATCGGATGCTGGGCCTGGGTGGGGAATTGGTGACGATGCTTATCGGATGCGATGCGCCGGAAGGGCTTTCGCAGGAGCTGGCGGAACATGTGGCCGCCGGTTTCCCGGGCGTGGAGGTGGTTGTGTATCCGGGCGGGCAAGCGGGAGATGTAGTCCAGATCGGGGTGGAATAGATGGCGACACTGGCTGATCGGTTGGATCATGTGCTCGGGGTGAAGGCGGCCGAGCAGCTGCAGGAGAGTTTCGACATGCAGACCGTGGAGGATCTGCTGCGGCACTATCCGCTGCGCTATGCCACGCAGGGGCAGCCGCTGACCGAGGAGGAGCCCGAGGAGGGCGCGCATCTCACGGTGATCGGCCGGATCACCAAGACCGATCTGCGGCCGATGAAGAACCGCAAGGGCAGCCTGCTGAAGGTGAGCCTGGACGCGGGCGGCACCAAACCGGTGGAGATCACCTTCTTCAGTGGCGACAAGGTGCGCCACCTGGTGAAAGAGGGTGCGCGGGCGATGATGTCGGGCACCGTGCACTACTGGCAGCCCACGAAATGGAACCTCTCGCACCCCGACTACCTGATTCTCCCGGAGAAGGGTGAGGGCTCGGTCGAGAGCCTCACCTCGGTGCACGGCGGCGGTGCGTTGCGCGGTCTCGCGCAGAGCGCCAAGGGTGCCGGGGGCATCGACATGTCGTTCTTCGAGCGTGAGTTCATCCCCGTGTATCCGTCGACGGCGAAGGTGCAGAGCTGGAATCTGCTGCGCTGTGTGCGGCAGGTGCTCGATCAGCTCGACCCCATCGACGATCCGTTGCCGGAGCCGTTGATCACCGAGCATGCGCTGATCCCGGTCTCGGACGCGCTGCGCCTGATCCACCTACCCGAGCACAAGTCCGATATCGAAGCCGCCCGGGGCCGTTTGCGTTTCGACGAGGCCATGGCCCTGCAGTTGGTGCTGGCCGAGCGCCGTCACCAGGTGGAGGGACGGGCCGCCAAACCGTGCCCGCCGCGCACCGACGGCATTGCTGCGGCCTTCGACAAGCGGCTGCCGTTCGAGTTGACCGAGGGGCAGTTGACGGTCGTCGGCGAGATCTCCGCGGATCTGTCGCGCAGCCATCCCATGCACCGGCTGCTGCAGGGTGAGGTGGGTTCGGGTAAGACCATCGTGGCCCTGCACGCCATGCTGCAGGTGATCGACAACGGGCAGCAGACCGCGCTGCTCGCGCCGACGGAAGTGCTTGCGGCACAGCATTATCGGTCGTTGAAGAAGATGCTCGGCGATCTCGGCACCGCCGGGGAACTGGGTGCGGACGAGCTGGCCACCAAGGTGGTGTTGGTGACCGGTTCCATGTCGGCGGGCCAGAAGAAGGCCGCGCTGTTGGACGCCGTCACCGGTGAGGCGGGTCTGGTGATCGGCACGCACGCGCTGATCCAGGACAATGTCGAGTTCTGGGATCTCGGCATGGTGGTGGTCGACGAACAGCACCGCTTCGGTGTGGAGCAGCGGGATGCCCTGCGCGCCAAGGCCAAGGATGGTGCCAGCCCGCACCTGCTGGTCATGACGGCCACCCCGATACCGCGCACCATCGCCATGACCACGCTCGGTGATCTGGAAACCTCTGTGCTGACCCAGCTTCCGCGCGGCCGCTCCCCGATCACCTCGAAAGTCGTTCCTGCCAAGGTGAAACCGGCATGGGTGGATCGGGCGTGGGAACGCATTCGCGAGGAGGTCGACGCGGGCCGCCAGGCGTATGTGGTGTGCTCGCGCATCGGCGACGAAGAGGACGGTAAGGCCGGAAAAGGCAAGGGCCGCAAGAAATCCGACGAGGAGAAGGAAGCTCCCACCACGCATTCGGCCGTGGACATGTACGAGATGCTCGGCAGCGGCCCGCTGAAGGGGCTGCGCGTCGGCCTGCTGCACGGCCGCCTCCCCGCCGACGAGAAGGACCGTGTGATGCGCGCCTTCAACGACGCGGAAATCGATGTCCTGGTGTGCACCACGGTCGTCGAGGTCGGTGTCGACGTCCCGAACGCCACGGTCATGGTGATCGTCGACGCCGACCGCTTCGGCGTCAGCCAGCTACACCAGCTGCGCGGCCGCGTCGGCCGAGGCAAACACGCGGGCCTCTGCCTTCTGATCACCGAGTCCGGCCCGGTCGGCACGGCGATGGCCCGCCTCGAAGCGGTCGCGGGCACCACCGACGGTTTCGAACTTGCCGTCCTGGACCTCCGCCAACGCCGCGAAGGTGACGTTCTGGGCTCCGCGCAATCCGGCACCGCCCGCAGCCTCCGCCTTCTCTCCCTCCTGGATGACCTCGAAGTAATTACCGCCGCACAACAATTGGCCCGCGAGATCGTCGAATCCGATCCGGGCCTGAAGAACCACCCGGGCCTGGCAAGCATGATGCGCGCAGCCGTCGACGGCGAACGTCTGGAGTACCTGGCCAAGTCCTGACGTATGACGGGTGACGTCGGCTAGTCCAGGGGCTCGACGGGTGCGGCCTCGTTGTCGAAGTCGAGTTCGCTGTCGTCGTCGAATCCTGTGTCGCTGTAGCTCTCGGGTTCGGTGTCGTCGAGCCCGAGGTCGTCGTCGAGCCCGAGGTCACTGTCGGGTTCGGCTGCGGTGTCGGGTTCGGTCTCCAGCCCGGCCAGTTCCGCCCACTGCGCGAGTTCCTCGTGATGCGAACCGGTGTGGGTGGCTTCCCCGACATCGACGGCGGCCGAATCGCTACCGCTGTCCCCGTGGCGGGTCAGCAGCATGAGCGGCCAGCTGGGCGCAGTACCCGCCCGGCCGTCGAAGGGGTGCCAGTCCCAGGCCGACTCGAACCGCCACACCCGCGCCGCGGCGTCGGCGACCTCGTCGCCGGGTTCGAGGAATACGTAAGGGCGGAACCGCAATTCCACGGTGCGGGGGACGGCGTCATCAAGATCGAAGGTGGCGGTGTGCGGTTCGGCGTCGGGTCCCCGGTGCGGGCCCGCGGGCACGAAGCCGATTTGTCGGTGACTCACCTCGGTGATCCGGACCAGTGTCGGCGGAATGCCAATCCGACCCGCGCCCCCGGCACCGTCGGGATCCGCGGCCCGCCACGGCCATTCGACCGGGACCTCGTCCTCGGTCAGCGCGTTCACCCTGGCTTCGGTGAACGGACAGGACAATTCGACTATGTCCCCGACCCGATATTCGACCGCCACAGCCACCGAACCTAATGCGTCGCGGCCCGAGCGTCTGCTCTCGGCTAGGCCATGGCGGGGAATTCGTCGGCTTTCACGCCTCTGATGAAGGCTTCCCATTCGCGGACCGTGAACAGCAGCACCGCACCGTTGCCGCCTTCCTGGCTGTGGGCGACCACGATGCCGCGGCCGGGTAGATAGCCCACCTGGACGCAGCTGCGCTCGGGATCGCCGACCGCGGTGTGCTGCGGCAGGAGCCCCGTGGGCAGGTCCGCCTTGGTGATCATCACCGATTCCTTCCCAATCCTGGTGTGGTCCGGGCCGAGGACAAGGGAGGCAGCCGGACAGGTCCGCGATGCGGGACAACGCCGTCTGGCATCGGCTGAGCGAATTTCGATCGTTTCGCGATCGCAACCACACTACCGAAGCCAGGGCGAACCATTGCTCCGATCGACTCGAAACGACAACCCATTATGAAGATTCAAGAATGAAGCCTCGGGCCGACAGCCTGGGGGAGCGCGGCTTTCGCCTGTTCGGGGTGTATGTGGGAATCCGCAGTGGGTGGCAATCGGCGCGTCAAGCACCGTTGCCTGCGGTGACGCAAGTCGGAATCGAACCGACGAGGGTCCTGAGTGAAAATCAGGCTGCCCATGCCAGCAGAGCAACTGCGCCGTGAGGCTGACTATCCAGGGAAGAAGGCTGAGCGACGGGACTCGAACCCGCTGATACCGGTGTCACAAACCGGTGCCTCGACCACTTCGGCTTCGCTCAACATGGGGTGCGCACGGGGTGGAGCCGTGCGGATAGTCAGCGGCTGCGATGGTCTGAGGTAAGCGCTTCCGGCGCAAGATGTTCTCGGAAGGCGGACGACGACGCGGCGGCGACGGAGGTCGAATGATGCTGCACTGCCGGTCCTTTCGTCGTCGGCGGGATGATGGATGTAACGCTAACTCCGCCGCGCGGCCGACGCCACCTATTTATCTCGGGGTTGGTCTCACACCTCGAGGTCTTCCTCGATCCCCTTGAGCCGGTGGCGGGCCATGGCGAGGTTGGCGCGGCCGCGGTCCAGCGCGAGATACAGGAACAGTCCCTTGGATTTCCGCCCGGTCATGGGCCGGATGACATGGTATTGCCCGCTGAGCGTGATGAGGATGTCCTCGATGTCCTCCTTGATGCCCAGCTGGTCGATGGTGCGCATCTTGGCGCGCACCACCTCGGTGTTGCCGGCGGCGGCGACCTGCAGGTCGAGGGCCTTGGAGCTACCGAGCATGCCCAGTGCCATGCCGCTGTTGTAGTCGACCACGGCCGCGCCGATGGCGCCGTCGATCACCATCATGTCCTTCAGTGCTATATCCATGTTGGACATGGGTTTTCCTTTCAATCGGTGTTATCACTTGGGGTTGGGAGTCGGTGTCGGGGCGGCCTCGGGGGCGACGGCCGCCAATTGATCGGCGATGGTGCGGGCGGCCGGCCGCGATTCCAGGTGCAGGCGGCCGATATTCGCGCCGGGGCCGGTGAGTACGGTGAGCGAGGCGGTCCAGCCGACGGCGTAGATCACGACGTCCCCGCCTTCGCCGTGTACCACCACCTCGTGGAAGCCGCCGCCATTGGCGGTGGCGGCCAGTCGATGTGAGAGCGACAGCTGCGCCGCCGTCAGCGCCGCCATGCCCGCGGGCTCGATGTTCGGGGGCAGATCGTGCGCGATGAGCAGCCCGTCGGTGGATGCCACCAGGGTGCCGATCAGCTGCGGTACCCGGTCCCGCAGTGCTTTCAGCTCCATGACTACCTGCGTGTTCGGTTCTGGGCCGGACATCGCCACTTTGGTCAACCTTCCTATCAATTCACCGAGCCGCCTCTTCCGCGCGGTCACGCGAGTTCCTCCAAGGCCGCCTCCCTATCTGTTGCTTCACAGCTCCTCCAGCGCCGCACGCAGGCGTATGAGTACGTCCCGGTCGGGCGGTTCCCAGCGGTCGGGGACGGCGACCACGGCGGCCTGCCGGACCCGCCGACGCAGGGGCGGCGGGGAATCCGGTGCGGCGGTGGCGGGTTCGGCCTCCTCCGTACCGACCGCACCGGCCGCGAGGGGCGCGGCCGGTGCGGTGCTGACGCGGTCGGTGAGAGTCACCGTGACCGGTGGCTCGATCAGTCCGATCGCGGTGAGTTCACGGACCGCCAGCAGGCAGCCGTAGGTGGTGCGCCCCAGTTCCTCGGCGAGGGCGCTGACGGTGCGGCGGGTGTCGACGGCGGCGAGCACCTCGGCCTGGCCGCCGGTGAGGACCACACGCCGGCGGCGCACCCGCCGGGCCGGGACGACGGTGACGCGGTCGATCAGTTCGACCGGCCACACCCCCGCGCCGGGGTCGCCGCGCCGCGCGCATTCGTGGATGAGCGCACCCGGGGTGATCCGGCAGGCATGGGCGAGACGGTGTTTGGGCCCGGGCCGGAACTCCACCACCGGTGCGTCCGGCGGTTGGGGCAGCAGTACCGGCGCCCCCAGCATCACGTAGGCGGCGTCGAAGACCGACAGCAGCGCAAGGGTTTCCAAACGTGGGCTGGTCAGTAGCCGATCGTCGCCGCCGGTGCGAGCGCGCCGCCAATGCTCGGTGGTCGCCACTCCGGACGCCACCACCATCCGGTCGAGTCCGGTGGTGCGCTCGCATTCGGCGGCGACGATGGCTCCTTCGACTAGGTGAAATGCGCCGTCGCCCACGGTCAGTACGCCGGTACCGTGTTCTTGCTCGAGCCGCCGCAGTTCGATCAGGAGTTCACTGTCCATGATCGTCCTCGGCAAATTCGGCGAGAATTGCCCGCAGCTGGTATCGGGCCATGGCGAGATTGCCACTGTCGCCGTCGAAGAGGATGTGCACGAAAAGCCGCCCGTCGAAATCGCCGTCGATCAAATTCAGCAGGTGATATCCCCGCGTTCCGCACACGATGATCTCGGTGATGTCGTCGCCGGGGAGTCCGGTGACGAGGGCCGGTGAGGTGAGCACCGACCGCACGACATCGGTTGCGGCGGCGGCGTCTTCGTGCTGGTCGACCACGTCGTGACGCCCGGCGGCCGCAATGGCCAGACCGCTCGCGCCGTCTACGAGGGTGACGCTGCGTGCGCCGGGAATGTCCATGATGCGTTTGAGACATCCGTCAATACCGATCACCGCGCCACCGCTTGTTATCGAGAGACTTCGAGCGAATCCAGACGCTACACATGATGTGCTCGTGATGTGTGGCAAACGCCGGATTAATCGATAGCTGTCATCGTTCTCGCCGGTAGCGGATCAAGAATACTTGACGGTATTAGATACCTTTCGGTTCTGATGCAATGCGACGCAGTGGATATCCAATATGGATGCGGGAATTGCGCAATACCGCACCACGTTTCCCCGCGATAGGGGAGAAAGTCACCGGGGCATACGGGGATACGGCAAGTCCGAGCTGGTGTGCTCGCTGATCGCCAGTGGCCGGCCGATCTGCGGGAAGGCGCGCTGGGCACAGTTGGGGCGCTCGCACACCTTGCAGCCCGCGCCGATGGGGACGGCCGCGGCCGGATCGTCCAGTTCCAGGCCGCGGGAGTACACCAGCCGGTCGGCGTACTCGATATCGCAGCCCAGTCCGATGGCGAATTCCTTACCGGCCGTTCCGAACCCGGTCGGTGTCGGCGTGGTGGTGCGGGCCACCCACAGATACCGGCGACCGTCCGGCATGGCCGCGATCTGACTGAGCATCCGGCCGGGCTGATTGAACGCCTCGTGCACCACCCACAGCGGGCAGCTGCCGCCGACCCGGGAGAAGTGGAAGGCGGTGGCGGACTGGCGTTTCGAGATATTGCCGGCCCGGTCGGTGCGGATCAGGAAGAACGGCACCCCGCGCTGCCCCTGCCGCTGCAGGGTGCTCAGGCGATGGCAGACCGTCTCGAAGCCGACCTCGAAACGCAGACTCAGCAGATCGATGTCGTAGTGCAGTTCCTCGGCCGAGCGCAGGAACTTGCCGTAGGGCAGGATGAGCGCGCCCGCGAAGTAGTTCGCCAGCCCGATGCGGGCCAGGGTGCGGGATTCGTCGGTGAGCGTGGGGCTTTCGTCCAGCACCTCGTCCAGCAACGCGCCGTGCAGCAGGAAGGCGAGCGTGGTGGCGATCTGGAAGGCGCGCTGTCCGGGGCGCAGCCGCCGGGCCAGGGTGAGGGTGCGCGACTCGGGTTCGTAGTGGCGCTTGGGGATGTTCGGATCGGCTCCGTCGCCGCGTACCAGCACGGTGACTCCGGCGCGTTCCTCGGCCACCCGGGCCAGCTGCCGGTCCAGTGAGCCGATGGTCAGCCCGCTCTCGTCGAACAGCCGCTCGGCCGCGAGATCCAGCTGGGCGATGTGATTGTGATGGTCGTAGAAGAAGTCGCGCACGTCCTCGTAGGGCATGGGGACCCCGGGTGCGCCGGTGGGGGTGGCCACCTTGGAGGACAAGAGGTCCAACTGGTCGGTCGCCGCGCGTAGTCGGCGGTGCATGGCCACAACGATTTTCGCGACCTCGGGCATGCGGGTGGCGAGGTCTTCGACCTCGGCCACCGGGGCGGCGTTCCCGCCCGCCGCCTCGACCAGGATCTCGTGTAGGTCCGACACCAGGCGGGCGTCGGAGTCCGCGGCGAAGAACTGGACATCAAGATCGAACGTCGAATTCAGCTTCAGCAGCACGGGAATGGTGAGCGGTCGTTGATCGCGCTCGAGCTGGTTGAGGTAGCTGGGGGACAGATCCAGGGATTTGGCCAAGGCCGCCTGGGTCATCCGCCGTTCCTCGCGCAACCGTCGTAGTCGGGCCCCCGCATACATCTTGCGCACGTGCAGGATGGTACCGATTCGGCTTCGCAAACATCGCAAATTGGGGAGACTCGCCAGGATTTCGCCCACCCTGCGTGCCACTTCATCGTGACGGCGGTGCTGCGTAGCATGCGAATTCGGTACTACGGGCGGTTTCTGAAGCGAGTCCCCATCGTACGACCAACCCGACGCCACCGAGGTGGAACGGCATCCGGAATGTGCCGCGATATCAGCGGGTTCATCCCAAAATCAGGTGAACCTGGAGTTCGCCGACCAGGAACCCGAGGACCGCGCCGATGGCGACCAGCTTCCATTCGTCCTGTTTGAAGGCCGGGCGCAGCAGGCCCTCGTATTCGTCGTCGGTCAGTTGTTTCGTCTTCTCGATCACCAGGTTGCGGACATCGAGGGCCTCCATGGCGTGCCGGTCGAAGCCGGAGTGTGCGGCGGCCTTGACGTGATCGAGCACGAAGGTGACGGCATCGCGTTCCAGGGCGGTGTAGCTGTCGCGGGCCACCATCAGCATGAGTGGGCGGGCGGGGCCGGTCTGCAACTCCAGGAAGTCGCTGACGTGGCGGCTGAGGATCGAGGCCAACCGGTCGGCTCGTTCCCCGTTGAGGACCGCTTCGAGAATGCGTGCCGGGGTGAGGATCTCGGTGGCGATGAGGTCGCCGTAGTCGGTGCAGACCTCCTCGCGGCGCTTGTGGAAGAGGCCCTGCCACTTGAACGGTCCGATACCGACCGGGCGGATCGGCCGGAAGATCATCTGCAGTGCCAGCCAGTCGGTGACCAACCCGGTGAAACCGCCGAAAGCGGGCATGAGCCAGGAGGAATGGGTCAGTGACCACGTGATCATCTGCACGAAGCCGAGCACCGTGCCGAAGATCAGGCCCGAGCGCACGATGAAGCGCAACTCGTTGCGGCCCACCCGCCGCACCATCTCCACCAGTAGCGACTTGTCGTCCACCAGCGCGCTGATGGCCATGCCGCGCAGGTCCATCACCTGGTCGATATTGGTGCGCAGGTCGTAGACGAGGTCCTCGATCAACTGCGGCAGATCCCGTTGCGCGCGTTCGATGATGGCGCGCTGCGCGGAATCGGGCATGTTCACCCACAGCCGGGGCTGATGTTTGAGCATCATGGCGCGGACCATGTAATCGACACCGGCGTCCAGGGGTTCGCGCAGGCGCGTGGTCAGTTCGGCGAGATCGATGCGGGCGATGATGTCCTGCGGATCGATGAGCTTGCCGAACATCAGGTCCACCGCGATGGTGGCCATCCGCGGCGCGGAGCGGGGGATCACGCCCTGCCAGCCCAGCCACGGTGGGATGCCCTTGAATTCGAGCGGATACATCAGCATCCGCACGGCCACGATCTTGGTGATCCAGCCGATCAGCGCGGCGACGACGGGTATCGAGCAGTAGAGCAGCCAGTGGTCGGCGAAGTCCGCGATCACGACGCGCTGCGCTCCTGCGTCCACGTGGTTGCCATGCCTGCTCCTCGGTGCGAGTATTCGTATTTCGGATGACGATTATTCGTATCGACGGCTCAGGCTAGGAGACCCGCGTGCCCGCTGGCAAGACCAGGTCGGTTCCGAGCTCGCCGCCGACGCAACGGGTCATCGCGATCGTGGAGTTACTGGCCGCCGCCTCCGGGCCGCGGACGTCGGCCGAGATCGCGGATCGGCTGGAGTTGAACCGGTCCACGGCGGGCGCGATCCTGGCCGCGCTCACCGAACGCGGCTGGGTGCGGCGGCTGCCCGATCTCAGTTACGAACTCGGCCCCGCGATCGCCACCCTGGGCCGGCGCGCGGCCGAGGCCGATGACGACCATGCTTGGCTGGAACGGGAATTGGAACACCTGGCCGACCGGGTCGACTGCGGTGCGGCGCTGACCACCATCACCCTCGATCACGTGGAATTCCTGGCGGTGACCCGCGACCGCTACACCGTCGGCATCGAATCCGGTGCGCGTATCCCGTTGCTGGCCCCCGCCGGGGCGGCGATCATCGCGCACTGGGGCACTGCCCGCCAACAGGATTGGCTCGAGACCCGCGGCCCCGAACGCCGCGATGAATACCGTGCCGTGCTGGCCGCGCTGCGCGCCACCGGCCATTGCGTCTGGAAGCTCGAATCCGACAGCCTCCCCAACCTGCGCGTGCTGTCCGAGGTCGCCGACCACCTCGCCGATCAGCCCGCCAGCAAGGAATTGCGCGGTCGCGTGCTGGCCCAGCTGGCCGCCATCGGCGGCAGTGCCTACGACCAGCGCACCCTCGACCGCAATGTCAGCCTGCCCATCAGCTATATCAGCGCACCTGTTTTCGACGCGGGCGGCCACGCGGTCATGGAGTTACAGATCGGCCCTCTCCGCGAGGACGTCACCCGCCCAGAACGCCACCACTACCTCACCGAACTCGCGGAAGCCGCCCGTCGCCTGGGCGCAGGCGTAGACGTCCACCGCCCCCGCCCCTTCTGAGCACTCCGCTGTCAGCCGACGCTGGGTTTATCCTCATCATCCGCCCCGAGCGCCCTCATTCCCAGCGTCGCCGCCGGCCGCCGCGGGCTACGTCGGTGACGACGTCGACTCCCATCGGCCCGTCGCTGAGCCGGTCAGTCCTACTCCCAGACCAGCGCCTGTGCGGCAATAACCGATGTGCCGTTGAAGGTGACGGCGGGTGAGCCGTGCAGGCGGTAGCCCTCGTCCAGGAGGGCGCTGATGCGCTGGCAGAAGGTCGCGTCGTCGGGGCCGGTGATCAGGCGGTAGCGCAGGGGCGCGGGATCGGTCATGGTGCCAGCCTAGGGTTCGCGGGGTTCGCGGATCCGGGCGGATTCGCTCGCCGAACTTCGCTGCTGCGAGCTGTTTTTCGAGGTCGGTGGCGTGCGTAGCGTGCGGAGGTATGAAGACGTATCCCGTTCGCGCACGCTCCTCGGCGGAGGAGTTCCCGCGTTCCGAGCATTTGGCCCTGCGGATCGCCGAGGTGGCGGTCGACCCGGTCGAGGTGTCGGCCGAAGTCACCGAGATGATCGTCAATCGGATCATCGACAATGCCGCGGTGGCGGCGGCTTCGGTGTTGCGGCGGTCGGTGACCACCGCGCGGCGGCAGGCGCAGGCGCATCCGTATTCGCCGGGGGCGACGGTCTTCGGATTGCCCGAGGTGCAGCGGTTCTCACCGGAGTGGGCGGCGTGGGCCAATGGGGTGGCGGTGCGGGAGTTGGACTTCCACGACACCTTCCTGGCTGCCGAGTACTCGCATCCGGGGGACAATATTCCGCCGATTCTGGCGGTGGCCCAGCATGCCGGGCGCAGTGGCTTGGAGTTGATTCGCGGGCTGGCGACGGGGTACGAGATTCAGATCGATCTGGTGCGGGGAATCTGCCTGCACGAGCACAAGATCGATCATGTCGCGCACCTGGGACCGTCGGCCGCGGCGGGGATCGGGACGCTGCTCGGGCTGGACGCCGAGACGATCTATCAGGCTGTCGGGCAGGCACTGCACACCACCACCGCGACGCGGCAGTCGCGTAAGGGAGAGATCTCCAGTTGGAAGGCGTTCGCGCCGGCCTTCGCGGGGAAGGCCGCCATCGAGGCGGTGGATCGGGCCATGCGCGGGGAGGGTGCGCCGGCGCCGATCTGGGAGGGGGCCGACGGGGTGATCGCCCGGCTGCTGGGCGGATTCGACGTGGAGTATCAGGTGCCGCTGCCCGGCCCGGGGGAGGCCAAGCGGGCGATCCTGGACAGCTACACCAAGGAGCACTCGGCCGAGTATCAGAGCCAGGCCCCGATCGACCTGGCGCGGCGGATGCGTTCGCGCATCGGCGATCTCGGGCAGATCGCGTCGATCGTGCTGCACACCAGTCATCACACGCATGTGGTGATCGGCAGCGGCTCGGGTGATCCGCAGAAGTACGACCCGACGGCGAGCCGCGAGACTCTCGACCACTCCGTTCCTTATATCTTCGCGGTCGCGTTGCAGGACGGCGGCTGGCATCACGAGCGCTCGTATGCGCCCGAACGGGCGCGCCGCGCCGACACGGTCGAACTGTGGCAGCGGATCACCACGGTCGAGGATCCGGAGTGGACTCGCCGCTATCACTCCACCGACCCTGCGGAGAAAGCGTTCGGCTGCCGTGCCGAGGTGACACTGCGCAGCGGCGAGACCATCGTCGACGAGCTGGCCGTCGCGGACGCGCATCCATTGGGGGCCAGGCCGTTCGGTCGCGCCCAATACCTCGAGAAGTTCCGCACACTGACCGACGGTGTGCTGGAACCCGCGGAGCAGGAACGATTCCTGGACGTCGCGCAGCGCACGCCGGAGTTGCAGGCGGGTGAGCTGGACCGGCTGACCTTCACCGTCAGCCCGGAGTTGCTGAACCGCGCTCCGGCCACCCGAGAGGGGATCTTCCGATGACCGGGCTCATGGTCGCAGCGGCGACGCCGGGGGACAAGCGGGCCGCATTGCGCGCCGGCTTGGCGAGTGGACGGATTCAGCGGTGGCCCGGTGCCTTGAATCCCTTGGTGGCCAAGCTTGTTCAGGACGTCGGGTTCGAGGGCGTGTACGTGTCCGGCGCGGTGGTGTCGGCCGAGCTCGGGCTGGCGGACATCGGACTGACCACGCTGAGCGAGGTGGTCGAACGGGGCCGGCAGATCGCACGGGTGACCGACCTGCCCGTGCTGATCGACGCCGATACCGGGTTCGGTGAGCCGATGAACGCCGCCCGCACGGTGACGCTGCTGGAGGAGGCCGGGCTGGCCGGATGTCATCTCGAAGACCAGGTGAATCCCAAGCGCTGCGGCCATTTGGACGGCAAGACGCTGGTCCCGGTCGAAGACATGGTGCGCCGGGTTCGAGCAGCGGTGGCCGCCCGCCGCGACCCCGGGTTCGTGGTCTGCGCCCGCACCGACGCCCGGGGCGTCGAAGGACTCGACGCGGCCGTCGACCGGGCCAAGGCGTACGCCGACGCGGGCGCGGACCTGATCTTCGTCGAAGCCCTCGCTGATGCCGGGGAGTTCGCGAAATTCCGTGCCGCCGTGGATATCCCGCTGCTGGCGAATATGACCGAGTTCGGCAAGTCCGAGCTGCTGTCGGCCGGGCAGCTGGAGTCGCTGGGCTACAACGCCGTCATCTACCCCGTCACCACCCTGCGCCTGGCCATGTACGCCATCGAGACCGGGCTGCGCGAAATTGCCGCCACCGGAACCCAATCCGGGCTGCTGGACCGTATGCAGCATCGGTCGCGGCTCTACGAACTGCTGAACTACCGCGGCTACAACGCCTTCGACACCGATATCTTCACTTACACCGTGAGCGAGTGATTCCCATGACCGAGATCAAGAAGGGCCTGGCCGGCGTGGTGGTCGATACCACCGCCATTTCCAAGGTGGTGCCCGAGACCAGCACCCTCACCTATCGCGGCTACGCCGTGCAGGATCTGGCCCGGCAGTGCGGTTTCGAAGAGGTCGCGCATCTGCTCTGGTACGGCGAACTCCCCGATCCCGTCGAACTGCGAACCCTGTGCGAACGTGAGCGGGCCCTGCGCCGCGCGGACCGCTCACTGCTGTCGCTCATCGCCCGCCTCCCTGAAACCTGCCACCCGATGGACGTGGTGCGCACCGTGGTCAGCTACCTCGGCGCGGAGGACCCCTTGGAGGATCGAGGCACCGGCCGGGATGACCTGCTGGCCAAGGCGTTACGCCTGACCGCCGTCCTCCCCACCGTGATCGCCGCCGACCTGCGCCGCCGCCGCGGCCTGGACCCCATCCCGCCCGACCCGTCGCGCGGCTTCGCGGAGAACTTCCTGCACATGTGCTTCGGCGAATCCGCCACCGCCCCGCACCTGGACCCGCGCCTGGTCCGCGCCTTCGAGATCTCCCTGATCCTCTACGCCGAGCACAGTTTCAACGCCTCCACCTTCGCCGCCCGCGTCGTCACCTCCACCGAATCCGACATGTACAGCGCGGTCACCGCCGCCATCGGCGCGCTGAAGGGCCGCCTGCACGGCGGCGCGAACGAGGCCGTCATGCACGACATGCTCGAGATCGGCGAACCCGACCAAGCACGAAAGTGGCTGCGGGAGCGCCTCTCCCGCAAGGAGAAGGTGATGGGCTTCGGCCACCGCGTCTACAAGGACGGCGACTCCCGAGTCCCCACCATGAAGGCCGCCCTCACCGACATCGCCGCCGTCACCCACGGCACCCAATGGCTCTCGATGTACACCGAACTCGAATCCGCCATGCTCGAATCCACCGGCATCAAACCCAATCTCGACTTCCCCACCGGCCCCGCCTACTACCTCCTCGGCTTCGACATCGACATGTTCACCCCCATCTTCGTCATGTCCCGAATCACCGGCTGGACCGCCCACATCCTCGAACAATCCGAATCCAACGCCCTCATCCGCCCGTTGTCGGAGTACGTCGGCGTCCCCCCACGCCGCCTAGGCGCCGCCTGACGGCGGCCGGATCCCGAACAGGGGCAGGCATTCCGGCAGCCCGGTCACCTCGACCGGCACACTCCGATGGGTTTCCCACCGTGCGCGGCTGAGCCGCAGCCGCCGGATCACCGCCGCCTTACCCCTGATCGCGTGCAGCGCGATGCCGTCCTGCTCGTACCCGAGTTTGCGTGAGACCCCATACGAGCCGACGTTGTCCTCGAACGCCCCCGAAGTCGCCGACTCCGCCCCGAGGTGCGCGAATGCCAACTCCAGCACCGCAGCCCGCATCTCCGTCCCGATGCCCTGCCCGTGATGAGCCAAGCCGAGCCAGGACCCGGTATTCACCTCCGCGCACACCGCGAAGTTCGTCGCGCCGAGTGACTGTGTCCCAACCAACTCCCCATCGTGCAGCACAACAAGATTCAGCGACCACTCCTCGGGCTGCCAGTCCGCCCAGCACTGCCAGTGAAACCGCAACACCCGCCGCGCCCGCTCCGCAGGCTCCACATCCGTCCACTCCGCGGTGAAAGGCTGCACATCCGGGCTATGCACCCCCGCCGCAGCCAACGCCCCGAGCGCCCCGAGATCCTCCAAGTCGGGCATCCGCAACTCCAACCGCGGCGTCCGCACCCGCAACCCCGCCACCGGCCAATACCTCATCAACGTCACGCCGCCATCATCACCCGAGCTTTCAAGATCAGGGTGTACTCAGCGCGGTGAACGGGACAAAATTCCGCGCTGAGTACACCCTGATCTTGGTCAGCACCGCGAGGGTGGGCGAGGCTGGCGGGCAAGGCATTCGGCGGCGGCGCGGGCTCGGGGGCAGGGGGGAGTGCAGGGGGCGTGGATCTTCAGGATGCCCTCGGCTCGGCGGGGGTCGTCGACGTGGGAGTTTTCGCAGAAGTCGTTGATCCAGGTCATGGGGGAACGGTGCGACACACGCGCGCAGTCGCGCGGCACGCGCAGAGAATCTGCGGAAATGGCGAGAACGCCCAGGGTGCATCTCATTCGAGGCATACCTTCTCTCCTGGGGTGAGAGAAGTTCGTTGACCTGATGAGAGGGCATGCGAATGGCTGAGAGGGAGTCGGAGGATACGGAGACCACGTTGCCGCGTCGGCAGCTCGGCAGGCTGCTACGGGAGGCGCGCTCGGCGACCGGGATGAATCTGGAGCGGGCCGCCGCTTTGGTGCAGTGGAGCAGGCCGACCTTGAGCCGCCTCGAACGGGGTGAGACCGAGAAGATCAGAGTCACCGACATTCTGGCGCTCTGTGAGGCGTATGGCGTGGACCGGAACACCTCGGCTGTGGCGCGAGGGCTGGCCGAACAAGTTCCCGCGAAGTCGTGGTGGCACGCCTACGGTGATCTGATCCCTGCGTGGGCCAACTTGTATGTCGGGTTGGAGTCCACAGCAACGACTTTGACGATCTTCCAATCCTTGATCATACACGGCCTGTTTCAGACGGCCGACTACACGCGGGCGCTCGACCGGATCTACTTTCCGGACGAAACCGTCGACGAACTCGAAAGGCGTGTGCGGGTTCGTATTCAGCGGCAGCACATCCTCACTCGCACTCACCAGGCGGCCTGTGTGTCGGTGGTGTTGCACGAGAATGTGCTGAGAACCGTTGTGGGGGACAATAAGCTGATGTCGGCACAGTGCAGGCACGTAGCGGATCTCAGCACTCGCGAGAACATCGACATCCGTGTGCTGCCTTTCCGTGCGGGCTTCCCCCTCGGAGCGGCGCTGCCACCGTTCACGATCATGGACTTCGACCACGTCGCCCCGGGCAAGAAGGTGCTGGACCCGTCGCAGGTCTACTGCGAGGGCTATGCCGGCAGCGCGTATCTCGAAAAGCGCACGGACATCCGCACGTTCAGACACGCGTTTCGGAAACTTCAGGAATCGAGCTTGGACCCTCGCTCGAGTCGCGACCTGCTGCGTGAGATAGCAAGGAGATACGAGAGTGAACGCTGACCTATCCCCGGCCCGCTGGTTCAAATCAAGCCACAGTCAGGGTGGATCCGACTGCGTCGAAGTCGCACACCTCGACGGTGGTCGGATCGCTGTGCGGGACTCGAAGAATCCCACTGGCCCGGCGTTGAGCTTCGCGCCTGGCGAGTGGGATGTGTTCATCGCAGGAGTGTCTGGTTCCTGACGGTCAGCGGAGGGCTTGGGCTGCCTGGACCATGTTGTGGAGGGAGGCTTCGACTTCGGCGGGGCCTCGGGTCTTCAGGCCGCAGTCGGGGTTGACCCAGAGGCGGTCTGCGGGGACGGCTTTCAGGGCCTCGCGGAGGGATTCGGTGATTTCGCGGGTGGAAGGGACTCGGGGGGAGTGGATGTCGTAGACGCCGGGGCCCACGCCCAGGGAGAAGCCTGCGGCGTTGAGGTCGTCGAGGACTTCCATGTGGGAGCGGGCGGCTTCGATGGAGGTGACGTCCGCGTCCAGGGCGGCGATGGCGTCGATTACCTCGCCGAATTCGGAGTAGCAGAGGTGGGTGTGGATTTGGGTGGCGTCGGAGACTCCTGAGGTGGAGAGGCGGAAGGCGGTGACCGACCAGGCCAGGTAGTCGGCCTTGGCGGTGGCGCGCAGGGGGAGGAGTTCGCGGAGGGCGGGCTCGTCGACCTGGATGATGCGGATGCCCGCTGCTTGCAGGTCGACGGTTTCGTCGCGGATGGCCAGGGCCACTTGGTCGGCGGTGGTGGCGAGGGGCTGGTCGTCGCGGACGAAGGACCAGGCCAGGATGGTGACGGGGCCGGTGAGCATGCCCTTGACCGGTTTGTCGGTCAGGGCTTGGGCGTAGGTGATCCAGTCGACCGTCATCGGTGCGGGGCGGGTGACGTCGCCGTAGAGGATGGGCGGGCGGACGCAGCGGCTGCCGTAGGACTGGACCCAGCCGTTGGCGGTGGTGAGGAAGCCGGTGAGCTGTTCGGCGAAGTATTGGACCATGTCATTGCGTTCCGGCTCACCGTGGACGAGCACATCGAGACCCAGCTTCTCCTGCAGGGCAATGACTTCCGCGATCTCGGTGCGCATGCGGTCGCGGTACTGCTCGGGGCTGATGGTTCCCTTGCGCAGGGCGGTGCGGTCGCGGCGGATGGCGTCGGTTTGCGGGTAGGAGCCGATGGTGGTGGTCGGCAGCGGGGGCAGGGGGAGGCGTTCGTGTTGCAGCGCACGGCGTTCCGCGGCGGGCGCGCGGCGGGTAGCCTCGGGTCCGAGGGCGGCCAGGCGGGCTCGGACGGTGTCGTCACGCAGGCGTGAATCCGTGCGACGCGAGTCCAGTGCCGCACGCGCGGTGGTCAATTCGTCGGTGACCGCGTCGGGCCCGGAGTGCAGGGCGGTGGCGAGCAGCCGTACCTCGGCCACTTTTTCCGCGCCGAAGGCCAGCCAGGATCGCACTGTCGGATCCAGTGCCGACTCGGCGTCGAGCGAATACGGCACGTGCAGTAGCGAACTGGAGCTCGACACCACCAGCGCCCCGGTGCCGCCCAGCAGGGTGCCCAGCGTGGCGAGCGCCCGATCCGGATCGTTGCGCCACACATTGCGGCCGTCGACGACCCCCGCGACCACCAGCTTGGCGGCCAGCGCGGGCACCGAGGTCACGTCCTCGACGGTGGTGCCGGACGTGAAATCCAAGGCCACGCCCTCGATATCGGTGGCGGCCAGCATCGGCAGCGCCGCACCCGGCCGACCGAAGTAGGTGGCCACCAGCAGGGCCGGACGATCCGTGCCCGCCGACAGCTCCGCGTACACGTGCTGCACCAGCGCCAGTTCCACCTCCGAGAGGTCGGTCACCAGCACCGGCTCGTCGATCTGCACCCACGCCGCGCCCGCTGCCGCCAAGCGCCGCAACAGCTCCCGATACAGTGGCAGCAGATCACTCAAGCGGCGCAGCGCATTGCCCTCGGTATCCTTGGCCAGCTTCAGGAAGGTGAGCGGGCCGATCACCACCGGCCGTGCCGGCACCCCGAGCGCCTGGGCCTCGGCCAGCTCCCCGAGCAGCTTCTCCGGGTGCAGACTGAATTCCGTGTCCGGGCCCAGTTCGGGAACCAGATAGTGGTAGTTGGTGTCGAACCATTTGGTCATCTCCAGCGGTTCGACCTCCGCCGTCCCGCGCGCCGCCGCGAAATACCGGTCCAGCGGATCGGCGATCCCGGCCACCCGGGGCGGCAGCGCGCCGAACAGGGCTGCGGTGTCGAGCATCTGGTCGTAGTAGGAGAAGGTGCCCACCGGCACCGAGTCGAGTCCGGCGGCGACCACATCGCGCAGTTGCGCCGCGCGGAGTTCACGCCCGACGGCGTGCAGCGCGTCGGCGTCGATCCGGCCCGCCCAATAGGATTCGACGGCCTGTTTGAGTTCCCGGCGCGGCCCGATCCTGGGCAGGCCGAGCACCGTCGCGGTGAAGGGGGAATTGCTGGTCACGGGTATTCTCCAGTGCTCCGAGTCCACTGGCCGTCGCCACAAGAGCGCACGAAACCCGGGCAGCCCACAACCGCCGTTGTCACGGCAGCGGGAAACCACCGGCCCGTCCGCCCAGTCCACGAGGCGATGACCGCCGGATACGGCGTACCCGGCACAGTAGGCAGGTCTTCGGACTCACAGGCACCGGCCCCGATGGGCCGACCTACTGGCCGTCGCTTCCCGGGCCTGCGCCCAGTGCTCATGACGGCGGTCGTTCCTGCATACCGCTGCGGGACAGTTCCGGATTCTCACCGGATTCCCTCTCACCGATTCACCTTGCGGAAGAACCGGTTTCGACGCAGGACGCGAGCCGAGACCGAGCCTCGACCGATGCGCCCGGCGAACCGACTGCGTTCGCGAGCATAGCGCGGCGCTGCGCACCGGCGATGATCGCGTCCATCACCCGGGCCATCAGGCGCGGGGCGGCACCGGCCAGCCAGCGCAGCAGCCGGGCACTGCGCGACGGCACCACGGTGGCGCGGCCCCGGGCCGCCCCGATCATCAACGCACGGGCGACCGTGGTCGCGGCGATCGGCGCGGAACCGCTGAGCGCCACCAGTTCCGCCGGTTTGGTGGCGGCCTCCGCCGAGAGCTGCGGCGTATCGACATCCGGTGGCAGCACCACCGTCACCGACACCCCGGCGGGCCGCAGTTCCTGGCGCAGCACCTCGCACAGCGCCCGCACCGCGAACTTGCTGGGGCTGTACGCGCCGTACCCGAAACAGGGCAGCACGCCGGCCATCGACGAGATGACGGTGATGCTGTCACGCTCCCCTTCCCGCAGATCGGGCAGCACGTCGCGGATCACATGCAACGCCCCGAAATAGTTGACCGCCATATGCTTTTCGAAGTCGGCGATCTCGAGCCGCGAGAAGTAGTTTGGCTTGGCGATCCCGGCGCACACGATCACCGCCTGCACCCGGCCGTATTGTGCGCGGGCGCGCTGCAGGGCCACCCGCATGTCCTCGGGCCGGGTCACATCGGCGGCGATCGCCGCCAACCGGCCCGACTCCTCCGGCACCCGGGCCGAAAGCGCCGCCAGCGCAGCGTCTTCGAGCGCGATCACGCTCACCAGCGCACCCGCCGCCAACGCCATCCGCGTCACCTCGAGCCCGATCCCGCTGCTGCCGCCGGTCACCACGACGTGGCGGCCCTCCCAATACTTCGCCACCTCGACCGGCAGCCCGTGCCCCCGCCCGTCACTCAGCCGGTACCGCGCCGAAAACCTGCCGCCGACTCGCAAACCCCGCATGACCGACTCCTTCCGTCCTGCCGTCCGGCCCTCCCGGATCTGCTATCGATCCTGTGCGGCGATCGACAAGGCGACGGCAGCGCTTCGGCAAAAGCGCGTAAGAATCCGCGAACGGCCGTTCAAAGCACCTTGACGATCGACGGGACGACGCGTTGGACCAAGGTGTCGGGGGAAGTGGCAGTCCAGGTTTGGAAGGCGTGGGCCGTGGACGGATCGTCGACGATGACGAGGCGGGCGTGCGTGAGCGAGGAGGACAGGAAGCTGCCGGGGAGACCGCGCAGGCCGCCGTTGCCCGCCTGTTTGTCGGTGCGGACGACAACGACCACGTCCACGTCGGGCACCAGGGCGTCGGTGGGGGAGAGTTGGCGGGGTGAGGCTTCGTCGGCCTTGGCCCGGTAGTCGGTGCTGTAGTGGAAGCCGATGTCCTGCAGAAACTTTCCCTGATCGCTGGTGTCGAGATCGGCGGACAGGGTGCCGTCGCCGAGGTTGAAGACCACGACGGTCTTGGTCTGGAAGGCCGGGTGGGCCGAGCGGACCTGGGACAGGGAATCGACCGGGGTGGTCGTGACGGCGGCCGGACCGCCGGTATTCGAGTGGTGGGTGGCGACGAAGACGGCCACGCCCGAAACGGCCAGCAGCACCACCACTGCCGCACCGAGGACTACTCGCAACACTCGGGTGGACCGTGAGCGGTCGGGCGCGCGGTTGACCAGCTCGGTCGGCGGCTCGTCCGCGAGAACCGCTGGGCCGAACGGCAATCGGCTCTGCAACGGCTGCGGTCCGGTCGCCGGCGATCCGCCCGCCAGCGCCAGCGCCGCGTCGGCGGTGAATTCTCGGCAGGTGGCGTAGCGCTGCGCCGGATCCTTCGCCAGCACCTTGGCGATCACGGCATCCAGCGCGGGCGGCAGGCCGGGGCGCAGGGTGCTCAGGGCGGGCGGCGGGTCCTGCAGATGCCCGAGCGTCGCCTGGGCCAGCGAGGTCACCGGGAACGGCGTCCGACCGGTGAGCAGTTTCACGAAAGCGCAACCGAGACTGTAGATATCGCCCCGATGATCCAGCGGCCCCGCCACCAGCCGCTCCGGCGCGGCATAGGCCAGCGTCGCCATCAGGCTGTCACCGGAAGTCAGTTCACGGTTGTCCGCGATCGAGGTCGCCACCCCGAAATCGGTGAGCAGCGCCCGTTCCTCGCCGTGCTCGGGATCGTCCTCGTCGCGGGTGAGCAGGAAGTTGGCGGGCTTCACGTCCCGGTGCAGCAGCCCGCGCCGATGCGCGTAATCGAGGGCCTTACCGACGTCGGTGATGATGCGCAGCGCCCGCTGCGGGAGCAGGCCACCGGGATGCTGCTTCAGCTCGACCGAGGCGTCGGTGCCCGGCACATACCGCATGGCGATCCACAGCCGCCCGTCCTCCTCGCCGCGCGCGTAGACGGTGACGATATTCGGATGATCCAGTTCCGCCGAGAGATTCGCCTCCCGCTCGAACCGGTTGCGATACACCTCATCGTGCGAAAGATCCGCGCTGAGCACCTTCAAGGCATCGAGCCGCCGCGGGAACATCGGATCCTGCACCAGGTACACGGTGCCCATCCCGCCGCTGCCGAGCACCCGGATCACCCGGTAGCCGCCCACAATGGTGCCGGGCCGCAACGGCATGCTGTCCCCTCCGACTGTCGATTGTCAGATGTGACCATAGGCCAGGAGCTCGTACTGTGCCGAAAGTCGTTGGCGCAGATCCTGGGACTGATCGGCGGTCACCTCGGCCATATACCGGTCGTAGGGCAGGTAGCAGAGGTATTTGCCGCCCAGCGCGTCATCGTCCTTGGCCTGTAGGCAGCGGGCGGTGGGGAGGCCCGGCGGCGGGTCGATGGGTTTGTAGCGGTCGAGCAGTTCATCGACGAAAGCTCCGGTGAGGCGCTGTGCGGCCGCGGCATCGCGGGCGCGGTACACCCCGCTCAAGGCATGCGCCACCAGATCGACTCCGGCACTGTCGAATGCGGCCTTGGTGGCGGCCGGGCGATCATCGGTGCTCAATGCCGCGTGCGGCGTATACAGTCCCTCGATCGCCCAGATCTGGCCCTGACCCGGTGCCAGCGTGCGGCTGAGCAGATCCTCGGGATCGGTGGCGAGCCCGGCGAGCTGGTCGATCGGCGTGGGCTGGAAGTCCTTCATCGAATCGATCGCCCGATCCAGCAGCTTCTTCGTCGCGTCGATCAGCGACCCGGGACCGTCGGGCACGGTGAGCGGGTCGGAGGCATAGACCCAGTAGAGGTAATTGCCCTGTGTGACAAACGTTTTCACCGAATCCAGGTTGGTGAGCCGGGACTTCGCGGCCGGATAGCCCGGCACAGTCACCGGCCCCTTGTCCGGATACTGCGGATTCTGGTCTCCCACCAGGTGATTCGCGGCCGAGACGGCCTGCTCCGGCTTGGCGAAACGCAGCACCGTGAGATCCAGCCCCAACCCCAGCGTCACATCCTGACGGTGCCGTCCGCCGGTCTGCCAACCGGCGATCAGGCCCGGCGTCCAGTCGGTGAACTTGTCGACGCCCAGCACCGGATAGTCCGGGGTGACGGCGTTCCCGCCGTGGCCGTACACCAGCCGATCGTCGACATCCATTGCCAGCGGCAGATGTTCGGCCATCCGGATCGACTCCTGCAGCAGATCTCCGACGGTGATGTCCGGCTGCTGACCGGTGATCTCCCGGGGCACCACCGGATAATTGCCCGGATCCAGTTGGGCCACATCGACGATCGCCACCTTGGGTGCCCGCGCGGCGGGCGGATGGTCGCCCGACCCGCACGCGGTCAGACCGATCACGCACGCCAGCACCAGGATCCGGCTGCACACTGATCTCGCTCGGGGGAGGCTCATGGCACGCTATCCGCTCTTGGCCAGCATCGAATACTGCGCCGCCACCCGCTGCGGGAACGACGACGGCTCCGCGCCGCTGAACTCCGCCTGCGCGCCGATCACCGCGACGTACCGGCCGACCACGACCGCGCAGAGAAAGATGTGCCGGCGAATCGGTTCCGGCTCGTCCAGCTGCAGGCAGGAGGCATCCACCAGGCCCGGCGGATTCGCCAGCAGATCGTCGTCGCGACCCGGCCGCGTCAGGGCCGCCTGTAATCCGAACGCCGCCGCCAGATCCCGGGTGCGATAGACGGTGGCGGCATTGCGGGCGACCACATCCACCCCGGCCGCGTCGAAGGCCTTGCGGACCGCGACCACATCCCGTTCGAAATGCAGCGCCCCGGCGGGACTGTAGAGCCCGCCCTGCGCGGAACCCCAGGAGTCGTGATCCTCGTCGGAGGCGTCGAACTTGTTGGGCAGGGTCAGCCGCAGCAGCCCGTCCGGATCGGCCGCCAGATCCGGGATGTCCTCCAACGGAGTCGGTTTCAGGTCCGTCATCCGGGTCAGCTGCGCCTGCAGCACCTCCTTCAAGCGGGCCGCGAGCGCGGTGGTATCGGCCTGCGGGATCACCACGTGCGTGACGATCACATACACGCCGTGCGCCGCGAACAACTGCCCGCGGTCATCGGTGACCGCCGAGGCTCGCGCATCCACACCGTCGAGCGGGATCGCATGCGACGCGGGCGTGACCAGCGTGTCGGCGAACCCGTTCGCGGCCGCCCGCGCCGCCTGCTCGGTCGGAAATCGCAGCAGCGCCAGCGTGATCTGCTTGCGGGCCCGGACGCTGTTGTTGGTGCGCCAGATGTACGCGCCCGCGATCAACCGGTTCGCCACCGCGACCGGCTGCCAGTTCTTCGGGAACGGCGCGTTCTTGCCGATGAAGTCGTCGGGATCACCGAAATTGCCGTCGGAGGTGTCCAGTGTGCGGGCCTCGCCCAGGGTGGTGATGTCCGGGTCGATCTCGTCGGGGCTGACCAGATAGGTGAGCATCCGCCGGGATTCGATGCGGTACGCGTCGGTTGCCGCACTGTAGAGCGGGTTGTAGTCGGTCGGGCCCGACGGGTACGGGCCCACCACGAGTTTCGACCAGTCCGGCGCGGTCATCCCCGGCCGCGCATGCCCCGCGATCGGGGCGGCCGCCCACACGATGAGCAGGGTCAGCGCCGCCGCCGTCGCCGCGAGCACCAGCAAACCGGCACGCAGTCGCCGGGATTCACGAATTCTCCGCACCGCTCACCTACTCGTCACCAGCACATACTGTGCGGAGGTCTTCTGATACAGCTCCAGCACATTGCGCGCCCCCACCTGCACGTTGTACCGGTCCACGTGAAAGGTGCACTGGTTGAAGACGACCTGCCCGCGCGCCAGGATCGCGAAGCACCCGACATCACCCGGGAAATCCGGCGGCGGTGCGAGGTTCTGCTGCGTGTCGGGTTTGCCGGTGGCCGGATTCCAGCGCTGCCACAGGGCTTCCGCCGCCGAGCCGGTCCGGCTGTGCACCACGATCGCATCCCCGTAGCCGACCAGATCCACATCGCCGACGGTCAGGAAATCGAGGTCGGCGTCGCTGAGGCTCTGCAGCGCGCCACGGCCGGTGTAGGCCCCGTCCGGGTCCGGGCGCAGGGTCTCCTCGGGATTGGTCGGCAGGGTCCGGCCCAGGATGCCGTCCGGATCCAGCGGCAGGTGCGCGAACTCGTCGGCGGGTGTCGGCGCGAACTTGTCCAGCAGCGGCAGCGCCACATCCAGCATCCGCTCGGTGCGGGCCGTCAGATCCGGCAGGTTCGGTGCGGACAGTTCATCGACGATCTTGATGAACACCACATAGCGGTCGTGCACCGTCCAGGAACCCAGCGATGCCACATTCGGCCGCCAATGCGCCCGGCTGTCAGGGTATTTCGACAGCGTGACCGGATGGTTGTCGGCGTTGTAGGTGAAGTCGTCGTGCTCGAGGGCCGGACCGACCGCCGCCGCCCGGCCCGCATCCGGCAGCTCCAGGACCGCGATGCTGAGCTCGCGATGCTGCTCGTCGGATTCCGCACCCGTGCACCAGGTATTGATCCAGCCGCCGCGCAGATCGTGGGCGACCTCGTCGAAGGTGTCGTTGATCAGGATGTCGCCCAGACCCTTGTGATTGGTGACCAGGTGCGGGTGAACATCATTCGAGCACTCGTAGGTGTAGTCGTGGTCGGCCTCGAACGGCAGCGCCACATAGTCCGAGAGCCGCTGTGATTCGCGCACCCGGGACTGCTTGTCGGTCTTGGCGTTTCCCAGCACCCGCGGCACCGTCTGATAGTTGCCGACCTGCAGACTCGCCGGATCGGTCTGCTGCCGCACGGGAGTGCCGGAAATGCTGATGGCGCAGCCCGTTCCGGCGGCGAGCACGAGCGCCAGGATCACCGGCAGCAGCGTTCGCGACGCGATCGATCTCAACGACCCCCTCCTCGCGCCGGATTGTACCGCGCCCCAAGCCTTCTCGTACCCGAACGAATAGCGGTGCTGGGACCTGCTCGCGGTCCGCGATGGTTCGGGTGGCGGCGGGGGCACGGTCCGCTCGGTGTGTCGGTGCTGTGGTGTCGGACACGATCGGACGGCGATCCGGACGCGGCCGCGTATCGGTGCGCGATCGTGCCCGCGCGCCGTAGCGGAGGCCATTTCCTTAGCAAGGCGGCGAATTCGGTGGTCGGCGGAGCGCAACCCTCACCGGCAGGCATGTATCACGGTGATTAACACAAATTCGCAATCGGCGAGCCGGGACTGTGAAGATTGCTGCGAACGGGACTTCGATGCCCGATCCGTGTCCGAGGGCAGGTACCTTCTTTCCATGTTCTCCAAAGTCCTGGTCGCCAACCGCGGCGAGATCGCCATTCGCGCCTTCCGCGCGGCCTACGAACTCGGCATCGGAACCGTGGCGGTTTTCCCGTACGAGGACCGCAACTCCGTGCACCGGCTCAAGGCCGACGAGGCGTACCAGATCGGTACCCCCGGCCACCCGGTACGGGCGTACCTGTCGATCGAGGAGATCATCAAGGCCGCCCAGACCGCCGGCGCGGACGCCGTCTACCCCGGTTACGGCTTCCTGTCGGAGAACCCGGACCTGGCCGCCGCCTGCGCCCGCGAGGGCATCACCTTCATCGGCCCCTCGGCCCACGTCCTCGAACTGACCGGTAACAAGGCGCGCGCCATCGCCGCCGCCAAGGCCGCCGGGCTGCCGGTGCTGCGGTCGAGCGAACCGTCCGCCGATGTGGACTTCCTCGTGGCCGCCGCCGAGGACATGGAGTTCCCGGTCTTCGTGAAGGCCGTCGCGGGCGGTGGCGGTCGCGGCATGCGCCGGGTCGCCGATCCCGCGCAGCTGCGCGAATCCATCGAGGCCGCCGCGCGCGAGGCCGAATCCGCGTTCGGCGACGCGACCGTGTTCCTCGAGCAGGCGGTGATCAACCCGCGCCACATCGAGGTGCAGATCCTCGCCGACCAGCACGGCAATGTCATCCACCTCTTCGAGCGCGACTGCTCGCTGCAGCGCCGCCACCAGAAGGTGATCGAGCTCGCGCCCGCCCCCAACCTGGATCCCGCGCTGCGCGAACGCATCTGCGCGGACGCGGTCGCCTTCGCCCGCCAGATCGGGTACTCCTGCGCGGGCACCGTGGAATTCCTGCTCGACGAGCGCGGCAACCACGTGTTCATCGAGATGAATCCGCGAATCCAGGTGGAGCACACGGTGACCGAGGAGATCACCGACGTCGACCTCGTGCAGTCGCAGCTGCGCATCGCGGCGGGGGAGAGCCTCGCGGATCTCGGCCTGAGCCAGGACAAGATCCAGATTCGCGGCGCGGCCCTGCAATGCCGCATCACCACCGAGGACCCGGCCAACGGCTTCCGGCCCGACACCGGCCGCATCACCGGCTACCGCTCGCCCGGCGGCGCGGGCGTGCGCCTCGACGGCGGCGCCAACGTCGGCGCGGAGGTCGGGGCCTACTTCGACTCCATGCTGGTCAAACTCACCTGCCGCGGACGGGATTTCGACACCGCCGTGGCGCGTGCCCGGCGTGCGGTCGCCGAATTCCGCATCCGTGGCGTGACGACCAACATCCCGTTCCTGATGGCGGTGCTGGACGATCCGGACTTCCGCGCGGGACGGGTCACCACCTCGTTCATCGACGAGCGGCCGCAGCTGCTGACGCTCAAGAGCTCGGCCGACCGCGGCACCAAGATCCTGAACTACCTGGCCGACGTGACCGTGAACAAGCCGCACGGCTCGCGCCCGACCAAGCTGTACCCGCACGACAAGCTGCCCGCCCTCGACCTGACCGTCCCGCCGCCGCCCGGCACCCGGCAGCGGCTGCTGGAACTCGGGCCCGAAGGGTTCGCGCAGTGGCTGCGCAACCGCGAGGGAGTGGCGGTCACCGACACCACCTTCCGTGACGCGCACCAGTCGCTGCTGGCCACCCGGGTGCGGACCAACGGCCTGCTCGACGTCGCCGGGCACGTGGCGCGGTTGACGCCGGAACTGCTGTCCATCGAATGCTGGGGCGGCGCAACCTATGACGTCGCGCTGCGGTTCCTCTACGAGGACCCGTGGGAGCGACTCGCCGCGCTGCGCGAGGCCGTGCCGAACATCAACCTGCAGATGCTGTTGCGCGGGCGCAACACCGTCGGCTACACGCCGTACCCCGAGAAGGTCACGCGCGCTTTCGTTTCCGAGGCCACCGCCACCGGCATCGATATCTTCCGCATCTTCGACGCGCTCAACAACGTCGACCAGATGCGCCCGGCCATCGACGCCGTCCGCGAAACCGGTACGGCCCTGGCCGAAGTCGCTCTGTCCTACACCGGCGACCTGTCCAACCCGAACGAGGACCTCTACACCCTCGACTACTACCTCAAGCTCGCCGAGCAGATCGTCGAGGCCGGGGCGCACATCATCGGCATCAAGGACATGGCCGGACTGCTGCGCGCACCCGCCGCCGCGACCCTGGTCAGCGCGCTGCGCCGGGAATTCGACCTGCCCGTGCACGTGCACACCCACGACACCCCGGGCGGCCAGCTGGCCACCTACCTGTCGGCCTGGCAGGCCGGGGCGGACGCGGTCGACGGGGCGTCGGCGCCCATGGCGGGCACCACTTCTCAGCCTGCCTTGTCGGCCATCGTTGCGGCAGCGGCTAATTCGCCCTACGACACCGGGCTGAACCTGCAGAACGTGTGCGACCTCGAGCCGTACTGGGAGTCGCTGCGAAAGGTGTACGCGCCCTTCGAGTCCGGACTGCCGGGCCCGACCGGACGCGTCTACCACCACGAGATTCCGGGCGGGCAGCTCTCCAACCTGCGCCAGCAGGCCATCGCGCTCGGACTCGGCGACCAGTTCGAACAGGTCGAGGCCAAGTACGCGGCCGCCGACCGGCTGCTGGGCCGCCTGGTCAAGGTCACCCCGTCCTCCAAGGTGGTCGGCGACCTCGCGCTCGCACTCGTCGGCACCGGCGTCGACGTCGAGGACTTCGCCAACGACCCGGCCCGCTACGACATCCCGGACTCCGTGATCGGCTTCCTGCGTGGCGAACTCGGCACCCCGGCCGGCGGCTGGCCCGAACCGTTCCGCAGCCGGGCGCTGGAAGGCCGCGGCCCCGCCAAGCCGGAAACCCAGCTCACCGCCGCCGACGAGGCCGGACTGTCCGGCACCTCCGACGAGCGGCGCGCCACCCTCAACCGGCTACTGTTCCCCGGGCCCACCGCCGAATTCCTCGCCCACCGTGAGAAGTTCGGCGACACCACCGGGCTCTCGGCCAACCAGTTCTTCTACGGCCTGCGCCACGACGAGGAACACCGCGTCCAACTCGACAAGGGCGTCACCCTGCTCATCGGCCTGGAAGCCATCTCCGAGCCCGACGAGCGCGGCATGCGCACCGTCATGTGCATCCTCAACGGGCAGTTGCGGCCCGTCTCGGTGCGCGACCGGTCCATCTCCAGCGAGGTCCCGGCCGCCGAGAAGGCCGACCGCACCAATGCCGGGCACATCGCCGCGCCGTTCGCCGGAGTCGTGACCCTCGCTGTCTCCGAAGGGGATTCGGTCACCGCCGGAGACACCGTCGGCACCATCGAGGCCATGAAGATGGAGGCCGCCATCACCGCGCCGCGCGCGGGCATCGTGCGGCGGGTGGCCATCGCCAAGGTGCAGCAGGTGGAAGGCGGCGACCTGCTGGTCGACGTCAACCTCAACGAGGCCGCCGCCGAATGACCCGGATCGTGGCGGGCACCGCCGGGGGACGCCGACTACGCGTCCCCCCGGCGGGCACCCGCCCCACCTCCGACCGGGTGCGTGAGGCGCTGTTCTCACTGCTGCACGCCCGCATGGACTTCGACGGCCTGCACGTCCTCGACCTCTACGCGGGCTCCGGCGCGCTCGCCCTGGAAGCCCTGTCGCGCGGCGCATCCCACGCCCTGCTCATCGAATCCGACCGCAAAGCCGCCGCGATCATCCGCGGCAATATCGGCGACCTCGGCCTGCCGGGCGCGGAACTACGGCAGAACTCGGTCAGCGCGGTCCTGTCCGCCTCGCCCTCGGAACGCTACGACCTGGTCTTCACCGACCCGCCGTACGCCCTCGAGGTCGCCGACGTCGAAGCCGACCTGCAGGCATTGGCCGACAACGGCTGGCTTCACGAGGAAGCCCTCATCGTCGTCGAACGCTCCATCCGCTCCCCGGAAATCACCTGGCCCAAGGGCTACACGGCCCTGAAGTCCCGCGACTACGGCGAAACCCGAATCGACCTCGCCGAATTCGAAGGCTGACCGCCGACGGATTTCCCGACTCCCGCCGGTCTGAATACCTGACAGGAACAGACCGGAGTTGGGAGTGCGTGATGTCGGAATCGGTACAGACAGCAGTCGTCACCGGGGCGAGCCGCGGATTCGGGCGGGGGATCGCCGCCGCCCTCGTCGGCGCGGGCATGCGGGTGATCGGGGTGGCGCGCGACGAGCAAGCGCTGGGAGAAGTGCGCGACGAACTCGGCGACGCATTCGTGGCCGTGGTCGCGGACGCCACCGACGAAGCGGTCGCGGAGAAGGTGATCCGGGTCTACCAGCCCAGATTGCTGGTACTCAATGCCGGCGCATCGCCGCACGCCGCCCCCATCCACGAACAGACCTGGGAAACCTTCAGCCGCAACTGGAGCGTCGACACCAAACACGCGTTCGTATGGGTGGGAGCCGCATTGCGGGAGCCGCTGGCACCGGGCAGCACAGTGATCGCCCTGTCGAGCGGAGCCGCCCTGAACGGGTCACCGCTCAGCGGCGGATACGCCGGAGCCAAATCAACCATCCGATTCATCCGGTCCTACGCCGCCGTGGAATCCGACCGAGCCGCCCTCGACATCCGATTCGTGGCACTGCTCCCACGACTCACCCCGACCACCGGGCTCGGGGCAGACGCGGTCGCCGCATACGCAGCCCGCGAGGGCAAAGACGTGGAAACCTACATCGCCGGAATGGGCCCGGTCCTCACGCCCGAACAGGTCGGCAAGGCAGTGGTCGAACTCGCCGGAGACCCCGACAGCGCTGCGGAATACTTGGTGAGCGGCGCCGGACTGCAACAGCTCGGCTGAGGGGCCGCCACCATGAAAATCCCCGCACCCCTGAGAGCAGCGGCCATGCCCCGAAATTCCGGCTCGCCCATCGACCCCGCAACATCCCCGGACACCGCGCCATTTCCCAGTAGCGCGGCATTCCCAGGTCTCGCAGTATCTTCCGACACTGCGCAGTCCTCGATCGCAGCCGCATCGTCGGATGTCGGATCGGCTGCCGAGGACGCAGGAACCCCCGAACTCGGGGTGAGCGCCGCCGCGGTGCCCAGCGAGCGTGAATTCTCTGCTCTCACCGAGCGATTCAGGCCGGAATTGCTTGCGCACTGCTATCGGATGCTTGGGTCGGTGCAGGATGCCGAGGATCTGGTGCAGGAGACGTATTTGCGCGCATGGCGGGGGATCGGGGGGTTCGAAGGGCGGTCCTCGCTGCGGAATTGGTTGTACAAGATTGCGACCATGGCGTGTCTGACGGCTCTCGAAGGGCGGGCGCGGCGGCCGCTGCCGTCGGGGCTGGGCGCACCGGAGGACGATCATCGGGTGGCGGTCGCGGCGCGGGAAACCAGCGTGCCGTGGCTGCAACCCGCGCCCGACAGCCTGCTCTTCGGCGACCCGGCCGCGATCGTGGCCGGGCGCAATGGAATCCGGCTGGCTTTCATTGCGGCACTGCAACTTCTGCCCGCTCGCCAGCGCGCCGTGCTCACCCTGCGCGACGTGCTGGCCTTCCGCTCGGCGGAGGTCGCCACCATGCTCGACACCACCACGATCGCCGTGGACAGCGCGCTGCGGCGCGCCCGCGCGCGCCTGACCGAATCAGGTCCGGTGCAAGAGGATCTGGCCGAACCCGACGAATCCGGGCAGCGCCGCCTGCTCGACGACTACGTCGACGCGTTCACCCGCGCCGACCACGCCGCCCTGCTGGCCCTGCTGCGCGCCGACGTCGAAATGGAAATGCCGCCCATCCCAACATGGTTCACCGGTCGCGCGGCGGTGCACGGCTTCCTCATGTCCCGCGTCGTGCGCCCGCGCCTGTGGCTGCTGCGCCCGACCCGCGCCAACGGTCAGCCCGCCGTGGTCGCCTACAAGCATCTGGACGGAGATCGCTACGGCGCGTACGGAATTCAGGTGCTGACCCTGATCGGCGGCCGCATCGCCCGCATCACCTCGTTCAACGACCCGAGCTTGGTCGCGGCCTTCGGCTTCGAGATCACGATCGAGAGCTGACGTCGGAACGCGGCGTTGCCCGCCGTGTGTGACACGGCGGGCAACGGTCGAGAATGTCGAAAACGTCAGTCTTCGAACAGGTCCCGGAAGGACTCCGGAGCCTTGTGCTTGCAGGTGTTGGCCAGGCAGCCGAGGTGCCACATCTCCTCGATCGCCGACAGCGTCGAGTAGTGGTCGGAGACCTCGGTCGAGGTCTTGTGGTCGTTGTCCTTCTTGTTCTTTTCCTTCTTGTGATCGTTGTCGGAGTTGATCACCAGGAGCGGGGCGTCGCCGCCACCGAGCACGACATTGTTCGCGCCGACCGGGCTGCCCGGGCCGCCGGAGAAGCCCGAGTAGTCGTTCTCGTCCCAGGAGATCACGATGCTGGAACGCGAGTGCTTCCAGGTCTCCGAGTTCATGATCTTGGTGACGGTGTCCTTGAGGTAGTCGTCACCCAGGTGGATCGGGCCGTGCGCGACGCCGGTGGCCGGCTCCTCGCAGGTCGGCTTGTTGATCAGCGCGGCGGCGTCGTGCGAGATGCCGTGCATGTCCGAGCACTGGTCAGGGCTGATCCAGGTGAAGGCCGGCACGTGGCCGCTCTTCAGGTCGGCGTCGAAGTTGTTCTCGAACGGAACGATGTTCTGCAGACGCTTGTTTCCCGGGGTGTTGATGTCCGAGAAGTACATGAACGGGTTGTGCTTCTGGGCGTACAGCTTCACCAGGGTGCCGTTGACGACGCCCGGCGCGAACTCGCCCTCGAAGCCGGCCGAGGGCATGCCGCCCATGTAGGCCTTCCAGGACTTGTCCTTGGCCTCGAGCTGGTCGACCAGGTTCTTGCCGCCGAACATGTGCGCCTGGTTGGTCGCGGAGGTGACCTGCGCGGGGGTCAGCGACGCGGTCGAGGTGCCGTCACCGGAGTTCGGGACGAATTCCTCGGGGGCGCACTTGGAGTCGGCGCCGGCCTTGCAGTCGTCCCAGATGCCCTGGAAGTCGCCCGAGAACATGGACAGGTAGTTCGGCAGCGACGGGTGCGTCACGCCGTGGAAGCCGGTGGAGACGCCGTACTTGTTGGCCAAGTCGTTGATGAACGGCGCGTCGGCGGTGTTGCCGAGGATGTCCTCGTCGCCTTGGTTTTCCATCATCACGTAAAAAATGTGCTCGGGTGCTGACCCGTGGCCGCCCGGGTCGGCGGACGCGGTCGCGCCCACCAGGCCGCCGAACGCGCTCACGGTCACAGCCACAGAGACTGCGATCTTCCGACCCAACGATGCCGTTGCCATATGTGTACTTCCTGATCGAGCGAGATTGCCGATGCAGCTTCGCAATTGGCTTCTCAAACGATCAACGGGAGCAAACCGAACAGTACGCGAACTGGGTGAGTGATTTGGCGAACGTTGGGCGAGCAGTTGCAGGGTTGCAAATCCATAGCTGACCAGGCATGACTGAATTGTCCGAATTGGCCGGTCGAAAATCGCCCCTACCCCATAGGGTAGCGTGCGACCATGGCTGGAGCACTGTGCCCGGGGTCGTTCGACCCGGTGACCAATGGACACCTCGATGTGATAGCGCGCGCCGCTGAGCAATTCGACGAGGTAGTGGTAACCGTCGTGGTGAATCCCAACAAGCAGGGCATGTTCACCGTCGAAGAACGCATGGAACTGATCCGGGAGTTGACCGCGCACCTTCCCAATGTGCGCGTGGAATCCTGGCGCGGGCTGCTCGTCGATTTCGCCAAGCAGCAGGGCATCACCGCAATGGTGAAGGGGCTGCGCGACTTCACCGATTTCAGTTACGAGTTCCAAATGGCCCAGATGAACCGCAAACTCACCGGCGTCGACACCTACTTCATCGCCACCAATCCCACCTACAGCTACGTCTCCAGCTCCCTGGTCAAGGAAGTCGCCTCCTACGGCGGTGACATCACCGACTTCGTGCCCGCGGTCGTCCACAAGCGCCTGCTGGCCCGCATCGCCGAACGCAAGAGCTGACGTCATCCGCGGGGCCGCAACCCCTTACGGCCCCGCGAACGTCCGTCGGCGGGTCATAGCGCCCGAGTCGGCAGACGCCGAGGTTCGGGGGCGACGGCCGGTTCGATGTGCCCTGCGGGGCGGGATCGCTCCGCGCTCAACGCAGCCCGCAGCCGCTGCGCCGGATTGCCTCGCACCAGCTCGTCCCAGGTCCAGCGAATCACCTCGAAACCCAAGGTGCGCAAGTAGGTTTCACGGGTGCGTTCGCGGGCGACGGTGGTAGCGAGGTCCTGTCCCGGTCGCAGTAGGCGGCCGTAAGCGGTCGGGCCGTCGAATTCGCACACCACGCCGGCGGCCTCGTAATAGAAGTCGACGCGCGCCACGAACCGGCCGTCGGGCGTGAACACATTGCCCTGCGATCCTGGCTGCGGCAGTCCGTGTCGGTGAATCATGAGGCGGCTCAATGATTCCCCGATGCTCTGACTGCGCCCGTCCAGCATCCCGATCACCTGCTTGGCCTTGCTGATCCCATAGCGACCCTTGGCCAGCCCGAGTTCCTCGGCAAGATCGGCTGGGGTCAGCCCGAAGGCCCCGGCCAGCGCGTCACCCGCCACCACGGCCACCTCCAACGGCAACGCCAGCGCCAGATCGACGATGGTCCGCGCCGGCGTGGTGACGAGCAGCCCGTCCACCTCCACCGCCGAATCCACCGGCGACCCATGAATTTTCGTGGACGGCCGCACCCGCCCGCCGCCCCGGCGATTCCGCGTGACACACACTCGCTCCAAGGGCGCGCGCCACAGTCCGGTCCCGAACAACACCGCCGCCGACTGATGGCTCACCACGGTTCCTGCCGCCATCTCCGGCACCACATCCAAAATCAGCCGCCGATGCTGCTCTCGCCGATCCAGCCCGGTCGCGCCCGCCTGCCCGTGCGAGTCTCGGGCTCCCCGCCGCCCCGGCCCCGGCCGCGCACCACGCCCCTCGGGCAGCGCCCGTCGCGATCTCGTTGCCTCACAACGCCGCCCAACTCCTGCCGCCCTGTCCACGGTCACCGCTTCGTCCGTGGTCATTCGCCCTCCCGGTGGGGTGGGCGCGGGTGGCGGGGACGGATGCAGGATCCGCAGGCTCGGGTGGGTGGGTGTTGGGGGCGTGGGGTGGCTGTATCTCGCCGTCCGCCAAGGCATCCGCGCCAACGGTCCATTTCGGAACCCCTTTCGTCGATCGGATGCTTTCTTGGACGTCGCCGGCTCGATCGGGGTTCCGACTCGGGTGCGGACACGCCGAAACCTCGCACGGCGTGCCGGAATTCATTCCGGTGAGCGTGCGAGGTTCGGGGTGGGGTAGGTCAGAAGACCCAGAGGCGGAGGGTCAGGAAGCGCATGGTGCCGACGGCGGCGGTGATCGCCAGCACGGCGAGGGCTTCGGTGATGTCGCTCATGCCCGGCGCGGTGACTTCGAGGATGGCGAGGCAGCCCGAGGTGATGGCCAGGCCGGCCAGGGCCAGTGCGCCGCCCTCCAATTGCGCTGTGTACCAGCGCACGCGGTCGGCCGCCTGGAAGGTGAGCCGCCGGTGCATCTCATTGGCCAGCGCGGTGCTGACGATGGACCCGGCCAGGTTCGCCAGTTGCGGGCCGCCGCCGTAGAGCGCGAGGAACAACAGGACGTAGCCGACATTGCTGAGGCCGCCGACCAAGGCGAAACGAATCAATTGCGCGAAGACCGCGTCACCGCGCAGCCACACACCCAACCGGGCCAGTCCCCGGACGCCCGAGGCGTGCAGGTCCACCGCGCCCTGGGTGAGGGCTTCGGTCCCATAGGCATAGGTGTTCACCAGCCCGGCACCGGGCAACGTCGCCCGCTCCGGGAGCTCGTGGACAGCCATGGTCTTCCCCATCCGAACGCTGCTATGCCGACCGGGCGGTCCGGGAGTGCTTCCGGGCCACCGCCATTGGGCGGGCACTGTCTTGCCCTTCAACGGTAACCCAAGTGGAGCTATTCCCTCCACTTGTTTTTGCTGTCTGTGAAACAGGCCATGTTTTGGAAAACCCGCGACACGCCGTGTCGGACCTTGTTGACAGCGCTGAGATTGGCAGACTGGCTGCAGCGGAGAGTCTCGCCGTGAGTCCTGGCAGGAGAGTGGGGTAGCACATGTACCGGGTATTCGAAGCGCTCGACGAACTGGTGGCCATCATCGAAGAGGCCCGCGGAATCCCACCGACCCGCAACTGCATCGTGCCGCGCGGCGAGGTCCTGGAACTGCTCGACGACGTCCGCGACGCGCTACCCGGCGAACTCGACGACGCCCAGGACGTGCTCGATCACCGCGACAAGATCGTCACCGACGCCCGCAACGGCGCCGACACCACCGTCAAGACCGCGAACGAGCAAGCGCACCACACGGTTACCTCCGCCCGCGACGAGGCAGACCGCATCCTCTCCGACGCCAAGGCACACGCCGACCGCATGGTCGCCGAGGCCCGCGCCCACGCCGAGCACCTGGTCACCTCCGCCGAGGAAGAGGCCGAACGCACGGTCTCCGACGGTAAGAACGAATACGACGTGCTCACCGGCCGCGCCCGCACCGAGGCCGACCGCCTCGCCGCCGCAGGCCAGGCTTCCTATGACCGCTCGGTCGCCGACGGCAAGGCCGAACAGGAACGCCTCGTCTCCCAGACCGAGGTCGTCCGCGCCGCCCACGCCGAATCCGCCCGTCTCATCGACACCGCCCAGGCCGACTCCGACCGCCTGCGCTCCGAATGTGACGAGTACGTCGACGGCAAGCTCGCCGACTTCGAGGAAACCCTCTCCAACACCCTGCGCATCGTCGGCCGCGGCCGCCACCAGGTGCGTTCCGGCGGGCCCATTCCCGATTACGCCTCCGAATTCCGCCGCTGAGCAACCACTCTCGTGCCCCGCTTGCCCCGTTTGGGTTGCGAGCGGGGCTTTCGGTATTGTGGGGTGGTTGCCCATTCCCCATCTACCGTGAGGTGAGTTCTTCGTGCCTGCCGATTCCGGTAAGCCTTCGCGTCATCGTCAACAGGTGATCGACGCGGGTTTCGTGCTGGACGTCCGCAGTCTCGGACGTGCCCCCGGGTCGATGAAAGAACGGCATCGGGTCTTCACCACCGATAAGCGGCTCGGGCTCGACCTGGTCGCCATCCCGGTGGGTGCGGAGATCGAAATGGATCTCACCCTGCAGTCGGTCTCCGAGGGTGTGCTCGTCATGGGCACCGTGCACGCGCCCGTCGAGGGCGAATGCTCGCGCTGCCTCGAATCGTTCACCGACGAGCTCGAATTGCACCTCACCGAGCTGTTCGCCTACCCGGACAGCGCGACCGAGCAGACCACCGAGGAAGACGAGATCCATCGTCTCGTCGACGACATGATCGATCTGGAACCGGTCGTCGTGGACGCCGTCGGCCTGGAGCTTCCGCTGCAGCCGCTGTGCGAGCCCGATTGCGCCGGTCTGTGCCCGGAATGCGGCGTCAAGATGGCGATTGCGGGTTCCGGACACGGTCATGAGATACTTGACCCTCGCTGGGCCCGACTCGCAACTTTCACTACTGCTGAGTCGACCGATGCAGACACTGCGTCGGACCCATCAACAGATTCCACCCTTGCGGGACACAACGGTGCCGCAAGCAAGACAGAGGAGAGCTAGTCGTGGCCGTTCCGAAGCGCCGGATGTCCCGTGCCAACACCCACGCGCGTCGCAGCCAGTGGAAGGCCACCGCGCCGACCCTGATCACCTGCCCGAACCGCGCCTGCGGCCAGAAGACCCTGCCGCACATCGCGTGCCCCTCCTGCGGCACCTACAAGGGCCGTCAGGTCACCTCCGCGATCTGATTTCGCAAACAGCAGCGACCGTGACCGCCAGCAAGGACGCGGCGGATGTATCCGCCGTAGGTGATGCAGCCGACCATGCCAGCCTGCTCGAGGCTCTCGGCGTGGACGTACAACCGGAGCTTTTGCGCCTAGCGCTGACGCACCGGTCGTACGCCTACGAGAACGGTGGCCTGCCGACCAACGAGCGCCTGGAATTCCTGGGCGACTCGGTGCTCGGTTTGAGCATCACCGAGCGCCTCTATCTGGAGCACCCGGAAAAATCCGAGGGCGAGCTGGCGAAGCTGCGCGCGAGCGTGGTCAACATGCACGCGCTCGCCGAAGTGGCCCGGGTCCTCGGCCCCGGCGGCCTCGGCCGCCATCTCCTGCTCGGTAAGGGCGAGGAGCTCACCGGAGGACGCGACAAGCCGAGCATTCTCGCCGACGGCATGGAATCGCTGTTGGGTGCCGTGCATCTCGAGCACGGCATCGATGTGGCACGCACCGTTGTCTTGCGGCTGTTCGCCGATCTGCTCGAGCGCGGTCCCCGCATGGGGGCCGGGCTCGACTGGAAGACCAGCCTGCAGGAGCTGACCGCCGAACGCGGCATCGGCGTGCCCAGCTACGAGATCACCTCCACCGGACCCGACCACGACAAGGAGTTCACCGCCACCGCGGTGATCGGTGGGAAGGGTTACGGCCAGGGGGTGGGCCGCTCCAAGAAGGAAGCGGAGCAGAAGGCCGCGGGCGCGGCCTACAAGGCGTTGCACGCCGAGAACGCGCCCGAGGGTTCAGACGGCTCGAAGAGCTAGATGCCCGAACTCCCCGAGGTCGAAGTCGTCCGGCGCGGGCTCACCGAGCATGTGGTGGGCCGCGTTCTGGACCGGGTGACCGTCAAGCATCCGCGCTCGGTGCGCAGGCATGAGCTCGGCGGGGACGATCTCGCCGCCCGACTGGCCGGACTGCGCGTCGACAGCGCGCAGCGGCGGGGGAAATTCCTGTGGCTCACCTTCGATGAGCCCGATACCTCTCTCGTCGTGCATCTCGGCATGTCCGGGCAGATGCTGGTGCAGCCCGCGTCCGCGCCGCTGGAGAAGCACGCGCACATCATCGCCGCCCTCGACGACGGCAATGAACTGCGATTCATCGATCAGCGCACGTTCGGCGGCTGGATGCTCTCGGATCTGGTCGAGGTGGACGGCACCTGGGTGCCGGAGTCCGCGGCGCATATCGCGCGCGATCCGCTCGATCCCCGTTTCGACGCCGAGGCCGTCGTGAAGACGTTGCGCGGCAAGCACTCCGAGATCAAACGGCTGCTGCTGGATCAGACCGTGGTGTCCGGGGTCGGCAACATCTACGCCGATGAAGCGTTGTGGCGGGCCAAGATTCACGGCGAGCGCGAGGCGGCCAAACTGAGCAAGCCTGCGCTGCATGCTCTTCTCACCGAGACCCAGCACGTGATGGGTGAGGCGTTGCAGGCCGGGGGCACCTCCTTCGACGCCCTCTACGTGAACGTCAACGGGCAGTCCGGGTACTTCGAGCGGTCGCTGAACGCCTACGGCCGCGAGGACGAGCCCTGCCGGCGCTGCGGTGCGATCATGCGCCGGGAGAAGTTCATGAACCGTTCGTCTTTCTCCTGCCCGCGCTGTCAACCCCGCCCGCGCGGCTGAGACCAGCAGGTTTAATTACCCCTCCGGCGTGCGTGATGTGATCGAGCCTCCCAATCGAGGGCTCCGAGGCGCTACCTTTTTCACTAGCGGCATGCGTTGTGCCGCCTGGAGGAAACAGATGCGCAAACTGACCTACTTCGTCTCGGCCACCATCGACGGATTCATCGCCACCGATGCGGGCTCGGTCGACTTCTTCCCCGTCGGGGGCGACCACGGGCCCGCGATCATCGCGCAATATCCCGAGGCGCTGCCGACCAAGGTGCGTCAGGTGCTCGGCGTCGACAAACCCTGCCAGAACTTCGACACCGTGATCATGGGGCGCAAGACCCACGACTTCGGGGTCCGCACCGGCACCTCCAGCCCGTATGCGCACCTGCGCCAGTTCGTGGTCTCCACCACGCTGCCGGAGGCCCCGGCCTCGGATGTGGAGTTGATCTCCGACAACCCCCTCGACCGGGTCCGGGAACTCAAGCGCGAGAAGGGCCTCGGCATCTGGCTGTGCGGCGGCGGCGAACTCGCCCAAACCCTGCTGCCCGAGATCGACCAGGTCTTCCTGAAGCTCTACCCGATCGTGCTCGGCCACGGCCGCCCGCTCTTCGGCGCCTGCGGGCAACTCCCCGAACCGTCGCGCTTCCGGGTGATCACCAGCCGCGTCTTCGAGGACGGCGTCGCCTTCATCAAATACGGGCGGGTGCGCTGAGCTACGCCAGACCCCGGTCGAGGGCGTAGATCGCGGCCTGGGTTCGATCCCGCACGCCCAGGCGCACCAGGACGCTGGACACGTGATTCTTGACCGTGCCCTCGCTGACGAACAGGGCGCGGGCGATCTCCCGGTTGGACGCACCCGTCGCCAGCAGCCGCAGCACCTCCGATTCCCGCTTGGTCAGGCCGCTTTCGGCCGTTGAGGAGGCGGGCGTGGCCGCCGTGACCCTGCCGCCGGCAGCCGGCAGGTGGCGCAGCATGCCGAGCAAGCGGGCGGACACGCGCGCCGAATACTGATCCACGCCGGAGTGCGCCAGCCGCACCGCTGCCGCCAACTCGGCGGCGGGGAGGTCCTTGAGCAGGTAGCCGCACGCACCCGCGTGCAAGGCCCGGATGACGTATTCGTCGTCGTCGAAGGTGGTGAGCATCAAGACCTTGGTCCGGTCGCGCAGCGCCACGGCGGCGGTCAGGCCGTCCATTCCCGGCATGCGCACGTCCATCAGCACCACGTCCGGTGTCAGCTCGCGGGCGAGATCGACGGCCGCCTCGCCGCTCTCGGCGGTGCCGACCACGCGCACCCCGGGTTGCAAGGCGAGCAGGGAGGCAATGCCTTCGCGCACCAGCCTCTGGTCGTCGACAACCAGCACACCGGTCGATCCGATCGGTACGGGCTCGGGTTCGGTCATCGCGGGCTCCGGGGCAGCCGGGCGCGCAATCGGGTCCCCTGCGGTCCGGTGTCCACCCGGAGTTGCCCGCCTAGCAGCGCGAGTCGCTCGCGCATGCCTGTCAGCCCGTTTCCCTCGGCGGTGCCCGGGGCGAAACCTCGTCCACCATCGGCTATTTCGAGCACGCTGTGCGCGGAACCATGCGCGACCCGGACCGTCGCGGTCGCCGCCCCCGAATGCCGGAACGCATTGGTGAGCCCTTCCTGCGCCGCCAGATACAGGGCGAAGGCCGCGGACTCGCCCGGCTCGTCACTGCCGTCGATATCGACCCGCACCGGAAAACCGCTGCTGCCCAATCGGTGCGCGAGGGTACCCAACGCCGCCGAGAGTGTGAAGCCGTCGATGTCGGCCCGCAAGGTTCCCACCGCCGTCCGCACCTGCTCCAGCGCCGCGCGGGCCGAGTCCCGCGCATCGGCCAGGGCCTGATCCGCGGCCACCGCATCCACGCTCCGATACGCGGCGGCCTTCTCCAACTGGATCGCCACTACCGCCAGATGATGCCCGGCCGTGTCATGGATATCCCGCGCCACCCGAGCCCGTTCGGCCGCCGCCGCCAGCGCCGCCGCCTGATCGGCGTACTCCCGCAGCCGCGCATGCGATTCCGACAACTCCGCCACCAGCCGTTCGGCCCGCCGCTGCCCTTCCTCGGCCCGCGCCGCCAGCGCCCCCAACGCCACCGCGAACACCACCCCGATCGAGAACATCACGAATTCCGCCAGCCGCGCGGCATCGGTGCGGGTGTGCGTCTGCAGGGCGATAGTCGTGGCCACCACGGCGACAATCACCACCGCCACCCCGATGGCTGCCCGCCGCCCCAGTGCGACAAAGGCTTCGAACGGCAACAGCACGAACAGGATCTTGGCGTCACCCGCCGCATCCACAGCCGCCGCCACCGCGAACAACCCCGCATGCGCGGCTACCCCTGCCGCCGCTCGGATCGCACGATGCGCGGTGGCACCCGCTCTCGTGGCAGCCGGTTCGGTTGTCGCGGAGGACGGTTCGGCCCGGCCAGGGTAGGTGGAGCGGAGGTCCAGGGTGGTGAGGGCGAGGAGGGCGAGGGTGAGGGTGGTCAGGCGGAGGGGGGTGGTGGGGGCGGTGTGGGTGAGGGCTGCGAACCAGGCGGCGGCCAGGACCGAGGTGTAGGTGAAGCAGGTTACCCAGGTGAGGGCTTGCGGCCGGGGCATGGGTCGAGCCTAGGGAGGGGGCGGGGTGGTGGGCGAGGGCCAGACGCGGAAATAGTCCGAAGGTCATGGTTTTGTCATCGGTGCTGTGCCGGGAGGTGTGGGTCGCGGGGCACTTACCGGGGGCGAGGTCGATTTCTAGCGTTGGTGCGGTACGACTTCGTCTGGCCCGGAAGGGAATTCAGTCATGAACAGTCAATTGTTGTTTCGGCTCGCGGCGATCGCCGGGGTGGTCTGCGGGGTGGCCATCGCGGTCGCGGGGGTGTTGGAAACCATTGTCGGACAGAAGTTTCCGGCTACCGAAGTGCTCAACGGCGGGGCCGTGCCGTTCGGTATCGCGTTCGCGGTCGGGCTCTATCTCGCGCAGTACGAGCGGATGGGAAGATTCGGGGGGTGGGCGTTCGCCACGCATTTCCTGAGTTTCGGATACTTCGCGGGGATCGCTTTCACCATGAATTTCGTTCTGGTGTACCTGGATTCGGCGGTGCTGAAGCACCTGCTCGCGGGCCCCGCGCGCTGGGCGTTTCTGGCGACGGCAGTGCTGACCCTGGTCGGGACGTGGCTGTTCGCCGTGGCATTGTGGCGTACCCGGGCGGTGCCGCCGCTCGCGGTCGGATGCTATCTGATCGGGCTGTCGGCGCTGTCGCTGACATTCTTGCTGCCCGCGCCCATCGTGCGGGTGGGCCATGTGTTCGCGGGCGCCGGAATGGTTTGGCTGGCCGCCTGGCTGCGCTCGACGGCCGGTCGGGTAGTCGAGCGGACCCCGCAGTTCAGCTGAGGGTCAGAGGATCGCGAAGGCGATCACCGCGCCGATGGAGATGTGCGCGGCGGAGACCACCACCGACTCGATGCTGAATTCCGGATCCTTCAGCACCCCGCCGATGTCGATGCCGAGCACGTACTCCAGGGCGCGGGCCGCAGCCACCTGTGCCGCAATGCCGACCAGGCCGTAGACGGTGGTGGCGATCAGGCCCTCGGTGAGCTTGCCGGCCTGCGCGTAGATGGCGAACACCACGATGAAGGCGACGCTGAGCATGGCGGCGGAGCTGATGATGACCGAGTTGGGCAGGCCGCGGGCCACCATGGAACGCAGCGGGCCCGGTGTCGTCCAGTCCACGGCCTGGAAGCCGAGCAGTAGCAGCACCAGGCCGAGCAGGGCGTAGCAGACGATCGCGCCGACGCCGCGTCCGAGTGAGTGCCAGTAGCCTGCTTCGAGTGCGAGAACCGTCATCGGTTTTCCTTACGGGTGATTAGGTCGGGTCACTGCGGGATGCGGTGCGGGACGAAGGTCGAGGAGTCGTCGGTGATCAGGCCGACGGTCTCGCGGATGCCCAGTCCCGCCGACGTGTCGCCCACGATCCAAGCACCCAGCACCGGGCGCATACCGTCGAATTCGGGGAGCGGGTCCAGCAATTGGTAGACGTAGCCCTCTTCGCCGTAGACGCCGCCGGTCGCGGTCTCCATGCCCGCGCCGACAATGGTCATGTTCGCGCCCTCGCGGCCGAGCTTGGGTTTACGGATGTACTCGGTGAGCTCGTGCGGGTCGTCGAGGTAGCAGGGCAGCAGGTTGGGGTGGCCCGGATACATCTCCCACAACACGGCCAGGATGGCCTTGTTGGACAGCAGGGTCTTCCAGAGCGGTTCCAGCCACATGGTTTCCGGCAGCGAGGTGACCACGCGCTTGCCGAAATCGTCGTCGAGCGCCCACTCCCACGGGTAGAGCTTGAAGATGGCCTCGATGGGTGCCTCGGCCAGGTCCACGAAACGGTCCAGCTCCGTGTCGTATCCGACGTCCTCGATGGGGAGGGCGACGGTGTCGAACCCGGCCTCGGCGGCGGTCTCCTGCATGTAGGCGGTGGTGACATTGTCCTCACCGGAGGAGTCCGCGCTCGACCAGCTGAAGTGCAGTTGACTGCCCGGCAGCGTCTCGCGCATCTCGCCCCAGCGCTCGACCAGCTTCTCGTGCAGGGAATTCCACTGATCGTCGTCGGGGTGGGTGTCGGTCAGCCAGTGCCACTGCACGATTGCGGCCTCCAGCAGGGAGGTCGGTGTATCGGCGTTGTACTCCAGCAGTTTCGCGGGGCCGCGGCCGTCGTAGCGCATGTCGAAACGGCCGTAGATGTGCGGGTCGGAGCGGTGCCAGGACTTGGTGATGTGCTCCCAACTCCACTGCGGCAGACCGAAATCCGCGAAACGCTCGGTCAGTACTACCTGTTCGACGGCGTGCAGGCACATGGTGTGCAGCACCTCGACCTGCGCCTCCATGGCCAGGATCTCGTCCATGTCGAAGACGTAGTGCACCGACTCGTCCCAGTACGGCCGCGGCTGACCGTTGGCGTACTGCCCCGGCGAGCCGTAGACCAGCCCCTGCCCCTCGATGGTCCGCTGCCAGCCCGGTCGCGGGTTGCCGCGTTCACGTCGCACTAGGAACCGCCCTTGCCGTGGACCTTCGCGCCGAGTCCGCCGCGTTGAATGGTGCTGCCGCTCTTGGTTTTCACCGTCGCGCCCGACGGGGCGCTGATGCTGCCGCCGGAGGGCGCGTGCCCGATGGATCCGCTGCCGCCGTAGTAGTAGCGGTAGGAGTGTCCGGCCAGGAAGAAGAAGCCCGGATGAATGCCGCTGTCACCGCGATCCGACGCATCCGAACAGTAGTTGTCCGGAACGACGACCTCCTGATTGTCCTGGGTCGCGGTGATGCTCTGCCCCGGCCCGGTGGGCACCACCTCGCCCTGCTTGGCCACCACCGTGCACATGGCCGTCACCTCGGGCCCGTTCCACGCGTTGGCGATCAGGTAGCCGCCGCCGACCAGCCCCGCGATCCCCACGACCGCGGCCCCACCGATCAGCACTCGCTTCTTCTTGCGCCGCTTGGCTTCCGCGGCCTCCGCCTCGGCCCGCTCCTGCTCCTCGGCCCGCCGCCGCGCCTTCTCCCGCGCCCGCGTCTCCGCCACCGTAGGCGGCCGAGGCTGCGTAACCCCCTCCTCCTGCGTGGTCATCCTCCCGCGCCGCGGCGACCGCACCGGCGGCACCTCCACCAGCCCGGGCGGCGGCTCCACCGGATACGGCGACGGCCCCGCCAACACGAACCCGGCCTCGCCCGGCGTCGGCGGCGTAGCCGCGGCGGGCTCCCCGAAAGCCCCCGGTCCGCCGTGGGATTCCCCCGCCAAGCGGTGCGGTGCATGATGCTCGCCGCCGTGCTCCTGCCCGAAATCCGCAGGCAACGGCAGCGTCGGCTGATACCCACCCGCCCCAGCTGATCCGGCCTCGCCGGAACCACCTGCGCCACCACCGAATTCGCTCGGCATGGCCGGCGTCGGCTGGAATCCACCCGGCTGACCCGACCCGGACTCGCCTGCGCCGAACCCGGATTCGGCGGGCAGCGAAAGTGTCGGCTCGCTGCCGCCCGGCAGGCCAGAAGCGGGTGTCCCGGGCAAATCGGGCGTGGGTTCGGGAGTGTCGCCGGTGTCGATCCGGATCGTGGGCTCCGCCCCCGCCGCGAAGCGCACGGTCGGCTCGCTGCCGCTCGGGGGCGGGGTGGGGTCGTCCTCCGGGTATGGGGGGAGCGGGTGGTGTTCGTAGGGTGGGTTGGACGGATCTCTTGGGGCGCTATGGGATTCGGCGGGGTGGGCGGGGTCGGGCGTGGGCTGGTCCGGGGTGGGGGGACCGGCTGGTCGGTCTGAGGGCATTGGTCGACTCCGTGGGCTTGCCGCGCGCTAGCGTTCTTCGAATCCTGTCATGCCGCCCTGGGCGGTGTTCCAGTCTTCCACCACCAGGTTTACCCGACCCGGTGTAGTACCGGAACGTAGCAGGTCGAGCAGCGTTTCGCAGCGTTCGCGGGTGCCTTCGGCGACGACGTGTACGCGGCCGTCGCGATGGTTGCGGGCGTAGCCGGTCAGGCCCAGTTCCAGGGCGCGCGAACGGGTCCACCAACGAAACCCGACGCCCTGTACGTCGCCGTGGACCCAGGCGCTGAGCCGGACCGGTGCCGCACTCATTCGTCGATGCGGAAGGTGAGGTTGACGGTGGTGCCCGCCTTGAGGGTGCGGCCGACCGTGCACACCTTGTCGATGGCGCGCTGGGCGGCGACCAGCAGGCGCTGGCGCGCTTCCTCGTCGAGTTCGGACAGGTCGAGGTCGAACTCCTCGGTGAGCTCCGGGTACACCTCGTTCTCGCGGTCGGCATCGCCGGAGACGTGAACGGTGGCGTCGAAGCTCTCGCCGAGACGGCGGGCGAGGGTGAAGTCGGCGCTGAGTCCGGAGCAGCCCGCGAGCGCGATCTTGAGCAGCTCACCCGGGGTGAACGCGCCCGGTACGCCCGCGGACGCGATGAGCACCTCACCGCCGCGATTGTTGCGTCCGGTGTAGGCGCGGGTACCGGTGCGCTCGGCCCACAACTGCACCGGTTCGGCGGACTGGTCGGCGGCGGCGGTCTGCGGTGCGGCGGTCTGTTCGGACATAGGAAGATCCTCCCATTGGGTCACCCGGGACAACCATCTGGTTGCCAGTCGTTCTGAACACCGCCGCCGTCAGCGGAATTCCGCCACCAACTCGGGTGTGACGTCGGTCAGGCTGTCGGCGACGGTGGCCGCGAGGGCGATCGCATCGGGGGCGGGCGGGTACTTGGGATGCGGAACCGCGATCACCGTCATGCCCGCGGCGTGCGCGGCCCGCAGCCCGTTGCTGGAGTCCTCGATCGCCATGCACAGGGCGGGCTCGATGCCCAGGCGGGACGCCGCCTCGAGGTACCCGTCGGGCGCGGGCTTGCCGCGCTCCACCTCCTCGGTCGAGACCGTCGCGGTGAACAGCTCGGTGACGCCCATGTGGTCGAGCACCACATCGATGAGCCGGCGCGGCGAGGAACTGGCCAGCCCGAGCGTGTAGGACTCCGCGAACCGTCGGACCGTCTCGGCGGCGTCCGGCATGAGCGGCAGGTGCTCGGCGTAGCGGGCGGCCATGCGTGAGATGACGTCCTCGGCCACCTCGTCGGGTGTGCGGCGGCCGTCGAGCAGTTCCCGGCTGGTGTATTCGGACCATTCGGAGGTGCTCATGCCCATGAACCGGTCCTGGGTGTCGGGCAGCCAGCGGCCGTCCAGTTCGTCGACGTACTCGCGTCGCACCTCTTCCCAGATGGGCTCGGTATCGATGAGCACACCGTCCATGTCGAACACGATCGCGGCAATCGGCATGGCCTCCATGGTGGTTCATCGTCCGCGCGGCCGTGGCATGGGGTGCCGTACGTTCACTGACACTGTGTCCACTGAATGGGATGTTTGTCGGTAACCGTCTCGCGGCGCATCGCCCGGGTTTAGCGTCGGAGGCGAAAGACACAGACCCGCAAGTGAATACCGAGGTGCGACGTGGGCACGGTCACCGACATCTACGATCCGGAACTGTATGTGGCCGGACCGATCCACGAGATCTTCGCGCAACTGCGGCGCACCGATCCCGTGCACTGGCAGGAGATGCCCGGCGAGCCCGGCTACTGGGCCATCCTCAAACACGCCGATGTCGCCCACGTGGCCCGCAATCCGCAACTGTTCTCCGCCGAACAGGCCGGCGTGATCCTGGAGAACCAGCCGCCCGAACGCCTCGAGCAGACCCGCAACATGCTGCTCATGATGGATCCGCCGCGGCACACCGACTACCGCCGCCCGCTGGCCGAGCATTTCAAGGCCCGCGTGATCGGCGAACTGGAGGACCGCATCCGGGAACTCACCCGCGCCCTGCTCGACAGCGTCGACGGCGACGTGGAATTCGTGCACGACGTGGCCGGGGTGCTGCCCAGCCAGGTGGTGGGCGGCATGTTCGGCATTCCCGAAGCGGACTGGCCGAGCATCCGGCAGTGGGCCGAACAGTCCACCAGCCAGCAGGATCCGGAACTGGTCGGCGATTTCGACGTGACCGCCGAGCTGACGAAGATGGCGATCTACGCCATCCAGTTCTCGATGGCGCGGCGCGAACAGGAACCGCAGACCGATCTCACCGGGCTCATCCTGTCCGGGGCGTTCGGCGGAAAACCCATGTCGGACCTGGAATTCGGCAGCTTCTTCACGCAGCTGGTGACCGCGGGCAACGACACCACCAAGACCATGCTGTCCTCGGGCTTGGAATTGCTGCTGGCGCATCCGGACCAACTACAGGCGCTGCGCGACACCCCGGCGCTGATTCCCGGTGCGGTGGAGGAGATCCTGCGCTACGCCAACCCGCTGCACTACTTCCGCCGCACCGCCACCGCCGACACCGAGATCCGCGGTGTCCCGATCAAGGCGGGCGACAAGGTGGCCATGTGGTACACCTCGGCCAATCGTGACGAGGACGTCTTCGCCGACGCCCAGCGCTTCGACATCCACCGAAACCCCAACCCGCACCTGTCCTTCGGGCTGGCCCAGCACTTCTGCCTCGGGGTGCATCTGGCGCGATTGGAGGGCCGGGTGTTCTTCGAGGAACTGCTCGCGCGCTTCCCGAAGCTCGAGCAGACCGGCGATTCCCGGCGCATCCGTTCGAATCTGAACAACGGCCTGAAGTCGCTGCCGATCCGGCTGTCGCGATAGCCGTGTTCGTGCAGCCCTAGCTAATGTTCGCGCGGCCATCATCGCCGCGACGCTCGCCCGTTACCCGCGCCCGCAAACCTTTCCGAATCTCGGTTCACCCGTCGGGGAGCCGGAGGTGAGGAAATGGAGTGGGTCAGGTGCGCAGGATGGGATACCGGCTGGTCGCGGCCGGTGCGTGTGCAGCGATGGGGTTGACCGTCGCCGGGTGTGGCAGCAGCGATACGGCCAAGCACGATCAGCATGTGCTGCTGTTGTCGATCGACGGCATGCATCAGTCGGATCTGTCCGACTATGTGGCGGCGCATCAGGATTCGGCGCTGGCCAAGCTGGTCGCGCGTGGCGCGCAGTACACCAACGCGCAGGTGCTGACCCCCGCCGACTCCTTCCCGGGCACCATGGCGATGATCACCGGCGGCAGTCCCAAGACCACCGGCGTCTACTACGACGACACCTGGGCTCGTGACCTGCTGCCCGCCGGTACGAAGGACTGCGCGACCGCCAAGAAGGGCGCGCAGGTTCCGCTGACCGAGGAGATCGACAAGAAGACCGAGGATCTCGACGGCGGTCAGGGCCTTTCCGGTCTCCCCGACGGCATCGCGGCGATGACCGACGATCCCAGCAGCGTGCTGGATCCGGCCAAGCTGCCGGTGGATCCGGTTACCTGCAAGCCGATTTCACCGTCGGACTACCTGAAGGTGAACACGATCTTCTCGGTCGTGCACGACGCCGGTCAGCGCACCGCCTGGTCGGACAAGCACCCGGCCTACCAGATCATGAACGGTAAGGGCGGCCGCTCGATCGACGACCTGTTCACCCCGGAGATCGACAGCAACTCGCCCAAGGGTGACGCCTGGACCAAGGATTCGGACCAGACCAAGCGATACGACACCTACAAGGCCGACGCGATCGTCAACGAGATCAACGGCAAGGATCACTCCGGCGCCAAGCAGGTCGGTGTGCCCGCGGTGTTCGGCATGAACTTCCAGGACGTGTCGGTCACGCAGAAGCTGCCCGCGTCCAAGGGTTACGGCGCCGACGGCAAGCCTGGTGCGCTGTTGACCGGTGCGCTGGACTTCGTGGATCAGCAGATCGGCCGCTTCGTCGCCGCCATCGACAAGGCCGGGCTGACCGACAAGACCACCATCGTGCTGACCGCCAAGCACGGGCAGTCGCCGATCAAGCCGGACGCGCTGACCCGCGTGGACGACAAGCCGATCATCGACGGCATCAACAAGGAGTGGGCGGCCACCCACCCGGCCACCCCCAAGCTGATCGCGCACTCGATCGACGACGCCGCCATCCTGTGGTGGCTGGCCGACCGCTCGCCCGAGGCCGTCGCCTTCGCGAAGCGAAAGCTGCTGGAAGCCAACGGCACCGGCACCGACATCGCCGGCAATCCGAAGCCCTACACCGCCTCCGGTGTGGACACCGCCCAGGTGTACGCGGGCGCGGACGCGGTGAAGTTCTTCGGCACCACCGCCGATGACACCCGGGTCCCGGACCTGTTCGCGGGCACCAACGGCACGGTCTACACCGCGGGCAAGTCCAAGATCGCCGAGCACGGCGGTTCCAGCCCCGAGGACCGCCACGTCCCGCTGCTGGTCGTCGGCTCCGGCATCTCGAAGCACGATGTGACCGACCAGGTTTCGCTGACCCAGGTGGCCCCCACCGTCCTGGATCGCCTCGGCCTGGACCCCCAGAAACTCGACGCCGTGAAATCCGAACACACGGCGGCCCTGCCGAGCTAAAGGGGTCCTACTAGATCAGGGAGCTCTCAGCGTGGAAATCTGTCCGATTCCACGCGGTGAGAGCTCCCTGATCTTTTTTCAGCGGTTTACGACTGGAAGCGGTAGCCCATTCCGGCCTCGGTGAGCAGGTGTTTCGGCTGTGACGGGTCGTCTTCGAGTTTGCGGCGCAACTGGGCGAGATACACACGCAGGTAATGGGTTTCGGTGGCGTAGGACGGGCCCCAGACCTCGCGCAGCAGTTCGCGGCGGCCCACAAGTTTGCCCTTGTTGCGGACCAGCATCTCCAGCACGCCCCATTCGGTGGGGGTCAGGTGGACGTCGTGGCCGTGGCGGGTGACCTTCTTAGCGGTGAGATCCACTGTGAAGGAACCGGTTTCGATGATCGGTTCGGCGGCGTCGGCGGTATTGGCGGAGCGGCGCACGGCCGCGCGCAGCCGGGCCAGCAGCTCGTCCATGCCGAACGGCTTGGTGACGTAGTCGTCGGCACCGGCGTCGAGGGCCTCCACCTTGTCGGAGGAGTCGGTGCGGGCCGAGAGCACGATCACCGGTGCGGGGGACCAGCCGCGCAGTCCCGCAAGCACTTCGATGCCGTCCATATCGGGCAGCCCGAGGTCGAGGATGATGACGTCGGGGTGCTTCTCGGCCGCGGCACGCAGGGCCGCCGCGCCATTGGACGCGGTGGTCACCTCGTAGCCGCGCACCGACAGATTGATGCGCAGGGCGCGCAGGATCTGTGGTTCGTCATCGACCACCAGCACTCTGGTCGGCGCTGCCGCCGCGTTCGTCACCCGTTCTCCTCTGCTGCGCCCGCGGGGTCGTCCCCGGCGGGCAGATCGATCACCATTGTCAGTCCGCCGCCGGGGGTGGGCTCCGCATGCACGGTGCCGTCCATGGCGTCCACGAAGCCGCGGACCACCGACAGACCCAGTCCCACACCGGTGGAGTTGTCGCGGTCGCCGAGCCGCTGGAACGGCTCGAAAAGCTGGTCCTCGAGGCCCGTCGGAACACCCGGACCCGTATCGACCACGGTAACCGCCACCCGTTTGCCGACCTGTTCGGCGGCCACCCGCACCACCGAATCGCGGGGGGAGTAGCGGGCGGCATTGTCGATCAGGTTGGCCAGGACTCGTTCCAGCAGGCCCGGATCGGCGCGCACCGAGACGGCGTCCACATCCACTTTCACCCGGTCCATGGTGGTGCGGCGCATGCCGCGGGTGCCCATGCCCATGAGCGCGTGATGCACCACCTCGTCCAGGTACACCTTGCGCACCTGCGGTTTGATCACCCCGACCGCCAGCCGCGAGGAGTCCAGCAGATTGCCGACCAGGGCGGTCAGCTGATCCACGGATTCCTCGATGGTTTCCAGCAATTCGGCGGTGTCCTCCGGGGAGAACTCGACATCGTCGCTGCGCAGGCTGGAGGCGGCCGCCTTGGCCGCGGCCAGCGGGGTGCGCAGGTCGTGACTCACCGCGGAGAGCAGGGCGCGGCGCAGCTTGTCGGCCTCCATGACCGCCTGCGCAGCGCTGGCCTCCTCCTGCAGCTGGGTCTGATGCACGAGTCCGGCTGCCTGATTCGCGACCGCGCCCAGTACCAGGCGGTCCCCGGAGGTCACGGGACGCCCGCGCAGTAGCAGCCAGTGCATGTCATCGCCTGCCTCCAATGCGGTCAGGGAGTCGTCGACCTTGGTCGGCGGGTTCTCGCCCGCCGAGGCGACCACCTTGTCGTCGGCGATCAGGCTGACCGCCTCCTGTCCCCAGGTCTCGCGGGCGCGCTCGAGCAGATCCTGCAGATCCGCGCCGTGCAGCACCGAGCCCGCGAACAGGGCGAGCAGTTCGGCCTGCCGGGAAGCCTTGCGCGCCTCCCGGGTTCGCTTGGCCGCCACATCCACCAGGGCCGCCACCGCGACGGCCACGGCCAGCAGCACCACGATGGTGAGGAAGTTGTCCAGTTGCGCGATGGTCAGGCTGTAGCGCGGTTCGGTGAAGAACCAGTTCAGCAGGATGCCCGACAGAATCGCCGACAGCGCGGCCGGGGCCACACCGCCCAGCAGCGCGACCGCGAGCACGCCGATGAAGAACAGGGCGCTCTCCCCGCTGAGGTCCAGCAGGCGGTCGAGCCAGAAGTAGATGACGGCGCAGATCACCGAGGGCACCAGGAAGGCCGCCGACCAGGACCCGATCTTGCGTTCGCCGCGGGTCAGCGAGGACCACCGGAATCCGCCGCCCTTGTTGGATTCCTCGTGGGTCACCATGTGCACGTCGATCTTGCCGGACTCCTGCACGACCTGTGCGCCGATGCCCTCGTCGAGCATGCGCGCCCACCGCGACCGTCGGGAGGTGCCCAGCACCAACTGGGTGGCATTGACCTGGCGCGCGAAATCCAGCAGCGCGCTGGGGACGTCCTCGCCGGTGACCGTGTGCAGGCTGGCGTCGAGGCCGGTGGCCAGGTCGCGCAGGCGTCCCAGCCGCTGCTGGGACACCCCGGCCAGGCCGTCACCGCGCACGATGTGCAGCACGATCAGCTCGGCGCTGGACTTGGCGGCGATGCGGCTGGCGCGGCGCACGATGGTCTCGGACTCCGGGCCGCCGGTCACCGCCACCACCACGCGTTCGCGGGCCTCCCAGGTTTTGGTGATTTTGTGGTCCTCGCGGTATTTGGCGAGGGCGGCGTCCACCTGATCGGCCAGCCACAGCAGCGCCAGTTCGCGCAACGCGGTCAGATTGCCGGGGCGGAAGTAGTTGCGCAGGGCCGCATCCACCTTCTCGGCGGCATAGACGTTGCCGTGGGACATTCTGCGCCGCAACGCCTCCGGCGTGATGTCGACCAGCTCCACCTGATCGGCGGAGCGAACCACCCAGTCCGGCACGGTCTCTCGCTGCACGATGCCGGTGATCTGCTCGACCACGTCGTTGAGACTCTCGAGGTGCTGCACATTGACCGTGGACACCACATCGATGCCCGCGTCCAGCAACTCCTGCACGTCCTGCCAGCGCTTCTCGTTCTTGCTGCCCGGCACGTTGGTGTGCGCCAGTTCGTCGACCAGCACCACGGCCGGTCGTCGGCGCAGCACCGCCTCGACATCCAGTTCGGGCATGCTCGTGCCGCGGTATTCGATCATTCGGGGCGGGATCCGCTCGATCCCGCCCAGGGCCTCGGCGGTCTTGCTGCGGCCGTGGGTCTCCACGATGGCGGCGACCACGTCACGTCCGCGTTCGAGCCGTCGATGCGCCTCCGACAGCATCGAATAGGTCTTCCCCACGCCGGGGGCCGCGCCGAGGTAGATCCGTAGTTGACCGCGTTTCACTCGTCCATCATCGCGCGAGGTGCGCGGATGCCCTGCTGCGCCGTGCGGACGCGTGCGCGAGTCCCTTCGGCGGTGGCCAGGACGCGCAGTACGAGCGCACATCCGACGAATCCGAAGATCACCATCAGGGTGACGGCGAGATGCGGCACGGCTTCTCCTTACATATCTGCCCGGGTATATGTCCGGCCGCGTTCGAAAGGGGCGCGGCCGGACTCTCCACTCATACCTGCTGCGCAGGTCAAGTCACCGATCCTGACGGTTTCTTTACGCCCGTGTCTCGCGATGTTGACGGCATTGGCGCACCCGGTGACAGCAGGGTCAGGTGAGGGTGTCGCTCAGGTGCGCCAGGAGGGCGGCGCGTTGGCCGGCGACGTCGGCGGTGGCCGCGCCGATGGTGTCGGTGATGTCGGCGGCGGCCTGCCAGGGTGGGCGGGCGGTGATGGCTTCCGACAGCCACAGGCCGGTGAGGGTGCCGTCGCCGGCGACCTGTGCGGTGATGGTGCCGTCGGGGCTGGTGGCGCGGCCGGTCAGCCGGGCCAGGCCGTCGGAGGCGAGGGTGAGGGCTTCGAGCTGGTCGGCGACCTGCGCGATCAGGGCTTGCATATCGGCGCTCACAGGGCACGCACCCAGGTGTGGGGAACGTCGTCGGCGGTCGGGGCGTCGAGGCGTTCGAGTTCGGCGGCAACGGTTTCGGGGTCGGGCAGGCCGAGGCGGTCGAGCAGGACCGGGGCCAGCCCGATGCCGGCGAGGGTTTCGCGGCGGCGGGCGCGGGCGAGCAGGGTCGAGCGTTGGGCCAGGCGCACGATCTCGGCGGCCAGGGCGCCCGCGCCGTGCGCGTAGTCGCCGCTCTGGAACTGCAAATCGGTCACGATGCCCTGATCAGTGCAGGTCACCGTGACGGTGCCGGCCGGGCTGCTGCTGGTCGCGATCGCCACCAGATCGGTGCTCGCTGGCTCGCTCATGAGGATGGGCCTCGATTTCGATGGAGATGGTGGTCGACAGCTCGATCGAGGACGTGACCTCGATCTCGTGATACGTGGTCTCGGTTTCGATGCGCCCCATGGCGATTGCGGTGGTCTCGCCGCCGAGCACGGGCTCGGCGGCCGCCATCGGCCCCCACAGGGCGGCCGCGCGCTCGGGGGCTCCCCAGAGCGTCGTGGCCTGACCGGGCCGTGCCGCCGGGGCCTCGTCTAGGTCGAGAATGCTGCGCGCCGGGCCGTAGTCCTCCTCGGCGGGGTCGGGCTCGGGCGTGGGGGCCGGTGGGGGAGTGGGGCCGGTCGGCAGGGTCGGGCCCGCGAATCCGCGCAGGCCGCCGAACAAGTCGGACATGAGGGCTCCTAGGGGGTGTTCGGGGGCGACGTCACGCCCGCCTGGCCGTCGCGGGGATGTCCGGTGGGAGCGGGCGAGATCGGGGTGACGCCCGCCTGGCCGTCCCGCGCAAGTCCCGGGGCCGGGATCGAGGTGACGCCCGCCTGACCGTCGCGGGGTTGTTGGATGTCGTTGCCGGGCTTGGGGTCTGCCGTGATCGGCGGTACGGGTGCGCCGCCGTGACCGGGGTCGGGAACCGGGCTGGGGTCTGGGATGGCGCTGTAGTCGGGAAGGGGGCTGGGGTCGGGAACAGCGCCGGGGTCGGGCACGCTCGCGCTGGGCGGGATGGATTGCGGTGGCGCGCTGGGGGATTGATCCGGTGTGAGGGGCGTTGTATCGGCCGGGGCCGGAGTCGCTCCGTCGGGCTGCGGAGAAGTGCCGCCCGCCAACGCATCCGTGAGCGCGGTTTCCGCCTGCTGGATGCCGGTGGTGATGGCCTGGGTCGCCGCGGACAGCGCATTCTGGATGGCCTGCTGGGCGGCCAGCAGCGGATCGGTTTGCACCGGTGGGGAATTGGTGTCGGCATCCGGCGCGCTGCCGTCGCCGCCGCCGGTGTCGTCCGGCGGATCGGTCTCGGCCGGGGTGTCGGCGGCCGGGACGGCACTCGGGTCCGGTACCGCGCCCGAGTCCGGCACGGTGCTCGACTTCGGGTGGGCCACCACCAGGGTCGGATTCTGCTCGTTCGCACCGGCGTCGGGTTTCGTGTCGGCCGAGACCGCGAGCCCCGGCTGTCCACTGGCGGGTACCGCGAGTCCGGGCTGGCCCGGCGTGGCGCCGGGGGTGCTCACCTGTGGCTGGTCCTGTTTGAGCTGGTAGGTCAGGGCGTCCATTTCGCCATCGGCGGCCTTCACCACGCTCACCCCGCTCTGCAGGTGGTCGGCGGCCAGGGTGACCACCGCGTCCAGATCGGCCTGGGAGCGTGCGGAATTCACCAGCGGCGTCGCCTGGGTGCGGAAGTTCGAGATCAGCGAGTCGAGGGCGGCGGCGGCCTTGTCGCGGACCCCGTAGGCAGAGGTCAGCAAGGGTGAGAAGGCCGGTGCCACCTCGGAGAGCGCCGCGACCTCACCGCCGGTCTTCTCGAGCACCGGTACGGCCGCGGCCGCGGTGTCGGTCGCCGCGAGCGGCGTGATCCCGAGGCGGTGGGTGTCGTCGGAGGCGCGGATCGCCTGCGGCACCGCCGACATCGCCGACAGCCCGGCGTCATCCGGCCGGGTGCCGTCGCCGAGGCTGCTGCGGAGTTTCACCAGCGGCGCGACCAGCGCCGTGACCAGCGCGGGTTCGCTCGTGTCCGGTTGGTTTCCGGTCTGCAAATCGTTGTCCCCCTGTCGGTTTCGCGTGGTCCCGGCCTAGGCCCGGATTTCGTCCGTGCCTGGAATTGTGCCCGCGATCTGCTCGGCGGACTCGGTATCGACGGCGCCGAGCACCCGGCCCCACCCGGTGACGGCCTGGCTGTAGCCGTCGGTGACCGCGGCCGCGGTGCCGAGCTGCCCGGAGTGGTCGCCCCACGCCTGGTTCCAGGCCGCGGCGAATTCCGCGCCGAGCAGGCCCAGCCCGGACAGATCCAGCCCGGCCACGGTGGCGGCGTGGTCGCGCGCGGTGCTCAGCAGTGAGGCGGCCCGGTCGGCGGCGGTGGTGTAGGCCGCTGCCGCCGGGTAGTCCCACACCACGCGATCACGGTTGTTCTCCATGCGTGTGTCGTCCTCTCTCACTGTGCTTTCCGGATTTCGGTGATCAGCACCCGCCCGCCCGTGGCGGTGGTGGTGATGGTCTGCGCCCATTGCTGTGGCGTCGGGTCGGTCGGATATTGCTCGGACAAGGTGACATTCCAGGTGTCGCTGGCGGAGCGGGTGATGTGCACGCAGTATTTCGTGTCCACCGGCATCGAATCGATCCCGGCCTGAATGGTTTCCGCGGTGGGCACCTGCGCGTCGGCGGTCACCCACTCGCGGGCTCGCGCGCCGGATCTGTCGCTGTAGTAGGCCCATTCGAAGCCGAGGATCGCGCCCGGACCGGTCGCCGGGTCGCCGGGACCGGCCCCGGTGACCGCGTCGCCGGTGATGGTGGTGAAGCATCCGGCGGTGGCATGCGGGTAGCTGTCGATCGGCGGTGCGGTCGCGATGGCGCTGGTGACGGCGGCCTGGCCCTCTCCGGACAGGGTTTGCGTGCCGGCCGGTGCGCCGTGGCGGCTGTTGGCCACGATCACCAGTGCGATCGAGACGGCCATGGCCGCCAACATGATCACCGCCGACTTCGGGATGCGTCGGCGCTCGCGGGGCGCGCGGTGACGGGACTCGAGGACCGCACGGAGATGATCGTCCGGGGTGGGTCGGCGCTCGGGCTTCCCGGCGGAATGGCGCTTTCGGGGCTGGGCGCGGTCGGTGGGTTTCGGCAAAGTCGCAGCTCCCCCTCGAATCGGTACGCCCACAAGACCGTAACGCGATCATCGGGTTGCGCGCTACGGCTCGACGACAGTCTAAACAGACCAAATGGTACGAAATCTCGCACTATAAGGATGCCGACCCTAAGCTGACCCTCGTGAATTCCGGGCGGTCAATCGTCGACGGGCGTTTCGAGTTGATCGAACCACTCGGTAGCGGCGGCATGGGCACGGTGTGGCGGGCCTATGACGTCGCGCTGCATCGTGAGGTGGCACTGAAAGAGGTGCGCGCCGAGGGTGCGGACGGCACTTCGGCGGAGGTGCAGCGCGAGCGTGTGCTGCGCGAGGCGCGGGCGTTGGCCCGGATCAGTCACCCGAATGTGGTGGCCATTCACCACATCGTGGACACGCCCGCCGAGAAGCATCCGTGGATCGTGATGGAGCTGGTCGCGGGCGGATCGCTCGGGGACCGGCTGACCGAGGGGCTCATGTCGCCCGAGCAGGCGGCCTGGGTCGGACGCGGGATCCTGGCCGGGCTGCGCGCGGCGCACGCCGTGGGTGTACTGCATCGCGATGTGAAGCCGCCGAATGTGCTGCTGCGCATCGACGGTTCGCCGGTGCTGACCGACTTCGGCATCGCCGCGGTGAACGATCTGACCGGGCTGACCTCCACCGGCAACGTGGTCGGGTCGCTGCCGTACGTCGCCCCGGAACGACTACAGGGCCACGAAGGCAACCCGGCCTCCGATCTCTGGTCGCTGGGCCTGGTGATGTTCGCGGCCGTCGAGGGCTACCAGCCCATGCGTCGCGACACCGACGTGGCCACCCTGGCGGCGGTGCTGCAGGGCGCGGTCCCGCAGCCCCGGCAGGCCGGCGCGCTGACCCCGGTACTGCAGGCGCTGCTGGTCCCCGATCCGGGCCGGCGCCCGCCCGCCGACCAGATCGACCGCATGCTCGCGCAGGTGACCGGGACCGGCCCGGCCCCGGTGGAACCGCTTGCCTACCCGCCGTCTTCGGGTTCGCACCCGACGGTGACCTCGCCGCAGGACTTCACGCCTCCGCCCCGGGACCTCCGGCCCACCGCGCAATGGAATTCCAGCCCGACGCCGCAGCCGACCGGATTCCCTGCGCCGGCCCCGTTCCCGCTGATCCCGCCGGATTCGATCACCCCTGCACCACAGGGCAATTCGCGCCTGTGGATCGTCGCCGGTGTCGCGGCCGTGCTCGCCGTCGCGGTGGTCGCGGGCATCGCTCTGTGGCCGAATTCGTCCGGGGGACAGGGGAATTCGGCTCGGCCGAGCGCCCCCGGTCTGCCGCCGGGCGTGACCATCGGGCCGGGCGTGACCATCGGGCCGGGGGTGACCATCGGCCCCGGGCCGACGACCACCGCCGCCGCCCCCGCCGTCGACCTGCTCACCCCCGACGGCATGCGCACCGCCGTCGCAGCCCTCGAAAAGGTCTCCGGTGGAAAACAATTCACCGAGACCACCATCTATCCCGGATATGTGATCACGGGTGCGCCGGTGCCGAACCAGCCCAACCACTACGACAAGTTCAGCTACCGCGACGGCACCGCCAAGCGCGACGGCGTCGGCGGCCAGCTCACCGACCCCACCCTCGACCTCAGCTCCATCAACTGGGATATCCTCCCCAACCTCCTGGCCACCGCCGCACAGCAACTGAAGGTTCCCAACCCGACGACGCGCTACATCATCGTCGACACCGCGGGCACATTCAGCGACGGTCAGCCCGTCCTGCGCGTCTACCTCACCACCGAATACGACGACGGCGGTTACGTTTCCGCGAGCCTGGACGGGACGATCCTGCGGACCTACGTGCGCTAGACCGGGCTGTCGGGCCAGGGTAGAGGCTGTCAGGCCACGGTCGAGGACGGTCCGGCCAGTCGGGTGCGTTCCCGGTGCGCCTTCTGGCGGCAGGCCGGCGAGCAGTAGCGGGCGCGGCGGCCGCTGCCCGAGCGGGACAGCGCGGTGCCGCACATGTGGCAGCCGTCGCGATCCTCGGCGTGGAGTTCACCGGTGCCGGTGACGGCGTTGAGGATGGCGGTCGAAGTTCGGTCGGCGCGTAGGGAATCCAGGATGAGGGCGGCGGTCCGGCCGATGGGCTCGGATTGTCCGGGCAGCCGCTGGGCGGCCACGCACGCAGTGAAGATGCCGAACACGTCGGCGACCGAGATGTCGTCGCGCACCGCGCCGTCGTGCTGGGCGGCGGCCAGCAGCAGGGTCAGGCCCTGATGGAACCGCGTGCCCGCGCCTCGTACGCGGGTGCGCGGCCAGCCGTCGCCCTGGGCCAGCAGATCGCAGAGAGTTTCCTCGGCGGGTGCGGAGGAGATCACTTCGATGCAGAAATCGAAGAACGCCATGCCCGGATCGCGATGCCCGAGGTGATCGGCGGCCAGTGCGTTGAGCCGGTCGATCCGTTGTTCCAGAACGGCTTCCAGCAGTCCGGCCTTCGTCGGGAAGCAGCGGTGCACGGTCCCGGCGCCCACGCCCGCCCGCCGCGCGATCTCGGCCAGCGACACGGAGGTGCCCTGCTCGGCGAACGCCCGCTGGGCCGCGTCCAGAATGCGGACATAGGTGGCCCGCGTCTCGGCCCGGGATGCGAGTCGCGGCACGGTGGATGTGCGGGTCTGTCGAATTGGCATCGCGGGAGCCGGACTTCCTGTGTTCTCGAAGGTCTTGCCTCCCCGATGCTCTCACGCGTCCCCGGGTGCGGCCACCCGGGACGCGCAACACCATTCGGCTATCTGGTTGCACCCGTGACGAATTCGGAATTTCGTTACGTCTGCTGTATCGCCGCCATGCCGTTTCGTAACGTCGCGAACCAGTCCGTGAATGCTGGATGACCTGCGAGAAGGTCGCATTCGGCACTCGTTGGTGACTTTCGCGGTGACGATCGTTGCGCACGGCGCTTTTCGGTGGACAACACGGTCCGTATGGTCCGAAAAAGGTTGATGGATACCGAATTTCATTGAATGGGGAATGGTGGAGCAGATGAGCGGCCAGGCCGAACGGAGTCCGTGGACGACCTTGGGGGCGCTATGTTTCGGGTTCTTCATGCTGCTGGCCGACATGACCATTGTGGCGGTGGCGAATCCGGCGATCATGGCCGAATTGCATACCGGGGTTTCGACCGTCGTGTGGGTGACGAGCGCGTATCTGCTCGCCTACGCGGTGCCGTTGCTGGTGACCGGGCGGCTCGGGGATCAGTTCGGGCCCAAGGTGATCTATCTGGTGGGGCTGGTCGTGTTCACCCTCGCCTCGCTGGGCTGCGGGCTGTCCAGCAGTATCACGATGCTGATCGTGGCGCGGGCCGTGCAGGGGATCGGGGCTGCGTTGATGACGCCGCAGACCATGGCGGTCATCACCCGGATCTTCCCGGCGGACAAGCGCGGTGCGGCCATGGGTGCGTGGGGTTCGGTGGCGGGGGTGGCCTCGCTGATCGGCCCGATCATCGGCGGTGTGCTGGTGGACGGGCTGGGCTGGAAGTGGATCTTCCTGGTCAATGTGCCGATCGGGGTGCTGGCGTTCGTGCTGGCGGTGATCTACGTGCCGAACCTGCCGACCCATCGGCACCGGTTCGATCTGCCGTCGGTGGCGCTGAGCGTGGGCGGAATGTTCCTGCTGGCCTTCGGAATTCAGCAGGGCAATACCGACGACTGGTCGGCGCGGATCTGGCTGTGCGTCGGTGCGGGTGTGGTGCTGCTGGCGGCATTCCTCGCGGTCCAGGCGCGCGACTCCGGCGAGCCGCTGGTGCCCTTGTCGCTGTTCCGGGACCGCAATTTCGCGCTGAGCACGCTGGCCATGACCGCCATGGGCGTGGCCACCACCGCCATGATGCTGCCGGGCTACTTCTATCTGGAGAGCGTGCGCGGCATGAAGCCGACCGCGGCCGCGACGGTGTGGATCGTGATGGCGTTCCTCACCGCGCTGCTCTCGCCGGTGGTCGGCAAGCTGGTCGACCATGTTCATCCCCGGGTGGTGCCGACGGTGGGCTTCGCCGGATTCGCGGTCGGCATCGCCTGGTTCGGTCTGGTGCTGAAGCCGGAGACGCCGCTGTGGCAGCTGCTGCTGCCGCTGGTGTGCATGGGTGCCGCGAACGCGTGCGTGTGGTCGCCGCTGGCGGCCATCGCAACCTACGGGCTACCCATGCATCAGGCCGGGGTCGGCGCGGGCGTCTACAACACCGCGCGGCAGGTGGGTCTGGTGCTCGGTAGCGCGGGCGCCGGTGCGCTGCTTTCCGCGCGGTCGGCGTTCAACGCCGCGCTGTCGCAGTCGATGGTGTTGCCTTCGGCGGTATTGATCATCGGTATCGCCGCATGCCTGTTGCTGGGTCACCGGACTCCTGCCCCATCCCCGGCGGCCCCGGCACAGGAGACGGCGGACGCGTTGGGCTGAACCTGCCCCCGCGTCGCCGCGGCCCCGGAGAGCACCTGCTCTCCGGGGCCTTTTCGTTGTTCACGACCGTGCCGGACGCCGTCGCGTGACGCGCGGCGCGACCGGCGTAAGCGGAGCGTCAATGCGGAGGTCTGGGACGCTAAGAAGGCGTAAAGGACCTCGGAAATGGGCTTATCGGGCGCTTGACTCACGTCGGCTCGTCTTGGGACGTGCCGTTAGAAGAGAGGTTTCGAGAGATGTCCGTCGTGGTGTTCACGGTGCTGACAGTGGCGCTCTTCGCCCTGTTCGGCTTGATCCAACGCGGGGTGGAACGGCTGTGACTCAGAACATTATCGGTCTGGTCCTGGCCATCGGCATCGCCGTTTATCTAGTGGCAGCGCTGCTGTATCCGGAGAGGTTCTAAGTGAGCACGACAACAGCCGGGATCCTGTTCGCAGTATCCCTGGTCATCGCGCTGGCCGCGGTGCATGTGCCGCTTGGCGACTACATGTACCGGGCTTACAGCAGCGAGAAGCACTCCAAGGCCGAAAAGGGCATCTACAAGCTGATCGGCGTGCAGCCGGGCGTGGAGATGACCTGGGCCGTCTACGCGCGCAGCGTGCTGGCCTTCTCGGCCATCAGCGTGCTGTTCCTTTTCTTCCTGCAGTTGATTCAGGGCAAACTGCCGTTGCACCTGAATGATCCGGGCACCAAGATGACCCCGGATCTGGCGTGGAACACCGCGATCAGCTTCGTCACGAACACGAACTGGCAGAACTACGCCGGTGAGTCGACGATGGGGCACGTCGTACAGGCCGTGGGCCTGTCCGTGCAGAACTTCGTTTCGGCCGCCGTCGGTATGGCCGTGGCGGTCGCGCTGGTGCGCGGTTTCGCCCGTCGCCACACCTCCGAGCTCGGCAACTTCTGGGTGGATCTGGTGAGGGGAACCATCCGAATCCTGTTGCCGCTGGCGGTCGTGTTCGCCATCGTGCTCGTCGCGGGTGGCGTCATCCAGAATCTGCACGTCTACGACCAGGTCGCTTCGACGGTGGGCAATACCGGTTCGCAAACCCTGCCGGGCGGACCCGTTGCCAGCCAGGAATCGATCAAGCTGCTCGGCACCAACGGTGGCGGTTTCTTCAACGTGAACTCCGCGCACCCGTTCGAGAACCCGACGGCGTGGATCAACTGGGTCGAGATCTTCATGCTGCTGGTGATCAGCTTCTCGCTGCCGCGCACCTTCGGTCGCATGATCGGCTCCAAGAAGCAGGGCGCGGCCATCGCCGCGGTCATGGCCACCCTGGCCATCTTCAGCGTCACGCTGATGAACCTCTTCCAGCTGCAGCACCACGGCACGGTCCCGTCGGCCATCGGCGCGTCTATGGAGGGCGTGGAAACCCGCTTCGGCGTGGCGAATTCGGCGACCTTCGCGGCCGCGACGACGCTCACCTCGACCGGTGCGGTGGACTCCGCGCACGACTCGTACACCAGCCTCGGCGGCATGATGACGATGTTCAACATGCAGCTCGGTGAGGTCGCGCCCGGTGGTACCGGTTCGGGTCTCTACGGTCTGCTGATCCTGGCGGTCATCACCGTGTTCGTGGCGGGCCTGATGGTCGGCCGCACCCCGGAGTACCTGGGCAAGAAGATCAACCCGCGCGAGATCAAGCTGGCCGCCGCCTACTTCCTGGTGACGCCGCTGATCGTGCTGACCGGCACCGCCGTCGCCATGGCCCTGCCGGGCGAGCGCGCCGGAATGGCCAACTCGGGTCCGCACGGCCTGTCGGAAGTGTTGTACGCCTTCACTTCCGCGGCCAACAACAATGGTTCGGCCTTCGCCGGTCTGTCGGGCAATACGCAGTGGTGGAACACCGCGCTGGGTCTGGCCATGGTGTTCGGCCGTTTCATTCCGATGATCTTCGCGCTGGCGCTGGCCGGTTCGCTGGCGGCTCAGGGTCACACCCCCGCCTCCGAGGGCACGCTGCCGACGCATCGGCCGCAGTTCGTCGGCATGGTCGCGGGCGTCACCATCATCCTGGTCGCGCTCACCTTCCTGCCCATGCTGGCGCTCGGCCCGCTCGCTGAAGGAATCCACTCATGAGCACTCCCGTAATCGATTCCGCGCCGGTGAAGGACGCGCCAGGCAACGCCAAACGCGGTGTCTCGGCGGGGTTGTTCGACCCCAAGATGCTGGTCAAGGCGCTGCCGGACGCGGTGAAGAAGCTGGATCCGCGCACTATGTGGCGCAATCCGGTGATGCTGATCGTCGAGATCGGCGCGGTCTGGTCCACCATTCTGGCGATCACCAAGCCGACGTTCTTTTCCTGGGCCATCGTCGTATGGCTCTGGCTGACAGTCATTTTCGCCAACCTGGCCGAGGCCGTGGCCGAGGGCCGCGGCAAGGCGCAGGCCGACGCACTGCGCAAGGCCAAGACCGACACCGTCGCTCGCCGCCTCGTGAACTGGTCCCCCGGGGCGCGGGTGGTCGAGGAGAGCGTCGCGGCTCCGGAACTGCAGCGCGGCGACTTCGTGGTCGTCGAGGCCGGGCAGGTCATTCCGGGCGACGGTGACGTCGTGGAAGGCATTGCGTCGGTGGACGAGTCGGCCATCACCGGTGAATCCGCACCGGTGATCCGCGAGTCCGGCGGTGACCGTTCCGCGGTCACCGGCGGCACCACGGTGCTGTCGGACCGCATCGTCGTCAAGATCACCCAGGAGCCGGGCGGCTCGTTCATCGACAAGATGATCGCGCTCGTCGAGGGCGCCTCGCGGCAGAAGACGCCGAACGAGATCGCGCTCAACATCCTGCTGGCCGCGCTCACGATCATCTTCGTGTTCGCGGTGGCGACCCTGCAGCCGCTGGCCATCTACTCCAACCTCGGCGGCATCGTCAGCAACCAGGCGCTCGACATCAACGGTGTCACCGGCATCGTGATGGTCTCGCTGCTGGTCTGCCTGATCCCGACCACCATCGGTGCGCTGTTGTCCGCCATCGGTATTGCCGGTATGGACCGCCTGGTGCAGCGCAATGTGCTCGCCATGTCCGGTCGTGCCGTCGAGGCCGCCGGCGACGTGAACACGCTGCTGCTGGACAAGACCGGCACCATCACCCTGGGTAACCGTCAGGCCTCGGACTTCGTGCCGATGCCGGGCGTCACCGCCGACGAAATGGCCGATGCCGCACAGCTTTCCAGCCTCGCGGACGAGACCCCCGAGGGCCGCTCCATCGTGGTGTACGCCAAGACCGCGTACAACAAGCGGGAGCGCACCCCCGGTGAGCTCACCGGCGCGACCTGGGTGGAATTCACCGCCCAGACCCGGATGTCGGGTGTGGACCTGGCCGACGGTCTCCAGTTGCGCAAGGGCGCGGCCAGCGCCGTCACCGAATGGGTGCGCAGCAACGGCGGGGAGATCCCCAACGAGGTCGGCGTGACCGTCGACGGCATCTCCGCTTCCGGTGGCACCCCGCTGGTGGTGGCGGAGATCAAGCAGGGCACCGCCAAGCTGATCGGCGTCATTCATCTGAAAGACGTTGTGAAGCAGGGCATGCGGGAGCGCTTCGACGAGATGCGCAAGATGGGCATCCGCACGGTGATGATCACCGGCGACAACCCGTTGACCGCCAAGGCCATTGCCGACGAGGCGGGCGTGGACGACTTCCTCGCGGAGGCGACTCCGGAGGACAAGCTCGCGCTCATCAAGAAGGAGCAGGCGGGTGGCCGCATGGTCGCCATGACCGGCGACGGCACCAATGACGCTCCCGCTCTCGCGCAGGCCGACGTGGGTGTGGCCATGAACACCGGTACTTCCGCAGCCAAGGAAGCCGGCAACATGGTCGACCTGGATTCCGACCCGACCAAGCTGATCGAGATCGTGGAGATCGGTAAGCAGTTGCTGATCACCCGTGGTGCGCTCACCACGTTCTCGATCGCCAACGACATCGCCAAGTACTTCGCGATCATTCCCGCGATGTTCGTGGCGCTGTTCCCGGGCTTGGACGTCCTCAACATCATGCGGCTGCACTCGCCGCAGTCGGCGATCCTGTCGGCGGTCATCTTCAACGCGCTCGTCATCGTGGGTCTGATCCCGCTGGCGCTGCGCGGTGTGAACTACCGGCCGTCGAGTGCGTCGAAACTGTTGAGCCGCAATCTCTACATCTACGGCATCGGCGGCATCGTCGCGCCGTTCATCGGGATCAAGCTCATCGACCTTGTCATTCAATTCTTCCCCGGGATGTCCTAATGCGTATGTCAGCCTGGATCAGGCAACATGTGGCGGCGCTGCGCGCGCTGCTGGTGCTCACGGTGATCACCGGTCTCATCTACCCGGCCGTGATCCTGGGTATCTCGCAGATACCCGGGCTCAAGGACAAGGCCGACGGCTCGCTGATCACCAAGGACGGAAAGCTGGTGGGCTCCAGCCTGATCGGGCAGGCGTTCACCGACGGCAAGGGCAACGTGCTGGTGCAGTACTTCCAGACGCGCCCGTCCAACTCCGCCCCGTCCGACGGCAGCATTCCCGACGGCTACGACCCGACCAACACCTCCTTCGGCAATATGGGCCCGGAGTCCGTGGTGGACACCCTGGACGCCAGTGACCCGAAGAAGGACAAGCAGAGCCTGCTCAGCACGGTGTGCTCGCGCAGTGCGGCGGTCGGCCAGCTCGAGGGTGTGGACGGCAGTCGTCCGTACTGCACCTCCGGTGGCGTCGGTTCGGTGCTGGCGCTCATGGGTCAGCGGGACGCGCACGGCAAGGTGACCCACCCGACCCAGGTGATCAGCATCAACGAGGCCTGCTCGACCGATGCCAAGAACCCGACCGTGCCGTTCCTGGACGCGTACGAGGGTGTGAAGGTCGAGTGCGCCAAGCGCGGCGAGGACTACTCGAACGGCCAGATCGTCCCGATCCGCGGCAACGCCTCGGTCGACACCCCGGTCCCGACCGACGCGGTCACCGCCTCGGGCTCCGGCCTGGACCCGCAGATCTCCCCGGAGTACGCGGCCATCCAGATCGCACGAGTCGCCAAGGCCCGCAACGTCTCTCCCGACCAGATCAAGGCCGTGGTGGACGCCCACAAGAGCGGCCGCGCCCTGGGCTTCATGGGTGAGCCCACCGTCAATGTCGTCGACCTGAACTACGACTTGGACAGCAAGTACCCGTTCAAGGCCTGATCAGCCGACACCCGGGCCCCGGTCACCTCGCTCACGAGGGTGACCGGGGCCCTTGGCATTTCACGGGTTGATGACTGTCAAGGATCCGTCAAACCGGGGCCGGGAGTATTGCCCGGGGATCCGGGATGGGTTGATATTGCTGCATGACCCCAACTGCCCTGGAGCGTTTCGGCTTCGGGAGCGAGGACGAGCCGCCGAGTCCGGCGTAGCTCGTCCATCGAAATCATTGCCGCGCAGCCGATCTGCGCCGAGCGCTGTCGTCGCCGTGTATGCGACATTCCAAACATTCTGATGGGAGAACTATGTCCGCAAGCTCGTCCAGCACCCGCACCGTCCTCGTCACCGGGGCCGAAAGTCGCCTCGGTTTCGCTACCGCGGAAAGGGTGATCGCCGATGGCGACACTGTCATCGCGCACATTCTGGACAAGAGTCGCGCCGACGAGACGCTGCGGCTGCTGCAGGCGGCCGCACGGCCGGGGCAGGTGCGCATGGTGCAGGCCGACTTCGCGCGGCTGACCGAGGTCGATGAGCTCGGCCGAGTGCTGGCGGCGGAGCTTTCCGGTCTGGACGCGCTGATCAATACCGCGTCCATGGCCGCGCCGCAGGCGAAGACTCACACGGAGGACGGGCACGAGCTCACCTTCCAGGTGAATTATCTTGCGCCGCAGCGACTCACCATGGCTCTCGTGCCCGCGCTGGCGGCGGTGAACGGACGCGTGGTCACGGTGACCTCACGGCTGCACCTGGGCGGCAATATCGACTATTCCGATCTGGACCGCAACCGCGGTATCTACACGCAGACCTCGATCTACGCACAGTCCAAGCTGGCGCTGACCATGTTCAGCCGCTCGCTGGCCGAGACCGGCCCGGCGGGGCTGACCTCGGTCAGTGTGTACCCCGCCGACTTCGAGATCGACGTACCGCGTTTCCGCAACCACCGCACCGCGCCGCTCGACTCCGCCGCCGAGGTGCTGGTCGCGCTCAGCGCACCAGGCACTCCGGTCGTGAACGGTGGCTACTACGAGGGCCGCGACCAGGCCAACGCCGCAGCGCTCGTGCGCAGTTCGCGCGCCCGCACCCGACTGGCCGCGTGGAGCAATCGACTCGCGCGCACGGCCTGAGTACGGCCACCGACCCAACCAGCGCTGACCAAGCCTGCGGCCCTCCCAGCACCGGCATGTCACGGTGGGCCGAGGATAGGAGCCGCCGCGGAACCCACAGGTATCCGCGGCGGCTTCGTCGTAGAAACCCACCCGTTGTGCCGGTCGGTGGGTTCGGGCACGGTGGCGTGCCGGGAGTTGTGGCGCCGCAGCCGGTATCGTCCGGCTCGACGCGCGGAACTGCCCGCACGGAGGAGGAAGCACCGTGACCGAGCAACGACCCAGCGAGACAAAAGGTGATGCACCCCCGACCCCGCCGACGCCGGGCGCATCGGTCGCACACGACACGGCGCGGCTGGCGGTCGTGGTCGGGGCGCTCGGCGTGGTGTTCGGCGATATCGGTACCAGCCCGATCTACACCCTGCAGACGGTGTTCGATCCCAATGACCCGCATCCGGTTCCGGTCAGCCGGGACAATCTGTTCGGGGTGGTGTCGCTGGTGTTCTGGTCGGTCATGATCATCGTGACGGTTACCTATGTGCTGCTGGCCATGCGTGCCGACAATGACGGCGAGGGCGGCATCATGGCGCTCATCACCTTGCTGCGCCGGTGGGTCGCGCCGGGCGGGCGGCGCACGGCCATGGTGCTGTCGGCACTCGGGATCTTCGGCGCCTCACTGTTCTTCGGCGACAGCATGATCACGCCGGCGATCTCGGTGCTGTCGGCGGTCGAAGGCTTGAAAGTGGTGCAGCCCTCGCTCGGTGATCTGGTCGTGCCGATCACCGTGGTGATCATCGTCGGGCTGTTCCTGGTGCAGCGGCGTGGCACCGCGGCGGTGGGGCGGATGTTCGGGCCGGTGATGATCGTGTGGTTCGCGACGATCGGCCTGCTGGGCGTCACCGGCATCGCCAAGCATCCGGAGATCCTGAAGGCGCTGTGGCCGAGTTACGCGCTGGGATTCCTGTTCGGCCACTTCGGAATCGCGTTCTTCGCCCTCGCCGCGATCGTGCTGGCTGTCACGGGCGCGGAGGCGCTCTACGCGGATATGGGGCATTTCGGCCGCCGCGCCATCACCCGCGGCTGGCTGTTCCTCGTCTTCCCGGCGTGTGCGCTGAGCTATCTGGGTCAGGGTGCGTTGATCCTCGACGATTCGAGCAATATCAGCGCCCCGTTCTTCCTGCTCGTCCCCGGTTGGGGGCGACTGCCGATGGTCATCCTGGCGACCGCGGCCACCGTCATCGCCTCGCAGGCGGTGATCACCGGCGCGTATTCGGTTGCCGCACAAGCCGCCCAGCTCGGTTACCTGCCCCGACTGCGGATTGCGCACACCTCCGAATCGACCATCGGTCAAATCTATGTGCCGTGGATCAACTGGCTGCTGATGGTCTCGGTCTTGACCCTGGTGTTCGCGTTCCGCAGTTCGGCGGCACTGGCTTTCGCCTTCGGCATGGCCGTGACGGGCACCATCACCATCTCGACCCTGTTGTTCTTCTATGTGGCGCGGGCGCGCTGGCGGACGCCGCTGTGGCTGATCGGGCTCGGCGCGATCCCGCTGCTGGCGGTCGATCTGCTGTTCTTCGCGGCGAACCTGACCAAGTTCGTGCACGGCGCCTGGCTGCCGCTGTTGATCGGCCTGACCGCGTTCACGATCATGACGACGTGGCAGCGTGGCCGCCAAATCGTGACGGCCGAACGGGAAGAACGTGAGGGATCGCTGCGCGTGTTCATCGATCACCTGCAGGACGAGCCCTCGATCGTCACCGTCCCCGGCACCGCGGTATTCCTCAACCGCGGCAAGGAAACCGCCCCGCTGGCCATGCGCGCCAATGTCCAGCACAATCACGTGCGGCATCAGCAGGTCGTGTTCCTGTCGATCAAAACCGAACTGGTGCCGCGTATTCCGGCCGACCAGCGCATCGCCATCGACCACCTGGACTTCCGTGACGACGGCATCATCCACGTCACCGCCCGCTACGGCTACGCGGAAACCCCTGACGTCCCCGCCGCCCTGGCCCTGCTCGACCCGGCCGAAACCGAAGGGCCCCTGGACCTCGACCACGCCTCCTACTTCCTGTCCACTATCGAACTGCTCCCCGGAACCGCCCCGACCATGGCCCGCTGGCGCAAACGGCTGTTCATCGCCACCAGCCACATCACGGCCGACGCCGCAGAGTATTTCGGCCTGCCCCGCGAGCGCACGGTCATCATGGGCTCGCAGGTCGAGGTGTAGCGCCTAGATCGCCCGCTCGAGGGTGACCGTCATGGTCAGGCCCCCGCCCGGGGTGCCTTCGGGAACGATGCTGGCGCCCATGGCTTCCGCCAGACCGCGCGCCAGCGCCAGGCCGAGCCCGATGCCATTGCCGTTGTGGCGGTCACCGAGGCGCTGGAACGGGAGGAACACCCGCTCGTGGTCGACGGGGTCGATACCGGGTCCGTGGTCGATGATCTGGATCCGGACGGCCCCGTTCCCGGTGTCGGTGGCTGCCACGGTCGGTGGCCGGCCGTCGGGGCTGTAGCGCAGCGCGTTGGCGACGAGGTTCACCAGGACCCGTTCCAGCAGTACGGAATCCGCTCGAATCAGCGGGAGCAGGGGGTCGACGGTGGCCCCCACCAAACCGGTGGCGTCGAGGTCGTGCAGCGCGCGGGGCAGGACCTCCTCCAGCGCGACGTCCTCGAAATGGACGCCGATGACACCTGCCTGCAACCGGCTCATATCGAGCAGGTTGGTAACCAGACGGTTCAGGCGCGTGAGGGATTCCTCGGCCGCGTCCAGCAGCTGGGCTTGATCCTCGGCGGAGAATTCGACGCTGGTGTCCTGCAGGCTGGTGACCGCCGCCATGGCGCCGGCCAGCGGGGTGCGCAGGTCGTGGCCGACGGCGGCCAGCAGCGCGGTGCGCATCCGGTCGGTTTCGGTGAGCGGTGCGACGGCGGCGGCCTGTTCGGCGAGCCGCTGCTGCTTCAGGGCGACGGCCGCCTGCACCGCGAAGGCCGCGGCGACGCGCTGGTCGGCTGCCTCCAGACGGCGACCACGCAGGGCCAGGGTGAGTCGGTCGTCGGCGGGCACTTCCACGTCGCCGCAGCCGGGTGCCGTGCAGGGTTCGCCGCCGGTGGTCGCCACGATCCGCCACTGATCCGGATCGTGTCGTAGATCCGGATCGTCCACGCTGTTCTCGACCCGTTCCAGCAGTGTGACCGCATCCATGCCGAAGCTCTCGCGGACCCGTTCCAGCAGTGCGGGCAGGGCGGAGTCGCCGCGCAGCACATTGCCTGCGAGGGTGGACAGGGTGTCGGATTCGGCATGCGCCCGTGCCGCCTCGGCCGTGCGCCGGGCCGCCAATTCGACCGTGGCGCTGACCGCGACCGCGACCACCAGGAAGATCACCAGCGCCAGCAGGTTCCCGCGATCACCCACGGCCAGACTGTGTTTGGGTGGAATCAGGAAGTAGTCGAGCAGTGCGAATCCGCCGACGGCGGCGAGCGCGGCCGGATAGAGGCCGCCGATCAATGCCACCGTGACGACGGCTCCGAACAGCAACACGATGGTGGCCGCCAACGGCAGCCCGACCGCGAGCGCGGCGGCGAGCACGCCGGGCAGGCCGATCAGCGCCGTCGCGAGTCCGATCAGCCTGCGCCGCATGCTCAGTGCGGGTGGCGTGTGCCGGCTGCGACGGGAGGTACGGGTGGCCTCGTGCGGCACCAGGTGCACATCGATCGCATCCGAGCGGACACTGATGGTCGCGCCCACTCCGGCCGACAGCCGTGCGGCCAGCGGCCCGCGTCGGCTCGCGCCGAGCACCAGCTGGGTGGCGTTCACGCCCCGCGCGAAATCCAGGATGGCCGTGGGGATGTCGTTTCCGAGCACCTGGTGGTAGCTGCCGCCGAGGTCTTCGACCAGTCGCCGCTGCCGGGCCAGATGATCGGGTCCGGTATCGACGAGCCCGTCGCTGCGCGTCACGTGCACCGCGAGCAGGTCCGCGCCGGTGGTGCGGCCCGCGACACGGGCGGCGCGCCGGATGATGGTGTCACCCTCTGGGCCGCCGGTGAGCGCGACCACGACACGCTCGCGCGTTTCCCAGATCCGGGTGATGTTGTGTTCGGATCGATAATCCTCGAGCTGGTCGTCGACCTTGTCGGCGACCCACAGCAGGGCCAATTCCCGCAGCGCGGTGAGGTTTCCGGTGCGGAAGTAGTTGTGCAGCGAGGCGTCGATCTTGTTGGGCTGGTACACGTTGCCGTGTTCCAGCCGCCGCCGTAGCGCTTCGGCCGTCATGTCCACCAGCTCGACCTGCTCGGCCGCGCGCACCACCGCATCCGGGACGGTCTCGCGCTGTACGACACCGGTGATACCGGTGATGACGTCGTTCAACGACTCCAGATGCTGGATGTTGAGCGTCGACAACACCGTGATCCCGGCATCGAGCAGTTCGTCGATGTCCTGCCAGCGCTTGCGGTTACGGGAACCGGGAACATTGGTGTGCGCGAGTTCGTCGACCACGACCACCGCGGGCTTGCGCGCGAGGATCGCATCGAGGTCCATCTCCGTGAACTCGGAGCCCTTGTAGTACACGGTCTTCCGTGGAATCAGCTCCAATCCGTCGAGCAGCGCGGCGGTGTGCCTACGACCGTGCGTCTCCACCAGCGCGAGCACCACATCGGTGCCCCGGCTCGCGCGGCGCCGCGCCTCATCCAGTGCCCGGTACGTCTTGCCGACACCGGGAGCGGCCCCGAGATAGATCCGTAGCCGCCCCCGGACCGGAGGTTTCATCATCATCGCCCCGAATCGAACAGTTGACATCGACGCCACAGTAAGTCGGTTCACCGGCCCGTAGCGCTCTGGCCTGCAATCTTTTCGGAATCCAAACGTCGGTGACCGTAAATGAACAATTCGGAATACGGCCTGTTCTTCGCGCTTTATTGACGGACACCGGACCGAATCTCGAAGAGGATGGGGCCCATGCGTACTCGGTTCCATCACAACCTCGACCAGCTCACGGAGCGGCTGCGGACGACCTGTGAGCTCGATCATCGTGCGATCGAGCACGCCACCGGCGCGCTGTTGACGGCGGACCTCGATCGAGCCGAGCAGGCGATCAACCTGTGTGTCAGAGTCGCCGGGATGCGTGAAGCCAGCGAGCATGCCGCGATGACGCTGCTCGCGTTGCAGGCACCGGTCGCGAGTGAACTGCGGCGGGTGGTGACGGCCATCCAGCTCGTCGGCGACCTGACCCGCATGGGATCACTGGCCAATCACATCGCACTGATCGCCCGCCGCCGGCATCCCGGCCGCGCGGTACCCGAAGCGGTGGAGCCGGTGATCGCCCGCATGGGTGCGGTCGCCGCCGCGGTCGCCGAAAGCGCTGCCGCGGTGTTGAATTCGTGCGATCCGTACGATGCCGCGCAACTCGACAACCAGGACGACGCGATGGACCAGCTCTACGGGTCCGTTCTCGATGCCGTGCTGGCGCCCGACTTCGACGGAGGTGTTATCGCCGCAGTCGATCTCGCACTGTCGGCCCGCTACTACGAGCGCTTCGCCGACCATGCCGTGGAGGTCGGCCGCCGGACGATCTTCATGACCACGGGCGAACTGAAATCGACTGTCCGGCAGGCATACAGGGCGTAAGGAACCCGCTAGGACCGTAGCGCCGTCGCGCTGTCCGCAAGTACGTTCTGACTCTTACGAGCTTGTTCATGTTCGGAGGGTTGTGGGTACACCGACGGTCAGTCAGGTCAGGTCGCTCGATGTGAGTCCGTTGCTCACGCTCGCTGACGAGTGGCGGCAGGGGCATCAGGATGCGGGCGGGCATCAGGCCACCGTTGCGGCGGATGTTGCTCTGTCGCCGGAGTTTTGGCAGGGCACGGGTGGCGACACCATGCGGGAGCGGCACGGTAAGGCCGACGATTTTCTGACGCACACGATCAACGCGCTGGTCGCGGGGGATACCGCGGCCCGCGACGGACATGCCGCGATCACCGCCGATCACCAGCGGGCGCTGGGCAAGATCGACGATGCCGAGCGCGCCGGATACCAAGTGGCAGAGGATGGTTCGGTACATCTGTCCACCACCCAGCGGCTGCTGGCGGCGGCCCTGGGGCCGATCGGCGGCATGCTGACCATGGGCGCGATGCAGCGCAACGCCTCGCGGCACAGTGGCGTGATCCAGTCCGCGCTGGGGTTTCTGGGCGACAGCCTCGACCACGCGACCGGCAGCATCACCGGCGCGTTCCAGGGCCTGGCCGCACTGACCGGTATCGCGAGTCCCGATTCCCAGGGCTCCGGCGGCGGTCTGCGCTCGCCCGATTACTACTCGATCGACTTCGGTGCCTTCTCGCCGTGGCTGATCGGTGGTGGCGGCGTGGTCACCATCACCCGCAACGGGCATGTCTACGTCGGCCCCCAGATCGGCATCGGAACGCCCGGTGACATCGAGCTTCCGGTGGTGCGCGGCGGCTGGATCAATCAGGGCGACACCCCGAGCGCGGACCAGCTCGACGGATACATCCACGGCTGGGGCGTCACCGCCTCCGGTCAAGCCGGTCCCGGCGTCGTCGGCTCGGTGGGCGAAACCTGGGGCGGGATACCGGATTTCGGCCACCTGAACGACTATTCGACCGAGGTCGGCGGCGGATTCGGCACCCCGGGTGCCGCGCTGACCGGCAGCTACATGTTCAGGATCTGGTGAGATGAAGTACGTCGGCTATACCGTCCTGATCCTGATCGGCTCGGGCACAGCGATTCTCGGGCTCATGTTGGTGACGAACCATCGCGACCTGGCCACCCGGGTGGTCGCCTACGGGCGCGAACACTCACCCTCGAGCAAAGGGTTTCCCACCTGGCCGGGCGGCATCGCGCTGATCCTGGCGGGCCTGCTGATCGTTGTTCTGACAGTTGCGAAGATCGTGCTGGGGAGATGACATGGGCGAACAGTCCCTCAACGTAGTGCCCGCATCCGTCCGCGATCTGGGCGGCAGCTTCGCCGACGCCGGTGCCGGCCTGGGCGCGATCACCACCCACACCGCGCTGCCCGCCGTCGCGGCCGGTTTGCACGGCACCTCCGTCCCCGGCGCCTGCCACTTCGGGGCCGGTATGGGCGCGTTGGCGCTGCGGATCCTGTCGACGCATCTGGGCGAGCTGGGCGAGCATTCCGCCCAGGGTGCCGCGAGCTACGAAGTCGTGGATGCCGTTGGCGCGCAGGACTTCTGCGACCTGGAAGGCGGCCTCGCCTGATGTCCGACGGATACGGCGAATCACTGTCCACGCGACTGGACCGCCTCGCCGAAGCGGTGACCGACGGCCATGTTTCGCTCAGCGCCGACGGGATACACGTCGATGTCCGCGCCAACGGTGACGTCATCGCGTTGACGCTCGACGAGCACCGGGTTCCCGATGGCCGGTATCTCGGCGCGATGATCGCATCCCTCATCAACGAGGCGCGGGGTCAGGCCCAGGCCCAGCTCGAGGCCCTGGTGAACGAGATCCAGGCCGACCCGCGCATCACGACCATCGTCGAGCAGATCGGTGATGCGCCCGCTCGAGCGCTGCCGAGGCACGGCCACCACGACACCTGGGACGACACCTTTCACGAGCGTTCCGCGTCGCCGGTCTTCGGGGATTGGGAATCGGACTGACCCGGTTCAGGGCGTGCACGTCGTAGGGTTCGGCAGCTCGCCGCAGGGGGTGTTGCCGTGTGACCGCAATACGTCCTTTCCGATACCGGTGGTGACGAATCGCAGGAAGCCCGCCGCCAGGGAGTCGGCGGGCAGTTCACCGTTGCTGTAGGCGTATTCGACGCTCCAGAACGGATAGGTGTGGTCGAGGATCTGGTCGCGTCCGGCCGGGTGGCCGTCGATGGTCACCGTCTTGACGCCGGGAGTCTGGGTGGCATCGGAGTATTCGCTGTAGCCGATCGAACCGGGCAGTTCCGCAACGGTTTTCAGCATGTCGTTGGTGACCGGGGCCTCACAGAAGGACGCGCCGGGCGGGTTCGTGGCCGCGAGGGTGCGGCAACTGGTGGCGGTCGGCGCAGGGGGCTGACCGTCGCCGAGGACCCGCGCGCGGAACGCCTCCCGGGTGCCGGAGCCCAAGGCTCGATTCACCACGCGCACCGGCAGATCCGGCCCGCCGAGCTGCTGCCAGTTGGCGACGCGACCGGCGTAGAGGTCGTGGATCTGTTGCGCGGTCAGATCGTGCACGCCCACACCGGGATTGACGATCATCGTGTACAGCGACAGGGTCAGGGTGCGGGGGAGCAGGGCCGGATAGCCGACGCCCTTGGGCCCGTCGGTGATGGCCAGCAGGCCCGGATTATTCTTGCCCTCCTCGTCGACGCGGCTCAAACCCCGGTCACTGCTGTCGAATTCGAACGCGAACTGCGCACCGGAACACTGCTTCGCATACGCCCCGGCCGCATCCCGGACGGCGGGCTCGAACGCGGTGGATCCGACCAGCGTGAGCTTGCCCGTCGCGCAGTCCGCCGAAGTCGACGACCCCGAACCGTCGTTCAGATTGAATGCGAACTGCACCGCGATGACCGCCACCAGAAAACCCATGAGCGCCAGCAGTTTCGGTGAGACGCCGACCCGGCTGCGAGTCTCCGAGACCCGCCCGCCCTTGAGCTTGGCGCGCACCACCGGATCCGGATAGGCCCCCGCCCCGGCGGTGCGCTGCAGGATCGCGAGGATCTTGTAGTGGTCACCGCGATCCATCGGCACCTTCGGCAGATCGATGATCCCGCTGCGATTGAGCGCGTCCTCGCGAGTGCCGATGCCGGTGCCCGGCTTCAGACTGTCGCCCAGGGCGTCGTCGGACAGTTCCGTCACCGCCATCCCGATCACCCGGCGGTGCGGGAAGCGGATGTGCAGCCCGACCGGGTCGTTGTCCGGCGCGGCGTAATCGGTGCTGTCCACATCGGTGATGCCGTTGTTCTCGATCCGCACCAGCACCAGCGACAGGTCCTGCAGATCCGGCGCGCTCCCGCCGCCCGCCGGCCGCAACTGCGGCAGCACCCCCGGGAACACCGACTCGATCTCCCCGGTGACCGGCGTGTCCATCTGCACCCGGTACCCCAGCCGCTTGCGCCCCACCAAGACGAATTCCCAGATGAACGCCAGGATCGGCACCGCGATGCCGATCAGGGCCAGCACGATGTCCAAGGGAAAGCCGTTCACAGAAACCCCGAATTCTGTTGTCCTACCGCGGTAACGGTCGAGAGTAAGGCCGTAAGGAATCCGTAGAGAAGCCGGGGCGTGGCGAATGGGTGCCGTCAAGACCCGCCGGTAGGGCAGGCGGCGCTCCTAGCGTCGAAACCATGGACGACCCTGCGGATGAACTGTCCGCATTGCGTGTACTGGTGAATCACCGGGGCGTGGTGGAACTGCTGGACCTGCTGGCCTCGGGGCCACGGTCGATGCGGGAGCTGCGGGCCGCGCTCGGGCTGCGGCGGCCGGGTGTCTCCCGGGTGCTGCGCGTGATCGCGGCGTACGGGCTGGTGAGCAGCGACGAGCCGGGCTCCTGGGACGACCGCCACGACGGCGCGAGCCGCGTGCGATTGACCGAACGCGGTTGGCGCACGGTCGAACTGCTGGCCAGCTTCGCGGTCTGGGAAGCCCTCTACGAACAGCCGGACTCGGTCCGCGACCGCTGAACGCCCGGCGTCACCACCAGCCCAGGATCGGCTGCAACTCGCGGTCGAGCTCGGGGGCAAGTGACCTCGAATAGCTTGCGGTCAAATGGTGTTCGTCGTGGTAGATGAGAATATTGCCCTCCACGACCGCGCACACGGTGGGCTCGCACACCGCGTTGTTGGGGTCGATCAGGTGCATGTTCGGGAAGGCGGCCGCGGGCTCGATCGCCGGATTCACCGGGGACAACGCCTCCGCGCGCGGCAGACCGCAGCTCAACCGGTTCCCGCCGCCGGCCAGACAGTCGATGGCGCGGTAGCGAATCCCGTTGCGGCGCAGCCACGGAGTGTCGCGAATGCCGATGACCTGCAGGCCGCGATCGTGCAGCGCCGACCAGACATCCACATAGTCCTGCGGGGTCTCGTCGCCGCCGTTGTCGCTGGGGCGGGTGACGGTGGTGAACACGAAGTCGGGACGTTCCACGCCGAGCCGGTCGATCACCTCCGTCGACCAGTCGCGGCAGTCCGGATTCTGCTGGCCCTTGTACACCGGATCCTCGGCGACGGTGAGCGGGCAGCCCATCTTGAGATACACGACGACCCGGAAGCGGTACTGCTCGCCTAGGATCTGCAGCGCCGGAATCCAGTGCTCGGCATGGGAATTGCCGACCACGGCGATGGTGCGATGCGCGTCGCGGTCACCGTAGGTGCAGGTGGTGACCGAGCGGGTGTCGAAGTCGGAGATGCAGCCGTCGCGGGTCGGGTAGGCGATATCCGCGGGGGCTTCCTCGGTGGTGGGCCGCATCGGTGCGCGCGGCACCAGCGCGTGATCGGTGAGCGCCGCCGCGCCAGGGTATTTGGCCGGATCCAGCTCACCGACCGCATGCGCCTTCGCGCCCATGCTCCACTGCCAGGTCAGCGTCGAGGCGAGTAGCAGGACCCCCACCGTGGACACCGCCACACCCGCGAGCAGCCGCCCCCGCGCCGGCGTGGCGGAAGGCTTGGAGCGCAGGCGCAGTGGCTCTTCCACCAGGTGATGGGTCAGGTAGGCGAGCAGCAGCGAGACCAGGATGATGAGCAGCCCGTCGAACGGGCCCGCGCCGCGCTGGTGCCGTTGCCCCAGGTAGAAGATGAGAATCGGCCAGTGCCACAGGTACAGCGCGTAGGCGAAGCCGCCCAGCTGCACGATCGGGCCGGTGGCCAGCGCGCGATTGACCAGCGGCTGATCGGCGGTGTCACGACCCGCGCCCGCGAGAATCAATGCGACGGTGGCGAGTACGGGGATCAGCGCGGCCGGGCCGGGGAAGACCAGCACGCCGTTGACCATCCACCCGCAGCACGCGATGGCCGCGATTCCCGCCCACGCGAACACCTCTCGCGTCGGCCGGGGCAGCCGGATCAGCGGTGCCGCGATGGCCAGCAGCGCACCGGTCAGCGGCTCCCAGGCGCGGGCGAAGGTGTCGTAGTAGTTCCAGCCCTGCTGGGTCGAAACGCCTTCGGTGGCATAGCAGAACGAGACGATCGCGGCGACGGCGAAGATCGCGGCCAGCGCCATCCGCAGCACGCCGCCCTGTCCGGCGCGGCGTAGCAACGGGTGTCGCACAGCCGTTTTCCATGCTCCCGCGGCCACCGCCCGGCGCAGCACCCACGCCACCAGTGCGACCGCGACCAGCATGACCAGATACATCTGCCCCTGCACCGACATCGACCACAGGTGCTGCAGCGGGCTCACCGACGGGTCGGCGGCCAGATAGTCCGACCAGGACGTCGCCAGGTACCAGTTCTGGTAGTAGAACAGCGAAGCCACCGTCTGACCCGCGATATCCGACCATCGGGTGTGCGGCAGCAGGGTGACCGTGGCGCCCACCACCGCGCCCAGCACCACGACCATGGCGGGCAGCAGCCGCCGTAGCGTGCGCCGCAAGGTGGTCAGCACGCCCACCGAGCCGCCGTCCGCGCGACGGATGAGCATGCCGGTGAAGAAGAATCCGGACAGCACCAGGAAGACGTCCACGCCGCCGGAGACCCGTCCGGCCCAGATGTGGAAGGCGACCACCAGCGCGATAGCTACGCCGCGCAATCCGTCCAGATCCAGCCGGTAGGAACCGGGAGCGGCGGGGGTGGCCGGGGCGTCCTGGCGGTCGCTGTCCGGCGCTGTCGGATGATCGGTGCTGGATATGGACATGGCGGCTGCCATTGTCGGTCAGGGTTGCTGGAAAATCACAATCGCCACACAGAAGTTGTCCGTAATGAGGCTTTTGTTGCTGGTCAGGCGAATACGAAATAGCGCAGCCACAGGTAGGGTGCAGCCACCACAATCGTGACCGCGGTCACCACTACGCCCTTGCGGGTGAATTCCCAGAACGAGATCGGATGATCCGAACGTTTCGCGATCCCGAGCATCACCACGTTCGCGCTGGCCCCGACTGCTGTGAGATTGCCACCGAAATCCGCGCCCAATGCCAGCGCCCACCACAGGGCGTCCGCCTGTGCCGGATGGTCGACGTGCTCCACCAGCTGGGCCACCAGTGGGCTCATGGTCGCCACGTACGGGATGTTGTCGATGACACCCGAGAGGACCGCCGACACCACGAGTATCAGCATGGTTGCCAGCAAGGCGTTTCCGCCGGTGAGTTCGGTCGCGGATTTCGCCAATCGGGCGATCACACCGGTTTTCACCAGCGCCCCGATCATCACGAACAGACCGGCGAAGAACAGCAGCGTCTCCCATTCCACCGCCGACAGGTAATCGCGTTGCGGCAGACCGGAAATCAACACCAGCACGCCGGCACCGAGCAACGCCACCAATGACGGTTCGAGATGGAAGAGGGGGTGGCCGAAGAATCCCGCGAAAACTCCCGCCAGCACAATTCCGCACTTGATCAGCAGGCGCGGATCGCGAATCGCCTCACGCTCGTTCAGCTGCATGATGTCGGCGGCGCGCTCGGGATCGACGTCGAAGGAACCCTTGAACAGGCGCGGCAGCAGCAGCGTGAACACCGCCAGTTCGATCAGCACGATCGGGGTCAGGTTCAGGAAGAAGTCGTTGAACGACAGGCCCCCCTTGCTGCCGATGATGATGTTGGGCGGGTCGCCGATCAGGGTGGCCGCGCCGCCGATATTGGAGGCCAGCACCTCCGCGATCAGGAACGGTATCGGCGACACCTCGAGGCGCTCGCACACCAGCATGGTCACCGGGGCGATGAGCAGCACCGTGGTGACATTGTCGAGGAAACCCGAGGCGGTCGCGGTGATGAGCACCAGCAGGATCATCACCCGCAGCGCGGAACCCTTGGCGCGCTTGGCCGCCCAGATGGCGACGTACTCGAAGACGCCGGTCTGGCGCAGCACGCCGACGATGATCATCATCCCGAGCAGCAGGTAGATGACATTCCAGTCGATGCCGGTCTCGTGCGAGTAGAAGACATCGTCGGAGTTCATGATGCCGACCGCGATCACCGCGCCCGCACCGGCCAGCGCGGCAATGGTTTTGTGCACGCGCTCCGAGGCGATGAGGATATAGGCGATCGTGAAGACCGCGATGGAGATGGCGACGGTCATAGTCGCCACCCCGGCGGGCTCAGTTCGCGAGCGCCACTTCCAGCAGCCGCGACGATGTGATCACGCCGATCAGCCGGTCGCCGTCCTGCACCGCCACCAGCGGGGACTTGTACTTCGACATCAGCGCCGCCACCTCGACGATATTGTCGTCGTGCTTGGCCGCCGGGATCTTGGTGAGCCGCTCGGGGATAACGTCGCGAACCTTCTTGCCGCGCAACCGCTTCACCACCTGCATGCACATGGAATCGTTGAGCACCCCGGCCAGCGACGGATCGTCCTGCACGTATTTGGGCACGATGAACAACACCACCTGGGAGGCGGGCAGCACCGAATGCGGCTTCCCGTTCGCGTCGATCACCAGAATCCCCGGCAGGCGATGTTCCGCGAGCAACTTCGCCGCGTCGATCGCGTCGGAGTCCAAATCGATCACCGGATATTCCTCGGCCATCTGAGCGGCATGCATATGTGCAGGATACGACGGATACCCGAGCGTCCACGCCAGGAGAATACGTCAAGATCGAATACTGGCCTCGCATCGAAACTCCCAGGTCGGACCGTACAGCCCGAGGAACTCGGACCGGCCGACCAGACTTCCCGGCGCGCCAGCGGTACAGATTCCGTAAAAGCGTACCGAGAAGCGGTTTACGTGTCGCCCGGGTGTGTCACGTCGTACACCCGGTACGCGCTGCGGATCACCGGGTAGGAGACGTTGCGGACTTCGGTGCCGCCGGGGGTGCGGCCGAATTCGGTGCCGCCGTGGGCGTGTCCGTGGATGGCGAGGACCGCGCCACCGGAGTCGACCGCGTCGGCGAGGTCCTGGCAACCCAGGCCGGGGTAGATCTTGGGCGGTTCGCCCACGAGGGTGTCGAGGGTGGGGGAGAAGTGCATGAGGGCGATGCGGAGGTCGCAGTCGAGGGATTCGAGGGCGGCGCGCAGACGGACCGCGTCGGCGGGGCCGCGGCGGAAGCGGCGTCGGTGTTCCACGCTGCCCTCGTCGGGATTGGCCCGGTGGCCGGGGAATCCGCCACTGCCGCCCATCACCCCGGCGATACCGAGCCGAATACCGTTGACGGGCAGGATGGTCGCGGTGCCCTCGAGCATGTGCACGCCGATCTCACTGAGCTGGACCGTAATTCGGTAACCGAGCCGTCGATCGTGGTCGTGATTGCCGAGCACGGCGATCACCGGAACGGGGAGGTCCGCGATCTCGGCGCACAGCGCGTCGGTCTCGCGCAGGGTGCCGCCATTGGTGAGATCGCCTGCCAGCAGCAGCACGTCGGCGTGCGCGCCGAGGTCGAGCAGCGCGGGGCGGAAGCGCCCGCGCATGCTCTCCCGCATGTGCAGATCGCCTACCGCGGCGATCCGCACTCGTCCGGTTCCGGCCTCGACCGCGCTGCCCATACCGTCAATCAGCCACAGACCAGGCGGCGTGTCAACGGCATTCCCGGTCGGCGGCCCGTTTGCGCCTAGGGCTCGAGCGGCTCCATGCGCAGGGGAACGCCGAGGCGGTTCCACATGTTGATCTGGGCGGTCACCGCGACCAGACCAGCGCGCTCGCCCTCGTCGAAGTGCTTCTCTACCGCCGCCCAGATCTCATCGCTCACCCCGTGCGGGCCGAGTTCGGTTGCGGCCTCGGCATATTCCAGCGCGGCCCGCTCGGCCTCGGTGAACAGCGCCGACTCCCGCCAGGCGCTGAGGTGCCAGACGCGGCGTTCGGTCTCGCCCTCCTTGCGGGCCTCGGTGGCGTGCATATCGATGCAGAACAGGCAACCGTTGATCTGCGAGACGCGGATCTTCACCAGTTCCCGCACAGTGGCGTCGAGCGGGCCGCGCACGATGGCGACCTCCGCGGCGACCCACCCCTTGTAGACCTCGGGGGCTACTTCGCTCAGGTTCATTCGCGACACGATGTCGTCCTTTCGTCCGGTTCGAATGCATCCCCTGGACGAGACAGCCTTGCCGAACGTGACGGGCGCACGGCTATGAGGCCGGTCACACCGGCGTGCCGGGGGCGCTGTGATGCGTCACAGCAGCGACTCAAGTCCGACCGGCCGGATTCTTACGCCCGAAAGTAAGGTGTTTGCCGTAATTGTGCGAAATGTGGCACGGGGGACAATAATCCGCACGTGGGAACTGTTCTAGTCATCGCGCTGGCTGTGTTGTTCTTCGTCACCGGACCCGCATTGGCGCTGGTAATCGTGCTCGCCGTGCGTAGTTCGGCCCGAGCCGCCATCGCCGCGCGACAGCCGCGAATCGACGATGCTCGACGGATACCCGTGCGCGCAGGTCACCCCTGAGCCGGCGCGCACGGGATCGCTCCGTCGGCTGTCCGCTAGGGGCGGGTCAGCGCGGCGTAGCGGGCAATGTGTTGGTCGGTGGTGCCGAACTCGTACTGGACTGCGGTGAGGCGCTTGAAGAAGTGGCCGATGGCCAGTTCTTCGGTCATTCCCATTGCGCCGTGCAACTGCACCGACTCCTGGCCGATGCGCCGGGCGGCGCGGCCGATGGTGGCCTTGGCGGCGGAGGCCGCGCGGGCTCGCTCCGGGGCGGGAGCGTCCAGTTTGAGGGTCACCAGATAGGTTGCGGCCACGGCCTGTTCGAGTTCCAGCAGCATGTCGACCATGCGGTGCTGCAGCGCCTGGAAGCTGGCGATCGGGACACCGAACTGCTGGCGCTGCTTGGTGTAGGCGACGGTGTCGGCGACCACCTTGCGCATCGCCCCGACCGATTCGGCGCAGACCGCCGCGATGGCCTCGTCGAGCGTCGCGGCGATGGCCGCGCCCGACTGCGCCAGCAGTAGCGCGTCGGCGGGGACCCGCAGGTCCGCGAAGCTCAGGTCGGCGGCCTGGCGCTCGTCGATGGTGCGGTACGGGCGCGCGGTCAGCCCGGCGGGCGGGTTGGCGGCGTCGAAATCGACCACGAACAAGGCGATCTCGCCGTCCACGGCCGCGGTCACCAGCAGGTGGGTGGCCAGCGGGGCGGCGGTGACCACGGTCTTCTCGCCGGTCAGCAGCCAGTCGTCGCCGTCACGGACCGCGGTGGTGGCGACGTTGGTGTAGTCGTAGCCGGATTGCGGTTCCAGGGCGGCGAATCCGGTGATCACCTCACCGGCGGCGATACCCGACAGCAGATCCTCCGCGCGCTTGCCGGAAGCGCGCCGCAGCAGGCCCCCGCCCACCACCACGGTGTCCACATACGGTTCCAGCACCAGCGCCGCACCCAGCGCCTCGGCGATGATCATCGTCTCGACCGGTCCGCCCCCGATGCCGCCCACCGACTCCGGCAGGCTGGCCCCGAGAATCCCAACCTCTTCGGCCAATCCGCGCCAGATCTCCGGCTGCCAGCCCGCCCCGGTGCGGGCCGCAGCTCGGCTGGCCTCCAACGGGTAACGCGCCGAAAGGAATTCGGTGACGGTGTCGCGGAGCAGGTCCTGCTCGGCGGTGAAAGAGAAGTCCATGTCACAGTCCCAGGGTGGCTTTGGCGATGATATTGCGCTGAATCTCGTTGCTACCGGCGTAGATCGAACCGGCGCGGTCGTTGAAGTACCGCAGCGAGGCGACCGCCTGCCAGTCCGCGCCGGTCACGAAACCGTCTGCGGGCGGGGTGAAGTCGGCGATCGGGCCGCCCGGCATGGTGGCGTGCGGCTGGTAGGCGCGGCCACGCGGGCCGGCGGCCTCCAGGGCGAGCTCGGTGAGCACCTGGCTCAGCTCGGTGCCCAGGATCTTGATGGTCGATGCGGCCGGACCCGGATCCTTGCCGCTGGAAACCAGTGCGAGCGTGCGGTATTCGAGGATCTCCAGCACATCCGCGCGCAGCCGGGCATCGGCCAGCTTGGCGGCGAAAGCCGGATCGTCGATGAGCGCACCACCGTTCGGGCCGACCTGATCCTGCGCCGCCTGCGCCAGCTCCTCCGCCATCACCTGCAGCATGGGGGAGGCCGCGCCGCCACCACGCTCGAAGTTGAGCAGGAATTTGGCGACGGTCCAGCCGTCGTCGACGCGGCCGAGCACATTGGCCTGCGGGACGCGAACCTGGTCGAAGAAGACCTGATTCTGGATCTGCTCACCGGAAGTCATGACCAGCGGCCGGATTTCGATGCCCGGGGTGCGCATGTCCATGAGCAGGAAGGTGATGCCCTGCTGCTTCTTGCCCTCCTTGGAGGTGCGGACCAGCGCGAAGATCCAGTTGGCCTCGCCGGCGTGAGTGGTCCAGATCTTGGAGCCCGTGACCAGGAAGTCCTCGCCGTCCGCGACCGCGGCCATCGACAGCGACGCCAGGTCTGAACCGGCCTCCGGCTCCGAATAACCCTGGCAGAAGAAGACTTCGCCGGTGAGGATGCGGGGCAGGAAGTAGTCCTTCTGCTCCGCGCTGCCGAACGCCATGATGGCGTGCGAGACCATGCGAATCCCCATGGGGGACAGGTTCGGAGCGCCCGCGAGGGTGCATTCGCGGCTGAAGATGTAGTGCTGGGTCAGGCTCCAATCGCAGCCGCCGTACTTCACCGGCCACGCCGGGGCTGCCCAGCCGCGCTCGTGCAGGATGGCCTGCCAGTGCATGCTGGCCTCGTGATCCGGGTACACGCTGGTCGACAAGCGCCCGGCGCGACGAAGATCGTCGGTTAACTTTTCGTCGAGGAAGCCGCGCACTTCATCACGAAATGCCAGATCGGCAGGCGACCAGTCGAGGTCCACGATGACTCCTTGTCCGAGAACTGTGACTAACGATCTCACCGCATCACCCCTGCTGGCAAATGTGCTGGCACCCGCCTTCACTTCGATCTCTTGACATTCCACAATGGAGGTTTAACCTGAGTAGTACGTTCCACAATGGAATATCCGACCACGACGTCTCGTTAGGCATCGACATGGACATCACCACCGGCACCCGCGCCTCCGACGCCGAACGCGCGACCATCGCCGACCAGCTCGGCCGCCACCTCACCGACGGCCGCCTCGACCTCGCCGAATACAACGACCGCCTGGCCCAGGTCTACGCCACCACCACCCGCGAAGACCTCCCCCTGGTCCTCGCCGACCTCCCCAAACTCGCCAAAACCGCTGCCGCCCAGCCCGTTTCCCGCACCCGCTTCCCCATCTGGCAGCAGATCGAGGGCTCAGCCTGGCTCGGCACCAGCCTCCTCTGCCTCTTCATCTGGGCCGCAATCTCGCTCACCGCAGGCGAATTCACCTACCCCTGGCCCATCTGGGTCATCGCCCCCTGGGGTGCAGTCCTCGTCTTCCGAGTCGTCATGGGCTGGGAATCCGCGGCCTGGAACCACTCCCGAACCCACTGAGCCCGGCGGCCCTACCCGGCCGCCCGCTCACACCCCCTGGAGGTGGGCCATGCCCACATACCCAGCCCTACTGACCCTGCACATCATCGTCGGCACCCTCGGCCTACTCCTAGGCCCCGCAGTCGCCCTGTCCGACACCAAAACCCGGCGCACCCCCGCCCCCTCCCACCCCACCAACCTATGGCGCTGGTACCTGAGAACCCTTGCCGCCGTCGGCCTCACCGCCACCATCATGGTCCTCTGGCACCGCCCCGACCTCTGGTGGCTCATCCCCCTCTCAGCCCTCACCTACGCCCTCGCCGACCTCGGCCGCCGAGCCAGATCCCGCCCCAACACCTGGACCCACGCCTACGTCCACGGCCTCGGCGGCTCCTATATCGCCCTCTGGACAGCGACTCTCGTCGTCGCCTTCGCCCTCCACGGCCCCCTCTACGGCCCTTCCGAACTCATCGCCTGGCTCGGCCCGACTCTGGTAGCGCTCCCTCTCCTGGAACTCTGGCGACGTAACCTGCCCGCCCCGGTCCCCGCTACCGCTGGGTGAGGTCGGCGCGGAGGGCGGCGGCGAACCAGTCGAAGGTGGGGGATAGGTCGGGGAGGGCGGGCCAGGCGTTGATGGTTGTAACCAGGTGCCAATAGCGGGTTACGCGTGGGTCGTTGGCGATGGTTAGGCGGGTGAGGATCCATTCGCGGAGGGGGCGGTCGTTCGGTTTGGTGAAGGTTTCGGAGTAGCGGGCGGTGAGGGTGTCGATGATGGGGGTGGCGGCGGGGCTGTCGGGGGCGATGCCTTCGGAGAGGGCGCGGGCGACTGCCTCGGCTACTGCTTCGGTGAGGTCGTGGTGGAGGCCGGTGTCGTCGCCTGCGGCTTTTTCTTTTTCCTGGTATTCGGCCATGTGGCGGACGGCGGTGCGGAAGTCGGTGTCCTGCACCAGTTCCACCAGGTCCATCCAGGCGGTGACCTGGTCGGGGGTGGGGTCGTCGGGGAGTTCCGGCATGCTCGAGCGGAGCAGTTCGACGACGGCGGGGTTGCCGTCGAAGGCGCCGAAAGTATTGTCGACGAAGTCGTGAATGATGCGGTCGCGCTCGGTTTCGGTCAGCTGCACCAGTTTGTTCATGAATCCCATCTCCTTTTCGTCTGATTCCCGTTTGGCTACCGCTCGCAAGACCGCTCGGCGCAGGCGCAGGACCCGGATCTGGATGTCCATCGCCTCGGCGTGGGCGGTCGCGACCTCGGTCAGGGAGGTCTCGCGGGCCAGGACGCGGCGCACGGTCGCCAGGTCCACGCCCAGGTCGCGCAGGGTGCGGACCAGTTCGAGCCGCGCCACGGCTTCGACGTCGTAGAGCCGATAGCCGGCGGCACTGTGCATGGTCGCCGGAACGATCCCCTTGTCGTCATAGAACCGAATCGTCTTGACCGTCAGTCCGGTTCGGTGAGCCAGGGCCCCGATGGTGAGGAGCGTGTCGTCGTCCATGGCTCTACCTTGCAGCTTCCCCTTGGGGGAGACTCAAGCCCCGGGTTGAAACGCCAGCTGAACGAGGGGCACCGCTTCTATGGAGGTGCCGATGGCGGCCTCGATGACGCCGCTCAGTTGGCGGTAGGCGGCGGGATGGGCTCGCTTGTATTCGGCCAGTACCGGTTTCGCCTCGTCGGGGGTGAGAGTGCGGGCGGTGGCGGGGGCTCGGTAGTGCAAGCCGATGGTGATGCGGCAGGCCGGAGAGGCGAGCAGGTTGCGATACCACTGGGATCGGGTGCCGAAGCCGGAGGCGATGATGACCGTGTGGGCGTCCGGCCGGGCCACGGTTTCCAGGACCACGTAGCGGGGCTCGCCGGATTTTCGGCCCCGATGTTCGAGCATGAGCATGCGGCGGCCGAAGAGGAAGCCGAGGCGGGCTCGGAACAATCCGATCGGAGCTCGGACGAACCAGCGGGTCTGTAAGAGTCGTGCACCTACTCCTGACGCGGTCACTTCTTCACCATAGGTCGCTTGCGTGTCCTGATCTGGGACTCGGTGTTCCGGCATACTCGGGGCAATCGCGGGGGAGCGGGTAGGGTGGGCCGCTGTGCATCTGAAGAGTCTGACGCTGAAGGGGTTCAAGTCCTTCGCGTCCGCGACGACGTTGCGATTCGAACCGGGGATCACCTGTGTGGTGGGGCCCAACGGGTCGGGGAAGTCGAATGTCGTCGACGCGCTCACCTGGGTGATGGGTGAGCAGGGCGCGAAGGCGCTGCGGGGCGGGAAGATGGAAGATGTCATCTTCGCCGGGACCACGGGCCGCGCGCCGCTCGGTCGTGCCGAGGTCACCCTGACCATTGACAACTCGGATGGCGTGCTGCCCATCGAATACTCGGAAGTGTCGATCACGCGACGGATGTTCCGCGACGGCGCGGGCGAATACGAGATCAATGGAAACGCCTGCCGATTGATGGATGTGCAGGAATTGCTCAGCGACTCCGGTATCGGGCGCGAGATGCACGTCATCGTCGGGCAGGGGCGGCTCTCGGCGATTCTGGAATCTCGGCCGGAGGATCGGCGGGCCTTCATCGAAGAGGCCGCCGGCGTGCTCAAGCATCGCCGCCGCAAGGAGAAGGCGGTCCGCAAGCTCGACGCCATGCAGTCGAATATGGCGCGGCTCACCGACCTCACCACCGAATTGCGCAGGCAGTTGAAGCCGTTGGGGCGGCAGGCCGAGGTCGCCCGTCGCGCCGCGACCGTCCAGTCCGAACTGCGGGATTCCCGATTGCGCCTGGCCGCCGACGATCTGGTGTCGCGCCGCCGCGAACTCGAGAGCCAGCAGTCCAAAGAGGCGTACGCGCGCGAGCAGCACGTCACCGTGCAGACCGAGATGGATGCCGCGAATGCCGCACTCGCGCAGCAGGAATTCGAGCTCTCCAAGCTGACGCCCAGCGCCGAGGCCGCCGCCCAGACCTGGTTCCAGCTCTCCGCACTCACCGAACGCGTCAACGCCACCATCCGCATCGCCCGCGACCGCGCCCGAAATCTCACCATCGAGCAGCCCACCGGCGAGGGCCGCGACCCCGACCAGCTGGAACGCGAAGCGGACCGGGTCGAGGGCGAAGAAGCCGAACTGCGCGAAGCGGTCGAAATGGCCACCGAGACCTTGGAAGCCGCGCGCGAACAACTCTACGAACGCGAACAGGCCGCCAAGGCCGCCGAACAGGCCCACCTCGCCGCCGTGCGCGCCATCGCCGACCGCCGCGAGGGCCTGGCCCGGCTCTCCGGCCAGGTCGACACCCTGCGCAGCCGCGCCCAATCCGTGGACGGCGAGATCGCGCGCATGTCCGCCGGCATCGTCGAGGCCCGCCGCCGCGGTGAGGAAGCCAACGCCGAATTCGAGGCCGTGCAGAGCGAACTCGACGAACTCGACGCGGGCGAGGAAGGCCTCGACCACTCCTACGAGCACGCCGCCCAGGCCCTGGCCCTGGCCGACCAGCGCGTCACCGAACTGCGCGACAAGGACCGCGAGGCAGGCAAACGCGTCGCCTCCCTCACCGCCCGCATCGAAGCCCTCACCATGGGCCTGCGCCGCAAGGACGGCGCGGCCTGGCTGCTCGAACACCGCACCGACGGCCTGCTCGGCCCGCTGTCCGGATTGATCCGCGTGCAAGGCGGATTCGAGGCCGCCGTCGCCGCCGCCCTCGGCCCGCTCGCCGACGCGGTCGCCGCCGACACCGGCCCCTCGGCCCACGCCGCGGTCCGCGCGCTGAAGGAAGCCGACGGCGGCCGCGCGGCACTCGTCTTCGCCGACGCGCCTTCGGGCAACGCCTCCGGCACGTGGGGTAGCGCCGCTGGCACCTCTACTGGTGCACCCGCAGGCTCTGGCAATGCATTCGGAACCTCCGGTGATGCACCCGGAGCCACCGGCAATGCACTGGGAGCTTTCGGTGGCACGCGAGGAGCCTTCGGCAGTGGGCCCGAGGCCCTCGGCGCGGGTGAACTGGTCTCCGACATAGCCGGTTCCGGAGCCGGTGTGAAACCTGCTGCGGAACAAGCAGATTCGCGACTACCGGGTAGTGCCCGCTGGCTGGCCGAAGTCGTCGAATGCCCGGCGAACTTGCGGGCCGCGATTGCCGCGCTCACCGCCGGTGTCGCCGTCGCGGACGATCTCGCCACCGCCGCCCGCGTCATCGCCGAACGTCCCGAACTGCGCGTGGTCACCCGCGAGGGCGATCTCACCGGCAGCGGCTGGGTGCTCGGCGGCTCCGACCGCGCCCCCAGCCAGCTCGAGGTGCAGGCCGACATCGATTCCGCCAAGGACGAATTGGTGTCCTGGCAGCGGCAGGCCGAGGAACTCGAGGCCGCCCTGTCCGGTGCGCTCGCCGAGCAGACCGACCGTAAAGACGCCGTCGACCACGCCCTGCTCGCCCTGCACGAATCCGATCAGGCCCTGGTCGCCATCTACGACCGCCTGGGCCGCCTGGGCCACTCCGCCCGCACCGCGCAACGCGAATGCGACCGCCTGCTCGCCCAACGCGCCGACACCGAAACCGGCCGCGAGGACACGCTTTCCAAGCTCGCCGAACTCGAAGATCGGCTGCGCAATGCCGAAAACGAGCAGGACGGCATGGATCCGGAGGCCGCGGGTACCGAGACCGCCGGATACGCCCGCGAGGAGGCTGCCGCTGCCCTGGCCGAATCGCGCTCCATGGAGGTCGAGGCCCGCCTGGCCGTCCGTACCGCCGAGGAACGCGCGGAATCTGTTCGCGGCAAAGCGGATTCGCTGCGTCGCGCCGCCCGCGCCGAACGCGACAACCGTGCCCGCGCCGAACGCGCGCACGCCGCGCGCCGTCAGGCCGCCGCCGTGGCCGCCGTTGTCGCCGAATCCGCCGAGAAGGTGGCGGGCGAACTGGAGAAGGTGGTCGCGCAAGCCTCCGCCCGCCGGGACGAATTGGTGCGCCGCCGTAGCGAATTCGCGGCACAGGTGGAACAGACCAAGGAACGCGCCCGCGCCCTCAACACCCAGCTGACCCAGCTCACCGACGCCGTGCACCGCGACGAGGTGGCCCGCGCGCAGGCCGCGCTGCGCATCGAACAGGTCGAGACGACCATCTCCGAACAGTTCGGCCTCAGCCTCGACGACCTCATCGCCGAATACGGCCCGGACAACCCGATGCCGCCCACCGCGCTGGAGATGATGGAGTACGAGGCGGCCCGCGACCGCGGTGAATCCGTCAGCGAACCCCAGCCCATGCCGTACGACCGCCCCACCCAGGAGCGCCGCGCCAAGCGCGCCGAGAAGGACCTCGTCACCCTCGGCAAGGTGAATCCCCTTGCGCTCGAGGAGTTCGCGGCGCTCGAGGAGCGCTACACCTTCCTCAACACCCAGCTCGAGGACGTCAAGAAGGCCCGCCAGGACCTGATGGACGTGGTCGCGGAGGTGGACGAGCGCATCCTGCAGGTCTTCACCGAAGCCTACGAAGACGTGGAACGCGAATTCGAGGGCGTGTTCTCGCGACTGTTCCCCGGCGGCGAGGGGCGACTGCTGCTCACCGATCCCGCCAATATGCTCACCACCGGCGTCGAGGTCGAGGCCCGCCCGCCGGGCAAGAAGGTCAAGCGCCTGTCGCTGCTCTCCGGTGGCGAGAAGTCCCTGGCCGCAGTCGCTTTCCTGGTGTCGATCTTCCGGGCCCGGCCGTCCCCGTTCTATGTCATGGACGAGGTCGAGGCCGCGCTGGACGACACCAACCTGCGCCGGCTCATCGGCCTGTTCGAGCAGCTGCGGGAGAAGAGCCAGCTGATCGTCATCACCCACCAGAAGCCGACCATGGAGGTCGCCGACGCGCTCTACGGCGTCAGCATGCGCGGCGACGGCATCACCCAGGTGATCTCGCAGCGATTGCGCGGCGAGAACCTGGTCGGGGCGACACCCTGAACGACTGGCCACGGCCGGTCCCGGTGAGCGGGAATTCTGGTGCACGCCAATGTGAAACGCCTGCGGGTCGTATGGGGTAGGCGCTAGCGTCCCGCCCCATGAGACGCTCCATCGCTTTACTGGCCGCCGGTATCGCCGTCGGACTCGCCGCACCCCTGCCGCTCGCCCTGGCCGATTCCGGATCATCGGGATCGGCCTCGGGCACCGGATCCCTGTCCGGATCCGGCGGCAGCAATGCCAACCTGCCGCCCTACAGCCAGTGGATCAGCGACGTCACCACGGTGGCCAATGCCGCCCAGACCTACCTGACCACCGCGCTGCCCGGTGCCACCAAGCCCGCCATCGTGTTCGACGTCGACAACACGGTGCTGGAGACGACCTACCATCCGGGACCGATCACCCCGGCCATCCCGCCCATGCTGAAACTGGCCCAGTGGGCGAAAAGCCAAGGCGCGTCCCTCATCTTCGTGACCGGGCGGCCCGCGCTGCTCGGCTTCTACACCCAGATCAACCTCAGCTCCGTCGGTTACACCGTCGACGGGCTCTACGGCGGCGGCCTCACCACCGGCTCCGGCGGCGCGGCCGCCCTCGCCGACTACAAGACCGCCACCCGCGCCACCATCGAGGGCCAGGGCTACACCATCGTCGCCAATATCGGCAACAGTGCCTCCGACCTGTCCGGCGGCCACGCCGAACAGACCTTCAAACTGCCGGACTACAACGGCGCACTGCCCTGATCGGGCGTGACGTGCGGAGGCTCAACGGGTCTCCGCACGGTCCCCGTCACTCCTGGGCCGACAGCGCTTTCAGCCGCGCCGCACCGGATTCCGCCAGCCAATCCTCCAAAGTCCGCAGTCCGGGGTGGATTTCGCGGAGCGCGGGAATGTCGGCATGCCAGCCCTGCCCCTGCCGCCCCAGCCGCCAGGCCGCCACCACCTCCGGCCCCATGGCCTCGGCCTCCGATTCCAGGGCCTCCACGTAGCGCACCGGCTGACCGATAGCGCCGCCGACCACCGCCGCGGCCTCGGGCATGGTCCGAGCGTCACCGGCCAATTCCAAGATCTCCCCGTGGAACCGCGCCGGATCGTCGAACGCCAGCTGCGCGAAGACACCGATATCGTCGACGGCGATGGACTGGATCGGCCGGTCGGCCGGGAACAACTGCCGGTGCACGCCATCGGAGATGCCGTCGATCGGGAACCCTCGCATGAGGTAGTTCTCCATGAACCGGACCGGCCGCAGAATGGTCCAGTGCAGGCCACTCTCGCGCAGTGCCGCCTCCACCCGCCGCTTGCCCTGCGCACCCCACTGCCCGTCCGCGGTGAAGGACGCGACGCTCGCGAACACGATGAACTCGACCCCGGCCGCGCGTGCCGCGTCGATGAACCGGACGCCGCGCTCGACCTCGAGGTCGACATCCCAGCCGTTGGGGCCGAAGGTCGCGGGCGGCACCAGGAAGGCCGAGCCCGCACCCGCCAGCGCCGCGGCGACACTATCGGCATCATCGAAATCGCCGACGGCCAATTCCGCGCCCGCCGCCGCGAGCTCCTGTGCGGCAGGCGATTGTGGATCGCGCACCAGCGCGCGCACCCGTCTGCCGACGGTCAGCAGCCGACGCGCGGTCGCACCACCCTGCTTGCCGGTCGCGCCGGTAACCAGGATCAGATCATCACGAGAAGACTCATCGCGAGAAGACATTGTCGCCCGTTCGTTCGGTAGTATTCGGGTCGGTCGACCCGAATACGAACGCTAGAAGCGCCCGTTTCCGTTGGCCACCACCGGAAAGGATCCGCGTAACGAAATGTCCGCGCCCACTCTTTCTCGCACCGCACCTGTTCCGGATGACCGTGCCGCCGCGAACAGCCGGGCCGACGCGCGCCGCAATCGTGCGCTGGTGCTCGCGGCCGCGCAGCGCGCGCTCGCCGAGGGCGGGGTCGCGGTGTCGCTCGCCGAGGTGGCGCGGCGCGCGGGTGTCGGCGCGGGCACCGTATATCGGCATTTCCCGACGAAAACCGCGCTGCTGGAAGCGGTTATGCAGCAGCGCATCGATCGGCTCACCGGTCTGGCGCACCGACTGCGGGATGCTCCCGACGCGGGTGCCGCGTTCTTCTCCTTCTGCACCGAGGTGATCGTCTCCAGCCACCGCAACCAGGCCATGTGCGACATGGTCAGCGGTGACGGCTGGCCCCGCGAACTGGTGCGGGACGCGGGCGCACGCTTCCATGCCGCCCTCGACGACCTGCTCACCGCGGCACAGCGTCAGGGTGCGATCCGTTCCGATCTGCTGCTGTCCGACGTGCTGGCCCTGTTCACCGGATGCGTTGCCATCCAACGCCTCAGCCCCGGTCAGGAACTGTCGCGCCCGGCCGCGCTGGTGCTGGATTCGATGCGCGCCCGCCCCGCGGCGACCCCCGTAACGAAACGCCGAAACCCATCCGCCCGCCGTGACGAAACCTCGGCGCGTAACGAAACCCTGATACCACTCTGCCCCATCTGCACCGCCCCGATTCACGCCACCGGCACCGGCCGCCCAGCCCGCTACTGCTCGCCCGCCTGCCGTCAGAAGGCTCACCGCCGCCGTCACCAAGGGGTGAGATCCGGCCGGGAGTGAAACCCGTTGGGGCGCTTCGTGACCTGGGTGTGTCCGAAACGGTGCGAAGGTGTGACGAGACGGCCGGGAAGGCGAAAAACGCTGGTAGAGGCCCATATACGGTGTCTTTGTTACCACCCGCAAACCGGCAGTGGGGAAGTACGCTCCCTGCGTGGTTTGGGTGTCGGCCGCGGCGTTCGGTGTCGCATGGTGGCTCGGTTTGTATCTGCTGGCGCGGGATCCGCGAAAGCCGTTGTTACGCAGGGCGGCCGTCGGATTGCTGGTCTATGCGGCCGCGGTGGTGATCGATCGGCTGGCCGGGAGCAGTCCCTGGTTCGACGGGGTGCGGATCGTGCTGGTGTGCGCCCCGGTGCTGGCCTTCAGCGGAGTTTTCGTGCGGCTGTTGCCCGCCCGCGCGGTCGAACGCGTGGACCGGGTGTGGCGGGTCGGACTGATACCACTGTGCGCGCTGCTGGCCATGCCCGCGGCGGGCGGCTTCCTGCCCGCCGGGTATCTGCTGGGCGCGCTCACCCTGCTCGCGCTGCTGGGCACCATGCTGGGCATGCTCGGCCAGCATGCCGAATGGTCGGAGGATTCGCGTCGCTCGGCGGCCGGACTGCTCACCGTCGGCGCGCTGCTGCTCGGGCTGAGCGCGGCCCTGATCCTGTTGGGCCTCAATGTGCTTCCGCGCACCGCCATGCTCTCGGTGCTGGCCGCTGACCTGGTGGTGCTGGGCCTGGGCATCGCGGTGGTCGACGCCTACGACGAGGGGGAAGCCCTGCGCGCGGGCATGATCCACTCGCTGGTGATCTCGGCCGCCACCGCCGCCGTGTTCGGCGGGCAGGCCGCGCTGGCGCTCGCCCTGGCGGGGGAGCGCCCCGCCCTGGTGTCGTTGTTGTTCGGCGCCATCGCCGCCGCCATCACGCTGCAGGTGCTCAACTCTCCGCTGCAGGCCGGCGCGGACCGGCTGGCCTTCGCGTCGGACCCGCACCTGTTCGCCGCCCGGGTCGAAATGCGCAGCGCGACCGAGGCTCTGCTGCGCAAGGGCGGGGCCCTGCTGCGTAAAGGCGGGGAGTAGCTGCGCCAGGGCGGCGGGCGGTAGTCGGCCGGTGGGCGGCCTAGAGCAGGTCGCTCACATCGTCGGGGACGTCGACGGCGTATTTGCGCAGGGTGTCCATCGGGACGACTTCCAGCGCGTTCTCGTGGGTCGCGGCCAAGATCACCGGTGCGGCCACCCCGTCTTCATGGGCATGCAGCCAGCGCACGGCCACCACGCACCATCTGTCACCCGGTTGCAGGCCGGGGAAGTTGTTCTCCGGCCGTGGGGTGACGAGGTCGTTGCCGATCGACTTCTGGTGCTCCAGAAACTCCGCGGTCACCACCGTGCAGACGGTGTGGCTACCCAAGTCTTCGGGACCGGTGCTGCAGCATCCGTCCCGGTAGAAGCCGGTGAGAGGATCGGTGCCACACTCCTCCAGCGGTCCCCCAAGCACATTTCGATCGGTCACAGGGCCGATCCTATTGTCTCGGTGTCGCATTCGCCGCTCCTTCCGCACTGTGGCACGTAGTCGAGCAGACCAGTCGGTAGTTGTTGGGATCTCCAAGCCCCACCCCGGCGTGTCGACGCTTGCACGGCATAGCTGTGTGATAGACGACACTGCCCCTCAACGCGTCGGTAGGTGTGTGAAACCGGCAATACAGGTGCCTCTGAAAGGATGGGGCCGTGACGACTGCAGAAGTTTGGATTCTCATCGCGGCGATCGCCGCGGTGCTGCTCGTGGCGCTGGTGGCCGGATACGGCCTCAACAAGCGCCGCCGGATCTCGCTGACCCCGGAGACCACCGAAACCAAGGAGGTCACCGACCGGTCGGGCGGATATCAGGCCTCGAGCGGATTCAGCTTCAGCCAGGGCAGCGCGGCGGAGAAGGAAAAGGTTCCGGCCACGCCGAAGCTGCCCGAGCGCACCGACGACGAAGGGCAGCCGCACATCGGCGACGACGCCGCCGTCCCGCGCGACGCGCCCAAGCGCACCATCACCAATGTCCGCCTGCCCGACCCGGTCCAGGGCCCCGAGTTGGCCCCGGACACCGAGACCGCCGAGTCCGTCACACCTGCCGAAGCATCCGACGCGCCCGAATCGGCGACCGCTGCTCAGGCCGCCGAGCAGGCTGCCGACGAAACCGGCTCTGCCGCTCCGACTGCCGACGATGCCGATGCGCAGGCGCGGGCCGAAGCGGTCGAGGCCGCCGGTGAGGCCGGTGAGGCCGCCGCCGGTCAGGGCGCGGGAGAGGTTGCCGAGCAGCCAGTCTCGGAGGAGGCCGCCGCGGAGGAGGCCGCCGAAGCCGCTGTCGCCGCCGCGGAGGTCGCGGCCGCTGCCGAGGCCGCGGTTACCGCTCGTGCCGGTGCGCCCGCCGCAGCTGGCGAAACCGCCGCGCCCGCCGCGGCTTCCGCTCCCGACCTCGCCGATATCGAGCCCACCGCGGGCCGCCTGACCCGCCTGCGCGGTCGCCTGTCCCGCTCGCAGACCGCCGTCGGCAAGTCGCTGCTCGGCCTGCTGGGCGGCGGCGACCTGGACGAGGATTCCTGGGAGGAGATCGAGGACACCCTCGTCATGGCCGACCTCGGCACCGCCAGCACCGCGGTCATCGTGGAGCGGCTACGCGAGGAAATGGCCACCCGCACCGTGCGCACCGCCGCCGAGGCGCGCGCGGTGCTGCGCGATGTCCTCATCGAGGCGCTGCGGCCGGAACTGGATCGCTCGATCCGCGCCCTGCCGCACGCCGATCACCCCTCGATCCTGCTGGTCGTGGGCGTGAACGGCACCGGAAAGACCACCACCACCGGCAAATTGGCGCGGGTGCTGGTCGCCGACGGCCGCCGGGTACTGCTGGGCGCGGCCGACACCTTCCGTGCCGCCGCCGCCGATCAGCTGCAGACCTGGGGTGAGCGGGTCGGCGCGGAGACCGTGCGCGGCAAGGAGGGCGCGGATCCCGCGGCCGTCGCCTTCGACGCGGTGGCCGCCGGTATCGACCGGGGCGTGGATGTCGTGCTCATCGACACCGCCGGCCGCCTGCACACCAAGACCGGCCTGATGGACGAGCTGGGCAAGGTGAAGCGCGTCGTCGAGAAGAAGGCGGCGGTGGACGAGGTCATCTTGGTGCTGGACTCGACGGTCGGCCAGAACGGTCTGATGCAGGCCCGGGTGTTCGCGGATGTCGTGGATATCACGGGTGTCGCGCTGACCAAGCTGGACGGAACTGCCAAGGGCGGCATCGTGTTTCAGGTCCAGCACGAGCTCGGCGTACCAGTCAAACTGGTCGGTTTGGGTGAGGGTGCGGATGATCTTGCCCCCTTCGAACCCGGTGCCTTCGTCGACGCACTACTCGGATAACACCACCTGAACTGCATCGATACCGAAATCAACATCAACCTCACAATGTCGTCGTAACAGTGGCGCGGTTTCGGAAACGTGACCGCAACACTGCAATCTCATCCGTTCACCTACGCGAAACGCCGCAGGATCACGGCTGAAACACCGACTGACGAATCTCATTGCAGGCTTATTCGCAGGTTGCTGCGGGGCTGATGATGAGGAGGACAAAAAGGTGGCGTACCCACTCGTTGATGTGCCGAACACCGGCGACACGGCATGGATGCTCGCGAGCTCGGCATTGGTGCTGTTGATGACCCCTGGGCTCGCGTTCTTCTACGGCGGCATGGTCCGTGGCAAGAACGTGCTGAACATGATCATGATGTCCATCAGTGCGATGGGCATCGTCGGCGTCCTATGGGCGATCTTCGGATTCTCGACGGCGTTCGGCAATGACAAGTTCGGACTGATCGGCAATCCGACCCAGTTCTTCGGGCTCAAGGGCCTGATCGGAGCGGACGCCAAGGCGGCGACCTCCACCGCGGCAGCGCAAGGCATCCCGCTGGCGGGTAACACCGGCATCCCGATGACCGTGTTCGTCGCCTTCCAGCTGATGTTCGCGATCATCACCGTCGCCCTGATCTCGGGCGCGGTCGCCGATCGTCTGAAGTTCGGCGCCTGGGCGCTGTTCGCCGCGATCTGGGCCACCGTCGTCTACTTCCCGGTCGCGCACTGGGTCTTCGACTTCAACGCCACCGACTCGAACGGCAACATCATCCACGCGGGTGGCTGGATCGCCAACAAGCTCAAGGTGATCGACTTCGCGGGTGGTACCGCCGTCCACATCAACGCCGGTGCTGCCGGTCTGGCGCTCTGCCTCGTCCTCGGCAAGCGCAAGGGCTGGCCCAAGACCCCCATGCGTCCGCACAACCTGCCCTTCGTCATGCTCGGCGCCGGTCTGCTGTGGTTCGGCTGGTTCGGCTTCAACGCCGGTTCGGCGCTGTCCTCCAACGGCACCGCGGGTTCCACCTTCCTGACCACCACCTTCGCCACCTGCACCGCCATGCTCGGCTGGCTGCTCGTCGAGAAGATCCGTGACGGCCACGCCACCTCGCTGGGTGCCGCCTCGGGCATCGTGGCCGGCCTGGTCGCCATCACCCCGTCCTGTTCCTCGGTGAACGTGCTCGGCGCGCTGGCCATCGGCCTGGTCGCCGGTGTGGCCTGCGCCCTCGCGGTGGGCCTGAAGTTCAAGTTCGGCTTCGACGACTCGCTCGACGTCGTCGGCGTCCACCTCGTCGGCGGCATCATCGGCACCCTGATGGTCGGCCTGGTCGCCGCCCCCGAGGCCCCGGCCGCGGTCAAGGGTCTCTTCTACGGCGGTGGCTTCGACCAGCTGTGGCGTCAGGCCGTCGGTGCCGGTGTGGTTCTTGCGTTCTCGTTCACCGTCACGCTGATTCTCGCCTTCGCCATCAAGTTCACGATCGGCCTCCGCGCTACGGAGGAAGAGGAGTTCGTGGGCATGGACGAGTCTGATCATGCCGAGACGGCATACGATTTCGCTGCTGTGGGTGGTGCGGCGCGCACCGCCGCCGTCAAGGAGGCATGACGAAAATGAAACTGATCACTGCGATCGTTAAGCCGTTCACCCTGGAGGACGTGAAGACCGGCCTGGAGCAGGCGGGCGTGCTGGGCATGACCGTCAGCGAAGTGCAGGGCTACGGCCGCCAGAAGGGCCACACCGAGGTTTACCGCGGTGCCGAGTACTCGGTCGACTTCGTCCCGAAGGTTCGGGTCGAGGTGGTCGTGGACGACGCCTCCGTCGACAAGGTCGTCGAGGTCATCGTGGAAGCCGCCCGCACCGGCAAGATCGGTGACGGCAAGGTCTGGGTGACCCCGGTCGACGCGATCATCCGGGTGCGCACCGGTGAGCGCGGAGCCGACGCTCTGTAATCACAGGCAGATCCAGAGGCGGCCCCGGCCTCCGTCGGTGTCCAACGACCGGCGGAGGCGGGGCCGCCCCCATGTGGGGCGACGAACTGAATCGAGATGGGTGGTGGGACGTGGGTTTTCAACAAGCACGCGACGAGAAGGCCGGGGCCGACAAGGCTTCCAACGGCGCTTCGGATCTGGTGAGAGCCCGCGACCAATTGCTCGCCGAGCACAACGCCAACGGCCGCGCCACGCGGCTGGACGCAGAAGCTTTGCGGGAGGCCTTGGTTGACCTGTTCGATCTGTGGTTGACCACCAAGGGGCACGAGGTCGGTATCACCGCCGACAGCGGGCTCGCCATCGTCGCGGTGGGCGGACTGGGCCGCCGGGAGATGCTGCCCTACTCCGACCTGGATCTGGTGCTGCTCTACGACGACATCGACCCCAAGCGGGTCGCCGAGGTCGCCGATCAGCTCTGGTATCCGCTGTGGGACGCCCACATCAAGCTCGATCACAGTGTGCGCACCGTCCCGCAGGCGTTGCGCGTCGCCTCCGACGATCTGACCGCGGCCCTCGGCATGCTCGAGGCCCGGCACATCGTCGGCGACGAAGGGCTCAGCAGCCTGCTCATCACCGGCGTCCGACGGGACTGGCGTGCCGGCGTCCGGTCCCGTTTCGACGCCCTGCTCGAGCAGGCCCAAACCCGCTGGCGCCGAAGCGGAGACGTCGCCCACCGCGCCGAACCCGACCTCAAGAACGGCCGCGGCGGACTGCGTGACATCCAGTTGCTGGACGCCCTCGCCATCGCACAACTGACCGACGCCATGCCGGGGCTCGGTCCGGAAGTGCCCGGCGGCGGGCTGAAACAGGCGCATCGCCGCCTGCTGGATGTGCGCACCGAACTGCATCGGGTGGCGGGCCGGGCCCGCGACCAGTTGCGGGCGCAGGACGCGGACGAGATCGGGGCCGCCCTGCGCATCGGGGACCGCTTCGATCTGGCCCGCACGCTCAGCGACGCGGCCCGCACCGTCAGCTATTCCACCGACGTCGGACTGCGCACCGCCGGGAACGCGCTGCCGCGGCGCGGCCTGGCGCGACTGCGCCGGGTCCCGGTGCGTCGACCACTCGATGAGGGGGTGGTCGAGCATTCCGGCGAGGTGGTGCTGGCACGGGACGCGCGTCCGCAGCGCGATCCCGGGCTGGTGTTGCGGGTGGCCTCGGCATCGGCGCTGACCGGGCTGCCGATGTCGGCCACCACGCTCAACCGGCTCGGTGAGGACGCGCCCGAGCTACGCGAGCCGTGGCCCAAGGAGGCGCTCAACGACCTGCTGGTGTTGTTGGGTGCGGGCCGCGGCACAGTGGACGCCATCGAGGCATTGGACCGGACCGGCCTGTGGGGCAGGCTGTTTCCGGAATGGGGAGTCGTGCGCGACCTGCCGCCGCGCGACGCCATGCACACCTGGACCGTCGACCGTCACCTGATGGAGGCGGTCGCCCAGGCCGGGGCGCTGTCCACCCGCGTCGCCCGCCCGGACCTGCTGCTGCTGGGTGCGCTGCTGCACGATATCGGCAAGGGCCGCACCGAGGATCACAGCGTGGTGGGCGCGGAACTGGCCGCCTCCATCGGAAAACGATTGGGGCTCTGGCCTTCCGACGTCGCGACGCTCGCGGCCATGGTGCGGTGGCACCTGCTGCTACCCGACACCGCCACCCGGCGCGACATCACCGACTCCGACACCGTGAAGATGGTGATCGACGCCCTCGACGGCGACCCCAACCTGCTCGATCTGCTGGCCGCACTGTCCGAAGCCGACGCCCTGGCCACCGGGCCTGGCGTCTGGAACGACTGGAAGGCCTCGCTCATCGGCGAACTGGTGCGCAACTGCCGTCGCGCCATGGCGGGCGAGGAACTGCCCGAGCCGGTGCCGATCCCGGACGAGTTACGCGCGCGGGCGGAAGCCGGTGGCGTGCACGTGGATCTGAAGCCGGGGGAGGGCCGCTACCACCACATCGTCACCGTGGTCGCACCCGACAATCCGGGACTGCTCTCGGATGCGGCGGGCGTACTGGCGGTGCATTCGCTGCGCGTGCTGTCGGCCGAGCTGGCCAGTGTCGGCGCCGCGGCCATCGACACCTTCGTCGTGGCACCGCGTTTCGGTGATCCGCCGGATCCGGGTCTGCTGCGTCAGGAGCTGATCCGGGCCATCAACGGGGATCTGGATCTGGGTTCGGTGCTGGCCCGCAAGGAGCGTGACGCGGGGGGTACCCAGCCGAGTCCGTTCGCGCAGGCGCAGCCGCGGGTGTTCTGGCACGAGACCGCCGAGCCGGGCCGGGTGCTGCTGGAACTGCGTGCCGAGGACCGGATTGGTCTGCTGAGCCGCTTGGCGGCGGCGCTGGCCGAATCGGGGGTGAATGTGAGCTGGGCGAAGGTGGTGACCATGGGTTCGGCGGTCATCGACTCGTTCTTCCTGGATCTCGGGGCCAGCGACACGCCGGAGCGGCGGGCGGAGATCGAGGCGGCGCTGCTGGCGGTGGTGCCGCCGCAACAACCGAAGAAACCTCTCGAATCGGACAGCTGAATCGGTTCTTCCAGCCATTTTCTGATCGGTCGCCAGGGGACTGGATTAGCTGGCAAACCGCGCGTTTGCCAGTTAATCAGAATGTTGCAGGCAATTTGCTGTAATACCGATCAGGTGACCGGAGTCACACCCTAGTATTCGCGTGCAGGTGTCGAGCTGTCGCGAGCGAGGGGAGCAGGTCGGTGGCAATCGAAGTCGTTTCCGCCTCGATGATGACGAGTGATCTGACCTCCCACATCGCGCGCTGCGTCGGCGGCGACCGCTGGGTGGTCTCCTGGCTCCCGGGCCGCACCCTCACCGGTCAGCAGGCGGTGACCGCCATGACCATCGCCGCCACCGTCACCGAGCACACCCCCACCGACGCCGAATGGGCGATGCTCGACGGGCTCGCCCTCGAACTGGGCCTCACCGCCCGGGAAGCCGTCGGCATGGTCGCCACCGAGAAGCACGACCTGCGGCGTCCGGGGCCACGGCCACGCTCGCTCGAATAGCCCACTACGCTGGTATCTCGAGTGACAGTCCCTCGAGATGTAGGAGCATCGGTGTTCGAATCCCTTTCCGACCGGTTGGCCGGTGCCCTCAAGGATCTGCGTGGCAAGGGACGTCTGTCGCCGGCCGACATCGACGCGACCGCGCGCGAGATCCGCCTGGCCCTGCTCGAGGCCGACGTGGCGCTGCCCGTCGTGCGCACCTTCATCGCCAAGATCAAGGAACGCGCCAAGGGCGCTGAGGTTTCCGCGGCGCTGAACCCGGCCCAGCAGGTCGTGAAGATCGTCAACGAGGAACTCATCAATATCCTCGGCGGCGAGACCCGGCGGCTGCGGCTGGCCAAGAACCCGCCGACCGTCATCATGCTGGCCGGTCTGCAGGGTGCCGGTAAGACCACCCTCGCGGGCAAGCTCGCCAAATACCTGAAGGGCCAGGGGCATACGCCGCTGCTGGTCGCCTGTGACCTCCAGCGCCCCGGCGCGGTCACCCAGCTGCAGGTCGTCGGTGAGCGGGCCGGAGTGCCGGTCTACGCACCGCACCCGGGCACCTCCATCGGCGGCGGTGACAACCCGCTCGGCGTGTCCGCGTCCGATCCGATCGACGTGGCGCGCAACGGTATCGAAGAGGCCAAGACCAAGCAGTACGACGTGGTCATCGTCGACACCGCCGGCCGCCTCGGCATCGACGAGGAACTCATGCGGCAGGCCGCGGGCATCCGCGACGCCGTCAACCCCGACGAGACCCTGTTCGTCCTCGACGCCATGATCGGCCAGGACGCGGTCTCCACCGCGCAGGCCTTCCGCGACGGCGTCGGCTTCACCGGCGTCGTGCTCACCAAGCTCGACGGCGACGCCCGCGGTGGTGCCGCCCTGTCGGTGCGTGAAATCACCGGCCAGCCCATCCTTTTCGCCTCCACCGGTGAGAAGCTCGAAGACTTCGACGTCTTCCACCCCGACCGCATGGCCTCGCGCATCCTCGGCATGGGCGACCTGCTCACCCTGATCGAGCAGGCCGAACAGGTCTACGACGCACAGCAGGCCGAAGAGGCCGCCCGCAAGATCGGCTCCGGCGAGCTGACCCTCGAGGACTTCCTCGAGCAGATGCTGGCCATCCGCAAGATGGGTCCCATCGGCAACCTGCTCGGCATGCTGCCCGGCGCGGGCCAGATGAAGGACGTCCTCGCCCAGGTCGACGACAAGCAGCTCGACCGGGTGCAGGCCATCATCCGCGGCATGACCCCCGCCGAGCGCGCGAACCCGAAGATCATCAACGCTTCTCGCCGCCTGCGCATCGCCGCCGGCTCCGGCGTCCAGGTCTCCGACGTCAACCAGCTCGTCGACCGCTTCTTCGAAGCCAAGAAGATGATGGGCGCCATGTCCCGCCAGTTCGGCCTCCCCGGCGCCCGCGCCAACAAGGGCAAGGGCAAAGGCAAGAAGGGCAAGAAGGGCGGCCGCGGCCCCACCCCGCCGAAGGCCGCACGCGGCGGCTTCCCGGGCATGCCCGGCTTCCCCGGCGGCCTCCCCGCCGGCATGCCCGACATCTCCAACCTCCCCGCCGGCCTCAACGAACTCCCGCCGGGCCTGGAAGGTTTCGACCTCAGCAAGCTGAACTTCCCGAAGAACTGAGCTGAATTCGTCGGAGGCGGACGCGAACTCGCGTCCGCCTCCGACGTTTTCGGGTTCAGCGCCCGGTCATCCGCTGCCACCAGCCCCGATTGCCCTTCCCCGTGGGTTGCGGCGGGGCCGGGGCGGGCGGAATCCGGCTCGCCAGGTGGGCGGGGACCCGGGCACCGGCAGCGATCAGAGCCTCCGCGATCTCGGGTACGCGCCCGGTGAGCGCGTTCGCCACCGGTGTGGCATCGCGCTCCGAGCAATGGGCGGTGTGCACCCCGGGCGGTTCCGACCCGATATCGGGATTCGTTCCGAGCGCGAGCTGTTCGAGCACCGCGGCGAGATCGCCCTCCTGCGCGGCCCGGATCAGGCATGCCTCGGAGGAGGCGACGGGTTCGGCCCGGAAGCCGAGCGGATATTCGTGCTCGACCTGCTGGGCGAAGTCGTACCAATCGCCGCCGTAGCTGAGGACGGCCGGAAAGTCCGGCCAGCTCTGATCCTCGTCGCCTTCGCGCACGGGCGGCTTACCGGGATGCCGAAAGTAGTTCCAATGGTGGAATTTGTCCCAGGCATACAGCAATTGGCCGTTCCGGAACGGTGCCCACGGCAGCAATGCCCAGACCTCCGGGGCGAGCACTTCCCGCAACCGCAGGAACTGGTAGTACTCGTTGTCCCACACATAGAGATTGATCGGACTCATCCCGCCCGTCTCACCCAGCGCGACGATTTCTCCGCCGTATGCGATAGCCACGGTATCCGGAGCCTCGTATCCCCTGGTGTGATGGCCGTGACGGCCGTCCTCCGCACTGGGAAAGGTGATCCGCCGCCAGCCGTCGAAAAGCCATTCCCCGTCCTCCGGGTCCTGCGACACCTCACCCACCAACGTGCGTCCCCATTCGGCCGGGAACTCCTCATCGACTCTCACCGGCCGATGCTAACGACAGCCCTCGCCGACCATTTCGGCCCCATCACATTCGTGGTGGGGCCGAAGTGTGTCGTCAGAACAGTGGCGGGAAGAAACCCGGCCAGAAGGGCCTGAACATCTCGCGAATTCGAACGAAATCGAAGGGAAAACCGATCGAGCTGCCCATTGTCCTGTCCTTTCCGTGCTGTCGAAATCGTCAGAGAAGACGATCAACCCAGGCTAGGCAGGGAATCGGCGGGCGGTATGGGTCGCTGGATCAGTCGCCGACCGCTGTGTGGGTGGCGGCTCGAACTGTCTTCTTGGTCAGACGGATCCGGCTATCCTGTGCCGGGCATTGCAGGCGTCGGCGGGCGTTCCGGCTCGTCGAGGATCGACGGGGATTCGGAGTGATTATGGATGCATCCGCTGTGCTGACGCTGGACCGGATCCGACGGGATCTGCGGGAATTCGCTCGTCTCGCCGAGGCCCCCTACGATCCGGCGGCGGTGGATCCGGCGCTCGAGGCGTTGACGGAGCTGTGGACCACATCCGTCCTGGGGGTGCGCACCACCACTCATCCGGTGCCGCAGCGACGGGTGAACGTGCGGTTGATGAACTCCGGTGTCGGCGTCGACCCGGTCACCATGTTGCGCGAGGCCGGGTTGCTCGAGTTCATCGGCCATCCGATGGAACAGCTGCTCACCGGCATCCCCGCCGCCGTGCCCGTCCTCTTCGGTGTCGATGTGGGGGTCGCGCACGGCGTCGAGAAAATCTGGATGATGTTTCCCGGAATGATCGCTGTGGATCGCGTTCTCGGATTCACCGGGATCCCGGAATCCGCCCGCGCGCATGCCGCGCACCTGAACCGCTACGGCAGCGACATCGCGATCATGGCACTGGATTTCGCGAGTCGCACCATGAACCTCTACTCCCGGGTCTTCGCCCCCGGCCTGATCACCGCCGCCGATATCACCACGATCCTGGCCGAACTCGACTTCGTCGCGGCCACCGACGGCGAGTTGGCGTTGCTGGGCAACACATTCAACGTGTACCGCACGTTCTCCTGGACGTCACCGCACATGCAGCGCATCTGCTTCCCGGTCCGCCACCAGGCCACGACCTTCCCCAAACACGTCGATCCTGTCCTCGACCGCTTCGTCTCCGGCGCCCCCTATGCGGGCAGCGGGCCCCGCGGCTTCACGTTCTACACCGCCTACGGCCCCGACGACCGCTATTACAAGGTCCAGGCCGAATACACCTCAACCCAGAACGTCGTCTTCCCCGCCGGCGCCATCCCCCGAATCACCTAGCGCCTCGAGCAGTTGCCGCGCATCGCCATTGGTGACCGGTGGTCTCGACCAGGTCATGAGCCGAAGGATAGGGCTCGGCAGACGGAGGTGGCCAGGCGGTCGATGAATTCGGCGTCGGCGGGTTCACGGGTCAGCATGGCGCGGAAGTGGATTGGGGCGATGAGCAGTTCCAGGGCCAGGCGGGCGTCCGCGTCGGGGGCGAGCTCGCCGCGGGTGGCGGCTCGGGTGAGGATCGGGGCGGTGGCGCGGAAACGGGTGGACCAGAAGGCGTTTCGCGCCGCACCGCTGGCGTCGGTGTCGGTGTTGTAGGCGAGCGCGCGGGCCAGGCCCTGGCCGAGGGGGGTGGCCAGGTAGGCGGCGAGTTCCGTAGCGAGAGCGGTGAAGTCGCCGTGTAGGGTGCCGGTGTCGGGGGTGGGTAGCAGGCGCTCGCTGTAGGCGAGTAATGCGTCCAGGACGAGGTTTTCGCGGGTGCCCCAGCGGCGGTAGATGGAGCTGTCGCGGACTCCGGCGCGGCGGCTGATGTCGGGGATGCCGACGTGGTCGACGCCGTGTTCGGCGATCGCGTCGAGGACGGCCGCATGGACGGTCTCGCGGACGCGGGTCGAGCGCCCGCCCGGTCGGCGCTGCGGGCCATCGGCCGGTGCGGTCGCTGGGTCTTGCGCGGTCATTCCGAAATCTTAAAGCAGAACTCCTTGCTTTTGGTGCCGCGCTGTCCCTACCTTGTTAATGCAGATGTTTCTGCGATATCGACGTAGCTGGATGGAAGGCACTCTGATGACGTCGCTGCCGATGCTCGCCAAGCGGATCCTGGTCAGCGCTTGCGCGCTCACCCACACCACCGAGCGGGCGGCCCGGGTGCTCGGGACCGCCGCGTTCCTGCCCGCGCTGTTCGCCGATCGGTTCACGCATCTGGGCGGGATGCCGGAGGCGGAGTTCCGGGCGCAGCTGGCGGGATGCCGGTCCTTCGAGGACGAGCGATGGGCCGGGTATTGGCGGGATTTCGCGCTGCCGCATCGCGAACGCGCCGATGCCGCCTTGGCGCGACTGGGCGGGCCGTCGACGGGGGAGTTGCTCGATCCGGCCGGTGCGGTCGACGTCGAGGGGCTCGGCAAGCTGCTGGCTCCGGCGGTGACGATCCTGGCCGATCGTGGGCCGGTCGCGAATCCCGATGCGGTGCAGCGGTTCTGCGCCGAGCATCCGGATGCCGCCGACGCCGCGAACGCGCTGGACGGTCTGATCAAGGTGCTGGTGTACGAGTTCGTGGCCGCCTGGCCGGGGTGGAGTCCGCGGCGGCTGGAAGCCTACGAGCGGTCGCATCGGCTGACCGAAATCCTGCTCACTGCACTGGCTTCCGCGATGGAGGTGACTGTCGAATCGATGCGGATCCCGTTCGGGGACGGGGACGCGGTGCGCGGGTTCCTCATTCTTCCGCAGGGAGTCGAGACTGTACCGCTCGTGCTCGTCACCAATGGCCTGGAGGGCTCACTGGCGGAGGCGACCTTGCCGCTGCTGGCGCATCGTCATGCGGGCCTGGGGCTTTTCGTCATGGAGATGCCCGGCACGTACTCCTACCGGGAACCGTTGTCCCCGGCGGCCGAGCGGGTCTATTCGACGGTGCTCGACGTCCTGTCCGCCGATCCGCGGGTGGACGCCGACCGAATCGGCATGCTGGGCTTCAGTTTCGGCGCGTACTGGACCACCCGCATGGCCGCGGTCGAGAAGCGGTTGCGGGTGGCGGTCGCCAATGGCGCTCCGGCGCACCGCTCCTTCGGTCCGGGCGGCTCACTGGGCGTCCCGGAGGTGATCGTGTCCACCCTGCGACACGCCACCGGCGCGACCGGCACCACCGACCTGATGCGGCGGCTGCGCGGTATGTCGCTGCGCGACCATTACCGCCGCATCGAGATTCCGATACTCGTGATCAACGGCGCGAACGACACCCTGATCAGCACTCAGGATTCCATCGATATCGCCGTCGGAGCCCCCGACGCGCAACTGGTCCTGTACGCCGACGACGATCACTGCGCCATGGGTCACGCCGTGCAATGGTCGGAATTGTCGGTACGGTTCCTGCGTGAGCATCTGCTTCCCGCCGGCACACCGGAGCCGCTGACCCGATGAGCGACGCGACCCCGCTGCCGCGCCTGCGCCGCACCCTCGACCTCGGTGCGCGCCGCATCGTCCGCCACCTCGACACCGGCGACGGCTGGCAGGCCGTCACCGAATCCGAGAGCGGCACAGCCGATTTCGTGCCCTCCGCGTTCACCGACGAATTCGAGCTGGCCCGCTGGGAGCGTCTGGGCCTGCCCGACGGCGCGACGGTGCTGCCGGTCAGCCCGATCGCATTCCGCGAGTACATGCTCTTCGAGCAGCACGCCGTCGACGCGGCGCGCGGCATGGCCCGGCGGTTCCTGCCCGCCGGTTACCGGATCGGGCGGGCCTTCGAGGCGATCACCCGCCGGACCTTCCCGCCGTATCGCCCGCACCGGCTCTGGTACGCCCAGCCGATCTACTACCTGTCCAACCCGCTGACCCTGGTGCCGTCGGGCGTCGAGATCACCCCGCCCGCCTACAGCAACGCCCTGGATTTCGAACTGGAACTCGGTGTGGTGCTGGGCGCCCCGCTGCGGGACGCGACCGAGGCCGATGCGCTGGCCGCGATCGCGGCGGTCGTGGTGATCAACGACTTCTCCGCCCGCGACGTCCAATTGCCGGAGATGCGTTCGGGTTTCGGCCCGCAGAAGTCGAAGCACTTCGCCGGTTCGATGTCGGCGACCGCTGTCGCCGGATCCGCGGTGGCCGATCGGCTCGACCGGCTCACCGCCTCGGTATCGATCAACGGCGAAACCCTGTCGCGCACCGGCACTTCGGGCATGCGCTTCTCGGTGGCCGAGGCGATCGTGCACGCCTCACGCTCCGAGCAGCTGTACCCGGGCGAGCTGGTCGCCACCGGCACCCTGCCCGGTGGCAGCGGCATGGAGCTTGGCCGCTGGTTGGCCCCCGGCGACGACCTGCGCCTGGAGATCGACGGCATCGGCGTCATCGAACATCGAATCGGCAAGTGAGGGAGGACAAGTGAAGATCGAGCAGGTGTCGGAGTCCGTCTACGTGGTGGCGGGCACGAACGTCAACTGGGCGCTGGTCAGCGACGAGCGCGGGGTGACCGTGGTCGATGCCGGCTATCCCGCCGATACCCCGTCGGTCCTGAAATCGGTGACCGAGATCGGCCGCGATCTCGCGGATGTCGCGGCGGTGGTGGTGACGCACGCCCACCTCGACCACATCGGCGCGATTCCCGCCCTGGTCGAGCAGCTGCGCGTCCCGGTCTATACCGGCGCGGAGGAGGTCCGCCACGCCAAACGCGAGTATCTGCAACAGATTACGCCGGTGCAGATGGTGCAGCGGTTGGGGACGCGGCGCGGGATCGTGTGGGTGGGGCAGACGTTGCGGGCCTGTGCCGGGCACATCGGGATGAGCGTGCCTTCGGCCGCGCCGCTCGATGCGGACACACTGGCCGCGCTCCCCGGCGGGTTGGTCGAGGTGCCGACGCCGGGGCATACCAATGGCCACACCGCGTATCTCATGCCGTCGGAGGGGGTGCTGTTCTCCGGGGATGCGCTGGTGACCGGGCATCCGCTGCTGCGGGAGACCGGATTGCAGTTGCTGCCGGGGTTTTTCAATCACGACGAGGCTGGAACGCTCGCCAGTGCGCGCGGGCTCGGCACCCTGGGTGCGGAGATTCTCGTCCCCGGGCACGGGCAGCCGATCCGTCGGGACCTGTCGGATCGGCTCGGCGAATTCGGCAGCTGATCGCCGCCGCGATCAGATCGGCAGGCAGGGGTTGTCGTTGCCGGGGGTTTCCTTGACGCTGCCGGTGCTCAGCCCGATCGAGCAGAGGATGACCGCCACGATCGCCGCGGGTGCCACGGCCGACGCGGTGATCATGCCGGTGTCCCAGTTGACGCCGAACGCGCTGGATCCGGTGGTCGTTGCCACGGGAGCAGCCGGGGACGGCTGCTCCAGGGGCAGCGGTGCTGCCTGCGCGGTGGCCCCGAAGGCGGTGACGGTCGCGCCGATCGCCAGCGTGGCGACGGTCAGGCGAATTCGATTGCGGGCGAACGACGATGACATGGGTGGGCCTCCGATGGGGTGATGTGCGACCCGATCCTAGACGGAGACTGAAAATGAAATACTTCAAATCGTGAATGCCGCCGAGGACAGCTGCATGCGCACCACGCCACAGACGCAACGGGTGTAGACGACGACTCCCTCGGACGTGCGATGGCGCGAAAGTACTTGGAACGGTTGGGCTGTCGGCCAGCCGCAATGGCTGCAGTGTCGGTCTTCCTCGGTCATGGACATAATTTTCGAAGCAGTGACGCTGTCGGTCCATCGAAAGTTTCCGTAGCGGATCGTGCAGAATTGCCACATGATCGACCCTCGCTTGCAGGCGCTGCGGGTCCTGCGTGACCACGGCACGGTCACCGCGGCCGCGGCCGCGCTGCATCTGACGCCGTCCACGGTGTCGCAGCAGTTGCGTGGCCTGGCCCGGGAACTGGATGTCGAACTGCTCGAACAGGTCGGCCGCAGAGTGCAGTTGACCGCGGTCGGCCACGCCCTGCTACGACATGCGGATCTGCTGGCGGAGCAGGCGGAGCGGGCGCGGGCGGAGTTGGCGGCGCACCGGGCGGGCATCGCCGGGGTGCTGCGGATCAGCGCGATGCCGACCGCCCTCGCGGCACTGGTGGCGCCGGCCGCCGCCCGGCTGCGGGACGCGAATCCGGGGCTGACGGTGGAACTGATCGAGGATGAGAGCGCGCACTGTTTCGAAACCCTGCTCGTCGGCGACAGCGATATCGGGATCGTGCTCCCCGCACCCGGTAGTCCCGCGCTCGACGATCCGCGTTTCGAGCAGCGACCGCTCCTCACCGAGCCACTGGATCTGCTTGTGCCCAGGGGGCATTCGTTTGCCGCGCGAGAAAGTGTCGCGCTGGTCGAGGCGGCGGCCGAGCCGTGGATCACCGGCCGCGCGCGCATCACTCATCATCTGGTGGTCTCGGCGGCCTGCGCCGCCGCGGGGTTCTCGCCCCGAATCGCCGGGCAGGCAGTCGATTTCCCGGGGGTGGCGGCCATGGTGGCACACGGATTCGGGGTGAGCCTGGTGCCGCGCCTCGCCTACCTGCCGCCCGAACTACCGGTGACACGCGTTGCGCTGCACGATGATCCGGCCCCGGTACGCAGGCACCTGTCCGCGGTGCGCCGGGGCAGCGCCGAGCATCCGGTCATCGCGGCCGGGCTGGCCGCCGTCCGCGCGGTATGCCGCGAACGCACCGACATCACCGTGCTGGACGACTGATGCGATAGTGGATCCGGGTTCGTGTCGAGACAAACCGTCCAGACGAGGAGGCCGACATGCGGCTACATGTCCGCGGCGTGGTGCTGCCCGACGGGGAAGTCCGCGATCTCTGGGTGCGGGACGGCATCCTCTCCGACGAGCCGATCCGCGACGCCGACACCGTGTGCGCGTCCGGCTGGATCGTGCCCGGACTGGTCGACGCCCACTGTCATGTCGGCATCAAACACGGTGGGGGACACGAGGATCGGGCCGGTGCGGTGGCCCAGGCCGAGGTGGAGCGCGATGCGGGCGCGCTACTGCTGCGCGATGCGGGCTCACCCATCGACACCCGATTCATCGACGAACGCGACGATCTGCCGCGCATCATCCGCGCGGGCCGCCACATCGCCCGCCCCAAGCGCTACATTCGCGAACTCGGCATCGATGTCGAGGACGAACGCGACCTGCCGGAGATCGTGGCCGAGCAGGCCCGCCGCGGCGACGGCTGGGTGAAGATCGTCGGCGACTGGATCGACCGCGCCACCGGCGATCTGGCCCCGCTGTGGTCCGACACCATCCTGAAGGCCGCCATCGACGCCGCCCACCGCGAGGGCGCCCGCGTCACCGCGCACGTCTTCGGCGAGGACGCCCTGCCCGGCTTGCTCGGCGCGGGCATCGACTGCCTCGAACACGGCACCGGCCTCACCGACGACACCATCGCCCTGATGGCCGCCCACGGTACCGCCCTCGTCCCCACCCTCATCAATATCGACACCTTCCCCGGAATAGCCGACGGCGCAACCAAATTCCCGATCTACGCCGCCCACATGCGCGACCTCCACCGCCGCTCCCGCGACACTGTCGCCCGCGCCCACGAGGCCGGCGTCCCCATCTACACCGGTACCGACGCAGGCGGCTCCATCCGCCACGGCCGCATCGCCGACGAAATCATCGCCCTCACCGAAGCCGGCTTCACCCCCCACGACGCACTCGGCGCGTCCGCCTGGAATGCCCGAGCCTGGCTCGGCCACCCCGGCACAGAACCCGGCGCCCCCGCCGACTTCGTTGTCTACGAAGAGGACCCGCGCGCAAACCTCGCAGCCTTGGCGACTCCGGCCTGGGTGGTCCTGCGCGGCCGCGTCTACACCCGCCGCTCCCCGGTCACCGCGGCGCGCTGAGTTCGACGGTATTCGCACCTGATGTCGCGTTCCACGTATGGGAGTGCGTCCTGTTCATGGAACAATGTCAATCGGATCGAATCTGCTGTACCCGGACAGTCCAGCGGGACTGACATAGGCACCGACTGTGTTCGAAGCGGACGGATCGGACGGAAAATGGCCATGGCCGCGGAGGTTTCGATAATTCACACCCTGGGTCCGACGACCGTGGAAGGCTGGCTAGCCGAAGAGCCGCCTTCCGATGGATCTCGTCTCGAGCTGATTCTGGGGTACCTCTGCATGTCGCCCGCGCCGACGTTGCCACACCAACATGCTGCCTTCCGTCTCGCGACTATGTTGGATCAGGCGATCACGGCTGCGGGGCGTGAGGATCTGCACGTTCTCCCCGCGGTTGCGGTCAAGCTCAGCACCGCCATCCGTACCGGGGTGATCCCGGATGTCGCGGTGGTGGCCGCTGCGATCGAAGGCCGGACGAGTATCGAACCCGCCGAGCTGCAGTTGGCGGTCGAGGTCTGGTCGCCGGGAAACAAGCGTGCGGAACGCGAGACGAAGATGGCCGGTTACGCGGTAGCCGGAGTTCCGTACCTGTGGATTGTCGAGCTTCCCAAGGGCAAGCCCGCCAGGTTCTTCGGCTATCGGCTGGTCGAGTCCTCCTACCGTCAGGAAGTCTGTGTGTCGGCCGGGGAGACGGTGTACCCGCCCGCTCCGGTCCGGGTGGAGGTCCCGACCGCCCGGCTGCGGTAAATCAACCAGGCGTGCAAGCGGTTTCCGCAGGTCCGCCTGGCCTTCGCGCAGGCGTCTTGGGCGGTCGCGCGCTCGTGGCGCGGAGCGCCTATCTGAAACCCGGCGAGCCCGCTTGCCTGAACCAGATCGGTGCCGAGACGGCTGTCACCCGAAGCAATGAGAAGACCGATCTGACCGCCGTGGTTTGTGTGGGTCCAGTCGACCGGCAGGATGCCGCGTACGCTCAGCTCTTCGACTGCGTGTCCGACAAGGGCACCGACTCGGTCGCCGATCTCCGCCGGGTCAGTTGCGGCGATCCGACCGCCACATTGCAGGTCGTCGAACGCCACGAATCCGATGACAACGCCTGCCCGCCGAACACGGCCGTGCGGCTGCGGTTCGGCCCGGGTGTCACCGCGGGGGCCACGATCTGCTTGCGGCACGTGTGAATGTTGCGGGGTGGGGCGCGATGGCGTTGTCCACCAGCTGGATTGGTGTGAATCGGTAACCGAATCCGTCATATCGATGGCTGAGCTGCCGGATCTTACGATCACCCCCTGCACGGTCGCCGAGATCGCCGCGACCAGATCCGTGGGAGAAAACCATGCTCGACCAGCCATCCGAACTCGACCCCCGGCCGGGCGCGCAGCCGGATCCCGAGGCGAATGCTCCGCTCCCGCCCTATGTTCCCATGGGTGTTCCGCCGACCGAGCCGCTGCCGCGCAAGCGCCGGCTGTGGGTGTGGGCGGCGGTGGTCGCGGTGGTGATCGTCGGTGTGGCCGCCGCGGTGACCGGGTGGGTGGTGACGCGCCCGGCTCCCGAGGCGTTCCCGGTCGGTGCGTGTGTCTCGTTCAACGATGCCTCCGGCCCGATGGTCAACGGCTGTGCCGACAGCGCGTCGACCTACAAGATCGTGGCGAAACGGGCCTGGACCACGCCCGTGGTCTCGGCGTGCGTGCAGTATCCCGACGCCACCAATCTCGTTGCCCAACCGGCCGGTTCGGGCAAGACGCCGACCACCGTGCTGTGCCTGGCTCCCACCCGCTTCAACACCACGGACCCGGGGGCGCTGCGGGCCGACGATTGCGTCGATGTGAAGAACGCGGGCGAGACCATCACTCGCGTCGACTGCGCGTTGACCCCCGCGCCCGCCAAAGTGATTGCCGTCGAGTTCCATTCGGCGATGCCCGTCACCGACCAGGCGTGCAAGGACCATCCGGAGGCCCGCGTCGCGTACGCGCAGACCGCGCTGAACCGCGCGGTCGTGGTCTGTGCGGTCGACACCGATCCGAAGTCGGTGAGTACCGCCCGGGTCGGCGACTGCACCGATCGCGCCCCCTCGGCCAACAAGGTTGCCTGCACCGATCCGAGCGCCGTCGACATGGTGCGGTCCGTGCGCGTCGTCTACCAGAAGCCGGCCCGTCCCGAATGTGCGGGCGATCAGGGCTCGAACGGAGTCCTGGTGCGCAGCAATCAGAAGACGGATCTGGTCGTGGTGGTCTGCCTGGGCCCGGCGGATCAGAGCGATTCCCGCTATGCGGCGGTCGGTGACTGCATTCTCGACCGCACGGCCCATCCCTCCACGGCTGCCGATACCGGCCGCATCGACTGTTCCGATCCGAAGGCCGCCTACCAGGTGACCGACGTCCACGAATCCAATGACAATGTCTGCCCCTCCGGCACCGTCGTCAGCCTCACCTACGCGCCCGGCACCACGAACGGACTCACCGTCTGCATGCGCCGGCACTGAGCTACACGCCGTCGATGAGCGGTTGGTGGAAGTCGGTGAATTTCGCCACGCAGGGTAAGTGAATCGGTCATGCTTCACACGTTTGTTATTTCAACCTGATGAGGAGATGACCGTGGGGTCTGTCGAAGCGCTGGCCATCAGCGTGCTGGCCGGTTTGATCGTGAAGGGACTGACGTCCGGGAGCTCTCAGCCCGCGCCGCAGTAGCCTCTGCACGAGACGCAGCCGCGAGGCTCTTCGTGAGACACAGCCCATCGGGGTCACACCCGGTGGGCTGTGCCGTTGTTTCGGGGCGATTTCTTCGCCGGACCGGGGGTCTGGCAGAATGAACCACCGTTCTCATCTGAGGACAGTGTCAGCCCGTCTCCGGTTACGTACCGCGCGGCGGTCACAGCACTCAACGCAAAACCGGATCCACCCCGCGTGGATTGCTGAATTGCGACGTGACCAACCATTTGAAAGGCATCAGCTCATGGCTGTTCGTATCAAGCTGACCCGTTTGGGCAAGATCCGCAACGCGCAGTACCGCGTCGTCATCGCCGACGCCCGTACCCGCCGCGACGGCCGCGCCATCGAGTCCATCGGCGTCTACCAGCCCAAGGAAGAGCCCTCGCTCATCCAGATCGATTCCGAGCGCGCGCAGTACTGGCTGGGCGTCGGCGCGCAGCCGACCGAGGCCGTGCAGCGTCTGCTGGAGATCACCGGCGACTGGCAGAAGTTCAAGGGCCTGCCGGGCGCCGAGGGCACCCTGAAGGTCAAGGCCCCGAAGCCGTCCAAGCTCGACCTGTTCAACGCGGCCCTGGCGTCCGCCGACAACGAGCCGGTCGCCGAGGCCGTCACCCCGAAGAAGAAGGCCGCCAAGAAGGACGAGGCCGCCGAGGCCGAGGCCACCACCGAAGCTGCCGAGTAATGACCGCCATGGTCGCCGATGCCGTCGAGCACCTGGTGCGCGGCATCGTCGCCAATCCCGACGACGTCCACGTCGAGCTGATCACCAGCCGACGTGGCCGGACCGTCGAGGTGCACGTGCACCCGGATGATCTGGGCAAGGTGATCGGGCGCGGCGGTCGTACCGCGACCGCCCTGCGCACCCTGGTCGCCGGGATCGGCGGTAAGGGCATTCGCGTCGACGTGGTCGACACGGATCAATAGTGGAACTCGTCGTCGGACGAGTCGCCAAATCGCACGGTGTGCGTGGCGAACTCGTCGTAGATGTTCGCACCGACGAGCCGGAACTGCGCTTCGCGCCCGGCAGCATCCTCACGGGGAAGCTGCCGCGCGCCAAGCAGACGCAGGAATTCGAAGTGGAGTCGGCCCGGGAGCACTCGGGCCGGCTTCTCTTGCGTCTCAACGGCATCGCCGATCGCACGGCCGCGGATGCGTTGCGGGGCATGCTGTTCGTGGTCGACACCGCGAACCTGCCGCCGTCGGAGGATCCGGACGAGTACTACGACCACGAGCTCGAAGGGCTGCGTGTCGAGCTCGGTGACGGCACCCTCGTCGGCACCGTCAACGAAGTACTGCATTCCGCTGCGGGAGAACTGCTTTCGATCAAGGCCGGGGAGGCGTACCCGCCCGCGGGGCGCGAAATCCTGGTGCCGTTCGTGCTGGCCATGGTCCCGACCGTGTCGGTCGCGGACAAGCTGATCGTCATCGACCCGCCCGAGGGCCTGCTGGACCCGGAGTAGCCGCCATGCGTATCGACGTAGTGACGATCTTCCCCGAATACCTCGAGCCGATGCGAGCGGCCTTGCTGGGCAAGGCCATCGACAAGGGCCTGCTCGAGGTCGACGTGCACGACCTGCGGCAGTGGACGCACGACGTGCACAAGTCCGTGGACGACACCCCGTACGGTGGCGGGCCCGGCATGGTCATGAAACCGACCGTGTGGGGCGACGCGCTGGACGCGGTGTGCCCGGACGACGCCCTGCTGGTGGTCCCGACCCCGGCGGGCGTGCCGTTCACCCAGGCGACCGCCGAAAGATGGTCTGCCGAAAAGCACATCGTCTTCGCCTGCGGCCGCTACGAAGGCATCGACCAGCGCGTCTTCGACGACGCGTCCCGGCGGGTACGCGTCGAAGAGGTCAGCATCGGCGACTACGTCCTCATCGGTGGCGAGGCCGCCGTGCTCGTCATGACCGAGGCCTTCGTCCGCCTGATCCCCGGCGTGCTCGGCAATCAGCAGTCCCACGAACAGGATTCGTTCTCCGACGGCCTGCTCGAAGGACCCTCCTACACCCGCCCGGTGTCCTGGCGCGGCCTCGACGTCCCGGAAATCCTGCTCTCCGGCAACCACGCCAAGATCGACCAGTGGCGACACGAACAGTCGCTGCAACGCACCGCCGAACGCCGCCCGGATCTGCTGCCGGAGAACTAGGCCACCGGAATCGTGGCGTAGCCGTTGTCCGGTCCCGCCACGAGCAGACCCCACGGTCCCGAGTCGAGCCCCGTGTCGACCGCGCCCAAATTCATGGTGAGGGTGGGCTTTTCGCCTGTCGCCGTCGGGCCGGGGCCTGCCACGACGGTGCGTTTGCCGTCCTTCGCGTCATAGGCGATCAGCCAAGCCTTGTAGCTCGAATCCGCGCGTTGTCGAACCAGAGTGAAGACCGCGTTGCCGCTGTTGGCCATGAGCGGCTGACTCTCCTCTTTCGGATCGAGCGGAACGGTCCAGCGGATCTTTCCGTCGGGTTCCTGCAGCCGCATGTCCTTGTCCTCAGCGATGACGTCGCTGTCGAGCGTCAATGCCGATCCGTCACCGAGGAAGATATGAAGCTCGTTGTCCGAGACAGGCTTTCGGCTGCCCAGTGATTTCCCGGTCGCCATGTCGACGGTCTCGAGCGTGTCCCCGGTTCGGACGGTACCGATCCGGCCCGGCCCACGCAGGAAACTGCCCTTGTTTGCGACCTCGCGATGCCAGACCGTCGCGCCGGTGGCGCGATCCAGTCCACCGACGACGAACCTTCCATTGGGTGAGGCGCACCGGAACACATCCACGCTAGGACTCTCGACCAGGCTGGGGACACCCAAATCGAACAGTGCCGGAAGGTCTTTCGACAGCGGCGTCGCGCAACCCAGCGTGCCGGGATCCACACTCCACCGCTGCGTGCCGGTACGAGAATCGTTGTGCACGAACTGCCCGGTCGATTCGTCCGCCTCGAACCACTGCTCGGCGGGGGTGCTCCACAACACCTGGCCGGTGGCCGTGTCGTAGGCAGTGAGCCCCGGCTGGTCCTTCCCGCCGACCATCAGCACATGACCCGCGTCCAGAACCTGGGTCTTGTCCTTGTCGAGCGCCGTGGGGGACGAGATCTGCCAGAGCTTCTGTCCGGTATGGATATCGACTCCGGTGACCTCGTGCCCAGTCACCGTGTAAACCCCATTGGCCATGACACCGAACGATTCGTTCGCGTCGAGGTTCAGCGCCTGCACCCCGTCCAGTTTCAGATTCGGCACACTCGGGCGGTCCGCGTTCGAGGCCGAATCGTGGGAACCGCATCCCACCAGTACGGTCGTCGCGCAAACGGCACTGGCGATAGTTGTCAGCGCGCGTCGCGGAAGGCGTTGGCGCAGAGTCGGGATCGGCACCAGCCGATCCTGCCATCGGTATCGGTCCGTGATCCCCGAGGCGCGCCGCGCCGGGAACCTTGACCGATTCGTTCGTGGCCCTTGCAACGGCTGTCGTCCGACGCCGGTAGTGTCTGCGGGCGTGACGACAGCCTCCGAAACCGTCAGCGCAGCATCCACCGGTGCCGAGAGCACCATTCGCATTGCCAGTGTCGGGCGGCGTATCGCCGACGAGCTGGGGGTGCGCGAGGAACAGGTGCGCTCCGCAGTCGAGCTGATCGACGGCGGGTCGACCGTGCCGTTCATCGCCCGCTACCGCAAGGAGGTGACCGGCGGCCTCGACGACGCACAGCTACGCACCCTCGACGAGCGCCTGCACTACCTGCGCGAACTCGACGAACGCCGGGGCTCGATCATCGAATCCATCCGTGGCCAGGGCAAATTGGATGAGGCGCTGCACGCGCAGCTGATGCTCGCCGACACCAAGGCTCGCCTCGAGGACATCTACCTGCCCTACAAGCCCAAGCGGCGCACCAAGGCGCAGATCGCGCGTGAGGCCGGGCACGAGCCGGTGGCCGACGCGCTGATCGGCGACCCGACCACCGATCCCGCCCAGTACAACGCCGAACAGCTCGACGGTGCGCGTTCCATCCTGGTGGAGCGCTTCGCCGAGGACGCCGACCTGGTCGGTGAACTGCGTGAACTGATGTGGGAGCGCGGCCAGGTCAGCTCGACGGTGCGGCCGGGCAAGGAAGAGGCGGGCGCGAAGTTCTCCGACTACTTCGAATTCTCCGAGCCGTTCAGCAAGCTGCCCTCGCACCGCATCCTGGCGCTACTGCGCGGTGAGAAGGAAGAGGTGCTCAACCTGCACCTCGAATCCGACACCGAGGAACTCGCGGACGGCGAGCGCTCCATCTACGAGGGCCGCATCGCGCTGAAGTTCGGCATCGCCGCGCAGGGCCGCGCCGCCGACACCTGGCTGCTCGACACCGTGCGCTGGGCCTGGCGCACCAAGCTGCAGGTCAGCATGGGCATCGACACCCGAATGCGGTTGCGGCAGTCCGCCGAACGCGATGCCGTCGACGTGTTCGCGGCCAACCTGCGCGACCTGCTGCTGGCCGCGCCGGCCGGTACCCGCTCCACCATGGGCCTGGACCCGGGCTACCGCACCGGCGTGAAGGTCGCGGTCGTGGACGCCACCGGCAAGGTCGTCGCCACCGAGGTCATCTACCCGCACAAGCCGCAGGGCCAGACCGAGAAGTCGCTCGCGGTACTGGGCGCACTGGTCGCCCGCTTCAATGTGGAGCTCATCGCCATCGGCAACGGCACCGCCTCCCGCGAAACCGACGCCCTTGCCGCCGAACTGATCTCGCGCATTCCGGAGAACAAGCCCACCAAGATCGTGGTCTCCGAGGCGGGCGCATCTGTGTACTCGGCCTCGGCCTACGCCTCGGCGGAACTGCCCGACATGGACGTGTCGCTGCGTGGCGCGGTCTCCATCGCCCGCCGCCTGCAGGACCCCCTCGCCGAACTGGTGAAGATCGACCCGAAGTCCATCGGTGTCGGCCAGTACCAGCACGACATCTCCGAAACCCTGCTGGCCCGCTCTCTCGGCGCGGTCGTCGAGGACGCGGTGAACGCCGTCGGCGTGGACGTCAATATCGCGTCGGTCCCGCTGCTGTCGCGGGTCTCCGGCATCTCCAACTCGATCGCGGAAAGCATTGTGGCCCACCGCGACGCCAACGGACCGTTCCGCAGCCGCGCCGGGCTCAAGGACGTGCCGCGCCTGGGCCCCAAGGCCTTCGAGCAGTGCGCGGGCTTCCTGCGCATCCGCGAGGGCGACGACCCGCTGGACACCTCCGGCGTGCACCCCGAGGCGTACCCGGTGGTCCGGCGCATCCTCGACGCCAGCGGCAAGGGCATCAAGGAGATCATCGGCAACAGCTCGGCCCTGCGCGCCCTGCGCCCCGCCGACTACACCGATGAGCAGTTCGGTGTCCCCACCGTCACCGACATCATCGCCGAGCTCGAGAAGCCCGGCCGCGACCCGCGCCCCGAATTCAAGACCGCCGAATTCGCCGCGGGCATCGAGAAGGTCGCCGACCTGCAGCCCGGCATGGTCCTCGAAGGCGTCGTCACCAACGTGGCCGCCTTCGGCGCGTTCGTCGACATCGGCGTCCACCAGGACGGCCTGGTCCACGTCTCCGCCCTGTCCCACAACTTCGTCAAGGACCCGCGCGAGGTCGTGAAGTCCGGCGACGTGGTCAAGGTCAAGGTCCTCGAGGTCGACGTCCAGCGCCAGCGCATCGGCCTGTCCCTGCGCCTCGACGACGAGCCCGGCAAGCCCAAGCAGGACCGGGGCGACCGCGGCCCCCGCACCAACCAGGGCGGCGGCCAGCGCGGCGGCGGCCGCGACAACCGCCAGGGTGGCGCAGCCCAGAGCGGTGGCAACCGTCAGGGTGGCGCGGCCCAGTCCGGCGGGAACCGTCAGGGCGGACAGGGCGGACAGGGCGGCCAGGGCGGTGGCAACCGCGGTGGCAACGACCGCCGCAACCAGTCCGCTCCCAGTGGCAGCATGGCCGACGCCCTGCGTCGCGCGGGCTTCGGCAAGTAGCACGACCGAACAGCAGGCCCCGGGATTCCGGGGCCTGCTTCAGGTCCGGGGCCGACCACACCGATCCGGGTTCGGCCTGAACGAAATTCGTTGCTCAGTGCGGGGAAAGCCGCCACAGCGAGGTGATTTCACCGGCGCGTGCGGTGTGGAGTGGGTCATTGCGGTCGTCTGCGCGGGGATGGCGGGGGCGGGTATCGAGTCGGTCGAGCACTCGCAGTCCCGCCGCGTCGAAGGTCGCTCGCATCTCGCCGGGTGCGCGCAAGGAGAGGCGTTCGGCGAGGTCGGAGATGATCAGCCAGCCTTCGCCGTCCGCGGTGAGGTGCTTGGTCATGCGGTCCAGGACCGCGCGCAGGACGCGGCCGCCCGGGTCGTACACGGCATGGTCGAGTGGGGAGCGTGGCTTTGCGGGCAGCCACGGCGGATTGCAGACGACCAGGGGCGCGCGGCCCGGCGGGTAGAGATCGGTGCGCAGCAACTCGACCCGGTCGCCGTAGCCGAGGCGGTCCAGATTCTCGCGGGCACACGCGAGGGCGCGCGGATCGACATCGGTCGCGACGATCGACTGCACCCCGCGCTGAGCCAGCACCGCCGTCAGCACCCCGGATCCGGTTCCGATGTCGAAGGCCAGCCGCGTCGAGGGCAGGGGCGCGGCGGCGACCAAATCGACATACTCGTCGCGTGCGGGCGCGAACACTCCGTAATGGGGGTGGATGCGAGCCCCGAGCGCCCGCACCGCCACACCCTTGCGCCGCCATTCGTATGCGCTTGTCACACCGTGCAATTCGCGCAACGACACCAGGGCGGGCTCGGCCGCTTCGCCGTAGGCGTGCAGACACGCCTGCCGCACATCGGGTGCGCGACGCAGCGGGACCACATGCCCGGGATCCAAGGGCACCAGCACCATGCCGAGAATCCGCGCTCGGCGTGCCTGCCGCTGACGCAGGGCGTGGAAGTCCGTGACCGGTCTGCGGGAATGCTCCCGGGTGAGGCGTCGGTCGAGCGCCTTCAGCAGTTGATTCGCGCCGTGAAAATCACCGCGCCACAACATGGCGGTCCCGGCGATCGCCATGCGCAGCGCCACGTCAGCGGTGAGCCGATCGTCCACGGCGATAATGTCGGCCGGTGGGGGAGTCCCATTCGCGGAGCGCCACAACGCACTCCAACGTTCATCGTCTTCGACCCAGCACACGGTGGCGGCAGAGATGGCGGTGTCGGCAGCGTCGGCGGCGTCGACGGAGGGGGTGACGGTGGCGGCGATGGTGCGCGAGCACCGTTGCGCCGAAAGATGTTCGAGCATGACGGTCCGTTCCATGACCAGCCCGCACACGTACGAATTGCCGACCGGCTGCTTCGATTCACGCGGATATCACCGGAACAGGCACCGACGAACACAACGGGCTGTGATTCTGAGGATCGATCGCGCGAAAGCGACCGGAACAACGGCAGTTTTGCCGTCCGTCAACCCACCGTCGAAGCGAAGTGGGGTGCCGTCATCCCTCCAACGTATCCCACCGCCGCGCGCGGGCGGTCGGCGGGTTCAGAGCGGCAGCGACGAGCCGACGCGGTGCAGCGTGCCGTCGGGGTCGACGTAGGCGAATTCGCGTAGCCCGTACTCGGTGTCGATCGGCGGGACGAGCCGACCGGGCAGGGCCTCGGCCAGCCATTCGGCGTAGAGCGCGTCGGCGTCGGAGACATAGAGGTAGACGGCCGACGCGGTGCGTTTCGGATCGTGCTCGGGCCATTCGGTCAGATGCAGGGCAACCCCGCCGCGATCAGCGAACCCGTAGCGGGCCTGACCCTCGTAGGCGTAGGCGGTGAAGCCGAGACGGCGGTAGCGGTCCAGGGCGGCGTCGAGATCCAGGACCGGGATCACCGGCGCCGCGCGTTCGAACTCGATCTCCTCCGGCACGGTGTCTCCCCTCGTCGACGGCGTTCGCGGCCGACCCTACCGCCACCCACCGACATTCCCGGGACCCCGCAGGATGGACCCGAAAACCGAAGCGGCCCGGGGGTTAACCCGAGGGATAACACCCCCCCCCCGCGGGGGGGGCGCAATACACCCCCGGGGCGACCCGGGGGGCGAGGTAGTACACCT
>NZ_JBHZAC010000012.1:178094-260402 GCF_042753865.1 Nocardia sp. NPDC059240 | reverse complement strand
GCCCTGAGCATTGACTCAGGGCTTCCGGTCGTGGTGGCTCTAGTGCGCAGAGGCCACGGTGTTGATGATCAGTAGTAGGACCGTAAGCGACCCGGCGAACGAGCCGCCTCCGGTGAGGAGGCTGAGTTCCCATCGGGTTCCGGCGCGTTTGACCAGGATTGCGGCCGTGACGGCGACCAGGGTCGACACCAGAGAGGCGATGATGATCAGCAGGCACAGCAGCACGGTTCTGTTCACGATGGCTTCACGGCCTTCCCGTGGGGTGGGCGAGTGAGGCGTACCGGAGTTGCTGAGGTTCCGGTATCGAGGCGGGTAGTGTCATAGTTGCCTGGAGCCCTTTCGTCTGGATCGGATTTCGGGTGTCGAGCGGTCCCCTGCGGGTTTGGACGCCTGGTGCAGGGGCCGCCTCTCTCCGCCCACTGGGTGAACGGAAATCGGTGTGGCGCTGGCGCTTTGCCGTCATTCAGGCGGAAAGTCCTTTGAGCCCATCAATCGCTTGGTGGTGACCGAGATCGGCGGCTCGACGCCACCATGACTGCGCGGCCTCCTGGTCGCCGGCGCGGCGGCGCATGAGCCCGAGCGCGTACATCGCCCCGGGGTGATCGTGCTCGGCGGCCTGCAGGAACCACCCCCTGGCTCGCTCCTCACTGCCTCGCTTCAGGTAATAGTTACCGAGCCTGAACATCGCCCTGGTATCACCGTGTCCAGCGGCCTGGGTGTACCAGTCCACGGCCTCGCGTTCATCGCCACGTTTCAGGATCAAGTCCCCGAGGCTGACCATGGCGCGGACGTGACCGGCGTCGGCGGCGCGGAGGAACCAGGATCTAGCCTCGGCGTGGTCGCCACGACTGTGGAGTATTTCCGCGAGCGTGAACATGGCCTCGGCCGAGCCTGTGTCGGCGGCTCTTATCAGCCAGCTCTCGCCTTCTATATCGCTGCGGGCCGAGAGCATGGCCCCGAGCCCGGTCATGGCCGTAACATCGCCCGCCTCAGCACCTCTGCGATACCACATCTCGCCATCCTGGGGATCTTTGCCGAATATGGTGTGCAGCACTCCGAGACTGGCCATGGCTTTGGCGCTGCCAAGGGCGGCGGCCCGATTCCACAGATCCTCGGCCCCGGTCAGGTCACCGCGTCTTTTGGCAAGCTCCGCAAGCTCGTATAGGGGTGCCGCCCCTGCCCCGTTGTCGGCGAAGGTGGTGTCGAACCAGTCGAGGAAGTCCTTGGCCGAGGAGCCGAAGAACAGCCGTACCCGGTCTTGCAGGGCGCGCACGTCGTGTCCGGGCAGGAAGTCGCCACTGGTCGTGAATTCGCCACAGCCGCAATAGCATTGACGCTTGAGATAGGGCGCCTCTTCAGGGAGCGCCTCGTAGGCGACAGGGTTGCGGGAGGTATTGGCGAACGGGTCGGGCTTGCCGATCCACGCGTCGTAGACCGGGTGTCCGGTCGCGAGCAAGCCGCCTACCAGAGCGGACCGATCCTTCCGGTCCGTGATATCGACGATCTCGGCGATGGCACAGACGTTGCCGCCACCGACAACGAAGGCGAAGCGTTCACGGCGGGCGCGGCCGCCCAGTTTCCACATGCCGCGTCCGGATTCCCAGGCTTCGGCTTCGGTCATTCGGGGGAACCAGCCGACATACTCGCGGCCGAGCGGGTCGTCGGCGGCCGCCTCGGCAAATGGTCCCAGCCTCAACCGAATGGCCAAGTCTCCGCCCATCCTTTCACTCCCCGCATGCTCAAGCGCATCGATGCTTCCTGGTAACCCAGGGACGCTTCCAACGACTCTAAACTCTCAAGGTCTAGATTGTAAGGTTAATCGATTGTGAAGATAGACCGGTTTGCAGAGTTCAAGATCATCAGAACTCGCCGGGCCCATTCTGGCCACCGATAGTCTCCGCTTACCGGCGGCTGGCCGAATGCACTGTGATACCGATGAGCAGCAACCATCGACGCTGTTCGCTGGCCTTGTAGACATCACCAGGCTGAAATCGTCTACCCGGCATGCAGTGTCGAATCGTTTCTGAGTTGTCAGCAAGTGAGCACCGAGCGGACCTAACCTTGAGATCGTTGGTCTGATGAGACGAGTCATCGTGGGGGCGTGTGATGACCACAGCTGTATTCGCTGCTGTTGCAGGCGTACTCGGAGTGATCGCCGGACGACTGTGGGACACAAGGTCGGAGGTCGCCCGCTGGAAACGCGACAAGAAGGTCCTGAGCTACGGCGGTCTCATCGAGAGATACGACGCCGTGCTCTGGGCCATATGGGGTATCGCCGCGAAAAACATCGACGATCCGGTCACCTCACTGATCGAGCAGCAGCCGATCGACACAAATTCAAGTCAGGCATGGACTTCGTGGACTACCGCACTAGGCGTTGTCTGGCTGCACGGATCACCCGACGTTGTCTCAGCTGCTACGAACGTCGACCGGGCGATGGCTGGCCTGTACAACGCAGCACTGACGAAGAAGATCACGACAGCGGAGCAGTGGATCGAGTTGCGCCGACCTACCCATGTAGCCTTCGAGACCTTCTTAGAAGCAGCTAGGCGCGAGTTGCGCCTACCCTTGGTTCCCTTTGGGTTCTATACAGACTTCAATGAACCCTTCGGCTTCTGAGGTACCCACGTATCGCGGCCGACATCCGCACACGGCGCACAGCGCGCGGTTCGAAACGGCCAAACCCGGTCGCCGCCAGCCACGCCAAGCAACCCGGCACAACGACTGAGCCCCGTCCGGCTGCCGGACGGGGCTCAGTCAACTCGCGGGCTTCTCACCAGCCCTCAAGCGCTACTTGCTCTTTGAGGGTGATGCGATTCCGGTTCGGAACTCGACTGCTCCCGCTTCCAATATCTGCACGTCAAACACCCTGCTCACGCGACCACTCGCGTTCCGGAGCCGAACAACCTCAGCCCATGAGCAGCCGGTTCGCCCGGCACCGACGAAGGCCGTCCCCGCCATGCCTTCCACAACGAAGTTGCACGGCCACGTGCGGCTGGATCTACGAGAAAGCAACTGCGGCAGAGCGATTCACCGACCACAATGTTGCGATGGGGAATCTGTGGATCAGAGCACGGCATGAGGCAGGCGGGGAGCACGGGTGGGTGCGAGCAGACCAGATCGTTCGCATCCGAGCTTCGAAGGTGTCGGGCGCAGGGATACCGGCGGGCACCACCGATGTCATTGCGGATCTGACGACACCCTCGGGCCAGTGGTGGCAAGACGGAGATGGGAGTCTGGGTCCGGAACACACATGCCTGGCCAGACTCGATTCCTTGGATAAGGCCGAGACGTTGGTGCGCCGCATTCTGGGGTCCGTATTCGCGTACTCCAACGACGCGGTTCTTCTCGAAGTGAACGACCAAGGCCACGTCACGGTCCGCGACGGCGATACCCTGCTCGACGAACCCGACGTGCCGTTCACCGTGACTCTCGCCCACCAGAATCAGCCCACGGAACTGACCTTCGAGGCCGGGACCTTCAGGCTCCTCGACAGCGGGGTGCTTCAGGTCTTGCCTACACACGAGGACATTCGATACTTCGCGCCGGGGCACTGGCTCGAAATCCGCGAGACCCGAGACTGAGATGGCCCGAGCATTGGGGTAGGCCACAAGCCAAGCCTGATCCAGGGCCGAGAAGGCCCGGACTGCAAAGCGGTAGGGGTAGTGCGCTGTAGGAACGGGCTCGACCGCGGCACACTTCCCACCCTCACCCACTGCGGCAGGCTGGCTCTAGCGAGCCGAAATGCGCGGTAATGCCGATGAGCGAGCTTGCTACGCCCCCGAATTCGTCGGCGATGGATACGCGGGCGGCTGGTCCTCGATGTGTTAGCGCAGGTCGAGGGTGTCGGCGATGAATTCGCGTCCGGCCTTCTCGGTGTGGTCGAGCCACGCTTGGAAGTCGGGGAACTCGTAATCACCACCGCTGTCGAATCTGATGCAGAGACTGGCGGCCTGTGCCTGGGTTTGCGAGATCATCGCGACCAGGTGCATCGGCATGTTACGGGCCGAGGCCAGCAGTATGCGGGTGGTTCCGCTCGGTGGCGGGAGGAATTCGTCTGGCTCATCGGTGTTGTCGATGCAGGTGTCGGCGAGGTAGTTGGCATGCGCCCAGGGTCCGTTCTCGGTGCCGAGGTCGTCGACCGCGAAGATCTCCCACATTCCCGCAAATTGCGGCCAGCCGTTGACCACCGTCATCACTTCACGGTAGCTGTCGTCGAAGCGCACCCCCAGCCTCTGCTCAGCGGCAGCGAAAGCCTCTGCGGACGCACCAGAAGACGCCGGAGCTGGCGGTGGATCGAATCCGTTGATCTCGTCGGCGCGTTGTTGCAGCCGGTATAGATCGGCCATCCTGCGCTGCCAGTCGGTCATTGATCAATCATGCATGAACGGCATTAGACAAAAGGCGAGGTGGTTCAGCTCTGGCCCCTGGCGTCGCCTGGACCAGCTCGGAAACGTACGCTTCTGCCGCTGACCGCGCTGGCCGAACGGCGGTGCTGGGGCTCGGAGTCAGAGACTCACTGTTCGGATGAGCGCGACCTCAGGACGGCAAAGACGAACCAGGACACGAGCGCGACTATCGCTATCGTCCAGCCGATTATGCCGGTGGGCCCCGCCGTGACCAGTCTGGGCAGCGCGAGTCCGACGATGACAAGGGCCAGGCAAACTCCACTGGCCAGCAGGAAAGCTCGCCGCGAAATCACACGCTGTTCCCTTCTGCTCTGCAAAGCCCGGGTCGTATTCCTCGATCTTGCCTGAGCGGTGCTCGTCAACTGCGTATGCATCACCGGCGCGGCGCGCTCCGTAGGGCTCGTCTCGAAACGCACTGTCTTGCCGCATAGTGAGCGGTTCGAAACGGCCAAACCCGCTCACCGCCAGGCACACCGAACACCCGCACAACGACTGAGCCCCGTCCGGCAGCCGGACGGGGCTCAGTCAACTCGCGGGCCTCTCACCAGCCCTCAAGCGCTACTTGCTCTTTGACGGTGATGCTATTCCGGTTCGGAACTCGACCGTATCGGCGGCGAGTATCTGCACGTCAAACACCCTGCTCACACCTCACGTCGCGTTCCGGAGCCGAACAACCTCTTCACGAAATCCGCCGATTCCGGCGAGACCGACCCGAGTTCCGCGATGATCGGCAACCGGCCCGCGCTCGCACGCCGGATGATCGTTTCTCCCTGAGTCGCAACATGATTCGCTGACCGCGAGAGTGCGAGGAATCGCCGGAACTGTCGGAACGCCTGGATATCGTGTTGAGAGGACGCTGATTTCAGCGCCACCACGCGAGCAGGGGCGGACGCAAGATGCTGGTCATCAACGGGGACAGACGCAGGATTCCGCCGACCGAGAAGATCGTACTGGACTGGCTACGCAGCTGGAATGACACGTTCACGATCGGCGGAGTCGCGATCTCCGGATGCCAGATCCCCGACCGCCGCCCCGGCCACCACCACACCACCGAGGCCGACCTGGTCATCATCACCCCCAGATTCTGGGTAGTCGTCGAGGTCAAAGGACTCGTCAAATCGGGTGTCGGTGGCGAGATGGTGTGCCCTGCCAACGGCCGCTGGTCACTGCCCTCCATTCCCGACCGCAGCCCTGTATATGTGCGCCAGGGCGACACCAATCCTTTGGACCAGGTCAGCGACAGCACTTTCAACCTGAAGGCGCTCGCCGAACGCACCAACATCGGCAAGCCTTTCGTCCTGGGCCTGGTGCTGGTGATGCCCTGGCCAGGGCACACGCTGACGATCGCGGCGTCGACGTTGCCCCAGGGCATCAATGTCGAAGTCGGAACCTTGTCGGGGCTGCGTTCGTGGTTCCACCAGCATGCCAAGGGCCGGCCGTGCGTATGGAACGCCGAACAGGTCTATGCCCTGCTGGGCGCGCTGAACTTCGCCGATGCGGTCACCCAAGCAGAGTTGGCCGCCGAAGGTTTCGCCTCCGACGCACCCCCGAGCGCGGTAGTGCGCTCCTTACGCTCCAGCCCACTCAACAAGCCGTGGCCGGACCACGAGGACACGCACATCGTGCAATCCTCCGTCTTCGATGACCCGATTCCCCCCAACCCAGCGCGGGCACCGCGTCGGCGATTGACACAGCCGTGGCGGCCGTCCGAAGACATCCCCGCCGTCACCCGGCGACAAAACGACCCCACCTTCACATACGGATTCGACTACGAATCACCCACACCGCCACCATTCATCCCATCCTCCCGCGGCAATAGGTCACGCCGCAGCCGACCGCGGGCGCGTGGGCGCAGCGGACGTTCTGCTGTCCAGGGTTTCAGCACCCTGCTGATGCTGCTGCTGATCGGGAGCGGGCTGTGGCTGTTTGTGCACCACAGCGACCGCGCCACACCCCACAACACCGGGACCACCATCCAGACCAGCCAATCCGCGGCCGCCACACCGCAACGACCGAACACCGCGCCCGCCGAACAATCCACACCACCGGGCCCGAAGACCTGCTATCCCTTCCAACCGAACTGTTGAACGTCGTCGCCCGGATGTAGAACGCCCTCATCCTCTTGCACCACATAGTGATTCACCTTTAGCCACACTGACGAACCTCCAGCTTGGCCCAATGCCACGTCGCTAGCCGAACGTCCTGTATTGCCGATTTTCGTGAATCCTCCTGCTGCTGAGTTCACCGACTCGGGCGGCGAGACCGAAGCATCAGCCGTCCCGCAGATCCGCTGTCCGCTGTGCGGGAGCGCACGACATCGCCAGCATCGTGGGAATGGTGCTGAACCACCTTTGGTAGTCCGTCCACTCGGTCTCCGGACTGTCATTGTGCGGCAGGGAAAGTGGCTCATGGATACCGGTTATGACCAGACCATGGGCGGTCAGTTGTTCCGCGTACCACGACAGCGGGCGATGGTAGTGGCGGTGCCCGCCGAAGGACTCGATCCAGCGCGTTTCCTGCTCCAGATAGCCGGTGACCTTGCGATAGCGTTCCCTGCCGGAGTCGTCGTCGACGATCTCATGGTTGAAGAAGGCCGGATGCAGAATCGAGAACACGAACACACCTGTGTCCGGCAACGCCGTGGCGACATCGGCGAACAGGCGGTCCAGGACCGGGACGTCCATCAAGACCATGTGCGCGACGATTCTGTCGTATCGGCGAGCAGGGTCAGGCAGTCCGAGGGTGAGATCGTACTGGTGGAAGTCGATCTCGGGATAGTCCGATCGGGCGGCGGTCAGCAGCGCCTGGCTACCGTCGATGCCTGTGACGCGGGCTCCCGCCTGTCGTATCTGTTCGGCGAGCCACCCGTGCCCGCACCCCAGGTCCAATATGTCGAGATCGTCGACTGGACCCAGTCGAGACCACAAGAACCCGTGCATCCGCCGATAGAAGCTATCGGAGGGTCCAGACACCGTTGCGGTGTAGGCGGTGGCGGCGGTGTTCCACAAACGTAGATCCTCGGAACTGTTCGTCACCGCCAAAGCTTGCCCTGCACCGGCGCATCGATCAACCTGTTTGCGGCAGTCCTGACTGAGGACACGAAATCAGCTGAGCCCCCACCACTGATCGCGCTGATCGAACCGGCCAGCGGGGCATACGGCCTACCGTGGCCGGGTGTGCGCCGACTCCAACCACCCGAGCGTCGACGGACCGATGCGACTGCCGACGGATTTCTATCGGCTCTGGAGCGCTACGGTGGTCAGCCAACTCGGCAGCGCAGTGGGTACCGGGGCCCTACCACTGATCGCGATCCTGGTCGTTCAGGCGTCAGCACTTCAGGTCACGGCGCTGGTAGCCGTCTCAGGTGTGGTGGCCGCAGGTATCGCATTGCCAATGGGGCCGTGGGTGGAGCTGCGGCGTAAACGCCCGGTCATGATCGCCACGAATCTGGTGTCGTTCACCGCCCTCATGTCGGTGCCGATCACTGCCTGGCTGGACGCACTGACCTACCCACTGTTGTGCGTGGTGGCGGTGCTCGGCACGGTGAGCGCGATTGTGTTCAACGCCGCCAATGGCGCGTACGTGAAATCCCTGGTGCCGGAGCCGATCCGCGTCCGCGCCAACAGCCGAATGGAGACGGCGTTCTGGACAGTATCCACGATCGGTACCCCGCTGGGCGGCGCTCTCATCTCGGCGGCCGGTGCCACGATCACCGTACTCATCGACGCCCTCAGCTATCTCGGAGCCGCACTCGTCCTGCGCACCGTCACCACTCCCGAACCAGCACCCGAACACCAGCGGCACAACAATCATTGGGCATCGGAGATCCGTAGCGGCTGGTCCTACCTACTCGCTGATCCCCTCCTGGCGCGGCTGTTCGGCAACGCCATGGTCTTCGGTGGCGCGGTGATAGCCAGCGGCCCGTTGTTGGCCGTGTTCATGCTGCGGGATCTGCACTTCACAGCGTGGCAATACGGATTGGCGCTGGGCCTGCCTACCCTCGGAGGACTGGCGGGATCGCTGTGCACACCTGCGTTGGTGTCCCGCTTCGGATCTCGCGCTGTGCTACTCGGCGCCGGCACCGCGCGCACCTGCTGGCTTCCGATGATGCTTCTCGCCCACCCCGGTACCGTCGGCCTGCTCGTCATCACCGCCGCTGACACCGCGCTGCTGTTGTGCGCCGGGGTGTTCAATCCCGTGTTCACCACCTACCGAATGAACGCAACCGCCGACCCCTACATGGCTCGCGTCGGCACGGCCTGGTCGGTCAGCGCCAAGACCTGCCAACCTGCCTTCATCACTGTCGGCGGTGTCCTGGCCACCGTCATCGGCACCCGCGGCGCGATCTCCGCCGTCGCACTAACGCTAATGGCGAGCTCGCTACTGCTGCCGTGGCAGCAAACACAGAGAACAGATTTGCCCTGACCATCGGGTTCTATGCCGCGTGTCGCGAAGATCAAGCGGCCGTGCCGATCTGAGGCCGACGGAACGTCCTACATTGCCGCTGATGGCGCTGATCGAACCGGGCGGCGCCACCGGCTGGAAGATCAAGGGGCCAGGCCATCCGATGGTGGTGGATCGCACGTACATGCCGATGGGCGGGAGCAGGTGTTGCCGGCTCGTCCTGGCGAGACGAAAACAGAAGGGTGTAGGGGTGAGCGAGGATGAGCTGCTAGGCCGAATTGATCGTTTGCTGGCTGCGGCGGATTCGGATTGGCGGCGGCCGATCGTGCTGAACCGGGCGGAGGACAGCGAGGTCTCACGGCGGTATGAGCTGATCGAAAGCGCGCGGCTCCAGCTTGGTGTCACGCTCACTGAACGGCCCGAGTGGACGGCGGCGAGATCTGAGGAGATCTTCGCGGTGCTGCTGCTCGATGACGGGACGACGAGTCAGCTCGTCTATCCACTCATCGCTGCTATTGGGCGTCGCGCGGTCCTGCAGAAGCTGATCGCGACCCTCGAGGACGAGCGTCAGGATCTCCAACTTCTCGAAAACGCTGCGCAAGCGGCGTATTGGGTGCGCTGCTGGGAACCAGTCGAGCTGCGCAGGCTTCGGCGTGCCGCGGTTGCCGCAGGCGCGCGTACGGCTTCGGAGGTCCGGAGCTACCTGCGCTCGCACCGGGAACCAGAACTTGCCACGACTCCTGTGGGCGATCTATGGCCCCGATTCTGGCGAGCCTGTATGCGGATCTTTGTGGCCTGCGATGACCTGGACACCAGGCGTCGCATCCAGACTGCGTTCCCCCTCGAATCATCTTGCTATCCAGTCGAGTTCGCCGCATACGTCAGCGCTGCCACAGAGATCGCCAACGCCGATACCGCCAATTTCAACCGTTTACTGGAAGGCTCCACTGGTTTCGGTCATTCGATCTGACGTCACCGAGTGCAGCGTCAAGGCTTGGCTGTCGTGGGATCGGTTCCAAGGTCGATGATTTCAGGGGGTTCCCAGGCGAGCACGTTGATGCAGTCCTCGTCCACCACGAAGTACTCGCGAAGGTCCTTGTGCTCGCCGGTGAAGAAGTAGGGGCGGCGCCGTTCCAGGTCGAGCCAGCCGCCTCGGAGCACTTCCCACAACCAGCCGTTGGGCTGACTGTATGTGTTCCAGTATTCGGTGAGGTCCCCTTCGTCCAGCACCCGGAACCCCACCGGTCGACGGAACAGGACATTGGCGCGCGAGGAACCCGGGCCTTGGATGGCGATGGTGAGGTCACCGTCGTAGTGGAGATCGTGAATTGCCTTCAACGCGTATCGCTTCGACTCGGGCACAAGGCGGCACTCCGGGGCGAAGCCCGGACGTGGTTCAGATTCTTCCGACTGGCCGAAAACGGTTGGCATGAGGCAAATCATGCCGGAGGTCCGACCGCGCGCCCGGGAACGACCCGATCGCACGAAACGCACATCATCTGCCGCTGACCGCGTCATTTCGACTTTCTCGTGTGCACGCCCATCGCGTGGAGTTGGCGCGCGATGAGCTCCATCTCAACACGCGTACCTTTCAAGCCGGTCGTGCGTAGATCCGCGGCCAGCGCTTTGGCTGCTGTCAGCGACAGGGACCGGGTCAGGCGTAGTGCTCGCATCAACGTAGCCGCCGGTACGTCAACTGATCCGAGTTCGAGGACGGTAGTTCTGTTTGCGGCCAGGATGGCTTCACGAAAGTCCGGGTGTGGTTGCTGATAGCCACAGTCCGCCCAGATGGCGCCACATGCCGAGCATTGCCCGTCGATATCCCATCGGTGATCTTCGCCTACCAGCGCTTCGGTGAGTGTGGACTGTGTCGGGGAGCCGCAGTCGATACAAGGCACCGTGTACGGGGCGGATTCGGTAACGATGTCCACCGCGTCGAACTTAGGTCGCGTGACCGCTCGACGCGAGTTCGACGAGGTGTCAATCGGCTGATTGCGCTGACCGGATCGGTCGGGGTGGGTGGGGCGGCTGGCCGCAACCATTCCGAGAATTTGGGGGTTGGGTGGGTCGCTTGTCAGTCGGCGGAAGCGGCTTGCGGGCCGCATTTCTCGTGGATGTGGCGGGTGATGTCTTCGAGGTCGGTACGGCGACCGGCGACGCTGCCCTCGTCGTAGTTGGTCCAGCGGAACCGTAGGACGTTGTTGCCGCGTTTGAGGTGGACTCGGCCGTAATCTATCCAGGCGTCGGGGCCGGCGTACTCGTAGGTGGGCTGCCAACCGATGCTGAGGTAGTGCTCGAGGAGTTCGTTGAAGCACTGGGTGGGGATGTTCTTCTGCTCGGGCATTCCGAGGATGCGTTCCCGCACGCCGGAGATGTGTGCGTAGATCATGTTGCCGATCAACGGTTTTGCTCCTGACCGGATCCGTGCGCCGAACTTGGGCACTTCGACCGGGCTTCGGCCGTCGGCGGTTGGATCTGGAAGGTTTGGGCGGTGATGAGGTAGGCGGCGGTTGGTGAGGATCTGGTCAGGGTGAATGATGCTTCGAACGTAGGAGTGTCGGGGGCGCCGGTGAGGGTGCCGGTAATCCGTAGGAGCGCTGAGACATCGGCGTTCGATTGGACGTGGATGGCGTTGGCGTTGTAGCCGGTTTGGGGGAATCGGGCGAGCTGCTCGAGGATCGTTGTCGGGCCTAGGTACGGAGTGTCTTCGACCGTGAGTTGCGCATTCTCGGCGTACCACAGCGCCAGCGTGCTTTGGCGGGCTGTGAGCTGTGCCAGGTAGAGGGTGGTGAAGGCCTTGGCATTCGCCTCTGTGAAGTAGTTCTCGACTGTGTCGTCGACCATGACTGTCCTCCTGATCAGTCCCAGGAAGTGGTTCACGGAGATGTCGGGGCGGTTCTCCGCCGTTGCCGCCAGCGTCGCGACCAGGGCGTGTAGGTCCTGTGTCGCCGTCAGCTGTGCGGCCAGGTAATCGCGATGCGCGGCCAGCACACGCGCCATATCCACCGTGCCCGCAAGCACTTTCGCGATCTGGTCCAATCCCAGCCCGAGCTGGCGCAATGCCAGAACCTGATACAGGCGCTGAACATCGGCCTCGATGTAGAGCCGGTGGCCACTGCTGGTGCGCCCGGCCGGCCGCACCAAACCGATGCGGTCGTAATGATGCAACGTCCGAACCGTCAACCCGGCCTGGGCCGCAAGCTCACCGACCTTCCACATCTGCCCGATCCCCGTCCCGCCCATCCGTTTCCCACGTCCACCACCGCACCTCGCGCCGGCCCCACCGACGCTAGGACCTGACGCTACGTCAGGAGCAAGCCGAAACCTCTTCCGCACCAGCCTGGACGGGTCCGTGGGCGTGCCGTTCTGCTGAGCGATTCATGGTCAGCCGAGGGTGGTGTCGGCTGCTACCAGGGTCCAGAGGGGGTCGTCGGGGCCTACGTCGTAGGTGCATTCGTCGAGGCGGGGGTCGGGGACGAAGGCCCAGATCAGGGCGCCGGCGGTGCCGGCGGCTCGCTGGCCTGAGATGCGGTGGTCCATGAGGTCGCGGCGGTCGTTCAAGGGGAGGCAGGATCCGGCGTATTCGCCGATTTCGGCTACCAGTAAGGGCTTTTGGAGGGTGCGGGATTGGTCGAGGCGGCGGGCCAGGCCGTGGGTGGGGCCGCCGGGGAGGGGGACGGCGTCCTCGTCGTAGTCGTGGTATTCGACGACGTCGATGTTCGGGGAGGCGCTGACGTAGGCGAAGGCGTCGCCGGCGATGCCGCATTGGCTGCCGCCGACGTAGCCCGCGTAGATCAAACGGTTGGGGTCCAGGGCGCGCACGATTTTGCCTGCCTCGTCCATGAAGGTGCGCAGGACTTGCGGAGAGTCCTTGGGACAGGTGCGGAATCGGAGATCGCACTGGGAGCCGCGGCAGACGCTGGGTTCCGGTTCGCCCATCAGTTCCCAGCCCACCAGCACCGGGGAGCTGCGCCAGCGGTCGACGGCGGTGTGCACCCAGTCGCGGAAGCTCATGATGGATCGGCCCGGTACCTGGTTGACCTTGGTCCAGCCGTCCACGTACCAGTCGCGCTGTTTGAAGATCTCGTCGCCACAATCGCCGGTTTGCGCGCCGAGCACCGGCAGCACCGGTTGGCCGTATTTCTCGGCCGCCGCGAAAACCCGGTCGGCGGCGGTGAAGTCGAGTTTGCCGCTGTTCTTGTTGATCGCCAGCGCCTGGAACATGGCGAATCGGGTCAAGGCGTGCGGCGGCAGTTTGCGGAAGTACGCGTCCAGATCCACTTCGGCGCCGCAGCCGTAGTTGATCGCATAGTCGGTGGTCAGCTGCGGCCCGTTGAATCCGGCCGGCCACCAGGGCTTCCCGTCCAGCAGCAACTGACCCGCATGCATCGTGACCGATGCCGGAGCCGACGGGGCACTCGCCGCCGCCTGCGGGGCCGAGGTGGTCACCACATGATGCGGCCCGTTACCCCCGCATCCGGTGGAGGCGGCGATCAGCACCGCGGCCAGCAGCGGCCCGAACCAGCGAACTCGCAGCACACCCACCATGATCCGCACCCTACTGCGGCCGACACCCAACCTCGGGGAGGCGACGACCCGCCGGTCCTCGCGAGGAGGACCGGGGTGGCGTCAGCTGCCGAGGCAGCCGGGGCCGAGCAGCGCCTTCAGGTCACCCATGAGAGCCGAGGACGGGGAGACGCGGAGGTTGTCGGCGACCTTGAGCAGGGTGGTGCGCTCGCGGGAACCGACATGCTTGATGGTCACGTCCGCGGTGCCCGGATGCCGCGACAGCACCCGCTTGAGTTCACCGATCTTGTCGGGCGTGCACAGGCGGGTCGGGATGACCACCGACAGCGGCTTGTCCACGCCGATGGACGAAAGGTCCGGGACGACAAGGTCGTTGGCGATCAGCGAGATGCGGTCGTCGCGGGCGCTGACGCGGGCCTTGACCAGCACGATGGCGTCCTCGGTGACATCCATGCCGTACACCGAGTAGGACTGCGGGAAGAACAGCACCTCGATGCCACCGGTGAGATCCTCGAGCTGCGCCGAAGCCCAGGGCAGACCGTTCTTGTTCACGCGCCGGGTCACATTGGCGAAGATGCCGCCGATGGTGACCTGCGCACCGTCCTTGATATCGCCCTCGAGGATGGTCGGAATATTGGTGTCCGACTGCGCCGACAGCACGTGCTCGACACCGTTGAGCGGATGCCCGGACACGTAGAGGCCCAGCATTTCCCGCTCCAAGGCGAGCTTGTGCTTGGTCTCCCATTCCTCGTCGGGGACCTTCACATTGAAGACGCTGGCGAGCGAGTCGTCACCCTCGTCCAGGCCGCCGAAGAGGTCGAACTGGCCGATCGCCTCGGCCTTCTTGGTGGACATGCACGCGTCGATGGCGTCGGAGTGCACCAGCAGCAAGCCCTTGCGGGGATGGCCGAGCGAGTCGAAAGCGCCTGCCTTGATGAGAGATTCCGTGACCTTCTTGGTGCAGGCGACGGCGTCGATCTTGTTCAGGTAGTCGGAGAAGTCGGTGAACTTCGACTTCTCCTTGCGCGCCGAAATGATCGAGGCCACCACGTTCGCGCCGACATTGCGCACCGCGCCCATGCCGAAGCGAATGTCGCCTCCGACCGAGGCGAATTCGAGTTCGGACTCGTTGACGTCGGGCGGCAGCACCTGAATGCCCAGGCGGCGGCAGTCGGCCAGATAGACGGCGGCCTTGTCCTTGTCGTCACCGACGGAGGTGAGCAGACCGGCCATGTATTCGGCGGGGTAATTCGCCTTCAGGTACGCGGTCCAGAACGACACCAGACCGTATCCGGCGGCATGCGACTTGTTGAACGCGTAACCGGCGAACGGAAGAATGGTGTCCCACAACGCCTTCACGGCGGGCTTGGAGAAGCCGTTCTGCACCATGCCTTCCTCGAAGCCTTCGTATTCGGCTTCCAGGATCGACGCCTTCTTCTTACCCATGGCGCGGCGCAGAATATCGGCTCGACCGAGCGAGTACCCGGCCACCTTCTGCGCGATCTGCATGATCTGCTCCTGATACACGATCAGGCCGTAGGTATCACGCAGGATTTCCTTCAGCGGCTCCTCGAGCTCCGGGTGAATCGGCTTCACCTCTTGGCGCGCGTTCTTACGGTCCGCGTAATCGTTGTGCGCGTTCATGCCCATGGGGCCGGGGCGATACAGCGCGAGCACGGCGACGATGTCCTCGAAGCCGGTGGGGATCATGCGGCGCAGCAGATCTCGCATGGCGCCACCATCGAGCTGGAACACGCCGAGGGTGTCACCGCGGGCGAGCAGTTCGTAGGTGGCCGGGTCTTCCAGCGGCAGCGTGTCGAGGTCGAGTTCGATGCCGCGGTTGTTCTTGATATTGACCAGCGCGTCACCGATGACCGTGAGGTTGCGCAGACCCAGGAAGTCCATCTTCAACAGGCCGATGGCCTCACACGACGGGTAATCCCAGCCGGTGATGATCGCGCCGTCCTGCGCGCGCTTCCACACCGGGATCGCGTCGGTCAGCGGCTCGGACGACATAATCACGGCACACGCGTGCACACCGGCATTACGGATCAGACCTTCGAGACCACGCGCGGTTTCGTAGATCTTGTTGACGTCCGGATTGGTATTGATGAGCTCGCGAACTTCCGCGGCTTCCTTGTACCGCTCATGCTCGGGATCCATGATGCCCGACAGCGGAATGTCCTTGGCCATGATCGGCGGCGGCAGCGCCTTCGAAATCTGGTCCGCGATAGCAAAACCCGGCTGGCCGAACTGGACTCGCGCCGAGTCCTTCAGTGCCGCCTTGGTTTTAATCGTACCGAAGGTGATCACCTGGGCGACCCGGTCGGTACCCCACTTCTCGGTGGCGTAGCGGACCATTTCACCGCGGCGGCGATCGTCGAAGTCGATATCGATATCGGGCATGGACACGCGCTCGGGATTGAGGAATCGTTCGAACAGCAGACCGTGCGGGATCGGGTCGATATTGGTGATGCCCATCGAGTAGGCGACCAGCGAACCTGCCGCCGAACCACGACCCGGACCGACATTGATGCCGACCGAGCGCGCGTAGGTGATGAGGTCGGCGACGATCAGGAAGTAGGCCGGGAAGCCCATCTCGTTGATGACGCCGATCTCGTAGTCGGCGCGCGTGAGGTAATCGCCCGGAACACCGTTCGGGAAGCGCCGATCCAGGCCCTTGAGGACCTCCTTGCGCAGCCAGCTGCCCTGCGTCTCACCCTCGGGCACCGGGAAGATCGGCATCCGGTCGCGGTGCTCCCAGACGTCGTCGTAGGACTGCACGCGCTCACCGATCAGCACCGTGTTGTCGCACGCGCCGGGCACTTCCGCGTCCCAGATGGCCCGCATCTCCTCGGCGGACTTCAGGTAGTAGCCGGAGCCGTCGAACTTGAAGCGGGTCGGGTCCGAGAGCGTCTTGCCGGTCTGAATGCACAGCAGCGCTTCGTGATTGCCGGAATCGTGCTCGTGCACGTAGTGGCAGTCGTTGGTGGCCAGCGCCGGAATGCCCAGCTGCTTGCCGACATTGAGCAGGCCCTCGCGCACCCGGCGTTCGATGGACAGGCCATGGTCCATCACCTCGAGGAAGAAGTTCTCCGGGCCGAAGATCTCCTGCCACTTCGCGGCGGCCTCCAGGGCCTCGCGCTCGTGGCCCAGCCGCAGCCGCGTCTGCACCTCGCCCGAGGGGCAGCCGGTGGTGGCGATGATGCCCTCGGCGTGCTCGGCGATGATGTCGGCGTCCATGCGCGCCCACTTGCCGAGCTGACCCTCGATCGAGGCCAGCGAGGACAGCTTGAACAGGTTGCGCAGACCGGTCGCGTTCTCCGCGACCATGGTCATGTGGGTGTAGGAACCCGAACCGGAGACGTCATCGCTCTTCTGCGACGGGTCGCCCCACAGCACGCGCTTGGTGTTGAACCGGGACTCCGGTGCGATGTACGCCTCGATGCCGATGATGGGCTTGATGCCCTGCTTCTTGGCGGAGTTGTAGAACTCGGACGCACCGTACATATTGCCGTGGTCGGACATGCCGACCGCGGTCATGCCCAGCCTGGTCGCCTCTTTGAACAAGGGCGTGATCTTCGCCGCGCCGTCGAGCATCGAGTACTCGGTGTGGTTGTGGAGATGGACGAATGATCCCGACGAGGCTGACACCCGAACATACTAAGCGTCACCCACGACAGGTTTCGAAGGCACGCGGGGGCGGTCCGCAAGATCGGCGTGGCGGGCTCCGCGTGTCGTGTTGAGCGTCACGCGGAGACCTGCGAGCTATGCCACCGAAGCGGCCGCCGGCTCAACATGGGTAGTGGTGCGACGCGCCGCGTGAGCGCCCCGCACCACCAGCGGCAGCACCCATGCCGACGCGATCTGGTCCAGACTCGCCGCACCGATTCCGAGACGGTTGTGCACGAATCCGACCGACAGTCCCGTGCGCGGATCGGCCCAGCCGAACGATCCGCCCAATCCGATGTGCCCGAAGCCCGCGCGGGCCCCGGGAACCGGCAGGGAGTGATAACCCATGTGCCACATCATGGGGATGTAGAACAGCGCGTGATCGAGCCGGTAGGTCTCGACGTGCCGCATGGCCTTGATGGTCTCCGGCGACAGGAACCGGTAGCCCCCGTGCATGCCCTCGTTGGCGAGCGCGCCGTACATGGTGGCCAGCCCGGTGGCCGTGCAGACACCGTTGCCCGCACCCAGTTCGGTGTCCAGGATCGGCGGCGTATCGCCTTCCAGCAGTTGATCGAGACCGGGCAGGAACAACGCCCGAGCCGCCGCCCCCAGCGCGCCGGGCAGCGAATAGGCGTGCCCCAGCGCCAAGGAGATGTAATTGGTCCCGACCATCGAAAGCTTGTTGCCCTGCAGCACAGCCGCACTGGTGGGCGACCCCGCCGGCGGCTTACCCAGGTGGATGCCCTCCGCGCCCAGCGGCTCGGCGATCTCGGTGCGGAACAACTCCGCCATCCCCCGCCCGGTGACCGCCCGCGCCAGCCCCGCCAGCAACCAGCCGAAGGTCAGCGCGTGATAGGTCGGAATGCCCAGCAGGTGATCCGGTTTCGCGGCCGCCAGATGCTCCTCCATCATGCGGTGATCGAGGATGTCGTCGAGCCCGCGCGCGATGGCGGGCAGCCCGTAGAGGCCGGCACGGTGGGACAGCACCTCCCGCACCGTGATTCGTTCCTTGCCATTGGCCGCGAACTCCGGCCAGTAGAAGGCGACCGGTGCGTCGTAGTCGATCAGCCCCCGGTCGGCGAGCCGGTGGATGACGGTGGCCGCAATGCCTTTGGTGGCGGAGAAGATGATGGAGCCGGTATCGGCGTCCCAGGCCCGCCCGGGCGCCGCCTCGCCGGTCCACATCTCGACCAGCGGTTCGCCGCGCAGATGCACGGTGAGCGACCCGCCCGCGCCCGGATGACCGCCGACCATGCGTGCGAAAGTCCGTACCAGCGGGCCGAATTCGGCGGCCGCGAACCCGCCCACCGAGGTGGGGAGATCCACGAGCCCGGGGCTGCCCGGCAGTGGGGAGGAAGCGACATTGCTCACCCACCCACGGTACGAGCCGCCCGGTCACCAGGGCAATGACGACACCGACAGAGTTATTCCCGTTGGCCCAGTGGTTATTTCGAGTGTCCGGGTGGAGACCCGGGCGTTATCGCGACGGCGTTTACCGAGATCGGAGCGGGTTGCGGCGTGTCCTCGATCATGCTGCGTACGCTGGGGCGCATGCGTACGCCGCGGTCGTTGCTGCCAGCCGTGCTCGTCGTGGTCGCCCTGGTGGTGGCCGGATGTTCGTCGCCGAAGCACGATTCGCCACCCACGGGGGTGAGCGGGGATTGGCACGGCAGCATCGAGATCCCGGACAAGCCGGTCGCGCTGGGCGTCAGTTTCACCGGCGCGGACGCGGGCACCATCACCATTCCCGCGCAGGGCGTGGTGGACGCGCAGCTCAGCGGCGTGCAGACCGGCAACGACAAGGTCGCGTGGGCACTGGCTAAAGTGCCCGGCAATCCGACCTATCAGGGCAAGTACGACAAGGGTTCCGACAGCATCAAGGGCCAGTTCACCCAGTCCGGCAAGAGTTTCCCGCTGAACATGACCCGCGGCAAGGTCGAAGGCCCGGCCCGCCCGCAGGAACCGAAACCGCCGTACCCGTACAAGTCCGAGGACGTCAGCTATCCCAGCGGGGACATCACCATCGCGGGCACGCTGACCGAGCCGAATACCGGCGGACCGTTCCCGACCGTGGTGCTGATCAATGGCAGCGGGCCCAACGACCGCAATGAGGAGATCCTGGACCACAAGCCGTTCCTGCTGCTCGCGGACACTCTCACGCGTGCGGGCTACGCGGTGTTGCGGACCGACAAGCGTGGCATCGGCAAGACCGGCGGCAAGCTCGACACCGCCGACTATCAGGTCCTGACCGACGATATCGCCGCCGGAATGACCTTCCTGCACGGTCGTTCCGAGATCGACGGCAACCGGATCGGTTTGCTCGGGCACAGCGAGGGCGGCTACCTCGCACCGCTCTATGCCATGCGCCCCGACAGCGGTGTCGCCTTCGAAATCCTGATGGCCGGACCGTCGGTTCCCGGCTACGACATCCTCACCGAGCAGAACAAGCTGATCATGGCCGCGGGCGGCGCGACCCAGGAGCAGATCGACGAGCAGGTCACCTTCGTCGACGGCCTGAACGCCATCATCCGCAGCGGAGATCTGGCCGCCGCCAAGCAGTTCGCGCACCAGCACAACGACACGCTGCCGGCCGAGCGCAAACTCACCGACGCCGCCATCGACCAACTGGTCACGCCGTATATGGCCGCCCTCGTCACCTACGATCCCGCGCCCGCACTGTCGGCGCTGCGAGTACCGGTACTCGCCTTCTACGGCAGCAAAGACCTGCAGGTCCCCACCGCCCAGAACGAAGGCCCCGCACGCACCCTGCTCGCCGCCGATCCCGACGCCACCGTGCACGTCTTCGACGGCCTCAACCACCTCATGCAGCCCGCCAACACCGGTGCGCCGTCCGAATACGCCGGTATCGAGACCACCATCGACCCGCAGGTGCTGAGCTTCGTCACCGACTGGCTGACCCAGCGCTTCCCGCCGAACCACTGAGCTCGCTCTCGCCCGCACCGACCGATTGCACGTGGCGCGCGGGCGCCGCGGTTGGAAGAGTGGATGGCGTGGGAATTTACGAAGATCGGGTGCTACCCCGGCTGGTCGACAAGTGTTGCGGGTCCAGGATGATGAATCCCGAGCGGGAGCGGGTCTGTGCCGGCCTGCACGGGCGGGTCGTCGAGATCGGATTCGGGTCCGGGCGCAATGTGCCGTTCTATCCGGACACGGTGAAATCGGTGAGCGCGGTGGAACCGGCCGACCTCGGGTGGCGGATGGCCGCCGAGCGGGTGGCCGCGTCGCCGGTTCCGGTGGAACGCTCCGGCCTGGACGGACAGCAGTTGCCGTTCGAGGATGACAGTTTCGATGCGGCACTCTCGACCTGGACGCTGTGCACCATCCCCGATGTCGAGACCGCGCTCGCCGAGGTGCGCCGGGTATTGGTGCCCGGCGGCACTTTTCATTTCGTCGAGCACGGCCTCGCACCGGATCTCGGTGTGGCGAAGTGGCAGCACCGGTTGAACCCGATGCAGAAGGCGCTGGCCGGTGGCTGCCACCTCAACCGCGATATTCGCGGCCTGGTCGAATCCGCGGGTTTCGAGATCCGCGACATCGACCGCTATTACCAGCAGGACGCTCCGAAACCGTGGGGCGCGCTCAATCTGGGAATCGCGGTGGCCGCGTGAGGTTCACAGCGGTGGGCACGTGAAACCTATTGGGGCCAGCCGCCGTACGGGACGGTGATCAGCTCCATATAGTGGCCGACGGGGTCGAGGAAATAGATCCCGCGGCCGCCGTCATTGTGATTGATCACGTTTACGCCCTGCTGACGCGGATCGGCCCAATAGGTCAGGCCGTACCGCTTGATCTTGTCGTAGGCGGCATCGAATTCTTCCTCGGACACCAGGAAGGCGTAGTGCTGGGGTTGCGGTTCGCCCTCGAAACCCGGTGGCAGACCGGCGAAGTCGAAGGTGACGCCATTGCCGACGGTGACCGGGATGAACGGCCCGTACGGCTTGCCCACCTCCACCCCGAGAATGTCCGCCCAGAATTCGGCGGAGACTCGATTGTCCGTGCACGCGACAATGGTGTGATTGAACTGAACAGTGATAGGAATTCTCCTGTACTCGTGACGATCCCGACCCTGGACCGGTACAAGTCGGCCGACAGGAGCACCGCCACGCGATCGACGTTAACCAATCCCCCGCGAATTCGCCAAGCGCCCTGTGCGAACCGTCACAGCCGGATCCGCTGGAGCGGATCGCACTATCGGCGGGGCGCGGAGTACTCCTGTTCGGGGCGGCCGGTGCTGCCGTAGCGCAGTTGCATCCGCAGATCACCCACGCCGACCAGGCTCGCCAGGTAGCGCTGCGCGGTGGCACGCGAGATCCCGATGGTCGCCGAGATCTGAGCGGCCGACATGGGGACGTCCGACGCGCGGACGGCTTGCAGCACAAGATCTTTGGTAGGCGAGGCCGCCGCCGACCCACCGGTGACCGCCGCCCCGGCCGGGGCCGCCGCCGGGCGCAGTGCAGCCAGCGCCGCATCCACGTCACCGGCCGTCACCTCCGGGACCGCCAACAGTCGGCGATATCGGGCATAGCCCGCCAGCCGGGCAGCGAGCGCTGCATGGTCGAACGGTTTCACCAGATACCCGAGCGCCCCGGCCGACAGCGCGGCCCGAATGGTCGCCGATTCCGTTGCGGCAGTGAGCATCATGGCGTCGAACCGAATCTCCCTGACCAGATCTACGCCCGACCCGTCGGGCAGATAGACGTCCACCAGCGCCAGGTCGAAGGCGTTCCCGGCAATCGCGGCCCGCGCGGCGGCCACACTGTTCACCGTTGCCGTCACCGTGAATCCCGGCAACGCCGACACGATTCCGGCATGCATATTGGCCACGCGAAAGTCGTCGTCGACGACCAGCACGCTCAGCTCTCCTCCGCCCACGCGGGCTCCTCCTCGGTCAAGACACCCGGCATCCGGGCAATGAATTCCGCACCCCGCAAACTCTTCTCGGCCCCCACCGCGCCGCCCCCCGGATCCGCCAACCGCACATCCCCATCTCGCACACGCGCCACCTGCCGCGACAACGCCAGCCCCAGCCCGCGACCACCCACACCGCCCCCGGACTTGGTCGAAACCCCCTCGGAGAACACCGAATCCACCAACTCCGGCGCAATGCCCGGCCCACTGTCGACCACCGCGATATGCAGTGTCTCCCCCTCCCGCACCAATTCCACCTCGACCACCGGCCCGTCGACGGCCAACCCGCCGGTCGCAGCCCCGTCCGCCGCAGCCCCGCCGGTCGCGGCCCCGTCTGTCGCGGCGCCGCCCGCTGCGGCTGTGCCAGTCGCTGCCGCGTCGATGGCGTTGTCGATCAGATTTCCCAGGACGGTGGTGACGTCGACGGGGGCGGCGAGGTTGGCGTCTACCCAAGTGTTGGGGCCGAGGCGGAGGTGGACGCCTTGTTCGCGGGCGTGGGCCGCCTTGGCGGAGAGGAAGGCTTGCAGGTAGGGGTCTCGGATGGTGTCTATGCCGGGGAGGGTGGCGCCGAGGGGGCCGGAGCCCAGGAGGTCTTCGAGGTAGCGGGTGGCTTCGTCGGGGCGGCCGGTGTGGAGGAGGCCGGAGAGGAGGTGGAGGCGGTTGGCGAATTCGTGGCGTTGGGCGCGCAGGACGGTGCTCATGGTGGAGACCGCATCCAGTTGGCGGGTGAGGGATTCGACGTCGGTGCGGTCGCGGACGGACAGGACCGCACCGAGGGGGCGGTGGTCGCGGGTGACGGCGCGGGCCGTCACCACGACTATGCGGTCGCCGACGGCGGCCTGGACCGGGTGGCCGTCTGCGGAGCGGAAGGCTTGCAGGACACGGGGAGTCAGGCCGATGGCGTCGAGTTCGCTGCCGGGAGCGGGGTCGATGGCGAGCAGGCGGCGGGCCTCGTCATTGACGACGGTGATGCGCCATTTCGCGTCGACGGCGACCACGCCCTCGCCGATGCCGTGCAGGACCGCATCCTGTTCGCGGACCAGATCGGCCAGATCCGAGGGCTCCAAACCCAGGGTCAGGCCGTGCCAGCGACGTGCCAGCAAAACCGATCCGGCAATGCCCGCCAACAGTGCGCCGCCGATCAGCAGGCCCGCGCGGCGCAGATCGTTGAGGAGTTGGTCGCGCACCGCGGCGGTCGAAATACCCACGGACACTTCGCCGACCACGGATTCGCCATTGGGCGCGAAGACCGGCACCTTGGCGCGCACCGACTCCCCCAGCGTCCCGTGTTCCTGGATCACGTACTCGGTGCCGCCCAATGCCTTCGTCGGGTCGGTGCTGACCATTTCGCCGAGGCGATCGTGGTCGGGATGGGCGAGCCGCAGGCCGGCATCGTCGGTGATCACCACGAACAGCGCGTCGGTGCGCAGGCGGGCATCGTCGGCGAGGTGCTCGAGATCGCCGCGCGCGAGTTCGTCCTTCAACTGCGGTCCCGGCTTCAGCGGGGTTCCGGCGTAGCGCGCGACCTCCGCGCGGACATCCGGGTCGGAGGCGACGGTGCGGGCGATGGCCAGGGCCCGCTGGCCGTACTCGCCGGAGAGTCGCTGGCCGCTCACGTACGCGAAGACGCCGAAGGCCAATCCGAGCGCCAAGCCCACCACGGCGATCTGCAACAGCAGGATCTGGGTCCGGAGCCGGACGGAGCGGGGGCCGAGCGAGAGCACGGCCGACAGTGTAGACAACCCTCCGCAAACGCATGAGCAGAATGCGCAAAACAGGCGAATCGTCAGTTGTGTGACTTGCGCGCACAACTGGACCGAGTGTGACCCGGCACACGTAGCTTCTGTCCAACGCCGCAGCAGCGGCACTGGAAACAGGAGCGGTAATGAGCACAACGACCACTGGCGGCGATAGCGCGCCTTTGATCGAACTGCGCGGTGCGACCAAGCGGTTCCCGGGCAACAACGGCGGCATCCACACCGCGGTGCGCGATCTCAACTTCAGCGTCGCCGCAGGCGAATTCGTCGCCGTCGTCGGGCCCACCGGCTGCGGCAAGTCGACCACGCTGTCGCTGGTCTCCGGCCTGGAGCCCGCCTCGGCCGGTCGAACCCTGGTGCGCGGCACCGATGTTCGCGGCATCCCCGACGGCGTCGGCTACATGTTCCAGCAGGACGCGGTGCTGCCCTGGAAGTCGGTCATCGACAATGTGGCGCTGGGCCCGAAGTTCCGGGGCATTCCCAAGGCGGCGGCCCGCGAGGCGGCGGCGCGCTGGGTGCGCACGGTCGGGCTGGCCGGGTTCGAGAACTACTACCCGCATCAGCTCTCCGGCGGCATGCGCAAGCGGGTGTCGCTGGCACAGACGCTGGTCAACGATCCCGAGATCATCCTCATGGACGAGCCTTTCAGCGCGCTCGACGTGCAGACCCGCCAGCTCATGCAGGACGAGTTGCTTCGCGTCTGGTCGGGTACGAACGCGGCGGTCATCTTCGTGACCCACGATCTGGAGGAGGCCATCGCCCTCGCCGATCGGGTCGTCGTCATGACCGCCTCCCCCGCCACCGTCTGCGGCGATTTCAAGGTCACCCTGGATCGGCCGCGCAATGTCGAGGAGGTGCGGCTCACCGAGGAATTCCGCGACCTCTACAAGGAAATCTGGGAAACGCTGCGCGATCAGGTCGAGGCGGCTCGCTCGAAGGGAGCGACTCGTGTCGCTTGATGTCTTGAAGGAAACAGCCGCTACTTCACCGGAATTCGAGGTGGAGACCGAGGAGCAGATCCTGTCCCGGGTCCGCTCGAACGCCCGCAAGCACCAGATCCGCACCTGGGGCCTGCGCGCCCTGATCGTCGTCGCGTGGCTGGGCTCATGGCAGCTCACCGCCACCTACTGGATCGACCCGTTCTTCTACTCCAAGCCGTCGCTCATCTGGGACCGCCTGGTCGAATGGTTCAGCCAGGGCACGCAATTCGGCTCCATCTGGCTGCAGCTGTACACCACCGTGCAGGAGGCCGTGCTCGGCTTCGTCATCGGCACCGTCGCCGGTGTGGTGCTGGGTGTGCTGCTGGGCCGCTCCCGCTACTGGGCGGACGTGCTGGCCCCGTTCATCAAGGCGCTCAACGCGGTTCCGCGCATCGTGCTGGCCTCGCTGTTCATCATCTGGTTCGGTCTCGGCTTGCAGTCCAAGGTGGCGACGGTCGTGGTGCTGGTGTTCTTCGCGGTGTTCTTCAACGCCTTCACCGGTGCTCGCGAGGTCGACGGCAATGTCATCAACAATGCCCGCATCCTGGGTGCCGGCCGCCGTCAGGTGCTCGGCTCCATCGTGCTGCCCAGCGCCACCACCTGGATCCTGTCCTCGCTGCACACCGCCTTCGGCTTCGCGCTGATCGGCGCGGTGGTCGGTGAATACGCCGGGGCCAGCAAGGGTTTGGGCCTGTTGATCAGCAATGCGCAGGGCACCTTCGACGCCGCGGGCATCTACGCGGGCATGATCATCATCACGGTCGTGGCACTGGTGGCGGAATGGCTGATCGGCATCGCCGAGAACCGGCTGCTGAAATGGCGTCCGTCGCAGGCGTCCGCGGGCCACGGCGGGATCTGAGCATGAAGTACCGCAAGCATATTGCCGTCATCCTGCTCGCGATCAGCTCGCTGCTGCTGGTGACCGGCTGCCGCGACTCCCGCGCCATTCCCGACAAGAACGGGCGGCCGCAGATCACCATCATGGTGGGCGGCCTGGAGAAGGTCATCTATCTGCCGGCCATGCTGACCGAGAAGCTGGGCTTCTTCAAGGCCAACGACATCGACGTCCAACTGCTGGGCGAGCAGTCCGGCGCCACCGCCGAGACCGCGCTGCTCACCGGCGACGTGCAGGCCGTGGTCGGCTTCTACGATCACACCATCGACCTGCAGGCCAAGGATCAGTGCCTGAAGACCGTGGTCCAATTCGCCGATGTCCCAGGCGAAGTCGAACTGGTCTCCAAGCACGACGCCGAATCGATCAAGTCCCCCGCGGACTTCAAGGGCCGCAATCTCGGCGTCACGTCGCTGGGCTCCTCCACCGACTTCCTCACCCAGGCCCTCGCCGGGCAGGCCGGACTGAAGACCTCCGACTACACGCGGGTGAAAGTCGGTGCCGGACAGACCTTCATCGCGGGCATGAACCACAACGGCATCGACGCGGGCATGACCACCGATCCGACCGTCGCCAAGATGGTCAGCACCGGCGACGCGAAGATCCTGCTGGACATGCGCAATGAGCAGGGCACCCGCGCGGCGCTCGGCGGCCTCTACCCTGCCGCCTCGCTCTACATGCGCTGCGAGACCGTCGCCAGCCATCCGGACATCGTGCAGAAGCTGGCGAACTCGTTCGTGCAGACCCTGCAGTGGATCAAGACCCACACGCCGGAGGAGATCGCCGCCAAGATGCCGTCGCAGTACGCGGGCGGGGATCCGAAGCTCTACGTCAAGTCCATCACCGACTCGATCAGCATGTTCAACGGTGACGGTCTGATGAAACGCGAAGGCGCGGAGAACGTGCTGCGCATTCTCGGGCAGTACTCGCGCAACGTCTCCCCGGTGCAGGACCGCATCGATCTGAATGCCACCTACACCAACGAGTTCGTGGAGAAGGCCCAGGGCGCACGCAAACCCTGACCGGCCCCGGTGGAACCGCACATCGCATGAGGGGTGTGCGGTTTCGCCTATTCCGCGGCGACCCGCTCCGCCAGCTTCCGGCGCGATCGGCGCAAGGCGTCACCGGTGAAGATGGCCAAGGCCAGCCAGATCAGGGCGAATCCGGCCCAGCGGGAGGCGGGCATGGGTTCGTGGCCGACGGCGACACCCCAGGCCAGCTGCAGACCGGGCGTGAGGTATTGCAGAATTCCCATGGTGGACAACGGGACTCGTGGTGCGGCCAGTGCGAACAACACCAGCGGGACCAGGGTGACCGGTCCGGTCGACATGAGCAGCGCCGTGTGCGCACCGCTGGAGCCGAAGGTCGCATTGCCGGTGACCGCGATGATGATGACCGCGATCAGCGCGAAAGGCGCGGCGGCCAAACCTTCTGCGGCCAGGCCCGGCAGGGCATCGAGCCGGATCACCTTCTTGACCAAACCGTAGGTGGCGAACGAACAGGCCAGGATCAGGGCGATCCACGGCGGCCTGCCGTAATCGACGGTGATCACGATGACCGCCGCCGCGCCCAGCGCCAGCGCCACCCACTGCGGCGCACGCAGTTTCTCGCGGAAGATGACGACGCCGAAGCCGACCGTCACCAGCGGATTGATGAAATAGCCGAGCGCGCACTCGACTACGTGATGCGAGATGACCCCGTACACATACGCGCCCCAGTTCATCGAGATAGCCGCCGACGCCACCGCGGCCAGCCGCCAGGTGCGGGCGTCGATGCGCCGCAGCTCGCCCGATCCGCCCGGTGATCAGCAACGCCAGCATCGAGACGACCAGCGTCCAGAGAATCCGCTCGGCCAGCACCTCCCCCGCGCCCGCGAACGACAGCAGCCCGAAGAAGGCCGGGAAGAGTCCCCAGATGAAATAGGCCCCGATACCGAAAGCGATGCCGGAGTCCCGGGTGCTCGCATGTCCGCGCCGAGCCGCATCGCCCTCTGCCGACGCAACCACCGCGCCTGGGCCAACCGCGCCGCTCGGACCGACCGCCGAGCCTGAGCCAACCGCTCTGCCCGAGCCGACCGCCGCGCCTGGGCCGACCTCTCTGCCTGAGCCGACGGCCGCACCCGGGCCGACCCCAGTGCTTGAACCAACCCCTATGCCTGAGCCGACTCCTGTGCCTGTGCCAACCGCTGCGTCTGAGTTTCCGGGTGCTTCGGCCACCCGATTACGTTAGCCCGCGCAACGAACGTCACGACAGTCAATACATCGGATGATCCGCACACCCGGTCCGGCGCGTGACGGGCAGCAACGGACCAGTTTCTTTGATCGCCCTTTACTGTGGAGGGCATGTCGATTACTGCGCAGGCAGCTAGTCCACCCAGCCCACCCGCGCTGGGACTCACCTCCGGCGAGGTGGAGCAGCGGCGACGGGACGGGCTCACCAATGATGTGCCCGAGCGAGCCAGCCGGTCGGTCCGCGACATCGTCAAGGCGAATGTGTTCACCCGGATCAACGCGATCCTGGGTGTGCTGTTCATTCTGGTGCTGGCCACCGGGTCGATCATCGACGGGATGTTCGGACTGCTGATCATCGCCAACAGTGCGGTCGGCATCATCCAGGAGGTCCGGGCCAAGCAGACCCTCGACAAGCTGGCCATCGTCGGACAGGCCAAGCCGGTCGTACGCCGCGAAGGCAAGGCGGTCGCGATCGCCCCGCAGGAGATCGTGCTCGACGACATCATCGAACTCGGGCCCGGCGATCAGATCGTGGTGGACGGCGAAGTCGTCGAAACCGAACTGCTGGAAGTCGACGAGTCACTGCTCACCGGTGAAGCCGACCCGATCGACAAAACCCTTGGCGGGCCGATCATGTCGGGCAGCTTCGTGGTGTCCGGCAGCGGCGCATACCGGGCCACCAAGGTCGGCAAGGACGCCTACGCGGCCAAGCTCGCCGATGAGGCCAGCAAGTTCACGCTGGTGAAATCCGAACTGCGCAGCGGCATCGACACCATCCTGAAAGTCATTACCTACCTGCTGATTCCGGCGGGACTGCTGTCCATCTACAACCAGCTGGTGTCGTCCAAGGAATCCTGGCGGCCCGCCGTCAACGGCATGGTGGCCGCGCTGGTGCCGATGGTGCCCGAGGGCCTGGTGCTGATGACCTCCATCGCCTTCGCGGTCGGCGTGGTCCGGCTCGGCGCGCGAAAGTGCCTGGTGCAGGAACTGCCCGCCATCGAGGGGCTGGCCCGGGTGGATGTGGTGTGCGCCGACAAGACCGGCACACTCACCGAGAACGGCATGCGGCTCGCCGAAATTCGGCCCGCCGGCGACATCGGCCGGGCGCAGCACGCGGCCGGAAACGGGGCAGCTGCCAACGACATCCAGGAGCTACGCCAGGTTTTGGCCGCGCTGGCCGGCGACGATCCACGGCCGAACGCCAGCATGCTGGCCATCAAGGAAGCGTTGCCCGAGGCCCCCGGCTGGCAGTCCACCGGCGTCGCGCCGTTCTCCTCGGCCAAGAAGTGGTCGGGCATGTCCTACGGCGAGCACGGCAACTGGCTCATCGGCGCACCCGATGTCCTGCTCGACCCGGCCTCCGAAATCGCCACCACCGCACAGGAAATCGGTGCGAAGGGGCTGCGGGTGCTGCTGCTGGCCCGCAGTGATCGCTCGGTCGACGCCCCGGACGCGCCCGGCACGGTGACTGCCGCCGCATTGGTGGTGCTGGAGCAGAAGGTTCGCCCGGACGCCAAGGAAACCCTGGAGTACTTCGCGTCCCAAAACGTCTCCACCAAGGTCATTTCCGGCGATAACGCGGTCTCCGTCGGCGCGGTCGCCACCTCGCTGGGCATGCCCGGCGGGGATCATCCGGTCGACGCACGCAAGCTGCCGGAGGACCAGAACGAACTCGCCGACGTCCTCGACCAGCAGACCGTCTTCGGCCGGGTGCGCCCGGATCAGAAGCGCGCCATGGTTGCGGCGCTGCAATCGCGCGGGCACACCGTCGCCATGACCGGTGACGGCGTCAACGACGTGCTCGCGTTGAAGGACGCGGACATCGGCGTCGCCATGGGGTCGGGTAGCCCGGCCACCCGCTCGGTCGCGCAGATCGTGCTGCTGGACAACAGGTTCGCCACGCTGCCCTACGTCGTCGGCGAGGGCCGCCGGGTCATCGGCAATATCGAACGCGTCTCCAACCTGTTCCTCACCAAGACCGTGTACTCGGTGGTGCTGGCGTTCCTCGTCGGCATCGCGGGCATCGGATCGCAGATCTTCCACTACAAGGCGATCGGCTATCCGTTCCTGCCCCGGCACGTGACGATCGCGGCCTGGTTCACCATCGGCATCCCCGCGTTCATCCTCTCGCTCGCCCCCAACAACGAGCGCGCCCGCAGCGGATTCGTCGGCCGCGTCATGCGATTGGCGGTGCCGTCGGGAACGGTGATCGGCGTGATGACCTTCATCTCCTACCTGATCGCCTACAAGGGACCGGACGCCGGCGAGACCGCCAAGATCCAAGCGGGCACCACCGCACTCATCACGCTGCTGATCGTCGCGGTCTGGGTGCTCGCCATCGTCGCCCGCCCCTGGAACTGGTGGAAGATCCTCCTGGTGACGGGTTCCGTTGCGGGATACCTGATCCTGTTCGCGGTGCCGTTCACCCGGCACTTCTTCAAACTGGATCCGTCCAACGTGGCACTGACAACCTCAGCAATCATCTGCGGCGCGATCGGCGTGGTGCTCGTCGAAGTCGCTTGGTGGCTCAGCGCCAAGGTCCTCGGCGAATCACCGCACACTCGCCAGGAGTCGGTCGAAAACGCCTGATTCGCAGCTGTTCTGGAACGGCGGTACACCACGAGGTGTGCCGCCGTTGCCGTTCTCCCAAAATCCAAACTGGTCGCATGGTTTGGCTCGCCGGGGTTCGCTCGTCCTGGGCAGTAACCGAATTCGCAGGTACCTTGTGCGCCATGGAGGTCCTGCTGCATCAGCTCGACGCGTTCGCCGACGCCCCATTCTCCGGTAACCCCGCGGCAGTCATGCCGTTGCTGTCCTGGTTGCCGGATGAGCTGCTGCAGCGGCTAGCCGAGGAGAACAATCTCGCCGAGACCGCCTTCTACACTTCCGCGCTGCCGCCGGAAGCGGGTGCGCCACCGGACAACTCGCCCGCCTTCCACCTGCGCTGGTTCACCCCGACCGTGGAGGTCGACCTGTGCGGCCACGCCACCATGGCCGCCGCCGCGCAGATCCTCGACGACATGCACCCCGGCGCGGACCGCGTCCACTTCTACACGCGCAGCGGCTGGTTACGCGTCGACCGCGACCGCGACGACCTGGTGCTGGACCTGCCGTCCGTCTCCTCGGTGGAAATCGATGTGCACGAGGAGGTTCCGCACCGCCTCGCCCAAGCCCTCGGCGTGCGCCCGCTGCGCGCCTTCGAAGGCACCGACGTCGTCCTGTTCGTCACCGGCGAACACGAGGTCCGCGGCTCCCGACCCAACTTCTCCGCGTTCCCCACCATGAACCGCGCCGCCATCCTCACCGCCGAGGGCGACGAGGTCGACTTCGTCTCCCGGGTATTCGCCCCCGGCCAAGGCATCCCGGAGGACCCGGTCACCGGTTCCGCCCACGCCCAGTTGACCCCGCTGTGGAGCCGCGAACTCGGCCGCACCACTCTCACCGCCCGCCAGCTCAGCCGCCGCGGCGGGGCGCTGCGCTGTGCGTTGTCCGACGACCGAGTCCGCCTGACCGGCCGCTGCCGCCGGTATCTGGACGGGGTAGTTCGCCTGCCGGACTGAGGAATTCAGCGGTCGGTGATCTGACGGGTGAGCGCGATCAGATCGTCGGTGCGGTAGCTCGGGTAGCCGTGCAGGATGGCCAGCCATTCCTCCGGGATGGCGGACGCGCCCCAGCGGGCTCCGAGCAGGCCACCGGCGATGGCGGCGGTCGTATCGGTGTCGCCGCCGGCGCGGACGGCCAGTTCCAGTGCGGCGGGCAGGGTTTCGGCGTGGGTGATGGCCCACCAGGCGGTCTGCAGGGCGTGCACCACCCAGCCGTTGTTGGAGAAATCAGCCGGGCTGCCGGATTCGGCCTTGTCCAGCAAGGGTTCCCAGAAGCCGGTGTCGACCTGGGAGAGAGCCTCGCGCAGACCGTCGTAGGTGCCGTGGATGATCGCGTGCCGGATGGCCAGGGTCCAGAGTTTGCAGGCCTGCATGGCCTGCATGTCATAGTGGGTCAGCGAGCTGACGAGTTTGGCTGCCTTACCGCACTTCTCGGGGTCGTCGAGGTAGACGAGCGCCACCGGGGCGGTGCGCATCAGCGAACCGTTACCGGCCGTCAGACCGGTCAGATCGTGCGCCCGCATCTGCATGGCACGCCCACCGGTATCGCGATGCTCGAGCACCTGCCGGGTCTGATTACCGATATCCTTCGGCCCCGAATCCCACCAGGCCACGAATTCGGCGGCCACCGCGTCCAGGCCCTCCGGACCGCAGACGTCGCCGACCTTCGCGGCAGCCCGGGCCACCGCGATCGCCATGGCGGTGTCGTCGGTCCACTCGCCCGGGGCCCACCGGAAGCTCCCACCGCCCTTCATCCGGATCTCCACCTCGGGTCCCGGATGCGTGAACTCGTAGCCGGCCCCCAGCGCATCCCCCGCCGCCGTGCCCAGCAGTACCCCGGCGGCCCGATCGGCCTGCTCCGGCGTCAATTCCATCTGTGCTCGCCTCTTCCGCTCCGATGCGTCAACATCGATCTACCACGACGTTACTCACCCGGCGGGCACGCCGACTCGGCCAGCCGTCGTCTTTACGGGTTCTGCACTACGCTCGAACCACTCCCGGCGCAGTCCCGTATCCCGTATCACCGTCGCCGCCGCGATCGTGCTGTGCACACCCTCCCGCCACTCGGATGATTTCCGGAGGTTCTGCCGATGATGAACCAGCTCGTAGACCGCCCCAGCCCGGCCGCACCGCATCCCCTGGCCCTGCCCCTCGCCCCCGTCCCCACCAGCGGACATATCTTCGACGTCACCCGTCGCCTGGGCACGGTCGACATGGACGAGAACCAGCACCTCCGCATCGACGGCATCGCGCGGCATCTGCAGGACGCCGGAGTCGACCATCTCGCCCACACCGGCGCGCTCGAATCCCACCCGCACTGGATCGTGCGCCGCACCGTCATCGACGTGCTGCAGCCCATCACCTGGCCCGCCCAACTCCGCATCCGCCGCTGGTGCTCGGGCATCTCCCCGCGCTGGTGCACCATGCGGGCGCGCATCGACTCGGACACCGGTGGGCTGATCGAAACCGAAGGCTTCTGGATCCACATGAACAAGGACACGATGAGTCCGTCGCGCGTGGCCGACGAATTCTTCGAGCTCATGTGCACCACCACCGACGACCACCGGCTGCGCTGGCGGCAATGGCTCGACAGTCCTCTCCCCGCCGGTGCCGGTAGCCGGTTCCCCTTGCGCCGCACCGATACCGACCACTTCCAGCACATCACCAACACCGCGTATTGGCATGCAGTCCATGAATTCACTGCTGACACAGGCGAAATCACTCGGGGGCCGCACCGCTTCGTGCTCGAATACAACAAGCCCATCCGGTACGGCGAATCGCTCGACATTCATACCGAACGTCAAGGTGACGCCGTGACCCTCTGGTTCACCGTCGACCAGGACACCCGCGCTATAGCCCAGCTCCGGCCTGCCCAACACTGACAGAGCGAAAAGACAAGGGCGGAAAAGATAAAAGACGCCTGGAGGAGGAGTTGGGAGGGGGCTGGGTTGGGCTCGCCGAGTGGCGGTACCAGCCACCTCACCGACCGGGAAGTGCATCGGCTCGGTGGAATTGTCGAAAGAACAAGACCAAGAACACGAATCCGACGTGGGCAGGTGGGGAGGATGGGCGGGCGGGCGGCGTAGCCGCGTTTCCGGACCGGCTGGCGGGCTCGAGCAGGCGGCGCAGCCGCGTTTACGGATCCGCTGGCAGGGGTGGGTGGGTGGGGCACCCGAGGCAGACCAACCGTTCGGTGGGCAATCGCTGCTCTGTGGAGTTGTCAAAGAGCTTCAAGATGTCAACGAACGCGCACTGCCCGATAACTTCGTCGAGTGGCACATTCTTGGGCGATTTGCACTGTTCCCCCCTCGAAAATGTGCCACTCAGCGTGGAGCGTTGGAGCGTTGGAGCGTTGGAGCGTTGGAGCGTTGGAGCGTTGGAGCGTTGGAGCGTTGGAGCGTCGGAGCGTCGGAGCGTCGGAGCGTCGGAGCGTCGGAGCGTCGGAGCGTCGGAGCGTCGGAGCGTCGGAGCGTCGGAGCGTCGGAGCGTCGGTGTTGTTGTTTTGTCTTGTCTTGTTCTGTTTTGTTTTGTTCTTGTCTCGAGAAGGTGATGCGTGCAGTCCGTGGGCCGGGATCGGCGGGTCACGGCTCCCGACCCGGCGTCAGCCCAGGTCCGGTAGGGCAGGCGACGTAACCACACCTCCCTGCCCTGCGAACGCCAGCTGTACACCGGCCGCCCGGGTTTCACGCCACCCGTGAACCCCACTGCCGACAGCTGGAATCCGCCGCAGCGGCGGCCAACGCGCCCAAGTGATGACGCTGGTTGACCTTTGACGTGCCGGTCGGATCCACATGCTTCGGCGCGATCCAACCGCAGCGGCCCGGGTGAGCCGAATCCTTGCCCATGACCACGGTTTTCCAGCCGTCGACCGAATCGTTGACCAGGGCGTGGCAGTGGTCGCATGCCAGAGCGAGATTCGACAGATCGGTCGGGCCGCCGTCGGCCCAGTCGGTGATGTGGTGGACCGCGCACATCGACGCGGGTGCGTCGCAGCCGGGGCGGGTGCAGCCCTTGTCCCGCGCGATCAGGGCGAGGCGCTGCCCCGGGGAGGCGAGACGCTTGGCCCGGCCCAGGAACAGCGGGATGCCGTGCGGGTCAAGGACTGCCAGGACGGGGCGGGTGCCTGCAGCCATTTTCAGGGCTTCGTTGATGGAGACGTGGCCGCCGGTGGCGGTGGACGCCAGACCCGCACCACGCTCCAGGTCGGCCAGCGACATGGTGAGGATGACCTGGGTCTTGAGGCCACGGTGCTGGCCGAACGTGGCGGCAGCGCCGAAGGATTCACCGAATGCGGCTGCTGCGTCCACGGACTCGCCATATCCCGCGACGGAGGAGGTATCGGTCGCGCCGACAACGCCAGCCGAGGTGGCAGACTCACCGGCCGCAGCCACTGACGTGCCCGGTGCGCCGAGGACGGCCGCCGCGTTGCCGGATGTTCCCGACGCGACCACCACGTGGCCACGCATGCCAGCCACAGCCACCGACGTGCCGGGCGCGGCGACGCGCCTGCCGGTAGACGGGACCGGCTGCAGCAGGGCGAAGAGGGCGTCGTGGGTGCGCTGACCCGCATCACGACGATCACGACGAGCGGCGGCCTCCAGCACCTTCGAGTCGAACGACTTCGCCGACAGGGCAAGCGGTTCGGGGTCGTCGAGGTTGCACATGCCCGGGCGGGCATACTTGGCGAAGAACGCGTCCAAGTAGGCGCGCAGTTCCGGGGTCAGCCAGCCCTCGATCTTCGACATGCCGTCCACACCCGGACGCGCCACGGTCACACCGCGACGGCGACGACGGTCGGCGTCGGAGATGACTGTGCCATCCGGATCCAGACGGGCGAGGATTTCGCGGCCCATCTTGGGCAGGTCATCGGGCTGACCCGTCAGGCAGTGCTCGACGAGGTGCTGCTCGGTCTCGGCGTAGGTTTCAGCCGGGAGATCAGCCGGCAGATGCGTCATCACCTCCACGATGTTGCGGGCATGATCACGCGAGATGTCGCCTGCCTCATACGCTTCGGCGGTCGCGGACAGGGTGTCGGCGCGTGGCTTGCCGGTGGCGTCGAGCAGCTCACCGCAGGCGCGGGCGATCTTCACACGACCGGCCGCGTCGTAGCGGGACAGGCCCAGGGTTTCACGCAGGAACGGGACCAGGGCACCAGCACCACTCGACTGCGGCAAACCACGCTCGGAGATTTCGATGATCAAGCGTGAATCCAGGGCGGAGAGTTGACGCTTGCAGGATTCGAGGTGCTGCAGCATCGCCACGAAATCGGAGTCACTGATGGGTGCGAGGGTGTCGTGCAGGATGGTGGTCGAAAAGTTCTGCACCGCGGTCACCAGGGCGGTGATGCCGCAGCTGTCGAGTGATTCCCCCTTCGAATGCATGTGCTAATACTACCGCTGCGAGAAGGCGCTGGGAACCCGAAATGTCCTGTATCACAAGCGAATTCAGAACATTCTGCGTTTCCGAACTCCAGTATCGTGGGTGGCGTGACCGAATCTGATGCTGCCCTTGCCATCCGAGCTGCCGAGGCCGCCGCTGCGGTGATCCGCGACCAATTCCACTCTCCGGTAACTCGATTCGCCAAGGAGGGGGACGACTTCGCGACCCAAGCCGACCTGGCCGCCGAGCGGGCGATTCTCGAGATCCTCCGGGCCGCCCGTCCGACCGACCGATTCCTGGCGGAGGAATCCGGCGCCTCCGGTACCCCGTCCGATCGGACCTGGCTGATCGATCCGCTCTGCGGCACTCGCAATTTCGCCGCCGGCACTCCGCATGTCGCGGTCAATGTGGCGCTGCGTTGCGGTGATGTCGTCACGGCCGCGGCGGTGGCCGATCCTTTTGCCGCCGAGACGTTCTGGACCGATGGCACTACCGCCGCCCTCCGCCGTGATGCCACCGATCACCCGCTGCAACCTCGGTCCGACAGCCGTCTGGTCGAGATCGACGCCGATAACCCGTCCCCCTACAGCGGCTGGTTCTCTCCCGGCCGCCTGCTCTCCGACCCGACATTCATGTCCACGTTCTATCCGAGAGTCCTGTCGACGTCCCTGGCACTGGCATGGGTGGCGGCGGGACGCCGATCCGCCTATGTCGTGGACCGGGATCTGCGCGACGATGTGCACTTCACCGCCGGGATCGCCGTCTGCCGAGCGGCGGGTTGCACGATGACGGGGCTGATCGGCCAGCCACTGCACACCGCCCCGCACGGGCTCGTCGCCGCTGCCGATCCCACCACGCACGGCGAGCTGATGGAGATCATCCGCGCTACCGGAAACTAGAGTGCCGCATGGTGATACAGGGCATCACCGATCAACACCACCCCGGCCAGCACCAGCAGCACCCGTACGGACAAGGGCCCGAACCGCTGCAGCGACCGCACGAGTCCGCGATAGAAACGCCGCGCCCGCGTCGACCGCAGGGTCGAGGTGAGTAATACGAGTGCCGGTGGCAGCAGGGCGATCAGACAGTAGGCGACGATGATCAGCGGCCACAGCGGCGGGTGCGGGTCACGGGCCGAGATCATGGCCAGGCCCGCGAGATAGGGGACGGCGGTCGGGGCCTGCCCGAGCCCGATGGCGACTCCGGCGAGGCCCAGTAGCAGAGGTTTCCGACGCGCCCGCAGTGCCCACTCCGGAACTGCCGCCGCCCCATCATTTTTCGACAGGCGCAAGCTCCCGAGCACCAGCAGCACCACGCCGACGAGCAACTCGGCCCAGTACCGAACCGACGGGGTGATATCGAAACTCACCAGATCGGTGAGGAAGCGCAGACCGAGCACGAAGGTGATGCCGAACGCGGTGGTGACGGCAAACACGCCGGCAAGGAAGCTCAACGCTCCAGGCACCGGCGACCGGCGGCTCAGCCGGCTGTCGTAGACGACGGCCGTCGTGACACCGACCAGCAGGACGTCGAGCGAGTCCAGGAAAGCGAACCCCACCAGCGCCAACAGAAAGATCACCATGACCCCATCGAACATACGGGATCCCATCCCGAACGGTCTGTGACGCACACCGCGATACCCACACCTGGACACCGGTCCCGCTGTCACCGCCCTCTGCCACAATTCGCCGCATGTCGATCTTGCCGCCATCCGATCCACAGAAGTCCCGGCTGTACCCGGACTGGGTGCGACAGTTCGATCCCGGCGTTGCCGACAGCGCCGAAACCCTCACCACATCCCTGTCGGACGAATTCCGCAAGACCCACAAGCCCGGCGCATTCGTCGACGGGATGGGTTGGCGCGTCAAGGATCTGCCCGAATCCCATCGTCCTTGGGTCTGGGACATGGCCGGTCACTGGTTGAGCGCGAGGGCGGATGATTCGCCCTGGGGCAGGAAGTTCCGGACGGCGGCCGGCAGCGCTTACGGCCGCGCGCGGGCCGCCGAACGCGAGCATGCGCTTCCGGTACTGGTGGACTTCCACCGCGATAACGCGCTGCTGTTCGCGCGTGCGGGCACGTTGCCGGTGAAAGAGGTTGCCGTCCACCAGCGTTGGCTCGGCACGATCGGTTCGGCGCAGGACGCGCATCGCGAGTTCGCGCGGCTGTTGGTCGCGATGTCGGTGGGCGGTGCCGCACTCGGCGCGGATCTGGCTCGGCGCGTGCGTACTTCGGCCCAGGCCGCCGGGCTGGGTCTCGACGAGGATGCCCGAGTGCTCATCGAGGTGCTCGGGTCCTGCCGGTCGGCCAAGGTGCCGGACGGTCTACTCGACGGTGCGGCAAAGGTTTTCGCCCGGACACCAGTGAAGGACGCTGCGCCGCTGCTGGATCTGTTCCCGGAAACCGCCACCGACGGCGGAGCATTGCTCCGCATGCTGGACGCGGCCGGGGCCATCGACGCCATGGCGGCGGGAACACTCACTCCCCCGCGTGGCCTGGCAGGCTGGATCGGCCGGTTCTTCCACATGTACAACTACGTCTCCGTCGCCTACGGCGGAGTCACCACCCAGCAGATGCCCCCGGAACTGTTCGATCTGGTGGACAGGATCGGCCCGCGCCTGCGGGAAACCGGTGTGCCGGTATCGATGTCGACGGGCCGGTACTCGTACACGTACATCGACGCCGATCTCGCCGACGCACTGCTGGCCGCCGGTGCCGGCGTCGAGGGCCCGCAGCACGGCAAGATTCATTTCTGGGGCGACAAGTCCCGGCGCGACCTGATCGCCCTCGCGGCCGACCCGGTGCTGGGCCCCAGGCTGGAAGGCGTCGTGCACGCCGACCGCGACACCCGCAGCACCGCCATCGCCCGGCTACCGGAGAACCCGGGTATCGAACGGGCCGTGCACGCCCGGATCGTCGCCCTGATCGAGCGGGTCGCCGGCGGCGGGCTGCTGGATGCCGAGCTGGCGCTGGCCGAGCTCGACACCGTACTCGACCAGCCCACCGCGCAAGCGCTCGACGGTATCGAGGAGGCGCTCGCCGAGCTGGACGGGACCGGGCCGCTGCTGCACACCCTGCACGCCGGAATCCCGGGCGAATGGGGCTGGCCCGCTTGGGAAACCGCGATCGCGGAGCTGGGCGACGTGCACGGCGTGACCGCCACCTGGCCTATCCTCACCCTCTACAACGCCGAGCGGGCGGTGGCGATCGACCCGCACGGCACCATCGCCCGAACCGAGTTCACGCTGCCTGCAGAAGCCTCCTGGAACGTGGTGTTCTTCGTCGGCGGTGACTTCCTGGTAGGTCACAGCACCGGCTTCAAGCGCCCGGACCTGGCCTTCTGGGCGAGCGATCCCACCGCGGTGTTCACGCCCACCGAAGCGAACGGCATGACCGCCTGCAACAACCACTATGACTTCGGCTATCAGTTCGCCACCCCGGACGGTCGCCACGACGGACAGCGGATCCTGCGAGCGGGTGACCGCCACGGGATCGGAGAGTGCAGAGTCCAGCTCAACGACGGTGCGCGGGTGTGGAGCTACGGCGGCTACCGCGAGGGCGTGAATTTCTGGGCGGCCGTCGATTCCGCGACCGGCGTCCGCGAGGAGACGAGTTCGCTACCGGCGTTCCTCGCCGCCACCCCGGTCCAGACACACCAGAAGCTGAGCCAGCACATGCTGACCTACGCTCATCTGCCCAAGGGTGTCTCCTCCCCACTCGGCTCGACGGCGGGTACAACCGGATATCGGATCGTCCAGGACCGCCAGGGCCACACCGGTTTTGCCCTCGAAGGCGTTGACGGCCGCCGCGCCACCTATGCGGGCGGCTATTACACCGGCTATCCGTGGGGCATCGTGCGGATGCCCGAGCACGGCGGCGATCTGCTGATGAGCTACGAATCGGGTGGTTGGTTCCCGCTCATCCGTGCTCAGCAGGGTGCGAGTCCTCTCTGGGAGGTACGGACGCTACCGGGTTCCGGTACCACCCAGGACGATCCGGAACAGCGGCCGTTCTTCCCGCCCCCGGCCTTCTGGCACTTCCTCACCCCGCGCGACGCGGCCGGATCACGCGCACTGCGCCGCCTCGACACCGACGGCGCGACCGCCCTCCTCGCCGAAGGCGTGCTGCCGCAGGAAATCACCGATCCCGGGCTCTCCGACGGCGTGCGCTGGCTCGCCGCCCGCGCGACCCGTCTGCTCGCCGATCGCCGCCGAATCTCCGCACGCGTCGAGAAGTTCCGTTCCGGCACCCTCGTCACGCCGACCGCGACCACCCCGGATTCCGATCTGCTCCCGGCGTTGCTGGGCCTGCTCGACTTCCCCAGTGAGCTACAGCCCGCCATGCTGCCCGCCACCCTCACCGCCCTCGCCGCCGACGGCCACTTCCTGACCGGGGAGATCGACGACGCCGATCGCCGCTTGAGCCCGCCCGCACCGGCACAGAACTGGACGCCACTGCTCGGCCACATCGACGCGGTCGCCTGGCGGGCGACCACTGCCCGTACCCCCGGAGCGCAGCGCACCGCGCTCGTCGCACTGCTGAGCACCTGGGCCGCACAGCCTTTCGCCCAGCCCAGCGAATGGCGGCTGGGGTTCACGAGCTTCGAAGGCGGTGATCGCACGCTGCGGTACGGGCAGGCCTTCCTGCAACCCGCCACCGTCCAGCTGCCCTCCGATGCCACCCATACCCGCACCGTGACCATCACCCGCGACGACGCGGCCCGCCTGCGGCAGCTACTGGAACTGCTGGAACGCAACGGCCCTCGCACTCCGAGCGAGCCCGCGGTTCGGCTGTTCATCGAGCACACCGGGGTGCGGGAGCCGATCGCCCGGCTCGTCCTGGACGGCCTGCCACGGCGCGACCGCGTCGGCGGCGACTACGAGGCGCACCGGAAGATGCTGCGCACCAAGCCCTACAGCGCCACCAAAGAAGTCACCGAACTGGCCGAGCGGCTCTCCGACCGGCTGGGCCTGCCGGGCCGCCGGCGCTTGCTGGCCGCGGGTATGCCCGAGGACCTCGCCGAATTGTGGACCGCGGATGGCGATCTCGCCGCCGCCGAGCGCATGGCGGCGGTGTGGAACGAACTGATCGGGAAGCGCCTGCACGTCCCCGAGGACGTGACCGCCGAACTCGCGGCGGTCACCGACCTGGGCACGGGTTTCGCGACGGCACTGGCGCATCCGAGCGCCTCGGACCTCGCGACCGAGGACATGTCGTGTGTGCTGCTATCGGACAAGTACGAGAATCTGCAGGTATATCGGCGAGATCCGCTGCGGCGGCTCAACTATGGCCGCTGGAGTCCCTACCGGGATCTCGCCACCGCACTGGCCTGGGCGCTCACCGAGAGACCCGTGGCCGATCCAGGCGTCAGCGGCAGCGGCGACCTGTATCTCCGGCTCCAGGACCGGCTGCGGGCACCGGATCTGTTGATCTCCCTCGGCTGGATAGATCACGCGCCCGAACTGTTCGGCCCCGACACGTACGCGGCCGCGCAGACAGGGCGGGTCGTCTTCGACAACGGGCTGGTGATCTCCGACGCGGCAGACCGGTATCACACCGTGTTCCTGCGTCCGGCCGGGCTTTTCGACCGGGACCTGGTTGCCCGCACCCTGCGCATCTGCGCGGACCACGGATGGGACAAACTGACTCGAGCGATCCACCGGGAAGAGGTGCCGGTGACCGGGCTGGCCCGCATGATCGCGCGGGCCCGCACCACGCCGGTGGCCCCGGGACAGTTCGAGGCCGATCCCCGGCAGAGCGTTCCCGAACTGGTCGAGCAGGTGGCGGCGGCGACCGCGACAACTCCGGACGCCGCCGCGCTCTACCTGCAATTGCTCACCCTCGCCCGGCCGACCGATCGCAATGTGCGCCGCTGGAACCATTGGACGCCCGCCCGGCACAAGAAGGCGCAAGCGCAGCTTGTCGAGTGCGGGCTGGTCGTAACGGAACAACGGGCCCGTGCCGGCCGGACCGCCTTCATCCCCGGGCCGTGGAGCGAGCAAGCATCGAAACCGCATCTCCCCGTGGAGACCTCGAAACTGTCGCCGCACCTGGCCGAATTCCACGGCGACCTGACCGGCAACGGCATCCACGGGCCGTTCTCGAGTATCCTCCCGCCGCGCCCGCTGCACGAGATGTTCGCCGACGCTTGGGCAGCGCGGAATACGTAGTCGAAGGCCCGGTCTTCCGGCGGCGGCGAAGGTCAGTTGTCCGGGACCGGGCCGTCGTCGGGGGTCGGGCTGGCGGAGTCGAGTTGTTCCGGGAGTAGTGGGGAGACCGCGAAGACGCCTGCGGCGGCGTCGGCGGGGAGGGCTTGGACGGCGCGGATTCCGGGGCGGGCGGCCAGGTCTCGCAGTTTTGCGAGGGGTCCCTGTAGGACGATGCCGACGACGCAGGCGCAGTTCGCGCGCAGCCGGGTGGCGACCAGGTTTTTGACGCGGGTGGAGCGGTCGTCGAAGGTCTGGGTCGATTCCACCTGGGCGGCAGCCGCTTTCACCGAGGCGACGGCGACCTCGGGGCCGGCGGGGACACCGATGGCGATGATCGGGGTGGCCACGTGGTCCACGGCCACGTGGTAGACGACCTCGGAGATACGCAGGCCGGCACTGAATTCGGGGATCCGGTCGGCGGTCACGCCCGTGGTCAAGGAGAGCAGCGCCCAGTGGTTGTCGGAGTCGTTGCCCGCCAGCGATGTTCGTGCCGACGCCAGGTAATCCGCCACCGGCTCACCGCTTTCCGGGCCCAGGCGGTCGGTGGAGATGATCGCCGCCCGGGGCGGGATGGCCCGGCCCAGGACGACGATCAATACCACGAAAAGTACTGCGGCGACCGCGATTCCGGCGCGGCGCAGCGTCGGTGCATCCACAGGCGGATCCGATCAGTGCGTGCGCAGGACGTCGAGAGCGTGTTCCAGGTCGGCGGGGTACTCGCTGGTGATCTCGACCCAGCGGCCGTCGGCGGGGTGGTTGAAGCCGAGCTGGCGGGCGTGCAGCCACTGGCGTTCCAGGCCCAGCCGTTCGGCCAGCCGCGGGTCCGCGCCGTAGGTCAGGTCGCCGCAGCAAGGGTGCCGCACGGCCGAGAAGTGCACGCGGATCTGGTGGGTGCGGCCGGTTTCCAGGTGGATGTCGAGCAGGCTCGCCGACTGGAACGCTTCGACGGTGTCGTAGTGGGTGACCGACGGGCGGCCGTCCGCGACGACCGCGAACTTCCAGTCGTTGCCGCGCGCCCGCCCGATCGGCGCGTCGATGGTGCCGCTGGACGGATCCGGATGTCCCTGCACCAGCGCGTGATAGCGCTTCTCCACGGTCCGGTACTTGAACGCGCGCTTGAGCTGGGTGTACGCGTGCTCGGACTGCGCCACCACCATCACGCCGGAGGTGCCGACATCGAGGCGGTGCACGATGCCTTGCCGCTCATGGGCTCCCGAGGTGGAGATGCGGTAGCCCATGGCCGCCAGCCCGCCGACCACGGTGGGCCCGGTCCAGCCGACACCGGTATGCGCCGCCACGCCGACGGGTTTGTCGACGGCCACGATGTCGTCGTCGGCGTAGAGGATCTTCATCCCGTCCACCGGCGTCGCCTCGACGGTGAGTTCGCGCTTGGGCTCTGGGAATTCGACTTCCAGCCACGCGCCGGCGGTCAGCCGATCCGACTTACCGGCCGCGACGCCGTCGATCTGGACGCTGCCGTCCTCGGTCATCGAGACCACCGCGGTGCGCGACAGGCCCAGCAAACGGGACAGTCCGGCATCGACACGCATGCCGTCCAAACCATCCGGCACCGGCATACTGCGAGTTTCCCTCACGCTGTCTCCCCCTCGGCGGTCGATGCTTCCTGCTGCCGGTGCATGCGCGTGCCGTCGGGTTCGAAACCGAACACCGTCAAGGCCACCAGCAGAATGGCCCCGCACACGATCGACGAATCGGCCACATTGAACACCGGCCACCAGCCGACCGCGACGAAATCCACCACATGGCCCTGCAGCGGTCCCGGCGCGCGGAACAACCGGTCGACCAGATTGCCGAGCGCGCCACCGAGCACCATGCCCAGACCGATCGCCCACGGCAGCGAACGCAGCGTGCGGCCGATACGGATGACACCGATCACGACGGCCGCGGCGACCAGGGTCAGCAGCCAGGTCATGCCGGTGGCCATGGAGAACGCGGCACCCGGATTGCGGATCAGCGACAGGCGCGCCCAGTCCCCGATCAGATAGATCGGCTTGCCGGGAGTCATGGTGGCGACCACGATGGTCTTGGTCAGCAGGTCCAGTCCGAGCAACACCGCGGCGATGATCAGCAGAGTGCGCAACCGCAACGGCTGAGACTCGGACGCGCCGTCGGACGCTGGCTTCGGGTCTGATTCCTCTGCGCCGGATTCGGGCGGCCGCTCGGTACTCACCCTGACATCATTCCTCATCCCCGAAACCGCCCTGCCGCCCGCTCGTGATCCCAGCTGTTTTTCAGGTACGCGCCGTAACCTGTTCGACGTGACGGTGTTGTCTTCATCCCCCAGCTCGGCGAACGCCACCGCACCCTGTTCCGGCCCACCGCGTCCACCGCGGCGACCGGGTGCGCGCACCACGCGTTCGGGGGTGTTGATGCTGGTTCTCGCGATGACCCTGACCGCGTTCGGCGTCGGTTGCAGCGCCCCCGGCGAGCGCACCGTCGAATCCGACAACACCGAGCCGGTGGGCTTCAACAAAGAGGTCACCATGCCCATCGAGGCGGTGACCACCACCGTCGTCGAGCCGGGCGCGGAACCTCGTTCGCAGCTGCGGCGCACCCTCGAACCGGGCACCACCCAGCAGGTCACGCTCAGCACCGATCATCATGTCGAGCAGCAGATCAACAATCAGGCGCTGCGCGATATCTCGCCGCCCGCGATGACCATTCCGCTCAGCGCGCAGGCCGGTAACGACGGCGTGGAGCTGACCATCGGCAATGTCACCTCTCCCGACCCGAACCTGGCGAAGGCGCTGCTGCCCGCCGACGGCTCCCGGGTCGGTTTCGATGTCAGTGAGCTGGGCGCGATCACCGCGCTGAAGCTCGCCCCCAAACCCTCCACCCCCGATACCGCGCGCGCGGCCCTGGAGCAGGCCTTCTATCAGGCGGTGTACCAGTCCATCGCGTTCCCGCAGGACCCGGTCGGGGTGGGCGCGGTATGGACGGTGCGGCAACAGGTTTCCGGCAGCGTGCCCCTGGAACAGGTCACCACCTGCACGCTCACCGCGCGGGACGGCAATCAGCTCACCATCGAGCTGAATGTCACGCAGACCCCGAAATCCACCGTCTGGCATCTGCCCAACGAGGCCGGCCAGCTGGAGATCGTCGACTACCTCATGCACGGCACCGGCACCATCGGCGTGGATCTCGGTCTGCCGCTACCGGTTTCCGGCACCGTCGAAGTGGGCGGCAATCAGACCTACCGTGACCCGCACAGCTCGGTGACGCTGCGCCAGACCCTGCGCACGGAGGTGCAGTGGGGGGCGTGATGCGAGGCGCGCTGCTACTGGGCGCGCTGGCGCTGACCGTCACGGCGTGCGGCAGCCACAAGGATTCCGCGCCCGCCCTGCCCAGCCTGGGGCCGACGGTGAAGCCGACGCAAACACCCGGGGCCGCAGCGGTTCCGGATCAGTACACGCTGCGCTCGCTGCTGCTCGACGCGGCGGCGCTGCCCGCGGGCTTCACCGCGCTCGACGATCCGCCGCCGGGTAACACGGGCGGCGCGGGAGCCAAGACCGATCCCGCACAGTGCTCGAATGTGCTGGCGGCCATCGCCGCTCAGGCCCCGGGTGCGGCCGCGCAGGCCGCGGCCCAGTTCGGCGGCCAGAATTTCGCCTCGGTGGACATCGATGCCGCGTCCTACGCGAACGGCGGCGCGGCACAAGCCTTCTCCACCGTGCAAGGACTGTTGCAGGGCTGCACCAAGTACTCCGGCAAGGATGCCGACAACACCAAGGTCGACTTCCGGCTCGGCGGACTGACCCAGCCGCAGGACGGCGACGGCTCGGCCGCCTTCCAAGTACGCACCACCAGTGACGGACTCACGCTCTACACCGATGTGAGCATCACCCTGGTCGGTTCGACGGTCGTGCAGATCGCCCTCTCCGACGCCAAAGAGCCGGACCCGGCGCAACTCACCGCCATGACCGCGGCCCAGGTCCGCAAACTGCGCGGGGCCGCGGGACCGTAGTCCCCGGACTCGCTTCCCGCTCGGCGTACTCCGCCGCTCAACGCACTCTCCTAAACGCACTCCGCCCCCGTTTCCACGAGGAAACGGGGGCGGTTCGCTGTCCGGACCGTCGAAGCTACTGCCAGCCGGTCACATTGATCGGGCCGGGATTCCACAGGCCGGTATGGGAATCGGTGGTCACGACCGGTTTGGCGGTCTGCGCCGACGCGTCGATGCGCTCCAGCTTCTGCAGCTCACCCCAGTCCCGGCGCGGATCGTTGACGAGGTAGGTCGCATAGGTGACCGGCCGCAACAACATCGAGCTCCAGCCGAGCGCGCCGCCACCGTCGTGGCTCTGCCACAGCGTGGTCATGGCCGCGCCGCCCCGGTCGGGCAGGATGCGGTAGTCGGGCACCTCGGCGATGCCGTCGAGGTGATCGAAGGGCCGCTGGCACGGGAACTGCAGGCCCACTTCCCAGTCCAGCAGCACGGGCTTGGTCTTGCCGACGAAGTCCTGCAGCGTGACGGTCTGCGGAATGCGCGGCGGGGTGAGCGCCACCCACTGCTTGGGATCGCTGTCGCGGTCCTCGGCCAGCACGCGAATCGCGGTGGCCGACGCCGGAATCTCGGTCATCGGCACCCGCAGATTGCGCCAGGTCGGGGCGGGACCGATATCGATGGGCGTGACCCGGCCCTGCGGTTCCAGGGAACCGTCGGCACCCGGCACCCCGTACTCGATCTCCACCCGCTGCCCGGGCGTCACGATGCCGTCCTTGTCCACCGAGCGGATGCGCCCGGCCGCCGCCATCGCGATGATGCCGGCGCTGTCACGCTGCGCGGGCAGCGCGTACCAGCCGGTGGTCAGGGTCGAGACCGCCTCGGTGCTGTTGTAGCTGCCCAGCATCGGGGTGTCCGCGTCCAGGCCGAAAGGCAGTGGCGCGGTGGTGGTTCCGTCGACCGTGCCACTGGAGCGGCCACTGACGGCGGCGGAGACGTTGCCGCCGTTGTCGGCCTCGTCGTCGGCGCGCAGATCGGTGGCCACACCCTTGGGCGAGAAGCCGGGCGCGTCGGCGGTGAAGGTGCCGAGCACGTCACCGTTGACCGGCTTCAGCATGCCGAGGTTCGGATGCTCTTCCACCCGTACGTCATTGGCCATACCGCACGTCTTGCCCAGCACCGCATCCACATTCGAGCGGGCCAGCGAGTACGCCGGGTACTGCGCGATCGCACCCTTGGCCAGCGAGGCCACCTCGAACAGCACCATGAACGCGGCCGCGATGGTCAGCGGCGGCAGGGCGACGAAACGCCAGCCCAGCTTCGAGATCCGGTGCGGGCCGGGCTGTTCCGGCGCGCGCACATGGAACCAGGCGGCCAGGGCGAGCAGGCCCACCGTGACCACCAGCAGGATCTTGTCGACCCCGATACCGGCGATCACGACCGACTTGTCGTTCCAGGAGATCGACCAGTTCGAGACGTACCACCAGCCGTTGATGCTGGAGAACGACACCGCGAGCGCGAAGGCGACCACCGCGGCGAACAACGCTCGGTTGCGCGGCGACCGCATCACCCGCGGTCCGACCGCCACCGCCGCCAAAACCGCGACCACACCGGCGATTCCGGCATAGATGCCGTTGTGGTGCGTCCACTTGGTGGGCGTGAACATCATCAGCAGCATCATGCCGACGCCGGTACCCAGCACGCGTCGCACCGGTCCGGGCGCGGTGAACGGAATCCGCCCGCCCTTGCGCAGCAGCACGAAAATGCAGACCAGCAGCCCGATCCAGAAGGCGAGCATGCCGAAGCGCCGCGCCAGCGAACCGTCGATGGTGGGCATGAACAGGTACTGGTAGCGAATGTATTCGCCGTCCCAGTGCACGTCCGGGCCGACGGCCGTGTGTACCCGGCTCATCTCGGACATCGACGAGAGCGGCTGATCACAGAACATGATCGCCAGCACCACCGCACCGGCCGCGGCCAGCGGCACGGACAGACTCAGGTAGGAACCGAAGCGGGCCTTCAGGATCGCGAAGGCGTTCGCGCCGGGCGCGGTCGGCTTACCCAAAGCCGTTGCGCGCCTGTTGAGAATGCGCCAGATCGGCCGGATGCCGGCCAGCAGCGGCGCGAAACAGATGATGCCCGAGGGGCCCACGGTACAGCTGAACGCGCCGATCGCGATGGCAATGCCGTAGGGCAGCAGTCTCCCGGTCGCAATGGCCCGCTCGACCGAGACCCAGGTCAGCAACACACCCAGCGCCACCAGCGGTTCCGGGCGCAAGCCGTTGTTGTAGGGCAGCCAGATCACCAGGAAGCCCAGCGCACCGGTCCACACCGCGATCCGATCGCGGCGAATCCGCGCGCCCAGCCGGGGAATCACCTCGCGGCTGAGCACCAGCCAGATCGCGATGCCCGACAGCAGCGCGGGCAGGCGCATCCACGGGCTGGCCGCGCTGATCTGCGCCATATGGCCGATCAGGTCGTAATACGGTGTGCCGACCGGTGTTTCGGGGACACCGAAGTAGCCGAAGTAGTTGGCCATGTACCCGGCGTGGATCGAGGCCCGGCCCATGCCGTACTGGTAACCGTCATCGGAGGTGGTCGCGCCGATGAAATGCCACAGGATCAGCGTGCCGAGCACGACGGCGTCGACCGGCTTGAAGCTCCACCAGTGCTGCGGCAGGAAGCGGCGGCTGCGACGCCCGTCGAGGCGATCGAGCCGGAACAGCGCGAACAACGCGACCAGGGTGCCGAGGATGGCCGTCCAGATGGCGATCCGCTTGATCGTGCTCGGCGTGGAGGTGAAGCGGCTGTCGACCTGCGCGGTGACCGTGGCCCCGTCGGAGACCGTCAGATCGCTGTACACGCCGACCAGCTGCGGCCGGTAGTCGCCGTCGAGGGTGACCGGGGCGACGCTCGACCCGGAGAGCGTGGCGGTGGTGGCCGTCATATCGGAGTGCACGGTGAGAGCGCAGCCCGCGGCCAGCTGATCGGTGGGAATACTCACCAGCGTCTTGTGGTGGGTGATCGCCTCCAGCTTGCCCGGCGTGGTCACCCCGTCGGTGGTGGCGGCGGCGGTGACCCGCGCCACGAATCCGTACCGTTCGAGATCCGGCGCACCATTGGGCGCGGTGGCGGCCAGTGTGCCGCCCTTCGAACCGAGCTGTGTCACAGCCGAACAGGGGATGGTGGCATCGAAGGTCAATGGCGCGTACGACACCAGCGGAGACTCGATGCTCTGCGTCGAATTGCCCTGCGGCCAAGCCAGAGTGGTGTGATCGACCTCGACGGGCAGGAGCGGCACGGCCAGCGCCGCTGCGACTGCCACCAATCCGGCGATCAGAGCGAGCGGCCGGGCCCATCCCCCTGAAATTCGTCTCTCGGGTTCAGCACCAGCACTCCCGGCGGAATCCTGCCCCGCCTTCTCCAACACGTCGGTCACGACCGCCGATCCTAAGCGGAAGCCATGATCCAGCGCCAAGAGAGTTGTGACCCGGCATCCCACTGCTGGATGCCGGGCCCGTCACATCGGGACTAGCTGCAGGCCGGAGAGGTCTGGTTGGCCAGCGAGAGGGCGTTGCAGATCCACTCCTTCTGGACCTTCCACTTGCCGTCCTCGGCGACGAACGGGACGACCGCCTGCTGCGGCGCGCCACCGTTGACCGCGATCTGCGCGTCGGCCGTGAGGGTGCCGTTGCCGAGATCGGTCACATTGGTGACGGTGATCGTCGCGTTGTTCTGCTTGTAGGCCTCGGCCAACCGGTTGGGCAGGCTCGGGTCGGCCTGGACGCCCTGCATCATGTCCAGCTTCTCGGAGTCCGGCACGTTCGGGTCGAGGGCCTTCTGCAGCTGGGTGTTGAGGTCCGCCGCGGTCGGGGCCGCCGGGTAGCTGGTCTGCGCGGCCTGCGAGGTGGTGGTCTTGGCGGTGGTCTTCGTGGTGGTCTTGTCACCGCTGCCACACGCCGACAGCCCGAGTACGGTCACGACGGCCAGAGCGGCGACCGCGATGCGTCCAGTCTTCTGAAACTTCAACTGCTCGTCCTTTGCGTTCGAGTAGGTCCGTTCGACAATGTGACAGCTACACCGTCCGGCGCCGCCGCACGAGACGCGACACTACCAACGCCGAGTCTCGGAAACCGGCTCCGTGCGCGATGGCGCGGCATTTTCAGGCCGAATCCTCATAATTCGCGCAAATATGTCTCAACCACATCATCGCAGGCTGGCAAGGGGGTCCGCGCGCTTCAGATCCGGATCCTCGGCGGCGAAGGTGCGCGCCGGACCCGGTCCGGTCGAACGGGTTTCGAATCGAACCGTCACCACGCCGTGCCCCGCGCCTTGCACCCAGCCGTGTCCGAACTCGGGATGCTCGACATCGAGTCCGGGATACCAGATTCCGACGGCGTAGGAGCGAGTTGCGGGCGGTACCACGGCTTCCGGGGCCGCCGGCACGGCGAACGCCGGCTCCTCGGAGATCGGGCCGCCCACGTCGACGGCCTGATCCAATTCGGGGAACAGGGACTCTTGCCGAATCTCCGACAAACCCGCGAAACCCACGCCCACCAGGCGAATCGGACCGATATCGGCCGGATCCAGGGCGGAGCGCTGCGCGGCCGCGGTGAGCGTGGCGAGATCCTCGGTGGCATAGGGCAAGGTCGAGGAGCGGGTGAGGATGCTCATATCGGTCCGCTTGAGTTTCAGCACCACCGTGCGGGCGGCGCGGCCGTCCGCGCCCAGCCTCCGATGCGCCGAGATCGCCATGGCGTCGATGGCCGGGCGCAGCTGGGCCAGGGTGAGAATGTCGGTCTCATAAGTAGTTTCGGCACTGATCTGCTTGGCCTCGGCCCGCTCCGCCACCGGGCGATCGTCGATACCGCGAGCCAGGCGGTGCAGCGCCACACCGATACTGCCGCCCAGGATCGAGGACGCCTCGGATTCCGGGAGCGCGGCCAGCGCGCCGACCGTCTCGATTCCCAGTGAGCGCAAACGACTTTCGGCGACCGGGCCGATTCCCCACAGTTTGCGCACCGGCAGCGCCGAGAGGAAACGGTCCTGCTCGGCAGCCGAAATCACCCGCACCCCATCGGGTTTGGCCAGACCCGAGGCGATCTTGGCGAGCTGCTTGCCACTGCCCGCACCCACCGAGGCGGTCAGGCCGGTGCGCTCGCGCACGGCCGCGCGCAACTGCTCACAGAACTCCGCGACCCGATCCGCGCTCGCCCCGGCCAGTTCCGCCGGTTCACCGAACGCCTCGTCGAACGAGAGCGTCTCCAGCACCGGGATCCGCGCCCGCAATGCCTCGAACACCTGCCCGCTGAGCTCGCCGTATACGGCTCCGCGCGGCGGAATCACCACCGCCGCGCCGCCGACCAGCCGCCGCGCCTGATGCATGGGCATGGCCGAACGCGCGCCGAAGACCCGCGCCTCGTAGCTCGCCCCGGCCACCACGCCGCGCCCGCCCATGCCGCCCACGAGCACCGGGCGGCCGCGCAGGGTCGGGCGGGTCAGCTGCTCGACCGAGGCGAAAAAGGCGTCCATATCTATGTGCAGCACCCAGCGCCGCTGTCCCGAACCTCGGGACGTGCTGTCCGAATCTCTGGATCTGCTGTCAGTTTGCCGTAAATCCGCCGCCGCGCCCGCGGTCCGCGCCGGTGCACCGGCCGCCCGCGCCGAATCGCCCCCACCAGGCACGATGCCCGGGTTCTCGGAGTCGGCAGACGTATTCACACCGGGAAATCTACAAGCGGCTACCGACAGGTACGTCCGATCCCGTGTGTGATGATCGAGCCATGACGATTCGCAAGGCCGTGATTCCCGCCGCCGGCATCGGCTCGCGGCTGCTGCCGCTGACCAAGGCGATCCCGAAGGAAATGCTCCCGGTCGGCGACAAGCCGGTCATCGAACACACGGTGCGCGAACTCGTGGCCTCCGGCATCACCGACATCACCATCGTGGTCAGCGGTGGAAAGTCGTTGATCCAGGACCACTTCCGCCCCAACCCGGCGCTGGTGGCCCAGCTGCGCGCCGACGGCAAGGCCGCCTATGCCGACGCCGTCGAGGAGGTCGGCGAACTCAGCCGCGCCGGGCACATCACCTACCTGGATCAGCACGGGCCCTACGGCAACGGCACGCCCGTCCTGAACGCGGCCCGCCACCTGGGCGACGAGCCCATGCTGGTGCTGTGGCCCGACGACGTCTTCGTCGCCGAGGTGCCGCGCGCGCAGCAGCTCGTCAACGCGTACGAGAAGACCGGCGCACCGGTGCTGGCGCTCATGCCGATGGATCCGACCGAATCGCAGCGCTACGGCGTACCCGTGGTCGAGGAGACCAACGGCGAAGGGCTGATGCGGATCAGCGGCCTCAAGGAGAAGCCCAAGCCCGCCGACGCGCCCTCCTCCTTCGCCGCCATCGGTGGCTACGTGGTCACCCCGGGCATCATCGCCGAGCTGCGCAAACAGGTCGACGACTGGTACACCCACCGCACCGGCGAGGTCTACCTGACCGATGCGATCAATATCTTCGCCGCCGCTAATCCGGTGTACGGCCAGGTAATTCAGGGTCGCTGGTACGACACCGGCAACCCGGCCGACTACCTGACCGCCCAATTCGCCTCGGCGCTGGCGCATCCGGAGTACGGTCCGCTGCTGCGTCAACTCGTCACGGAGTAGTGAGTAGTCACAAAATTCGAGTTCGGAGCATAGTTCGGCGCACAAGTGTCTTGCGCCACAACCATGCCGGCGCCAATATTGTCGAAACCCGAAACATGGGGGCATGTTTCGACGATCATGCAATCGGGGTCGGGCACCTCTGGATCGAAGGTCGGTTTTGCTAGGCGGATTGGGCACCCGGGCGGCACTGCTCGCGGCGGCAAGTTGTTCCCTTGTCACTACGTACACGATGGCTGTGCCCGCAGGTTCAGCCTCTGCGGTCCCGCCCGATCCGATCACCAGCAACGTCCGCCTGTTCGGGACCCCGGTCTCCGACGACGGCTCCAATATCAAGGCTTTCGAGATCCACGACGCGCGGAATCTCACCCTGCACGTGCACTCCACGGCCATGGACACCGATATCACGGTGGAAGTGCAGCGGCCCGCCGACACCTCGCAGCCGCGCCCGGTGCTGTACCTGCTCAATGGCGCCGGGGGCGGCCAGGATACGGCCACCTGGAAACGCAATACCGACTCCACCGAGTTCTTCGAGGACAAGAACGTGAACGTGGTGATGCCGATCGGCGGCGCGTTCACCTACTACACCGACTGGCGCAACGCCGATCCCCGGCTGGGGCAGCCGATGTGGAAGACCTTCCTCACCGAGGAACTACCCCCGATCATCGATACCGCGTTGGACACCAACGAGGTTCACGCCATCGCGGGGATGTCGATGTCGGGGACATCGGTCCTGCAACTGCCGATCGCCGCGCCGGGGCTGTACACGGCGGTGGCCGCCTTCAGCGGCTGCCCGCAGATCAGCGACCCGATCGGGCAGAAGTTCGCGGATCTGGTGATCAGCATCGGCGGCGGCAATCCGGTGAATATGTATGGCCCCAGCGATGATCCGGAATGGGCCGCCAACGATCCCTACGTGCACGCCGAGGCACTGCGGGGACTGGGGCTCTACATCTCCAACGGCAGTGGCCTGCCCGGCCGCCACGACAATGTGGCCGACGTCCGCAGCCTCGGGCCGGCCGACGGCGGTCTGCCGCAACAGATCCTGGTCGGCGGCATTCTGGAGGCCGCCAGCGACTGGTGCGCCCGCAACCTCAAGACCCGCCTGCGGGAACTGGAAATCCCCGCGACCTTCGACATCACCAAACCCGGCACCCACTCCTGGGGCTACTGGCAGGACGACCTGCGCAACTCGTGGCCGGTGCTGGCCAAGGGCCTGGATCTGCCCGAAACCAACTGAGCCCCGGTCATTCCGGCGGGGTCACTCGTCGGCGGCGTTGTAGCGCACCAGGTATCGGGCGAGACGGTCGACATCGGCGTCTTCCCAGTCTTCGAAGCGTTCGGTGAAGGCGGCGGCGCGGCTGCGGGAGGCGGCGCGGGCCATGCTCTTTCCCTCGGCAGTCGCGCGGAGCACCAGATTGCGCCGGTTGGCAGGGTCGACCTCACGTTCCAGGTAGCCCTCCTTCTCCAGGGCGGCGACCTGGCGGCTGACCGTCGACTTGTCGAGGTGGAAGTGACCGGCCAGGTCCGCCGCCAGGCAGCCGTCCCGCTCGATCACCAGGTCGAGGATGCTCGACGCGACCAGTGACAGTTCCGGGTGCAGTTCGGTCGCGCGGCCGCGGGCGCGACGGGCGAAGGCGGTGAGCTCGCGCTGTATGACCTCGATCGCATCGGCACGGGCGGGGAATGCGGCGTCGCTATCCATGGTTGTAGACTACAACTTCGCTTGGTTGTATTTACCAACTATTGGAGAACGAACCCATGGCCTCGCATCAGATCCGGCACGTCGTCACCCACCTACTCACCCCGCTGCTCATGTGCCTCGGCATGGGCCTGGCCTACCTGGGCGCGTTCCACCAGCCCGAACCCAACCACCTCGCGGTAGCGGTCGTCGGCGACAGCGCCCAGGTCAAGGTGCTGGCGCAGACCATGAAAGACAAGGGCGGCAATGCCCTCGACGTGATCACCGTGCCGACCCGCGACGACGCGATCAGCCAGTTGCGGCACCGGGACCTGGCGGGCGCGTACGTGCCCGATCCACAGAAGCCCGAATTACTGGTCGCCAAGGCCGGATCCGACACCACGGCCATGGCCGCCGAGGCCGTCTTCGGACAGGTCGCGGGATTGCAGAACGCGCCACTGACCGTCACCGACGTGACCACCCCCGCCCCCGGCGACCCGACCGCGCAGGGCATCTTCTTCCTGCTGGTGGCGCTGAGCATCGGCTCCTACGGCAGCGTGGCCGCCATCGGCGCGGCGGGCGCGGGCCTGTCCATGCGGGTGCGCGGACTCCTCGGCCTCGTCACCTCACTGCTGGTGAGCCTGATCGGCCTCGCCCTGTCCGGCCCGATCTTCCAGGTGGTCGACCATGACGCGGCCGGGATCTGGGCCATGTCGTGGCTGTACTCGGCGGGCATCCTGGCCATCGGCATCGGCGCGCACACCTTCCTGAAGCGCTGGACCACCCTGGCCATGATGGTGCTGTTCGTCATGCTGAACTTCACCAGCTCCGGCGGCGTGTACGGCCCGTGGCTGCAGAACGACTTCTTCGGCACGCTGCACCACTTCTGGAACGGTGCGGGATTCGTCGAGGGTGCGCGCAGCCTGCTCTACTTCGACGGCGTCGGATTCGGCGGGCGGATCAGCAGCCTGATCCTGTGGTTCGCCGCGGGCCTCGCCCTGATGGCCGTCGCGGCCCTGGCCGAGAAGCGGCAGGCCGCAAAGGAACTCGGCCCGCGCCATGCCGCCGTCCCCAAGCCCGCCGAACAGGCGGAGGAGGAGATGGAGGAGACGGTCGGCGTCTGACCCCTACCGAATACCCAACTGCGACAAGGCGGTCCGGATACCCACCCGGACCGTCTCGTTGTCTCCCACTCCCCCGCTGATGGTTACACCGTCGCGCGTCATGAGCAGTACCCGCGACGCGTCCTCGACCTCGGTACGCCCATCGGCGCGCAGCCGCTCTGCCATGAGATCGCGGAACCAGCCGCGATAGTCGTCGACCACCTGGCGCACCGCGTGATCGGGATTCGGAAACTCGACGGCAGCATTGAGGAACGGGCAACCGCGAAAGCCGGGCCCGCAGCTGAGCTCGCCGAGTCGTTCGAAGATGCCGACGATGGACTCCGCGCCTTCGCCGGGAATCGCCTCCAGAATCTCGCGTTGCCGGGCATACTCCCGCACCAGATAGGCGACGACCAGGTCTTCCTTGGTCTTGAAGTGCCGGTAGAAGGTGGCCTTGGCGATGCCCGCCTCGGCGATGATGCGGTCGATGCCGACGGTGTGGATGCCCTCGGCATAGAACAGTCGAGTCGCGGTGTCCAGCAGGCGATCACGGGCTTCACTCATGACTGGCACCTCCTTCCCCCTGGTCGGGACTTCGGTATTGACGATAGCAGACAGACCTGTCTACTCTGAGGTCGTACTGAACAGACAAGTCTGTCTAGGGAGATTCGAAATGGCTAAGCTCTTCACCTCGTCCGCTACCTCCGTCGGCCGCGAGGGCCGCTCGGTCAGCTCCGACGGTTACCTCGACCTGAAGCTGGCCCAGCCCAAGGAGGCCGGCGGCAGCGGTGACGGCACCAACCCCGAGCAGCTGTTCGCCGTGGGCTACTCCGCCTGCTTCGCCGGCGCCCTGCAGGTCGTGGCCCGCAATGCCGGTGTCGCGCTGGGCGACGCCTCGGTGACCGCCGACGTCAGCCTGAACAAGGACGACGAGACCGGTTTCGGCATCTCCGTCGTGCTGCGCGTCGAGCTGCCCGAGGAGCTGCAGAACGAGAAGGGCCGCGAGCTCGTCGAGGCCGCGCACCAGGTGTGCCCGTACTCCAAGGCCACCCGGGGCAACATCCCCGTGGAACTCGTTGTCGAGTAAGACGATTCAGTAGAACCGGCGAATGGAGTAGATGTCGAACTGGCTCAGCGGAGTCAGGCCGACGGGCACACCCCAGTCGTACGCGTTCAGCACATTGCCGCCTCCCGCGTAGATGCCTACGTGGGAGGCGTCGTCGTTGAGGACGATCACATCGCCGGGTTGCAGGGAGCCGAACGGCACTTCGAGCCCGGCGTCGGCCTGTTGCCACGTGGTGCGCGGCATATCGATGCCGACACTGCGAAAGGCCCACTGCACCAAGCCCGAGCAGTCCCAGTCGTCCGGGCCGGTGCCGCCCCAGCGGTACGGCTTGCCGGACTGCGTGGTGGCCAGGCTCAGCGCGACCATGGCGCGCGGACTCGCGAGGGGGATCTGCGCCGAGCCGCTCGCGCTGCCCGATGCCGAGCCGCTGGCGCTGCCGGAGGCGGAACCCGATCCGGAGCCGGACGAGGATCCGGTGTCCGCGTGGGCCGTGCCCGCCCACAATGCCGCGGCCACCGTGAGCGCCGCCGTAGTCATGAGAAAGTTCCGGAACCTGCGAAGCTGCCTTCGAGCCATGAGCGCGCCCCTTCATCGGCGATACCGCGGGAACAGCAATGAACAAGATCGATAGCTAGCTGATAGCCGTTGTATCGCACCTGCAACATGCGTCACAAGAGAACCAGGGTTGGCGTGTCTCGAGACCCGCGTCACTCGTTCTCGAAGATCGCCCGGCCAGGCACATGGTCCCGAAATACCAAGAGCACCCACCCGGGGTCCGGATGGGCGCTCTCGCGTTTGCTGAAGATCAGCGGTGCAGCCGCAGGGTCAGGTGGTGGTTGGCCTTGGTCAGCATCGGGATCAGCAGGTAGGCCGAGGTCGGCACGACGATCGCGGTCAGGATCAGGGTGCGCACGAACACCGGCAGGCTCCCCATCTCCGGGCCCAGCAGGGCCAGCGCGATGGTGATGGTCGGGTAGACGGCCAGCCAGGTGATGATGGCCCGCCGGTGCACCGACGGAACCGTCATGGGCGCAGCGACATTCGCGACCGGAGCGGTGACATTCACGGCGGGGGTGGTGACGATGGTGGTCATTGTTCGCTCCTAGCGACCGAGTTCCGATCTTTCGGCGAGACGGTCCGTCTCGTCTTGTTGATGAAGTTAGACCGATTGACGACGACTGTCAAGACGAGACGTTCCGTCTCGTTTCGAGGTACGATCCAGGGCATGGCATCGGCCCCGAATCCCGAACTGCGCAGCGCCAAGTCCCACCGGGCGATCCTCGACGCGACCATCGAACTCGCCGTCCGCAATGGCTACGGCAAACTCACCATCGAGGCCATCGCCGCCAAGGCCGGGGTCGGCAAGCAGACCATCTACCGCTGGTGGCCGTCCAAGGGCGCGATCGCGCTGGAAGCCATCAACGACCGGATCGGCACCACCACCGACTTCCCCGACACCGGCGATCTCGTCGCCGACCTCAAGACCCAGATCACCGGCCTGACCGCCATGTTCGCTAGTGACATCGGCTGCATCTACCGCGGTGTCATCGCCGAGGCCCAGAACGATGCGAAGCTCATGGAGTTGGTGCGCGAGAAATTCATCGAACCTCGCCAGCAGAGCGGTGCCCGCCGCCTCGCCACCGCCATCCGCGCGGGCGAGATCCGCGACGACCTCCCCCCACTCGTCATGACCAACATGATCTACGGCCCGGTCTACATCCGCTTCCTGCTCGGCATGGGCGACGTCCTCGAATCCCCCGACTTCGTAGAACCGGTCCTGGAGGGCCTGCGCCCCCGCACCTGACGCAATGCGAAAGGGGCGGAACCGATTCGGTTCCGCCCCTTTCGACTATCGCCTCACGCCTTGGTGATCGAGACCTTCACGCCGCCGACGACCTCGGAGGCATCCTCGCCGGTCGCCGCGAAAGTAAGGGCGGTGGCGAGGATTTCGCCCGCGATCAGGGCGCGGTGGGTTTCGGCCCAGGCCTGACGTTCGGCCGGGACGTCCAGGACCACGGTGATGCGGTCGGAGACGTCCAGGCCCAGGGACTTGCGGGTCTCCTGGAGGTCGCGGATGAGGTCGCGGGCCCAGCCCTCGGCCTCGAGTTCCTCGGTGACGAGCGAATTCAGCACCACCAGACCGGCATTGCCGGGCAGGGCGGCGGTGGATTCGGGCTCGGCGGCGACCAGGCGCTGGGTGTATTCCTCCGGCAGCAGGGCGATGCCGGCGGCGGTGACGGTGCCGTCGGCGGCCTCGTTCCACTCCCCCGCCTTGACCGCCTTGATGACCGTCTGGACTTCCTTGCCGATGCGCGGACCCGCGGCACGCGCGTTCACCACGAGTTCGAAGCGGCCGTGGGCGGCCACGTCGGTGGTGAGGTCGACGCGCTTGACGTTCACCTCGTCGGCGATGAGATCCACGAAGGGACGCAGGCTTTCGGCGTCGGCGGCGGCCACGGTGACCTCCGAGAGCGGCAGCCGCACCCGCAGGTTCTGGGCCTTGCGCAGGCTCAGCACCGTCGAGCAGACCGTGCGGACCTCGTCCATGGCCGACACCAGGGCGGCGTCGTGCGGCAGCTCGTCGGCGGCCGGCCAATCGGTCAGGTGCACCGAACGCTCACCGGTGAGACCCCGGTAGATGACCTCCGACAGCAGCGGCAGCAGCGGGGCGGCCAGGCGGGTGGTCACCTCGAGCACCGTGTGCAGGGTGTCGATGGCGTCGCTGTCCTCTTCCCAGAAGCGCGAACGCGACCGGCGCACATACCAATTGGTGAGCGCGTCGGCGAAGGTGCGCAGCTCGTCGCAGGCGGTCGCGATGTCGTACACCTCGAGGGCGTCGGTCATCACGTCGCGGGTCTGCGCGAGCTTGGCCAGGATGTACTGGTCCAGCACGTTCTTCGAGTCGGTGCGCCAGGTGCCCGGCTGGGTTGCGTACAGCTGCAGGAAGGTCCACGCGTTCCACAGCGGGCGCAGCGCCTGGCCGACACCCTCGCGGATGCCGCGCTCGGTGACGATCAGGTTGCCGCCGCGCAGCACCGGGGAGGCCATCAGGAACCAGCGCATGGCGTCGGAGCCGTCGCGGTCGAAGACCTCGTTGACGTTCGGGTAGTTGCCCTTCGACTTGGACATCTTCAGGCCGTCGTCGCCGAGCACGATGCCGTGCGCAACAACCGACTTCACTGCGGGACGATCGAACAGCGCGGTGGACAGCACGTGCAGGTTGTAGAACCAGCCCTTGGTCTGGCCGTTGTACTCGACGACGAAATCGCCTGGGCTGTGCGCAGACTGGTCGGCGGTGCCCTCGAACCACTCCTTGTTCTCGAACGGGTAGTGCACCTGGGCGAAGGGCATGGACCCGGACTCGAACCAGCAGTCCAGCACCTCGGGCGTGCGCCGCATCATCGACTTCCCGGTCGGGTCATCGGGATTCGGGCGCACCAGCTCGTCGATGCCGGGGCGGTGCAGATCGGCCGGGCGCACCCCGAAGTCGTGTTCCAGCGCATCCAGGGAGCCGTACACGTCCACCCGCGGATACTCCGGGTCGTCGGAGACCCATACCGGGATGGGCGCGCCCCAGTAGCGGTTACGGCTGATGTTCCAGTCGCGGGCGTTCTCCACCCACTTGCCGAACTGGCCGTCACGCAGATGCTCCGGTACCCAGGTGATCTCCTGGTTGAGTTCGAGCATGCGGGCCTTGACCTTGTTGACCGCCACGAACCAGGACGGCACCGCCATGTAGATCAGCGGCTGACCCGAACGCCACGAGTGCGGGTAGGAGTGCTCGATGGTCTCGTGCCGCAACAGCTTTCCGGCGGCCTTGAGGTCCTTGATGATGACCGGGTTGGCGTCGAAGACCATGAGGCCCTGGTACGGCGGCACCATCGAGGTGAACTTGCCGCCCGCGTCGAGGGGCTGCACGATCTCGATCCCGTTGGCGGTCGCGACATCCATGTCCTCCTCACCGAAGGCGGGTGCGAGGTGCACGATGCCGGTGCCGGAGTCGGTGGTCACGTAGTCGGCGTTGAGCACCCGGTGCGCGTGCGGGTGGCCGAGGAAGAAGTCGAACGGCGGCAGGTAGTGCAGGCCCGCCAGCGCCGCGCCCGAATGCTCGGACAGCACGGTCGGCTCCTCGCCGAACTCACGCGTGTAGTGCGACACCCGCTCGGCGGCAAGCACATAGCGCTTGCCGTCCTTGCCCTCGATGTGGGCGTAGGTGACGTCGGGGTGCACGGCGATCGCCAGGTTGGACGGCAGGGTCCAGGGCGTGGTGGTCCAGATCAGCGCGTTCGCGCCGTCCAGGGCTTGGAGCGGGTGGTCCGCGGGAACCTGCAGCACCATGTCGACCGTGACGGCCGGATCCTGGCGCATCCGGTAGGAGTCGTCCAGGCGGGCTTCCTGATTCGACAGCGGCGTCTGCTCGTACCAGCTGTAGGGCAGCACCCGGAAGCCCTGATAGATCAGGCCCTTGTCGTACAACGACTTGAACGCCCACATGACCGATTCCATGAAGTCGAGGTCGAGGGTTTTGTAGTCGTTGTCGAAGTCGACCCAGCGCGCCTGACGAGTCACATAGTTACGCCACTCGTTGGTGTAGCGAAGGACCGAGGATTTACACGCGGCATTGAATTCCGCCAGACCCATGGCATCGATCTGTGATTTGTCCGTGATACCGAGCTGCTTCTCAGCTTCGATTTCCGCGGGCAGGCCGTGAGTATCCCAACCGAATCGCCGATCGACCTTCTTCCCGCGCATCGTTTGGAATCGCGGGATCAAATCCTTGACGTATCCGGTCAGCAGATGACCGTAGTGCGGCAGGCCGTTGGCGAAGGGGGGACCGTCGTAGAAGACGAATTCCTCTGCCTGCGAACGGTTCTCGATGCTGGCACGGAAGGTGTCGTCGGCGGCCCAGTAGTCGAGGACCCGCTGCTCCAGCTCAGGGAAGGACACCTGACCGGCCGTCTTGCTCAGCTCGACGCGGGGGTATGCGTTTCGGGTGTTCGTCTCGTCCGCCATGGCGGCCTCTCGTCTCCTCGTGCCAACATCGTGGGCACGGGGACGATGGCGACGCCAGGTGCGTCACAACCGCGGTACCACCCCGCTTGCCCGGCCGTTCGGAGCCAAAACCCTTGTGCGACCAAGCCTCTCGTTGCGAGCTGTGACGGGCTCACCCGTTCGGTTCTACTGGGCGAGCAGGCTCGCTGTTCTTCCGAAGACTCCCCGGTGATGGCCGGATCAACGCCGTAAAACTGTCTCCATACTAGCGGGGCGGGTCCAGCGGATATTCCGCGGACCCGCCCAGGCGCCAGAACTCAGTGTTTAGCGTGTCTACCGCCCGGTCGTGACGACGAGGAAGCTTCCTCGTCGGTCTCGGTCCGTAGCGTCAACGCACTGACGAGCAGCAGCACCGCGCCGATCACGCACACGATGATGCAGCCCCATGCCCAGATCACCGAACCGGTGGTCAGTGCGGTCACCAGCAGGCCGAAGCCCACGGCAGCGAGCGCGAGCGTCACTACGAGCAAGTGCACCTCCCCCTCGTTGGGCTTCGATGGCGGCAGCCACCGGAGGACTCGAAAGGTTGGCGACGACACCGCATTCCCCGGGCAAACACCCGGGACGAGGCGGCATCGCAGGCCGTAGTTACGACTTTACTTGCTGCCCTTGAGAAGTGCGCCGTTGCCGGACGCGTCCTGCCCGAATTCGCCGCCGTCGACCGGGACCGCCGAACCACGGTTCTCCAGCTCCTCCAGCTGCGACTCCAGGTAGGACTTCAGGCGCACACGGTATTCGCGCTCGAAGGTCTTGAGCTGCTCGATGCGGCTCTCCAGCACGCTGCGCTGTTGCGTGATGGTCGCCATGATCTCGGTGTGCTTGCGCTCGGCATCGGCCTGCAGGGCGTCGGCCTTCTCCTTGGCCTGGCGCAGCTGCGAATCCGAGCGGGTCTGCGCGTCGGACAGCATGGCCTCGGCCTTCTGGCGGGCGTCGGCGATCATGGCCTCGGAGCGGGTCCGGGCATCGCTGACCAGTCGCTCCGAGTTCGCTCTGGCGTTGGCCAGCAGTTGCTCGGCCTCGGTCTTGGCGTCGGAGGTGAGGCGGTCGGCCATCTCCTGGGCCAGTGAAAGCACCTTGGCGGCCTGCAGATTGGCGTCCGCGGAGGGCGCTTCCTGCTTGATGGGGGCCACGGGGACCGGCGCCGGCATGGGCGGCGGCGGTGCGATCGGAGCGGCCTTGATGGGCTCCGGCGCGATGGGCTGCTTCACGGTCTGGACCGCGGGGCCCCGATTCTTCTTGGCATCAGCCAGTTCCGCGTCCAACTCGGCAACGCGCTGGCGAAGATCAGCATTCTCCTCGATGAGGCGTGAGAGCTCCTGCTCGACCAGGTCGAGGAAGGCGTCAACTTCGTCCTCGTTGTATCCGCGCTTCCCGATCGGCGGTTTGCTGAACGCGACGTTATGCACATCGGCGGGGGTCAGCGGCATGGAACGATCCCTTCACGCTTCGTATGGAGATCTAGCGGTAGATCTGGGCAAGCATTCTTTCGGCCCATTCTGTCACACCTGAGCTATCGACTGCCCTGCCTGGCCCGTGATCGTCATCAAGATGAAGACGATGAAAAGCAAGACCATAATGGACAGATCGAGCCGAATTCCCCCAAGATTCACTGGGGGTATCAAACGCCTCAGAAGTTTCACCGGGGGGTCGGTGACCGTGAAGATCATCTCGAGGATGATCACCACGAAGCCCGTCGGCCGCCAGTCTCGCGCAAAGCTGCGGATGAACTCGACGATGACCCGGCTGATCAGCAGCAGCCAGAAGAGGAACAGCAGTAGGTTCAACACCGGGAACACGGCCACCGCACCACTCTGCCTCAGATCTCATGATCAGCAAAATAGAAACACTGATCGCGCCGGTCACAGCTGGGCCGCTGCCGTATCACCGCACCCCACAAGGGCGTCAGGACGGCACCACCACAGATCGTGACACTCAGATACCCGACAAGCCGGGCGCAAGACTCCCCCAAGATTCCCCCGCGACAAAGTCGCAACCCCCGTATACGCAACGTAACTCGTTGCCTTGGTTTACTTTTGGTCCGACCCTACTCTCGGGCGTCCATCAGGGGTTCCCCGCCCCTGAGAGTCCCGAGAGTGGGCTCTTACTTCTGGTTGTAGAAACCGTTCTCGGCGATGCGGCGGCGCTCCTCGGCGGAGACGTCCACATCGGCGGGCGACAGCAGGAACACCTTGGTGGCGACCTTGTCGAACGAACCACGCAGGGCGAAGGCCAGACCCGCGGCGAAGTCCACCAGGCGACGCGCGTCGGAGTTGCTCATCTCGACCAGATCCATGATCACCGGCGTGCCGTCACGGAAGCGCTCACCGATGATGGCCGCCTCCGCATAGGTGCGCGGGCGCAACGTCGTGATCTTGGACAAGGTGCCTCCGTCCTCGAAGATCTGGGGACGGCGGGCCGCCTCGATACGGCGCTCCTGCTCCCGCAGATCCTCAATGCGACGCTCCGCGTCGGTATCCATCGCGAGCGCGCCGCGGGTGCTGCCACGCACCATGGGCGCGCTGCCGCCCACGGTCCGGGTGCGGCTGGACGGGGCGGTGTCGATGCGGGTCGGACGCCGGGTCGCCTCGTAGCGATCGTCGGCGTCGTAGCGGTCGCGGTGGTCGCGCTCGCGGGCATCGTCGGCATAGTCGTCGCGACGCGAGGACGCGCTGTAGGCCGGCTTGTAGGGGGCCTTGTACGACGGCTCGTAAGCGGGCTCGTCGTCGTAGCGGTCCTCGCCGTATCGGTCGTATTCACGCTCGCGTTCGGCGTAGGGCCGGGGACGACGCTGGCCACGCTCATCGGCGCTCCGGGCGGCTCCGCGATCGTCGACGTAATCGTCTTCGTAATCCTCGAGCGGAACCATCCCGAAGTACGCCTTGAACTTGTGCAGCGTGCTCATCTGGTCGACCTTCCTTCGGCCCCGGTTGGCCTGGGGTGTTGTCCTGCTCAGACCTCGTTAGCCACCAAGCATATGTTTCAAATGTGACTGGTGAGGTTTCTTTGCTACGCCGAGGTTATCGGTCGCGCGCCCATCAGGGCAGTACCGACACGCACGCACGTGCTGCCGTGGCGGACCGCCGACTCCAAGTCGCCGGACATGCCCGCCGAGAGTTCGATCGCGCCGGGGTGGTCGGTCGTTAATGCGGCGTGGATGCGGGCAAGTTGCTCGAATGCGACATCCGGGTCGACATCCAGCGGGGGGATCGCCATCAGGCCCCCGAGCTGCAGTGATTCCGAGGCGGCGACCTGATCGGCGAGCGCGTGCAACGCCGCGTCGCGGACACCGCCGCGCTCGGGATCGGCGTCGAGGGACACCTGCAGCAGGACGCGCAAGGGGGTGGCGCGGGTGCCGTCGTCCAGGGCCGCCCGCGCGCCCGTCTCGAGGGCGCTCGCGAGCCGGTCGCTGTCCACCGAGTAGACGGTATCGGCCCAGCGTGCAACGGATTTCGCCTTGTTGCGCTGGAGCCTGCCGATGAATTCCCAGCGCATCTGGGACAGGTGTCCCAGCTGCGCCACCTTGTCCGCGGCCTCCTGCTCGCGGGACTCACCGAACTCGCGGCGGCCCAGGTGATAGAGGATCTCGATATCCGAGGCGGGGAAGAACTTGGTGACCGGTAGCAGCCGCACCTCGCCCGGATCTCGGCCAGCGGCCCGGCACGCTGCGTCGATTCGCTCGATGAGCGCTGCGAGGGAGCTTTCCAGCTCCGCGGCGCGACCGGTGCGGGACGTGACGCCCGTCGCATCGGATCCCGCTGGGGCGGTAAAACTTTCGGTCATTCTGAAACTCCCTCGGATGACATCCAAATCACACCGGCGAGTCGCCCCGTCGGCGCGCCGCGCCGGTGTGAGAACAGGGTCTTGTCCTCGATGGTGCAACGCGGATCCACGGCCACGCCGCTCACCCCGGCCGCCTCCAGCTGCCGGCGGATGCCCGCGCGCAGATCCAGACCCGGCGTGCCCTTGGCGGTGGTGGTCGCGCTGCCGGGCAGATGCGCCTCGACATCGGCGCGCATGGCGGCGGGCACCTCGTACTGGCGACCGCTGGCCGCCGGGCCGAGGAACGCGCCGATGCGCTCGGGCTTCGCGCCCACCGACACCATGGCCTCCAGCACGCGCGGCACGATCCCGATCCTCGCCCCGATGCGGCCCGCGTGCACGGCGGCGATCACCCCGGCCTCGTCATCCGACAGCAGGATCGGCACGCAGTCGGCGCTCAGCACCACCAGCGCCAGATCGCGGCGCGTGGTCACCAGCGCATCCGTGGCAGGCACCGGCTCGTCGCGCGGCCCGTCCACGATCTCCACGTTCCGCCCGTGGATCTGTTCCATCCACACCAGATGATCGGGCGCCAGCCCGAGACTCTCCGCCAGCCGAACCCGATTGCGCCGCACCGCCTCCGGATCATCCCCGACATGGTCGCCCAGATTGAACGAGTCGTAGGGAGCCTGCGAGAACCCACCCGTGCGAGTGGTGGTCACCCGCCGGGTTCGAAACATCGGTGCAGCAGAAGTCATGACATCGAGGGTAGTAGCCATCGGCGGGCTACCCGAAACTCACCACGGCCCGAACGCCACCGCGCCCGCTCCGGGATCGGAGCGGGCGCGATGTGAGATGAATCCCTTACGGGCGCTTGGAGTTATCGCCGCATGAAGGACGGGACGTCGACATCGTCGTCATCGGCGTCCGGGGGCTGAATGTGGTTGCGGGAGTTGCTGCCGATGGTCGGATCGACCGTGGTGGGACGCGGCGCGCTGTAGGAGGGCGCGGGTCCGCGCTCGGCCACGGGGGCGGGCTGCTGGGCCACCGGTGCCGGGGCGGGCTCGGCGGGGCGGGCGGGCTCGGCGGCGCGCGCCGGGCTGTAATCACTGCTGCGGCTTACCGATCCGGCCGAGGCCGAGGCGGTGCCGGCGCCGCTGCCGGTGAACCGGCTGACCGCGGGTTCGATGCGCCGGGCCGGTCCGCTGCCGTCGAAACCGGCGGCGATCACGGTGACGCGGACCTCATCGCCGAGCGAATCGTCGATGACCGTTCCGAAGATGATGTTGGCCTCGATGTGGGCGGCCTCCTGCACCAGCGAGGCGGCCTCGTTGATCTCGAACAGGCCGAGGTCGGAACCACCGGCGATCGAGAGCAGCACGCCGTGCGCGCCGTCCATGGAGGCTTCCAGCAGCGGTGAATTGATCGCCGACTCGGCGGCCTTCACCGAGCGGCCCTCGCCGCGGGCGGAACCGATGCCCATGAGGGCGCTGCCCGCGCCGGACATGACCGACTTGACGTCCGCGAAGTCGACATTGATCAGACCCGGGGTGGTGATCAGATCCGTGATGCCCTGAACACCGTTGAGCAGCACCTCATCCGCGGAACGGAAGGCGTCCATCAGGCTCACGGCCGCGTCGCCCAGCTGCAGCAGGCGGTCGTTGGGGATGACGATGAGGGTGTCGCAGGACTCGCGCAGGGCCTGGATGCCCGCCTCGGCCTGGTTGCTGCGGCGCTTGCCCTCGAACGAGAACGGCCGCGTCACAACGCCGATGGTGAGTGCGCCGAGTTTGCGGGCGATCTGCGCCACGACGGGCGCGCCACCGGTGCCGGTGCCACCGCCCTCGCCGGCGGTCACGAAGACCATGTCCGCGCCCTTGAGCACTTCCTCGATCTCGTCCTTGTGGTCCTCGGCGGCCTTGCGGCCGACCTCGGGGTCGGCTCCGGCGCCCAGGCCGCGGGTCAATTCGCGGCCGACATCGAGCTTCACGTCGGCATCGGACATCAACAACGCCTGCGCATCGGTGTTGACGGCGATGAACTCGACTCCCTTGAGTCCCTGTTCGATCATCCGGTTGACGGCATTCACGCCGCCGCCGCCGATACCGACGACCTTGATCACAGCAAGGTAGTTGTGCGGGGGCGTCATGGGCTCTCGCCTTCCTTCGATCTGAAACAGCTTGTCGTCTTCGGTTACTCGCCGTACGCCGGCGTTATGGTCTCGGTCCGATAAACCCTCAACCATAGCTTCAGCGTTATGTCAAGTATCCGACTGGTGCCGAACGGTATTCGCAGCCACCGAGTTACTTGCGCAGGCGCGCCGAAACGAGTGTCAGAATCTTGTGTGATTCGCCTCGTCCGACCCACCCGAGCATCGTATCGTGGACGGTTGCCCTCCGGTCCTGGATCGGAACCGATGGTGCCCTTCCGGCAAACCACCGAAAATTTCGGCGGCCCAATGGGTATCGCTCACTTTACCGTGACGAGATTCGGACTCGAAACATCGAATACCTTGCCCGGCTGGGAAAGCAGGGGGCCGACCACCGCCGCCTTGCGCGCCGAGTCCACGGTTCCTCCCCAGAGCACAGTACGCCCATCACGCAACTCCAGGGCAATATCCGAAACCGAGCGGGCCACAACCGCTCCCACGCCCACCTGATCGCGCAGCGAGACGGGCATAGCGGCCATGACCGCGACCGCGGCCTTGGTCACCGGATCCGAACCGCCCGGATGGTCGGTAATGAGTTTGGGCACTCCGGGTCCCGGCGGCTCGATGGCGAATTCCACGCTGTCGCAATCGAGCAGGTGTGTCCCGTCCGGGCTGTCGAAGTACAGCACGGGGGTGCGTTCGACCACGGTCACCTGGACGGTCGACGGGAATTCGCGCTGCACGCGCGCCGAACGGACCTTGGGTAGTCGCGCCACCCGCTCGGCCAGGGCATCGGTGTCCAACCGCAGCATCGAGCGGCCCTCGGGCATCTGCAGCGCGTCCTGAACCTGTTGTTCCGGAATGGCGGCCAGCCCCTCGATGCGGACCGTGCGGACGGCCAGCAGCGGGGTGAACCAGGCGACCAGTCCCAGCGCGATCAGCACGATCACACCGGCCGGTACCCCGAGCCGGATCCCGCGCGACCGCCAGGCATTGCGGAACCGCGATTCGCGCGGCGCGCGGCCGCGCCGCAGCCGGGCCCGCCGGGCCGCGGAGCTCTCGACGATCTCCTCGGGCTCAGCCGACTCGAACTCGGCCGGATCGCCGTCCGCCCAGTCGTCTTCGTCCGACTCCGGCGTCGCCGGACCGTCCACTCCCCCACCCGAGCTCATGCGTGCTCACCGCCCGTGGCTGGGTCGGGCGCGCAGGCCGTCGAGGATCTGGCTGCCCAGCATGGTCACATCGCCCGCGCCCATGGTGATCACCACATCGCCGGGCCGCGCCAGTGCACCCACCTGCTTGCCGACGCGCGACATATCCGGCTGGTAGTGCACGGGTTTGGTGACCGCGCCGGCCACCAGCGCACCGTTGACGCCGGGCAGCGGCTCCTCGCGCGCACCGTACACATCGAGCACCACGACCTCGTCGGCCAGCGACAGCGCCGCCCCGAACTCGGTCGCGAAAGTGGCGGTGCGGCTGTACAAGTGGGGCTGGAAGACCACGATCACCCGGCCCGGCCGCGAACGCGCGCCGTCACGGGCCTCCTGGGCGACCAGTTCGGCGGCGGCCGAGAGCACCGCGCGCACCTCGGTCGGATGGTGGGCGTAGTCGTCGAAGACGCGCACGCCGTTCTCGCGCCCGGTGAGTTGGAAGCGGCGGTGCACACCGCCGAAACCCTCCAGGCCCTGGATGATCTCGCCCATATCGGCCCCGGTGGCACGAGCGGCCAGCAGCGCGCCGAGCGCGTTGAGGGCCATGTGGCGGCCGGGCACCGACAGGCGCAGGGTGCGCGGGGCGGGCTCGTCGGAAAGCTGGAAGACCGCCACACCGCCGACATCACGCGGTTCGAACGACAGCAGTTGCGCGCCGACCGGCACCCCGAACTCCGCGAAATCGCCCGAGCCGTAACCGATCACCTGAATGCCGCGTGGGTCGTCGGCCAGCCTCTCGACCGAGCGCCGCGCCAGCCCCAGCGAGCCCGGATCGTCCAGGCACACCACCAGCCGACCGCCCTTTTCGAGCCGGTCCACGAAGTCGTCGAAGACCTGGACATACGCCTCGTCGGTGCCGAAGTAATCCAGATGGTCGGATTCGATATTGGTGACCACCGCGACATCCGGCGCGTACTGCAGCAGTGACCCGTCGCTCTCGTCGGCCTCGGCCACGAAGATGCCGCCGGTGCCGTGGTGCGCGTTGGTGCCAGCCTCGTTGAGTTCGCCGCCGACCGCGAAGGACGGGTCGAATCCACAGTGCTGCAATGCCACCACCAGCATGGAGGTGGTCGAGGTCTTGCCGTGCGTGCCCGAGACGAGCAGCGTCTTGTGGCCCTCCATCAGCGAGGCCAGCACGGCCGGGCGCAGCAGCACCGGCAGCCCGCGCCGATGCGCCTCCACCAGTTCAGGATTGGTCTTGGGGATGGCGGCGTAGGTGGTGACCACGGCGGTGGGCCCGCCGGGCAGCAGGTCGAGGGCGTTCGCGTCGTGGCCGATGCGCACTTCGGCCCCGCGCGCCCGCAGCGCCAGCACGCCGCGGCTCTCCTTGGCGTCGGAGCCCGACACCATGCCGCCGCGCGACAGCAGAATCCGGGCGATGCCCGACATGCCGGCACCGCCGATGCCGATCATGTGCACGCGCCGCAGGTGTTCGGGTAAATCGGTGTGCACACCCGCGATCGGCTCGGTCGCGGTAGCCGCATCGCCGTCCGGCCGCTCCACTGTCACCTCGAATTACCCCGTTCCCTGGCGTTTTTGGTCGGATAGTTGGGTTCCCAGGCCCGGCTGCGCCGGGCCGAATCCGAATCTATCGATCGCCGCGACGACCGTTCCGGGCCACCCCGTTCCCGGGGCGATGGTAGCGCGCGGCGCGGCGGACTCGGCTTGACCTTGGCCTTCGCCTTGGTGCGGGCACGCGCCGCCTTCGCCCGTGCGGGCGAATACATTTCGGGGGTGGGCAGCCGCAGCAGCCGGCTCACCCGCCCGTCCTGCCCGGCGTGCAGGGCCGCCACCGCCTCCGGTTCGTGCCGGGCGGCATTGGCGATGATGCCGAACATGAGCAGGGTGATGGCCAGCGACGAGCCGCCCGCCGACACCAGCGGCAGCTGCAGACCGGTGACCGGCAGCAAACCCACCACATAGCCGACATTGATCAGGGCCTGACCGGTGATCCAGGTGGTGGCCGAGGCGGTCAGCAGCCGGATGAACGGATCCACCGAGCGGGTGGCGATGCGCAGTCCGGCGTAGACGAACAGCGCGAACAGTCCCAGCACCAGTGCGCAGCCGAGGAAGCCGAGCTCCTCGCCGATGATGGCGAAGATGAAGTCGTTGTGCGCGTTGGGCAGATAGCTCCACTTGGCCCGCGACTGTCCCAGCCCGCGACCCCAGATGCCGCCGTCGGCAAGGGAATACATGGCCTGCCGGGCCTGATAGCCGATGCCCTGCGGGTCGGAGCCGGGGCTGAAGAAGGCGCGCATGCGGTCGGAGCGGTATCCGGCCGAGAGCGCGAGAATGCTCGCCGCCACCCCGCCCGAGACCGCGATCGTCACGAACATGCGCAGTGGCAGCCCGCCGAACCACAGCAGCGAGGTGAGCACGATGCCCAGCGCGATGGTGGTCGAGAGGTTGGGTTCCAGCACGACCAGGAAACACGCCAGCAGGCCCGCGGGCACCAGCGGCATGAGAATGTCCTTGTACCCGGCCTTTTCGGTCTGCCGCGAGGCCAGCAGGTGCGAACCCCACACCACCAGTGTGATTTTCACGATCTCCGAGGGCTGCACCGACACGACCCCGAGGTCGAACCAGCGCCGCGAACCCTGCACCTCGGTGCCGATGCCCGGAATCAGCACCAGCACCAGCAGTACCACCGAGAGCGCGAAGACCGGGAACGACAGCCGCCGCATCACCCGCATGGGGATGCGCAGCGCGATATAGAACAGCACCGCGCCCAGACCGGCGAACATGGTCTGCTGGATGAACAGCGAATACGCCGATTTGCCATCGGCATACGACTCCACGCTGGAGGCCGAGAGCACCATGACCAGGCCGAGCACGGTGAGCAGTACCGCGATGGCGACGACGAGATGGAACGACGCCAGCGGGCGGGCCAGCCAGGCTCCGAACCATCCGGTTCGCATGCGCTGGGCGGCAGACCCGGCCCGCCGCGGCGCCGTCGTCGTCATTCGGTTCTCCCGATGTCCTTCTCGTCCAGGGCCTGCACGGCGGCCGCGAAACTCCGTCCGCGGTGCGTGTAGTCGGCGAACATGTCGAGGGACGCCGCGGCCGGGGCCAGCAGGACGGTATCGCCGCGATGGGCGTAACCGGCCGCCACGCGCACCGCGCGCGCCATCACCGCGTCGGGTTCGATCTCGGTGAAGGGGTCACCCATCCGAGCATCGTCCCCCGAATTCAGCTCCACGACCGGGACATCGGGGGCGTGTCGCGCGAGTGCGGCCGCGATCACGGCCGCGTCCTGCCCGAAAAGCACGGCCGCGACCAGGTGTTCGCGGCACTCCTCGATCAGGTCCTCGACGCCCGCGCCCTTGAGCTGACCGCCCGCCACCCAGATCACGCTGGGGTGGGCCAGGATCGAGGAACGCGCGGCATGCGGGTTGGTGGCCTTGGAGTCGTCGACGAACTCGACGCCCGCCAGCTCCCGCACGTGGGCCGCCCGGTGCGGGCCGACCTTGTGCTCCTGCAGGCCCTCCTTCACGAACTGCGGTGCCACATCGATGGATCGGGTGAGCGCGGCCGCGGCCAGCGCGTCGGCCACCCCGGCCGGGCCCTGCGGGCTGATATCGCCGACCTCGGCCAGGATGGCGGCCTTGGTGAAGGCGCGATCGAGCAGCTTGCCGTCCACCACACCGAGTTCACCGTCGGCGGGGACGCCGATGCGGAAGCCGACGGTGCGGCGCGCCTTGGACTTTCGCGCCAGCGACGCGGCCACCGCATCGTCCAGGCCGACCACGCCGACCCGACCGGTCAGTGCACGCGCCTTGGCGGCCGCGTAGGCGTCCAGCCCGCCGTGCCAATCCAGGTGATCCTCGGCCACATTCAGCACCACGCCCGCCTCCGGGCGCACCGACGGGGCCCAGTGCAGCTGGAACGAGGAGAGTTCCACCGCCAGGATCTGCGGACCCGGGCTGCGGCGCAGCGCGTCCAGGATGGGCAGGCCGATATTGCCGCAGGCCACCGAGGCGATCCCGGCGGCACGCAGAATCGAGTGCGTCATCTGGGTGGTGGTGGTCTTGCCGTTGGTGCCGGTCACCACCAGCCATTTGCGCACCGGCCCGTAGATGCGGGCTTGATCCACCCACCAGGCGAACTCGACGTCGCCCCACACCGGGATGCCCTCGGTGACGGCGGACACCAGCACCGGCGAGTCCGGCCGCCAGCCCGGGCTGGTGATCACCAGCGCGAAGCGTTGCATCGCATCGGGTTGCAGTAGCTCGTCGGCGGTGGCGGTGCCCAGGCCCAGTTCGGCGGCCTCGGCCAGTGCCTTCTCGCCGCCGTCGGTGACGATCGGGCGCGCGCCGATGTCCTGCAGGGGCTCGATCAGCGAGCGTCCGGAGACGCCCCAACCGGCCACCAGCACGTCACGGCCGCGCAGGAATTCCAACATGGGCCCCGGTGAACGCAGGACCCTCGGAGAATGTTCGGACATTGCTCACTCACCCTGCCGCAGAGAGGTATTCGCTGTAGAACAGGCCCAGTCCGATCGCCGAGGCCATACCGGCCAGCAACCAGAACCGGATGATCACCGAGGTTTCGGCCCACCCGCTCAGCTCGAAGTGATGATGGAACGGTGCCATCTTGAACAGGCGATTGCGCGTGGTGCGGAAGACCGCCACCTGCAGCACCACCGAGGCGGTCTCGGCCACGAACAGCGCGCCGATCACGACCATGAGCAGTTCGGTGCGGGTGGTGATGGACAGGCCCGCGAGCAGACCGCCCAGCATCAGCGAACCGGTGTCGCCCATGAAGATCTTGGCGGGCGCGGCATTCCACCACAGGAAGCCGATGCAGGCCGCGCCGCCCGCGGCGCACACCAGTGCCAGATCCAGCGGATCCCGGACCTGGTAGCAGCCCGCGACCGCGTGCGCGGAGCAGGAATTACGCCACTGCCAGAAGGTGATGATCATGTACGCGCCCAGCACCAGACTCATGGAGCCCGCGGCCAGACCGTCCAGGCCGTCGGTCAGGTTGACCGCATTGGACCAGGCCACCACGATCAGGCAGACGAACGCCAGGAAGAACGGCAGCCACAGCGTCACCGTATTGATGTCGCGGGTGTAGGACAGGTGCTTGTCGCCGGGCGTGAGGCCGTGATTGTTGCGGAATTGCAGTGCCAGCACACCGAACACGACCGCCGAGGTGAGCTGGCCGATGTACTTGCCGGCCGCGGTCAGACCCAGATTGCGCTGCTTGCGCAGCTTGATCAGGTCGTCAAGGAAGCCGACGAAGCCCAGCGCGGTGGCCAGGCCCATGACCAGCAGCCCCGAGGCCGAGGGCCCCGGCTCGCCGTAGGTCATCGAGATCAGGTGCGAGCCCAGGTATCCGGCCCACATGCCGATGATGATGGCGACGCCGCCCATGGTGGGGGTGCCGCGCTTGGCCTTGTGGCTCTCCGGGCCGTCCACCCGGATCTCCTGTCCGAAGCCCTGTTTGGCGAAATAGCGGATCACCACGGGGGTCAGCAGGATGGAGACGGTCAGCGCGATGGCCGCCGACAATAGGATCTGGGTCATCGGGTGGCCTCCGGCGCGGTCTCGAGCAGATGGTCGGCGACCGTCCACAGGCCCGCGGAGTTCGAGCCCTTCACCAAAATCACCGCACCCGGCTCCAATTCCTCGTCGAGCAGGGCGATGGCCGCCTCGGTGTCCGGCACGTGAATGGCCTCCTCACCCCAGGAGCCCTCCTGCACCGCGCCCTGGAACAGGGCGCGCACGGGACGGCCCTGGCCGACGACGATCAGGCGATCCACATCCAGGCGCACCACCAGGCGGCCGATCTTGTCGTGTTCGAGGACGGATTCCTCGCCCAGTTCCGCCATTTCGCCGAGCACCGCCCAGCTGGCGCGGGGTTCGGTACCGGCCTTGGACATGGTGACCAGCGCCTTGAGCGCGGCCCGCACCGAATCCGGGTTGGCGTTGTAGGAGTCGTTGACTACGGTGACGCCGTCGGCGCGGGTGCGCACGTCCATGCGGCGGCCCGAGACGACGGTCGCGCCGGACAGCGCCTGTGCGACGGTGGCGAGATCCGCGCCCTGATCGAGGGCGACAGCGGCTGCGGAAAGCGCGTTGCCGACCTGATGCTCACCGTGCACGGCCAGCTGGACAGCGATGGATTGGCCCTTGGCGTGCAAGGTGAATCGGGCCCGGGCACGGTCGTCGAGGACGACGTCGGAGGCGTGGATATCGGCATTGCCGCTCTGCCCGACCGTGACCACGCGGGCCGAGGTCCGCTCCGCCATCTTGGCGACCAGGTGATCATCGGCGTTCAGCACGGCGAGACCGGAAGCCGGAAGTGCTTCGACGAGTTCGCCTTTGGCCTGCGCGATGACCTCGCGGCTGCCGAACTCGCCCAGATGCGCGGTGCCGACATTGAGCACGACGCCGATGCCGGGCGGGGCGATCTCGGTGAGCGCCTTGATATGTCCCGGGCCGCGAGCCGAGAGCTCCAGCACCAGGAAGCGGGTGTCCGCGTCGGCGCGCAACGCGGTCCACGGGTGGCCGAGCTCGTTGTTGAACGAACCGGGCGGGGCCACAACGGATCCCAGCGGCGCGAGCACGGCCGCGATCAAATCCTTGGTGGAGGTCTTGCCGGAAGAACCGGTCACACCGACCACGGTCAGGGAGCCCGCGGCCACCAGCCGATCCACGCTCACACGGGCCAGCTTGGCCAGCGCGGCCAGCACCGCCGCACCGGAACCGTCGGTGTCGTGGGCCAGCGCGAGGGCGTGCGTATCGCCGGGGCGCGGCGTCACCACGATGGCGGGCACGCCCACCGGCCGGGCGGCCAGCACCGCGACCGCGCCCGCCGCGACGGCGCGCGCCGCGAAGTCGTGGCCGTCGGCGCGCTCACCCGGCAATGCCAGGAACAGGTCACCGGAACCGATTCGGCGCGAATCGAACTCGGCCGAGCCGGTGACCCTGGCGTCGGGGTCCGGGGCGTCGTGCAGCGTGCCGCCGACGACCTCCGCGATCTCCCGCAAAGTCATCTCGATCATGAATGCGTCAGGTCCCTCGTCTTTTCCGACAGGGCGGCCGCGAGTACCTCGCGGTCGTCGAACGGATGCTTCACTCCTGAAATCTCCTGCCCTGTCTCATGTCCCTTGCCCGCGATCAGCACCACGTCGCCGGGCTGCGCCCAAGCGACGACGGCGGCGATCGCGTCCGCCCGGTCCCCCACCTCCCGGACCTCACCGCGTTCCGCGTCCGGCACCTGTTCGGCACCGGCGAGCACCGCGGCGCGAATGGCCGCCGGGTCCTCGCTGCGCGGATTGTCGTCGGTAATGATGGCCAGGTCGCTGCCGCGCGCCGCCGCCGCACCCATCAAGGGCCGCTTGCCGGCATCACGATCACCGCCCGCACCCACCACTACCGCCAGACGTCCCGTCCCGCGCCCTGAATGGGCACCGTCGGCCAACCACGTGCGCAAGGTCGCCACGACCGATTCGATCGCGGCGGGCTTGTGCGCGTAATCCACCACGGCCAGAAACTCCTGGCCCTTGTCAACCCGCTGCATGCGGCCCGGCACATCCACCGCACCGAGCGCCGCAGCGGCAGTCTCCGCCTCGACCCCGGCCGCCGCGCACACCGCGACCGCCAGCAGCCCATTGGCGATGTTGTACGCACCCGGAAGCCGCAGGCGCACATCCACATTGACATGCGGCCCCGAAGCAGTGAACTCCTGGGTGCCCCCGACGCCCGCCGTGGCGGCACCGGCCGTCCAGTCCGCGGCAACGCCGTCACGCGTGGCGACGGTCTGCAAACGACGGTCCGAGGCGGTGGCCAGGTCAGCGCGGATCTCGGCCCCGAGGCGCTGCCCCCACTCGTCGTCGACACAGATGACCGATACGGCCGCGGCCACCGAAGGGCGCGGCGCGGCGGCGGAATCCGGGCCGTCCGGAATGAACAAGCGGCGCTTGGCCGCGAAGTAGTCCTCGAAGTCGGAATGGAAGTCGAGGTGGTCCTGGGACAGGTTGGTGAACGCACCGACCGCGAAGCTCACCCCGTCCACCCGGCCCAGCGCCAGCGCGTGGCTCGAAACCTCCATGACGACCGCGTCCACGCCCTGCTCGACCATGAGCGCGAACATCGCGTGCAGTTGCGGAGCCTCGGGGGTGGTCAGCGCCGAGGGCACCCGGACGCCGCCGATGCGGGTCTCGATGGTGCCGATGAGCGCGGTGCGCAGCCCGGCCGCGGCGAGCCCGGCTTCCACCAGATAGGAGGTGGTGGTCTTACCGGAGGTACCGGTGATGCCGACGATGCGGAGTTTGCGTGACGGGTCACCGTAAAGGGCCGAGGACAACTCACCGAGCACCGCGCGCGGCGCGTCGTGTACCAGCACGGGGACGGCGATCTCGCCGATCAACTCCGCACCCGCCGCATCGGTGAGGATCGCAACCGCTCCGCGCTCGACCGCATCCGCGGCGAATCGGGCACCGTGCGCGTGTCCTCCGGCGAGACCGGCGAACAGATCACCCGCGCGAACCGCGTTGGAGCGCTGCTCGATACCGGTGACCTGGATGTTCTCCAGTTCTCCCGGGGATGCGGCGCTGCGCGCGCCCGTGAGTTCCTGCACCTTGCGCAAGCCGGTCGCTGCGGCGGCAGCGGGCCGAAGCACCTGCGGGCTGAACTGCGCGGGCACGAAGCTCCTCTCCAGTGGCGGTCATCAAGGCGGTCATATCAGGAGAACGGTCCGGCGGACCGGATCGACGTGTCAGGTTACCTGTGTTGGATCGCCGCGCGATCGGCACGGCGGCGTTCGGTCATCCGGCCCTGCGCGGTGTCATCGTCCGGCACTGCGCAGGGCCGTCATCCAGCACTGCGCGGGCCGGTCATAGCGCACTGTGAGCGCCGGGCGCGGCATGTATCACTACCATCCGATCCCTGCTCTAACTCGCCTGCAGAACCAGCTGTTTGGCGGGCGGCGACGGCGGAATCCGATCCCGCTGCAGCAGCCACGAGGCGATGCTGTGGAACAGCGGCGCGGCCGAACCGCCGCCGCTGCCGTCGGAACTGCGCACCGGCGCGTCCAGCATCATGCCGATCACGTAGCGCGGATTGTCGGCGGGCGCCATGCCCGCGAAGGTGATCCAGTAGCGGTCGGCCGAATAGCAGTGGCATTTCGGGTCGACCTGCTGCGCGGTGCCGGTCTTCCCGGCGACCTGATAGCCCTCGATGGCGGCCTGGGTACCGGTGCCGGTCTGGTTGCCGCCGTTGGGATCCTTCTGCACCACCGACTCGAACATCTGCCGCAGCGTGCGCGCCGTCTGCGGGCTCACCACCTTGACGCTGTCCGGCGGCTCCTCCTCGGTGCGGGTGCCGTCCGGGGCGATGCGGGCCTTCACGATGCGCGGCGGAATCCGCACGCCGTCATTGGCGATGGCCTGGTACATGGCGGTCATCTGCAGGGTCGTCATCGAAAGGCCCTGTCCGATGGGCAGGTTCGCGAAGGTCGAGCCCGACCACTGATCCCGCGAGGGCAGCACACCGGCGCTCTCACCGGGCAGGCCGACACCGGTGCGCTGGCCGATGCCGAAGCGCTTCACCATGTCGTACCAGCGGTCCTCGCCGACCCGCTGGGCCAGCATGAGCGTGCCCACGTTCGACGACTTACCGAAGACTCCGGTGGTGGTGTAGGGCGCGTTGCCGTGCACCCAGGCGTCGTGCACGGTGACGCCACCCATATTGATGGCGCCCGGAACATCCAGCACCTCATCGGGATTGGTGACGCCGTACTCGATGGCCGCGGCCGCGGTGACGATCTTGTTCACCGAACCCGGCTCGAACACCTCCTGCACCGACGGGTTGCCCAGATCGGTGGTGGCCCAGGTGGCCGGGTCCAGGGAAGGATTGAAGGTGTTGTCGTTGGCCATGGCCAGCACCTGACCGGTGTGCACATCCAGCACCACCGCCGAGGCCGCGCCCGCGCCGGAGAGATCCTTGGCCTGCTGCACCTGCTGCTGCACGTAGTACTGCAGATCCGAGTCCAGGGTCAGCTCCAGGCCGGAGCCGTTGACCGCGGGGTGGCGATCGCGCCACGAGCCCGGGATCACCGCGCCGTCGGAGCCGCGGTCGTAGGTGAGCGAGCCGTCGGTGCCGGCCAGCTGCGCGTCCATCGAGGATTCCAGGCCGATCTGACCGTGCCCGTCCCAGCCGGTCGCGCCGATCACATTGGCGGCCAACGATCCACCGGGATACTGGCGCATGTCCTGACGGTCCTGGCCGATCTCCGGAAACTTCAGGGTGATGTCGGCGGCGATCCGCGGATCCACGTTCCGCACCAGGTAGACGAACGGCTCGTCACTCTTCAACTGGGCGAGGATGTCCTTCTCGATCGCCGCGTTGCCGAGCTTCTCGTGCATGTATTTGGCGATGGCCGCCAGCCGATCGTCCGGATTCGGCGCCGTCTGCGGATTCTTCTCGTAGGCATCCGCGAGGTCCTTGCGGACCACCAGCGGACGAAAGCTCAGCTGCTTGGCCGCGATCGTGAAGGCCAGCGACTTGCCGTACCGGTCCGTGATCGCACCGCGGGTGGCCGGATCCGGCACCGTCGTCGATCGCTGACTCGCCGCCTCCGCCGACAGCTTCGGCGCGGAAACACTCTGCACCCACAACAATTGAATGGCCGCCACGGCCAGCGCCACCAGCATGACCAACCGGCCCACCCCGAACCGGAATCGCGTACTCGAGTCCAGCCCCGGAGCGGGCCGCGGTCTCGACTGCCGCCCCGGCCCGGAACTCGCCCGGCCCGCGCCGGTCCGGCTCCGCGTGGTGGTACTGCGTCCCCGGCTCGAATCGCGCCCGCGCCCCGCGCGGGTCGGACTCATCGACCAACCCCGTTCGTCGTCTCCCAGCTCACCGCGTTCGTCATCGCGGCGCTCCGTTCGCCTGGACCTGCGGGTTCTGCGGCGTCGGGATCGGAGCCGCCGGAACGGGATTCGCGGCGGTGGTGGTCGGGGCGGCAGGCGCGGCCGGGGTGGTGGTCACCGGGACCACGCGATCGGCCTGCGGCTGGCCCGGTTTGGGCGGCTGGGTCGCGGCGGGCGGGGTGGTGTTGAGCGGCGGCACCGGATTGCCCTGGGCGGGCTGCGGATTGCCGACCACGATGACCTGGCCGTCCGGGGCGATCACCAGGCGGGCCGGATCCTTGGCCGGGATCATGCCGAGTTCCGCGGCGCGCTGGGCCAATTCGGGGGCCGAATCGGCAGCGGCGACCTCGCGTTGCAGGGCATCACGTTCATCGGAGAGCTTCTGATTGGCGCGGCGCTGATCACCGAGTTGATAGCTGTCCTCGGTGGCGCGGGTGGTCAGCAGCAGGGTGAGGGCCAGACCGCAGCCCAGCAGCGCGATGATGGTGGCCACGAAGGACATCCGCCCGCGCGGCATCGCATCGCTGCGCCGGCCGCGGCGCATGCCCGGAAGCTCGGCCCGGCCGCCCTCGCGGTTACGGCGACGCGCGTAAGCACGTTGCGCCGCACCCTTTTTCACGCTCTCGGTGGCCTGCGCGCGGCGCGTCCCCCGGCCCGCCGCCTGCTTCTGGATCGTCATAGGGCGACCCCGATCCAGCGGGTGCGTGACCGCCATCGCTCGCCGTACGCCAACCTCGGCTCTCCCCGCAACTTCACGACCGGTCCTCCCCTGCGATCCGTTCCGCCGCCCGCATGCGCACCGGAGCGGCCCGCGGGTTCTCGTCGATCTCCTGCTGGGTCGCCTTCTCCGCGCCCCGGGTCAGGATCTTGAATTCCGGTCCCATGCCGGGCAATTCGACCGGCAGGTCCAGCGGGGTGCGCGAGGCCGACCGCTTGGCCAGCTCCACCTTCACCACCCGGTCCTCGAGCGACTGATAGCTCATCACCACGATGCGCCCGCCCGGGGCCAGCGCGTCCAGCGCGGCGGGCAGGGCGGCCTCCAGGGATTCCAGCTCTCTGTTCACCTCCACCCGCAGCGCCTGGAAGGTGCGCTTGGCCGGATGCCCGCCGGTGCGCCGGGCCGCGGCGGGAATGGAGTCGTAGAGCACTTCCACCAGTTGCGCACTGGTGGTGAACGGGGTGCGCTGGCGCCGGCGCACGATCTCGGAGGCGATCTTGCCCGCGAATCGTTCCTCGCCATAGGTTTTCAGCACCCGGGCCAGGTCGCCGTGACTGTAGGTATTGAGCACGTCGGCGGCGGTGGGGCCGGTACTGGAGTCCATCCGCATGTCCAGGGGCGCGTCGATGGAATAGGCGAAGCCGCGATCGGCCTCGTCCAGCTGCATGGAGGACACACCCAGATCCATCAGAATCGCGTGCACCGAACCGGTCTCGGCCAATCCGGCCTGCTCGAGCGCATCAGGGATCCCGTCATACCTGGTGTGCACCAGGGTGATCCGATCCTGGAACGGCGATAGTCGCTCCCCGGCCAGCTTCAGCGCGGTGGTGTCGCGGTCCAGGCCGACCAGGCGGATATTGGGATAGGTCTGCAGGAAATGCTCGGCATGACCGCCGAGTCCCAGGGTGCAGTCGAGGTAGACCGCGCCGTCGGAATGCAGTGCGGGACCGAGTATCTCGTCGGCGCGGTGCAGGAGAACCGGAACATGGCGGGGGCCGTCATTGCCTCGGTGCACCTGGACCTCCCGGAATTCCTGCCTCACGTTCATTCGCACGGCCCCATCGGGGGTCGCCGGGCGCTGTGACGCTTCAAAAAGCGACCTTCGAATCAAGGCGAATGCCCCGTGGTCTCTGACCGAAGCACCGCACCTGGCGTTGGGGAAGTACGTCAGGGTCGGTGTCGGGCAGAGGCCGCAGGGCACTCGCCTCGCTGCGGGCTAGAAGATCCCGCCCAGCGACTCGTCTCTGGCCTGCGAGTAATCCTCCTCGTGCTCGGCCAGGTAGGAATCCCAGGCCGTCTTGTCCCATATCTCGAGGAAATCGACCGAGCCGATCACCACGCAATCCTTGGAGAGATTGGCGTAGCGGCGGTGCTCTGCCGACAGCACGATCCGGCCCTGTGCGTCCGGACGTTGCTCATCACTGGAAGCCGCCAAGGCCCGGACGAATGCTCGGGCCTGCGGGTTCGATCGGGATGCCGCCGCGGCTCTCCGCGCTAACGCGGTGAACTCGTCCTTCGGATACACGGCAAGGCTGTGGTCTTGTCCCTTCGTGACCATCAACCCTCCCGCCAGCTCGTCCCGGAACTTCGCAGGCAACGTCAGTCGCCCTTTGTCGTCCAACCGAGGGGTATAGGTACCGAGAAACAAGCCTCGCCACCTCCTACCGGATCACCCTCTCGACTGTTCGGCCTCCTGTAGTGCGGGCTCCACATTACCCCACTTTCCCCCACTTTCAATCGAAAGCGTCGGTGATCTCGGTCCCCGCTTGGCGAACTTCGCAGGTCACACCAGCTATCACCGAGGTGGGGGAGATTTCGCGCAGTTCCCCCGACACGCGCGACGCGCGCCGGAGAGCACCTGACAACCGCCAGCAAACCCGCAGATAGCGGGCATTCCAGGCGCAAGTGGGGGCCGGTGGGGCACCCCCGTGGGGAGGTGTGGGGGATCACGGATCAACCCGACACGCCGTAGACCCACCTACACGAAACGCCGTGGGGGCCCCCCCCCAAAAACGGTTGGGGGCCCCCGGGGGGGGGACAAAAGAATTGGGGCGGTGGGATAATAAAAAAAAAACACCCA
>NZ_JBHZAC010000012.1:0-178084 GCF_042753865.1 Nocardia sp. NPDC059240 | reverse complement strand
GCCTTCTTCTTTTTTTTTTCCGCGCGGGGGGGGGGGGGGGGCCCCCACGCACCACCCCCCCCCCCCTCACCCCCCCCCACCCCACCCCCGGGGCCCCCACCCCCCAACGGGGGGGCCCCCCACGGCGTGTCGTGAACTTCAGTTGTCGGCCGATCCGACCGGACAGGTCAACTGTCCTGTTCGAACCTCTTGCGGAAGCGATCTTCCATCCGAGCGGAGAAACCGCCCGACTTCCGCTGCTTGGCACGTGGAGCACCGGGGGTGCCGCCCGCACTGGGATGAGCGTCACTGCTGCGACTCGCCGACCCACCCAGACGGGGGCCACCGACCAGCAACAGCACGCCGGCCGCGAACATGACGATGAACCCGATCAGACTGATGATCGGGAACCCGCCGGGCTTGATCGGTGCGGCGATACCCGCCACCAATAAAAACAGACCGAGGACGAACAGGGCTGCCGCCTGAAGTCTGCGTCGACCAGTGGCTGAACGTAACCGTCCACCCCGAACAGTCGAGGCGAACTTCGGATCCTCAGCATAGAGCGCGCTCTCGATCTGTTCGAGCATGCGCTGCTCGTGCTCGGAGAGTGGCACGGTACCTCCCCCGGCACTAGGTGGTGGCTGTCGCCTCCGGGTAGACGACGGATAGCCGACCTTGGCGGCTGTCTGCCACCAATAATACGAGTTCGATCAGAGTGCGACCACCTACTCGCCGATACTCACGCCAGCATTCCCGTTACCCAGCCCGAACCGGGGTGCGACCGGGCCGCCGCGGCCAGCAGATCGGCCACGTCGTGCAGGAATGCGCCTACCCGCGAAGCAAACTCGTCGGCCCGGCGATCATCGACCGGTCTCGGCAACCCCGCTTCGAGCGCGGCCCGGGTTTCGGACTGCCCGGTGAAGTAGTCCGCCCACATCACGAATTCCGGTGCCGCGCGCTGCATCAGGACCCAGGCATTGCGAGAACGCGCACGGGGCGCGCGGTCTGCGCCGGTGAGGGCCAGCACCGCGCCCGCCCCGCGCAGGGCCGCGAGGTAGGCGACGCGGAAGCGCTCCGCCGGATCCGGCTCCCCCTGTGCCTCGGCCAACAATCCGTCCGCCTTGCGCAATAGCTCGCCGGCGCGGCCGGGATGGCCCGGTCGATCAGTTTTCCCGCTCATTTCGGGTACCTCCCCACTCGCACACCCGATTCGTATCTATTAGGACAGCGGTCCCGCACCAGGCATTTCACCCGACAGAAGATCGAACAGGTATTCGAAGGTTGCTCTTGGGTTTGAATATAGAGAGACCCACCGACAAGTTGCGGCGCCCGCCGTGGCGCTACTGTCGAATCCATCCGTCCGCGCCAACGGGGAGTTGCGTCCAGCCGATGACCGCAGTCACACCCAAACCGACACCCGCCGCGCCCGTGGTGGTCGATATGTCGGCCGCGACCCTGCGGCACCGGCTGCACGATGCCCTCGCGGTGTACGTCGCGGCCATGGACTACCCGCGCGGCACCGAACATCAGCGCGCACCCATGTGGACCGAACACACCACCCGGCCCGGCTGGCAGGCCGTGGCCGCGGTGCTGCCCGACGACGACGGGCGGCTGGACCTGCGGACCGCGCCCATCGTGGCCATCGCCTACGGGTATCACGGTGCGCCACACCAGTGGTGGCATCAGCAGGTGTACAGCGGTATGCGGCGCACCGGCTGGCCCGAACACGCGGCCCGCGAACTGCTTTCGGACTACTTCGAGCTCACCGAGCTGCATGTGCATCCGGCCGCGCAGGGGCGCGGGCTCGGGGAGATCCTGCTCACCCGGCTGCTGCAGAACCGGCCCGAGCGCACCGTGCTGCTGTCGACACCGGAGGTGGACCGGGAGGAGAACCGGGCCTGGCGGCTGTATCGGCGGCAGGGATTCGGGGATGTGGTGCGGCACTTCATCTTCTCCGGCGACACCCGCCGCTTCGCGGTGCTCGGGCGGCGGCTGCCGCTGTGAGCCGGCCCGACGGTTCCCGGAGTGTCGCGATCGTCGGCTCCGGGCACAATGCGCTGGTCGCGGCCTGCTATCTGGCGCGGGCCGGGCATCGGGTAGAGGTGCTCGAGCGGGATACTGTGCTGGGCGGGGCGGTTTCGACCGTCGAACGGTTCCCGGGGCACCAGGTAGATCGCGGGTCCTCGGCGCACATCATGATCCGGCACACCGGGATCATCGAGGAGTTGGAGCTCGAGCGGTTCGGACTGCGCTACATCGACTGCGATCCCTGGGCTTTCGCGCCCGCACCGCCCGGCACCGACCTGCCGCCCCTCGTGTTCCATCGCGATCTGGACCAGACCTGCGCGTCCATCGCCGCGGCTTGCGGAGAGCGGGATGCCGAGGCGTATCGGCGGTTCGCGACGGTGTGGGGTCCGCGCAGTGTGCGGGTGATGCGGGCGTTCTCGGGGACGCCGAGCGGCGGGCATCTGCTGAAGTCGTTCTGGGGCATGGATCCCCGCGAGGCCGCCGGGGCGACCGGGCGGGCCAGCGGGGGCGCGCTGTCGCGGGAGATGATGCAGAGCGGAGACGCGCTGCTGGACAGCCTTTTCGACAGTGAACGGTTGAAGGCGGCGCTGGCCTGGTTCGGTGCGCAGTCCGGGCCGCCGATGTCGGAGCCCGGGTCCGCGCCGATGGTGGGGTTCGCGGCGCTCATGCACATCCTGCCGCCGGGTCGCGCGGTCGGCGGCAGTGGCTCGTTGAGCAAGGCGCTGGTGGCGCGGCTGGAATCCGACGGTGGCGTGGTGAGTGCCGGGGACGCCGTGGTTTCCGTGGCGCGCGACGGCGACCGCTGGCGGGTGCGCACGGCGAGCGGGCGAGACATCCACGCGGACACCGTGATCGCGGGTTGCCACATCCTCACCACCCTGAACCTCTTGCAGCAGGGCGGATTCGACGCCGCCGTGCTCGCCGACTGGCGTCGCCGCATCCGGGTGGGCCCGGGCATCGGCATGGTGGTGCGCGCCGCCACCACCGCGCTCCCCCGTTATCCGGGTGCGGAGACCACCGAATCCGCCCACGGCCTGCAACTTCTCGTCACCGACCGCCGCGAACTGCGCCGCGCACACGGCGCCGCACTGGCCGGTGACCTGCCGCCCCGCCCCGTCGTATTGGCCATGAGCTTCAGCGCCCTGGACCCGACCCTCGCGCCGGCAGGCGAACACCAGCTCACCCTGTGGTCCCAATGGCACCCCTACCACCTGGCCGACGGCACGCAGTGGTCCGCTCACGCCGACCGCGAGGCCGACCGCATCATCGCCGAACTCGACGCCCACGCACCGGGATTCGCTGATACTGTCACCCAACGCCACGTCCAAACCCCCGCCGACCTCGAACGCGAGATGGGCCTGCTCGGCGGCAACGTCATGCACGTCGAAATGTCCATCGACCAGATGTTCATGTGGCGCCCCCTCCCCGAACTCGCCAACCAGCGCGTCCCCGGAGCCCCCGGCCTCTACCTCACCGGCGCCTCCACCCACCCGGGCGGCGGCGTCTCCGGCGCCAGCGGCCGCAGCGCCGCCCGGCTGGTGGAACAGGACCTACGCACCCACCGCCTGCTCCCGTGGCGGCGATGACAATCACCCGTCATTCCCGCGTGCATTTGGCCGGGATCCACACGGGCGGGGTGGATTCCGGCCAAGAACACGCCGGAATGACGAGGCGGGCTATCGAGGCGCGGCCAGGCCGATGCGGGTGACGGGGGCGGGAGCGGGACGGGCTCTGACGATCTCGGCGGTGCCCGCAGTGCTTCTGGTGCTGGTGCAGATCATGTATCCGCTGGCGCACGGGGTGGCACGGGATCGGGTGACGGTGGTGGTCGTGTTGCTGTCGGCCGGTACGGCTTTGACGCATGCTGCGGTGACCCGGGGTGTGGGGTGGGCCTCAGGGGTGCTGGTGATCCAGTCGGGGATCGGGCTCGCGGCCGAGGCGCTCGGGACGGCGACCGGGTTTCCCTTCGGTTGCTACTCGTATGCGAGTGGGCGGTTGGGGCCGGACGTGTTCGGGGTGCCGCTGGTGGTGCCGCTGGCGTGGACCGGCGGGCTGTATCCGGTGTGGATCGTCGCCGGGATACTGAGTCGCGAGGTGGCAGGGCGGATTTCGCCGACCGCCGCGCGGATCGTGCTGACGGCGGTGGGAGCCGTGGGGTGGGATCTGTTCCTGGATCCGCAGATGGTGGCGGATGGGCAGTGGGAGTGGCGCTCGGGTGTTGCGGGATTGCCGGGGCTGGGGCAGATTCCGGTCACCAACTATGTCGGGTGGTTCGGGGTGGCTCTGCTGATGGCCGGGCTGCTGGGGTGGTGGGATCGGACGGCTCCGGACAGCGGTGCGGTGCAGGTTGTTCCGGTCGGGGTTTTCTTGTGGACGTGGCTGGGGTCGGCGTTGGCGCATGCGGTGTTTCTCGGGTTGCCGGTGTCGGCGGTGTACGGGTTCGCGGGGCTCGGGGTGCTGGGGTTTCCGCTGGTTCGGGAGCTGGGTGCCCGTCGAATCACCCTGCGGGCCGGGGCGCATGGCACGATGTGAGCCGTGCAGCCGAGTCCGAACGAGTCGACAACAGCGGAAACGCCAGTGATAGGCCAGCAGATGTCGCCGCGGCGGCCACGCGGATGGGTGCGGCTGCTGGCCGTGGTCCTGTTCGCGAGCCTGCCTTTACTGCTGACCGGATGCCTGCGGGTGCAGGTGTCGATGGGCGTGTCCTCCAACGACCGGGTGTCCGGCCAGATCATCGCGGCGGCCGTGCCGCAGAACGACAAGGACAAGGGCCCGCAGCTCAAGGCCCCCGACGGCCTGCAGAGCAAAGTGCGGGTCGACTCGTACGCGCGCGACGGATACGTCGGCAGCCAGGTGTATTTCGACGACCTGACCTTCGGCGAGGTGCAGCAGCTGGGCACCATGTCGGATCAGACCTCCGGCATGTTCAACCTGGTCTTCAGCCGCACCGGTGACCTGGTCACCCTGTCCGGCCGCGTGGACCTGAAAAGCCTGCCGCAGCAGGGTTCCGACGTGCAGATGACCGTCGCCTTCCCGGCCCGCGTCGCCACCACCAACGGCAACCGCGACAACGATTCGCAGGTGTCGTGGAAGCTGCCGGCCGGTGAGGTCAGCACGCTGCGCGCGGAAGTCGGCTACGCCGACCCGAATACGCGGTCCTTCGCCGGCTGGGCGGGCATCGTCGGCGGCATCACCCTGGCGGTGGCCGCGGTGGTCGCGGTGCTGGCCTACATGACCCGGAACCCGGATCCGCCGGCCTACGTGCGCGCCGCCCGCTGGCTGCGCCGCGATCGCACGAAGGTCCGATGACCCGCGTGGCGAGAGCGGTCCGATGACTCGCGCGGCGAGGGCGGCGACGACCGGAGTTGCCTTCGGCAGCGCCGTCGCCGCCCTCGGCGCGGTCACCGCCCTCGCGAATCGGGTGGGTGTGCGGCGGTTGCGGCCGGTCGACGGGGTGATCACCGAGCCCGTCACCGTGCTGATCCCGGCCCGCGACGAGGCCGACCGCCTGCCCGCCCTGATCGCCGATCTGCGTGCACAGCAGGGCATTTCCGATCTCGGCGTGGTCATCCTCGACGACGGCTCCACCGACGGGACCGAGGCGGCCGCGCTGGCCGCCATCGGCGACGACGACCGATTCTTCCTGTCCCGCAATGACATCGATCCCGCCCCGGGCTGGACCGGCAAGACCGCCGCGTGCGCCCGCCTGGCCGCCCTCGCCTCCGGCGACGATGTGCTGATCTTCCTCGACGCCGATGTCCGGCTGGCTCCCCACGCCCTGGCCGCGGCGGTGCACGAATTGCGCCGCACGGGAGCCGCACTGGTCTGCCCGTGGCCCCGGCAACTGGCCGCCTCGCCGGCCGAGCACCTGGTGCAACCCTTGCTGGGGTGGTCGTGGGCCGCGACCTTGCCGGTCGCGCTGGCCAATCGCACCCGGCAGCCCTCGATGAGTGTGGCCTGCGGGCAGTTCCTGGTCTTCGACGCCGCCGCGTATCGCGCCATCGGCGGGCATGCCGCGGTGGCGGGCAATGTGACCGAAGATCTGGCCATCGCACGCGTCCTGCGCCGCGCGGGGCGGCCCACCGTGCTGGTCGCGGCCGGTCCGCTCGCCGAAACCCGCATGTACCGCACCACTTCCGAACTCACCGAGGGCTACACCCGCTGGCTGTGGTCGGCCTACGGCGGGCGGGCCGGGAGTCTCGCCGTGGGTTCGATTGCGGCGCTGGCGTTCTGGACACCGCCACTGGCCGCGCTGTGCGGCCGGGGACGACTACGGCGAATCGGGCTGCTGGGTTACGGCGCGGCCGTGACGAGCCGCCTACTGGCCCGCTCGACGGAGACCGGCGCTCGCCCCGGGCCCGCGGATGCCCTTGCGGCCCTGGCCCATCCGCTCTCCATCGCCGCCTATCTCACCCTCTCCGCCCGCTCCCATCGCGCGCACCGGGCGGCCGCCCTGCGCTGGAAGGGCCGCCCGCTCTGACCCGTCGGCACCCTGCGGACTGCGTCAGGGCACCGCGGTCAGGCCGACGGTCGGCAGGAACAAGCAGGTGTTGCCGCCATTGCGGACCGTGCCGAACATGGCCGCCAGCACGGTGCCGGAGCCCGTGGTGACGGGGACGGCGCGCACGCCACCGATCGGGAGAGCGGCCGTGAAGTAGTCCCGCACGGCCTGTTCGACCATGGGGCGCAGCTCGTTCGGGACCTGGGGCGGGATCATCGCATTGAGCACCTGGCTGATCGGGCCCATCGGCACCAGGCCGCCGCGGCCGGTGCTGAGGTTGACCCAGGCCACCTGCATACCGCCGGTGTCGGTGCTGTCGGGGGCGATGCCGTAGGGGACGAACGCGAACATGGCCTGGCCCGCCTTCACGGCCGAAAGATCCAGGCCGGGAATGGACATCGCGTAGCGCGGCCAGGGGCCGGGGACGGTACCGGCGACCGCGGGCGCGAGGCCCAGGGTGGTGCCGCCCAGGCAGAAGGGCGAGGCGGTCGGGAACAGGAACGGCTGGATGCCCAGCGTCTGCAGGCCGTCGACGGTTTGGCCGTAGGCCGACAACCAATCCGACGGCGCAGCGGCATCGCTCTTGCCCGGCACGGTGTTTCGGTCCGCGCCGGTGATCGCGGCCAGCGCCGTCGCGGCCTCGGCCGTGAGCGTGATGGCCGGATCGGTGCCGGGCGATTGCGCGGGTGCCGCGGCGGCTGGTCCCGCCAGGGTTGCCGAGGCGGTTGCCGCGAGCACGGCGCAAGCACCGAATGTGCCTGCGACACGGACGAGGTGGTGGAACACGGACATGCTGGCTCCCCTCGAGATCACGAGTCGAGGGGGACGCTACTCCGCTGACCAGCAAGAACCGGACATTTAGACCGGCAAGTCGGTCAGATGTTCAGGCGTGCACTGTGCTCTTTCAAGCGTGCGCTGGTGCCGGGGACATGGTGTAGCCCAGGTTCGCCAGCACTTCGCCAGTGGCCTTCGCGAAATTCAGGGTGATGAAATGCAGGCAGGGCGCGCCCTCGGCGATGAGCCGTTCGCCGATCTCGGTGGCGATCTCGATGCCGACCTCGCGGACCGCCGCCCGATTCTCCTCCGGGCCGTCCCCGGCGGCCTTGTGTAGCCGCTCCATCACCGACTTGGGCAGTTCCCGGCCGGACAGTTCCACCGCGCGCTCCACGGTGCGCAGCGAGGTGATCGGCATCAGCTCCGGAATGATCGGCTTCGCACCGTCGATCGGATCACAGGCCAGGGCCCGATCCCGCAGGCGCAGATAGTGCTCCGGGTCGAAGAACATCTGGGTGATCGAATACTCCGCGCCCGCACGCAGTTTCGACACCAGGAAGCGGGTGTCGTCCTCCAGGTTGTCCGAACGCGGGTGGCCCTGCGGGAACGAGGCCACACCCACGTGGAAGTCGCCCAGGTCACGCACCATGCGGACCAGCTCCTCGGCGTATTCGACGCCCTCGGGGTGGCGGACCCACTCCCCCAGCACGTCGCCCGGCGGATCGCCGCGCAGCACCAGCAGATTGCGGATGCCCGAGTCCGCGTACGCGCCGACGATCGAACGCAGTTCGGCGACGGAGTGATCGACGGCGGTCAGGTGCGCGACCGTGAGCATGGTGGTCTCGCGCGCCAGCTGACCGGTGACCCGGATGGTTCGGTCGCGGGTGGAGCCGCCCGCCCCGTAGGTCATGGACAGGAACGCCGGATGCAGCCGCTCGAATTCGCGGGCGGCGCGCCACAGTCGCGCCTCGCCGGCGGCGTCACGTGGCGGATTGAACTCGACCGAGAAAGGGATCGAGCCATCGGGGCGCGGGCCCAACTGCTGGACCACGGAGCGAGTTCCGGACCCATGGGGTGTGCGGGAAACTCGGCCAGGGGTCGAATATCCCCGTACATTGTCGAAACTCACGCGGACATTTTACGGGGCGCGACCAGGCCCCGGACCCCGACCTGCGGCTATCCCAGCAGGTGAGACCCGAACGGGCCCGCATCGAACCGGCTCGGCGGTATGACCGATGCCCGCGGCCGGGCGAGAGCTCGGTATTGTCGGGGCGAACCCCGCGCGTGGACCTGGAGGCGACTGCGCCACCCCGCGGCACTCACCAAGGAGGCTCCTCTGTCCGCCGGACCCGGTACCCCCACCCGCCGACAGGTCGGCGCGCCCTCGCTGGTCACCGCCGTGGAGGACCGTCTCACCGCCTTCTTCCGCACCCGCGGTCCCATCGTCGAACCGCTCGGCCCGGTGTTCGTGGACGCGGCGGCGGCGTTGGAAGACTTCGTGATCCGCGGCGGCAAGCGCACCCGGCCGTCCTTCGCGTGGACCGGCTGGCTGGGCGCGGGCCGCGACGCCGACGATCCGGACGCCGACGCGGTGCTCACCGCGTGCTCGGCACTCGAGCTGGTGCAGGCGTGCGCGCTGATCCACGACGACATCATCGATTCCTCCCGCACCCGGCGCGGCTTCCCCACCGTGCACGTGGATTACGAACAGCGGCACCGGGATCAGCGCTGGGCGGGTGACGCCGACCACTACGGGATCAGCGTCGCCATCCTGATCGGCGATCTCGCGCTGGCCTGGGCCGACGATATGACCCGCGATGCGGGCCTGCCCGCCGACGCCGCCGCCCGCTTCGCCCCGGTGTGGGCGGCCATGCGCACCGAGGTGCTGGGCGGGCAGCTACTCGACATCCACGGCGAATCCGCCGGGGACGAGACGGTCGAGGCGGCGCTGCGGATCAACCGGTACAAAACCGCGGCCTACACCATCGAACGACCGCTGCACATGGGTGCCGCACTCGCCGGGGCCGGGCCCGAACTGATCGCCGCCTACCGGGAATTCGGCACCGACATCGGCATCGCCTTCCAGCTGCGCGACGACCTGCTCGGCGTCTTCGGCGACCCGGCCGTCACCGGCAAACCGTCGGGCGACGACCTGCGCGAAGGCAAGCGCACCGTCCTCATCGCCGAGGCCCTCCAACGCGCCGACATCGCCGCCCCGCCGGTCGCCGACCTCATCCGCTCCAGCCTGGGCACCGACGTCACCCCGGAGCGCGTCGCCGAATTGCGCACGGCCCTCATCGATCTCGGCGCCGTCGACGCGGTCGAGAAGCGCATCGGTGCCCTCACCGACCAGGCCCTCACCGCCCTGGACTCCAGCACCGCGACCCCGGACGCGAAACGCCAACTGCGCGCCATGGCCCTCGCCGCCACCGCCCGTACGTACTGACGGCGCAGTGGACGCGGGCCCATCGGCCCGCGTGCGGCGGCCCAACTCGAATCGGGTAGACAGAACCGGACAAGGCGGATATCGCGCGGGGTCCTGAGAGCGCAGTGGCCGCACGAGGGAGTGGATGGTATGAAAACCGTTGCGGGGGCGACCGATCGGGTCGTCGTGGTGGGCGCGGGACTGTCCGGGCTGGCCGCGGCGCTGCATCTGGTGGCGGCGGGGCGGCAGGTTACCGTACTCGAGCGGGACGAGCGGCCGGGTGGGCGGGTCGGGTCCTATCAGGGGCCGGACTATGAGATCGATTCCGGGGCAACGATTCTCACCCTGCCGGAGTTGATCGACGAGGCGCTCGGGGTGGTCGGGCAGACGCGGGAATCGGTGGGGCTGCGGATTCTCGAGATGGCGCCGGCGTATCGGGCGCGGTTCGCGGACGGGTCGGTGATCGGCGTCTACTCCGATGAGGAGGCGATGACGCAGGAGCTCGAGCACAAACGCGGGCCCGCGACCGCGCAGCGGTACCGGCGACTACGCGGGTGGCTGCGGGGCGTGTACGACGCCGAGTTCCGGCAGTTCATGGACACCAACTTCGATTCGCCGCTGGATATGGTCCGGATTCCCGAGAAGCGGGTCGCGCTGGCGAAACTGGTGCGGCTGGGGGCGTTCGGGCGGTTGGGGCCGAAAGTCCGGCGGATCGTGCGGGATTCGCAGGTCGCGCGGCTGTTCAGCTTCCAGGCGCTCTTCGCGGGCACGGCACCAAATCAGGCGCTCGGCGTGTACGGGGCCATTCCCTATATGGACACCTGCCTGGGCGTGTACTACCCCGAGGGCGGCATGCGGGCCATCGCCGTCGCTCTCGGCAAGGCGTTCACGGCGGCGGGCGGCACCCTCGAACTGGGTGCCGAGGTGATCGGCATCGACTATCGGGGCCGCCGGGCCGAGTCGGTGCGGACCGCCGACGGTCGTGTCTTCGACTGCGACGCCGTGGTGGTGACCGCCGACATCGGCTCGCTGCCGCGCTTCGGACTGCGGCATCGGCGCGGACTGCGGGCCTCCCCGTCGGCGGTGGTGGCGCACGGCACGATTCCGGCCGAGGTGACCCGGAACTGGCCGGTGCGGGCGCATCACACCATCGATTTCGGGCGGGAATGGGATCGGACCTTCACCGAGATCGCGGCCCGGCCCGGCCGCGGGGCGCTGATGAGCGACCCGTCGCTGCTGCTCACCCGCCCGGCGCTGACCGACCCGACCCTCTATCTCGAGCGCCCCGAACAGCACATCGACGAGGCCGGGCACCTGCGCGAAACCCTGCGCTACGAGCCGCTGTCGCTGCTGGCCCCCTGCCCGAACCTGGCCGCCGCACCCCTCGCCTGGGACCAGCTCACCCCCTTCTACCTGCGCGAACTCCTGCACACGCTGGAAGAGCGCGGCTATCAAGGGATCTCGGAGCACTTCCGCATCGACCACGTCGACACCCCGGCCACCTGGCGGGCCAAGGGCATGCTCGCCGGGACCCCGTTCTCCGCCGCGCACCTGTTCCGCCAAACCGGCCCCTTCCGCACCCGAAACCTGGTGCGGGCCCGCGCGAATGTCGTTCTCGCGGGCTCCGGGACGGTCCCCGGCGTCGGCGTGCCGACCGTCCTGATTTCGGGCAAACTGGCCGCTGCGCGCCTCACCGGTGAGGTGCGACATGCCAGTAGCGGATCACGTGACACCGGGGCGGTGGCATCGGTGCACAAGCACTAGACTGACCCGCGTCCACAATCCTTACGCGGCTGCCGCCGCCGACCTTTCCGGGGGGAAGAACCGCCTATGCCGACCCCCGATACGGACGCCGTCCTCATTCCGGACACCGCGCAGCACACCCCGGCCGCGCGGCCCGCTCTCGACGGTCCCGCATCGCACGGCTGGATGAGCAATGCCGCCGACTTCGTGCGCGGCCCGGCCGGACACTCGGCCACGCTCGGATTCTTCGGTGCGCTACTTATCACCTTCGGCGGTTTCGGCGCGGGCAGCGTGCGACGCAACGACCCGCTGCTCGAGGCCATGCATCTGTCGTGGCTGCGTTTCGGGCACGGCTTGGTGCTGTCCTCGGTGTTCGTCTGGATCGGCGTCATCGCCATGATCACCGCGTGGGTGCGGTTGGGGCGCATCGTGATCGGGCGTCAGCCCGGCATCGACGTGAGCATCGCCGAACTGCGTGCCATCGTCGGCATCTGGATCTTCCCGCTGATTTTCGCCGTGCCCATGTTCAGCCGCGACGCCTACTCGTATCTGGCGCAGGGCGCGATGGTCCACTTCGACATCAACCCGTATGTGTGGGGACCGTCGAAGCTGGACTCCTTGTCTCCCGCGGTGCTCGACAACGTGAGCCCGGTCTGGCTCAACACGACCGCCCCGTACGGGCCCATCTTCCTGTTGATCGGGCGGGCCATCATCTCGATCACCGGCGACAACGTGGTGGCGGGCACCATCGCGCTGCGGTTGGTGATGCTGCCGGGTCTGGCACTGATGGTGTGGGCGATCCCGCATCTCACCAAGCATCTGGGCGGCAAGCCGACCACCGCGCTGTGGCTGGCGGTGCTCAACCCGCTGGTGCTCATCCACCTGATCGGCGGCGTGCACAACGAGATGCTGATGGTCGGCCTGATGGCCGCGGGCATCGCGCTGGTCCTGGAACATCATCATGTGGCGGGCATCGTGGTGGTCGCCATCGGCGTGGCCGTGAAGGCGACCGCCGGTGTGGCGCTGCCATTCCTGGTGTGGATCTGGATCATTCACGAACGCGAGCGCCGCGCGGCGCGCAACGAGGGCGATCTGCCGCATCCGCTGCTGACCTTCGCCAAGATCAGCGCGCTGGGCGTGGCCGTCTTCGCGGCCGTCTTCGGGGCGGCGACACTGATGACCGGGCTGAAGGACCACCAGATCGGCTGGCTCACAGCGTTGTCCGGCTCCAACAAGATCATCAACTGGCTCTCGCTGCCGACCGTCCTGGCGCACATCACCACCTGGGTGACCCCGCTGCAGATGGGGCCCGTCCTGAACGTGACCCGCAAGCTGTGCGAGCTCGCCATGGTGGGCATCCTGGTGTGGGCGTGGTGGCGCTTCCGCAACAGCGAGAAGGAGGCCGTGTTCGGCATCCTGGTCGCGTTCGTGGCCATCGTGATCCTGTCCCCGGCCGCGCTGCCCTGGTACTACTCGTGGCCGCTGGCACTGGCCGCCGGCTTCGCGCTGTCCACCCGGACTCTGCAGGTCCTGGTCGGACTGTGTACGTGGCTGATGCTGGTGTTCCAGCCGGACGGGTCGATCGGGCTCTACAACTGGGTGCACGTCGCGCTGGCCACCTTCGCCGCGGTCGTCGCGGCGCTGTCGCTGCACACCGTGGATCCGCTGAAACTGCGTGCGGCACACCCGCATACCGATCTGCACGCGCCGGTCACCCCGCTCGGCGGTGCGGCCGCGCCCGGCCCGGCGTGACCGAGCTCGCCGTGCCGCTCGACCGCGCCTACCGGGACTGCCGCCGCATCGCGGCAGCCCACGGGCGCACCTATTTCCTGGCCACCCGGCTGCTGGAACCGGAACGAAGACCGGCCGTGCACGCGCTGTACGCGTTCGCGCGGCTGGTCGACGACATCGTGGACGCCGCCGACGCGCCCGGGCGGGCAGAAGAGTCCGCGGCCCGGCTGGATTCGATCGAACACGAACTGCGCGCCCGGCTGGTCGACGCGCCCCTCGAGCAGTCCGACGGGCCCGAGGACCGCGTCCTGCTGGCGGTATCCGACACCATCCGGCGGTATTCGATTGCCGCCGAACACTTCTGGGTGTTCCTCGACTCCATGCGGATGGATATCCCCGGCGGGCCGCAATACCGCGACCGCTACCCCAGCATGGCGGGCCTGCGCGAGTACATGCGCGGCTCGGCGGCCGCCATCGGATTGCAGTTGCTGCCGGTGCTGGGCACCGTGGTCCCGGTGGCCGACGCCGAACCCGCGGCCGCCGCGCTGGGAGAAGCGTTCCAGCTCACCAATTTCCTGCGTGATGTCGGCGAGGACCTGGATCGCGGGCGCGTGTATCTGCCCACTGACGAATTGGCGGCCTTCGGTGTGGACGCCGAGCTGTTGTTCGAATGCCGCGGCTCGGGCCATACCGACCCACGGGTACGGCGGGCGCTCGCGCATTTGATCGCGATCAATCGCGGCATTTATCGCCGCGCGATTCCGGGTATCGATCTGCTCACACCCCGGGTGCGCCCGGCCATTCGCACGGCCGCCACTCTTTACAGCGGCATTCTCGATGAGATCGAACGGGCCGACTATGCGGTATTCAGCCGCCGCGCGGTAGTGCCGCAGCACCGTCGTTTACGGGTGGCTGCACGGGAATTCGTCGCGGCCGGTCCCCTTCGGAACTGACCGCGACGACCGTCGAACTATCGATTTATCAGAACGGGTCAGCGGCCGCTCGGCGGATCACCTCACGGGCCAGCGGTCCGTGGATGGCGTCGATGGGGCGGCCGGGCAGGGTTTCGTCCTCGGTGTAGATCCACTCGAGGATTTCCTCATCGGTGTACTTGCCGTCACGCATCACGGTGATCAGACCGGGAACGTGCTTGGCGATGGCACCGTCGGAGTCGAAGAACTCCTTGGGAATTCCGGCAACGCCGGCGCGGCGGACCGCGATTATCTGATGGTCGCGCAGCATCTGATGCACTCGCGTGACCAGCATTCCCAACTGCTCGGCCACGTCGGGCAGCGGGATCAGGGTCACCGAATCCGGCAGGACGTCTTCGCTGCAAGGAAAGGCACTCACGCGGACCACGGTAGTCTGTCGCGTCGCCACCATCGCAACACACCCCGGCGCGACTACCATCGGGTGAGCCGCGCGGGGCGGCATTCGGAAAATCGGAAGGGTTGCAGTTGATCGGCCAGATGCTGGAAGGGCGCTACCGCATCGACGCGCCGATCGCGCGCGGCGGCATGTCCATGGTGTTCCGGGGGGTGGACACCAGATTGGACCGACCGGTTGCCATCAAAGTGATGGATCCGAAGTTCGCGTCCGACCCGCAATTCCTCACCCGCTTCGAACTCGAGGCGCGCGCGGTGGCCAAGCTCAAGCATCCCTCGCTGGTCGCGGTCTACGACCAGGGCGTCGACGGCGACCACCCGTTCCTGATCATGGAACTCGTCGAGGGCGGCACCCTGCGCGAACTGCTGCGCGAACGCGGACCCATGCCCCCGCACGCGGTGCGCGCCGTCGCCGAACCCGTACTGGCCGCCATCGGCGTGGCGCACGCGGCCGGGCTGGTACACCGCGACATCAAACCCGAGAACGTGCTCATCTCCGACACCGGCGACGTGAAGATCGCCGACTTCGGACTGGTGCGCGCCGTCGCCGAGGCCAAGATCACCTCCGACAGCGTGATCCTCGGCACCGCCGCCTACCTGTCCCCCGAACAGGTCACCAGCGGCACCGCCGACTCCCGCAGCGACGTGTACTCCGCGGGCGTGCTGATCTTCGAAATGCTCACCGGCCGAACCCCGTTCACCGGCGACAACTCGCTGTCCATCGCCCTGCAGCGAGTCGAGAAGGACGTGCCGAGCCCGAGCCGGTTCATCACCGGGATCCCGCCGGAGATCGACGAGCTGGTCGCGCACGCCACCGCGCGGGAACCCATGCACCGCTACGCCGATGCCACCGAGATGGCGGCGGACCTGCGGCGCATCGCCCGCGAACTGCAGCTACCCGAGTACCGGGTGCCCGCGCCCACCGAATCTGCCGAACACCTCAGCGCCAAATACCGGATCGCGCAGGCGGCCGCGCCGCAGCCTGCCGCGCGGCCCATTCCGGGCGCGGCGGACCCGACCACCCGAATGGCCGTGGACCCGCCGACCGAATACGTGCAGCCGCAGGCCGAGCACACCAGAGTCATGACGGCCGCGCGGGAGATGCCGCCGGAGTATCCGACCGAATACGCGCCGCCGTCGCCCAGACCGCCGAACAACCAGGGCTATCCGCAGGATCTGATCGAGGATCGCGGCAAGTCGCGCCGCAAGGTCATCATCTGGTTGAGCGTGGTGATCGCGCTGGCGCTGCTGCTGGGTATCGGCGGCTGGTGGCTCGGAGTCGGGAGATATTCGGCGGTGCCGTCCATCGCGGGCATGAACACCGACAAGGCGATCGCCACCCTGCAGGCCGCGGGCTTCAAGACCGATACTCGCAACAAGGCGTCGGACACCGTCCCGGTCGGCAATGTGGTCGGCACCGATCCGGTCGCCGGGGCCCGGATCACCAAGGGCTCCTTGGTCGCGATCCTGGTCTCCAGCGGTAAGCCCAAGGTGCCGGATGTGCAAGCGGGAGCTGACGTCGCGACGGTGAACAAGGCGATCAGAGATGCCGGGCTGACGCCGGTGGACGGCGGCGAGATCGGCAGTACCGCGCCGAAAGGCACTGTCGCCAAGGTGGATCCGGGCTCCGGCACCGTCCTCCCCGCCAATGCGCAGGTGAAGGTCTACCGCAGCAAGGGATCTCAGCCGGTCAAGGTGCCCGATGTGCGCGGCAAGACCGAGGACGAGGCCAGAACGGCATTGCAGAAGGCCGGATTGACCGTCAGCTCCACCCGGGATCAATTCGACGCCAAGATCAAGGCCGGTTCCGTGATCAGCACCGACCCGGCCGCGGGCGCCACCGCCGAGAACGGGAGCGGCGTGGTCCTGGTCGTCAACAGCGCGATCGAGATGCCGAACCTGCTGGGCGCCAACGTCTCCACCGCCCGCAGCAAACTCCAGGCCCTCGGTCTCTCGATCACCGTCCGTCAACTGGCGGGCAACGACAACTCGATCATCGTCTCGCAGAGCACCGCCCCCGGCGACGTCGTCGAACCCGGCGCCACCATCACGGTCGTAGCACTCCCCTAATACCGATACCTCGGAAACGACAGAGCCCGGACCGCTTTCACGATCCGGGCTCTTGTGTGTCTCGGGTTCCTAGCGCAGCATCTCCGCGACCAGGAACGCCAGTTCGAGCGACTGCTGGGTGTTCAGGCGCGGGTCGCACGCCGTCTCGTAGCGCTCTTCCAGGTTCAGATCCGAGATGTCCTGCGCGCCACCGAGGCATTCGGTGACGTTCTCGCCGGTGAGCTCGATGTGCAGGCCGCCCGGGTGGGTGCCCAGCGCGTGATGCACCTCGAAGAAGCCCTGCACCTCGTCGACGATGCGGTCGAAGTGGCGGGTCTTGTAGCCGGTGGTGGCCTCGTGGGTGTTGCCGTGCATGGGGTCGCACTGCCAGATCACCTGGTGGCCGGTGGCCTGCACCTTCTCGATGATCGGGGGCAGCACATCGCGGACCTTGCCGTTGCCCATGCGCGCGACCAGGGTCAGGCGGCCGGGCTCGTTGTTGGGGTCCAGGCGCTCGACGTATTCCACGGCCTGCTCGGGCGTGGTGGTCGGGCCGATCTTGAGACCGATCGGGTTGGCGATCAGTTCGGCCAGCGCGATGTGCGCGCCGTCGAGCTGACGGGTCCGCTCACCGATCCACAGGAAGTGCGCCGACAGGTCGTAGAGCACCGGCTCGCCGGTGACGGGGTGCTCGCTCAGGCGCAGCATGGCCCGCTCGTAGTCGAGCACCAGCGCCTCGTGGCTGGCGTACAGGCGTGCGGTCGAGAGATTGGGATCGTTGACGCGGCAAGCCTTCATGAACGCCAGCGCACGATCGATCTCGGCGGCCATCTGCTCGTAGCGGGCCCCGGCCGGGGACTGCGCCACGAACTCGCGATTCCAGTCGTGCACCTTGTGCAGGTCGGCCATCCCGGCCGAGGTCAGCGACCGCACCAGGTTCATGGCCGCCGACGCGTTGGCGTAGGCGCGCACCAGCCGCGACGGATCGTGCACGCGCAGACCCTCATCGGCGACCAGCGAGTTCACCATGTCACCGCGGTAGGAGGTGAGGCCCAGCGAATCGGTGTCGGAGGAACGGGGTTTGGCGTACTGCCCGGCAATGCGGGCCACCTTCACCACCGGCAGGCTCGCGCCGTAGGTGAGCACGACGGCCATCTGCAGCAGCGTGCGGATATTGCCGCGGATGTGCGGCTCGGTGTTGTCTGCGAAGGTTTCCGCGCAGTCGCCGCCCTGCATCAGGAAGGCTTCACCGCGGGCCACCTCGGCCAGGCGCAGCCGTAGCTCTTCGACCTCGGCGGGCACGCAGATCGGGGGGACAGATTCCAGCACGGTGCGCATCTTGGCGGCCTGCTCGGGATCCCAGGACGGCTGCTGGAGGGCCGGGCGGGCAAGGGCGTCATCCAGACGCCGACGCAGTTCGGCGGGCAGCGGAGGAAGTTCCGGCAGGCGATCGATCGGTACGTCGACGGTCCAGTTCACGAGTTCAGAATACGGATCGGTCTTGATGAGGTGGACCACACCCAGGGCTGGAATTGCTCACACCCGGTGGTCGTATGATCAGCCCGGACCCATTCCCCGAGCTCGAGGTCAGGAGAGACCCATCTCACTGCGGTACTTTTACGATTCGGAATTCATCGAGGACGGGACCGTCATCGACCTCGTCTCCATCGCGGTGGTGTGCGAGGACGGACGCGAGTTCTACGCGGTCTCCACCGAATTCGATCCCGAGAAGGCCGGGCCGTTCGTCCGCCGCAACGTCCTACCGAAGCTACCGCCGCCGTCCTCCCCGCTGTGGCGCTCGCGCCAGCGCATTCGCGAAGACCTCTACAAGTTCCTGGTTCCCCGCCCCAGTGTGGAACCCGAACTGTGGGCGTGGGTCGGCGCCTACGACCACGTCGCGCTGTGCCAGCTGTGGGGGTCCATGGTCGACCTGCCCAATGCGCTGCCGCGCTACACCAATGAGCTGCGTCAGCATTGGGACCAGCACGGTCGACCGCCGCTGCCGCCCATCCCGAAGGACGCGCACGACGCGCTCGCCGACGCCCGCCACAACCTGGCGAAGTTCGAAGCCATCGAAGCGCACCGCCGAATCCAGGCGATCTGACACCGCCGAATCCAGGCGATCTGATTCCAGGTATGCGAAAGGCCCCGGGAGACTTGGTCTCCCGGGGCCTTTCCGATGACTCGAGGCGGTCGGCTCAGCCGGCCATCGTCTGCGGCACGCGGTCCGCGTCGGGGCGGCTGCCCGAGGGGACGCCCTTCTTCAGGCTCGCGGCGTAGACGTCCACGTACTCCTGATCGCCCATCTGCATGAGCTCGTACATGATCTCGTCGGTGACGGCACGCTCGACGAAACGGTTGCCACCCATGCCCTCGTAACGCGAGAAGTCGATGGGCGCACCGAATTTCACGGTGACCTTGCGGGCACGCCAGCGGAACGGTCCGGGCGGGCACACCTCGTCGGTGCCGATCAGGGCCACCGGGATCACCGGCACACCGGTCTCCAGGGCGAGGCGTGCCACACCGGTCTTGCCCTTGTAGAGGCGGCCGTCCGGGGAACGCGTGCCTTCCGGGTAGAGCCCGACCAGGCGGCCCTCACCGAGCAGGGTGCGCGCGGTGTTGAGAGCGGATTCGGCCGCGTCCGCACCGGACCGGTCGATCGGGTACTGGCCGGTGCCGGAGAAGAAGAACTTCTGCAGGCGGCCCTTGAGACCCGGAGTGGTGAAGTATTCGGCCTTGGCCAGATAGGTGATCCGGCGGGGGCTCATCAGCGGGGTGAACAGCCAGTCGGTGAACGACAGATGGTTGCCGGCCAGGATGGCCGCACCCTTCGGGGGAATGTTCTCGACACCCTCGACCTGCGGCCGGTTGAGCAGGTGCATCAGCGGCCCCACCAAGACGAACTTCAGCAGCCAGTAGAACATTGCGTCCTTTCCCCTGTTTTCGATACCCGGGACCGGCCTCATTGCGGGCACCACCACACTCGCTTGCCTACCCTACCGCCGAGTCCGCAGCGTAACCAACCGGTGGTGAGCGGATTCTCCAATGTCGGGACTTTCGTCCCGACCCGTGGAACTGCTCCCCCGCCTCCCCGCGACTTCAGCGGGCAACAGAGAGCCGTCAACAGTCCCACACCCGGACCTGCGGTCAGGCCCGAACCGATCCTGGACGTACCCGGTGAGTTACCCGCACCGGCACTAAATCAGTTGTCACCTTGATCAACGACGAGCCGACGCGGTCGAGATCCCGTTCTGACCGGCGGGCACCGCGGCGCGGGCCAGTTCGGCGGCGCCGATCATGCCCGCCGCCTCACCCAACTGGGCGGTGCGGATGCGGGCGAGACGGCGGTGGCGGGCACCGGTGATGGAGGCGGCGTAGTGCTCGCGGGCTTCGTCGAGGAACAGCGGGGCCGAGCTGCTGACGCCGCCGGCGACCACGATCAGGTCCGGGTCGAACAGGTCGCTGACGAAGGCCAGGCCCAGGCCCAGCCAGCGCGCGAAGTCGGCCATCACCTCGAGGGCGACCGGATCGCCGTCCTGCGCCGCGCCCGCCACCCGGCGGCCGGTCAGGGAACCCGGATCGCGACCGGATTCGCGGGCCAGCACGGTGGAACGCTGCGGGTCGGTGGCCAGCAGTTCGATGGCGGTGTCCACCAGAGCGGTTCCGCTGCAATACCTTTCCCAGCAGCCGCGTTTGCCGCAGGCGCAGGCGCGTCCGTTGGGCACCACCTGGAGGTGGCCGAGTTCCGGTGCGACACCGTAACTTCCGCGATACAGCTGCCCATTGATGAGTAGTGCCGCGCCGATGCCGGTGCCGATGGCGACCAGCACCACATTGCGGCCGCCTGCCGCCGCGCCGAAGCGGTATTCCGCCCACAGCGCGGCATTGGCGTCGTGCTCGAGGATGACCGGCAGGCCGAGGCGGTCGGTCAACCGCTGCGCGACCGGGGCGTCCTCCCACGGCAGGTGCGGGGCGAAACGCACGGTGGCACGGTCCTCGTCGACGAAACCCGCCACCGCGAGCCCCACCGCGCCGATGGTGTGCCGGGCGCACAGTTCACGCACCGCGCGGGCCAGACCGTCCTCGAGCGCCCGCGCGGAGTGCGGGGTCGGCGCGGTCACGGTGTCGAGCACCTCGCCCGCCCCGTCCACCACCGACGCCCGGATGTTCGTGCCGCCCACATCGATTCCCACGGTCAACGGCACATCCTCACCGCCCCTCATGCCTTGATGGTCACGTCGATGGGCACGTACTTGGCGCGCCGACCACCTCCCGGCCGCGATGCGCGACCCGATGCCGGGCCGGTGGCCTGCGCATCGGACGAACCGGCGGCGGGTGCACCCGTCGCTCGGCCGGAGGGATCGTCGGTAGGAGTTGCGATCGGCGGCCCGAACGGCCGCGGGTCGGCAGCGGGGTCCGCCTCGGATTGCGTGTCGGTGGGTCGGCGCGCGGCACCGGGACCGTGACCCAGCGGGTCTTCCGTGTCCTCGGCGGGAGCACCGAAATCATTGTCGCCGTGCTGGTTTCGCGCGGCAGCGCGGCCCTGCGCACCGGCCAGGAAGCGAGTGAACACCGCGGCGAGGCTCGCGGCGGGGCTGGGCGCGTGGCCCGTCGGCGCGGATTCGTCCGCGAACGGGAGATCCGTTGCCTCGGAAGGGTTTGCGGCGGCGTGCGCGTACTGATGCCAGGCGTGGTACTCCGGGGAATCCGGATCCAGTTCGGGCGGGATCACCGGATCCACCGGGACGCCCGCGAGCGCCTCACGCAGCACGGTCACGATGGCGGTGCCGTGTTCGGCGATGGCGGCCACCACGTCGTGGTGTTCGCCGCGCACGATGGCCGCGGCCGCGCACACCGGACACCAGCTGCAGCTGTTCCATTCGGTGCGCCCGTCGGAGGCGGTGCGGCGCAGTACCGGTTCGACGCGTTCGAGCACGGCCTCGGCGAGCAGCCGCAGTTCCTCGGCGAATTCGCCGAGGTTCTCGTCGGGGTGACCGGGACGCGGGTGGGTGGTGGTCATTTCGGCCAGACCTGGGGGTCGGGCCGGAAGCGGATGACCAACTGGTCGCCGTCGAGCTCGGCGGCCTCGACCGTGCACCGCCGCAATACCGGGGCCAGCCGCATGCGCCGCCGAACCCCGTCCGCTCCCACGATCAAATCGTCCTCCACTCGTCCCAGCCGCAACGTCGACGGATCGACGATCGGCAGATGCATGCGCATCGCGAACACCGAGTGCACGCCGGCTCCCGACTCGAGCCGCACCATCGGCTCGGCGGGGACGGGCAGCACACCGTCCGCATCTGTGCCAAGCATAGGGATCGGACGCCATCCCACCCAGTTACCACTCGCGTCCACGGCATAGGACAAAGCACACAGCGAGCTCAGGCCCACCGGTTCGGACCCGGCGTGCCCCACGACCTGCACCGGGACATCGCGCATCCGCTTGCCCAGCTCGGTCACCACGTCGAGTTGCTCACCGCGGCGGTTGAAGTACCACTGCACCGCCGGATGCGGGGGCGCGGCCGACTCGACGCCCGGCATCTCCGACAGCACCTTGTTGACCAGCACGGCATCGAGCCGCAGACCCAGCAGCGCCGCCGCGGAACGCACGCGCGCCGATTCCGCGACCGCCACCTGCTCGGCGGCGGTCACCAACTTGCACCCCGTGCGGGTGCGGTCTGCCAACAGGTCGCGGGCGTCGGTCACCGCGGACACGATCTGTTCCACGGTCACCGCCAGCACCGCCTTGCGGAAATCGGTGCCGATCGCCTCCATGGTCCGAGAGTGCGCGGGCCACACCCGTTCCAGATAACCGAGCACGGTGTCGGGCGTAGTGACGATGCGCAACATGTCCGCCGACGGCGGGCAGTCCACCACGATCACATCCCACCGAGCATCCTTGGCGAACTGCGTGATCTCCAGCAATGCGAGGAGTTCCTGCACCCCGGGCAGTCCGGTCAGTTCGGCCGGATCCAGCGCACCCAGATCGAACCCGTGCTCGTGCCCCGCCCCGGACGCCATGAGCAGCACCTGCCCGAACCGATCCTCCAGCAGCGCAAGCGAATCCACCTCGATGACATCGAGCGTCGCCGCGGCAGCGAGCGAATCCCCGCGCGGGATCCGTGGTGTCTCCCAGGCGGTCGCGCGGCCGTGCTCCACGCCACCGAATCCCGCTCCCGCACTCCCGAACTCCGCCCCGGCGCTCGCGATCGCGGCGTCGCCGCTCGCGAAACCCGATCCAGCATTCGCGAATTCCGATCCGACGCTGCCGGTCCCCAGCCGAGGGCTTCCGAATCCCGTTGTGGCGCTGTCATATCCGGTTGGCGGGTAGCCCGGCTCCGGTGGCTGGAACATGGGGAGCGGGATGCTCGCGACGGCGGGTTTGGTGCTGCCGCCGTGGCGGAGGCGGAAACCCAGGGCGTCGCCGAGGGAGTGGGCCTGGTCGAGGGAGGCCAACAGGACGCGTTGGCCGGTGCGGGCGTAGGCGAGGGCGGTCGCGCACGCCAGCGTGGTCTTTCCGACACCCCCCTTGCCGATGAACAACTCGACGCGGGTGGCGGGGCGCGGCGAGCGGTCGGTACCGCCGGGACTCAGCCTTCGACCCGTTTCTTGAGTTCCTTGAGGGCGGTGTCGGTGATGACCTTCTCCGCTTTGCGTTTGAACATGCCGATCATGGGGATGTTGAGGTCCACCGTCAGCTCGTAGACCACCTGGGTGGTGCCGTCGGGCAGGGCGATCAGCTCGTAGGTGCCGTCCTGCGCCTTCTGCAGGTCACCGGCGACCAGGCTCCAGCTCACCGCGCGGCCGTCGGGCCGCCACGTGTAGGACAGGGTGTAGGTGTCCTTCACGACCCCGGCGTCCAGGGTGAAGCGGGCGGTGCGGGCGCGGCCGTCCGGAAGCTTCTCCAGCACTTCGACCGAGCGGGCCGCGGCGACCCATTCCGGATACGACTCCAGGTCGGCGATGACCGCCATCACTCGATCCGAGGGGGCGTCGATCACGATCGACCTCTGAGTTCGATCGGCCATGGGCGGCAACGCTTCCTTTCAAGCCATTGGAGAGGTGTGGGAGCGGCGGTCGGTCAGTGCGCGGCGGGGGCGACCCCGGCCTTGCGTCCGGCCTCGAGACGGGCCTTGATCTCGAAGGACATGACCTTGCCCGCGACGCGGCGGGTCCGGTTGAGCGCCAGCAGGTCACGCCCGGACATACCGGCGATGCCGCCGCGCGGTTCGGCGTGCATGAAGAAGTGCATGACGACGCCGTCCAGCATGGGCTCCAGCCAGACCTCCATGGTGCCTTCCGCGCCACCGCTGACGGTCCAGCGAATTCCCTTGTCGGCGCGGTCTTCCCGAACCTGCAACTGCAGGTCGGGGAACCACTTCCGCCAGCGGGCACGATCGGCCAGCACCTCGGCCACGGCCTCACCCGGCGCGGCGACGAAGGTCTGATCGGCAACCTGGATACTGCTCACGCGGCTGAGCCTAGCGCAGGACGGGAATCGTCTCAGACCCGCGCCGACCGGGTACCGGCCAGCAGTTCCTGTAGTCGCTCGCCCATGAGGTCCCAGCGCCACTGCTGCTGCACCCAGGCGCGACCGGCCGCGCCCATGGCCGCGGCGGTGTCGCGGTCGGAGAGGATGTCGACGATGGCGTCGGTGAGCGATTGGATGGAGCGGCCGTTGACGACGCGGCCGGTCTCGCCTTCGCGCACGGTTTCCGGCGCACCGCCCGAATTGCCCGCCACCACCGGCACTCCGGTGGCCGAGGCCTCGAGGAACACGATGCCCAGGCCCTCCACGTCGAGGCCGAAACCTCGGGTGCGGCAGGGCATGGCGAACACGTCGGCGAGGGTGTGGTGCGCGGCGAGTTCCTTGGACGGGACGCGGCCGGTGAAGACCACGTCGTCGGACACGCCCATGGCCGCGACCAGGGCGCGCAGCTTCTGCTCGTAGGGGCCGCCGCCCGCGATCACCAGGACCGCGCCGTCGATGCGCTTGCGGATCTCGGGCATGGCCGCGATCAACGCGTCCTGCCCCTTGCGCGGCACCAGCCGCGACAGGCAGAGAATGGTCGGCCGGTCGCCCAGCCCGTAGCGGGCGCGCAGTTCGGCGCGGGCGGCCGGGTCCGGCTTGAAGATCTCGGAATCGACTGCGGGCGGCAGGTATTCGAGCGCGGACTGCGCACCGAACGCGGCCGCGAACCGCCCCCGCGTGTATTTACTGACGTAGGTGACGACATCGGTGTGATCGCCGATCACCCGCAGCGCCTGCCGCGCGCCCGGAAGCATCGACCAGCCGACCTCGTGCCCGTGTGTGGAGGCGATGATCCGTTCCGCGCCCGCCCGCCGCAGCACCGGCGACATCAGGGCCAGCGGGGCCGCCGCCCCGAACCACACCCGATCGCAGTGTTCGTCGCGCATGAGCTTCTTGGCGCGCCGCGCCACCAACGGGGTCGGCAGCATCAATGTCGTCGGATGCCGCACCACCTGAAACGGCTGCTCGGCATCGAACTTCCAGTGGCTGTCCCCCCGCCACCGCGGCGCGTACACCACCAGTTCATCGGCAGGCAGCCTTAATGCGAGCGCGTGCAGATACGACTGAATCCCACCCGGTCGCGGCGGGAAATCATTGGTAACCAGCAACGTTCGCCCCATGCCGACAAACCTACTGCACCAGCCCCACCGTCACCCTCCGCCCCGAACCCTCGCACCCCGAGTCCCCCCGCGGCACGCCGTGGCGGAGTGCCAGCGGCCGGAATGACGAGAGAGCGACAGCCGCAAGAACGGGCAAGCGGTCTCGGGTCCGAGTGAGCGGGAGCTACGCGCCCTCGGCGGTCCGGGTGGAGATCCACCCGCGCCAGGCGGTGACGAAATCGGCGTAGCCGGTGGCGAGGGTGTCGCGGAAGGCGGTGTCGAGGGCGGCGCGATCCTTCGGACCGGAGGACAGCGCGTGGTAGAGATCCACGAGTTTCGGGTCGCCGTAGTGGTCGGCGATGAAAGCGCAGGCGGACCAGCCCTGTTCGTAGGCGAGGGAGGCTTGGCCGCTGCTGGGTTCGAACATGGCGTCGGCGGGCAGGTCGGCGGGGAGGTCGCCGGTGCGGGCGCGGGTGGTGAGGGTGGGGGCGATCTGGGTGACGGGGTGGTGCAGTCCGCGGTGCGCGGTGTATTCGGCCGCGCCTTCGAGCATCCACAGTGGGGAGCCGTCGACGGTGATCTTGCGGGTCGCCATGTGGGTGAGTTCGTGGCGCAGTACCGAGCGCAGGCCGTCCGCACCGAGGCGGCGACCGGCCTCCGGGCCGAAAACGACACGCTGACCGGTCAATTCGGCCCCGGGGCGGACCGGGTCGACAACGGTGGAGGCGGCGACCTCGGCGGGCACGTCACCGACGGCACGGGTGAGGGCGGCGAATTCGGCAGGGCTGGAGGCGACCACGACGACGGGGGCCTGATTCCATTGCGGGCCCCACAGCGAGGTCACCGCGGTGGTGGCCGCCGCGAGTTCATTGGCCAGCGTGTCGATATCGGCGCGCTGCCCGGCATGACCGAGCACCACCCCGACCCGATCGGATCCGGTGGCCACCGTCTCAGCGACCGGCTTGCCGTAATACTCCATGGTCCGCTTCACCACCGGCACTTGCGGATCCGAGGCGGTCAGCCCGCCGGAGTCCGGGCTCGGCACCACCGCACGCAAGGTGGGCAGCACCGAATTCGGCAGCATGAGCAGCGCGCCGCAGGCGGCGGTCAGGCCGGTGACCATGACCAGGGTGAGCACGAACTGGAATCGCCGGCGCGCCGACAGCCAGCCGCGCACTCGCCGCAAAGCGCTCATCGCCACCTCATGCTCATGCGCGGTTACTGCTGGTCAGAACCGGCGCGCCGAATGGAACGGGGTGGAGCCCATCGGCGCGACCTGCACGGGAACGCCGAATGTCGAAGCGTGCAGCATCAATCCGTTGCCGGCGTAGATGCCCACGTGGGAGATGTCGGAATAGAAGAACACGATATCGCCGGGCTGCAGGTCCTTCTCGGCGACGGGCGTGCCGTAGTCGGATTGCTGCTGGCTGGTGCGCGGCACGTTCTTGCCGACCTGGTGGAATGCCCACTGCACGAGGCCGGAGCAGTCGAACTGGTCGGGGCCGGTCGCGCCCCAGACATAGGGATCGCCCACGCGGGTGAGGGCGGCGGCCAGAGCACTGGTGCCGGAGCCGGGAACCAGGCCCCGTAGCAGGCTGTCGCGGTCGAAGCCGGGCGGGAACATGGAGCCCGCCAGCGCGGACTTGTCACCCGCGGAGAGCTGCCCCCAGGCGGCGATGACACCGGCCATGGAGCCTTGCAGCGCAGCACGTTTGGATTCCAGGTCGGTGCGGATCGCGTCGGCGGCGGTGCTGGCGGCGCGGGCGGCGTCGGCGGCGGTGGTCGCGATTTTCTGGGCGGCGGCGGCCGCGTCGGTGGCCTTCTGGTACTGGCCCAGTTGCTCACTCGTGCGCGTGGCCACCAGATCCACGACGGACATCTGGTCGAGCAGTTGCTGCGGTGAATTGCTCACCAGTAGCGAGGTGAGCCGGTTGGTGCGGCTGCCGAGCAGGGCGGAGGTGGCCGCGCGGTTGACGACCGGTTGGTAGCGGCTGATGTCGGCCTTGGCCGCGTCGAGCGTGGCGGTGGCGTCGGCGGCCTGCTTCTCGGCGGTGGTCTGCGCGGCGACCTTGGTGTCCAGGTCGGCCTGCGCGTTGAGCGCCTGCTGATTGAGCTGTTCGGATTGCCGCGACAGGTCGATCAGCCGCTGCACTGCTTCCCCAGCAGTTGCCGGTGCGGAGACCGGGTCGGCCATCGCGGATCCGAGACCCAGGGTGCCGTAGGTGCCGACCATGAGCGCGCCTACCGTGAGGGCTCCACCCACCAGTCGTTTCGCATGATGACTGTGTGTTCGATGAGGTCGCTGTTGCGCTGCCACCGTTGGTGTCGTCCCGTTCTCTTACCCCGAGCTGGTCAAGAAGGTCTCGATAAGATTACGAAACGGCGACCGGTTGTGTCCAGCAGGCCACGGAACCATTACGGACGCCGTTTCGAAATCAGCCCTCGAGCAGGGCAGGAGGTTCTAGATTCGGACCGCGCCCGCGAACGGCATCGAGGCGATCGAGGCGACCTTCACCGGCTGACCGGAGGTGGACGCGTGCACCACATTGCCGTCACCGATGTAGATGCCGGAGTGGCTGCCGCCGTAGAACGACACCACGTCGCCCGGCTGCAGATCGTCGTAGGACACCGGCGCGCCGGCGTTCGCCTGCTCATAGCTGGTGCGCGGCAGGCTGACTCCGGCCTGCGCGTAGGACCACTGCACCAGACCGGAGCAGTCGAAGGCGTTCGGGCCGGCCGCGCCGTACACGTACGGATCGCCGAGGCGGCTCATGGCGGCGTCGACCGCGGCCTGGTGCAGGCTGTTCTGCGGGGCCGGGGCGGCCGGGCCGGGGCCCTGCGGGGTGACGATGCCCGGAATCTCGGGGATGTTCACCGGGATGGACGCGGGCACACCCGGAATGGCCGGAAGCTGGATCTGATCCGGTACATCGAAGACGCCGACCGGAGTGTTGACCGGCTGGGCCATCGCGGGGGTCGCGGGCAGCAGCAGCGCACTCAGCGTGGCAGCGCCGACGGCTCCGGCCGCTGCGGCACGGCGCGCGGTGCGCTGGATGCCCCGGACCTGTCGCTTGGTGGAGGTGGTCGCCATGGTGAGGTACTTCCAATCTGCCCCGCGACGCCGTACCCGGTGGTACGTCGGACTCCGCGAGGTCTCAGGAAGATTACGAGGACATAACGGTGCTTTGTAAAGCCGAGCCGGTCGGTCCGTGACTCGAAATTGTTACGCGGCCCTATTTCGGTGCGACTAACGTCACAGCAATCACGAAACGATAACAGCGGCCGTTTTCGCGGGAGCGTCCCAATAGCTACCGGCGAGTAGACAACGAGTGCCGACGACCCTCCCGACCTGGACAGATTCCGAATAACACAAGGTCAGAGCCATGGCCCACGACCTGGGAGTCTGCGACACGCTCGAGCAACACGCCCGACAGCGTGGCAGCGGGGCAGCACGCGCCGGGCGGCGAACCGGACCAACCGGCCCCTTCATCAAAATTGATCCATAATCCGCATTAATGTGACCCTGGCCACAATCTCGCATATTTTCGCAATTCGGGGATTGCAGCTCGAGTATCTCGGCCGCACCCCACGGGAAATTCAGACATTTCCTAGTCCGATCTCAGCAAGATCACGACCGCGCAGGGCAGCAGGTCACGGCCCCGGTGCCGGGGACCCACGCCAGGCGCCGGGGCGATCAGCCGGCCACGACCGGCGCGACATGTCGGACCCCCCGCCTACGCTTGCCGTTCGTGTCTTCGCGATCGGATCCAGCCGCACAGCTGGCCTTCGACGAGCTCGAAACCCCGCTCTACGACACGACGTTCGTGGTGGTCGATCTCGAGACCACCGGCACCAGTCCGGACGGGGACGCCATCACCGAGATCGGCGCGGTGAAGGTGCGCGGCGGCGAGGTGCTCGGCGAGTTCGCGACCCTGATCAACCCCGGGTGCGCGATTCCGCCGCAGATCGTCCAGATCACCGGGATCACCACCGCCATGGTGGTGGACGCGCCGCGCATCGAGCAGGTGCTGCCCGGGTTCCTGGAGTTCGCGCGGGGCGCGGTGCTCGTCGCCCACAATGCCCGCTTCGATGTCGGGTTCCTGAAGGCCGCGGCGGCACGGTGCGAATTGCCGTGGCCCGCATTCCAAACGCTGTGCACCGTCCAGCTGGCGCGGCGGGTGCTCCCGAAGGAAGAGGCGCCCTCGGCCAAGCTCTGGTACCTCGCGCAGCTGCTGGGGGCCGAGACGCGGCCCACCCACCGGGCGCTGGACGACGCCAAGGCGACCGTGGACGTGCTGCACGCGCTCATCGCCCGGGTCGGCAATCAAGGGGTGCAGAGTCTCACCGAGCTGCTGGACTATCTGCCGGAGGTGACGCGGCGGCAGCGCGCCAAACGTGGGATGGCCGCGGATCTTCCGGCGACGCCCGGCGTGTACCTGTTCCGCGGGCCGTCGGACGAAGTCCTCTATATAGGGACGGCGGTGAATCTGCGCCGCCGTGTCCGCAACTACTTCACCGGATCCGATACCCGGCCGCGCATGCGCGAGATGGTGCAACTGGCCACCCGGGTCGATCACGTGGAGTGCGCGCACGGCCTGGAGGCCGGGGTGCGCGAGCTGCGACTGCTGATCGCGCACACCCCGCCCTACAACCGGCGTTCGAAGTTCCCGCAGCGCGCGTGGTGGCTGACGCTGACCGATGAGCCCTTCCCCCGCTTCGCCGTCTCCCGCACGCCGACCCGGGACGCGCTGGGCCCGTTCAGCTCCCGCACCGACGCCCAGGAGATCGCCGCCACCCTCGCCGAGCAGGCGGGCCTGCGCACCTGCACCAACCGCATTCCGCGCAGCGGGCACCACGGTTGCCTGCCCGCCGTGGTCGGCGGTTGCCCCGCGAGCGCCGAAAACAGCCCCCTATATATAGAGGAGTACGAACGAGCTCCGGCCGCGATCCGCGACCTGTTCACCGGGGTCGACGACGCGCTGCTGCACACCATCGCCACTAAACTCGAAACCCTCTCCACCGCAGAACATTTCGAGGTCGCAGCCCGCCTGCGGGATCGCACCGTGGCAGTGGTCCGCGCCCTGCGCCGCACCCAGCGCCTGGCCGCCCTCGCCGCCATCCCCGAACTGATAGCTGCCCGCCCCGACGGTGCCGGTGGCTGGGAGTTCGCGATCATCCGCCACGCCCGCCTGGCCGCCGCCGGCACCGCCGTCCGCGGCATCTCCCCCATGCCGGTCGTAGACCGCCTCGCCGCCTCCGCCGAAACCGTCATCCCACCCAACCTCTCCACCCCCGACGCCACCCCCACCTATCCCCCACTGCGCGGCGGTCTTCCGGAGGAGGCAGGCCTCCTGGTCCGCTGGCTGGACCAACCCGGCACCCGAATCGTCCGCACCACCGACGGCTACGCCGAACCCCGCCTCGGCGCAGGCCCCTGGCTCGACTGGCTGGCCCGCGCCGAAGCCGCAGCCACCCCGTCCCATTCCGGCGGGCCCGGGCAGGTCGGCTATCCGAGCTGATTCTCGTCGTCACCGAACAGGGACAGTTGCCGGGAGGAGGAGGTTCTGCCCAGTCGCCGCAGGCAGTGGGCACAGGTGACATCCGCGCGGGTCGGCTCCAGCACGGCGGGCGACCACCCGGCGATCCCGGTGTGGCACAGCAGCTCCGGAACTTCCTCGCCCTCGACCCACTCGCCGAGTCCGACCGCGTGCACCGTACGACCGTTGCGCACGACGGCATGTACACCGGCGTCGCCGAAGCGAGCCCGGGTCGAAGCGGCCAGGGGAGCGATATCGGTCATACGCCCAACGATAGGTACGGGCTCCGACAACCGCGCCGGACCGAAGCCGAAACCGCCTCGTCGAGAAGTGGATTCCGGTCGGGGCGCGAAGTTTCGAACGTGGGGGCGGCGTCGTCGATCCGCTGCCAGAATGGCGGGATGGACGTTCCCGACAGTGAACGCTGGAACCACAACATCGAATACCACCCGCTGCTGGCCGAGGCGGTCGCCGGGGCGCGGGACGTACTGGATGTCGGATGCGGGGAAGGGCAGCTGGCCCGGCGGATTCGGCGCTCGGGGGCAGCCGTGACCGGGATCGATCCGGACGGCAAGAGCATCGAGTTGGCCCGCGAGCAGTCCGCCGACGGCGAGATCACCTACCTGGAGGCCGATTTCCTGGCGTACCCGTTCGAGCCAGGGTCGTTCGACGGGATCGTCTCCATCGCGGCGCTGCACCACATGGATTCGGAGAAGGCACTGGTCCGCATGCGGGAGCTGCTACGCCCCGGCGGCACCCTGGCGCTGATCGGCATGGCCCGCAACAGTTCTGTCGCGGACCTGCCGTGGGAGGCGGCTGCCCTGCTCACCAGTTTCAAGGACCGGCTCTTCCGCGCGCAGTGGGCGCACCCGTCCCCGGTGGTCTGGCCGCCGCCGCAGACGTATGCCGAGGTCTGTAGGACCGCCACCGAACTCCTACCCGGCGTCCACTACCGCCGCCACGTGCTCTGGCGGTACTCGCTGGTGTGGACCAAGCCGAATCCGGCAGCCCCACAACCCTGATCGTCGCCGAGTCACTGGATCGGTCCGCTTGCTCTGCAGGGTTTTCCGGCCGGGTGACGGCTTTCCGGTCCGCCTCAGCGCGGAATATCGTGTGCGCCACCGGATGATCGGCCGGGGCGTTCCGGGTAGCTGGGGGCTAGGGAGGTGCGCGCGGTGGAGCCCGTCATCCGGGCAACCGTCGAGGCGGTCACACCAAGGTCGAGGAGTTCGGCGGCCAGTAGTTGGCGGATCTGATCGGCGAGACTGCGGAAGCTGAGGTGCTGGGCGGCGAGGCGATTGTGCAGACCGCGTTCGGAGACGCCTAGTTCGTGGGCCACTTCGGCGGGCGTCGGCGCGACCGCGGGCGTGCGCAACAGGATTCGCCGCACCTGGGCAGCCGTACCGGTGTGCCGGTGCCGCCGATCCAGCGCGAGTTCGCACTGCTGCACGCAGGCGAGGCCGGTGTGCGCGTCGGGCGGACGGGCGGGTCGCGTGAGTATCTCGGGTGGCACGGTGAATCCGCCTCGCCCGGACTCGGTTTCCACGATGAGCTCGAACGGCGATACCAGCGCCGAGACCACCGCCCGCGCGGCCGCCAGATCGCGGGCCAGCAGGAACGCCCGCACCGAACTCCCGCGCTCACCATCCCCGAACTCGACTCGCAACCCGTCCACGGTCTCCGTGAACTCCGGTTCGAACCGCACCGAAGTCTTCGCGAAGTACCGCGGCAGCAACCGAACCGCCTCCCGCACAGTCGGACTCGTCACCATCGCGTAACCCACCACCCCGGCGCTGCCCAGGTGGTACCACCACCCGGTCGCCTCCCCCAAAGCCCGCGCGACGTCCTGATCCGTGCCAACACCCGGTTCATCACTCCCGCGCCCGTCATCACCTCGCCCATCGGCTTCCCGCCCGTCGGTTCCGCGCTCGTGTCCGCCGTATGCGATCAGGTTCCGGATGACCCGCATTTCCTGGCCCGCCAACACCACCGCCCCGGGCTCTTGCAACTGCATCCCGCGTAGCCCGGTCCCCGCCAGGCACTCCGCGACCGAAAGCCCGTGTCTGCGACCGGTCTCCATCGCGTACCAGGTGGCCACCGCGGGCCGCACTCTCGGCGGCCGATCACCCTGGACACCCATGTTCGGAAGCTAACAAATATCCGACCACCCCGACACCCATCCGGACCGGAATTCCCACGCACCCCCCTGACCTGCCACTTCACTTACCGTCCGCCCGCGACCCGTCGTCGAGGAAGCCACACCGCCGTACGGTCGTATCACTCGATCCGGACAGTCCGCGGCGCGGAGGGGATGTCTCGGGCCCGGAACGGGGAAGGCCCCGAGTCGAATTCGACTCGGGGCCTTGGTCGATATCGAGGCGAGAGTTACGTCTGTTCGAGGACATCGAACGGGATCGTCGCCTCTACCGGATCGTCAAGCAGCAGCACACGGCGGTGGACGGTGTGCACACGGTATCGGCGGCCGGACCAGTCGAGACGGTATTCCTCGATCTCTTCGATCCGGTCTTCCTTCTGGTCCAGCCGGACGATCAGGTAGCGAGGAACCCCGGCTATCGCATATTGGATTCGCTTGTCATTGATGTCGGTATCGATGGTCGACTCGGAGGTCACCTCGACGATCAGCAGCAGATGCTCGCGGACTGTGTTCACGTCGTATGGTTCGCAGTCCCGGATCCAGATATCGGGGTAGCGGATGTTCAGGCGCCGATCCACCACGGCCGTTTCGGCGTCGGCGAACCGTGCGGCGACATCGGAGTCCACGACCATGCACGGACCGCCATCGCGGCGCGCGGACTCGAGCAGACCGGCCAACCGCCTGACCACGCGGCTGTGGAGTGGGCTCTGAGCCATCAGCCGGACGACACGACCGTCCACGATCTCGATATCGCCGAGCTCGGACGTCGCGCCGTCGGCAAACTGTTCGGCCGTCAGGCGCAGTTCGTCACGCTCGTCGGGAGCACTCATACCGAACATCATTGCAGCCGGTACCGCACCGGGCCAGGAACGGGGAAGGCCCCGAGTCGAATTCGACTCGGGGCCTTCGGGTGACGGTGACGATCAGTGATCGTGCTTGTCGGTGATGGCGGCGTTCTGGGCCGACTCGAGGGCGTGCAGCATGTTGTGCTCTTCCTCGTGGGCGTTGGCCACATTCTGCTCCTGCTCGGACGCCGGGTCGGCGCGGAGGAAGGAGCCGGTGCCGGGCTTGCCGGCGGAGCCGAGCTTGACCATCTTCTTGGGCACCGGGGCGCCCTGGTATTCCAGCGGGATCGGGTGGCCGTGCGAGTCGACCGGGCCCAGGGGCTGGTGGACCTCGATGTACTCACCGTGCGGAAGCCGCTTGATGACACCGGTTTCCACGCCGTGCTCGAGCACCGCGCGGTCGCTGCGCTGCAGACCGATGCAGAACCGGTAGGCGACGAAGTACGCCAGCGGCGGGGCCAGCAGCAGGGCGATGCGGAAGAACCAGGTGGTGGCGTTCAGCGAGATGTCGAACTTCAGCGACAGGATGTCGTTGACACAGGCCAGCGTCAGCACCATGTAGAACGCGATGGCCATGGCACCGATGGCGGTGCGGACCGGCACGTCGCGCGGACGCTGCAGCAGGTTGTGGCGGGCGGTGTCGCCGGTGAGCCGCTTCTCGATCCACGGGTACATGACCAGCGCACCGAAGACGGCACCCATGATGAGCGCGACCCAGAACGGCGCCGGGACCGTGTAGCGGCCCAGGTACAGCTCCCACGGCGGCATGAGGCGTGCCATGCCGTCGGTCCACATCATGTAGAAGTCCGGCTGCGAACCCGCGGAGACCTGAGACGGGTTGTAGGGGCCCAGGTTCCAGATCGGGTTGATCTGGAAGACGCCACCCATGATCGCGACGACGCCGAGGGTGAAGGCGAAGAACGCGCCCTGGTCGGCGGCGAACACCGGGATGATGCGGGCGCCGACGACGTTCTTCTCGGTGCGGCCCGGTCCGGGGAACTGGGTGTGCTTCTGGTACCAGACCAGCGCCACGTGGGCGGCGATCAGAGCCAGGATGATGCCCGGCAGCAGCAGCACGTGCGCGATGTAGAGGCGCGGAATGATGATGGTGCCCGGGAAGTCACCGCCGAAGATCAGCCAATGCATCCAGGTGCCGATGACCGGAATACCCATGGTGATACCACCGAAGGCGGCGCGCAGACCGGTACCGGACAGCAGGTCGTCCGGGATCGAGTAGCCGAAGAAGCCCTCGAACATGGCCAGGATGAGCAGCAGCGAGCCGATCACCCAGTTCGCCTCACGCGGCTTGCGGAAAGCGCCGGTGAAGAAGATGCGGAACAGGTGGATGATGATCGACGACGCGAAAAGCAGTGCCGCCCAGTGGTGCACCTGTCGCACGAACAGACCGCCGCGCACCTCGAAGGAGATGTTCAGCGCGGTCTCGTAGGCCCGCGACATGGTGACACCGCGCAACGGCTGGTAGACGCCGTTGTAGACGGTCTCGCTCATGGACGGGTCGAAGTACAGCGTCAGGTAGATACCCGACAGCAGCAGGATGATGAACGCGTACAGCGCGATCTCACCGAGCAGGAACGACCAGTGGGTCGGGAAGACCTTGTTGATCGAGCGCTTGGCGAACTTCGCCATGTGGTAGCGCTCGTCCACTTCGTTGGCCTGGATGGCCGCTTTGCTAGGGCTCATGAACGACGCTCCCAGTAGGCCGGGCCGAGGGGCTCGATGAAGTCGTGCTGGGCGACCAGGTAGCCATCGGCGTTGACGGTGATGGGCAGCTGCGGCAGCGCGCGAGCGGCGGGACCGAAGACCGGCTTACCCCATTCGGTCGCCGAGAACTGCGACTGGTGGCAGGGGCAGAGGATCCGGTTGGTCTGCTGCTCGAACAGCGAAGTCGGGCAACCGAGGTGGGTGCAGATCTTCGAGTAGGCGAAGTAGTCGCCGAAGTTGAAGCTTTCCTGACCCTTGCGCTTGATGGCGTGTTCGGCATCGTGGGTGCGCAGGCGGATCAGCATGACCGCGTTGCGGATTCCGCGCAGCGAGGCCAGGGTCGCCTTCTCGTCTCCGCGCCAGGATTCCTTCCAGGGGAAGACGGTTTCCATGGCGCCGGCGTCGAGGTCTTCCGGCTTGACGAGGACGATGTCCTCGGGGCGGCCGGTGTCGCGACGCAGGAAGATGGTCTCGCCCGCGTAGTCCGGGGTCCAGCCCGAGACCCACAGCGGCGACTTGTCGCCCTTGGCCCACGGGTTCTTGATCATGCCGCCGACGAAGACCAGCAGCGCGCCCACGCCGAGCACGCCGACGCCCAGGCCCGCGGTGCGGGTGATGAGCTTGCGGCGGCCCAGGGTCGAGGTGTCGACCGCGTCGGTCAGCTGCGCGACCAGGGTGCGGCGGTCGACCTCCGAGGACGCGCCGTCGTGGCGGTCCTGGATGGAGATCTCGGCCGGGATGAAGTGCTTGCGGATCAGCACGACTGCGATGCCCACGGCGAGCACGGCGACACCCAGGGTGATGCCGTAGAGCGGGGTGGTCAGCGTGTACATGCCGTTGCCGTCCTGGTGCCGGCCCTTGTACTCCCAGGGCCAGAACAGGTAGACACCGATCAGCGCGGCGCCGAAGATGCCGGCGATCGCGAACCACAGGGCCACGCGGCGCTCGGCGCGCTTCTCGGCCCGGGTGCCCGGGACCGGCCAGCGCGGGGCGCGGTAGGCGACGTCGACGCCGTCGAGTTCGGTGCCGAGCTTGACCAGCTCGTCCCGCGACATGGCGTCGAGCTGTTCGTCCGTAGGCTCAGTGGGGTTGTCCCCCATGCTGTTTCGCTCCTGTTCACTCATGACCGGGAACCGATCCACATCGCGGAACCGACCAGGACCACGATGCCGACGACCCAGATGGCCAGGCCCTCGGTGGCGGGACCGAAGCCGCCGAGGCCGTAGCCGCCCTCGGACTTGGTCTCCATGCGGTCCTTGATGTACGCGACGATGTCCTTCTTCTCGTCCGGCGTCAGCTGCCGGTCGGAGAACTTGGGCATGTTCTGCGGGCCGGTGAGCATGGCCAGGTAGATCTGCTGCTCACTGGCTTCTTCCAGCGGCGGCGCGAACTTGCCGGAGGACAGCGCGCCACCCTTGCCGGTGAAGTTGTGGCAGGAGGCGCAGTTCATCCGGAACAGCTCGCCACCGCGGCCGAGGTCGCGGTCCGCGATGATCGACTCCTGCGCGATCGAGTTGTCGCCGTCGCGCAGCACGGTCGGACCGCCGCCCAGGGACTGGACGTACGCGCCGAGCGCGTCGGTCTGGTGCGCATCGAACTTGGCGGGCTTGCGCAGGATCTGCGCGCCGTTGCCGGCGGCCGGCATGCGACCGGTGGAGACCTGGAAGTAGACCGCGGCCTCACCGACGCCGATCAGGCTGGGGCCGCGATCCTGCACACCCTGCAGGTTGGCGCCGTGGCAGGTGACACACGAGGTGTCGTAGATCTGCTTGCCCTCGCGGATCAGCGCGGACTGATCGTCTTTCGCGGTCGCGACCTGAGCCGTCGGGGTCAGGGCGGACGCCGCGAAGCCGGCTCCGACGAGGCCCATCAGGAGAACCAGACCGCCGACCAGCTTCCGACGCATGCGGCGCTGCTTGCGGACCTTGGTGACCTGGCCGATCCCCTCGGGATCTGGCGCTGACGGGGGAGATGAACTCATCTGTGTCCCTTTGGAGTAGACGGAACCGACTTGTACAAGTTTTTGGGTGCCGACGCGGGCTGGCCTCGGCGCGTGTCCGGTGTTAGCGGACGAAGTAGATCGTCGCGAAGAGGCCGATCCAGACGATGTCGACGAAGTGCCAGTAGTACGAGACGACGATCGCCGCCGTGGCCTGCGCCGGGGTGAACTTGCTGAGCTTGGTGCGCACCAGCAGGAAGATGAACGCGATGAGACCACCGATGACGTGCAGACCGTGGAAGCCGGTGGTGATGTAGAAGACCGAGCCGTACACAGAGCTGGAGATCGAGGTGCCCTCGGTGACGAGCGCGTGGTACTCGGTGGCCTGACCGCCGACGAAGATGGCGCCCATGATGAAGGTCAGCACGTACCAGCGACGCAGACCGAACACGTCACCACGCTCGGCGGCGAAGACGCCCATCTGGCAGGTGAACGAGGACAGCACCAGGACGGTGGTCACGGGCACGGCCAGCTTCAGGTTCAGCTCGGTCGGCTCCGGCGGCCAGACGCCGTGCGCCTGCGCGCGAGCAACGAAGTACATGGCGAACAGGCCCGCGAAGAACATCAGCTCGCTCGACAGCCAGATGATGGTACCGACGCTGACCATGTTGGGCCGGTTCAGCGAATGCACACGCTGGGTAATGGCCGATCCTGGGGTCCCTACTGCGGTCGTCACGCCGGTAAGTATGACTTGTCGTAGTACGACAGGCGTAGCGGGGTACGAAAGTTCGTCGTACGTGTCGGAAAGCCCAGGGCGAGCGAGCGTCTCGCTGGGGCTCTCGGCGTGTCACGGGCGAGCCTAGATTGCGCAGGTAAGAGGAAGCTGAGCTGTGTCGAGAGGGTCCTATGAGTGTCAAAACGTGGTGGCGTCGGATGGTCGGGCGGAGCGGGACAACGGAACTGGATCCGACACGCCCGGATCTGGTGGTGGTCGCGTCGAGTTTCGATGACGCCGAAGCCTGTTCAGCGGCCTTGGGGAAGGCGATGGACTGGACTCCCGACCAACCAGTAGTCCTCCGGCACCACCTCCGAGTTCCCGCGGACCGGGTGAATGCGGTGCAGATCATTGCCGCGCAGATCGGCTATGACACTGCCTCGGTGGATACCTCGGACCCCGTGAAGCTGGTTTTGCAGCGTGTGCAGGTTCTCGATGCCCTGCACTGTTCCCAGGAAAGGTCCCGTATGGCGGGGATAGCCCAGCGCCACGACGGCAATGTCCTGGGCTGGGACGCCTTGCAGCCCGCGTCCCGTCCGGGCGATAAGTACTAGCCCCGCAGATTAGGCTTTCCCCAACAACACTGGTGTCCGGTCCTGACCGGCAACGGGAAGAGAAGGCAATGAGCGCGCGCAGCTGGCGAGAAGTTCTCGGCATCCTCACCGACGGCAACGACCTGTCCCTGGACGAGGCCGCGTGGGCGATGAACGAGATCTTCACCGACAACGCCACCTCCGCGCAGATCGCGGCCTTCGGTGTGGCCCTGAAGATGAAGGGCCCGACCCCGACCGAGCTCAACGGCCTGGCCTCCGGCATGCTCTCGCACGCGCGCCGGGTGCCGCACGAGGGCGCGGCGGTGGATATCGTCGGCACCGGCGGCGACAAGTCGGGCAGCGTGAACATCTCCACCATGTCCTCGATCGTGGTGGCGGCCACCGGTATTCCGGTGATCAAGCACGGCAACCGGGCGGCGTCCTCCAAGAGCGGCGGCGCGGACGTGCTCGAGGCGCTGGGCGTGAAGATCGCACTCGGCCCGGAGTCGGTGGCCGAATGTGTGCGCCAGACCGGGATCGGCTTCTGTTTCGCGCCGGTGTTCCACCCGTCGCTGCGCTACGCCAGTCAGGCGCGCGGTGAGATCGGCATTCCGACGGTCTTCAATATCCTGGGCCCGCTGACCAATCCGGCACAGCCCTCGGCCGGTCTGATCGGCTGCGCGTTCCCGGATCTGGTGCGGGTGATCGCGGGCGTGTTCACCGAGCGCGGGGCCTCGGCGCTGGTGGTGCGCGGCAATGACGGCCTGGACGAGATCACGACGGCCGACACCACCGATGTGTGGGTGGTCGCGGGTGGCCGCAGCCACGAAACCACCATCGACCCAACGAAACTCGGCATCGAGCGGGTGGATCCGTCGGCGCTGCGCGGCGGCGACGCGGAGATGAACGCGGTGATCGCCCGCAACATGTTCGCGGGCGACCCGGGCCCCGTGCGCGACGCGGTGCTGCTGAATTCGGCGGCCGCGCTGGTGGCCTTCGACCTGCGCCCCGAGGATGTCGACTCCGATCTGCACACCAAGCTGGCGGTGGCCTTGCAGCGGGTGGCCGCCACGGTCGATTCCGGTGCGGCGTCGAACCTGCTGGACCGCTGGGTCGAGGTTTCGAACAAGCTCGACGCGAACTAGCCCTTGGTGGCCTGGATGAAGTCCCGCATGGCGTCGAAACTCTTGACGCCGGGCGAGATTTCGACCGAGCTGGAGACGTCGACGCCGTAGGGCCGGTGCGCCTCGATGACGCCCGCGACATTGTCGGCGTTCAGTCCCCCGGCCAGGACGACCTGTCCGGGGACTCGGTCGAGCCATGCGGGGAACGCGGCGAAGACGCCGGATCCGGTGCTGGCGTCGTAGAAGAAGTACTCGCAGTCCTGACCGGGTTCGGGTGCGGTGGCCGAGCAGTAGGCCAGGTTCGGCAGCGCGGTCCAGTTGTAGAGCTGGATGACGTCGAAGTCGTCGATGACCGCGGCGACCTCGGTCTTGTCGAAGGCCACCACGAAGCTGCGAATTCGCCCGCGCGCGTACGCGGCCAGTTCACGCGCCCGTTCGGCCTCGACATACCGTTTGCTCTTGGTCGTGCCCACCACGCCGATGGCGGAGTAGCCGAGGTCGACGGCCCAGTCGATCTGTTCCTCGGTGGTCAGCCCGCACACCTTCACGAACATGTCCTGTCCTGTCTCCTCGAGTGAATTCCTCCGAGTGTCCTGAGAGTTCGGGTCACTCACCTGTGTGTTTGTGACAGCGATGGTCACAGCGGCGTTACAGTCTCGTCATGCGATACGCAGTGGTGCTACCCGGCCTGGTGGTCGTGTTCCTGGGCATCGGGATCCCTGTGAGCGCGGCCCATACGGCCCGCGTGGACGTGACCGACAACGGCACGCTGACCGTGGACGGCCACAACTACGGCACCGCCGACGACTGCGTGACCATTCGCAGCGTCCCGCGTCGCCTCAATGTCGACAACGAGACCCCGTTGCGGGCCCGGGTGTATCTGTTCCCCGGCTGCAAGGGCGGCGTCACCCACACCATCGAGCCGGGCCACTCCGGCACCGCGTTGGGCGCTTCGGTCCAGACCCGCTGACCTATTCGCCGATCGAGAAACCCGCTTCCACATCCGCGCGCGAGTACGACTTGAACGCGATGTGGGTGGCGGTGCGCAGCACCCCGGCCGTCTTGTTGATGCGCCCGGTGACGACATCGGCGATCTCCTCGTGGTCGCGCACCCGCACCACGGCGATCAGGTCCACATCCCCCGCGCACGAATAGACCTCGGCCACGCCCTTGATGTCGGCGAGTTCCTGCGCGGTCTCGGGAATCCGATCCGGCTCGGCGGAGATCAGCACAATCGCGGTAATCATGCGCCCAACTCTAGTCACGGCGAGTCCGCGTGGCCCGTGCGCACCTCGCTATTCCGAGTTACATGAATCAAATCCGGTGCGGGCGAGTATCGGCGGTCTTTTCTCCGAAGTGTCGGGTGCTGTTTCACCAGATATTCGAAAGCAGACCTAGAACACGTTCCACTGAATTAGCCTCACCCCGAGATCGGCGCGAGGTTCGCACGGCTGGTGGGGCAGCCGGAGCCTGCGGGTGATCGTCCAGGGGAGTGACGAAGAGCCGCAAGGAGGTTCGATGTCGACGGCTGATATCCATGATCGGTCCGATGCCACGGAATTGTCCGGGGCACAGGTACTACGACGAAATTTCGGCGAGACGGTGCTGTCGAGCCTGGGGACATTGGGGCGTTCACTACGCATGGCCGCGGAGGCGATCCGGGTCGGCGGTACGGATCTGGCCCGAATCCGATTCCCCGTCCACGAAACACTCACGCAGGCTTGGTTTCTCATTCGCGTCACCGCGATACCCAGTGTGCTGATGGCGATTCCGTTCGGCGTCATCGTCTCGGCGCAGGTCGGCAATATCGTCTCGCAGCTGGGCGCGGATTCCATGATCGGCGCGGCCGGCGGGCTCGGCGTCATCAAACAGGGTGCGCCGCTGGCCACCGCCATGCTGCTCGGCGGGGCCGGGGCGGCCGCGATCGCCGCGGATCTGGGGGCGCGCACCATCCGCGAGGAGGTCGACGCCATGCGGGTGATGGGCGTGGATCCGGTTCAGCGCCTGGTGGTTCCGCGCATCGCCGCCATGATGCTGGTCGCGCCGCTGCTCAATGTGCTGATCATCTTCATCGGCATCGCATCCGGTTTCGCGGTGGCGGTGACGGCACTCGGGGTGACGCCGGGTTCCTACTGGCAGTCCTTCGGCTCGTTCACCGCGCCCATCGACATCTGGGTGTCGTTGCTCAAATCGGTGATCTTCGGGTTCCTGGTGGTGGTCATCGCGTGTCAGCGCGGCCTGGAGGCCAAGGGCGGTCCACGCGGGGTCGCGGACGGCGTGAATGCCGCGGTGGTGATGTCAGTGGCCGCGGTCACCGTGCTGAACACCGCGATCACGCAGGTGGTCACCATGTTCATCCCGGTTCGGATGGCATGATGGCGGCCCCCTACAACCCGCCCGGTCTGGGCTGGACCCGGCGGCTGCGCCCGATGGGTCCGATCGAAAACCTCGGATTCGTCCTGGGTTTCGCGTGGCAGGTGCTGTCCTCGGTGCCCTACACCCTGATTCACTACCGCCGCCAGACCGCCGCGGTGATCACCGATATGACCTGGGGTCGCGGTTCGGTGATCATCGGCGGCGGCGTGGTGCCGCTCATGCTGCTGATGGGTGCGGCCATGGGCGCGTCGATCGGCATCGAGGCGTTCAGCGCACTGAATCTGTTGTCGCTGGGCCAGCTCAGCGGTTTGATCTCGGCGTTCGGCGTGACCCGTGAGCTGGCCCCGATCGCGGCGGGTATCGGCTTCGCCGCACAGGCCGGCTGCCGGATGACCGCCGAGATCGGTTCCATGCGCATCTCCGAGGAGATCGACGCCCTGGAGTCGTTGGGCATCCGTTCGGTGCCGTTCGTGGTCACCACCCGGGTGATCGCCGGAATCGTCGCGGTGGCACCGGCTTTCGTGGTGGCACTGATCTTGAGTTACGCCTCCTGTGCGCTGATCGTGACCACCGTGCACGGCACCCCGTCGGGCACCTACAACCACTATTTCGATCAGTTCGTGCTGGGCTGGGATGTGGTGGCCGCGACCATCAAGGTGATGCTGTTCGCGGTGGCCGTCGTCCTGATCCATTGCTATCAGGGGTTTTTCGCCACCGGTGGTCCCGAGGGTGTGGGTATCGGCTCGGGCCGGGCGATTCGCGCCAGCCTGGTCGCGATCATCGCCCTGGACATGCTGGGGACCATCGTGCTGTGGGGCTTCCGCTCCCCGATCTCGTTCACGGGGTGATGACGTGCCCGACTATGCCTTGCCCGGAACCGAAGTGGGCCCGCGCCGCGCCCGCGTGCTCGGGGTTTGCGCCCTGGTGCTGTCGCTGTTGACCGTGGTCGGCTGGCGTGCCTGGCCCGATTCCGTGCCCCCCGATGATCTGCATGTCGCGCTGCTGGTCGGCCGGGTCGGCGCGGGTGTCGCGCCCGGCACCGATGTGCGCCTGGACGGTGTGCGCGTCGGCGCGGTCACCGGCATCGAAGCCGCCGGTGTCGGCCGGCAGCGAATCACGCTGGACCTCAGGGGTTCTCAGCTGTTCGGTCTCACCGATGCGCTGGCGCTGGATTACGCGCCCGGCAATCTGTTCGGGATCAGCTCGGTCGAATTGCGTTCGGGTGCCGGCGGTTCGGCGCTGCGGAACGGTGTGACCGTGGATCTGACCGGTGATTCCGACCGGGTCCGGGACGCCACCCTGGCCACGCTGCTGAAGTCGACCGGCACGCTCACCGACAAGGTGCTGACACCGGAGCTGGTCGAGCTGTTGCGCCGATTCGCGCATGATCTCGACGGTTTCATCCCGCTGTTGCAGGCGATCGGTACGACCGCGCGGTCGTTCGCCGAAACCCAGCAGCTCCCACCGTCGCTGATGTTCGACCGGTACGGAGGTGCGCTGGCCGGACTGCCGCCCATGCTGACCGGCGGCCTGGCGGTGTTGTGGGCGTCCTACTCCAACGAACACCTGAAGACCGATGAGCAGGTGAAGAACTACGGCGCGATGTTCAGCCGGATCACCAGCGACCTGCTGCCGGTGGCCACCGCCATGCTGGGCACCTCGCAGCAGTACTTCCAGGGGCTGATGCCCATGGGCAGTGTGATCCTGGATCGGATCAGCGCCTCGGTGAGTACGCCCGAACGCTCGTCACAGCAGCTCACCGACCTGCTCACCCGCCTGGGCGCCGCCTTCCACGACAGCCCGGACGGGCCGGTACTCGACGCCTCGGTGCAATTGGTTCCCGCACTGGCACAACCGCTTTCAGCTCAGCTCGGACAGCCTGCCGGGGAGGGCCCGCGATGAGAACTCCTGGCCTGCTGTTACGCGTCGGCACCGCCGTCGTGGTCATGACGGTCGTGTTGATCGGCGTTTTCCGTGTGGTCGAACGACCGGTGAGCGGCAAAACAGACTCCTACACAGCACTTTTCACCGATGCCAACGGTGTGCGCGCGGGTGACGATGTGCGCCTGTACGGGGTGCAGGTCGGCAAGGTCGACCAGGTCGGACTGTCCGGCAGCCTGGCCCGGGTGCGGTTCACCGTCAGCCGTGACCATCCGGTCTTCGCCAATACCAAGATCGCGGTCCGCTTCCAGAACCTCACCGGCTTCCGCTATCTGGATCTGGAGCAGCCCGACCAGCCCGCCGGCCGTCGTGCGCCCGGCAACGCCTTCACCACTGCGGAAACCGTGCCCGCCTTCGACATCACGACCCTGTTCAAGGGCCTGCAACCGGTGCTGGCGCAGATGTCGCCCGATGATCTCAACCAGTTCGCGACCTCCGTGCTGGCGGTCATCCAGGGTGACGGCAGCGGTCTGGGTCCGGCACTGGGCGGTATCGAGAAGCTCAGCCGCTACGCCACCGATCGGCAGGCGGTGCTGTCCACCCTGGTCGCGAATCTGTCCCAGATCTCCGATCACATGGGCGGCAAGTCGGGCAATGCCATCAAACTGCTCACCAATATGACCGACCTGTTCGTCACGATCAGCGACAAACTACCCGGTCTGATCACCTTCTCCATGACCATTCCGCCGGTGCTGCAACCACTTCGGGACCTGCTCACCGTGCTCGGCGTCACCGGTGCCCGCGATCGCGATCTGGATACGGTCCTGAAGCAGGCGTTCCCGGACCCGCAGCAGGCGGTGGCCGTGTTCGATCAGCTGCCGGGCCTGATCCAGGCGATGACCGCCGCGGTGCCCGCTACCGGCCCCGACGCCGCCCTCACCTGCTCGCACGGCCCGGCCACCGCGCCCGAGCCGCTGCGCCTGCTCATCGCCGGACAGAGGATCACGCTGTGCCAGAACTGAGATCGAGGTGGCCGGAACCGAAACTGTGGCGGCCGCGACCGAGACCGACGCGGCGGCGCTCCGATCGCCGCGAGAGCCGTGACGACATCCGCTGGGGCATAGCCGGATTGGTCGTCGTCGTGCTGCTGATCATCGGCATCGGCGCGGTGTACGCCACCGGCACCACCCCCGAACACACCTACCGCGCCGACCTGGCGCAGGCGGGCACCATCCGCACCGGCGACGATGTCCGGGTGGCCGGGATTCCGGTGGGCAAGGTGAAATCGCTGACGCTACTGGCGGATCGGGTCCGCATGGAGTTCAGCGTGGACGCCGACACCTTCGTCGGCGATCAGAGCACCCTGGATGTGCGCATGCTGACCGTGGTCGGCGGATACTATCTGGCGCTCTCGCCCGCGGGTACGAAAGCGTTGGGCGACACCGTGATTCCACCGGAGCGGGTGCTACTCCCCTACAGTCTGACCCGCGCCTTCCAGGACGCAATCGACCCGGTCGGCAAGATCGACGGCGGCATGCTGCGCCAGGATATGGCCGCGGTATCCCAATCGGTCAGCGGCAGCCCGGATTCGGTGCGCGCGGCACTGCACGCGGCCGATGATCTGGTCGGCATCCTGGACAAGCAGAACTCCGACATCTCACGCACCCTGTCGATGGCCGACGAGTATCTGTCGGCCCTGAACGCGAATTCCGATGTGCTGGCCCGGCTGATGAACACCTTCGGCACGCTCGAGGAGCTCATCCGCAACAACAAGGTGGTGGTGTCGCAGGCGCTCCGCGATCTCGCGGCCGTGGCCACCGATTTCACCCCGCTGGGCCGGGCCTGGGACAACGGCCTGAAGGATCGCGCGCAGCCGCTGGCCGATGCCATCCCGAAGCTGAGCGAGCTCGGCGATCGCCTGGGCGCACTGCTGGATTCGGTGCGCGGCCTGGAACAACGCCTGCAACCGCTGCTACCGGCGGGGGGCGGGGTGAGCGTCGATCAGTCGGGTGCGAGCGTGCCCGTCGCGTCGGTGTGCGTGCCCGTGCCCGGAGGAGGGTGCTGATGTTGAAGCGAGTACTGGGTTCTCGCGGGTTCATGTCGATCACGGTGGTGCTGAGCTTGGTGCTGGCCGCCGCGATCGGCTTGCGCCTGAGCAAGCCCGAATTGCCGACGCGCAGTTACTGCGCCGACATGCCCGACACCATCGGCCTGTACAAGGGCAGTGCCGTCGCCATTCTCGGCATACCGGTCGGCCGGGTCACCGAGATCAGCCCCAACGGGCCCACGGCCCGGGTGCGTTTCACCGTCCGAGCGGACCGCAAGCTGCCGCCCGATGTCGGCGCGGTGACCGTGAGCGACACCCTCGTCTCCGACCGCACCCTCACCCTGATCGGGGCCGAGCCCGCCGGCGCGGCCTGGAATCCGAACGCCTGCATCACCAAAACCCTGACGCCCAAGAGTCTTTCGCAGACCTTCGCCGCGCTCACCGGTCTGGTCGACGGTTTGAACGGCGGCGGGCAGGCCGGTCAGCGCACGGCGCTGGCCGACGGCCTCGACTCCCTCGATGCCGCGACCACCGGCACCGGCGAGGAGATCAACGGCCTCATTCAGCAGCTGTCCAAGGCGCTCACCTCACCGGATGCCGCCATCGGCCATCTCGGCCGGTTGCTGGACGCGCTCACCGAACTCGCCCATCGCGCCCGCAATGGCTGGCCGCACATGCAGGAGGTGGCCGTCGGTCTGCCACAGGCTTTCACCGATATCGTCAACCTGGCCTTCCCGCCCATTATCGATCTGGTGGCGGCGCTGACGAATGTGCTGCCGCAGGCCAATGACGCCATCATGATGCTGGCCGCGCCCGCACTGAAGAAGCTCGATACCGCGAACCTCGCGCGGCTGATCGCCTCGGGGGTGGGTTCGCTCACCCAGGTGATCGGGATGGCCCCGGCGGTGGCGACCGGTTTCGCCACCGCACTCGACCCCGGCACCGGGCAGTTCACCCTGGGTTACGCGCCGCCGAAACTCACACTCGCACAGGCGGATTCCGATCGGTTGTGCGCGGCCGTGCAGACCCTCACCGGTACGGGCTGTCAGGTGGACGGCGGAGTGGTCACCGTGCCCGCGGTGCCCGCACTCCTGGCGGCGGTGAGCGCGCGATGAACACCTGGCGTCGTGCCGGAGTGCACGTGATCACCTGTGTCACCCTGCTTTTCGCGGTCAGCGCCTGCGATATGCAGCCCGCCGACATCCCCGTTCCCGGGTCGGGTGTCTCCGGCCCCACCTACACCCTGCACATCGAGTTCGCGAATGTGCTCAACCTGCCGCAGGGTGCCAAGGTGCTCGCCGATGGCGTCCGGGTCGGTCAGCTCACCCACGTCACCCTGGTGGACGCGCTGCCCGCCGGCGGTGGCCGGCCCGCGAAGGCGGGATACGCCATCGCCGATATCGCCGTGCGCGACTCGCTGCGGCTGCCGGTGGGCACCACCGCCGAACTGCGTCAGGACACTCCACTCGGCGATGTCCACATCGCGCTGGCCGAACCAGCCGGTTCCGCGGCGGCGCAACTGCAACCGGGCGCGACCATCCCGCTCGCCGACACCACCCGCTCACCCGCGATCGAGGATGTGCTGGCGGGGTTGTCGACATTCATCGGCAGCGGCGCGGTCGCCGATTTCCAGGACATCGTGCGCAAGATCAACGGGGTGATGCCGCGCGATCCGGCCGACACCGCGCGCATCGCCGGGGTGCTGGGGTCGGACTTCACCGATCTGGGTGACCATCTCGCCTCGGTCGACGCACTGCTCGACGGGTTGCAGGGCACGGTGAACGACGGGTTGATCAAGAACGCGCCCATGCTCGACGGCCTGCTCACCCCGTACGGCGTCCAGCACACCACCGACGCCATCAATGCCGAGATCGGCGTCATCTTCGTGCTGACCGCGCTCGGGCCGCTCGGTCCGGCCGCGGCCTGGCTCGGCCCCCTGGTGGGTTCGCTGGACGGTGCGGCGCGCGCGATGGTGCCGATGCTGTTCGGCAGCCATCCGCTCGACAGCGATTCGCCGTCGAACATGAAGCTGCTCACCGATCTCATCCAGAACAAACTGATTCCGTTCGCCGAACGCGGACCCAAGGTGAACCTGGTCGGGGTGAGCGTCGAGGGCGTGTCAGCCGCCGACCGCACCGACCGCATCGTCGACACCCTGCGCATGATCGGAGCGGTGCGATGAATCCGCGTACCCTGCTGTCGTTCTCGGCCATCGCGGCGGTGCTGGTGCTGGGCGTCGCCTATATGACCGTCGGCGTCCTGCACCTCGATCCGCGGCGCGGTTACTTCACCACCGAACTGCGCCTGGACAATTCGGGTGGGCTCGGGGTGAATTCGCCGATCCTGTTGACCGGCATCCAGATCGGCCGCGCCGAGGCCGTCGACAAGCAGGCGCACGGGGTGCGGGTGCGGATGCGCATCGACGACCGCTACCGCGTCCCGATCGCCAGCGACGTGCGCATCGAACAGCTCTCCGCGCTCGGTGAGCCCTACCTGGAGTTCGCGCCGCAGTCGGCCGCGGGGCCGTATCTGTCCGATGGTCAGGTCATCTCGGCCGACCGGGTGCACGCGCCGACCACCGTCACCGACCTCGCGTCACGGGTGGTGGATCTGCTGAACCAATTGCATCCGGATTCGATCGGTCACCTGGTCGGCACCTTCGACCGTGCCCTGGCGGGCACCGACGATGCCGTGGCGGTGCTGCAACGTTCCACCAATCTGCTGGCCGCCACGCTGCTCAGCCGGACCGCCGCCATCCGGCAGCTGTTCACCGACCTGCAGGCGATGGGCGGCGATATGGATTGGCTCGGCCCCTCGCTCGCCGCGGCGGGACCCGAGCTCGGCCAGTTCGGCGTCACCCTCAACGACATCGTCGCCAATGGCGCGGCCCTGGCCGAAAGCCGGCCCGTGGACTCGTATTTCACCGGCGACGGCATGGTCCCGTTCCTGAAGTCCCTCGATGCGCTGTTCGCGCAGATCGGTCCCGGCCTGACCCCGCTGGGGCCCGCCCTGGAACCGGTGGTGCGCGACGCGGTGCAGCGGACCCCCGCCCTCGATATCAGCGCGCTCATCGACCAGGCCCTGCGCGGCGTCGGCGACGACGGCGCGGTGCACTTCCGGGTCGGTCTCAAATAGCCACGCCCCCAGCCGTTTCGGCGAAAGGATCAGCAATGACCACCATCGAGTCGACCGCGACCTCCCCGGAAGAGTCGCCCGAGACCGCCCCCGAGACCCCGCCGCCGGTCGTCACCGAGTCCGTGAAATCCCCACGCACCGTCTCGATTCGGCTCTCGACCGTGCTGGTCGCCGCCGCGTTGGCCGCGCTGCTGGCGCTGTCGATCACCTTCGGTGTGCTCTACGCCTCGGCCTCCTCGAAGCTGTCGGACCGCGACGCGTCCGCCGCCGACGACCGGCATGCCGAACAGGTCGCCACCGACTACGCCCTCGGCGCGTCCACCATCGACTACCACGATGTGAAGGGCTGGCTGGGCCGCCTGCAGGCGGGCACCACACCTCAGCTGTCGGCCAAATTCGACGCCACCGCACCGCAACTCGAACAGATCCTGCTGCCGCTGCAATGGACCTCCAAGGCCACCACGCTCTCCGCGGCGGTGACCTCCGAAGCGGGCGGCATCTACAAGGTCAATGCCTATCTGAACGTGACCTCCACCAGTGCGCAGACGCCCAACGGCGCCCAGAGCACGGTCACCTATTCGGTGACCGTCGACCGCAATTCCGGATGGAAGATCACCGAGGTGGGCGGGCTGCAGAACGCGCTACCCACCAAGTAGTTCGGCGGCGGCCCGATTGATCTTCGCGAGTGCGGACATCAGGTGTGCGCGCTCGGTGTCGGTGAGATCGGCGGTGACCGCGTCCGACAGGGCCTTCCGGTCGGCTTCGACTGGTTCGCGGAGATCGCGGCCGCGATCGGTGAGCCAGAGCCGAACCAGCCGGTTGTCGCGGTCGTCGCGGCGGCGTTCCAGCAGGCCCGCGGCGGTCATGCGGGTGGCCATCTTGACGACGGTCGGGGTGGCGACGTTCAGGGCGGCGGCCATCTCCCCCGGGGTGCGGCCGTCGCGTTCCCACAGCACGGCCAGGACATGATTCTGGCCCAGGTGCAGGCCGAGTCGACGCATGTCGCGATCGGCCAAGGCGCGCAAGGCTTTCGATGTGCGGCCGTGCAGGTCTAGAAAATCGGCTGAGCCTTCGGAAGACACGAAACCTCCGTGCGGTCGGGTATTGACGGTCGATCGTTAGCCGTCTACCGTTTTTTCAGTAGACGGCTAACGATCTGGAGAAGTCATGCTACTGCTCACCGGAGCGACCGGGAACATCGGCCGCGCGCTCACCCGCCTCCTCGATGCCGACGGCATCGATTTCCGCGCCTTGGTCCGCGACCCGGAACGGGCGAAATCCCTACCCGCACACGCGGAACCGATCCTCGGCGACCTCGACGACGAGGCTGCCGTGTCCCGCGCGATGGACGGTGTCAACGCCCTGTTCCTCCTGGTCCCCGGCATCGGCCTGGACCACACCCGCACCGCCCTGCGCGCCGCCCAGCAAGCGGGCGTGCAACGCGTGGTGCTGATCTCCTCGGCCCACGTCCTCGTCGACCCCCTGCCCGCCATGGGCAGCTGGCATCACGAACGCGAGAACCTGGTGCGCGCCACCGGAATTCCGTTCACGATCCTCCGGCCCGGCGGCTACATGTCCAACGCCCTGGAGTGGGCCCCGCTCATCCGTTCCGGCGATCCCATCCTCGACCCGTCGGGCCCCGGCCGCTTCGCCCCCATCGACCCCGCCGACATCGCCGCGGTGGCCGCACGCTGCCTGACCGAACCCGGACACACCGGCAAGTCCTATCACCTCACCGGCCCCGAATCCCTCACTGTCGCCGAACAGGTGGCAATCCTGTCCCGAATCCTGGACCGCGACATCAAGATTCGCGAGGTCACCACCCCCGAAGAGGTGGTCGCCGCCCGCTTCCCCCACGGCGCTCCCCCGCGCCTCGCCGAAGCCATCGTCGAGGGCTTCACCCTCATGCGTGCCGACACCCTCGGCACCCGCACCGACACCGTCACCGACCTGCTCGCCCGCCCGGCCCGCACCTTCGCCGAATGGTGCGTCGACCACCGCGAGACATTCACCGCCTGACGGCGATTCATCGCCTCTACCCGTGCGCCCCAAAGGAATTGGGGCGCCGGGGTGAGGTCACCACTGGCCGGGGACGTATTCGCCGCCGAGCATGCCGGAGATGACGTTGAGGCGGTTCCAGGCGTTGATGGTGGCGATGAGGGAGATCAGCGCGCCGATCTGGTCGTCGTCGTAGTGCTTGCGAACCTGGGACCAGGTGTCCTCGGAGATGCCCGGGTTGGCGTCGGCCAGGCGGGTGCCTTCCTCGGTGAGGGCGAGGGCGGCGCGCTCCGGGTCGGTGAAGACGGTGGATTCCTTCCAGGCCGCGACCATGGCCAGTCGGACGGGGGTTTCGCCGGCGTGGGCGGCGTCCTTGGTGTGCATGTCGAGGCACATGCCGCAGGAGTTGATCTGGGAGGCGCGGATTTTCACCAGTTCCTGGGTGGCCTTGGGAAGGGTGGAGTCGTCGATGACGCGGGCGGCGGTGACGAGGCGCTTGTTGAACTTGGCGGCGACTTCGTTCTCGTAGATGGCGAAGCGGGTCATTGTTCTCTCTTTTCTGTGTGGGTCTCTGTTGCCTTCGTCGGGTTGACGACGCAGGCCGCACGGGTGTGACATCACCTCCGGTGTGACGCCGGTCACCTACGATTCGCTGCCCCCGGAATTGGAATCTTGATTTCCCGAAACCGCCTCCGAGCGAGTGAGTCCGGCGCGATCATGATTCAGACGATTGTGAACCGACCGGTAGTCACTATCTGGCTACCTAGGGGGTTGCGATGCTCGACGCAGGCAGACATCGAAAGATCTCATCCAGCGGTCAATGGCAGGGGGTTCGTCCGGAGCTGCGACGACGCAGTACGGGCCGACATCATCGACCGACTACCAACACCGTCCGAACGCGGACATTGCAGGCGCTGCTACCAGGAGCGACGATCATCGCCCTGGCCACCGGCGCCGCACCGGCCTGGGCCGACGCGGTCCCGGCCTTCACCGATGACGCCCCACCCACACCGGATGTCCTTCCGGCCGAAGCGGATTCGGTCCCGGCCGCGGATCCGGTCGCGGGGCAGTTGCCGACCCAGATCGACCCACTCGCCGGGTTGTCCAGTGATGTGCTGGAATCCGTCGCGGGCTTCTCGACGCTGAATTTCCCGGGCGTCGACCTGCCGGGCGTCAACCTGCCCGCCCTGTTCACCCCGGACACCGCGATCGTGGTGCTGGGCTACGGGCTGGAACCCGACGGTCAGATGCGTCCCGAACTCATGGCGCGCCTGTATGCCGGGTACGTCTCGGCGCTGTTGTCCCCTCAGGCCCCGGTCATCGTGACCGGCGGCAATCCGCAGAACGGGGTGACCGAGGCGGATGCGATGGCGGACTGGCTGGTCGACCACGGCATCGACCGGGCCCGCATTCACACCGAGACCAAGGCGAATTCGACGGTTCAGAACGCGGCCTTCTCGGCGCAGCTGATGGACGCGATCGGCGCGCACGCGGCGATCCTGATCACCTCGGCCGACCATATCGCCCGGGCGCTGACGAACTTCCAGGCGGCCGGAATCTCGGTGGTGGCGACCATGACCCCGGATGCGGCACCGCTGGCGGCGGAGCCGTTCGGGCCGGGTAAGTAGCGAAAAGCGAAGGCCCACCCGTCTATTCGACGGGCGGGCCTTCGGCTTTCGTCAGGCGAGGTAGCGGGCGATGCTCTCGGCGACGCAGGCGGGCTTGTCCACGCCCTCGATCTCGACGGTGACGGTCCGCACGGCCTGCACGCCGCCGGGGATGTCGGTGAGCGCGTCGAGGGTGAAGCGGCCGCGGATGCGGCTGTCCACCGGCACCGGGTTGATGAAGCGAACCTTGTTGAGCCCGTAGTTGATTGCCATGCTCGCGGCGCTGACCGTCATGACCTGTGCGGTCATCGGCACCGTCAGCGACAGGGTGAGGAAGCCGTGGGCGATGGTGCGCCCGTACGGTCCGGCCGCGGCGCGTTCGGCGTCGACGTGGATCCACTGGTGGTCGTCGGTGGCGTCGGCGAAGGTATTGATGCGCTGCTGGTCGACCGTGATCCAGTCGCTGACACCGAGTTCGGTGCCGACGGCCTTGCGCAGTTGTTCGAAGTCGCTGAAGTCGATCATGGTGTGTCCTCCGGCTCAGACGTAGCGCTGCTTGAGTTCGCGTTTGAGGATCTTGTGGGTGGGGCCCATGGGCAATTCGGTGACGAACTCGACGCGGCGCGGGTACTTGTACCGTGCCACATGCTCTTTCGCGTAGTCGATGACTTCCTCGGCGGTGAGCGGTCCGGACGGCACCACCACCGCGAGGATCTCCTCGCCGTAGTTGTCGTCGGGCACCCCGATGATGGCCACCTGCGCGATGTTCGGGTGTCGCAGCAGCGCGGCCTCGACCTCGGTCGGGTACACGTTGAACCCGCCGCGGATGATCATCTCCTTGATCCGGTCCACGATGCGCAGGTATCCGGCCTCGTCCTTGGTGCCGAGGTCGCCGGTGCGGAACCAGCCGTCCACCATGACTTCCGCGGTGGCCGCGGGCTTGCCGGTGTAGCCGCTGAACACATTGTGGCCGCGCACCACGACCTCGCCGATGGTCCCGGCGGGCAGCAGGTCGATGCGGTCGCGTGCGTCGGCGTCGGCGATCTCGACGTCGACACCCCAGACGGGGTGGCCGACGGTGCCGATCTCCGGGCCGAGCAGTGGCTGGTTCACCGTTGCAGTGGGCGAGGTTTCGGACAGGCCGTAGCCCTCGAGGATGTGGGAGCCGAAGACCTTCTCGAACTCCTCGATGATGACCGGCGGCATGGCCGCACCGCCGCTGATGCAGAGTCTCAGTTCCGGCAGCTGCTCGGCGTCCTTCGCGGCCTCGAGCAGGCCGTGGTACATGGTGGGTACGCCGTGGAAGGTGTTGACGTTCTCGGCGACCATGAGCCGGAGTGCCTCTGCCGCATCGAATCTCGGCATGAGGACGAGGGTCGCGCCGAGCCGCCAGTGCGAGTTCATCGAGACGGTCTGCCCGAACACGTGGAACAGCGGCAGTGCGCCGAGGGCGATGTCCTCGCGCTTGACCTCGTTGGCGTCGAAGGCGTTCACGGTGGCGCACATGACCATATTGAGGTGGCTGAGTTCCGCGCCCTTGGGCCGCCCGGTGGTGCCGCTGGTGTAGAAGACGACGGCGGTGTCGAGCGGGCTGCGCGACACGTATGCCGGAATCGCTTCCCCGGTCAGCTCTTTCGGGTTGACGCAGTCGATGCCGACCCGGGCCGCGGCGTCATTGCCGACGGCTGCCACCATCGGGTGGCAGATCATGAGCTTGGCCCCGCTGTCGCGCAGCACGTACTCGGCCTCGTCGGCGGTGAGCAGCAGGTGTACCGGGACCACCGTCGCGCCCGCGGCCAGGATGGCGAAGTAGGCGCGCGGGAAGTCGGCGGTATTGGGTCCCATGAGCGCAACCCGGTCGCCGGGACGGACCCCGAGTTCAATGAGCGCGCCGGCCTGTTCGCGGGCCTGCCGCCACAGGTCGCGGAAGGTGATGCGTTGCTCGCCCTCGATGAGGGCGAGGTGGTCGGGTCGCCGCCACGCCGGTTCGGCGAGGATGCTGGCCAGGGAGAGAGTCGCGTTCATCGGTACCTCGGGGTTCGTTCGGGTGCGGCGGGCCTAGAGCCCCATGTCCTTGGCGATGATCATCTTCATGACTTCGCTGGTGCCGCCGTAGATCCGGTTGACCCGGTTGTCGGCGTAGAGGCGCGCGATGGGGTACTCATTAATAAAGCCGTAGCCGCCGTGCAGCTGGAGGCAGCGGTCGATGACGCGGTGGGCGACCTCGGTGCAGAACAGCTTGGCCGACGCGGCGTCGGCGGCGGTCAAGGTGCCCTGGTCGAGGGCTTCGAGGGCGCGGTCGACGACGGCTTCGGCGGCGTCCACCTCGGCCTGGCAGGCGGCGAGCTCGAACTTGGTGTTCTGGAAGCTGGCGACCGGCTGGCCGAAGACATTGCGCTGCTTGGTGTATTCCTTGGCGAAGCGGATGGCGGCCTTGGCCTGCGCGTACGCGCCGACGGCGATGGAGGCGCGCTCCTGGGGCAGGTTCTGGCCCAGGTAGGAGAAGCCCTTGTGCTCCTCGCCCAGCAGGTCCTCGACCGGCACGTGCACGTCGGTGAAGCTGAGTTCGGCGGTGTCGGAGACCTTGAGGCCCAGCTTGTCGAGCTTGCGGCCGACGGTGTAGCCCGCCGCCTTGGTGTCCACCGCGAACAGCGAAATGCCGTGGCGGCGATCGGTTTCCGTCGCCGGAGCGGTGCGGGCGCACACGATGACGCGGTCGGCCAGCACGCCGCCGGTGATGAAGGTCTTGGACCCGTTCAGCACGTAGTGCGTACCGTCCTCGGAAAGCTTTGCGGTGGTGCGCATTCCGGCGAGATCCGAGCCGGTGCCGGGCTCGGTCATCGCGATGGCGAACATGGTTTCACCGGCGACGAAGCCGGGTAGCCAGCGTTCCTTCTGCTCCTGGGTGGCCAGGTTCAGGATGTAGGGCAGGCAGAGCCCGACGTGCACCCCCGAACCGCCCAGCGACACCGCGGCGCGAGCGCATTCCTCGATGAGAATGGCCTGGAACTTGAAGGATTCGATGCCGGCGCCACCGAACTCCTCGGGGACCTCGATGCCGAAGACTCCGAGTTCGCCCAGCTTGTAATAGAACTCGCGCGGCGCGATACCAGCGGCGTACCACTCCTCGTACACCGGCACGACCTCGGCCTCGAGGAAGGCGCGCACGGTCTCACGGAAGGCTTCGTGGTCTTTGTCGAAAACTGTTCTCTGCATAGCGAAAATCTCTCCGAATTAGAGGCGGCGTCCGCCGTCGACGTAAATGGTCTGGCCCGTCACGAAGGAAGCGTTCTCGGAGACCAGGAACGACACCACGTTCGCGATGTCGGCGGGCTCGCCGACGCGGCGCAGCGGGGTGATCTTGGCGGCCTCGGCCCGGAACTCCTCCGGGGAGACACCGACGCGGGCGGCGGTGGCATCGGTCATCTCGGTGACGATGAAGCCGGGGGCGACGGCATTGACATTGATGCCGAACGGACCCAATTCCATTGCCAGCGTGCGGGTCAGACCCTGGATGCCCATCTTCGCGGCGCTGTAGTTGGCCTGACCGCGGCTGCCCAGCGCGGACACGCTGGAGGTGTTCACGATCTTGCCGGACTTCTGCTTCACCATGTACTTCTGCGCCTCCCGCGAGCACAGGAACGTGCCCTTGAGGTGCACCGACATGACCAGATCCCAGTCGTCGACCGACATCTTGAACAGCAGGTTGTCGCGCAGCACGCCCGCATTGTTGACCAGCACGTCCACCGAACCCAGTTCCGCGGCAATGCGTTCGAACGCGGCCTGCACCTGGGTCTCGTCGGTGACGTTGCAGCCCACCGCGATGGCCTGGCCGCCGGCTGCGACGATGGCGTCCACGGCGTCCTTGCAGGCGGCCTCCTCGAGATCGACGATGGCCACGGCGAAGCCGTCGGCGGCCAGGCGGGCGGCGGTGCCCGCGCCGATTCCGCGCGCGGCGCCGGTCACGACTGCGACTTTCGACATGAGTGAATCTCCCTGTCCGTGAGTGGTTCTCAGTTGAAGGCGTTCACGCCGGTGAGGGCGCGGCCGATGAGCAGTTTCTGGATCTGACTGGTGCCCTCGTAGAGGGTGAGTACGCGCGCGTCGCGCAGGTATTTGGCGACCGGGAATTCGTCGATGTAGCCGTAGCCGCCGAACACCTGGATGGCATTGTTGGCGGCCTTCACCGCGGCCTCGCTGGCGAAGAGCTTGGCGACCGACGCTTCGGTGCCGAACGGCTTGCCCTTGCCGATCAGGTCGGCGACCCGCCAGGTCAGCAGCCGGGCGGCCTCGACGTCGACGGCGATGTCGGCGAGGAGTTCCTGGACCAGCTGATACGAGGCGATCGGCTTGCCGAATTGCTCACGCTGCCCGGCATATTCGACGGCGGCCTCGAGGCAGCCGCGTGCGACGCCGACGCAACCGGCGGCCACGCCCATGCGGCCCTTGTCGAGGGCGGCCATGGCGATCTTGAAGCCCTGGCCGAGTTCGCCGAGCCGGTTGGCGTCCGGGACGCGGACCTGGTCGAGGACCAGTTCGGCGGTGGCCTGGCCGCGCAGGCCCAGCTTGCCCTTGATCTCGGTGCGGGTGAAGCCGGGCGCATCCGTGGGGACCAGGAAGGCGGTCACGCCACGCGGGCCGGGGCCGCCGGTGCGCGCGAAGATGATGGCTACATCGGCCCAGGTGCCGTTGGTGATGAAGATCTTGGTGCCCGACAGCAGCCAATCATCGCCGTCCGCAACGGCTTTGGTGGTCAGATTGCCCGCATCCGAGCCGGTGCCGGGTTCGGTGAGCCCGAAGCAGCCCAGCGCCCGTCCGGCGCACAGCCGCGGCAGCCAGTCACGCTTCTGCGCCTCGGTGCCGTAGGTCTTGATGGTCTTGCCGACCAGTCCGAGCGAGACCGACACGATGCCGCGCACCGAACTGTCGCCGCGCCCGAGCTCCTCGAGCAGCACGCAGTAGTCCAGCGCGGTGCCGCCGGAGCCGCCGTACTCCTCGGGGATCTCGATGCCGAGAAAGCCCATATCGCCGAGCTTCCCGACAATGGCGGTGTCGACCGATTCGGCCCGATCCCAGGCGGCGGCGTACGGGACGACCTCTTTGTCCACCCAAGCCTTGGCCAGGTCGCGCAGCTCGCGCTGCGACTCGCCGAGTTCGAAGTCCATGGTGCCGATAGCTCCTAACCGAACGTTGTTAGGTTTACTACTCGAAGCTATCCTAACAGTGTTCGGTTATCAAGGAAACGGTGATAGGTTCGACCCTCACCGGGGGATCAGCAGGGGTTCGCCACAGCAGGAGGTGCGTCGATGGCCAGGCCGAAAGTGCCACTGCTGAGCCGCGAACGCATCCGCGAAGCCGCGCTCACCCTCATCGACCGCGACGGCCTCGCCGAACTCTCCATGCGCAAACTCGCCGCCGAACTGGGCGTGCAAGCCGCCTCCCTCTACACCCACTACCCCACCAAGGACGCCGTCCTCGACGACATCGCCGGCGGCATCATGTCCCGAGTCGACACCTCCGCCTTCGAATCAACCGACTGGCGCACCGGCCTCACCTCGTGGGCCCGCTCCTACCGCGAGGCTCTCGTCCGCCACCCCAACTTCGTCGCCTACCTGGCCGCAGGCCCCGGTACCCGCGAAGAGAACCTCCGCCACGCCGACGCCGTCCACGGCGGCCTCGTCGCCGCAGGCTGGCCCCCACGCGACGCCACCATGATCGGCGCCGCCACCCGCTACCTAGTCATGGGCGCCACCATGGGCTCCTTCTCCCGAGGCTTCGTAGACGACATCCAGGTCTACCGAGACCGCTACCCCCACCTAGAACAAGCCCACCTCCTCCGCGCCAAAGCAGACGAAATCGACTCGGAGAGTTTCGAACTAGCCCTAACCGCCTTCACCGACGGCCTCCAACTCCGCTACAACGCCCTCCCCCACCGCCACCCCGCCTAACCGAACACCGAGTGGCACAAAAAGCCGGACAAATGAGGCGAAACCCCTCCGGAATGTGCCACTCGGCGATGTCTGGACGCGCCCGCGAGGGTTGTGATGCAACCCGGATGGGAAGTGGCCTTTATCCGCAAGGAATCACGGAACAATAAGGTCGACTGGTCGCGATCGTCCAAATCGTAAAACGCGAGGAGACCCGGCTGAAATGACAAACAGTTCTTGGATCATTCTCCCCTCGTCGGTGACCTTGGAAATGGTGCGCTGCGCACTGGCGCCGCTGGGCGATTCGGTGTCCTACTACGACCCTGATTCGCCAACTCAACTGCGGATCGAATACCCCGAACCGTGGCCGACCAACGATCGGATGGAGGTCGACGACGACCTCGCGACGATCGATGAGGTCATCGAGGATATGCCGGAGCACCTGAGGTCCAGGATCCCGGATCCGGTCTATTTCATCCTTTGGCAGCACGGGCTGGACCGCGCCGAGGAGATCCTGAGCACGCTCGCGCGCAGCACACTGGCCCACGGGCCGATGATCATCGCTCCACACGGGTGCAAGTTCTACGAACCCGCGGAGTATCTCGCACTGCCCGAAAAGTGGTGACAATCAGCAGTTTCAGCTCAGGCGGCACCAAGCGGACGCCGCATTGTGAATCTCTAGAGGCATGATGACTCTTCGCCGCGAAGCCATCGCCGCCCGCCGCTGCCAACCCAATCACGCTGGTATTACTCGAAAAATCGCTATTCGATCCGCGGCGGCCATCACGGTTGCCACGTCGGCCCGCGCCGTCAAGCCACTCCTGACGAACAGTTCGGCCACCCGTTTCGGGCTGTTCAGCACGTGGTCGTGCAGTAGCGGACGTCGTTCCGGGATCGGCACCTCGACCAGCCGGACCGTCGAAGACCTGCGGCCCCGGCTCAGAGTCACCGTTTCCGTGCTGCGTGCGTTGGTCACCCACGCGGCGCTCGGATATACCTGAATGATGTAGCGCTGTCCCGCAATCGACACGACATTGATCGGAGCCGTGCGCGTCAGACCGGTTCGGCGGCCGGGCATCGTCAACAAATGTGTAGGGCCCCAGGCGATCCCGATCCGCTGTAAGCTGACGATGACCTTATTGAACTGCCGGACTCGGCGTTTGAGCTCGGTTGCCTCAGTCATGTCGTTCACTCCCCGATCGATTCCGACGCGGTCGACGCCGCACAGTTCGGGGCCGGTGTGTCGACCGATGTCGGCATGCCTGTCGGCTGGATGTAGAGCACGTCCATGACCACAGGCTCCGACCCCTCGTTGCGTCCGTCGTGCACGTTGCCGGGCCCCGGCGGCTCGGAGCTGATATCGCCGGGACCGTGGATTCCGTTGAGCGCGCAGTCCGGACCGTAGTGACTCAGAGTTCCGCTGATCACGTGGACGTATGCCGCCCCATCCTGGTAGTGCCACCCGGTCGAGCCGCCGGGCGCGAGGGTGTACTCGCGCAGCACGTAGTCGCTGTCGCCGACGTGTCCCTGCCCGAGCAGCCTGGCCGAGATCCCTTGTCCCGGTGTCGCAGCCGCCGTAGCCCCACAGCCGACTGCCGCAACGCCGACGATCGCGGCCGTGATGGCCACGCGCAGAGCCGATTTCATCGGTTCGTCTCCCCCAGTAGGTCTTTCAGAATCCCGGGGTTGGCGTAGTCGCGGAAGAGCACGATCTCACCGTCCCGGATCCGGAGGATCTGAATGGACGTCGTCGTGAACGACCGACCCGTCGTGGTCATGGTCGCCGTTCCCCGCATCTCCACGATCACCAATTCCGGGTCGTCGGTCCGGTAGAGCTCGGCCACGTCGTAGCTGTCCAGCCGCATCGGCGAGGTCGTCACGCGCCGCGCATACGCCCGGATCGCCTCCCGGCCCTCCAGTCGCCGGGGAGCGTCCGGCCCGGCGAAGGGCATTTCGATCACCGCGTCGAGCGAGTACAACTCGGCGAGGCCATCGGCGTCACCGTTCATGGTCATGCGACGACGTCGGTCCAGGACGTCAGCGGGCGTTGCAGATGACATGTCGGTAGTCCCCCGTCAGACTTCGAAATTTCATTGAACAAGCGTTCATTGAACGACGGTACAACGAAAATGGAGGCGCGGTCAATATGCGTACGATGGGCCGATGACGACTCCCCGGCCTGGTTCGCGGGCCGAGCAGGCCCGGCTCAGCGAGGCCCGCATCCTCGACGCCGCTGCCCAGGCTTTTTTCGCCGACGGGTACGAACGGACCACCATCCGCGCGGTGGCCTCGGCGGCGGGAGTCGAGTCCGGGCTGGTCATGCATTATTTCGGCTCCAAGCAGGAGCTTTTCCGACGGGTGATCGAAGCCGCTCCGGCACCCGAGGTCACCGCGGCACCCGGTCAGGCGGCCGAGCAGATCCTCGCCAACCTCGCCGACCGCTTGACCGACGAGCCCGTCGCGTCACTGAGCATGTTTCGTTCCATGCTGACCAATCCCGAAGCGGCCGATGCCGTCAGCGCCGCCATGGCCCGCTACCGAGCACAGATCGCCCACACCATCCCCGCCGAGGACGCGGAGCTGCGGTCCGCCGTCATCAGCGCCGTGATCCTCGGCGTCATCATGTCGCGACACCTCGTCAAATCCGACGAACTCGCCGACGCCGACCCGGAACACATCATCCGGCTACTACATCCCTGCATGCTCGCCCTAACCGCCGACGACGCCGCCCCCGCAACCTCGACTCACCAAGAGCCAGGCCGAGACTCATAGGCCGAGGACAGGACGACTGGCTTCAGCCCACACAAACCCCTCGTGATGGGGCAATTCTGGCCAGTTTCCATGGCGGACTGTGGGATCCGGCCAGTCAGGACCTCGGCGAAGTTGCGAACGCGATCGACCAGAACGGGTCAGCCGCGGCTGGGCGGCACGTCCCAGAAGGCTAGTTCGTGGCGCATGCCGGTGAGGAACAGGGCTTCGGCGTTGTCGCCGGCTGCTTCGTCGAGCATGTGAGCGCAACGGGTGGTGAGGGCTGCGAAGGCGGGGTCGGCGTAGGTGTCGATCCAGCGGCGGTAGCGGGGGTCGGCGGGCGGGGTTCGGGCGAGGATGGCGCCGAGGGTTGAATAGCCCCACATGCAGGGGTAGAGGGCGGCTAGGCCGTCGGCGTACGTTGCGGCCGAATCCAGTAGGAACGCAGTGTATTTCGTGCAGGGGTCGCCCTTGGTGGCGCCTTCCAGGTCGGCGCCGAACTCTGCGGCCAGGCCGCGGTGCAGTGAGAGTTCGTCGTGGAAGGTGTTGTGCGCGAGGTCGACCAGGTCGCCGAGGTGGGCGGCGGGTGCCTGCCAGGCGAGGCGGGAGAAGACTCGGACGTAGTCGAGTAAGAAGAGGTAGTCCTGTTCCAGCCAGGAGCGGAACACGGGGTCGGGGAGGTCGCCTTTCGCTATCCCCACCACGGTCGGGTGCGCCAGTTGCTCCTCGACCAGCGGGCGGCCGAGCTGCTCCAGATGTGCGGCAAGACTCATACGAGAAGTTTCTCCTACTCCCCGATGGTCGCGACGGCGTGGAGGTCGCCGGGCCACGACAGCCGGATGTGAGGGTGGTGCAAGGAGTGGAGGCGAGGGTTGGGGGTATGAGCTGGGAGAGCGGGCTTCGGGCCGATGGGAAGACGTTTTTGGTGACCGGTGCCAATGCGGGGATCGGGTACTTCGCCGCGGAACAACTCGCGGCCAGGGGCGCGACCGTGGTGCTGGGTTGCCGCGATACCGGCAAGGCCGAGTTGGCGATGCAAGTGATCCGGTCACGCGTCGAGGGCGCGCGGTTACGCAGTGTGCGGCTGGATCTGGCGGACCTGGCTTCCCTGCCCGCGACCGTGGATGCGCTCGGTGTCGACAGCTTGGACGCGGTGGTGCTCAATGCCGGGATCCTGTTGTCGGAGCCGGAACGGCGCACGAGCCCGCAGGGCCACGAAATGATGTTCGCGACAAACCATCTCGGGCATTTCGCACTGGTTGCCCACCTGGCGCCGGTCCTAGCCGCTACTACCGGGAGCCGGGTAGTCACGGTGGGGAGCTTTGCGGCCCGGTCGGAGCGGCTGGATCTGGATGACCTGCAGTCCGAACGGGATTATCGAGCCAAGCGCAGTTACGGGCGGTCGAAGCTCGCGCAGATGATGTTCGGGTTCGAGTTGGATCGCCGACTGCGGGAGCAGGGTGCCGACATCGCCAGCGTCGTCGCCCACCCCGGTGGCGCGCTGGACGCACTGACTCCGGCGCGCCCACCGCTGTTCTCCCGCAGCCTCGCCCAGCGCCTCTACAGCCTTCCCGCGCGGACGGTGCTGCATGGCAAGCACGCGGGTGCCCGCATCATCGTCCGCGCGGCACTGGATCCCGAGGTCGTCGGTGGCCAACTGTGGGGGCCCGAGGTCTTCGGCCTCCGTGGCCGACCGGTTCAGGAAAACCCACTGCCCCATATGACCGACGGTGACACCGCAGCCAAGCTGTGGACCGCCAGTTCAGCCCTCACAGGTGTCGAATTCGTTTAGGAGATATGAGTTTTCGCCTCGTCATAGCCGACGGGCGTGGGAGCTTCGGCAGGACCGTAGACCAGGTGGAGAACGCCGGTCTTGAAGGTGGTGGCCGAAAGCAGTTGCAGCGGAATCGGAGTGCCTTCGTCGAAGAGCCGCATCGCCCCGTTGCGCAGGACGATCGGATGGACGAACAGATGCAGTTCGTCGATCAGAGCGGCGGCCAGCAGTTGCTGGACGATGGAAGTCGACCCGCTCAGCGTGATCTCGCCACCCGCCTCCGCCTTCAGCGCGGTAACCACCTCGACCAGATCCCCTTGGGGCTGTTCGGAATTGCGCCACGACAGATCGACCGTCCCATGCGAGAACACAACCTTCCGCATATCCCCCAACGCCTTCGCGAACCCCGCATCCTCCCCACCCGCAGCCTCCCGCTCCGGCCAAGCCCCGGCGAACCCGTCATAGGTCACCCGCCCGAACAACATCGTGTCCGCCTCGGCCGCCAGCACCGACACCCCCTCCCCCATCTCCTCGTTGAAGTACGGGAAGTGCCAATCCTGCGGATCGGCGATCACGCCGTCGAGCGACATGAACATGCCAGCGGTGATCTTGCGCATCGTTGTGCTCCTTGCCAGTTCGTAATGAGGTCGGCCGCGCGGTTACCTCCTACGACGCCCCTCGCGCCCCGAACTAATCGGCAGCGGGTCAGGAAGGTTCGGGACTCGAGGTGATGAGGGTGTAGAGCTCGGTGATGCGGCCGTTGTGGGTGCGGGCTATGTCCATGCCGGTGACGAGGGCTGGTTGGGTTGGGGGGCCGTATTGGAAGGCGAGGTGGCCGATGTCGTCTAGTTCGGAGGCGGGGCCTGCGGGGTGGAAGATCCAGCCGGGGGTTTCGGCGAGCATTTCGGTGGCTCGGTGTTCGAATTCTTTGCGGCCGTGGTTGATTCGGTCGGGTTCGTGCCAGATGACGTCTTCGGAATAGGTTTCGGCGATGACGGCGGCGCGGCGGGTGGGGTCGGGTTCGTTGAAGACGTCGAGGAGGTTGCGGCGCATGAGGTCGACGGGGGTGAGGGGCATGGCGGGGCCTTTCATCGGCGGGGCGGTGGGAAGAGGGTGGCGGTGAGGGCGGGGGTGAAGGTGCGGATTAATTCATCGGCGGGCATGGAGGCGGTGGGTTCGAGGCGGAGGACGTAGCGGGCGTGGAGGAGGCCGAGGGCCTGGGTGGCGAAGAGGCCGGCGCGGGCCCGGGCCCGGGTGCCGCCGAGGTGGTCGGCGAGGACGGTGATCAGTTCGCGGTCGATCATTTCGCGGATCCCGCGGGCCAGGTCGGGGTCCTGGACGGACGCACCGAGGACGGTCCGGACGGCTTGGCCGCGGATCGGATCGTCCCAGGTGGCGAGCAGGGAGGTCAGGACGCGGCGGGCCAGACCGGCGGGGTTGCCGGGCAGGGCGGCGGCCAGCAGGTCGGCGGGACTTTCCGGCAGCGTCATGGCGGCGGCGAAGAGGCCGCGCTTGGAACCGAAGAAGTAGCTGATCAGGGCGGCGTCCACACCGGCGTCGGCGGCCAGGGAACGCATGGTCACCTGCACGTAGCCCTCGGCTAGGAAGCGGCGGCGGGCCACGTCGAGGATGGCCTGCCGAGTGTCGGGTGCGCCGAAGCGCCGGCCGCGCGCCGGTTTATTCATCACCGTTGAACTTAGCCCGTAGCACGCGTCACCGTGGGCAGGAATCACTCACGAGTGGAAGGCGGAACCGATGGGCAGCGCGCGAATCCGACGACCCGATGCGATGCGCCGGGCCGGTCGCCGCATCGTCAACCTGATGCGGCCCGGGGTCGACATCGTCCCCGCGCCCGAGGTCCGGGCCGACTACGACGTCGCGGTGCCCGTGCGCGATGGAACAGTGTTGCGCATCAATGTCTTTCACCCCGATACGCCCGGCCCGCACCCAGTGATCATGTCGGCGCACCCGTACGGCAAGGATCGGATGCCGTTGCGCGGCAGGCACGGTCGCGGAATCTCGGGCCAGTACCGGCTGATGCCGCAGCCCGGCCGGGTCCGCTTCAGCGACCCGACCAGCTGGGAAGCGCCGGACCCGCAGGTGTGGACCGAGCACGGTTACGTGGTGGTCAATGCGGATCTGCGTGGCGGCGGCACCAGCGAGGGCATCGGCTCACTGTTCACCGAGCAGGAAGCGCAGGACTACTACGACCTCATCGAATGGGTTGCGGCACAACCGTGGTCGACCGGAAGGGTGGGTCTCGACGGTGTCTCGTATCTGGCCTTGAGCCAGTATCGGGTGGCCGCGCTGCGCCCGCCGCACCTGGCCGCCCTGTGCGTGTGGGAGGGATTCAGTGACTTCTACCGGGATTTCGCATATCCCGGCGGAGTACGCGAGGACGGTTTCAGCGTGTTCTGGAGCAAGGCGACGGCCCGCGCGGCCCGGGTCTCCGACGATATTCGCGCCGAGATCCTGCAACGTCCCGACCGCGACGACTGGTATGCCGACCGCACCCCGGCGCTCGAGCGGATCACCGTGCCGATGCTGGTGTGCGCGTCCTTCTCCGATCACAGCCTGCACAGCCGCGGCAGTTTCGAGGCCTTCCGCCGCGCCGGTTCGCCCCGCAAATGGCTCTACACCCACCGTGACGGGAAGTGGTCGCACTATTACGGCGAGCAGGCGACGGCCGAGCGAATTCGCTTCTTCGACCACGTCTTACGGGATGCCGACAATGGCTGGGCCGAGCGCCCCGCCGTCCGCATCGCGGTCCACGAGGAGCGGCGCAACCCGGCCCAGATCTACTACTCCGACGAGTGGCCACCCGCCGACGCGGAGACCGCCACCCTGCATCTGCGCACCGAAGGACTGCTCACCGACACTCCGGATCCGGTCCCGCAGCAACGCCCGTTCCACACCGGCCGCGAAAGCCTGTCCTGGACCTGGACCGCGCCAACCGATCTCGACATTCTGGGCCCCGCCGCCCTGCGCCTGCGGCTGGAACTCGCCGACGCCGAGGACCTGAATCTCTTTGCCGTACTTCGCAAGTTCCGCGACGGCCGCGAGATCTGCTTCGAGGGCTCCTACGGTTTCGACGCCGATGTGGTCACCAAGGGCTGGCAGCGCCTGGCCCACCGCACCCTGGACCCGACCCTGTCCACACCACTGCAGCCGGTGCACACCCACCACAAGCCCGAGCCGCTGACTCCCGGCGACCTGATCTCGATCGATATCGCCCTGCTCCCGCACGCCACCCGCCTGCGCGCCGGGGAACAACTGCGCTTGGAAATCAGTGGCCGCTGGCCGTTTTCCCGCGACCCACTGCGCGGTCAGTTTCCCGCCTGGTACCGGCAGAGTCCGGATACCCGCTGCACCATCCACACCGGCCCGACCGCGCCGAGCACACTCACCCTCGGCTGGCGACGAGTCCCGTGATCAGACCGGCAGCAGCTGCCGGATGAGCTTCCAGCGCAACGGGATCACGCCTTCGGTCCGGAAGGCCCGCAGCAGCGACACCGCCGCGTGATGCGGGGCCGGGCTGATCGGAATGCCCGCCGCGGCCACCTGCCACGGCAGTGGATGCCGCGGGTCGGGCAGTGCCATCGCCCGCATTCCGAGGGCGCGGGCGTCCATCAGGCCCTCGGTGGAACCGAGCAGCGCGACCACGTTTCCCGGTGCCATGCCCAGCGATTCGAGCGCGATCTCCAGCAGGTCGGCGGGCCCGTCGGCGGGGTCGCCGACGACGATGCTGGACACCTGGTCGAACAGGTCGGGTAGCTGATCGGTCAGCGCCGCGACGTGGCGGGCGGGCTCGGTGGTGGCGACCACCACCGGAACATAACCGGCGAGGACGCGCACCAACGCGTCCGAGCCGTCCATCAGGGCCCCGTCGAGATCCATGACGACCGCAGCGATCATGCCGAGCTCCTCACCTCAAAATCAGGACAAACCAGTCACCAGCCTAGGTGAGAATCGCATCGCGAGGGGTGCGAAGGAGTAGCTGCGGATAGATATATCGTTCGCGCGGAGCGCTACAGCCAGTCGTTCTTGCGGAGCCGCCAGTACAGGACGCCGCACAGGGTGGCGATCAGGATCAACGCGTAGGGATAGCCGAGGGTCCACGACAGTTCAGGCATGTGCTCGAAATTCATGCCGTAGATGCCCGCGATCATGGTCGGTATCGCCGCGATCGCCACCCAGGCCGAGATCTTGCGCATATCGATGTTCTGCTGCAAGCCGACCCGGGTGAGGTTCGCGCTGAGAATGCTGTCCAGCAGCGACCGCAGCCCTCGCACGCGCCCGGCCATGCCGCGCACCTGTCGATCCATCTCCCCCAGGCCCGCCGACGCCAGCCACGCACCGTAGGGGTCCTCCCCCATCCAGGCGGGAATCTTGCGGCGCACCAACCGTTCCAAGGGTTCGTCGCCGAGCGGGGTGATCACCTGCTCCAATTCGGCTACGGCGCGGCGCAATTGGTAGATCCGCTCGACCGGATTGCCGCGCTCGTTCGAGAAGACTTCCCGCTCGACCTGCCGGATATCGCGGTCCAGCCCCTCCAGCACCGCGAGGTAACTGTCCACCACCGTGTCGGTGGCGGCATGGAATGCCGCCAGCGATCCGCCCTCGGCCGCGGCCACACTTGCAGCCAGCGCCGCAGTGATGGGTGCGTTCGGAGCCGAGATCGTCACGAGGAATTTCGGCCCGACCGCCAGCACGACATCGGTCAGTTCGACGGATTCGCCGCCGAGCGCATAGCGGCCCGCCCGCAGGGCCAAGATCACCGCGTCACCCGACACGGTCAGGATCGGCCAGTAGGGTTCGGCCAGCGCGGCTTCGAATGCGCTTGCCTCCAGCCCGATTTCCGCTTCGATGCGCGCCAATTCGCTGTCACTCGGTTCACCCGCGGCAATCCGGGTGAAGCCGTTTCCTGCCTGCTCTCCATCGCTCACAGCAGGCGAGGGTACCAACCGCCGGTGTACAGCGCCCATACAGCAAATCCGCGAACGAGATCGGGCCCCGAGCTGGAATCAGCTCGGGGCCCGAGGCTTTCGCGCGATCGGCCGCCTACTTCAGACGGAGGCTGCCGAACAGCCCTTCCTTCTCGTCGTTCGGACCGGCCGTGAAGTAGAGGGCGTTGGCGTCGCCGAGGCTCTCACCGTTGCCGAACATCAGACCCCACAGGCCGTCGATCTCGGCGGGCTTGCCGTCGGCGTCACGCAGGTAGTCGACGAACTTACCGCTCTGGTCGTCGAGCGCCAGGATGTGGCCCGCGCCACCGAAATTGCCGATCAGCAGCTTGCCCGAGAGCGGCCCGAAGCCCTGCGGGGCGAGGGTGACGGCCCACGGCGCGTTGAGGCGGCCGTCGGCGTCGAGGGTGCGAACCAGCTTGCCGTTCTTGTCGAACTCGGCGACCTGACCCTTCTTGGCCTTGTTGCCCGCGTCCTTCTCCTGGCCCTTGTCGAGCTTGTCTTCCTCGCCCGCCTTGAGCTTGTTCGGGTCGCCGCCCTCGGACTGGGTGACGGCGTAGGTGACGAAGACGCGGTCGCCGATGGTGGCGACATTGAACGGCGCGGGATCGCCGACCTTGATCTTCTTGCCCTTCGAGGCGTCGGCCGGGTCGACGGCGTCACCGGTCGCGAACGGGTTGGCGAAACCGGTGGTGGGCACCAGCTTCCAGTCCTTGTCGAAGGTGCGGACCTGCGGGTCCTTGCCGAAGTCGGCGGCCAGCAGCTTGCTGCCGGACGGGTCCAGGGCCAGGCCCTTGAACTTCATGCCCGCCGCGGTGCCGTCGTATTCGAGGACGGCCGGGCCGTCGTGGCGCACGATGGCGCCGGCCGCGCCCTGCTCGGTCCAGCCGGAGATCTTGCCGGAGTCGGCGGCGAAGATGAATCGCGCCGAGCCGGTGAGCTTCTCGTCCTTGCCGTCGTAGCTGACCGGCTGATCCTTCACCAGGAAGATGTCGGAGGTGATCGGGGCCGGGTTGAAGATGACGCCGGTGACCTTGCCCTCGGAGTCGTCACCGTCGTCGTCCGGGATGGAGTCCGCGCCCGGGATGGTGACCAGCTTCAGCGGGTCCTGGAACATCTTCTGGTACTTGGCATCCGGCGACTGGGTGACGTCACCGACGAACTGGAACGAGTAGCCGCCCGCGCCGACCCAGAAGTGCCCGCCCGCGCCCTTGGGCCGGTCCGCGATGCCCCAGGCATTGATGAAGTTCTTGTCGGTGAACTGCGCCTTGTCCGACTCCTTGTTGGAGGCGATATTGACCTGGGCGTAATGGTTTCCGTCGAGCGCCTTCACGTCGTCGTTGTTCGACTTCGTGCTGCTGCAGGCCGCCGCCATCACCAGTGCCGCGCCCACTGCCGATACGCGCAGCAGGGTCTTCCGCACCGGCGGCATAGCGCTCGAGCGTCCGTTCATCTCAGGTCCTTCTTCCAACAAAACGCCCAGGTGCGGCGTTAGGTGATGCTAACCATAGCTGGAAGAAAAGGCGGTGTCGTTAGGGGACCCTCATTTCCATTCGGAAACGACGGTTTTCGCTGGTAGGGCCATATTCAGTAGTACTGAACCAGGCAGAATTCATGCCCTTCGGGATCGGCCATCACGACGACAACCCCCTCGGGATAGTCGTGCCGTTCCCCGGTGGACCGCCCGCCGAGCTCGACGACCTGAGCCATTCCCCGCTCGATCTCGTCCACGGCCACATCCAGATGCAACCGCACCTTCCCGGCCTTCGGCTCGCGCACCGGCTGAAAGATCAGCCGAGGCTGCGCGTCACCGGGTTCCCCGAGGTAGACCCACCCGGGCTCGGACGGCCCCCCTGGCCGATCCAGCAGGGCGCTCCAAAACCCCGCCACCCGTTCGACATTCACGCAGTCGACCGTGACGCCTACCCACCGATTCCCCATACCCCCAGTCTCCCACCCTTACTCCCAGGCGAAGCGGGGCTGATCCAGGTGATCGACGCGAGTGGTGCGGCCGTGGAGGGCCACCTCTCGAAACTGGTACATGATCGCGGCGGTCGGGGCATGCAGGTGACCGCCGAGCATGGGGAGCTTGATCGCGAGCCGGTCGGAACCCGGGACCGGCACGAACACCGGTTCGACATCGAGATCGGCGAGCGAGATCCAGTGCACCACGGCCACTTCCGCGGGATTGGGATCCAGGATCGGGGCGGGCCCGACCCAGGCCACCACGGGCGTCATGACATACCCGGAACGGGTCGGATAGTCGTCGAGCAGCCCGAGCACCGCCGAACGGGGCAACGCGATCCCCAGCTCCTCATGCAATTCCCGCAAGGCCGCCGTCTCCGCATCCTCACCCGGATCCAGCTTGCCGCCCGGCAGCGCGAACTGCCCCGCATGCGCCCGCAGCCCCACCGACCGCTCCGTGAGCCAAATCCCCAGTTCCCCACCACGATCCGCGATCGCGATCAACACCGCGGCAGCCTTGCGCCCGTCCAGCTCGAGCGCTCGCCGCGGAAAGGCACCCAGCCGTTCGCCGACCGCTTCCTGCAGGCGACCGGCAGGCCCACCATTCCGCTGGTCCCCGCCCGTGTCCGCATCGACCGTCATCCCTCGAACCTAGATCATGCGGCGGCGCAGACGACAACGACCGGTCACGCCGAGGCGCGACCGGTCGTCGGAGGGGTCGGTCAGAGCTGGAATTCGGCTCGGACCTGGTCTTCGGTCAAGCCGTAGTCGGCGAGGGAGTAGCGGTGAGCCGGTTTGCGGTCGCCGGACTTGCTCTCCTCGTCGAGGGTGGTCATGGCCGTGCGGGCGTCACCGGTGTAGTCGAGACCGAACGTGGAGTAGATCTTCTCGACGGTGGCGAACGGGTCCGCGCGCAGTTCGTCGAACTCGATGTCCAGGAACTGGTCCGGGTTGTATCGCGCACGGGCCGTGTTGAACTCGCGCAGGCCACGCGACCACAGTTCCAGCTGCGAGGAGCCGATCTTGTCGCCGACGAAGGTGGTGGACCAGCCCTGCGTGGTCGCCTCCGAGAGGCTGCACGAGGAACCGACGATGGTCACCGGGTCGCGATGGGTCTGGATGATCAGCGCGTCCGGGTACACCTTCATGAGTGAGTCGAGGGCGAAGAGGTGGCTGGGGTTCTTCAGGATCCAGCGGCGCTCATCGCCGAGACCGATCAGTTGCAGGTTCTTCTTGTGCCGCGCGTAGGCGTCGGTCCAGTCCTGCTTGCGCAGCCACTCCGAGTAGGTCGGCAGGTAGGCGAGCGACTCGTAGGAGATGGATTTCACCGTCTGCCGCAGCAACTGCCAGCATTCCTCGGGCTCGGCCGCGGTCATGTAGTGCAGGCCCATGTATTCCGGATTCTCGATCCGGTGCTGGGCGAACCCTTGGTCGACGGCCTGGTAGACGGGATTGTCGGCCCAGGTGTCGCGCGGCGGGCGCGGCTGCGGGAAGTCGGCCAGCCACATTTCCAGGGCCTGGTGCTGCGGGTCGGCGGCGAGCAGGCGGTGCAGGGCGGTGGTGCCGGTGCGGGGCAGCCCCGTGACGAAAATCGGCCTGGTGACGCGAGTTTCGGTGTGGGTCGGGTGCGCCGCCCACGAGGCTTCGCTCAGCGCACGGGCGACCAGCGCCCCGCGCAGGAAGTAGCGGCTCATCTTGGAGCCGAGCTCGGTGAGCCCGCCATCGCGCTGGTAGGACTCCAGCAGGACGCCGAGCGCCTCGAGATAGTCGTCGGACCCGAAATCGGTGAGCCCGCAGACCTTGGACGCCGAGTGGTGCAGATCCTCGACGGTGCCGACGTTGGTACGTCCGGTCATGGTGGTGAAACTCCTAGCTCAGACGTGGTATTCGCCGCAGTTGACGTCGATGGTCTGCCCGGTGATGGCATTGGCGAACGGCGACGTCAGGAACACGATGGTCTGCGCGATCTCGTCGGGCAGCGGCAGCCGCTTGAGATCGGACTTGGATGCGGTCTGCTGGTAGACCTGCTCCTCGGTGATGCCGTACTTCTTGGCGATCTCGCTGAAGTACCACTTGAGCTGATCGGTCCAGATGTAGCCGGGCAGCACGCTGTTGACGCGAATGCCCTTCTCCCCCAGCTCGGTCGCGAGGGTCTGCGACATGGCCAGCAGCGCCGCCTTGGCGATCTTGTAGCTGCCGTAGCGGGGTTCGGAGTGCCGCAGCACCATCGAGTTCACCATGACGATCGAGCCCTTGGTCTCGGCCAGCGCATCGGTGAACGCCTGTGTCATGCGCAGATTGCCGAGCACGGTGAGATCCACGCTCTCGCGGATCTGCTCGAAGTCGGTGCGCGCCAACGGCTTCATGGACGGCACCTTGAACGCGTTGTTGATCAGCGCGTCGACCCGGCCGAACGTCTCGAGGGTCTGCTTGGCCAGGTTGGCGACCGTGGCCTCATCGGTGATATCGGTGGGTACGCACAGGGTTTCCGCACCGCCCTCGGCCGCGATCTCCTCGGCGACCTCTTTCAACTTGGCTTCGGTGCGTGCCGCGAGCACGACCTTGGCCCCGGCGGCCGCGGCCTCCAGTGCGATGGAGCGTCCCAAACCGGGCCCGATACCGCTGACCACGACAACCTTGTCGGCCAGCAGCCCCGTCTTCAGACGGCTCATCCCAGCATCCTTTCCGCGAAGGCGCGCTGACGGTTCGCGATTCGTTCGCGCCATCCGGCCTCGTCGATCCGATTGTGTTCGAAGTTGGGCAGTTGTTCAGCCACTTTGTCGAAAGGCACGAGCTCGATCGTCGGCCCGTCCTCCGGCGTCATCGGCCGGTCCACCCGCTGCCAGCGGAACTGCAGAATGCCCAGCTTGCGCCCGGTGGTCTCGATCCAGTTGGCGACGCCCGGATTCCGCGCCGAGACGACCATCCGGATCATCCCGTCCGGATCCACCTGCGCCTGCCGATGATTCAGCGAGGTCTGGTGGTTGACGTAGTCCAGCGAGATGTACCACCGGCTGCCGAGCTGGAAACCCTGATACGGCGCATCGGATTTCGGCACGGTGATGATCAGCGCCTGATCGTCCTCGAGTTCGAAATGCCCCACCGAGGAGTACTGCGTGCTCAATCCGCCCGGCGTGAGCCGCGGTTCGGTCAAGGTGTTGACCGGCAGATTCAGGTAGAACCACTTGGGGAAGTTGAACCAGGTGTGCACCCGGGTCAGCAGCATCCGACCGGCCGCCCGGTACCGCTTGCGCAGCACATCCACGCCCGCCTCGACCGGCGCGGTGCCGACGGTGTCGATCCGCTCGATCCGAATGGTGCCCTTGCGCTCGGCATTCCAGTCGCCGTACACCTCGCGCACGGCCAGCATGGACGCGCCCTCGGCCAGCACGAAATAGTTCGGACCCGGATTCTCCTTGGGCGGCCCGAAGCGCAGCTGGTAGCTGCCGTCCTCGTTGATCTGCAACCGCCGATCGTCGAAGGCGTCGTCACCGTTGGGCACGTCGGAGGCGGTGTAGTCGCCCTTGAGCACCTGGAAGCTCAGATCGACGGTGTTGCCGCGCACGCCGGTGAGCAGGTATTCCGCAGTAGGCTCGACATTGGCGCTGTAGTACAGCGTGTCCGGGTTGTCGAGGCCCATCTTGGTATACGGCCCGGTCGCGGTGACCAGGTACGGGTGCGAGGTCCCGTGGGCTCGCGACAGCTGCAGCACCGCGGCGATACCCGCTTGCAGGTAGTCGTACCCCTCCGCCAGGTCGTGCGGGTCCCGGATGAAATCCGCTGACGCGATGAGCTTCTCGGCCTCGGCGACGGCCGCGAGGAACGGCTCGGTGAGCGGCAGCTCGGCGTTTTCGATGTCTGTCATCAGCTTTCTGCGATCCCTAGTGATTCTCGAATTCGGCGGGCGATCTCGGACGGCGTCCCGTCCGAGGGGAGGATGGTCAGGTCGGCGTACTCCGGCCGCTCGTACGGCGAACTGACACCGGTGAATTCGGGCAGTTCCCCGGAGCGGGCCTTCTTGTAGAGGCCCTTCGGGTCGCGCAGTTCGCACTCTTCGAGCGGGGTGTCGACGAAGACTTCACGGAACGGCAGATGCCTGCCGTCGTGCAGTTTTCGCGCTTCGCGGCGTTCGGCGCGGAATGGGCTGATGAGCGAGACGATGGCGACCACGCCGGCGTCCGCGAACAGCGCCGCGACTTCGGAGACCCGGCGGATGTTCTCGCGCCGGTCCTCGTCGGTGAAGCCCAGGTTCTTGTTCAGTCCGTGCCGCAGATTGTCGCCGTCGAGCAGGTAGGCGGGCTGCCCGGACTCGATGAGCTGACGCTCCAATTCGACTGCGATGGTCGACTTCCCGGAGCCCGACAGCCCGGTCAGCCACACGGTCGCGCCGGTGCTGAGCCGCTGCCCGCGTTCCACGGCGGAGCTGTGCCACACCACATTCGACGCCTTGTGCTCGACCCGCGGTGTGCCGGTGGAGCGTCCGGTGATCATGCCCGCGGCGACGGTCTGATTGCTGGTCTCGTCGATCAGGATGAAACTGCCGGTGGCCCGGTTCTCACGGTACGGGTCGAACAGCAGCGGCTGCCGGCTCTTCAACGAGACACGCCCGATGTCGTTGAGCCCCAGGGCTTCCGCATCGGTCTGCCGGTGCAGGGTGTTGACGTCCAGCCGATAGTCCAGCTCGGCCACCTCGATCTTCGAGGTCTGGGTGGCGGTCCGAATGGAGTACGAGTTCCCGGCCCGCAGCTGAACATCGTCGGAGAACCAGCACACCATGGCGTCGAGTTCCCGGTCGGCGTGCGGCTGGTTGCCGGGCCGGGCGAGCATATCCCCACGGCCGATATCGATTTCGTCGTCGAGGGTCAACGACACCGCCATCCCCGAGAACGCCTCCTCGACCTTGCCGCCGCCCGGACCCCAGATCTGAGCGACCCGGCTGGTACGGCCGGAAGGCAGCACGACCACCTCGTCGCCAGGCTTGAAGATGCCGCCCGCCACGGTCCCCGCGTAGCTGCGCTGGTTCTCCCCGTGCGGCCGGATCACGTACTGCACCGGCAGCCGGTTGTCGATCAGGTTGCGGTCGGAGGCCACGTGGACTTCCTCGAGGTGCCGCAGCAACGGCGGGCCCGGATACCAGTCGGCGGTGTGCTCGGACGGATCCACCACATTGTCGCCGTGCAGCGCCGAGACCGGGATGAAGCTCAGATCGCCGACATCCAGCTTGGTAGCGAAAGCCGCGAACTCCGAACGGATCTCCTCGAACCGCTGCTCGGACCAGTCGACCAGGTCCATCTTGTTCACGCACAGCACCAGGTGCCCGACGCCCAGCAGCGAGGACAGGAAGGCGTGGCGGCGGGTCTGCTCGGAGACGCCCTTGCGGGCGTCGACCAGGATGAGCGCCAGATCCGCGGTGGACGCGCCGGTCACCATGTTGCGGGTGTACTGCACGTGCCCGGGTGTGTCGGCGATGATGAATTTCCTTCGCGGCGTGGCGAAGTAGCGGTACGCGACATCGATGGTGATGCCCTGCTCGCGTTCGGCGCGCAGGCCGTCGGTCACCAGCGACAGGTCCGGCCCGTCACTGCCGCGAGAGAGGCTCGCGCGCTCGATGGCATCCAGCTGATCGCTGAACAGGCTCTTGGAATCGAACAGCAGTCGCCCGATGAGCGTCGACTTGCCGTCGTCGACGCTGCCGGCCGTGGCCAGGCGCAAAAGGTTGCGGCGCATCAGAAGTAGCCCTCTCGCTTGCGATCTTCCATGCCGGACTCGGAGATACGGTCGTCGGCGCGGGTGGCGCCGCGCTCGGTGAGGCGGGTGACCGCGGTCTCGGCGATCACCTCGGCCGGATCGGCGGCACTGGATTCGACACAGCCGGTGCAGTCGGCGTCACCGAGGGTGCGGAAGCGGACCGAAGCCTCGAACCGCTGCTCGTCCGGACCGAAGGTCAGGAACCGGTTGTCCGCCAACAGCATTCCGTCCCGCTCGACCACGGTGCGGCGGTGCGCGTAATACAGCGGCGGCAACTCCACCTCGGCCTGGGCGATGTACTCCCAGATATCGAGCTCGGTCCAGTTCGACAGCGGGAACACGCGAATGTGCTCGCCCTTCGCATGCCGCCCGTTGTAGAGGTTCCACACCTCCGGCCGCTGCGCCCGCGGATCCCACGCGCCGTATTCGTCGCGGAAACTGAACACCCGCTCCTTGGCGCGCGCCTTCTCCTCATCGCGCCGCGCGCCGCCGAAGACCGCGTCGAAGCGGTGCTCGCGAATGCTGCGCAGCAGCGTGGCCGTCTGCAGCCGGTTGCGGGTCTCGCCCGCTTTTTCGGTGACCCGGCCCGCGTCGATATCGTCCTGCACCTTGCCGACCAGCAGCTGGGCGCCCAGCCGCTCGACCGTGCGGTCCCGGAAGTCGATGACCTCGTCGAAATTGCGCCCGGTGTCGATGTGCAGCAGCGGGAACGGCAGCGGCGCGGGCCAGAACGCCCGCCGCGCCAGTTCCAGCATGACCGCGGAGTCCTTGCCGCCGGAGAACAGCAGCACCGGCCTTTCGAAGGTGGCCGCCACCTCCCGAATGATGTGCACCGATTCCGCCTCCAAGGCGTTCAGGTGCGACAGCTCATATCCCGCGCGCATCTCTTCTCAACCCACTCGTCGCGTCGCCGGCTCCGTGTCGTCCCGGAATCATCCGAGGCTTGCGGTGTCGAATATTCGACGCTATTGTTCGATTATGTGACACCGACGATAGGTCGGTACCCGGGCCGCGGTCAATACCCGCGCCCGAATTCCCGCACACCCGAACCACTCCGATGCGGATGACCGATACCCCGACCGATACGATTCCCCCGAGACCACCCGGGCCGCCGGGACCGACACCAGCAGGGATCGAGTTGCCTGAATCCACCACCGCCCCAGTAGCTTCCGGCCCGGGCACGGCGACCGAACCGGCTTCCGCCGCCTCGCCGCCGACCCACCGGGTGGTGCAGGCCATCGAATTGCTGTCCCGACATACCGGCGAGCGGCTGTCGCTGGCCCGCATCGTGCGCGCCACCGGCATGTCCCGCGCCACCGCGCACGCTGTGCTCACCCAGCTCACCGCCGACGGCTGGACCGTGCGCGACGGCGACGGAAACTACAGTCTCGGACTGGGTTTGCTGACCGTGGCGCGCCGCGCCGACACCGCCTTCCCGCTCCGCCGACTGGCCCTCGACGCCCTGCACGGCCTCGCCGACGACCAGCGCGTCCCGGTATTCCTGGCCGAACGTGAGATAGACGCCATTGTCATCACCGAGGTCATCGGCACCCCGTCGGTCCCCTGGATCCGCCCCGCCCGCCGCATGCCGTTCGCCCCGCCGGTCTGCCGCGAATTCATCGCCTGGGCACCGGAATCCGAACGCGCCACCTGGCTCGCGGGCGCCGACCCCCTGCACCGCCCCCGCCTGACCGCCGTCCTCGACGTCATCGCCACCCGCGGTTATTCCGTCGAACGCCTAGCCGACGAATCCGCCCCCATGCTCGAGGCCCTGGCCACCCTCCGCCACTCCCCCGTGACAGACCCGCTCCGACATCGCCTGTCCGCCATGATCGCCGACCTCATCACCATCGACTACCTCCCCGACGAACTCGGCGACCACAACGCCGTCGTCTCCGTCGCGGCCCCCATCTTCACCCCCGACGGCACGGTCATCGCCTCCATCGTCTCCTGCCCGGACACCAACCTCTCCGCGTCCCGCCTGCAAGACCTGGCCACCGCCACGATCTCGGCTTCGACCGCGGTGACGAAGACGCTGCGCGCCTGAACCCCCGTGCGGATTTCGTCAAAATCGTCCCATCTCATGATGTTTCGCTTTACCAGCGCTATACGTTCGCCTTACTTTCACCTGGAAACAACAGCTAGCGGCCACGTCGCAGTGGCCGGAACGGGAGAAGTTCGGTGAACGGGAAGATTCTCGATTGCGCGGCTGTCGCCGCGGTCGTGGTCACCTTCTTCGCAGTCGCGATGGTGCACTCCGGAGTCGCGAACCTACTGGTGGCCTTCTTCGGGGCGATCGCCCTCGGCTACTACAACGTCTACGTTCGACACGACCCGGCACTGGTCGACGCCACCCGGGGCGCTGAACACACCCTCGACCACTCGACCACCCTGCGTGCCGCCTGGCGCTGATCCCACACCGCCGCAGCACTTTCGGTCAGGCGAGGAGGGCTTGGGCGGTGGTGTAGGCGAGCAGGGTCGCGCCCAGGCCGGCGATGACACTGACCACGATATTGAGTCCGGCGTAGAGGTAGGCGCGTTGTTCGGCCAGCCGGATGGTTTCGTAGCTGAAGGTCGAGTAGGTGGTGAGCGCGCCGCAGAAACCGGTGCCCAGCACCAGCATCCACGGCGTGGACAGGGCCGCGCCGGAGATCGCGCCCAGCACCAGGCAGCCGGTCAGATTGACGGTGAAAGTGCCCCAGGGGAATACGCTGTCGTGCCGGGTCTGCACGGCACGGTCGGTGAGGTAGCGCAGCGGTGCGCCGATCATGGCGCCCAGGGTCACGAACAACAGAGTCATGCGGCGGCCCCCGATTCGGTGCGGCGGGTGGCTCGGTAGGCCCAGCGGGTCAGGCCGATCGCGAGGATGGTGGCCAGCAGCGCGCACACCAGGGTCACGCCGAAATAGGCGAAGGCGGTGGCCACGGTGTCGGGGCGCAGCAGGGCGCGGGTGTCGTTGGCATAGGTGGAGAAGGTGGTGAAGCCACCCAGAATGCCGACCCCGAGGAACGGGCGCACCAGCGGATGGGCGACCCAGATCTCGGTGACCGCGACCATGAGGACGCCGATCAGGAAGCAGCCGATCACATTGGTCACGAAGGTCGCCCACGGGAAACCGCCCGCCGGTGTCGGCCACAGTTGCGCGAGTCCGTACCGGGCCAGCGCGCCGACCGCGCCACCCACCGAGATCACCGCCAGGATCGCGCCGTGCGTACGCGACAACTCCCGACGCTGCTCCGGCTGATGAATATCGATATCGGGGTCGACGGGTGCAGTGTTTTCGACACTCCCGGGCGTGGTCAGCTCACTGGTCACAGACGTCTCCTACTCCATACCGCCGCAGCGGATCATTGGGGTAGGGACTGTTGGTGGCGATGCCACGGTTGTTCCGGATCAGATCCGGAGCGGCGAGCCCCACCGCCGCAATCGCATCCACAATAGTCAACGACCCGCGCCGACCGGGCCGGTCGTGAACGGAATCACAGCCCCGCAACGCGCACGCCGGCCCGCGCCGTGTGGCGCGGGCCGGTGAATTCCGTTGCCGGTCAGCGGTTCCCGAGCTCCGAGAGCTGGTAGGCCAGGGTGCGACGGAAGGCCGGGATGCGGGCGACCGTGCTGATGATCAGGTTGCGGACCAGGCGGGCGGGCAGCGGGCGCAGGGTGGCCATGCGGGTGACGCGGTCGGTGAACTTCACCACGCCCAGAGCGACTGGACGGCGGGTGGTTTCGTACTCGTCGAGGGTGGCGGCGGGGGCGCCCGCGACGACGGCGGCCAGCAGGCGGCCGAGCAGGGCGGCGTCCTGGATGCCGGTGTTCATGCCCTGACCGCCGGCGGGGCTGTGCACGTGGGCGGCGTCGCCCGCCAGCAGCAGGCGACCGGCCCGGTAGTGGTCGGCGACGCGGTGGTGGACGCGGAAGCGCGAGCTCCAGATGATCTCCTGCACCTCGACGTGTGCGCCGGGGCGGCGGGCGTCGACCAGCGCCTGCACGTAGGCGAGATCCTGATGTTCGGGGGCGTCGGCGACGGTCGCGACGATCCGGTAGCGGTTGGGCTGCGGGTCGGGCAGCGGCGCGACCACGGTGACGCCCTCCGGCGAAAGGTGCAGCGACACCTCGTCGCGCGGGTCCGGCCAGGTCATGCGGACGTCGGCGAGGACGAAGGATTCGGGGTAGGTGGAGCCGGTGAAGCCGATGCCCTCGGCCTCGCGGACCACGCTGTGCATGCCGTCCGCGCCGATAACCCAGTCCGCGCGAATCGAATTCGCGGTGCCGTCGGCGTCGGTGTACTCGACGGTGACGCCGTCGGCGTCCTGGGTGACGGCGGTGACCTCGGTGTGGCGGTACACCTGCCCGCCCGCCTTCTCGAGGCGCGCCAACAGGATCGCCTCGGTAGATTCCTGACCGATCATCACGGTGTAGGGGTATTCGGTGGGCAGTCCGGCGAAGGAGATGTGGGCCAGTGCGCGGTCGCCGTCGTGCATCACGAAGTTGGGCACCACGATTCCGTGTTCGAGCAGCTGCTCGGTGACGCCGAACTCTTTCAGCACCTCGAGGGTCCGAGCGTGCACGACCACCGCGCGGGAGGTGTTCGCGCCCTCGGCCAGCTTGTCGAGCAGCACCACGTTCACGCCCGCATCGGCGAGGGCGATGCCGGCGGTCATTCCGGCGGGACCGGCACCCACGATGACGACCGAGGCGGTTGCGGGGACGGTGTTCATGACGACTCCTGAGATTCTGCCAACACCTGTTGGCCAACGTCTGTTGAATTAGACGATACGACCCGGTCGCAGCCATGTCAACAGTTGTTGGCCAACATTCGTTGGCGGCTTCTCAGCGGTCGGTGACCCCGGCCAGCGACTGGAACACGCTCGCGGTCCGGGTGTTGGGCGTCGCGCAGTAGACGATCACCCGCTGATCGGTATCGGAGACGTGCAGCACCTGACAGTGGAAGTCCAGCGCCCCGAAATCCGGATGCCGCACCCGCTTTCGATGCGTCCGCCGCACCTGCACATCGTGCGCGGCCCACATCTCGGCGAAACGCGCTGAGGTGCCCAGCATTTCGGTCACCAGCGCCGACAACTCCGGATGCCCCGGATACCGCGCGCACGCCGCCCGCAGATCCGCCACCACGGCGCGCGCGAAGTCGCGGGTATCGGCGTCCGCCCACTGCGGATGATCGGCCGCCTCCCGAAACATCCACCGCACCATATTCCGCTCACTCCCCGGCACCCCGTCGAGATCACCGAGAAACGGCCCCGCCGCCCGATTCCACGCCAGCACCTCATAGGTCGCGTCCACCACATAGGCGGGCGCCGCCAAACTATCGAGAATCACCTGAATAGGCTGCGCCACACTCCGATTCGGCCCCGCGGTCGACGGCGGCTGCTCCCCCGCCACCCGAAACATGTACTCCCGCTCGTCGACCGTGAGCATCAACGCCCGAGCCAGCGCCGCGAGCACCTGCCGTGACGGCTTCGCACCCCGCGCCTGCTCCATCCGGATGTAGTAGTCGACCGAGATACCCGCCAGCTGCGCCACCTCCTGCCGCCGCAACCCCGGCGCCCGCCGGTTGAACCCCTCGGGCATGCCGACATCACCGGGCGTCAGCCGATTACGCCGAGCCTTCAGAAAAGCCGCGAGCTCACTCCTGTCAGCCATGGCTCAAGTGTGGGCCGATGTCCCGGCTTTGGGGGGTACAAGTTGTGCCTCCCGCGGAAACCTCGGCGGCGGGATGCTTTTCACATGAGCAGAAAAGCATTTATCACCGGGGCCAACAAGGGCATCGGGTATGAGACCGCACGTCAACTGGCGGCACGGGGGATGACCGTTTTGGTCGGGGCCCGGGATGCCGAACTTGGGCAGGCTGCCGTTGACAAGCTGCGCGCCGATGGCGCGGACGCCCACTTTGTCCAGATCGATGTCAGCGACGAGGAATCCGTCAATGCGGCTGCGGCACGCATCGAAGCCGAGTTCGGTGGGCTGGATGTTCTTGTCAACAATGCCGCCATCACCGGCGGGATGGAGGGGGATGGGAAGGCGTCCTCCGGCACCCTCGCCACCCTGCGACGGGTTTACGAGACCAATGTTTTCGGACTGTTCGCCGTCACCAATGCGTTGCTGCCGCTGTTGCGGCGCTCGGAGTCGGCGCGAATCGTCAACGTGTCCAGCGAAGTCGGCTCGCTGAGCCTGCGCACCGATCCGAACAACCCTATGTCGCAGATGGTTTCGGCGATCCCGTACACCTCGTCGAAGACGGCCGTGAGCATGGTGACGGTTCTCTACGCGATGGAACTGCGCGATACCGCGATCAAGGTGAACGCCGCCAATCCGGGGTACACCGCCACAGATCTCAACGGCAACAGTGGTTTCCGCACCGTCGAGCAGGGCGCGGAGCCCAGCGTCCACCTGGCGACGCTGCCCGCGGACGGGCCGTCGGGCACGTTCTGGGGCTACCTGTGGGGCGGGGAGCAGGAGTACGGCCCGATCCCCTGGTGAGCGGCGATCGCCTCGTACATCGCCATCTTTGTCACGACGGCGCGACGAAGGTGGCGATGTACGAGGCGGTGAGCTGTTCGGTCAATCGCTTGTTCGACCAACGTCGTTGGTGAGCGAGGCGGTCCAGCAGATCGAGCGACATGAGCGACCACAGCAGGTCGGTCGCCGTGTCGACGGAAAGGTGCGCGGCGAGTTTCCGCTCCCCCGCCAGCCGTTCGACGACGCGACGGCTGCCCTTCAGCCAATTCCCCTGGGTGGTCCGCCACAATGCCGCCGCATCCGGGTCGCTGTGCTGGGCCTGCTCCACAGCGCGCAGCACCGCCAGGATGCGCAGATGGGATCGCACCAGGTGGGCGACCCATTCACGCAGACCCGACACGGCGTCCGGGGCGTCCCACACCGCCTGCAGCGATACCGCGAGATCCTCGGTCTCACCGAGACTGCGGTAGAGCGCCGTGACCAGGTCTGTCCGCGTCGCGAAATGCAGGTACACGGCACGGCGGGTGACGCCCGCGCGCTCGGCGACGGCCGCCATGGTCAACGCGGGCATGCCGTCGTGCTCGATGATGTCGCGGGTCGCCGCCAGCAGGGCGCCGACTGTGCGGCGGCCTCTGGCGTTCTGCGGGTCGGTCACGTCCGTCTCCGAATGTTCGTGTGAGGTGGCGTGAGCACGGTGCGGGATGTGCACACCATGTGTAGTTTAGTTACTACACGCGGTGTGTAGTTCCTGGCGGTAGCCCGGGTCTGCTGCCACCGCGAACACTATGGGGCGGTGGGGAATTGAACAGACGAATCAGTCGCCGAACGTTCATCGGCGCGGCAGGCGTGGGCGTCATCGGCGCGACAGCCTGGACGATCGGCGATCATGTCATGACACACGCGTCGACACCGGTCAGCGACAACTTGCGCGCCGTCGTGCACGGCCGGGTGTCGCTGCCGGGAGACCCGGGGTTCGAGACAGCGAGCCGCGCGTGGAGTACCGCTGTGACGCAGCGGGTTCGGGCGGTGGTGGAACTCGCCGACGCCGACGATGCCGCCGCGCTCGTGCGCTACGCCCGCCGCACCGGATTGTCACTGTCCGTCCAGCCCAACGGTCACGGGGCCGGTGACGACCTCGAAGGCGTAATTCTGGTGCGCACCAACAAACTCGACGAGGTGCGGGTAGATCCGGCCGCGCGAACCGCGCGGGTCGGCGCGGGCGTCGCGTGGGGGCGAGTACTCGCCGCCGCGGGACCGCACGGCTTGACCGGCCTGGCCGGCAGTTCGGCGGTGATCAACGTGACCGGGTTCTCCCTCGGCGGCGGATTGAGCTGGTTCGGGCGCAAACACGGCTGGGCCGCCGACAGTGTCACCGCCTTCGACATCGTCGACGCCGACGGTCACCTCGGCCGGATCACCGCCGGCTCCGACCCGGACCTGTTCTGGGCACTGCGCGGCGGCGGTGGCGACTTCGCCCTCGTCACCGCGGTCGAGTTCGACTTGCACCCGGCCCCGGCCGTTTTCGGCGGAACCATGGTGTGGCCGGAGACCGCCGCGCCGGCGGTCCTGACGGCCTTCCGGGACGTGACCGCCGACTCACCCGACGAATTGACGGTGTGGTTTCAGCGGTTTCAGCCCCCGGGATCGCCCGACACCGTCACCAGCGTTCTCGTCGCCTACCTGGGCGACGAGACCAGCGGGCGGGCCTTGCTGTCCCGATTCGACTCGATTCCGGGCCGGCTCGAAGACACCCGCCGCATGGTGGCGATCGCCGACCTCGGCGAGATCGCCTCCGAGCCAACCGATCCCAGTCCCGAAATGTTCGCCTCGGAGCTGCTGACCGGCATCGACGATCACACCGCCGAAACGCTGTTGCAGCCGATAGCGCCAATGCTCGTGACGGAGATCCGCCACCTCGGCGGCGCGTTCGCCAAACCATCCGACAGCGCCGCCGGACAGGTCACGGCACCCTACTGCCTGCTCGCCGTCGGGATGGTCAGCACACCGGAAGCCAAGGCGGCGTTCGAGACCCGGCGACAGCAGTACCGCGACGCCCTGCGCCCGGTCCTGGTCGACCGGGCACCGTTCACCTTCCTCACGGCGGGCGACACCGCGGCACGCGCCTTCACCCCCGCCACGTTGACCCGTCTACGCGCGATCAAACACGGGCGCGACCCGCACACGGTCATCCGCGCGAACTACCCCGTTCTGGCCTGAAACAGCACCCACCGGGGTTGGTGGACAGCAGGTCCGGTGTAGCGCCTAGTAGCCGAGCGACGGCGGATCGCCGCGGTGCCACATGTCGCCGCCGTCACGCTGGCAACGGGCCTGCCACCATTCGTGTAGTTCGCGGCAGTGGTGGTTGAACCACCAGTCGCCCTCGTCCTGGGGCTGACGCTGACCCTGCCCCGGCCATTCGTTCTGCCCCTGCCCGGGCCATTGATTCTGGCCTTGGCCCGGCCACTGGCTCTGGCCTTGCCCCGGCCACTGACCTTGATCCTGCCCCTGATCCTGGTCTCCACCAGTGTGATCGGCCAAGGCGATCGTGGTGGGCGGGGCGGCCTGCGCCGCGGTGAGTCCCGTCGCGAACGGGACGGTGATCAGGGCCGCCGCGACGAGCGCGGGCCCGAGTCTTGCGATCATACGGTTCACTCTTCGTATCGCGTTGTGCACCAATACGATCCATGATCATGTCCCCCGGCCCTTCCGATGCGTGGACCGCGACGCCCATTGAACGCCGTTTGTGTCACGACACAAGGGCGTTCCGCGTTCAGCTTCAGCGGATCTTCAGGTTTTCAACACTTTCAACTGTCCATCCGACTGGACAGCGTGCTTGCTAGGGTGCGCGCAGACCCATCGGATTGCACCGGGAGACAAGATCATGTGGGAGTACGAACACAGCGCCGAGACCACCGTGCCCCGGGAGGCGCTGTGGCGCAGCTGGTCCGACCCGAACCGCTGGCCGGAATGGAATCCCGGCATCGAAACCTTCGAGCTGGACGGGCCTTTCGCGCCGGGCACCACCTTCCGCATGACCTCGCCGGACGGCGACACCGTGCAGCTGCGCTTCGTCGAGATCGTCGACGGTGAGCTGTGGAGCGACGTCTTCCTCGGCGACGGCCTCGAGGTGCTGACCCAGCATCGCCTGGTGGCCCTGCCGTCGGGCGCGACCCGGGTCGTCTACCGCACCGAGATCACCGGCCCCGCCGCCGACACCCTCGGCCGCGAGATCGGCCCGCAGATCACCGCCGACTTCCCCGAAGTGGTGGCGGGCCTGATCGCGCACGCCGGTCAGGGCTGACCCAGCTCACCCCGCCGTTCCCGCAGGAGCAGCAGCGAATACGCGGCCACGGTCTGCGCGTCGACGATGACGCCGGCGCAGATCATGTCCTCCACCTCGTCGCGGGTGAACCAGGCCGACTCCATATCCGCCTCGGACGGTTCCCGCTCGTGCGCGCCCGCCGTCAGCTCGGTAGCCAGCACGACATACCCGTAATGGTTGCTGGTCGCCGGGGCGGGCGCGACCTTGCCCAGCGGCGTCAACCGCCCCGCCCGCAGCCCCGTCTCCTCCCGTAATTCCTGCCGCGCCACCGCGATCGGATCGAACTGCGACCCCGCCACCGCCCCGCCCGGAAACTCCCAGCACCGCCGCCGCAGCGGATACCGGTACTGCTCCACCAGGTGAAACCGCTCCCCGTCCCACGGGACCACGATCGCGAAGCACGCCTTCTCGATGAACGCGTACACCGACTCCTGCCCATCCGGCTGCCGAACCTCGTCCTCACGCAGCGTGATCCACCGGTTCGAATAGACCTCGCGACTTCGAAGCGTCTCCATCCCCCGATCCTCCCGCACCGCGGCGGCGAAACCGTGTTCCCGCCCGCTATTTGGCGTGCGTGATGACGGGCCGGGCAGCCACACCATTCCAGCTGGACTGCGCGCCGGATTCGCCGATGCGGTAGACCTGCACGGTCGCGGCGGCGCTCGCGGCGATGGTGAGGACCGCGACCCCGCCGACGAGCAGGCGCGAGAGGGCGCGGTCGTTGGACTCGCGGTAGTGCACGAATGCCAGCAGCGCGGCGACGATGAGCAGCGGCAGCGCGAAGAAGATCATCGTGTCGCCGAGGTGGGTGTGATTGTGCAGCTCCGCCGTTCGCGGGACGCGCTTCTCGAGCCACTCCCCCGCATCGGTGGTGACCGGCGTCATGACCACGACCACCACCGCCAGCGCGAGCACCAGCCACACCAGCCGCCGCCGGGCGGGTGCCCACACGGCGCACAGGATTGCCAGCACCGCCGTCAACGGCACCAGCACCACGATCAGATGAACCAGCAGAACATGGGCGGGCAGCCCAGAGACGACCGACATCGGCACCTTCTCTCGAACGAACGTCAGCGCCCAAGCCTCCACATTTTCGCTGTGAACACGCTGAGCCCCACACCCGAACACCCTGGGACCGACGCCGACCACCGCAACTACGACGAACCGGCTGTCAAGGCCGCGACCTGCGACGGGACGTGCGGCACGAACCATCCGCGTTGGGGTGGAACGACTCTCGCGGTGGACCGAGGCGGACTAAGGGTGGCGCGCGGGGGCGAGGGCGGTGCGCGCGTCCATCAGGGCGAAGCCGAGCAGGTTGTCGCCGCGCCATCGGGCGGGGTCGGCGGCGGCGGGGTTCTCCGCGCCGAGACCGATGCCCCAGATGGTGTCGCGGGGAGCGGCTTCGACGAGCACCTTGCCCTCGGTGGCGAGCAGGAACTCGCGAAGCGCGTCGTGCTGGCCGAATTTGGCGATCGAGCCGCGCAGCACGATGTCATAGCGGTGGGCTTCCCAGGTGTCCTGGTCGAACCCGGAGATGGCGCGGCCGAGGCGCTTCGCGTCGGCGGGCGTCTCGCTCGCGAGGATGCGGGTGCGCATCGGCTCGTCACCGAATAGGCGGGCCTTCTCGGCCATCATGAAATGCTCGGCGCTGCCGTAGCTTTGGCCGTCGACGGTGAATTCGATCGGCCACCACTGGCTGAGCACCCACTTGCCCATCTCGTGGCCCGGGGTGCGGGTGTGCCCCCAGAAGAAGAGGAATTCCGGTCTCGTCCCGTCCGCCATCTCAGCTGTCAGCTGTGCCCTGTCCACGCCGCGACCCTAGCCGAACCGGATGACACGGTCGCCCGCTTATCCCGCCACACCGCCCAACTCGCCGCGAAACACCACACCCCGCCCAAACTTCGCACCCCGGTCGCACTCGGCTTGTGACCGCGCTCGCCTCGCCGGTGTCAGCGGGCGAGGGCGCGCAGGCGGGTCATGATTTCGGCGGGTGGGTGATCGGCGACTCGATAGCGGGGCGGATCGTAGCCGTCGGTGGGGTACAGGGGCACCAGTCCGGCCACATCGTCCCAGGCGACGCGGAAGACTTCGGCGTCGCGGGCGACGAAGCAGATGTGATCGGCCTTGGGCAGCAGGTTGGGGAGGCCGTCGGGCCAGGAGGTCATGGTGGTCTCGGAGCCGTCGGGCTCGTGCAGGTGCAGCAGGTCCGCGATCCCGGACGCCTCGTCGCGATGCGCCCGCAGCCGCTCGGTCTGGGCGCGATAGGCGCTGACCGCCAGCGTGATCGCGGCATGACGGACCGGCGCGTAGGCGGGGTGCTCGGGCCCGACCGGGAGCGGGATCAGCTCGCCCTCGTCATCGATGGTGTACGGCACGGTCGACAGCGGACGCGGCGCGGAGTCGTGCCGTTCCTGCGCCAACTCCTGCAACCGCACCAGGGTTTCCGGCGTCGCTCCGAGCGCGACGAACATGCCCACGTGCGCGGGGAGGAAAAGCAGTGGCCGCGTACCGGTTCGGGCCTGCACCCCCGACAGCCAGCCCGCCACCAGCGGTAGCGAACCGACATAGCTCTCACCGCCCTCGTCGGCGAATTCGAAAACCCGCACGCCAGGATCCGGTTCGAAGGCGGCCAGCGCGTTCATGGCCGGCTCGGTGAGATTGGTGTGCGCGACCGTGTAGACCTCGTCGGCGTCGACGCCCCAGCGCGAAAGATCCTGCTCGGTAACGAATTGCACGGTGGTGGGCAGATCGATGACCACCAGCTCCGACAGATACGGCAGCCGGGGCCGCACGAGCACCCCGTTGCGGCCGTCGCGCGGCGCACCGTAGCCCGCCCGGCGCAGCACCGGCCGCAGCATGGGCGCCACCCGATCCCAGTCCGGCGGCGCCTGCGGCGGCAGAATGAGACCGTCGACCGCGTCGAAGACGGCCGCGGTGATCCGTCCGTCGAAACGGCGATACAGGGTTTCCAGCTCGAGTTTCGCGGCATATCCGTTCTTCAGCCGATACGCGATCTCGTAGGCCCCGGGGTCGAAATGCGCGGATTCGACGGCGTCGTACGCCAGCACCCGCTCCAAGACCTTCTTGCCGAACCGATTTCGCCCCGAACCGAACATTCCGCCCAGGAAACCCATGGCGTGATGTTACGCGCGGATGGTGACGAACGCTCTGGCAAACCTTCAGGGAACCTATGCGCCACAACCGAAAACGCGCTGTTCACGCCCTGTCCCCACGGTGCTCATTGAGACGCCTGTCCAACTACGAGCACAATGCGCGTGACTATGGTTAGCTGTAGCGCCATGAGCACGCCCGTCTCCACCCACCCCGACGAATATCTGCCCCGCGACACCGCGGATGTGGTTCGGACCGTTCGGGATTCGCGACGTTCCACGAAACCGCTGATCATCCGGGGTGGAGAACGGCCGGACGAGGACCTCGGGCTGCCCGATCACGGCACCGTGCTGAGCCTGCGCAAGATGAACCGGGTACAGGTGGTGGACGCCGATGCCAGGACGGTGCGGGTGCAGGCCGGGGCCCGGCTCTCCGACATCGATCGCACCCTCGGCGCGCACGGTCTGGGACTCCCGATCGTCGGCGACCATCGGGACATCACGGCGGGCGGATTCGCGGCGGTGGGCGGGCTGTCGGCGGCGTCGCATCGCTTCGGCATGTTCAGCGACAATGTGGCCGAGCTCGAATACGTCGATCAGGACGGCCGTTTCGGCACCTGCGGGCGCACCCATCACGCCGAGCGGTTCCGTCGCATCCTGGGTGGCGGCGGGCGCACCGGGATCATCACGGCGCTGACGCTGGAAGTGACCGATGTGGACAAGGACCGCACCTGGCTCACCACCGACGCGCACCGCTTCCTGGACTTCGACACCTGGGTGGAGCATTCGTTCCGGGAGATCCAGTCGCCGGGCGATTCCATGCTGCAGGTGGGGCGTTGGATCGACACCCAGCCCCTGAAGATGGCCCGACCGGTCGGTACCGGAACCGTGCAGCTCGGCACCGTGCGCTTCGGCCAGTGGTCCAGCCTGCACCCCACCACCCCCAACCTGTCGCTGCGCGCGCGGCGCGAGGTCGGCGCGCGGGCCCGAAAGTCGCTGGGCGCCATCGCCGCCTCCGCGGGCGGCCGTGCCGGTATGCCGGTGCGTAATGCCGCGGCGGGCGCGCTGATGTTCGCTCCGAAGGTGCTGACCCTGCGTGACGCGGAGTATCTGGCCGACACCGTCATCTCCTCCTCGGAGCGCGGACCCGCCTATCGCGTCTCGGTTTTCGCGCCCATGTCGAGCTACGCGCGGGTCTTCCATCGCCTGCACGACCTGTTCGCCGGGCACCGCGAGAAGACCGGCTGCTTCACCGTCATGTCGGCCATGACCTATGGCGTGCGGTCGGGCTACCTGCGCGAACTCGACAATGAGGACCACGCCTTCATCACCTTCACCTGCCGGTTGCGCCCGGCCGCGCTGCCCTCGGAACTGTTGCGGGACATCGTCTCCGGAATCGACGATATCTGTGTCTCCGAACGCGCCCGCCGTTATGACCCGACCGAATAGAATGTGTTCCGCCACACCGCCAGCTATCGGTTAGCAGCCGCGCTTCCAGAGTCGGCTCAACAGCACAGCGGGGTGGCGGTATCGGCGCTGTCGGCGGGGTGCCGGTGCATGGTTCATGCTCAATCCTCAGATGAAGGTTGCCTGTCCCATGATCGAATTCCGTGCTGCCCGCCGCCCCCGCTCCGCCGCTTCGCTCGCGGGTGAACTACCCATCGACGGCAAACGCATTGTCGTCACCGACGCCACCTCCGATATCGGCCGGGAAACCGCACGATTACTCGGGTTTCACGGTGCCGAGGTAATACTGGTGGCGCGCAACGGCTCTCAACTGGTCGACGAGTGCGCCACCATCATCCAGGCCGGTGGCCACGCGCACTGGTTCCGCTGCGACACCTCGGCACTGGGCGATGTGGATCACCTCGTCGAGTGGCTGCTCACCGAGTTCGACACCGTCGACGTCCTGGTCAACAACACCGGCCGCCCCACCCGCCGCCCGGTCCTGCAATCCCTGGACCGCTTCCGCGACTATCAACGCATGATGGCCGCCTACTACTTCGGCCCGCTGCGCCTGACGCTCGGACTGCTCCCCGCCATGCTCGCGGGCGGTTCCGGACATGTCGTGAACGTCGGCCCGTGGAGCCCCGAAACCGGTGCGGCCCCGAACTTCTCCTCCTACGCCAGCGCCCAAGCCGCCTGGACCACCTTCGGCCAATGCGCCGACGCCGAACTCTCCCCCCGCGGCATCCACGTCACCACGGTCCAATACCCGGCCCCCTCGATCGGCGCGCACGGCCCGGAATCCACCACCCTGGACCCCGCCGAAGCCGCCCGCTGGATCGAATCCGCCATCCGCACCCGCCAACCCCAACTGCAGCCGCGCTTCCCCCGCGCCCTGCTCGGCCTGGCGTCGATGGCCCCCCGCACCACCCGCCTCAAGCACGCCCTGGGCATCTGACCGCCCGAACCCCCAGTCCCGCACCACCCATATGAGGGGAGGGCGGGCCGCCGGGAGGACGTAGCCGACGGCCCGCCTTTCGAAACCCTTTCCCCCACACCTCTATTCCCGTGCGCGCATCACCACAGCTCAGCGGTCCACAAGTGCCGCGGCTCAGCGGTCGACGAGCGCCGAGTTCCGGGCGGCCGGTAGTGCGAGCGCCGCCACCGCAGCCGCCGCGGCCAACCCCACGAGCACTAGCGCGGCACGATGCAGTGCCTCGACGGACCCGTGGTGAACAGCAACCGTTGCGTACCAACTGGCCAACGCGCCCACACCGAACGAGGCCGCCACGCGCTGCACGATGCTGAACAACGTATTGGCATCCGCCAGCCGATCGGGCCGAACCGATTCCAGCATCACACCGAGCAGCGGCGTGATCACCAGCCCGATAGCCGCGGCGCGAAGCGCGAGAAGTCCCGCCGTCACCGCGATCGGAGTACCGGCGTCGATGGCGAGCAGCGCCACACTCGCCGCCGCGAGCACCGCGAACCCACCGATCACCGTGGTGCGCACCGAGATCCGGGTAAGCACCCGAGGCCCGAGCGCGGTAGCCAACCCGGTGACAATGCCCTGCGGCAGCAACGCCACCCCGGCCGCGAAGGCCGAATGCCCCTGCGCAGTCTGCAGAAAGACCGGCAGCAGAAACACCGCAGCGAAAGTGATCACCGAGGCCGACGCGCACAACAACAACGCCAGCCGCGACGTCTGCTGCCGGGCGAGCCCCAGATCCAACGCCGGATGCTCCTGACGCGCAGCCCATCCGGCATAGGCCGCGAGCAGCGCCAGGCCACAGACCAGAGGAACCCAGGTGGCAGTGCCGGCCCAGCCCGCCGCCCCCGCCCGCCCGATGCCGAACAGCGACAACGTCAACCCACCGGCCAGCAGAACCATGCCGACCGGATCAAAGCGGACACCGACCGTTCCGCCCGGTGCCAGCCGCTCCGGAATCCACCGAGCCGCCAACACCGCCAACACTCCGACCGGAACATTGATCAGAAAAATCCCACGCCACCCCGCCCCCGCAATCAATGCCCCACCCAAACTCGGCCCCAACGCCGGACCCAAAAACAACATCACACCGGCGACCGGCGACATCCCCCGCGCGCCCCCGCCGTAAACGCCACCACGCCCATCCCCGCCTCCACCGCCGCGCACTCCGCCCCTACCGCGTCCGTCCTCACCGATGCGGCTGTCACCGCCGGCGCTGGCGCGATCCCCACCACTGCCGCCAATTCCCCCGCCACTACTAGGTTCACGGCCCCAGCCGCTGCCACCGGTACCGCTTCCAGCCCCGAGATCGCTGCTGTCGCGGCTGATCTCACCACCTCCGAGGCCGGCGCTGGCGCGATCACCATCACCGCTGCCGTCATCCCGGGTGCGGTCGCTGTGGTCACCGGCATCGCTGCTGCCACCGCCGCCGCCGAGCAGCATGCTCATGGCCAGCGGGACCAGTGGTGCGCCCGAAAGGCCCTGGAGGGCACGGGCTCCCACCAGAACTTCGGCGGTGGGGGCGAGGGCGCAGGCCAGGGAGGCGAGGGTGAAGGCTGCCAGGGCGGTGCGGTAGACCGGGAGGGTTCCGAAACGGCGGGCCAGGTAGGAGACGGCGGACAGGCCGGTGCCCATGGCGAGCAGGTAGCCGCTGATCGTCCAGCTGACCACGCTCAAATCGGCGTGCAGAGCGCGGGCGATGGGTGTGACCGCCACGTTCACGATGCTCGAATCCAGCATGGAGAGTAGCGGTCCGGCTAGTAGGGCGTATTGCACGATCGGGCCGAGGCGGGTCGGCTGTTCGGACGCTAGGTCCATCATTCCCCCTGCGGCGTCACCGGTGCTGTCGCGGCGAGTGCGCCGAGGGCGCCCAGCCATTCGACTTCGCGCTCGCAGCGGTCGATCAGTTCGCCGGTGATCTGCGGGCCCCAGAGTTCGTGGCCGGTGCGGGCGCTCAGCGCGCGCAGGCGGGCCAGGCGGGCCCGGACGGCGGTCTCGCGGGCGTCCAGGACGCGGGTGCGTTCCTCGGGGGTGAGCATCGCGAATTGTGCTACCCGGGCGAGGAATTCGGTTTCGTCCCCGGCTTGCCCTGGAGTCAGCTCGGTGAGCATGTCCTGCAGCAGTTCGCGCCCGACCGCGGTCAGCGTGTACACGTGACGGGCCGGTCTACCCTGCTGTTCTTCGGCGGTCTTGTCGACGGCCCCGGCTTCCTCGAAGCGCCGCAGCGCGGGGTACAGCGCATTGTTGTTGAGGGTCACGCCGGTGTTCTCTTCGACGTGTTTGCGCAGCTCATACCCGTGGGCGGGCGCGCGCATCAGATGCCTGAGGATCAGGACTTCCACATACGACATATAGTCCAGCGTAACCTAGGTTCAACTGGACTAGAAGACCCGAAAAAAGCGCCCCATCCGAAAACGGATGGGGCGCTTCAGGTCTTACGTCAGGCTCAGTGCTTTTCCGGGCCGAGGTGGTACTCGAACACCAGACCGGCCGCGGCGGCCAGGATGCAGATGACGCCGATCGCGATCAGCCAGTACTGGAAGAACGCGAAGCCCAGGGCGGTGATGGAACCCGCGCCCGCGAGCAGGATGGGCCAGAACGAGCCGGGCGAGAAGAAGCCCAGGTCGCCGGCGCCGTCGACGATTTCCGCCTCCTCGTAGTCCTCCGGGCGGAGGTCGAGGCGGCGAGCCACGAAGCGGAAGTAGGTGGCCACGATCAGCGCCAGGCCCGCCGACAGCACGATGGCGGTGGTACCCGCCCACTCGACACCGGTACGGGAGCGGCCCGTGAAGTAGCCGTAGACCACGGCCACGATCACGAAGAAAACCGTGATCAGTTCGAAGATGCGAGCTTCGACCTTCATGTCAGTTCATCCTCACTTGGCGTCGGCGAGTTCGTTACCGCGCGCCTTGCGGTCGGTGTTGAACGGCTTGGTGGAAGTGGCCACGGGCGATTCGCCGATGCTGGCGAGCGCCTCGCCATTGGTCTTGAGCGGGTTCTTGGTCCGGAAGTCCATGTACTGCGCGAACTTCTCGGGGGACACCACGCGGATCTCGAAGTTCATCATCGAGTGGAAGGTGCCGCACATCTCGGCGCAACGGCCGACGAACGCGCCTTCCTTCTCGATCTTGGTGATCTGGAAGACGTTGTCCGAGTTGTTCTGCTTCGGGTTCGGCATCACGTCGCGCTTGAACAGGAACTCCGGCACCCAGAAGGAGTGGATGACGTCCGCGGCGGCGAGCTGGAACTCGATGTTGCGACCCGACGGCAGGACCAGCACCGGCACCTCGTTGGAGGTACCCGTGGTCTCGACCTTGTCGTAGTGCAGGTAGGAGATGTCATTGGCAGGCAGGCCGTTGTTCGGGCCGGGCTGCGGGTGGCCATCCTTGGTCGCTTCCTTGTAGCGATCAGCGATGTCCGTGTTCATGCCCTGACGCTCGGTGTCGACACCGTCGAGGACGTAGCGCGGCTGGCCGTCGACCGCCATGTCCACGTGCTGGTAGCCGAACTTCCAGTTCCACTGGAAGGCGGTCACATCGACGGTGACATCCGGGTTGGCCACCTTCTCGTGCACGTAGTTCTGCACGACCACGGTGAAGTAGAACAGCACCGCGATGATCACGAACGGGATCGCGGTGTAGCTCAGCTCCAGCGGCACGTTGTAACCGGTCTGGCGCGGGAACTCCGGGGAGTTCGGCTTCTTGCGGTGGAAGATGACGGTCCAGAAGGTCAGACCCCAGACCAGCACACCCATCGCCAGCGCGGCGAGCACGGACCAGGTCCACAGCTCGCGCATCTTGGTGGCCTGCGGCGTGATGCCCGAGGGCCAGCCGAACCGAAGCCACGGGTTGTCGATCGAGCAGCCGGAGACGAGCATCGCGGTCATCCCCAAGGACACCGCCAGCCCGGCCCGCCGAAGGATGCGGCCCCGCCGACCCTGGGCGGGTCGTGCCCCTGTCGCCTCGCTCGCCTTTTGCGCCACGCTCAACGCCTTCCTGGTCGTCATTCCGACAACGCGCCGCCCAGGCTCCCTTCCGCCGGGCGACACATTTCAGCACAGTTTGGGGCCTCGGGGAGGATACGCGTGAACGCGCAACCGACCCTGAGAGTTTCCCAAGTACTACGCAGCGTAGACCAAGAAACCGCCCCTGTTGTGACGGGGTCCGGTTCGACACGCTGTGCCCCAATCGCCTTCGCTTCGCTACGGCTGTTCGCAGCCCTGTCACCTCGGTCTTCCCTCCTCCGCTCCTCCGCTTCGCTCCCCCGCTCCGTCAGTCCAGACCGAGGCGGGCTGCGAACCTTCGGGTGTTGGATAGGGGCTGAGCGTGATCCGCGCCAGTACGGCATACTCGGGCAGTAGGTTTCGCGTCGTGCGTGCCCGTGCGGGTACGCCCCCAAATCCTTTGATTCCGGAAAGAGGTTGCTGCCGCAGTGTGTGGACTGCTCGGATTTCTGACAGCTGGCACGGGTACCACCGCGGACGGGCGGACGGTCGAAACCACTGCGGCGCAGGTGTACGAGGCGTTGCACTGCCAGCGCCACCGCGGCCCCGACGAGCGCGGCACCTGGACCGATGACCGGATGATCTTCGGCTTCAATCGCCTGTCGATCATCGATATCGAGCATTCGCATCAGCCGCTGCGCTGGGGTCCGCCGGAGAACCCCGAGCGCTACGCCATGACCTTCAACGGCGAGATCTACAACTATCTCGAACTGCGCGCCGAACTGAAGGCCGCGCACGAGGCCGAGTTCGGCGATGCGCCCATGTTCCGCACCGAGGGTGACGGCGAGGCCATCATGGCCGCCTTCCACTACTGGGGCGCCAAGGCCCCGGCCAAGCTGCGCGGCATGTTCGCCTTCGCCATCTGGGATACCGAGCTGAACAAGCTGTTCCTGGCGCGCGACCCGTTCGGCATCAAGCCGCTGTTCATCGCCACCGGCGACGGCGGCACCGCGTTCTCCAGCGAGAAGAAGAGCCTGCTGGGTCTGCTTCCCGCGCTGGAGCTTTCCGACGAGCTGGATCCGCGGGCGCTGGAGCACTACACGGTGCTGCAGTACGTGCCCGAGGCCGAGACGCTGCACAAGAATGTCCGCCGCCTCGAATCCGGTTGCTACGCCTGGGTCGAGCCGGGCGAGGACCCGCGCGTGACCCGCTACTTCAACCCGCAGTTCCGGGTGCAGAAGTTCGCGGCCGGTTCGGAGGCCAAGCGCTACAAGGAGATCGCCGAGGCACTCGAGGATTCCGTCGCCAAGCACATGCGCGCGGATGTCACCGTCGGCGCGTTCCTGTCCGGCGGTATCGACTCCACCGCGACCGCGGCCCTGGCGATTCGCCACAATCCGAACCTGCTGACCTTCACCTCGGCGTTCGAGCGGCATGGCTACTCGGAGGCCGATGTGGCCGCCGAGACCGCCGCGGCCATCGGCGCGAAGCACTACGTGCGCATGGTCTCCCCCGAGGAGTACGCGGCCGCGATCCCCGAGATCGTCTGGTACCTCGACGAACCCGTCGCCGACCCGGCGCTGGTGCCGCTGTACTTCGTGGCCAAGGAGGCCCGCAAGCACGTCAAGGTGGTGCTCTCGGGTGAGGGCGCCGACGAGCTGTTCGGCGGCTACACCATCTACCGGGAGCCGTTGTCGCTCAAGCCGTTCGAGTACCTGCCCAAGGGCGTGCGCAAGCTGGCGGGCAAGCTGTCGGACCGGATTCCGGAGGGCACCCGGGGCAAGAGCCTGCTGCACCGCGGCTCGCTCACCCTGGAGGAGCGCTACTACGGCAATGCCCGCAGCTTCAACGACGCCCAATTGCGTTCGGTGCTGCGGGAATTCCGCCCCGAGTGGACGCATCAGGACGTCACCCGCCCCATCTACGCCATGCAGGGCAACGGCTGGGATCCGGTGGCCCGCATGCAGCACCTGGACCTGTTCACCTGGCTGCGCGGCGACATCCTGGTCAAGGCCGACAAGATGACCATGGCCAACTCCCTGGAATTGCGCGTCCCGTTCCTGGATCCCGAGGTCTTCAAGGTCGCCGAGAAGATCCCGTTCGACCAGAAGATCACCAAGGACACCACCAAATACGCCCTGCGCCAGGCGCTCACGGACATCGTCCCCCCGCATGTCCTCAACCGCGCCAAGCTCGGCTTCCCGGTCCCCCTGCGCCACTGGCTGCGCGGCCCCGAACTCTACGATTGGGCCCGCGCCCAGATCACCGACTCCGGCACCGACCACCTGCTCAACAAGCAGGCCATCCTGGCCATGCTCGACGCCCACCGCACCGGCCCCGTCGACCACAGCCGCCGCCTCTGGACCCTCATCATCTTCATGATCTGGCACGGCATCTTCGTCGAAAACCGCATCAAGCCGGAAATCCAGGAACCGACCTACCCGGTCAACCTCTGACCTGTCACCCCTCCCGGACAACCTGTCCCCCAACAGGATCCGGGAGGGACCGAATCAACGGTCAAAGATCATCCGGCAACACCCGAAACGCGTCGTGGGGCGTGAGCGGTGTTACCGCACGAAAGTCTCGACGATCCAAGGTCAACACGTCGGCCGTCTCGTATCGCTCGGCCAGCGCGATGTTCGTCGCATCGGTCAAGTCCAGGCACAGCGAGACATACCGCTTCTGCACCCGTCGCGCGATCCGGAGCACCGCAGCCGGAATTTCCGAGATCTCGATCCGCCCTGTGCGTTCCTGCGCCAGCAGCCAATCATTGACTCCGTAGGCGGCCTCGCGGTTCACATTTCGAGTGAGCACGTGCTCGATCTCGAGCAGGACGAGTGGAGAGACAACCGTAAGGGCTGCCTGCTGCAGAACCTTACGGGCTGCCTCATGGTCCGGTTCGGAGGCGTTGAACGCCGCGATCAAACCTGAGGTGTCACCAATCAGAATCACTGATCCTCCCTTGGATCGGTGATCGCATCCCGCACAGATCGATGAACCTCTTCGTCACTGATCGGCCGACCGAAGTCGACAACCGGAATATCCCAGTCCTCCTGCCAGCGCCGGCTGCGGATCGCGACGAGATGGAATGCCTCACGGAAGATTTCAGACTCCGGGCGACCTTCCCGCGCCGCCGCCTGCTTGATCAACTCCAGGTCGTTCTCGTCCACCATCACCGTCGTCTTCTTTAGGCCCATATGGTTATGGTACCCCCACCATAACCATGTCGCCGGGGAATCGCCCGACGCCTCACTCTCAGTGGCCCACCCGCCGACCACGGGTAGGACATCGCCTTGCTGAAACCTGTGCTGCCCTACTGCAGCTTCTCGGCGACGTAGCGCAGGGCCAGTTGCCAGGTCGGTTCGCCGGGCTCCCACTCCGAGTCGGGGTCGGGTGGGTCGAAGGCCATCGGGTCGGCGGCGAACATCAACTTCCGCAAGCGATCTTCGGCTCCCGGTCGGTAGGTGCCGTCCGGGACGAGGGCTTCGAAGTCGTAGTTGGGGCGCTCGGTCTCGAGCAGGTACAGGAAGTAGACGAAGGTTTCGAGGTTTTTGTTGAGGCGGGCGGGGATGCCGCCGTCGGGGATGCTGACGACCGTGCCGTCCGCGACGTCGAGGTAGACCACGTCGCTGGAAATGGTGCCGAGGCAGAGCCACCGGGCGGCGTCGAAGCCGAACTCGGCGCATTCCGTTACGAGGTCGTCATCCGAAAGGCTCACCTGCCCGGCGCGCAGCTCATCGGTCACGTCCAACCAGTCGATCGCGGGGAGCCCGATATCGCGCAAGATCGATCGGGCCGCCGGATCGGTGACGATGCCGAGTGCGTTCTGCGGCAACGTGATCAGCTTGCCGGGCGGGCATGCCGCCTCCAGCATCGATCTGTCGACCAGTTTGCCCATAACCCTCTCCTCGCTTCGGTGCTCATCATTCACCGTCGTGGTCGCGGCTGATTCTCGAGCCTGCGACGAGACCCACACCCTCCGAACGGGACGGGCAAATCGGATATTGTCGGGCCCGAGGGGGCGGGTCCGGGGGACGTCCCCGGCAGCTTGTTCCGTGCGGTTCCCGGCCAGGAGTGACGGCATGAAATGGCGCAGATCGCGTGACGAAGGCGAACAGCGGGCGGAATCCGAGCCGGTACGCGAGCCGGTCGCGCCGGTGCTGCCGGTGGCGATTTCGGCGGTCCGGCGGGGTTTTCACGAGCGGATGACGGCAGCCGAGGCGGAATCCGAGCCGAGTGCGCGGGCGAGAGCCATGCTGACCGGGGTGCACGAGTTTCTGGCGCTGGCCGAGGATGACGAAATCCTCGGGGAGCGGGCGGAGTTGCTGCGGCGGGTCCGCGAGATAGCGACGCTCGCGCCCGATGCCGGGGTGCGGCTGGTCGCACGGCTGACGGGGTGGTTCGGGCTCGACGAGGCGCTGGCGCGGGAGGCGCTGGGGGCCTGGATGACGCGACCGGAGACCGGGTCGTTCGGTGCGACCTGGTCGGCGGCGAGCGAACTGCTCACGGCGTCGGATTCGGTGACGGCGTGGCTGACCAATGCGGTCCTGGCCGCGCGATCTGAGTCGCCGACAGAGCAAGCCGAGAGGTCCGCGGTGTCCGGGCGGTTCCGGGAGCTGGCTCGCGGGTATCTGGTCGAGCTGGTGGACGGCGACTTCGACACCTATGAGTTCACCGGATCCACGTCGCCGGTGTGGCAGGTGCTGTACGCGCTGGGACCGGCCACGCGGCCGGAGTGGTTCCTGCTGTTCGGGGACCGGGCCGCCGGGCGCGGTGAGGAGGCCGAGGCCGCACGACGCTACGAGATGGCCGACCGGTTCGGCGGCGGCACCCATGCCCGCGACCGACTACGCAACCTGCACGACATCGGCGCGCATCAGCGCCTGCTCAACGGGGTGACCGATGCCGCCCTGCTGAAGGGGCCGGGCACGCCCAGCGCCTACCGGCAGCTGGTGATCGGCACGGCCGGCGTGCTGACCGGGAAAACCGCGAGCGCGGCCCTCGCCGAGGCCCAGCGCGACGGCGACCACAACGTCCGGCGGGCGGCAGCTTTCGTCTCCGCCTTGGATCGGCTTCGCGACGGCGACACGGAAGCGGCCCGGTCACGGTTGCGGGAGTTCCTCTCCGCAGCGGTGGACGGTAACGGGACGCTCGCGGCGGACGGGCCGGAAGCCAATGCCCGCCTGGTGCTCGGCGCGTTGGACCGCGACGACGCACTGATCACCGCCGGTGCGCGCCAACTGCTTTCGCGCTACCGGGAGCAGTGGCCCACCCATTCCCTGGTCGATGCCGCGACGGTGCTGACAGCCGTATCCCGCACCGACTCCGCGCTGTTGACCGAGCTCATCGGCGGCACGACCACCGGGCTGACAGGCGGCGCAACCACCGGCCTGAACGGTGCGGACCTCGACGCCATGCGGATCGACACCGCCCGTACGTATCTCGCCGATGCCGCACAGGCGGCGGTGTTCTCCCACTTCGAGGAGACCGACCGGCTTCTCACCCAGGCCGGGCTGTTACTGACCGGATCCGACAGTGACGCGGCAGATCAATTGCGCGACACCGCTACCCGCATCACCGACACCGTCGCGCGCCTACGCGCGAAATCGGCCCCGGAGCGCCCCTTGGACCGGCTGGCCTTCACCGCGCTACGGCAGAACGGCGAGATCCATCCCTGGACCGGCCCCGCCCTGCAGCTGTGGCAGGACTACGACACCGCCCACGGGCAGCACGGTGGCCACGCTCACGCGATAGCGCCGGACTCCTTGCACCACCTCGCGATTGCCGCGCACGCACGGGCCTACCAGCTCGAAATCGACGGTGACGATGCGGCTTTCGAGCAGTGGCGGCAGGCGCTCGGCTACTGGGCGCGACTGCGGGCCGATGATCGTTTCTGGGCGAGCCTGCGCACCCGGTTGGCGGCGACGGCCGGTGATGCCACGCCGGCGGAGGTGGCCAATGCGGTCGATGAGGCGCGCGGTGAGCTGCCCGCGCAGGTGCTCGAGCCGCATGTCAGCCTGGTACTGCAGCTACGCAAGGATGACTTGCCCAGGGCGCGAGCGCATCTGGAGCTGATTCGTACCGCGGCGTTCGCGCCCGAGGATATTTCCCGGGCCCGCACCCGGCTGGCCCGCGAGGCGGGTGCGGGCATCCGCCGGCTGACCCGCGAGGGCGATCTGGAGCGCGCGCTCGCCGAGGTAAGCGCCTGGATCGATATCGATTCCGATAATATTCCGCTGGCCGAGCAGGCCCTGGATGTCGGCATCGAGACCGCCGAATTCGAGCACCGCCGTTCGGATCGGGGCTGGGCCGAGCAGTCCCGCCCGGTATTGGAAGGCATCGCCGATCTGGTGGAGCCGATGCGCGCCCACCTGGGCCTGACCGCCCGCCAATTGGCCACCGGCCGCCGCCCGGCCACCGGGGAGACCGATCGCGCCGCCTTCGCCGCCAAGCTGGCCCGCTACGAGTTCTGGCACGGCACCGCCCTGGTGGTGTCCACCTACGATCGGCTCAAGCGCAACCCCTACGAGGATCGCACCGGATTCCGCCGGGGCGCAGGCCATCTCAATACCGCGCTCATGCTGGGCGTGCCCGCTCACGCCCCGTACAACAAGGCCCGCGAGATGCTGGTTGCCGCCGGGCAGCTGGAGCGTTCCATCCAGGGTCACGTGCTGGGCTTCCTCTAGTGAGATCGGACGAATCATGAATCTGTGGGCCTGGCGCGAGCGGAATCCGTACTACGAGACGGCTTTCCAGGTGCTCGATATCGACCCCACCGCCGATCGGGCGATGGTGCGCACCCGCATCGCCGCGCGCCGCAAGCGGATCTCCTACGACGCCAAACGCTTTCCACTCTTCGGCGAGATCCTCGACGTCCCGCGGATCAATGACGCCGAGCAGCAACTGGATACCCCGCGGGCCCGGCTGGCCGCCGAGCTGATCACGCACCGGCCCGAACCCGAGGGCGAGGATCTGCCCGAGCTGACCGAACTGCTCGAACTGGCCGGATCCCTGTCGACCACAACAGAATACGAAGCAGCGGCAGCGCCGAGCGGCGGTCTCGAACTCGACTACCGCGTACTGCCCCGGCTGCTGCCCGGCCCCACCGAGGAGACCCCCGCATGAGCATCGTCGCCGGCATCGACCTCGGCACCACCAACTGCGCCATCGCCGTCCCCGCCGACGCCGACATCCCGAATCGGCAGGCGCTCATCGACTCTCGCCGGTTGCGGCCGCTCGGCGGGGCGCTGCTGGTGGCCAATCCGGATCTGTCGCTGACCACCCCGTCCGCGGTCTGGATCGCCCCCGACGGCACCCCGCTGGTCGGCGCGGCCGCCAAACGCAAAGCGCGCCAGGCCGGTGCGCCGCCCGCCATGTTCTTCAAGCGCAATATGGGCACCGATCAGCCGGTGGTCGCGGGGCATGCCACGCTCACGCCGTTGCAGGCGTCGGTGCATCTGCTGCGTCACCTCAAGGCCGTGGCCGAGGAGACGCTGGGTGTCGCCCTGGACCGCGCGGTGATCACGGTCCCCGCCTACTTCGAGACCAGCGCCAAGACCCAGACCACCCAGGCGGGCGCGCAGGCCGGTCTGGAAGTCGCCGAGACGCTGATGGAGCCGGTGGCCGCCGCGCTCGCCCACATGCACGAATCCGGCGGCGCGAGCGCCGAACGCAAACGCTTCCTGGTCTACGACCTCGGCGGCGGCACCTTCGACACCTCGGTGGTGTCCTGGGATCCCGACGACGGCTTCAGCAGCCGTTCCTTCGGCGGCGACCGGTACCTGGGCGGCTACGACTTCGATCAGGCCATCGTGGACTGGATGATCGCCCAGCTGCCCGCCTATGACCTGCACGCCGAACCCGGCGACGCGGCCGACGCGGAACGGCTGGCCCGGCTGCTGTCGCTGGCCGAATCCGCCAAGCACGACCTGACCCGGGAGACCGAAACCGACATCATCAGCCAGGATCTGGAGGACCGGACCGGGCAGCCGATGAGCATCAACCTGCCGTTGAGCCGGGCCGAATTCAACCGGCTGATCGAGGGTTTCGTGCGCGGCACCCTGGAGCACTGCACCGAGGCCCTCACCAAGGCCCGTCTCACCCACGCCGATCTGGACGAGATCGTGCTGGTGGGCGGCTCGTCGCGGGTGCCGCTGGTGGCCGAGTTGCTGGAGCAGCGCTTCGGCGTCACCCCGCGGCTGTTCCATCCGGAGCTGGTGGTGGCGGTCGGCGCGGCGCTCAAGGCCGCCAATCTGGCGACCCGCAGCAGTGTCCTGGAGCTGGAATCCTTGGTCCCGGAGGGCGATTCGGTGGATATCGCGGGCCGGGTGCTGCTGTCGGAGATCACGGGTACCGAGATCGTGGTCGAGGTGCTGCCCACCGGTGGCGAAGCCCTGCGCGAACAGATCACCGATCCGGCGGGAACCTTCCTGTTCATCGAGGTGCCCGTGGGCGAAGTAGTGCTGCGGGTGCTGGCCGACGGCCGCGAGATCGCCACCGAGACGCTCGGCGTGCGCGCCGAAACAGCTTCGGCGGTACCGGATCTGGCAGGCGATATCCTCGCCCACGACTTCTCGGTGGAACTGCTCGATCGTCGCCTGTGCCGAGTGGTGCAGGCGGGCACCAAGATTCCGCATCGCGTCCAGCAGCGGCTGGAAACCGCCACGCGTGGAACCACGGTGGCGGTGCGGCTCTACGAGGGCTGGATCCCGATCGGCCTGGTCAAGATCCGGGACCTGCCGGAGGATCTGGAACCGGGCGCGGCGGTCGAGCTCACCCTCGAATTCGCCGTCGGCTGGACCATTCACGCCGCGGTCCGCATCCCGCACCTGGATCGCAGCGCCACCGCCGTGATCGAGATCCCGGTCCGCGAAGTGGCCTCCTGGGACGAGATCCGCGCCCGCACCGCCGCCGCCCGCACCGACTGGCGACAGATCCAGCGCGAGGCGCACCACGCCGAAGCGGCCAAGGCCCGTCCGGAGGTGGAGGGCCGGCTCACCGCCCTGGAACCGCTGGTGGGGCGCACCCAGGATCAGGCCAAGGCCCATCACCTGCTGTTGGAAGCGGAGACCATCCTGCGCGGCCTGATCGAGAGCCGCGGCCCGGAGGACTACCTCGAACCGCCGCTGGCCGACTTCGAGGAGAGCCTGCGCGATATCGCCGCCCTCATCCTGTTCCTGCAACGCGAGGAGGCCGAGAGCGCGCCCATGTACCGGCTACGCCGCGACGACCTGGAGCAGCAGGGCCGGGCAGCCTACGACGCGGGCGATTTCGTCGTCTGGCCGCGCGTCAACGAGAAACTGAAGGATCTGGAACGAGAAATCCTGCAGATCCCTTCCATCCGCGAGGTCGTCGTCATGCAGCAGACCCCGAGCCTGCTCCGTAGCTGGCTGAAGGAGCGCGTCGACGCCGCCGACATCGCCATCCGCCGCAAATACGGTGAGCTGCAGAACGATTCCCGCGTGGACGCCCAGGACCGCGTGCAGCTCCCCGGTCAGCGCGACGACCTGCTCGCCGACCTGTCCGCCATCTCCTTTGCGGTCGAGGAGGTCGACGCCAAGCGCCCCTCGGCCCCCGAACAACTCCGCAATATCTACTACGACCGGCTCCGCCCCCTCGAACACCGCATCAACGGCTGGGGCCGCGAAGCAGGCATGCGCCAATCCCAGTGAGCCGGCGCGTCACTGGGCGGTGACGAAGCCTTGGGCGACCATCCAGTCGCGGGCGACGTCGGCGGGTTCACGGCCGTCGACGTCGACCTGGCGATTGAGATCGGTGATGACCGGGTTGGTGAGCAGGGCGGAGATGGGGGCCATGACGGTGGCGATGTCGGGGTGGGCGCGGTTGAAGTCGGCGCGGAGGACCAGGGCCGCATTGTATTTGGGGAAGAAGGAGCGGTCGTCCTTCAGGAGCACGAGGTCGAGGGCGGGGATGCGGCCGTCGGTGGCGGCGACCGAGCCGAAGCGGCATTGACGGGCGTCGGCGGTGGCCTGGTAGACGAGGGCGTCCTGGACGATCTGCTTGTGCACCTTGCCGGTGTCGATGCCGTATTTGGCTGCCATGCCGGGGAATCCGTCGGGGCGGACATTGAATTCGGTGCCGACGCAGGTACCGGCCGCGCCGGGGTCTTTCGCGATCAGGGCGGCATAGTCGGAGAGTGTGGCGACGCCGGTCTCCTGCGCGGTATGTGCGCTGGTCACCATCGCGTAGGTGTTGTTCATCGGGGCCATATCGGCCCACACCATGCCGTGGGCGGCGAGGTCGGCGTCGCGGACCTGCTCGAACTGCCCGCGTTCATCCGGGACAGGGGTCTCCTTACCGAGATAGTTCACCCAGCCGGTGCCGGTGTAGTCGAAGGCCACATCGATCTGGCCGTGCAACTGTGCGTCTCGAAGACTGTTGGAGCCTTGGATATTCGTCAGATCGCGCACATTCGCACCGGCGGCGGACAAGGCGAATTCGATGAGGTAGCCGAGGATGTTCTGCTCGGTGAAATCCTTGGACCCGACCGTGACCGTCACCCCGTGCAGCGCGGCTATGGGGCGGATACTGCCCGGCCCCACCCGCAGCGGCACGGCGCTGCCGGACTCGAGGCCGCAGCCGGTCAGCACCAGCAGCAACCCGATCATGAGGCAGCCCAACCGTTTTCCGGATCTCACCGCAGCCCCCTCGGCCCGAGGAAACGCTCGGCCAGCGCCCCGAGCCAGTCGACGAGCAGCGCCAGCGCCACCGCGAGCACCGCACCCACCACCAGCGTGACGTTGTCGCGCAGCTTGTATCCGGTATCGATGAGGATTCCCAACCCACCAGCACTCACCAGGAACGACAGCGTCGCCGTGCCGACGGCCAGCACCAGCGAAGTCCGCAGCCCCGCCAGAATGTACGGCACGGCCAGCGGAAACTCGATGCGCCGCAACACCGTTGCCGCGGACATACCCTGCCCGCGCCCGGCATCCACCACGGTCGGATCGACCTGCCGATAGCCGAGAATCGTATTGCGCAGCACCGGAAGCAGCGAATAGAACGCGATCGGCAGGACGCCGATCCAGAATCCGGTGGTGCGGGTGACGAGATAGAACAACACGATCAACCCGATCGCGGGAGCGGCGGCCCCGATATTGGCGATGCCAATGAAAACCGGTGCGAGACGCCGGAATCCGGGCCTCGTCACCAGCGTTCCCAACGGCACCGCCACCGCGAGCACGATCGCCACCACCGCGACCGTGATCTCGATGTGCTGCCGAGTGACGGTCACGATGTTGTCCGCGTTCATGCTCGCCCGCTGTGTCACGGTCAAAGTCCGGCTGAAGGCCCAGACCAGCACACCACCGGTCAGCACGATGACGAACAGCGGCTGCACGAGCAGCCGCAGGCGTTCAGCGCGTCGCGCGGTCGCCGTGCTCGCCGGTCCGGCAACGGTGCTCGCGGTCATGGGAGCGACTCCCCCGCTTCCGGCTGCGCGGCCCGCAGCGTGGACAAATGCGCGACCAGGGTGTCGATCGTGATGAGGCCCGCGTATTCGCCACGCGCGCCGGTGATCACAGCGGTGGCGTTCTGCCGGCCGAGCAGTGACTCGAGCGCATGCTGCAGCGTCGACCGCGCGGACAGCGCCTGTCCCACCGGGTCGCCGACGTCGCGCAGGGATGCCGCCGTAGCGAGTTGCTCGGCCGACACCCACCGAAGCGGCCGCCGCTCCTCGTCCAGAATGAGCGCCCACGGCCGATCCGCCAGCGCGGCGCGCAGCACCTCGACCGGTTCGTCCTCGACGGCGACCGGGCAGCCGTCGAGCTCCACCTCCCCGACCCGAGTGAGCGTCAACTGCTTGAGCGAGGCGTCCGCGCCGACGAATCCCGCGACCGTCTCGTCCGCCGGGCCGGCCAGGATCGCGGCCGGTGTGTCGTACTGCAGGATCCGGGATTGGCTGCCGAGCACCGCGATTCGGTCACCGAGTTTGATCGCCTCGCTGAAATCGTGGGTGACGAACACGATCGTCTTGCCCAATTCGGCTTGCAGGCGCAGCAATTCGTCCTGCAACAGCCCACGGGTGATCGGGTCGACCGCGCCGAAAGGCTCGTCCATCAACAACACCGGCGGATCGGCGGCCAGCGCGCGAGCCACCCCGACCCGCTGCTGCTGCCCGCCCGACAGCTGGCGCGGATATCGCCGCCGATACGTGTCGGGATCCAGTCCGACCAACGCCAGCATCTCGTCCACCCGCGCGGCCGTGCGCTTGCGGTCCCAGCCGAGCAGCCCCGGCACCGTGGCGACGTTCTTGGCGACCGTCAGATGCGGGAACAACCCGGCCTGTTGGATGGAATACCCGATGCCGCGCCGCAATTCGTCCGGGTTCATGGCGGCGGCATCGCGCCCGCCGATGGAGATGGTGCCCGCGCTCGGCTCGATCAGGCGGTTGATCATGCGCAGCGTGGTGGTCTTGCCGCAGCCGGACGGTCCGACCAGCACCACGATCTCACCCGCCGGAATGGTCATCGATACCGCGTCGACGGCCGGATCGGGCTGCCCCGCATAGTATTTGGCGACCTTGTCGAGCACGATCTCGACTCCGGACACGTCGGCGGTCATCGCAGCCCCTTCGAGGTGGTGAAACGTCCGATGAGCAGGAATACCCCGTCGAGCATCAGGGCGAGTACGACCACGAGCACCGTCCCGGTCAGGGCCTGCGGCACCGCATTCGGACTGCCCAGCCGCGACAGGCCGGAGAGAATGACATTGCCCAGTCCCGGCCCCTTCGCGTAGGCGGCCAGCGCGAGAATTCCCATGATCAACTGCGTGCTCACCCGCATGCCGGTCAGGATCGCGGGCCAGGCCAGCGGCAGTTCGATCACCGCGAGCACTCGCCACCGGTTCATCCCCACCCCGCGCGCGGCGTCCACCACGGCCGGATCCACCGAGGACAATCCGATGATCGCGTTGCGCAGTATCGGCAGCAGGGCGTAGATCACGAGCGCCGTGACGGTCGGCGCCACCCCGAGCCCCAGCACCGGAATCAGCAACCCCAGCAACGCGAACGACGGCACGGTCAGCACCGCACTGGCCGCCGCGGTCGCCGCCGACGATCCCAGCGGGCTGCGATACACCAGCACGGCGACGGCCACCGCCACCACGGTCGCGATGATCAGCGACTGGACCACGGCCGACACATGCAGATACGAATCGACGAGCAGCTGATGCCGCCGCGTCACCAAGAACCTCCACAGCGCGTCCATCGTCCCCACCTTCCGGATCCCGCTGTCTCGGAGACTATCCCGGACCCGGCTCCCCCACGCGGGAACGAGATCAGCCGGGCGCAGATACGCCGGCTCCGACCACCCCGGCAGTACGGTAGCTAATAGTTAGCCACTATACTTGCAGTGCTACTGCAAGAACCCGAGTCAGAGGTGGTATCCATGGATCTTCCGAGTACCGGTGGCGACAACGGCCGCCGCGTCAACCGCCGCATGGCCATCGGTCTGGGCGCTGCGGCGGTGGCCGCCCTCGGCCTGACCGCCTGCGGCAAATCCAGCAGCGGCTCGACCGCCACCAGCACCACCGCCGCCTCCACCGATCCGCACGAGATCGCCGCCGACGCCTACGTCTTCGGATTCCCGCTGGTCCTCATGGACGTGACCCGCGAAACCGGCGGCCCGGCAAACCAATTCGTGCACCAGAGCCCGCCCACGCCCGAGGAGAAGCAGGTCGTCCGACTGAACCTGGACACGCTCTACTCGCAGGCCTGGCTGGATCTGCGCGCCGAACCGATGGTGGTGCAGGTGCCCGCCATCGAGGCAGGCCGGTACTGGCTCATGCAGTTCATGGACGCGTGGACCAATACCGTGCACGACCCCGGCAGCGTGAACCCGCGGCTCGCGAACGGCGCACCCCACCCGCCCTACACCTACCTGCTCACCGGGCCGAGCTGGAAGGGCACGGTACCCGCCGGAATGACGCAGCTGGCCATGCCGACCGGCACCACGTGGCTGCTCGGGCGCATCGAATACAAGGGCGACAATGACATCGACAATGTGCGCGCCCTGCAGCAGCAGCTGAAGCTGGCCCCGCTCAGCGTCTGGAACGCGGACCCCACTGCGGTCCAGGGCGGCCCGGGCGCGCAGCCCGCCGGCGGCGGTTCACCCGCGCAGACGGTGGCGCAGATGGACGGACCCACCTTCTTCAACCGCATGTGCGCGGTGCTGGCGCTGAATCCGGCCACGCCCGACGATGCCGACGCCATGAAGCGCTTCGCCACCATCGGCCTCACCCCGGGCGCGACCGTGAACCCCGCGTCCACAGACATGCTCAACGCCGGGGTGACCGCCGCTCACAAACAGATTGCCGCCTACCGTGATCCCAAGGCCCAGAACTCCAACGGCTGGACCTTCGACCTCAATGTCGGCACCTACGGCACCGATTACCCGCTGCGCGCCCAGGTCGCCGCGGTCGGCCTCGGCGCGAATCTGCCCCGCGACGCGGTGTATCCGACCATCAACGCGAAGGCCGAGAGCGGCAACCGATTCCGCATCACCTTCCCCAGCGGTCAGCTGCCGCCCGTCGACGCGTTCTGGTCGATCACCGCCTACGACGCGCAAAGTTATCTGATCCAGAATCCGGCGCACATCTACTCCGTCGGACACCTGGTTCCGCTCACCCCGGCGGCCGACGGCACGATCGAGATCGTCGCGCAGAGCGCCGATCCCGGGCCGGACGTGCCGGCCGGACACTGGTTGCCGATCCCGGAATCCGGCGACTTCTCCCTCACCTTGCGGTTGTACGCACCGAAAGACACTGTGCTGAACGGCAAGTGGCAGGTGCCCGCATTGGAGAAGGTGTCCTGACCGACCCCGCCGGGCCACTGCGCCCCTCATCGGCGCAGCACCCGGCGGGTTATCGACGCGGCACTCGCGAGCTACCGGCGCAGGACCCGGCGGGCCAGGAAGTTCCCCAGGAACTGAATGCCCTGTACCCCGGCGATGATGATCAACGTCGCCACCAGCGTGACCTGCCAGTCGAAGCGCTGATACCCGTACACGAGCGCGAAATCACCGAGCCCGCCGCCACCGACCGTGCCCGCCATCGCCGACATGTCCACGATGGCGATCACCACGAAGGTGTACCCGAGTACCAAGGGCCCCAACGCTTCCGGAATCAACAGCGTCAGAATGATCCGCACCGGCCCGGCCCCCATCGACCGCGCCGCCTCGATCACCCCCGGATCCACGGTCACCAAATTCTGCTCGACAATCCGCGCGATCCCGAACGAGGCAGCCACGATCATCACGAACGCGGCCGCATCCGTCCCGATGGTCGTCCCGATCACCTTCAACGTCACCGGCCCCAACGCGGCCAGCAGAATAATGAACGGAATCGGCCGCACCACATTCACCAGCACGTTCAGCACCAGATTCACCGGCGCGTTCGCCAGCAACCCGCCCTTGCGCGTGGTGTACAGCAGCGACCCCAGCACCAACCCGATGGTCCCGCCCACCACAAAGGTCAACAGCACCAAATAGATCGTGGTCCCGACCGCCTCGCTCAGCACCGGCCGCAACCGATCCCAATCCGTATGCACGGCAGCCAGATTGCTCACCGCGTCCACCGAACCTCCGACGCTGCCCCCGCTTTCGATCACCGGCCCGATCATGCGCTCCTCCGCTCGTTCTCGGCTTCGAGGCCCGATTCGGCCGCCGCGCCGGTCCCGTCCGACCCTGTCGCGTCCGAGTCCGACCGGGGCCCGTCCTCAGCCGTGGCTGCCCCGGTATTCTCATCCTCGGACCGCCCCGCCGCTGGTGCCGCGCCTCGCGGTGCCGTTGGTCCGGCGGTGTCCACCACCGCGGCCCGTGCGGCCAGTCCTTGCGCCACCCGCTGCACCGCCTCGTCCGGGCCGTTCAGGGCGAGGGTGAGGCTGCCGAATGTCCTGTCCTGCAGGGTGCTCACGCCGCCGAAGACGACCTCGACGGTGACGCCTTCGGCCGCGGCGGTGGAGAGAGCCGCACCAATGCCGTTGTCGTCATCGACCGCCACGGTCACCAGGTAGCCGGTGTGGCGTTCGGAGAGCCGCGCCAGTTCCTCGTTGGTCGGGCGATTGTGCAGCACGGTTTCGACGAAGGATCGGGTCGGTACCGCGGTCGGAGCGGAAAACACGTCGAAAGTGCTGGCCAGCTCGACGATTCGGCCTTCGGCAAGTACCGCGACGCGGTCGGCGACCGCACGGATGACGTCCATCTCGTGGGTGATGACGACGATGGTGACGCCGAGTTCGCGGTTGATCTTGCGTAGTAGGCGCAGCACCTCCCCGGTGGTTTCCGGGTCCAACGCGGAGGTCGCCTCGTCGGCCAGGAGCAGCGAAGGGGAGGTGGCCAGGGCGCGGGCGATGCCGACGCGTTGTTTCTGGCCGCCCGAGAGCTGGTCGGGGTAGCTGCGGGCCTTGTCCGAAAGGCCCACGAAATCCAGCAGTTCCGCCACGCGGGCCTTGCGGCGGGCGCGCGGCCAGCCCGCCACCTTCAGCGGGTACTCGATATTGCCCGCTGCGGTGCGTGAGCGGAACAGGTTGAACTGCTGGAAGATCATGCCGATATCGCGGCGCAGGTGCCGCACCCGGGATTCCGGGACCCCGGTGATGGGGTCGCCGGAGACCAGAATGGTGCCCGTCGTCGGCTTCTCGAGCGCGTTGATCAGCCGCACCAGCGTGGACTTGCCCGCGCCGGAATAGCCGATCACACCGAAGATTTCACCCTGCTCGATGCGCAGATCGATGTCGTCCAGCGCGGTGTGCGTCTGCTTGCCGGTCCGGAAAACCTTGGTGACCGAACGGAATTCGACGGCGGCGGCCGATTCGGTTGCGGCAGTGCCGGCGTCGCTCACTTGCTGTCGCGGATGGTCTGCTGCACCCGCTGCAGGATCTGCTCCAGCTCCGGACCGCTCTTCTTCACCTCGACCGCGGTGCCCTTGGAGTCCTCGGCTTCGGCCTTCTGCACCTCGGGGCTGTGGAAGATGTCCACCAGCTTCAGATACGTCGCATTGTTCTTGTCCGCGGCGCGGGTGACCAGCGCATTGATGTACGGCGCGGCCCCCGGATTGCTCGGATCATCCTTGTACAGCGCGCTGTTCGGGTCGATATCGGCCTTCGCCAGGTAGGTGTTGTTGACGATGGAGCCGTCCACCGACACCAGCGACAGCGCGGTCTGCGCGGCGTCGACCGGGGTCACCTTCACCTTGGAGGCGCCCTTGTCGATATCGGCGGGCGTCGGCTGCGCCTTGTCGCCCGCGAGCTTCAGCAGCCCGGCCGCCTGCAGCACGAACAGCGCCCGCGCCTGGTTGGTCGGATCGTTCGGGATCGCGATCTCCCCGCCCTGCGGGATCTCCGCGACCGACTTGTGCTTCTTGGAGTACAGCCCCAGCGGCACGATGTAGGTGGCCCCGATCGGCGTCAGATCCTGATTGTTGGCCACGTTGTACTGGCCCAGGAACTGCAGGTGCTGGAACAGATTGACGTCGACCTGTTTCTGCGCCAGTGCCGTATTGGGCTGCGAGTAGTCCGAGTAGTGGACGATGTCGAGGTTGATGCCCTGTTTCTTGGCCTCGTCCTTGAACACGTCCCAGTGCGGATCGGATTCGGTGGTGCCGATGCGAACCGTATTGCCGGCGGAGTCGTCGCTGCTGCCGCAGGCCGTGAGGGTGAGGCTCGCGACGGCTGCTACCAGGACCGGGATCGCCAGTACCCGATGGAATTTCACTCGTGCTCCCGCATGCTGCTGTGTGATGGGTGGAAATCGAACCCGGCCATGCAACCGTGCGGGCAATCGGCGGGCAATGATTGCGATCCGGGGGAGCCAAACGGTTCCGGTGCCCGCGAACCCTCCCCTACGGTGCGTGAAATGCGAAAATTGCGCCGTTTCCTGGTGTTTCCGGTCCTGCTGGCACTGGCATTGACGGCCGCCTGTGGTGAGGAACACCACGGCGACGTGGTGCGCATCGGTGTGAACGATCTCGCACAACCGCACTGGGACGTGTTCAAACGCAAGGCCGCCGAGGCGGGGATCACGGTCGAGTTCACCAACTTCACCGACTACAACCAGCCGAATCCGGCGCTGTCGCAAGGCACCATCGACCTCAACAAGTTCCAGCACATCCGGTATCTCGCCAATTACAACGCCCGCAACAACGACACCCTGGTGCCGATCGGTGCCACGGAGATCTACCCGCTGGGGCTGTACTCGAAGAAGCACCGCGCGGTGAGCGAGATCCCGCAAGGCGGGGAGATCACCCTGAGCAACAATCCCGCGAATCAGGTTCGGCCGCTGCTGAACCTGGCCGCGGCCGGACTCATCGTCCTACGCAACGGCGGTTCCTGGGATTCCAAACTCGAGGACGTCGACAAGTCCGCTTCCCGCGTTCGGCTCACCACCATCGACCCCACCCTCACCGCCGCCTCCCTGGACAGTGTCGACGCCGCCTACGTCGACGACACCTGGGCGCGGCAGGCCGGACTCACCAACGACCAGATCATCTACACCGACGACCCCAGCCGCCCGGACTTGAAGCAGTACATCAACATCTTCGCCGCCCGCGCCGCCGACAAGGACAACCCGAAGTACCTGCGCCTCACCGAGATCTACCACGACCCCGAGGTCGAAGCGGCGATCAAGGCCGAGGCCGGCTTCCAGGGCACCTTCAAAACCAACACCCCGGCCGACCTCCAAGCCACCGCAACGGACTTGGAGGCCAAGTTCCGCAAGTAATCCCGCGTCGACTGGACGGCGCACCCGCCCCATGCGAGTCAGAGGCACACCTGCCATTCCGGCGTGCCTTTGGCCGGAATCCAACGCTCACTCGGCAGCGCCACCGCCGCCACCGGCGTGGGCACGGGCCATGCGGGCGCGCGCACCGGCGATGATCGTGATGACGATGACGGTCATCACCTGCAGCGCCGTCCACGTGACGGGCCGCGGCGGGGGCACGGGGGCGGCGTACTCGACATGCACTGGAGGAGGCGGCGGAATCGGCTGCGGCGCGGGCGGAATCACCGCGGGCACGGGGGCGGGCACCGGTGCCGGGGCAGCGACCGGTGCTGCGGCCGGAGCGTGCGGGATCTCCAGGGGGACGAAGGGTTCCTGCACCGGGATCGGCAAGAGCAGCAGGCAGGTGAGCAGGGCGCTACCGGTCACGGCACTGCCTACGACAACACTGCCCGCCCCTGCCGATCCGGGACCGACCAGGCCGCTGGAGCCAGGAATGAAGCCGGGGCCGAGCAGCCCAGACCCCATGCCGCTGCCCGTAAGGATGCCCAATCCCAGTGCGGCACTGCCGACCACGGCACTGCCCGCACACGCGGTGGCCACGCTGCCGGAGTCCAATCCGGCGAGGCCGCCGAGGGTGTTCGGGGCGGCGGCCACCTCGATCGGCCGCGCCCGATCCGGTGCCGGCGAGTGATCGTGTTCGGCATGGGAATTGCGGTTGGGCAGCATCAACCCGGCCGTGCCCGCGCTGATCCCGCTCCCCGTCGCGGCACTGCCCGTCACCGCGCTGCCGGTGCTCAACGCACCACCAACGGCAGGGACCATGCTGCCGACAGCCGGATTGGGGGCCAGCCCCAGCGAGCTACCCGAGGACGCGCCGCCACCCGACCCGGATCCGCTGCCGCTGTAACTGCTACCGGTCCCCAGCCCGAGCCCGCTGCCCGTGGGCGCGTCGATCGGGCCCGCCGCCGGATCCGATCCGGCACTGCCACTGAGGATTTCACCTACGGACGGCAACCCGGGTAGTCCCGGATCGGCCTGCACCACCTCGGGGCGCACGGTGAGCAGGGCGGCGGCCAACGGCACCGCCGTGACCACCGCGAATCCCCGTGCCGCCCTGCGAGTCCGGTTCATGCTGCCTCCGAAGGCCGTGTGCGGATGGTCGATCTGTGCGAGTGGTCGATCACCGATGTCAGCGTGGGCTGGCGCTCGTCGCCGGTTCGGCGGAAGCGATGTGCTCGAACCGGGACAGGGCCAGTTCGTAGGCGTCCTTGGAGACGTGGTTGCCGCCCGAGAACGGTTGGTCCAGTTGATAGATGGCGACGATCACCGCACCCAGCACCACACCGAACAGGCCGGTCATGACGACGCTCTTCTTGCTCACCACCACCCCGGAGAACACCGTGCCGAACAACAGCATCACGGTGGCGAACCACAGGGCGATGTAGAGGAAGCTGGGCAGCCGGTAGCCCGCGTCCAGGCCGCGGTCGTAGCGTGCCTCGGCGATGGCGTCGACGCTGGTCATCGCTTTGTCCTGGGTCGCTTTGGCATCCGCGTCGGTGGCCGGTGCCGCCGACACCGCGTCGCGCAGGTCGTCGAGGGTGGCCTGGGTGGCGGGGCTGAGCCGCCGCTGCTTGTCCATGACCTGCCACTCGTCGCCGATGACCTGCTTGGTGTAGTCCTTCACCAGCCCCTGGATCTGCTTACGGTCCTGTGCGGGCATGTCATTGGCGGTCTCGTAGACGCTGACCAGTGCCTTGCCCTCCGCCACCGTGTGGTCGTGGGAGGTGTCGTACTGCTGCCACAGGATCACCACCACGAAGGCCACGATGGCCGCGAAGAACATATTGACCATGTCGAGCATCATGTGACCGGCTCCGGAATCGTCCCCGTGCTGCCAGGATTTCGGCCGCAGCCGGTCCCCGATCAGGAACACCCCGACCGCGACCACCGCGAACAACACGAGCACACCCAGCTGCAACAGATCTCCGAGCATTCCGCGACTCCATTTCCGGGCCAGGGCAGATGCGATCACGATGTATTCGCAACCACTGGTCGGTCGGATTTGCGCGGGCAACCATTCTGCTACGGTCACGGCGCGCCGCTGGAGACATGCCGGTCCGAGCGTCAGCCCTTGGGACAGGCCAGGTTCCACCAATCGGCGGTACCGGAGTGATCCGGCCCCGTACCGCCGTTGACCAGACCCTTCACCGGTTGCGGGTAGCGCATGTCGACGCGGGTGTAGATGCGCAGGTTGTATCCGCAGACCTGAGGTTGGCTCACGGTCACATCAACGGGGGTGATGGTGGTCGGCCCCGCCGCACAATTGGGCGTGCAGTCGCGAACGCCCGCCGTGCCGGTGGCGGTCGCCTGATCCTCGCCCCAGCCGATCCATCGCAGCTGGTTGAGAATGTATGCGCCGGTGGCACAACCGATATAGATCTCGCCGGGTGCCGCAGCCGACAGCGGCGCCACGCAGGCAGCCAAGCCCGCCGATTGAATGACGGTGCTCGGATCGGTGGGAGCCGACCGGTCGACGCGCAGCAGCTGACCGGTGGCGCGATCGAAGGTGAAGGTGGCCTCACCCGGACGGGAAATACTCACCGTCCCAGCGTGTTCCGTGGCGGTGAGATCAGGCTGTTCGGAGAGCACTCGATACAACGCCGCCTGCAATCCCGCCGGAACCGCCGGAGCCTGGAGCAACTGCACCGCCGACCGGTACACCGACTGATGCGGTGCCGCGGCGGTGAGTGCCGCAGCAAGCGCCACCGGATCCTCGGGCAGTACGCCCACCTGCGCCCAGGTCAGGTTCTGCCCACCGAGGTGGTAGACGAGCGGCTGAGCCACCGCGAACATGCCCCGAACCGGCCCGGTCAACACCGGACTACCCGCCCGCTCCCACGCCTGACGTGCCGCGTCATCGGCGAACTCCGGTGCCCCCGTGGTTGTTTCGACCGACGCCTGACCCCCGGCCCGCACCTGGGTCCGCACGGTGGTGTCGATGCTGTAGCTGTACCCGGGTCCGGTGTAGGTGGTGCGGTGCAGCACCTGCTGATAGGCAGAACCCTGCGCCGGAATGTGCTGGAAGCCCGCAGGATTGGTGACCGCCGCAGCCGCAGCTCCCCGCAACAGCTCAGCCGCCGAAGCGGTCGCGGTGGTGTCGCGGAACAGATTCGACACGATCAGCAGCGCCGAAGCCACCGCGATCACCACGGCCGCCGCAGCCAAGCCCAGCACCCGAGGCGAGCGCAATCCGCGCCGCCGGGAAAGGTCGTCACCGCCATACCCTTCCGGCCGTGCATTGCCGGAGACGTCGCCGCTGCGGGACGCCTCTGCGCGATCAGATACCTCGGTGCTGAGAGATGCGTCGGGGCTGAGAGATTCCGCAGTGACGCGGGACTCGGCTGCGGCGTTGTGGGAGCCGTCGGACTCGGCGGTGCCGGGGGATTCGGCGGTGGCGGTGCGGGATTCGGCGGTGATGCGGGCGAAGACGGCGGCGGCGTGGTCTCGGTCGGCCCAGTCGTCCGGGTCGGTGCCGGCGAGGGGGTCGGCGCGGCGCAGGCGGTCGAGGGCGTCGCGTTCGGGGTCGGTCACGATGTCTCCTTCAGCCGCTCGGCCAGCCGTTTGCGCGCCCGGTGCAGGCGGACCCGGGCGGTGGTCACGGCACAGCCCAGGACCGCGGCGATAGCGGCGGCGTCGAGATCCTCCCAGGCGTGCAGTCGCAGGATCTCCTGATCGAGTTCGGGCAGTTCGCGCAGCGCCTTGCCCACGACGATGGCGTCCTCGGTGGCCGGATTGTGTACGACGCGTGGCGGATCCACGGTGCCGACCCGGTCGGCGAGAGCACCCCGCCGGCGGTCGCCACGGGCGGATTCCAGCAGCACGTGCCGCGCGACGCCGTAGATCCAGGGCAGCGCCCCGACCGGAAAGTCATCACGCGGCACCTCGTCAAGCTTGCGCCAGACGCGCAGAAACGTCTCCGCCGCAATATCATCGGCGACCGCGGGTTCGACCCGGCGACGGGCAAACGCCACGACGCGCCGATAGTGGGCGTCGAACACCGCCGCGAAGAAGTCATGCTCCGAATCCGGAACATGCACCTGCGCCTCCTGGCTCGGGGGACCTGAGTTTCGGTGGATCCGCGCCTACCTGAGCGCAACACTGTGGCTACCGCTGACACCATAAACCGTCGCCCGCGTGAACGACCGCCCGCCGCGACCCCAGAACACCTTCGGCTCCGTCAGTGTGATCACGACCGGCGTACTCGTCGAGCCGCCCGCAGCACAACTGGGCTGGCAATTCTTGATCGTCTCGGTGCCGTAACCGAACGCACTATCCGTACCCCAGTACAACCAGTTGATTCCGGTGACAATATCCCCCGCATCGGCCGGCGTCAGATAGATCGTGGACGGCCGCACCTGCGGCCCACCCGGTATGACGATAAGAGTCGTATCCGGCCCGGACACATCCGCCGACGCCACCCCGCCACCAGCGATAACCGACCCGGCAATCCCAGCCACCACGACACCCGTTCGCATCCAACCCACGACGTTCTCCTTCGACAGCGGCGGCACGACACATTCGCACCTCTACCTCCTTCTGGCCGCCAACCCTCCCCACGTTTCCGCAAGTTCGAGTGATCCAGGCCACACCGAAGGGGTGGTCACGCCCGTCATCGATCCGCGATCAGATCCTCGATCCCGCCGCACACCTGGCCAGCCTCACCCGCCCGGGTCAGCTGGCTCATCCACGCCCTCCGCGGTAAGCCGCTGATCAGCGGGGTGGGTGCGCAGCTCGAACAAACGCGCCGCTCAGCGAGCCAGCGAAAGCACCACGGCAGCGATCGTGACGCTCAATTCCAGTGCGGCACCGAGTACGTCACCGTTGAGTCCGCCGAACCGGCGCACACAGTGCCGCACCACCAGCAGCGATGCGGCCAGCGCCAGGACCACCCCCACCGGGCCCTGCCAGAGGTTCCCGGTCACGAATACCGAAGCCGCTGCCGCAATTGCGGCCCAAACCAGCACACCGGCGCTCCCCTGGGTGCCCGCCACCAGCGCACCGAACCCCGCTCCGGGCGCCGCCTCGATCCCCCGCCGGCAGGCAGCTACCACCGCGACCCGCCCGACCGCCACCGCCAGCACCACAGCCGCCCAACGCCCGGCCCCGGCCAGCGCCGCGAACGAAACCGCCTGCACCGCAATGGCGAAAACCAGCGCCGCCACCCCGAACGGCCCCGCCCCACCACTCTTCATAATCTCCCGAGCCCGCTCCGGCGGCCCATAACTCCCGAGCCCATCCATCGTGTCGGCCAGCCCGTCGATGTGCATCCCCCGCGTGATCAACGCCAGCCCCGCCACCGCAACAAATCCGGCCAGCAGCGCCGAAGCCCCCAATTCCCCAAGCCCCCACATCAATCCGGCAGCCCCGCCCCCGAGCAGCACCCCGACGACCGGTGCCCACGCAATCGCCCGCCCCGCAACCGCCCGATCAACTTCATCCGGCCCCCGCACCGGCAACACGGTCAGCCACGAAACAGCCAGCCGCGCGCCGTTCACGCCGCCACCCCCGGCCGTTGGAACCGTCCGATATGACAGCGCGCCACCACATCTCGCAATGCGAGGTGCGGTGGCGTGATCGACAGCAGGTCAGGCACCGGGGGTTTCGGCGTCGGCGGTGCTGACTCCGGCCTCGGCGAAGGTCGCCATTTCGGCGAGGGTGGCGACGGCGGCGCGCAGCAGCGGGAGGGCGGTGACCGCGCCGGAACCCTCGCCCAGGCGCATGCCCATGTCGACCAGGGGTTCCAGGTCTAGGCGCTGCAGGGCGATGGTGTGGGAGGGTTCGCTGGAGCGGTGGCCTGCGACCCACCAGGCGCGGGCGCCGGGGGAGAGCTGGTCGGCGACCAGGGCGGCGGCGGTGACGACGACGCCGTCGAGGATGACCGGGGTGCGGCGGGCGGCGGCGCGGGCCAGGAAGCCCGCCATGGCGGCGAAGTCCGCGCCGGATGCGGTGCGCAGCAGCGCAACCGGGTCCTTGACCACGGGGCGGGCGCGCCACATGGCGTCGCGGATGGCGGCGGTCTTGCGGATCCAGCCCGCATCGTCGACACCGGTGCCGCGGCCGACCGCGATCACCGGCTCGGTGTCGGTGATGGCCGCGATCAGCACGGTCGCGGGCGTCGTGTTACCGATACCCATGTCACCGGCGATGAGAAGGTCAGCGCCGGAATCGATTTCCTCATCGGCGATGGTGGCTCCGGCGGTCAGTGCCGCCTGCACCTCGGCCTCACTCAGCGCATCCTCGCGATCGATGGACCCGCTGGACTTGCGCACCTTGTGCCGCGAAATCTCCGGCGCGGTATCCCCCGCCACCGCGATGTCCTCCACCCGCACAGTCGCATCCGCGAGCCGCGCCAGCACATTCACCGCCGCCCCACCGTGCAGGAAGTTGGCGACCATCTGCCCGGTCACCTCACTCGGATAAGCCGAAACCCCATGCTGCGCAACCCCATGATCCCCGGCGAACACCACCACCCGAGCCCGCTCGAACTGCCGGGGCGGGCACTCCCCCTGGCACGCGGCCACCCAGTTGGCCAACTTCTCCAACCGCCCCAACGCCCCACCGGGCTTCGTCAACTGCAACTGCCGAGCCTCAGCCACCGCCCGCACCACCGCATCCGGCCCCGGCACCGTCCCGAACGAAATCCGCGCCGGCTTCGTCAGCACCGGCTTCTCGTTGGCGCTCGCCGAATCTGCACCGGCCGCAACACCGACCGCGACTGTATCCGCCGAATCAGCAACGCCCGCAGCAGCACCGGAGCCGTCCAGCGCACCCGACCCAGCCAAAACTGCGGCAACCGGGGTCTCAGCACCCGATACAGCCTGCTCACCCTCGGCGACCAGATCGGCGGCGGTCGCAGCCGCACCGACTCCGGCCGCCGACTCGCCGACGGCCGCAACGGTTGCGGTGCCACTCACATCACCAACCGCGCCCGGAGCGGCGGTCTCGGCACTGCCCAGAGTGCTTGCGGCAGCGTCCAAAACCTCTCCGCTCGCCGAAGTCGCGTGCGCCGCAGCAGCTGCGGCGACGGCAACCGTGGTCGTGGTCGCGGCGGCGTCGGAGAGGGCGGCGGCTGAGGCGCTGGCGCGGTCGGGCTTGATGCGGACGGCCTGGCCGGCGACGACGAGGAAGACTTCGTCGCAGACGGCGGCGATGCGCTGGTTCAGGGTGCCGAGTTCGTCGCGGAAAAGGCGGCCGGAGACGGTGGCGGGGATGACGCCGAGGCCGACTTCGGGGCTCACGACTATCAAGCGGCCTTCGTATCCGGCGACGGCCGAGACGAGTGCGTCGAGGTCGGGGGTGACGGTGCCGCGCGGGGATTCCCAGGCGGCGCGGGCGTCCAGGCGGGCGGTCAGCCAGGTGCCGAGGTCGTCGATCAGGGTCGCGGGCGCGGTGTCGGCGAGTGCGGCGACGGGGTCGCCCTCCACGATCGTCCAGTCCGCGGGGCGCCGGGCCCGGTGCGCCGCAAGGCGTTCGGCGAAGTCGGTATCGGCGGGATCGGCGGGATCGGCGATCGCGGTGGCGATGTATCGCACCGCCTCCGACGCGACCAGCTGTTCCGCGAAAGCCGACTTCCCGGACCGGGCGCCACCGAGCACCAGGGTCCGCAACGGCCGATCGGTTGTCTGAGCAGTGTGCGACACGTCAGCACGGTATCAATTGCAGCTGTGCTCCGGCCGAGTAGGCACGGCGATCGAGCACCGATAGACGACCGATGTCAGTAGTTCTTCTCGTTGTGCACGCACTGGATCTTCAGATCCCGGGAGGTGAACGACCAGTCGGTGCCTTGCGGACAGTCCGACTTCTGGTTCACGCTCGCCACGATCTTCCCGTCGTGCTGTTTCGAACACGCCACCAGCTTGTCGTGATTCGTCGTCTCACCGCCGACGATGCACTGCCCGTCGGCATTGCGCGGATCCTTGCATCCGGCCGTCGTCCCGACCACCAACACCATCAGCGGCACCGCCGCGATCATCACTCCCCACCGCATGGGACGGCATCGTAACGGGTCAGGAAACCTTCACCCCGAAGCGACGGCGATACTCCACCGGCGCGATCCCGACGAGCCGCTGGAAGTGATGCCGCAACAACGCTCCGGAGCCGAATCCGCAACGGTGCGCCAGGGATTCGAGATCCAGATCGGTGTCCTCGAGCAGCTGCTTGGCCAGCAGTACCCGCTGCCCGGTCAGCCACTTCACCGGCGTCGTACCCGTTTCCGCGGCGAAACGGCGCGCGAAGGTGCGAGTCGACATGGCCGAGCGCGCGGCCAGCGATTCGACCGTGTGCGGCAACTCCAGATGTTCGCCCATCCAGTGCAGGGTTTCGCTGAGGCTGTCGGAATCGCAGTCCACGACGGGCCGTTCGATGAACTGCCGCTGCCCGCCGTCACGCTGCGGCGGCACCACCATGCGCCGGGCGATGGCATTGGCGACCGAGCTGCCCAGTTCGCGCCGCACCAAATGCAGGGAGGCGTCGATCCCGGCCGCGGTGCCCGCGCTGGTGATGAGATTCCCCGCGTCCACGAACAGCACGTCCGGGTCGACGGTGGCCTGCGGGAACTTCTCGGCCAACAGGTCGACATACCGCCAGTGGGTGGTGCATTTGCGCCCGTCGAGCAGCCCGGCCTCGCCCGCGAGGAACGCGCCCGAGCACACCGTGAGCACGGTCGCCCCGCGCTCGGAGGCGTCGCGTACCGCGTCGATCATGCGCTGGTCGATGGGATTCTCGGCGAAGATCGGAAAGGCCGGTACGGCAACCAGATCCGCGTCCCGCAGCTCGTCCAGGCCGTACTGCGGCGTCACCTGGATGCCCGGTGTGCTGGAGACCAGCGGTTTTCCGGGTTCGATTCCGCAGACCCGGAAGTCGAAGCCGGGTAATCCGTCGGCGGTCCGGTCGAGGCCGAAAACCTCACAGACGACGCCGAATTCGAACATGGCGAGGTGGTCGTTGAGGACCACGGCGACCTTCGAGAGCATGTTCCGATCCCATCTGGCCGAATATTTACGAACTATGTCAGAACTGCCACTGTTGGCGGTATCTTCTCTATAGAAAACTTACTGCCATGCAAGCACTGTCCGCAATCGTCGCAGCCGGATCCGCCATGGCGGCGCTCGGCACTCTCACCTTCGGCTTCATGGCCGGGGACAACACCGATCACATCGATGAGGGCGAGGCCCACGCATGACCACCATCACCTCCGGACACGGCCACTTCCACACCGCCTCCGGCACTCACGAAGCAGTCACCATGTTCCGCCGATTCACCGCCCTGCTCGCCGCGGCCGGCCGGGCCGTCCCGTTCCACCGCGAGGACAGCTGGGGCCTGGCCGGTTCCGGCAATGTCATCGACCGCGACCGTGACCGCGTCGCCCTCGAGATCCGCGCGATGTCGACCTACCGTGAACACAACTGAGGGGCGGCCGAAGCCGCCCCTCAGGGAAGAACGATCGGCCGTCAGCGTGGACGGCCCTGCGGGTCAGACCGCGTCGCCCGCACTCACCCGCGGCTTCGGCGCCCGCATGCGGCGCACCTGCGAGGCGCGCACGAAGGCGTACCAGCCCAGCGAGAACGACGAATCGGCGGTGTCCGGGTAGCGCTCCCGGACCCGCTTGTTCACCATGCGGCCCAGCACGACGCCCTCGATGATCATGAACAGCATCATCACCAGCATGGCCAGCGTCACCAACGCCTGCAGCGCGGGCGTGAGGATCATGCTCACGATCAGCACCAGCGCCAGCGGCATGAACAGCCCCAGCAGATTGCGCCGCGCATCCACGATGTCGCGCACGTATCCCTTGACCGGACCCTTGTCGCGCGGGAGCAGGTACTGCTCCTCACCGGCGAGCATGCGGGCGCGGCGGTCCTGCGCGGAGGCGCGACGCTCGGCCGAATCCGCCTTACGTTCCGACCGGGTCCCGCGGATCGCCTTGCGGCGGGCGCGAGCCTCCTTCGCGGTCTTCGGCGCGGGCGCGATCGGACCGCGTTTGCGGCCCTCGGCCTCGCGTCGCTTCGGAGTGGGCCGGCCCTTACCGAGGGTGACGGTCTTGTCCGCCACCGCGGCATCGGTATCGACGCTGGAGCTGTCGGAGGGGGTGGACTCGCCACGGCGCAGGAACTTCACGCCGACCAGGCTATTCGAAGACATGCCCGCCGGAAAATCCTGGTCCACCCGTTTGTTGTGTCGGACACCTCACCAGCAATCTGCCAGCGACCGCAATACCTCGGCGTTCCAGCGAATACCCGCCGCGTAAGATGGGGAATAGTCTCCCGAGAACAGGTGTTGACAGGCTTCGAGCCGTGCGCCTTCACGGGTTGAAAACAGGTCCCTTAGGAGAGTTCATGACTGTTGAGAACGAGACCACCACTCACGGTGCGACTCTGACCGAAGCCGCCGCCCTCAAGGCCAAGGCGCTGCTGGACCAGGAAGGCCGCGACGATCTCGCCCTTCGCATCGCCGTCCAGCCCGGTGGCTGTGCCGGCCTCCGCTACCAGCTCTTCTTCGACGACCGCAGCCTCGACGGCGACCTGGTCGTGGAGTTCAACGGCGTGAAGCTCGCTGTCGACCGGATGAGCGCCCCGTACATCCAGGGTGCCTCGATCGACTTCGTCGACACCATCGAAAAGCAGGGTTTCACCATCGACAACCCGAACGCCACCGGCTCCTGCGCCTGCGGCGACAGCTTCAACTGACGTAACGCTCGGCAGCGCGGAACATCCGCTCGGATGTTCCGCGCTGTTGTGTGTCCGAACCCGTCCGTTGGAGAGTTTTCGGAGGATCAGCCCTCGAAAGCGCTCCTGAGTCGGGTTAATCCGTCTCGGACGGTGTTATTTTCTTTAGTGCGAGCCCTTTTCGGCTCGCCGCCCTAACCATCGGCCCCGCGTTGGCGTCCCGCAATGGGTGTGCGCTGCGCTCGTCACCTAAGGATCGAATTCCGTGACCATCGCCGTGTCCGCGTCCATCGCGACCGATCACCTCATGCGTTTTCCGGGCAAGTTCTCCGATGTGCTGCTGGCCGACCAGCTGCATCATGTCTCGCTCAGCTTCCTCGTCGATGACCTCGTCATCCGCAAGGGCGGCGTGGCGGGCAACATCTCCTACGCCATGGGTGTCCTCGGCCGCGATCCCCTGCTCGTCGGCGCGGTCGGCCAGGACTTCGGCGACTACCGGAAGTGGTTGGAGGACAACGGCGTCGACTGCTCCGCCGTGCGCGTCTCCACCGAGCTGCACACCGCCCGCTTCGTCTGCACCACCGACGAGACCATGGCGCAGATCGCGTCCTTCTACCCCGGCGCGATGGCCGAGGCCCGCGACATCGACATCACCAAGCTCGACCGCGAACTGGAGCTGGTCCTGATCGGCGCGGACGACCCGGAGGCCATGCTCCGCCACACGGACCAGTGCCGCACCGCGGGCATCCCCTTCGCCGCCGACCCGTCGCAGCAGCTGGCGTTCATCGACGGCGAAACGGCCCTGCGCCTCATCGACGGCGCCGACTACCTGTTCTCCAACGAATACGAGTGGGGCATCCTGCTCCAGAAGACCGGCCTGTCCGAGGCGGAAATCGGTGAGCGCGTTGGCATCCGCGTCACCACCCTCGGCTCCAAGGGCGCGAAGATCGTCGACCGCGACGGCACCGAACTCCACGTCGACGTGGTCCCCGACATCGCCAAGCTCGACCCCACGGGTGTCGGCGACGGCTTCCGCGCCGGCTTCCTCACCGGCCAGTCCGCGGGCCTCTCCCTGGAGCGCTCCGCCCAACTGGGCTCCCTCATCGCCGTCCTGGTCCTGGAATCCGTTGGCCCCCAAGACTGGACCCTCGACCACGACACCGCCCTCAAGCGCCTCCGCGACGCCTACGGCCCCGAAGCCACCGCCGAAATCGAACCCCTCCTCACCAAGCGCTGAGCAGCACCTCGGCACCGCCGAGCCGAAGGTTCCGGCCGCCCACCGATTCGATTCGGTGGGCGGCCTTTTCCTATCGCCGTGCCACTCGATGGGCCTGCCGGTTGCGGGGGAATGCATCGTGCGCAATACGCTGGGAGGCATGGCCTCCGACCGTTTGTACTTTCGCCAGTTGCTCGCCGGGCGCGACTGGGCCGTGGGCGATCCGATCGCCACGCAGATGCGTAACTTCGCCTACCTGATCGGGGATCGGGACAGTGGGGAATGCGTGGTTGTCGACCCGGCTTATGAGGCAGGGCAGCTCGTTGATCTCGCGGAGGCCGATGGGATGCGGCTGACCGGAGTACTGGCCACTCATCACCACCCGGATCACGTGGGCGGGACCATGATGGGATTCACGCTGCGGGGCGTGAAGGAACTGCTCGAAAAGACCGATGTCGCGGTGCATGTCAATGCCGAGGAACTGCCGTGGGTCGCGAACGTCACCGGCATCGCACCCAGCGAACTGACCGGGCACGCCCACGGAGACAAGGTCGCGGTGGGCAGCTTCGAGATCGAGCTGCTGCACACGCCGGGTCACACGCCCGGCAGCCAGTGCTTCCTGTTCGAGGATCGTCTGATCGCCGGCGACACCCTCTTCGTCGACGGCTGCGGCCGCACCGACTTCCCCGGCGGCGACTCCGACGCCATGTTCCGCAGCCTCCGCTACCTCGCGGAACTGAAATCGAACCCGACCGTCTACCCCGGCCACTGGTACTCGGAAGAGCCCAGCGCAACCCTCTCCCACATCAAGGACCACAACTACGTCATGCGCCCCCAGACGCTCGACCAGTGGCACATGTTCATGCCCAGCTGATCGCCGAGTGGCACATTCCGGAGGGGATTTGCCTGAAATGCCTACCTGGATGTGCCACTCGGCGACTAGGTTGGCGCGGAGCAAGACCGCTGGAAGCGTTGCGCCCGCCCCGAAACTGTTCGGGGCGGGCGCGTTTCGTCGCGCGGGGTCAGGCGAGGGTGCGCAGCCAGCCGTGGCTGTCGGCGAAGGTGCCGCGTTGGATGCCCGTCAGGGTGTCGCGGAGGGCCATGGTGACCTCGCCGGGGTCGCCGGTGCCGATGGTGAATTCGCCGTCGGCGGAGCGGACCGAGCCGACGGGGATGACGACGGCGGCGGTGCCGCAGCCGAAAACCTCGGTGATTTCACCGGATTCGACGCCCTTGCGCCATTCCTCGACGGAGATCTTGCGCTCTTCGACCTTGTAGCCGGAGTCGGCGGCCAGGGTGATGAGGGAGTCGCGGGTGATGCCCGGGAGCAGCGAACCGGACAGTTCGGGGGTCACCAGGCGGGCGTCGGAGCCGCTGCCGAAGACGAAGAAGAGGTTGTTGGTGCCCATCTCCTCGACGTAGCGGTGCTCGCAGGCGTCCAGCCAGACGACCTGGTCGCAGCCCTTTTCCGAGGCCTGCTGCTGGGCGAGCAGGGAGGCGGCGTAGTTGCCCGCCACCTTCGCCTCACCGGTGCCACCGGGAGCGGCGCGCACGAACTCGGTGGACAGCCACACCTTGACCGGCTTCAGGCCGCGCGGGAAGTACGCGCCGGCGGGGCCGCCGAGCAGCAGGTACTTGTAGGCGGCGGCGGGCTTCACGCCCAGGCCGACCTCGGTGGAGAACATGAAGGGCCGCAAGTAGAGCGCGTCCTCACCGCCAGCCGCGGGCACCCAGTCGGCGTCCACCTCGAGCAGCTGACGAATGGATTCGATGAACAGTTCCTCGGGTAGCTGCGCCATGGCCATGCGCGCCGCGGACCGCTGGAAACGCGCCGCGTTGGCGTCCACCCGGAAGGTGGCGATGCTGCCGTCGGCCTGGCGGTAGGCCTTCAGCCCCTCGAAGATGGCCTGGCCGTAGTGGAAGACCATGGTCGCCGGATCCATGGACAGCGGCGCGTAGGGTTCGACCCGCCCGTTGGTCCACTGCCCGTCCACGTAGTCCATCGACACCATGTGATCGGTGAAGAAGCGCCCGAACCCGGGCTCCGCCAGAATCTCCTGCCGCCGCTGCGCCGGTACGGGCGCGGGATGCGGGACACGGGTGAACTGTGCGGCAAGTGTCATGACCTGGAGTCTAATTCGCCGCCCTCGACACGCGGGTGCGGGATCCCCCCTGTCGCCCGGGTCACGCGGTCCGGTAGCGGGCCGCTGTTCACTCCCCTGGATAAGGTGAGCGACGTGTATCCGGAACATCCTGCGCCGAAGCCGTCCAGCTCTCCCCGGCCCCTCGTGATCACGCTGATCGCCGTCGTGGTGCTCGGGCTGATCGCGATCCTGGTGGCCGCGGCACTGGTACCCGCGCGCACGGTGACCGGAACCGCACTGCCCGCCGACCAATACGGGTTCCAGGACACGGCCACCCGCACCACTCCCCCGCCGACAACGACGACGACCGACGCACCGAAGCCCTCCATCGCAGCGTTGACGCCGGGCTGGCAGACCGCCTACTCCATCACCCGCAACGCGGTCTACGACGTCCCGGCGGACTGGACCATCCCGACTCCGACCACCATCATCGGCTTCGAGAGCGGCAACCAGCGCGTGGTGATGAGCGGCGCGGCCGAACTCTCACCGAAGTCCTGCGACGGCCACCACTCCAAGGCCATGACGGGCGTGACCGGCTCCAAACTCGCCGACGCGGCCTCCGCGGCCAAGGACGTCGCCACCAACTGGGCCACCGTCGGCGGCCTCAATGACGACCGCCCCAACGCCACTTTCACGCTCGGCAGCGTCGAAACCCTCACCGTCCAAGGCAAACCCGCCGCCCACGTGACCGCGACCATGGCCAACCCCGGCCCCAACGACTGTTCCCACCCGGCGACCACGATCGTCCACACCATCGCCGTGCCCGCGAACAGCGGCCAGTTCGTGGTGATGGTCGTCTTCGCCGACAAGGACGTCGACGGCACGGTCTCCGCCGACACCATCGCTCAGATGTACAACACCCTGCGTCCCGCCGGCCTCGACCTCGCCACCTGCAAACAGGACAACCCCGTCGTCGGCACGTGGTGTGGCTGAACGACGAACGTTGTCGGTGAGCACGATGGCTCGCCGACAGCGTTTCTGGTGACTACCGCGTAAATCGCTCAGGCAGTGCGGGTTTCGACGAACGGGGGCTTGATGACCTCGCAGCGGAGCCGGCGGCCGCGGACGTCGACCTCGACCTCGTCGCCGGGCTCGATGCCCGCCGCGGTGTCGAGGAGAGCGAGGGCGATGCCGACCTTGAGGGACGGCGAGAAGGTGCCCGAAGTGGTTTCGCCGATCTGGGCGTCACCGCGCATGACTGTCTGCCCCTGACGCAGAACGCCCTTGTCGATTGCCTTGAGACCCAGCAGGAGTCGGCGCGGACCGGCGGCCTTCTCTGCCTCCAGCGCGGACTTGCCCCAGAATTCCGGCTTCTTCCAGCCGATCGCCCAGCCGGTGCGGGCCTGCAAAGGCGAAATATCCAGGGACAGTTCATGTCCGTGCAGCGGGTAGCCCATCTCGGTGCGCAGGGTGTCGCGCGCACCGAGACCGGCGGCCTGACCACCGGCGGCCTGCACCTCGGTCACCAGGGCACGGAAGACGGCTTCCGCATCGGCCCAGCGGGGCAGCAGCTCGTAGCCGTGCTCACCGGTGTAGCCGGTTCGGCACACCCGAACCGGGCGACCGTCCCATTCGGCGTCCTCGTAGGCCATGTACTCCATGTCGGTCGGCAGCCCGAGCTTGGCGAGCACCTCCGCCGACCGCGGACCCTGCACCGCGAACACCGCGTAGCCGCGATGCTCATCGGTGATGGTGATGCCCTCGGGCGCGACCTTCTGCAGCTCGGCCACCACGGTCGCGGTGTTCGCGGCGTTCGGCACGAGGAAGATCTCGTCATCGCTCACGTAGTAGGCGATGAGGTCGTCGATGACCCCGCCCTCGGGCGTGCAGCACAGCGTGTACTGCGCCTTCCCGGGGCGAATCCGGTTCAGATCATTGGTGAGCGCCGAGTTCACGAAGCCCGCGGCACCCGCACCCTTGACGGTCGCCTTACCGAGGTGGCTGACATCGAACAGCCCGACCGTGGTCCGAACAGCGGTGTGCTCACCCACGGTGCCCGCGTACGAAACCGGCATCTCCCACCCCCCGAACGGAGCGAAGGTAGCCCCCAACTCGACATGCACAGCGTGAATAGGTCCCTGCAGCAGCTTCTCGTCGGTCACCCGAAGCAGCTTATCGGTCGTGCGAAGTGGCCGGACGACGCCTATCGGCGCGGGCCGCTCGAGCAACTTCGGGCCCTGACGACTCGCACGACGGCCATCGGCTCCCGAACCATCAGCGCCGCACCCCTCCGCGTGGATGCGCGTCTTCGCGGCGACTGTCGTGTCCGGGGGATCCCTCCGCGCGCGGGCAGATGCCGCCCCGGATTCCCAACGTGCCGATCGGCTGCGGGAGCGTGCCAGCCGCTTAAACGCCGAGGCTGCGGGCGATGCCGGGCCAGGCGGCGTGGAGGTCGCTCTGCCAGGAGGGCCAATTGTGACCGCCGCCGGGGAGGTAGTCGAAGGTGGCAGGGATGTTCTGGGCTTCGAGGCTGGATTGCAGTGCACGGGTGCAGGTTTCGACGGTGGATTCGAGTGCCGTACTCGAAGCGCCAACCTGCCCGCCGCCCGCCGCAGCCGGATTCGCGCGCGTTCCAGCGGCGAGATGCAGATCGGTGCCACGAAGCTTCTCGAGGTTGGCCGGAGTGGAGGGGTCATTCGCGGTCCAGGCCGGGGAGTCGTCGGGTCCCCAGATGTTCCAGGGGAAGCCACCGCCGGAGAGGACTACCGCCTGCAGGTAGCGGCGGCCCGGATCGGTGCTGGTTTGCGCACAACCGCTGAAGGAACCGACGCTCTGATAGAGACCGGGGGCATTTTCGGCGAGGGCCAAGGCGGAGGTGGCCGACATCGACACGCCGACAACGGCATTGCGGCCCGAAGCATCCAGTGACGCGTCCATGAGAGGCGGAAGTTCCTGGGTCAGGAAGGTCGTCCACTTATTGCGACCGAGCACCGGATCATCGGACTGCCAGTCGGTGTAATAGGTGTACCGGCCATCGAGGACGTTCACCACATTCACGTTCTGGTCCGCGAGGAAGTCCAGAACATCGGTACGGGTCTCCCAGGAGACCTCACTGCCGTTCTGATCGATCCCGTCCTCGGCACCATTGAGGAGATACAACGTCGGGCGAGGTACTGAATTGTCGGCGGCCCGAATGACGGACAACTGGACGGTCCGGTTCATGGCCGCCGAATACACCGAGACGGCGGACCGGCGATCGTCGCGGGGATTCACGCGGTCGATGTGCGAGCCATCCGCAGCCGCAGCCACGTCGGAATTCAGCGGTTCCGCGGCGGCCGCGAGCCCTGGCGTCACCCAGAAAGTGGCCGCGACCAGGGCAATTCCCGCCGCCAACCACCTGCGCACGCCACGTGTACTCGTCATATCCGCCTCAAACTCATCCGAACAAACCCCCTTGTCCTCTCTACCGAGGCGATCATGACCGCGCAATAAAGCTCTTCTCACACAGCCGATTGCTGCGGTCGGTCGTCCCGGGCATGTCCTCCGCAATTCCCGGCGTGGTCCGCACGATCATGGCGGCATGGATCACGGTGAGAGGTTGACCAACTGGGAGCGCCGCACCACCCCGCTGCTGATCGCCCTCGCGGCGATCTCCTTGACCCTGTATCTCTTCACCACCGCCGTCGACTATTCCCGCGGCTGGCCACGCGCCGTCGAATGGGTGATCTGGGCGGTATTCGCCACCGATTTCGCGGTGCGCTGGCGACTGTCCGGCCACGGCCTGCGGTTCCTGCGCGACCACCCCGCCGACATTCTGGTCCTGGCCGTGCCGTCGCTGCGGCTACTCCGGGTGCTGGGCATCCTCGGCCGTCTGTCGGTGCTCAGCCATCGCGGCCGCGCCGACCGGATGCTGGCGGCCACCACCTTCCTCGGCGGCGTCCTCGTTCTGATCGGTGCGGCTGCCGTGGTGCGGGCCGAGCGCGGTGTGCCGGACGCGACGATCACCTCGTTCTCCGACGGAGTGTGGTGGGCGATGACCACCGTGACCACCGTCGGGTACGGCGACCATGTGCCGTTGAGTCCCGACGGACGCATCATCGGCGGACTACTGATGACCCTCGGCGTCGGGCTCGCGGCGGTGATCACCTCGGCGCTGGCGGGACGGTTCATCGCCGCGGAACCCGCGGCCGAATCTCGGGCAACGACCGGATCCGTTCCCGACAGCCACGACCGATCGGCCGCCGCGACCGATTTCGCGACGTCATCGATCGAACCGGATCGCCTGGCGCACATCGAATCTCGACTGGAGCGCATAGAGGAACTGCTGCTGCGCATCGAACGCGGGAGCCGACAGTCCTGAACGCCCATCATGTCTGCTCGCCCGGTGAGCCACCAGCGCCCGTCTCGCCGAGGCAGGCAAGGAACGCCGCCTCATCCATCACCTCGATCCGCTGCCCCTTCGTCCGCAATTCAGCGACCCGTCGCGCCTTGCTCGTCGTGAATGCGGCCGGATCCTGTCCGAGGAACCCATCGCCGATCACCAGCCGCGTCGTGCGCTTGGTGACGTTCCGCGCGGGCATCGCCCCGCACGCCGCGATTGCATCCCATGCCTGCTGGCGATTCATGGCGGCGAGATCGCCTGTGAACACGATGATTTCACCGAAGAGCGGATGCGATGAATCGGAACCGGTGACCTCCGGCAAGACCAATTCCTCGCGGCCGAACCAGGATCGAGATGCGGGACGCGACGTGGAAGACGCCGCCAACGAGGGCTGCGGCGCGACGTTCCGTGCCCGCGACTCGGCAGGCCCCGCCTTGGTGTCGAGCAGCCGAGTCTCGACACCCCACCTCCGCGACGCGGCACGCTCCGATCCAGCCGTTCCACGACCGGTTCGCCGAGGTTCTCGAGCGTCGGCGCGCAGAATCGTGCCCGCCGACCCTCTCGCTCGACGCGGGGTGCCCGTCATGCGATCCAGTGCCGCAAGCGAATCCGCACCGGTGCGGGCGGCGAGGGCGATCACGATATCGGCGGCCGCGGCGGCATCGGCACCGGCGTCATGATGGTTGGTGAAGTCGATCCCGAGCGCGGCGGCCACATTCGGCAGCTTGTAGCTCTCGAGGTCCAAATGCCGCCGCGCCAACGCCAGGCTGCAGCTGAAATCCCACGCCGGCGCATGAATTCCACTGCGCGCACACGCTTCTCGAATCGCCCCACTGTCGAACCCGGCATTGTGGGCGATCACCGGCAACTCTCCGACGAGCCCGGCCACCTCGGGCCACCGCTCCGCGAAGGCGGGCTGCCCGGCAACCATGCCCGCCGAGATCCCGTGCACCCGAATGTTGTGCCAGGCGAAGAACTCCAGCCCCTCCGGCGGCCGACACAACCACGACTCACTGGTTGTCCGCTCCCCATCCCGGACAACAGTCACCCCGACCGCGCAAATACTGCCCCGCGCGGAATTGGCGGTCTCAACATCAATGGCGGCGAACGAAAGTCCCGCCATACTCACCGCACCGCAAGCGGCAACGGCCGCGCGACAGGACCACCCAGGTCGACCAGAAACGCCCGAGCCAGCCGCAGCGATTCGAACGCCGCCCACGCATCAGCCAGATCCGCGAGCGCCCGCGCCAGAGTGAGCACCGGTCGAATGTGATCGTCCACTACATCCACCTGCGACTGCGTCAGCAACACCTCCCCGGGCGGCACGACCACCGGCCATTGCGGCCGAATGTATTTCCCACCCGCCGCATCCTGTTCGGTGAACCGCACATCAGCGGCTTCGATTTCAGCGCAAACTGTTTCGACCGTTGCATCAACATCCACGATCCCCGCCGCCGCGCCACTCACGGCCAGATCTCTCCCGTCGGTCAGCGCGATCTCTTCCTCCCCCGTCACCACGATCGGGAAACCGGCCGTGAGACTCTCGATCTCCGCCCGGCGCACGTCCTCCATCACCCAAGCGCCCGATAGCCGCGACAACCCCTGCGCCGCCCCTACATTCACATGCCAAATGACCAGTTGGTCCACGGCCCTACCGAGCACCGCGACGGAATGCAGATCGAACGAGGCAGCCATAATGCTCCACGGACGTGACGGACAGTTACCGCGCTACGTTAGAGCATCCCTCCGACAGCCTCGCGGCGAACCCACACGAATCCTCAACGCGCCCAAACAGTTCCAACCGCCCGGGATCACTTCGCATCCGATTCTGCGCGGATAAATGCGACACAAGCACCACTGGACTATCGACCACGCACTGCGGCTCCGCGCCTGCCCCGGAAGTTTCAAGCCGCTCCAGTCGACGGGCCGGACCTATTGGTTACCTCAGGCCGAGCGGATCTCCGGCTACTACCGAACGCCCCCTGCGATCCACCATCGAAGCTGACCGCCGCCGCGCCACGTTCAGTTACCTCGCGGATGGAGACATTGGCTCGCATGGCAATCCGCCCTGCGCCACCGACCCGACATTGCCCACAGACGCGTAGCCTCCGAACCGCCGGCCGGTCAGGCACAGCTTATTCCGGGGGGTCGAGGTGCAGAAACGACTCCAACCACACCCGGTCTGCGAATGAGAATCGACCGGTCCGTATCCCGAGCCATCGCTCCACACCGCGTGCCGCGCCCTAGCCTGACACTCCCCGCGTGGAATAGTTCGCAAGGACAGCGATCCGCGACCACCCGGAGGACCAGTGTCCGATTCGGAATCCGCGCCGCCCGCCGCCGGGCCGTCGCTCCGACAGCGTGGCCCCGCGTTACTGCTGCTCACACTCCCGGGCCTGCTCTACTGCCTCGCCCCGGTCGTGGCCAACCGCATCGAGCCGCGCATCCTCGGCATCCCATTCCTAGTGGCCTACCTGATCGTGGTCACGATCCTCGCCGGCCCCCTCATCTGGCTGGTCGCCCGTCTCGACCCCGCCTACCGTTCGGGCACAGCGGAATTCGTGCCCGCCGACGATCACCCGGGGGCATCCGGCGGCCTTACCTGGCCGCCCGCCGCGTCGACCACACCGCCCAATGAACTCGAGCCGCCCGGCCACTCCACACGCTCCTCCGACGGCGAAGCCGAGGACCCGCGATGAGCGGCCAAGCGACCGTGGCGGTTTCGCTCTTCACCGTCGCCATGCTCGCCACCGTGGCAATCGGCATCCTGTCCGCCCGCGGCCGGGTCCGCTCCATGTCGGAATGGTCGATCACCGAGCGCGGCCTCGGCACGATCTTCGTGCTGGTTCTGATGGCGGGCGAGAGCTACACGAGCTTCTCGTTCCTGGGTGCCGCCGGCTGGTCCTACCGCTACGGCATCCCGATCTTCTACCTGATCGCGTATCTGAGCACCGGCTTGGCGGTGGCGTACCTGGTAGCGCCGGCACTGTGGACCTACTGCGCCCGCCATCACCTGGTCTCGATCGCCGATATCGCCGAACATCGTTTCCGCTCACGACCTTTGGGCATCGCCGTCGCGCTGATCTGCACGATCTTCCTGGTGCCGTATGTGCAGCTGCAGATCCAGGGCATGGGCGTGGTGGTCAATGCCATGTCCTACGGCGCGATCAACCTGAAGACCGCCGCGATCATCTCTTTCATCGTGGCCGAAACCTTCATCCTGACCTCGGGCCTGCGCGGCTCAGCGTGGGTCAGTGTCCTGAAGGACAGCCTGGCCGTCCTCTCGATAGCCATTCTCGCCGTGTACATCCCATGGCACTACTTCAACGGCCCCACCGACCTCCTCAACCGCCTGGCCGCCGACAAACCCCAATGGCTGACCTTCCCCGGCGCAGGCGGCGGCACCTTCGGCGCCTCCTGGTTCGTCTCCACGATCCTCCTCAACGCGATCACCATCTGCGTCTTCCCCACCACCGTGGCCGGCTACCTCTCCGCCAAATCCCCAAACGCCCTGCGCCGCAACTCAATCCTCCTCCCCTGGTACCAAATCCTCCTCCTGGTCCCCATCATGATCGGCGCAGCAGCCCTCTTCGCCGCCCCCACCCTGAAAAACCCCGACCTAGCCCTCTTCACCCTCGTCACCAACTCCCTCCCCGCCCCGATCGTCGCGCTGATCGGCATCGCGGGCGCCCTCTCCGCCATCGTCCCCATGAGCGTCTTCCTGATCGCCATCGGAACGTTGTGCGGCCGAACCATCCTCGGCGGCGGCCTCCGCGGCGCCAGCGCATCAGACTCCCGCCAGCGCACCGCCTCCCAACTGATCGGCTTCCTGATCGGCGCGATAGCCCTGGCCGGAGCCCTCCTCTACCCGAAGCTCCTGGTCAACCTCTCCGTCCTGTCCTACGAAGGCATCGCACAGTTGGTCCCCGCGGTAATCCTCGGCTTGTACTGGCGCCGCCTGACCGCCCTCGGGGTCGGCGCAGGCCTGATCACCGGTGGAGCAGTCGTCCTCCTACTCCACGCCACCGGCCACGACCCCCTACTCGGCATCAACGGCGGCCTCTTCGCCCTAGCCGCCAACCTCCTCGTGGCCGCCGCAATCTCCCACCAAACCCGGCACGCTAATCATTTGCCAATCCCGTTGGATACTTTCTTCCGCGCAGACATAGCCATCACCCAGAGCTCTCGTCATATATGACTATCTGGCAAAATGCTGATTCCAGGCACTCCTGGGATCCATTCAAGTGCATGACCAGAAGATTGCTGAAGACTGAGGGGACGGGCTGCAGCATGTTCCAGGCCGACATCGACGAACTGAAGACGCTGGCCACGACGCTGACCTCGGTCGGCGACGAGATCGACAACCTGGACGTTCGCACCACCGGAGACGCGGTCGGCGGTGCTCTTCCCGGAATTCCGATCGGTGCGGCCTGCGCGCAGGCAGGCGAATACACCGAGGGCGCGTGGCTGCGGATCGCGGAACGCATGCGCAAGCTCGCGGGCATCGTCAATCAGTGCGCCGACGACATCAAGGTCACCGATACCGAGTTCAAGAACCGGCTCGAGCAAATGCACTTCTTCCATGCCGGAGACACCGCGTAATGCCGAGCCGCAAGGATGTCGAGAGCTGGAAGCCGGAGAAGCTATCCGAGTGGGCGACCGAACTCGACGCCAAGACGACCAGCTACGAGGGCCAACTCGACCGCAGCGTGACCCAATTCCGCGGTACCAACTGGGCCGGCGCGGCCTACCTCGCCGCATACGACCGATTCGGCGAGGAACACGACGAGGGCTTCAAACTCTCGCAGGAGATCCGCGACGTCTCGACCGCACTGCGCACCGCGGACACCCGCCTCGCCGATGAGCGACGGATCCTGCTCGGACGAGTTTCCGACGCCGAGCACGACAGCGACTGTCCCGTCGGTCTGACCGTCGACGACGGCTGGAAGGTTCACGCCGAGCCCTACAACACCGGCGACCACTCCGATCAGGACAAGAAGAAGATCAAGGAGCGAATCGATCACCACCAGGGCCTGATCGATACCGCACGCTCCGGTCTGATGATGGCGGTCGGTGAGGTAATCGCAGGAATCGTCAACGCCTCCAACAATGTTCGCACCCGCGGTGATCAACTCGGCAGCGGGATCGATTCCCCGTCGCTCGCCAAGGTCGATCCGGCCGAGCTCGGCCGGAAGGACGGCGAGGACGTCGCCGACGGCAAAGTCTCCGACAAGAAGATCACCCAGATCGCGGACCGTCTCGCCGGTACGAACCCGTCGCCCGATCAATTGGCGACCTTGGCCAAAGGCGGCGAGATCACGGTCCCGCAGTCGACCATGGACTACCTCTCGGCCTTCTATGACAAGGCCGGTCGTGACGGCCTGGTACAACTCTCGGAATCGTTGAAAGCCAACGGATCTCCGCAAGCCCTCCAGCTACGGCAAGAACTGATCAACAACATGATGACCCTCTCCAACGAGAACGTCGTCACCCGTGGACCCGACGGCCAGGTCGCAGATCGCGGCGGCTGGAACAAAATGAACTCGGAAGTCCGCGAAATGATCGGCACCCGACCGAAATTCGGCGGGGCACCGGACTCCAACACCCGTGACCTTCCCGACGACTACCGAGCCGTCACGTGGGGCAAAGGACCCATCGACGACCGCCACGCCCTATTCGACTACACCGAGGATATGGCCAAGTTCGCCGGCTTCCTCAATAGCGGTGATCCGAGCTACATCCCCGGCCAACGGCTGGGTGTAGAGCTCGAACGGCAAGCCGCACACCAGGCATGGGTCCTCGATCACGGCGGGTACGCCGGATACAAATCCGTCGGCATGAACGAGTCGGATTGGTTGAAGGACACCGAACGCAGCGCCCAGGACCTTCTCAGCGTCGGAGCTCGCAATCACGAATCCTCCTACGCCGCATTGACGGGCATCGGAAGCGAAGAGCTTTTCGGCAAAAATGTTCCCGGGCAGAGCTACGAGAAGTACGACCCGAAGATCATCGATACCGTGTTCCAACACCACTGGAAGGACGGCGGTACGGCCTCAGGCTCGGTGATCGGCTGGATCGGCACCGATTCACACGACATCGGCCCCAACGGGCTGCCCACCACGCAGGCCTTGCACGCACGCGAAGCCCTCACCCGACTACCCGGGATTTTCGCTCCCCTTGAAGCGCCCCAAGATCCCGCACATCACGGCGATCAGCCGCTACAGAATCGCAGCGGCGGACTCGACGTACCTCAGTTCGACAAGACCGCCAGGGGATTCTCCGCCAACCCGGAGTTGTCCCGAGCGTTGGCTCAAGTCATGGGCTCGAATATCGATGCCTACATCGACGCGACCAACCTACCCGAGACTGCTTATCTGTCCGACGTCGGTGAGGCCCAGATAAAGGCCACCGACGCGAACCGACTGCTGTTCCTCGCAAGCCAGTCCGATCAGGGCCGACTGACACTCGAGGTCGCACGACAGTCTTACGAATCGAATATCCTGAATCAGGCATTCGCCCAGCACGATTTACCGCCCGGCGAATACGCTCGGTCTTCGATGCAGCAACTGGCGAGCCTTGATGGTCGAATCACTAATGCGGCACAGAATTCCCTGACGTATCAGGATGAGAATCATATTCACGAGTACAACAGTAAGATGCAGGAGATCTTCGAGAAGAAGAAGGCCGCAGCCGAGATCATAGGAAAGCTCGGGCAGGTATCTCTCGGATCAAGTCCTGGTGGAGAAGTAAGCTCAAAGGTATCAGACATACTGGGAGACAAGATCACAGGCAGCTTGATAGACAAGTTTGTCCCCGCACCGGAGAAGATGACCACTCTCTACCCCAACGCTACAGAGATTAATATCCGAGGTGCACAGAACTTCCAACAGCAGATCCTAAATTCGGCGTACCAATCGGGCAATCTTGATCCATCATTGATCGACCACAGAACCGGCCAGCCGATTGATCTGAGCGAATCACAAAACGCCGCGACACACACCACCCTGGAAACTTATTTGAAGAATCAGGGGTTCCAGCAGTACATCACCGATTACAACCAAACCTACGGTATCGAGGTGCTGCAGGGTGTAGGACAGAGCGGCACCAGCTTGTCCGTTATTCTCACGGGAAAGGAAAAATAGCCTTGGCACTGCGAGGTCGCGAACACGTGGCACCAATGTGGCTACTGGCAGTGTCGTTGATTGCCGTCTCATGCTCGCAACCGACAATATCCGGCACCAGCTCCGACAATTCGACAACTACAACATCCGCGCCTTTTCCCTACCCGCCATTGCAGTTCCGATGGGATCTCGCCATACCCCTCGAAGACCAGACTGCAGCAGCCGCACGGTTCGTGCTCGAAACCGAGACACTCGAGGCAGATCGGTATGCGCGACATGACGACTCGCTCCTGCCCCAAATAAATTCCAGGATTGGCTATGATAATCGCCCATTCCCGAATGTTGTCCCCTCCACGCCAGAGACCGGAGGGTACCTGTACCGCGCCGTCAGCGCCGAACAGCAGGCCGACAGTCGCTGGTCAGTGACATATTGTATATTTGACACCCCTGGAGCCTACAAATTAGGAACTGACCACAAACTGCAGTTGAGCAATCCGGACTGGCGCTATCGTGCCGGACGATCCATTGTCGCACTCACCACGGATCGCTCCGGCAGCGGCGAAACCTCACAGTCCCCGCGTCTACTCGTCATCGAAACAGCCGGACAGGAATTTAGCCAACTACCAGGCCAAACCAACGATCTCCCCCGCCAAACCTGCGAACCCTTCATGCCGAACCCGTTCATCCAGCAGCCCCCTGCGCCCCTCCCTGCCGGCAAGTAGCGATCGGAGCCAGTTGAGCGCCTCCGACCGCGAGCGGCGTGAGCAGGCCGCCGAGGCTGTTTCCAGACTCATCGCGATACTGCACGATGAGGCTCGGTCCAATGAAATTCTGCTGCGGCGCAACAGGTTTCTCGATATCGAAGACCTGCTGGCCGACCGCGAACTCACCGACTCCGAGGCACTTCACGCGGCTGCCGAACACGTGCGGGCGATACATCAAGGCGGCCGCAGCTTCACCGATTTCTACCTCGCCCGACCGGATTTCGAGGAGCAACGGCAGCTCAACACCATGTTCGAGGCGGAGTGGACTCGGCTATGGGATGCGGTCGCAGACCCCGAACCGATACAAACTCCGGCGATCAACATTCCCGGCGCGCGAAAGAACTTGCGGGCGAGTGCCTTCCGCAGTTGGCTACTGCTGCTCACCGGCATCGGCTCCGCGGTACTCACCGTGTTTCTGATCAACAAATCCACGAATCCAGGCGCCCTACTCTCCTTCGGCACGACGTTCTTCGGCGTGGTGGGGATTCTCGGCACGGTGTTCGGCATCACGGCGATGCGGGTTCACCGCCGCAAATCCGTGTCGCTACGCCGCAACCCGTGGACCGCCTGGCCGATCACCTACATCCGCACCGCCCGCAACGAATGGGTGACCCTCCTGAGCCCCAACGGCAAACCCGTGTGCTCACTCCTCCTCAGCACCTGGCCCCACCAACTCGGCAAACTCATCAACCACCAAACCCCCGAGATCTGGTTCGCCGGCGACCCCCACCGCTTCGGCGTCATATCCCGCCCAGGCGGCACCGACCTCCGCTACGCCTACTTCTCCCGCCTATACCCACCCCCGCAATTCACCTTCCGCGACAACCGCCATGACACCGAGCCACCCGAGTGAGATGTAATGGTGCGAACCAGGATCGGGAGGAAGGCAGGGGCGGCATGGAGGTCCAGATCTACACCGACGGTGCGTGTAGTCCGAATCCCGGACCGGGCGGCTGGGGCGCGATCCTGCGCCATGGCGACCACGAGCGGGAGATCTTCGGCGGTGACACCGGGCCGACAACCAACAATCGGATGGAACTGACCGCGCCGATCCAGGCCCTCGGATGTCTCACCCGAACTTCACAAGTGCGGATCTTCACCGACAGCACCTACGTGCGGAACGGCATCACGTCGTGGGTGAAGAAGTGGCAAGCCAACGGCTGGCTCACCCAGAACAAGGAACCGGTCAAAAACGAAGACCTGTGGAAGCAACTGCACGCCTTGTGCTCCGAGCACCAGGTCGAATGGGAATGGGTCAAGGGCCACGCCGGCCATCCGGAAAACGAGCGCGCCGACCGCCTTGCGGTACGAGGCATGGTCGAAGAAGGCGGCGGCTCAGCCAAACAACCCGGCGAACGTACGCCACGAGCTCCCCGCCAACCATCGATCACCTCGGCCAAATCCGCCACTCCCGCGAAACCCTGTGGTGCAGTGACCAAGACGGGCAATCCATGCGCGGTGCCAGCCGGCGCTTCCGGCCTCTGCCACGTCCACGACCCCAACCTGCAATGCGGTGCGATCAACGCAAAAGGCAAGCCGTGCACCACCGCCACCGGTGGCGGCCGCTGCAAATCGCATTACGACGTACCGGTCGCGAGCATCGACGTGCATTGACTGGCATCGCACCGAATGCGACATCACCGGCAAATCGCGCATCCTGCAGCAGATTTGCACAATACGGACATAAATAGCGATTTGGTATAACCATGTTATGAATCGGCCGCAGCGGTCGATGTGCCGGTCACAGCGCAACTAACTTGTTGCTCACGGAACCGGCAAGGAATCAATGACCATGTCCGATCCACAGTTCCCCCAGCCGCCGATGCCCGGGCAGTATCCGCAGCCCGGGTACTACCCGCCGCCGAAGAAACGTAAGGTCTGGCCGTGGGTGCTCGGTGGCTTCCTCACGGCAATCCTGCTGCTCTTCGGCGGCTGTGCCGCCCTGTTCGGCAGCGCCGCGCACGAGATTGCCAAGCAAGAGAACAAGCGCACCACCGCAGCACCCGCGGGTTCGGAAGTCAGCGACGGCAAGTTCTCTTTCATTGTCACGCAGGTCGATCCGCCGGTCGATGTGGTCGGCACCGATGAGTTCATGCGCAGGCAGGCGCAGGGCGAGTTCGTGCTGGTGCACGTGACCGTCACCAATACCAGCAGCGTTGCGCAGACCTACTTCGGCGAGAACCAGAAACTCATCGATGACCAGTCCCACGTCTACTCCAACGACACGACAGCCGAACTGAACCTGAACAAGGACCTCGCCACCCAGATCAACCCGGGCAACAAGGTTTCGGTCGTCATCGCCTTCGATGTACCCAAGGGCACGGTAGCCACCGCAGTCGAGTTCCACGACTCGATGCTCTCCGGCGGCGCCCGCGTCGCCCTCAAGTAGCAGGTGCCAACGTCCGGTCGCCCTCTGCCGCAGGCAAAGTCACTGAGAAAGGTCCGGGCCTCGTCTCAGAACCGTGTGAGATTGTCACGGACCTCGTCATCACCACCGGTGACGGAGCATTCACCGGTGTCTGGATCCAGTGTGTAGGAGAAGTGGAGAGACACAGAGGTTTTCGCAGCCGCCAGGGTGAGTGCATATATGCCGGAGTCGATGCCGGTCGACTCGCCGATAGCCAGAGATTCGTATGCGGAAATCTGGTTCTCGGCAACGAACTATCACGGACTGGGGTACCTCGGGCCCCAGCCACACAGTCCGAATTTCCGACAACCGTCCATCATCCGGAGGAGTCCCACGTGGCAGGCTCGGCACAGCGCAGGTTCGAGGAGATCGCGCAGAAGGCGCGCCGTGCTCAAGAGGCTATCGACCGGATCCGCGGCACGATCAAGATCGCAGGGGTTCGGATCGAAGTCGCGGCCGACGGCCGGATCACCGGGTTGGAGCTTGCGGACCAGGCTCTCGCGAAGACGATCGTCTTCGCGCACTCGCAGGCACTCGACCAGGCGAAGGAGCAGGTTGCCGATCATCGGCGACCACTCACCGATGATCCTGCAGTCTCCTCGATCCTCCGCTTCCTCATCGCCGAGGAAGCAGCCCCCTCGCCCACGCAACAGGACAGCACTGTGTCGACCGCCGTCGGCGGGCCGATTCCGCCGAAAACCCCCGCACCCGAACCGTGGGACGACCCCGACTACCAGAACCCCTTCGCACTGCCACGCCACATCCGACGCCGATACGGAATTTGAACCGACAGCCTCTGAGGCTTCGAATCCTTCAGTCATTCATGCACTTCGACAGCCAGGCTGTGAGGCCGCCGCCATACTGAGGGTGTGAGCCGGCAAGGGGCGGACTGGCTGGCGGTGCATCGAGGGAGTGGATCATGGCCCAGGGTGAGGAGTCGGCCGGATTTCGAGGCGGGGAGCCATCACGGCTCAGGACATTGGCTCAGTTGCGGGCCGAAGGGCTCGTACCCAAGACAATTCAGAAGCCCGCAGCCTATCTCGAGCGCATCATTGACGGAGATGTCTGGCGCACCGAGCTTTACGACGCTGCTGCCGCCGAAGCGACTGCGGGACCGGCCCTCGCCCCAGACCGACCGGGATTCGGCTCGATCCTTCCTGGACAAGCTCTCGTCGTGGTGGGCTGGACCCGCCACTCACTACCTAATGTCGACGGTCGGCGGGTGGACTTCGATCGACCGACGAAACTCCACGCCAGCACCGACCGGATCCATACCGTATGCCGAGTCCTGATTCCGGAAATCGCGGACGTCGTCACCGACGACACGTCCGTCTGGCATCTCCATGTGACCTGCTACAACTGCGCGTTTCGCCTCTGGAAGACCCATGCTCCCGAGGGTTTTTGCCGGCCACGCAATGGCGACGACTTTCCTCCGCAACGGATCTGCGGACACGGAAACCGCGTGGACGAGTGCCTCGTGTGCGTGTCGCCGGGTACATCGCGCACGCTGGCGGACGAACCTCCGTTCTGAGGATCGCAGCGCTCAATCGTGGGTCGTGACGACCACATCAACACGCCAACGACCAGCCGACATGTTCACCTGATCGCCCTCTACCAACCAACGCATGATTGCTGCCGTGTTGCGCTATGCTCGCCCGCGCGGGAATGGAGGAAGTGATGGGGGTTGGATCGGAACCGGCTGGTCCTGGGAATTTCGAGATCGTGCCTGAGGATGTGCGCGTCTTCGGGCGGATCGCGTACCAGGTCGCCGAACAGTTACGGGAGGCGACCGCGACCCTCGACAGGGAGGTGCGAGGGCTGCGGAGTTCCTGGACCGGGGTAGCGGCCGACTCGTACGGCACGGGCTGGAACGAAGTGCACGCCGGAGCCGTCGAAGCATGGGAAGCCCTGTTAGAGCTGGCTGGGAAACTCGGTATCACCGCGGACGCCCTGTCTGCCACTGATACCGCAGTCGCCAGCGGCGTGGAAGCACTGGAGCTGCCGTGAACAGCAATGACTACTCGGTCGACCTGAATCACATCGATCAGGTGACCACCCGGATTCGCACTTTTGCCGAATACCTGACCGACCACCTCACCGAGCTCGAACTTCGAGCACAGCAATTGAAGCCTTCGTGGACCGGCGAGGCGGCTGCGGCCTACGACCATGCGCACGGAGAGTGGATCAATGCCGCCCGGGCGGTACACACAGGATTGAAGCAGCTGGAGGCTGCCGCCCGCGCCGCGCACGGCAACTACGGCAACGCGACCAGTGCGAACACCCGGATGTTCGACGTATGAGCCCAACCACGACCGTTTCTCCGGATGCACTGACAGCGGCGGGCGCTGCACTCATCACCGTCTCGGGTGGCGTCTCCACTCAGCTGTCGGCGCTGCAGACCGGCCTCTCCGACTGTGGTGGCATGTGTGGTGACGATCCTGCCGGGGTCGTGCTCGCCCACGCCGTGGACAAGACCGGCCGCCAGCTGATGGACGCGCTGACCAATCTCGTCAACGGCACCGCTCGCATCGGCGATGCGGTCACAGCATGCGGCGCCAATCACGGCAACGCCAACAGCTCGTCGGACATCAACTCCCGCAACGCCTGCGTCATCCAATTCCCGCTCCCGACACCGGCGCTCGCGGTGAAGTACCCGCCGACCAGCGAAGGCGGTGGCGGGGAACCGTTCTTCGCCAAGGCTATTGAATCCTTGGTCGGCATCGTGTGCCCGAACGGGCACCAGGACAAGCTGCGCGCGGCCGCTACCGACTGGCGCGCGATGAGCGCCGAATGTACCAGCGCCGCAGCTGGTCTCACCAGTCCGTCCAATGCCGTAGCGATGCAGGAAATCACCGAAGGCGAGCAGATCGGTGCCGCGATCACAGCGCTCCGAGACTGGCTCACCAATACCGCGGCATCGTGCACAACCCTTGCGGGCCAACTCGATCAGTACGCCGACCACCTCGACTCGGTGCATCAGGCGTTGAAGGATCTGGCTGCCAAGATCGCGAAGCCATCGTCGCTGTTGAAGGGTGTCGTCCACCTGTTCACCGGTGGCCACGACGGTGTCGCCGACGACATACGCACGGTCTTGCACAATTTCAAGGCCGAAGCCGACGCCCTCGCCACCTTGGTCGCCGCGGACGTCGCTGCGCTCGAACAGGTTACCGAGGGCGCGGCGCGCTACGCCGGCATAGTGCTTTACAACGTGGCCGCCGACCTGGTCAACATCGTCGCTTCCTATGGCAATGCGATCCAACAAGATCCGCTGCGAATGGGGATCGACATGGCGACTACGGCAGCCGGTGTCGCGACCATGATTCTCGGCGGCGGTGGCGAAGTCCTCGGAGCCGGTCTCGATCTCACGGGTATCGGTGCCGTCGCAGGGGTTCCGATCAACATCGCCTCCGCTGGAGTCATCGCCGCAGGCGCGGGACTCACAGGTTTGGGCGTCATCGACGCCACCCGCGACGCTCGCGCGCACATGGTCACACCGATGGCCAGCAAGAACCCAGGCGGCGGGCGACAAGTCATGCGTGAACCCGCACCCGGCAGTCTCAAGGCATTCCCGGACGCGAAGACCGCCAAGCCGAAGACACCGGTGCAGGGTGGTGGAGGGCGGCGACCCAGGTGGGTCGATGGCAAGGGCAAGATCTACGAGTGGGACTACCAGCACAAGACTGTCGAGGTCTACAGCAAAGACGGAAAGCGCCATCTCGGCGAATTCGATCCCGAGACCGGCGTCCAGACCAAACCGGCTGATCGGAGCAGGAGCGTGGAGAAATGAAGCTCATTCTGATGGGTTTCGACAATACGACCGAGACTCTGTCCGAGGATTTCGACGTCACCCGAATCGGTCTCGATGCCGCCGTCGAAATCCTCGACATCGCGATCGAGGAGTTCGTCGGCGACTACGAGCTGGATGCCGCTCAGCTGGCGAGGATCTCAGAGCTGACCGACCTCATACTCGACCCAGCGGTCCGCGACTACTTCCTCGGTCTGCGAGCCGACTGAGCGATAGCGTCCCCTGCCATGAAGATTCACACTCGAACGGGTCGGCGTGGGCGGGTGTGGTTGTAGGTGAGCATCGCGATCGGGGATCGGTGACGCCGAATAGCGAGATCCAAGGCTTGGGGGAAAGTGCTGCCCAGCAGATGGAGGCCACGGGGACCGTCCGATACGACAGCTCCATTGTCGAGGATCAGGAGAAAGGCGGTGCCAGCCGAGTTGACCGCAAGGGGGGTCATTCGATGGCCGATGCTCAGCTCGAGATCCGCGTAGCGCTCGTACATCCCACTCCCGACATCCACCGGATCGAAGAACAGTGTTTCGGCGTGCAGACCGGCGTCGGGAGTCTCCGGGACATGAAGGGCCAGGTTTCCGAAACCTTCGAGGATGGCGGCCGCGGCCGCAGTCACCTCATAGCCCTCCCCTTCGAGACGGTCGACCCACATCGAAATGTCGATCCTACGGGCCGGGGTCCAGCCCGCAGCGGTGACAACCTGTGTCGTAATGGGATTCGGCCAGAAGAAGCGCATAGTGGATATTCGGCACGGGAAGTCACGGTGCATGTCTCGATTTGATCGAAATTGTCCCGCTACGCCGAACCAGGGTCGCGTCTACGCGTCCGGAGACGCCCAGTCCTCCGACACCACTTGACTATTCGGCACCAAGCCCGGCCCCGCGGCCCTGCCCATCCTGCCAAGCACCGTAGGTAATACCGCTCCCCCGAACCTTCCAATCGAGACGCCCGTTGGTCGGCCTGCCGACAATCATGGCAGCCGCGGCCGACGGAGCACGAAACACATAGTCGCGGGTGAAGACCGCATGCCGACCATCGCTGGTCACGAATATGACACCGATATCCTCGAGTTGCTTCCGAAGCGGGCCATAGCTGTGATTACCTCCGGCCCACACCGGTCGCGCTTGGGAACCGGCACGGACGGTGAACTCACCGTCAATGATTTGCGCCACCGCGGTCAGATCTTGGGATATCATCTCGAACTCGGGCGAATCCGGATTCGGTTCGAACGCTGCCTCCTGGGCTACGCCCGGGCGCTGGCTGGAAATTGCCAGCGGCAGACCGTGTTTGCCCCAATGCTCTTCCTTGTACCGCTCCATGTCATCGCCCTGCAGCAAGGTCGTGGCATTTCCGCGACGCGCCCAGAATTCCGTCCTGCCATCGCCGCCGACCGCCTTGGTCGCCTTAACGAACACCGGCCGCATAGCCGGAGCGACGATAATCTGACACACACGCTTGCCGTCGATCTCGGGGAAAACCATTCGAACGTTCGCTGCGGTTGTGACCGACAAGTGGCTCCTGAGCAGCTCTTGCAAGCGCAGTTCGTACTTGTCGAGGTCGCCGACATCGATCGACGCCATGTCCCGGCTCAATCCAACAGGGGTGCCACTGTCCTCGACGCCGACGAACAGCGACCCACCATCGGAGTTCAGCAGTCCGCAGACTGTTTTCACGATGATGTGCTTGCGCTGCGGTTCGGCCTGCATCGTCTTCAGATCCAGGAACGCCGAGGCCTTGAACTCGACCGTTTGCGATTCGCCACCGGCGATCAGTTCGGCCGGCGGCGCCGATTGCAGAACCTCGACCGGAGCAATGCCATGTTCCATCACGGTAGCGATCAGATCCAGTAGCACCCGCTCGCGTTGCGCGATATACGACTCGAAATCGTCGTGCTCCAGGAGATCTGGGTTGACGAGGTGAGTGGCGACCAGTGACCGAAGTGTCGGTTCGTCGATCGCCCCGATCTTCGACAACTTCTTCAGATAGCTCGACGGCGAGGCGCCACCGAGGATGTGCCGGTTGGTGTAGGCCGACAACGGGGTCTTGTTGATGATCGAGTCGTAGAGCGCACGATCGAGCCCTTGCTTGGCACACCACGACTGCGGAAGACGTGATGGATGTCGATGGCGTCATCGACATAGGTGGCGGCGTTGATCTGGTTGCCGCTGCACCAGTCTCGCGCGCCACCGGCCAGCAGCAGAGCGTAGACGCCCTTGTATGCGGCGCTGTTTCGGGTGCGCAGAGTCCGGAGCCTGCCGGGAGCGAACTGGGCCTCCGACACCGTACGAGGTTCGATCGAGGTCCGGCCCAGTGCCCAATCGACGACCTCGGGAAGGTCTCGCGCGAACCGGGTCTCGGTTGTGCCGCTGTATAACTCACCGAAGACGCCGCACCAGTACCACCGCGTCACCTTTTGCTGCACTTCGTAGGTGTTCCAGGCGGTTCCGAGTGCGGCACAGATCGCGGCCAGCGGAATCAACTGGGCGCCATACGGCACGAACTTCACGTCGAAGATGTACCTGCGATGGAGGAATTTCGCGGCACCGAGTAGACCGTTCACGATCTCCTCGCTGCACTTCTTGAAGTCGTCGAGCGGCAGCCGGAGCATGTCGACTCGCCGACACCCAATCCGCGGCCCGTCGGAGACACCCGCCGCCTCGCGTCGTCGATACGTGGCGAGGAGCGTAACGGCTTGCAGGAAGTCGGTCTCAGCTACCTCGGACAGAACACGGAACTTGCCGTCGTCCCAGTGCATTCGGCACTGATCCCAGTATTGGCGAAGGTTGAACTCCTCCGCCGCATAGGTCGCGGTCAGAAGCTCGAATACGGTCAGCGTGACACCGCCGGTGTTGACCTTCTCGAAGACCTGACAGACAGCTTCACGGGGAGTGGTTGCGGACAGCTCGATCACCGGCACCAGGTACTGCTCGAACTGTTTGATGAACCGCTTGTTGAAGGTCTGCCACAGCACATGAGCCTCACGCTCATAGCCGTTCAGCTCCGTGAACTTGAAACCCCAATCGTCGGCATCGAACACCTGCCGCATCGGGAACAGTCCGGCTCTGCACTCGTCGTCCATCGTCGACAGGTCCAGCTCGGTTCGTCCGAAGTTCGCCTTGAGCTTGCGGTCGGCAGGAATGAATCGAAATGCCTCGTCCTGGTCGACGTCATCGCCCAGGACAGCCTTCATATCAACGTAGAACCAGCCTTCGATACGCCGTCCCTTCCCGTCGACGGTCACTACCGGAGTGTCCAGCATCAACGCCTGGTACAGCGAGGTGATTCGCTGCTGTCCGTCCAGAAGCAGCTGCGCGGCAATCACGTTGCCGGACAGCTCGACTCCCTCGATGGGCCGCTGCTTGAACCGAGTCGTGCCGCCCGCTTGCAACATCATCAGCGTGCCCACAGGGAACCCTTGCGACACAGAGCTCAACAGGCCGCGGATGTTCGATTCTGGTCACACCCATCCGCGCTGGAATTCCGGCAGCTGGATCTGCCCCTCACGTGCCTGCTCCAACAGGCCACGCAGGAACGGCTTCTTGATCTCGAAAGCCTCAACGCTCAACGATGTTCATCCCCTGGACTCGGCGACCGCGCGACGTCGGTCAGCGCCCCGACTGTAGCAGCGCGAAATTCAATTACGTTGTACAACTTAGGAATACGACCACTCGGTCCGTGGACCGAGCGCCGATCTCACCCCTGAACCTGCCCAAGCCAGACATATTCCCGGGCTCTCGTGATGGCGACGAATCGCTGATTGGTCACCAAATCGGCGCGATCGCGACCGGCATCGCTGAGTGGCTCCGCGGGAAGCGATTTCAAGTTGAACGGATGAAGCACCGCCCGGAAATCGAGTCCTTTGGCGCGATAGACAGTGCCGATCTTGAGAACCTCCTGGTCTACACCGACGTAGTCCTCCAGATTCTGGAACCGCACATCCCAACGCCGCAATGCCGCGCAATAGCGCTTCGTCTCCTGGTTCGTCAGCGTGAGGAGCGCCGTCGCGGACAACGGGATCCCCCTTGCCGCGATCACTTTCAACTGAAGCCGAATCTGTTCCTCGACTTCTTCGTCGCTGCCACTCCACGTTTCCGCTACTCCGCCGCGCAACACGGTCTCGGAGCGACTCAAGGCGATACCGGCATCGCCATCGAGGTCATCGACTCTCGTCCTTCCTTCGAGGGAAGCGGCCAGCGCCAGAACCACATCGCAGTTGCGGTAGTTGACCCGAAGCAACTCGCCTCGACCGACGATCGGAATGCCGGCGTCCGAGAGCTTCCACTCGCCCGCGTAGATCTTCTGCTGCCCATCGCCGACCAGCAGCAACGCATTCGGGGCATCCCCGGTCAAGGCGTGCACGAGTCGCAGTCCGAGCACCGACATGTCCTGCACCTCGTCGACGACAACCATGTCGTAGAGCTCGTCGAGTGGATTCTTCCGCAGCTCGATCAGGGTATTGGCAATGAGGTCGTTGGAGTCGAGGAATCTCTGACGTTGGCGAATCTGCTCGTATTCGTAAAACAGGTCCCACACAGCCTTTTTCGCGGAACCTTGAAGTTTGCCATGCCTGCCGCGACGATCGAGCTTCGCGTACTCGTCGAAATCGTGGATACCGCGGCCCTTGATCAGCCGGTCGACCTCGTCGCGCCAATAGCGGTTGTCGGGTTCGATCTCCGCGAGCGGGCCACGACTTCCCACACGCGACCAGGCGAGGTTGAAGGCGTTGTCAGCGAGAGGGCTTCGAGTCTCGTAGGGCTCGCCCCGTCCCTTCATGAACTCACGGGCCCAGGAATGCAGGTTCGTGAACTCGGTCCGATCCATCACGTCGGGAGGGGCCAACTGCACGAAGGCCCGCTCTTGGCACTTCGGCAGGTTCTTTACGAAGGTGGTGAACAACAGTTTGCCGGTGGTCTTCCGAGCTCGCCTAGCCATCCGATGCAGCGCGACAACCGTCTTGCCGGTTCCCGCCGGGCCCGCGATGCGCGCGGGACCGTTGTAATTCCTTGCCACGAGTGCCCGTTGGGCCGGGTCGAGGAACGTCATCCAGGTCGGGAACGGCTTTCCGAGTGCTTGCGCGCGCTCGTCCTCGAGCAGTCGCTCGGGATCGATCAGTCCAACGTCGTCCGATGGTTTCTGGGCCGCGGGCTCGTCGAGCGACAGCAATGTGTACCCGCGATCGCGCGCCGAGACCATCTCCGCGATCCGACCGGAGACGCCGCGATCCAGGCGTGCCTCACTCTTGAACAGCGACTGGTAGTCCACTTCACTGACCAGACGGATATCGCCGCGGGGTCGTATCCGGGCATGCGGTGCGGTGACCAGCACGAGTTCGATCGTCTCCGGTACGAACACGTTGCGGTTGTTCCCCACTGGGAGATCGGAAAAGAGTAGTTCGGCGTGAGTTTCGATGTCGTGGAGGCCGGATGCCTCGGGCAGGTCATCATCGAACACGAGCCCGAAGACGCCACCGGTACCGACAAGAAATGCGTCTGCGTATCCCGATGCGGGTACCTGCGCGTCTCGAACGAGCAGGTACCAACCGCGACGCCCGTCGGCGAGCAGCCCACCCAATACGTTCCTGGCCCGCGCCGACGTCGGACCCGTCGTGGCCAACACCTTCTCTGCCTTCAGTCGGCGTATTTCTCGGTCATGACCGGTTCTACGTGCCACCGCGAGACCCCCATTCGCTTGCGACGACCGCCGCTCCCTGACGAGCGACATTCCAACAGACTGACGCAATTCCTCTGCTAGCCACAAGTTCCGGTCGGTTGGTTTGTTAGCCACAAATTGTCGCGTGTGAAATGACTGAACCCCACTCTTTCGAACTGATCTTCAGGGACAATCACACTGTGCAAAGGGCGAGGGGGAATGCCTTATGGCGCTGATCGCACGCTATCGACCGGGCGCGATCGACCGGCCGTTTGTCAACCGGGACAACGCGATTGCCCAGTTCGATCAGTTGCTGGCCAACGCCTCGGACACGCCGAAAGTCCTCCTACTCACCGGAGTCGGTGGGATCGGCAAGTCACGGCTGTTGGCCGAGCTCCGTGCACGGGCCGCCGCTGAACACCCTTCTGCGATAGTCGATTTCCAGGTGCCGAGCCACCGCCAGTCGATCGAAGCACTGGCAGTGCTGCGGTCGCAGTTTGGTTCCCGGAAGATCAAGTTCCACCGATTCGACATCGCCTATGCGGTGTTATGGCAGCGGCTACACCCACACCTGCGGGTCAGCTTCGAGTCGCTGGCCTTCGCGCAGAACAGCGAGGTGCTCACCGAGATCCTCAACGATGCGACGGGTATCCCAGTCTTCGGCACCGCGGCTCGTCTACTGGAAATCGGGACCCGAAAAGCAAAGCGGTCGTATCGCATTCGCCACGATCAGGTTCTTCAGGAGCTGGACAAGCTCACACTGAGCCAGCTGGAAGCCGCCGTTTCATACCTCTTCACGGCAGATCTCGCCGAGGACACCTCCGAGCGTCCACCCTATGTCGCGTTCTTCGATGCGTACGAGGCGTTGGTCGGCGGTATCGGCCGGATCGGCCGGGCCGCGGTGTCGGACGGATGGCTCCGTGACATCGTGGCGCAGCTGGACAAGGGGCTGGTCGTGATCGCCAGCCGGGAACCACTCGGCTGGGAGCGGCATGACCGCGAATGGACCGACCGCATCGAGACGGTGGCGATCAACGACCTGACAATTCCCGATCGACACCGTCTCCTCGAAGCCTCCGGTGTGCTCGATCCGGACGAGCGGGAATCGATCGCCACCGCGAGCGCCGGCGTCCCCTTCTACCTGCATCTCGCGATCGATGCACGGGCTTATGTCGGTACCTCCCCCGATTTGGTTTCGCCTGGAGCGATCCTGGAGCGATTCCTCCAGCACGTCGGACCGGACGAGATTCGGACACTCGAGCTGCTGGGCCTCCCCCGAGTCTGCGACTTCGAGATCTTCACCCGCGTGGCAACGGCTTTCGGGCTCCCGGCCCACCTTCCAGCCTGGAAGTCGTTGATCAGCTACTCGTTCGTCCATCCAGCCGAGCAGGACCGCGCCGAAGGCCGCTTCCAGCTGCACCAGCTCATGGTGACGGCGTTGCGGCAACGCCTGGACAACGAGGTAGCCGTTACGCTTCACGATGTGCTGCACAGCCTCTGGCGGGACCGCGCGAACTCGGGATCCGACCGCGCCGCCGCGCTGCTCGAGGCCTGCTACCACGGGTTGCGCGCCGGGACGCTGACGGCCGTCGCGCTACTCGACTATGTGGACCGCATCGCAGCGACTGGCGGTAAGCACGGTATCGACGCAGTGCGCGTCGACTTGAATGAGTTCCTGGCCGCCGACGGCGCCAACCGATCGGATACTCCCGAACTGCGTGAACTGACACGATATTTGGCGGCCGAAGGAGCGATCCTTCTCGGCGATGCCAAACAAGCCGACGAAATCACCGCGACGATCACCACGGACCGAACCGGACCAATCGCCGAACGCTTGGCTCTCGCCGCGGCCAACGCCCGCCGCATCCTCGGTCGCACCGACGACGCACTGGCCATGTACACCGCATTGTGGGCGAACGGAGCCGGTCGCGTTCGGCTCGACGCGGGCTTGTGGGCCGCCGATCTGCACATGTGCCAGGGACGCTTCGCGCAGGCCGTCGAACTGTGCGACCGGCTCAGCGACCTCGCGGGCGCCGACGATCACGAATTCCTCGGCAACATAGCCAGATTGCGACACCTCACCTACCGGATGGCCTTCGACACCGACACAGCCGCACGGTATCTCACCGACGCCGACACCCAGTACGCCGCAGCGGGAAGCGTTGTTGGACAAGCGAACATCGCAACCAACCGAGCCGAGCTACTCGCCCTGACCAACCCCGCCGAGGCCATCGCCGCCTCAGCCACAGCCATCACGATCCAGCGCGAACTCGGCGCACTCCACGAACTCGGCAAGGCACACACCGCACTCGGCATCGCCCACCTGACGCTCGGCGAACTCGACGCAGGCGAACGCGCCTTCGCCGACGCCTGCGAAACCCTGGACCGCGCCGGCTATCGCTCCGGCCGGGCCCGCGCGGAACTGTTCCGATCCGGCGTCCACGCCCGCCGCGGCCAGCGAGCCGAAGCAGTGGCAGGAGCCCGGTGGGCAGTCTCCGAACTCGAAGCCGCCAACGTCTACCCGGCCCTCGTCCTCCTCGCCCGCGCCGTGCTGGCTTTGTTCGGATGGTCCGACCCCGCGGTCTCCCTCGCCGCCGCTCGGGCACTCACCCGAATCCAGGCCCCAACACCAGATCTCGACCTCGACCGCGCGGCACAGCACATCTTCGCCAAGGTCCTGGGCATCGACCCCGACGCCTACTACCGCGAAGCCATCTCCCGAACCGACTCCGCCGCAGGCTATTACAACCACAACATCCGCGTCGAATCCCCCTCCGGCCCGGTCAACGTCCGAATCCCCGTAGACGGCGCCGACGTGATGGACCTCCGCCTGTGGCCAGAAGTCCACGTCCTCCGCACCATCGAACCTTTCGTCTCCGCCGCACCCCGAGTCCGCTGGGAATCCACGAATCCGGCCTACCAACTCCAAGACCACATCGACGGCGACCTGCTCGACCACATCGCACCCCGCGGCCAGGCAGTCCCGGCGTGCGTCCCCCGACACGTCGCCCACCTGTTCGCAGAACTCCGCACGATCCCCCGCAAACTACTGCCCACCGCCCCACGCCCGCTCTCCGACGACCCCTTCGCCTTCGCCAACCAGCTTTCCGACGTGACACGCAGGGTCTTCCGAGAGAATCACAACGACTTCGGCCCGCTCTACCGACAGCTCGGTGTACCCGAGGATCCCTTCGCCACCATCGAAACAGGCTGGCGGACACTAGAAGCCCGCCCGTTCCGCTTGGTCCACGCCGACGTCCACCGAAAGAACATGATCATCCGAAACGGGTCCGAAGTCGTATTCCTAGACTGGGAACTCGCCCTGTACGGCGACCCTGTCTACGACGTGGCCACCCACCTCCACAAAATGGGCTACCAGCCAGACGAATACGCGACCTTCCTCAGCCAGTGGGCAATAGCCGAACCCGAGGCGGCTGCCGGCCGCTGGGAAGCCGACCTTCGAATCTACCTAAGCCACGAGCGAATCAAGTCCGTCATCGTCGACTCCGTCCGCTACGCCAAGGTGCTACGGGAAGGCAACCGACCCCCAGACCAAGAAGCCGCCCTGGTCACGAATCTGCTAGGAAAACTCGCACTAGCCCAAGAGGTTTGGGGGCAGCCTCAGCGGTTAGAACCGGCATCCGTCGAATCGGCACTCCGAGCCAGCATCTAGGGCTGATCGAAGCTGCCAGCCTGTACGGCATGAGTAAAGCGGTCCCAGGCCAGGCCATCAAAGACCAAGACCGGGCTGGACTCTCCTAGCTTGGAGTCCCGCACCGCAACCCGACCGAAGCGTAGATGAGCAGCTTCGACACAGGCCTCACCCCCGGCGCTCCAGCTGCTTTTGAACCAACGTGCTTCGATCAGATCTTTCACGCTTCGAACTCCTTCGCTACCAGTCGGAGCAGATGCTTGCTGTCTGCCCTGTTCAGTGCTGCCCGGCCAAGCCCATTGTGCGCCTGCATGAATCGCTCCACCACTGCACCATCGTCGTAGTAGAGCCGCGAGCCGTAGGATTCCGTGTAGACCGTTGTGGGCTCAATCGGCTCGTTGATCGTGGGGTCGTTCGGGAACCGAAGGATGACGAATGGCCCCGGGGCCGTTCCAAGCGGGAACCCAATACTGAAGGGGATGATTCGGACGTTGACATTTGCCGGACCATCAGCGAGCTTCCGCAACTGAGCGGCCATCACCCTCCGATGCCCGACTACCCGACGAATCACCGCCTCGTCGAGGATCAAGTCCATTTCCACTGGAGACAAACGGCGTGTCATCGCCGTCTGCCGCTGCATACGTACCTGAATGCGCTGTTCGATCTGCATCGGTGTTTCCGAGCCGAAGAAGATCCCGTCCAACGCTCGCGCGTAATCGGCTGTCTGCACAGCTCCTGGTACAAGATCGGACTGATACATGATCACTTGTGCCGCAGCCGATTCCAGGCTCACGTACGTTTCGAAGTCATCCGGAATCAGATCGTCATAACGATGCCACCACGCCCGCTCATCCACAGGTCGCATCCGCTCATCCGCTTCCTTCGCGAGCGCCTGAAGAGCCCTCATCTTGCCCCTCGGCGCCCCGTAGACCTTGCACAGCGCCTCGATGTCCAACAGCCGAATCCTGGGACTCTCCCCCTTCTCCAGACGCTGTAGCGTGCCTGCCCCGCGCTCAATGAGCCTCGCAGCATCGGCAATGGAAAGCCCTGCGCCCTGCCGCATCTCACGAAGTTGCCGACCGAGCTGCCGACGAGGAATCGTGGTCGGATTCTTGCCACTCATTAGCGTTGCTCCCGAGTTTGGATGGCTGACAGGCCAATTCTTGGGTGAAGCAATGAGGATCTCTGGGTCCGATTGTCCACGATTCTGGATCAGACCGTGCACAGATTGACGAATTCTCGTGGGTCATCCAATTGCAAGCCGTACCCGCCTGAACAGGGCTTCTACTCGGGATCACACCGTAGGCCGATCCTGTAGGAGGTCGTAATGTCCTGGGACTCATGGGCACTGCTGTCCATCGTCGCCCTCTGCACCACAGTCATCCTCTGGTCCTGCTGGGGCTTCTACTCCGACAGCCACCCGAAAAGCCCTGCTTCCCTGCGCCTCTCACTCACCGGAGGCGGCCATCTCGACGTCCCTCGCCCAAGCGGCACGACATCGGGAAGACATCGAACCGTTATGCCGAAGGTGGTCGGACGATGACCCCCGCCGAGGTGGCTGTCCTGGCCGCCCTCTACCCCGACAAAACACTCACCGCAGCCCAGATCCAACAGTCATCCACCCTGACCACCTGGCGAACCCGAAACGCCCTCGCCCAACTCGAATCCCGCGGCCTGATCATCGCCAGCCGCCCCCGCGGCCGATGGCGAATCAACGCCCGCGGCCGCATCACACTCGCCCTTAAGGAACAGCGGTTTGGGTGATGGTCAATACTCGCCAGCTCGATCGCGACTCACCCACTACCCTCAACGTGGCAGCAATCGCCGAGTTATGAGCCAACGGGAAACGGTCCTAGACGTGTCATTATGTACCGTCGCGTCCAAGTCGCACTGGTCAGCGGAATCCCACCCGTCCGTAGCGTCCGTGTGGTCCCACCTGTGTCGGGTGGTTGTGTCTCGTCGTGATGCCAAATTTGATGTCAAATTTCCCGCAATTACCAGCGATTTCGTACCGCATGATCAATGACCTCTCGGCACGATTCGGCATCGCAACGCCAGCGAATTCGCCCAAAGGGGTCTGTCCAGATAACGGCTCTGGCTCACTTCCGGTGGTGACGGAGAGGCGCTGACGGCACGATGTTGCGGTGGGTGAGGTGACTGTGCCTGCTGCCGTATTGTTTTCGGGGTTGGATCCGCTGGCGGTGGAGGATGTTGTCGACGAGGACGCCCGGATTCTGGTGCGGGCGCGGACGCCAGGTGGCCCGGCGGCCTGTCCCGGTTGTGGGGTGCGGTCCGCCCAGGTACACAGATGTCACCAGCGGATCGGCCATACCGGAACTGACGCTGCAATCAGACCGTCCTGTCCGGCAGTCCCATTTCGAGCCTTTCCGGCCCTCGGCGGGTCAATCGACCGCGCCATCAGGCGTGCCCGTCAGGAAACAAGGATCACGAATCTCGGACCACTGCACGGGATCTCGGGCTCACCGCGACATCTGCCGCTCAGATGACTCGAGGACGAGAACCTTCCCGCCGATGTTGTCTCGATTAGCGGCGCCGCCCGCAGAGCTCCTATGGCCGCTTCATCGTTCTACTTCGTCGGTAAGTAAATTCCTTCTCTCGTGATGCCTAGGTATTCGTCCGCCCAGGTGGGTGCCGCCACTGGCGCATCCGGCAAATCATTACCGGAGTTTACATCCAGTGCGACTGCCTGCTTTCGGTTTCCACCCAGTCGGCACTAATCCCGACGATCCTGAGATGGTCCACCCGTGCCGAGCCGACGTCGAGCACGGTGTTCCACCGCTGTTTCCCCGTCGACGCATCCACGGCGAGGATTTCGAGCGATCTTCGATCCTTCGATGTTCCGCTGCCTTCTGGTCACGCCACCGAATGCCGTGATCGCCAGATCATCGGTTCGCGCCGGTGCCGCTGCGCTCCATTCCGCACCCGGGCCCGCATTCTTATTGGGCGACAACTGCGTCTTGGTCGTCCATTTCTGCTTATCCCCGGACGGATCGATCGCCGAAATAGTTCCGGCGCCGGACGCACAGTACAAGAGGCCGTCACCGGATGAGCACTCACCCAATCTGCTCACGGGATTCAGCGGACTCTTCTGGGAGATCGGCGAAGCATTGAACACCCGCGGCGGATTGAACGGCTTCTTGTTTCCTGCACCAGCCACTGACGAACTACCCGGATGCTCGGACGGCCCGATGCCGCTCCCGCTGCTTCCGTTCGAGCAACCAGATGACAAAGCGAGCAATATCGCAACTATTCCACGCGCTTCTTCGAGACCACTCGCTATCCCCGACTACTGCCGATCCGGCAATGCGAACCACACTATGCGCAGAGGTGAACTCCCGCAACATGAGATATCAACGCGGGCAACGATATTGACCACCTTCTCATGAGGAGGTGGAGCTGCCGCCTAGTGAGAGAGCCTCAGGAAGCATCTCCTCAATCCATCCGACTGTGGCCTCCACCGATGCTGCGTCGAGGCACGCTGTCTCGGTAAAACCATTCTCGGCTGCGACGTTGCACACCTCCGCCACTGGCACGCCTGCGCTCCGCCATCGCTCGACGACCTCGTGCTCGACGGCGAGCGCATCCGTCCGGGGCAGCAGCCATCGGCATTGACTTCCGTTCAGTTCGACGACTCGCCACCCCCGTCGGCGATGGGATTTCAACCTGGTCGATACCGCTCCAGCCACACCAACTTTGAGCGCTCGGCGGCGCTCTGACCAGACTAGATAGAGCACGGTTGGCTCGGTCGCCCGTCGTCGGCGGGCACAGTCGGGGCACCGCACCTCAGTCTCGTCGTGCAGATCGTAATTGGCCGGCAAAAACCAGCCCTCGGCATTCGCCATGGCGCGCAGGGCTGCGATAGCAGCAGTGTCAGCTGCCGTTTCGTCCTTGAGGCCGTGTACACGGATAGCGACTTCGACCTCGCGGAAGATGCGACCGCAGGTGCCGCAACCCGGCAGCCACGCCTTCAAATACCTTGCCATGACGCCGATTGTCCGTCCGAGCCCACGACTCCGGATCCACTTTGTGGATATGACGAGATGCCTGACCTCGCCTCGCCGCAGCGCGCCGGATCACGACGTGTACACACCAAATTCGCGGCCGCGACCTCGAAAGATAGACGAGCGCCGACGATCTGCAGCGTCCGTTCTCGTCGGGCAGATAGTTTTCATGGTGTACGGGCCCTTCGCGCTCTTCGGCATGGTGCCGGAAAGAGGCTTGAGCCTCCAGAAGCTCTGGCCGCTTCGCGGTCCCGCCGCCCGTCAGGATGCGGGCGAGTCGGGCGACCTCGCAGCGCTGTGCTTCAGCCTTCCAGTTCCGCTCGCGCTCCTCCATCCACGCGTCAATGTCGGCGGCGGTGCGCAGCTTGAGGACCGGCCCCGCGCGAATCCATTGCTTGAAGACCCCCCGCGGCCGCGAGTTCGTCAGACCGGTCGTCCATCATCCACGGGTTCCAGTGACTGTCCCTGTGCGTCGAAGCTATGAATGCCCACGCCTGGATGGATGCTCCATCGTTGCTGTGGCACCCGCTCGTGGCTTCCGCAGCATCCCGTCGTGCTCGACGGCTCCCTAGGCCATCCAGCGAATCTAGAACTGGAGCTACGACCAACCCGTCGAAAATGGCCGAATCCAGTCCTTGTATCACCGCTGTCAGCATCTTGGCTCGACGCTCGGCCTGCTCCGTCGGCAGCCGTATTTGCACATCGATCGAGCCTGTACCACCAAATACCAAGATTCACTGCATGATAGCTGAGTTCAGCGACGCCTTTTTGCGGCGAAGGTCGACTGTAATCAAGCCACTTGCGAAGGTTCCTTCGCACGACATCGGTGCTAGTGTGACTCTCGTCCAACAGATCCCGCATCGCCCCGTGGAGATTGCCGTCAGCGCGGGGCGATGCGGACCGACCCGCTTCGCAATAAAGCAAGCAGGAAGACGGTAGGCGATGGGAATTGCCCACTTCAACAGTTCATGGTATCTGCCCCGCCGCGACAGACGCGCCGCCTGGTGCGGAGTAATCGTCGTGGTACTCGTCGTTGTTATCGGTTTCGCCGCCGGGTACGGCGAAGCGGTGGCAGGTGCGCTCGTCACGGTCGCGGCCAGCGCTACGGCATCCGAGCTAATCAAGATCAACCTTCGCAACAGGCCACGTAGCGCATAAACCGACAGGCCAGGGCCATGGCGACGGTTGCCATGGCCCTGGCCTGTCGACCGAGGAAGTCAGGTGTACATCGTGATTAAGGGTGAGCACGTCGCCCTCAGGGATCTGGTGGAGATCACGCCCGGCCCCTCTGGATCGCTTCTGGGCAAACTGGATAGCGAGCCCGATGGCGTCCCCGTGGTGAGTCCCTCGGACATCGTTGGATGGAACCACGTGAACTGGCGGAAGCTACGCCGACTGCCCGAAGATGAAGCGGCGCGGCTGGAACGGTTCCGACTTCAGCGCGATGACATCGTCCTTGTTCGCCAGGGCTCACTCGGCAGATTGGCGCTGATCGGTCCGAACCTAGAACGGGCACTGTACAGCTCCTCGTGTGCCCGAGTACGCGGGCGCGGCAACCGGCTACTGCCCGAATACCTTTCCCTTTACCTGTCCTCGCCGTCGATGCAGGACGAGATGCTCAAGCGTGCGGGTCGAGGAACTGTCCCGTCCATCAACGCGAAAAGCTTGGGCAGCCTACCGGTGGTCGTCCCGCCACTGGACCGCCAGCGTGAGGTGGTCGCGGCGATCAGCGACATCGATGAACTCGCCCTCATACACCGCGAAACCGCGGACCGGCTCGACGTCCTCAAATTCGCGTTGTTCGATGACTTCCTGGACAGGCGGTAAGAATGCACACCACGGATCTCGCGCAGAAGGTGTTCAAGGCCGCCGATGTCCTTCGAGGCGCGATGGACACCGCACAGTACATGGGCGTTATCTCGGTTGTGCTTGCCCTCAAGTGGGCATCCGAGCACCCCGATAGGTTAACGGTCCCCGATGAAGCACAGTGGGATCGGGTGGTCGCGGCCATGGACAGCTCACCGACTGATGCACTGAACAAGGCTGTAACAGTATTGGTTTCGCGCAATCGGGATGTATTCACCGACCCGGTTGTCGAGATCGCGCCCCGCACAGGTCTGAGTGACGCTGCGGCCCGGCAGTTGGTAGCGATCGTGGACGAGATCCCCTTCGGAAATAACGACCCCCTGCTCGACGACGAAGCCGGTCAAGTATTCGAGCAAATTCTCGACGCTTTCGCAGATAGAGACAGGCGTTTTGAGTTCTATACGCCGCGCTCTCTGGTCCAGCTCATGGTTCGACTGGCTGATCCCCAGCCGGGCGACTCAATCTACGACCCGTGCGTTGGCACCGGTGGCCTACTGACCGCCGCCCACACCTATCTCTCGGAGCGGTCCGGACCAAACAACGAGTCTCTGACATTCTTCGGGCAGGACGTAAACCTCGAGACGTGCGCCATCGCGAAGCGCAACCTGATGCTGCACGGGATCACCAACGCATCCATCTTGCGCGGCGACGCGCTTATCGACCCGCGCCACCTCAATGACAGTGGAAGCATGAAGCGCTTCGACCGCGTGCTGGCCGACCCCCCGCTCGGTTTGCGATACCAACAGCAGATGCTGAGCGTCCCTCAACAAACGCAGTACGGTCAGAGCGGGAAGGCGGACCTGATGTTCGTCCAACACGTCCTGGCCTCACTGGCACCTGCCGGCACGGGTGTCATGGCTGTTCCATACGGCGCTCTGTTTCGCGGCGGGGCCGAAGGACTGATCCGTCGCAGAATCGTCCAGGATGGCAGAATCGCAGCCGTCATCGGGCTTGGACCCAACTTGTTCAACCGGACATCGATCCCCATTTGCCTTCTCGTTCTGCGAGGAACCACTGGCGCAGAGTCCAGCGAGCGCGAGGTGCTATTCATAAACGCCCAGCAGGAATTCGCTGTGGATCGTTCGAAGAACCATCTGGCACCCAGCCACATAGAAAAGATCGCGACCGCCTTTCGCGAACGTCGAGAGATCAGCAATTTTGCGCGATTGGTGCCGATCGAGGAGATTGCAGCCAACGATTTCAATCTCAACGTCGGCCTCTATGTCGATTCTCGATCTCTGACCCATACGAGACCGAGCATCGACACCTTGCTGACCGGCGGCGGAGTACCTGCCGAAGACATCCAGGCGCAGCGCAGCAAATTCGCCGCGTTTGGGATCGACCTGCGAGATCTCTTCGTGCCCGGCAAACCCAGACATCTCGATTTCCCACTCCAGGGGTGCGATACAACTGCCGCCACCATCCCGACGCTCACCGCGGCGACTGAGGCCACGTTCGCAACCGCTGTCAGCGACTGGTTTCAGGAGTTCCAGCGAGAGCAGAGCGTTCTCATCAGCCAACAACCGGCAGACACTCAAACCTACTTCGCCGAAAGATTTTGCCACGCACTGATTACCTGGAAGATTCTGGACGACGAACAGCTCAAGGGCCTGTTCGTCGACTGGTGGACGCGCAATCAGAAGGACCTCGATCAACTGCGAAGCGAGACCGTAACCAACGTTGACAGCTCGAAAAACGCCGTGGAGGCGCTTATCCCCGACAGGATCGGCGTAGATCTCGTCGCTGGGGTCATGAGGCTAGTGGCGCACGAACGCAATCAACTGATCGACACGTACCTGGCGTGGGGTGACCAGTACAAGACATCGCTTGTGCAACTGGAACGTAGGCGAGAGCAAGCATCTTCACGCCTCGCAGAGCACCTACACAAACTCGGCTACCAGTGGCCGGTCTAGTAGCAACCGAGCTGATCGGTCCCCGATGACGGGCCACGCCTCCTTACGCAACCAGCTCCCTTGGCGCGATCACTGTCAAACCTTGTGCTTCCGCCACGGCGGCGAGCCGCTTGTCGTAGGTGACGAAATACGTTAGCGCGCTCCCTAATTCGAGAGCCGCAACCACGTGGAGGGCATCCAAGCTGCGCAGGCTGGTATTGGGTGCGAGCTTGCCCGCCTTATCGAGAACTTCAGCCGTCAGCACAATTTGCGCACAGCGATCCAACCAAGCAGTGGCGCGCGCGTGCGTCTCTTGACTGGCACCAGCCGCGTGAAGACCACGGCGCAGCTCGGTCCGAGTCAGGTGAGCGGTGATCTGGCGGGAGGACGCTTGGTCGGCGAGCCAGTTCTGGAGCGCTTCGGAATCTTCTTCCTGCTTGAAAAGCTTGATGGCCGCGCAAGTGTCCATGTACAGGAAGTTCACCATGTCTCCTCGTCGCGCAGAGACAACACTGCCTCGCTCCCGCTTGGTCCGTCAGGAGACGGAGGCTCTAGCGGCATATTTGCAGCTTCTGCCGCTGTCGGTAGGTCCTGCAGTGCGGCCGGATCGAGAACTCCGGCGGAAATTGCACGGGCGACGGCTTGCTCGGCCTCGTCCGGTGAGGCGCTCTGGTCTGTGGTTTCGCTGTCGATCGCTGCCTCGTAGAAGGCATCCGCGAGTGCCATGATGACGGCGTTGATGCCAGGGCCGTCGCTGAAGAAGTAGTCGGCCATTGTGTTGTGGGCCGCTTGATTGTCAACAACCGCTTCCGTGACCGCCGACTGGAAATCCGGCGATTCCATGAACTGCTTCTTCGTGTTCACCTTGGCCTGGCTGATCAGGTCCGGGTAGGAGAGCAGCTGCTGCACCAGTCCCTGCACGAACTCACGGACCTGCGATACGGTGAACGACTCGGCGCCGAAGAGGTCGTTCATCTTGTCGATAACAACCTGCAGCGCAACGTACTTGGGCTCCCTGCGGGTGCCGGAACCGGCGGCACTGATGCCCTTGAGCTCACCGTCGCCGGTCAGCGAGATGTCGACCGCGGTCCCCTTAGTGTGCTTGACCCCGACCAGGACCACGTCGGAGAGGTCGACCTCCGCGGACCAAGAGGAGTCTGCGATGACCTTCTCCAGGAGCCGCAAGAAGATCGACAGCATCTCCATGTACGGGTCGCCGTAGTCGACGATCTGGCTCATGAAGTCATAGAGCCGGACGTAGGTGGAGACGTCCTTGCGGAACAGGTCGAGGGTGTTGAGAGTGACTTTGTCGTCGGCTTCGATTGCAGCCGCGTACCGGCGGGCGTACGCGTTCTTGGCCGGACTGATCGCGGCCGAGAGTGCGTTGTTGCCTTTCCGGGTGACCCACGATTCGGCGACCTCACGTACCTGATCCGGCGTGTAGATCCCGGCCTGGTCGAGCTTGGTAGCGAGGTGAACAACAACGTACGGGTCGGTCTCGTTCTCCAGGGTGGCATTAGTAAAATACGGCTCGAACGCAGCCCGGATGTCCTCAGGCTCGTTCACGAAGTCAATTACGAACGTCTTGCGCTTCTGCTCCCCACCCGCAGTGCGATGAGTGCGGTTGAGCCGAGACAGCGTCTGTACGGCAGTGACCCCGGACAGCTTCTTATCGACGTACATCGCCGAGAGCAACGGTTGGTCGAACCCTGTCTGGAACTTGTTGGCGACCAGCATGATCTTGTATGTCGCGCCCTTGAACGCCGCGGCCAGGTCCGAGCTGGCACCTGGGTTCAGGTTGGCTTCGGTGAACTCGTCGTCCTTGCTCGGCTGCGGCCCCCAGTCCGAAACCCACTCCTCGTCCTCGTCCATCGTCACCGAGCCGGAGAAGGCGACCAGGGTGCGGTAGTTGTACGAGGCGTCCAGGGCGGCCCGCTTGGCGATATAGGCGTCGATCGCCTTCTTGTACTTCACCGCGGCTTTGCGCGACTCGGTCACCACCATCGCCTTCGCCTTGCCCTCCAGCAGGTGGGCGACGTTGGCGTGGAAGTGCTCAACGATGATCTGGACCTTCGGGCTGATATTGGTTGGGTGCAATGTCACCCACCGCATCACTCCCCTGCGTGCTGCAGCCTCATCCACCTCATCGCCGTCGCCGCTCTTGGCCTTGGCGGCGATCTTCAGCGCGGTGTCGTAGGTCTGGTAACCCCTGAGAACGTCGAGGATGTAGCCCTCTTCAATTGCCTGGCGCATCGAGTAGAGATGGAATTCGGCCGGCTTCCCATCAGGACCCTTGCGGCCGAAGAGCTCCAGGGTCTTGTTCTTCGGCGTCGCGGTGAACGCGAAGTAGGAGATATTCTCTGACTCAGCTCGCTCGGTCATCTCGGCGGCCAGGATCGCCTCGACGTCGACCTGACCGCCGTCCTCGATCTCCTTGATTTCTTCGGCGGTCAGCACGGCCTTGAGCTTGGAGGACATCTGACCGGACTGCGAGGAGTGCGCCTCGTCCGCAATCACCGCGAACCGCCGACCCTTCAGCGACGAGTCAGCGCGGATCTCGTCGAGGGCGAACGGGAACGTCTGAACTGTCACCGCGATGATCAGCTCGCCGTTCTTCAATGCGGTTGCCAGCAGTCCGGATTTCGACTTCGCTCCCGCCTTGCGGACATCTTCTGGGCTGATCGTGGCAACGATCTTCCCTGCCCCGTCAATCTGCCGGATCGCCTCTTGCAGCTGCCCATCGAGCACATTGCGGTCCACGACGACGATCACCGAGTCGAAGACCTTCTCGTCGTTCACGTGCAACCGCGCTAGTCGGTGTGCAGTCCAGGCGATCGTGTTCGTCTTGCCCGACCCTGCCGAGTGCTCGATCAGGTACCGATGCCCGACACGCTCCTCGCTCACCGCGGCCACGATGTTTGTCACGGCCTCCCATTGGTGGAACCGAGGAAAGAGCATGCTTGTACGCCGCACCGACGTTCCAGTCGCGACATCCCACTCTTCCTTGGTCTCCACGATCATCAGCCGACCGATGATGTTGAGCCAGGCGTGTTTCTCCCAGACCCGCTCCCACAGATATGCGGTGGCCGACCGCCCGTCCTCGGCGGGTGGATTCCCCGCGCCTTGGTCGTAGCCCGTGTTGAACGGCAGGAAGTGTGTCTTCTCGCCTTCGAGCCTGGTGGTCATGGCCGCCAGTTCGTTGGCCACCGCGAAGTGGACCAGGGCTCGGTGCCCGAACGACAGCAGCGGCTCCAGCCGCCCGTTGGTCATCGGATGTCGACCCTTACGGTACTGATCGATCGCGTCATCGAGAGACTGGGTGAAGTCGGTCTTCAACTCGGCTGTGGCGACCGGTAGCCCGTTGATGAAGAAGACCAGGTCGATGCTGCGCTGGTCAGCAGTGGAGAAATGCACCTGCCGCATCACCCGAACCCGCATCGCCCCGTACTGCTCGTTGGTGGTCGCATTCAGGCTGGTCTCCGGGCGGAACTGCGCCATCTTCAACCGGCCACCGCCGATGTACTGCACCCCGTTGCGCAGGATATTTAAAGTCCCGCCACCGTGCTCTAGAGGCTTGTCGAGCGCCGTGGTCAGCACGTCAAGGAACTTCGACTCCGACCCGGCGGCCTTCAAAGCCTTCTCGTACGCTGTCTGCTGGGTCTGCTTCAGCCAAGCGAAAAGGTCCTCGGGGAATAGTGCCCGCTCTCGGTCGTACCCAGTGTCATCCTCGGAGTAGAGCCACCCGTGGTCGGCCATATACTCGCAAATCTCTGTTTCGAAGACGACCTCGTGGTTGTCGGCCATCAGACCATCTCCCGTACATCGATCTGCCCAGTCACCGCTGCAGTGATCAACGCCCCCCGCCGCTCACGGGCAAGCCCGATGAAGTTCTCCGTCTCAACAATGAGCTCGTCGATCTCAGCGGTCTTCCTGTCCAGGTACTCGACGATTCGCCGCTGCTCGTCGACAGGCGGGAGCGGGATGCGAAACGCCTTAAGATCTCCCATACCGATGGTGCGAATCGTCGACCCATTCTGGAATGAGTCGAAGAATGGCTGCATCGCATCCCCGAACAAAACCCACAGGTATTCAGGGTCAAGAAGGGGCCCACATATCCATGCTGCGAAGTGCTGAGACGTCGCCATCGGAACGCCCATGATGGCCGTTCGTCCAACAGTCGCGTCTCGGGACAGCACGACGGTGTGCGCAGGGAGCAGTCGGGCAGAACTGTTGGCGATTCCGGCATCGCTGATGCGCTGCGTTGTGTCTTGAAGGTACTTGATTCCACGCATCCTGCCGACGTCATGGAGACTCACCCATGGGATATAGCAGTCCGTCCACCAGTCGGCTCTGGAACGGCTTGGCGTGTGCCCACTTTCAAGTTGAGCAACCGAGGTCAGCGGGACAACACGCCAACCCGACGGGAGTTGGTTTGCCCACGACAAGGGGCTCGCGACTTCGTCGGTTGGCGCAGTTCCGTGCAGTGCAATGTGCACCCGGAGTGCGCGCCTGCGCTCGCGAAGCATCTCGATCAGGAGCTGTTGCTCCTCGATGAGCGTGTCGATGCGGGCGGTCTCACGGTCGAGGTAATCGACGATGGCGCGTTGCTCGCCAGGGCGCGCTGACGGAATACGAAGCGCCCTCAGCTTCTCGGCCGTGAGATGCGGAATCGTCGATCCGTTGCAGACCAGGTTGATGATGCCAGCATCACGGTAAGCGCGAAGCACATAAGCGAGATACCGCGTTGACCAGTCGCCGATTGGCCGCACTCGGTTCACCGTCTTCTGGAACGACCAGCCCGGCATGTCGTGGCTAAGCACTGCAGTTGTCCCAACGGCCCCGCCTTCAACGACCAGCAGATCGCCACGGCGGAGGTCAAGACGCGCTGCTTCGCCCTCAGAGAAGGGCATCTCATTGACGTCGGCCAGTCGTAAACCATCGTCTTGGATATTCGCAGCCCGAATGTAAGGGAGAACCGTGTGCGAATCATCGACGTTCTTGCCCGCGTCGAGCATCTTGCCCAGCGTTACGGAATAGGCGGTGCCAATCGGCACAAGCGCAGTCTGATCGCTTTCAAACGGGTTGAGCGTGACTGTCACTTCTCGACCTCGCGGAGCAGATCAATGATCTTGGCAACCTGCCTCTCCAGATCAGCGTCGATCGCGGCAAGGGGACGAGGTGGGACGTACTTGTAGAAGTAGCGGGTGAAAGGGATCTCGTAGCCAGTCTTGACCTTGTCCCAGTCAATCCAGGCGTCGGGTGCGTGGGGCTTCACCTCAGAATCGAAGTACGCCTGGATGACCACGGCCTTGTCGGCCACACCGGCGGTCGAGCCGCCGTAGGTGAAAGGTACGTTCTCGGTGTCGCGTTTCTTCGAGTCTGGCTTAGGCTTGCCCTTGCGGTCCACGACCGGCTTCCCGTCCTTGTCCAACAGCGGACGCTCGACGGTGATGTTCCAGTAGCCGAACTCATCGTTACGCAGCACCTTGGCGTAGTCCGGGTCGGCGTCGGTGAAGTCGGCGTATAAATTCACTACCTTGGCACGGTCCGCCGAACTAACCTCACGGTTCTTGGCGCCAAGGTTCTTACGCATCTTGGTCCAGAACGACGAGCCGTCGATAAGCTGGACGACGCCCTTTCGGCAGGGGTGCTTGGCGTTGTCGAGGATCCAGATGTAAGTGGCGATGCCGGTGTTGAAGAACATGTTCGTTGGCAGCGCGACGATGGCATCGACCATGTCCCTCTCCAACAACCACTTGCGAATATTGGAGGGGCCAGACTCAGCGCCCCCATTGAACAGCGGCGAGCCATTCATGACAATGCCGACCCGGCCACCGCCGTCCTCTGGGGCGCGCATCTTGTGGGCCAAGTGGAGCAGGAAGAGCATCTGCCCGTCCGAGGTCGCCGGGAGTCCAGGGGCGAACCGACCATAGGGGCCAGCTTCGTCGCGCTCTTTCGTAATCGCCTTGGCATACTGCTTCCAGTCGACGCCGTACGGCGGGTTGGACATGCAGAAGTCGAACTGGCGGCCCGTGAACGCATCATCGGTGAGGGTGTTGCCGAAGGCGATTTTGGACGCGTCGTGGCCCTTGGCCAACAGATCAGACTTGCAGATCGCGTACGACTGTGGGTTGTACTCCTGGCCATACAGGGTCAGCTTCGCGTCGGGGTTCTGCGCGAGCAGGTGCTCTTCGGCCAGGGCGAGCATCCCGCCAGTGCCCGCGGTGGGGTCATATAGCGTGCGGATGATGTTGGCCTCGGTCAGGTCGGCATCCTTCTCGGCGAAGATCAGATCGACTAGCAGCCGGATTGCGTCCCGAGGGGTGTAGTGGTCGCCGGAGGTCTCGTTCGCGGCCTCGTTGAATTTGCGAATGATGTACTCGAACGCGTCACCCATATCGGCGTTGGAGACGACGTCCGGATGCAAGTCGACGGCCTTGAAGGACGTGATGACCTCGCGGAGAAGTCCCGCCTTCTCCAAGGCGAGGATTTCTTTCTTGAAGTCGAAGTACTCGAACACGTCAACATCCGGTGAGAACCGGTCGATGTAGTCGGCCAGATTGTCCGCCAAGCCGTCGGCGTCTTTGAGAAGGTTGGCGAACGAGTAATTCGAGGTGTTGTAGAACGGCCGCCCTGTGGCCTGCTCGACCTTGACCTTGAGCTTATTGGGGTTGTCGTACTCTGCCGCCAGCGCGCGTACCGTCTCCAGGTCGGGCTCAAGGATGCAGTCGAGACGGCGCAGGATCGTTAGCGGGAGGATCACGTTGCCGTACTGGTTGGGGCGGTAGGGACCCCGAAGTTGGTCAGCGATCGACCAGATGAAACTACCGAGGTTGCTCACAAGGCTCCTTTACGAGTCTCACTCGACGATGAATGCTAGGCGCCCACCGCTGGCCCGTGTGCGCTGCCCGAACTGGCGACGCACAGTCTGCAGCAGGCCTGTGCGTCACACCAGCATCATCGCGCATCGCGACACCCCGCACGCACGTGGTCGACAGCAGCGACCTGCTCAGGAATCCTTCGCCATCGGCGTCCTCGCCGTCATCGGACCTTGACAAGGCCCCCGATGCACCGGTCGCCCCAGGGCGTGACGACCAGTTGTCGTTCGGAGACCCCGGCGCAGTCGGGAGACGGCCAGACCTTCGCGCTACTGGCTTGCATTTCAGCAGGTAGCCAAAGCGCGCAGTGCCTTCAGCCAGTTTCTGGACCTGCGGGCCCACCCCCACGTTGCGGCTCCTCGCTGTACGACTCCATGCCCCATCACACCGTATGAGAAGACATGCTACAACCCGAGAGATTGCACACGAAAACCGTTGCACACCAAGCGAGTAGAGGAATTGACGCGAGTAGAGGAATTGACCCAAACGACTGCGTCCGAGCGAACGCAGCCTACCCGGCTCCAGGCACAGGCCTTATCAGAACAGCCTTGGCGCGTAGCCAGGTTCTGTCTGCATGGACTGGCAGCGTCAGCTGCATCGGCAACTGCCTGTCATGCGATCAGGAACCATATCGCAAGCAGGGCACCGCGATCCGACATTCGAGGACAACTGCACTTGTACCGTTGAAGTCTTCTGTGCCCGGCTTTGCTTCTTGGCACTTACCGCTGACTTCCGGACGGCCCCGTGCTCAGGGATGCTCTTGCGAACTCCGGAGACCGCCTCCGTGGTGACTCCGCCGAATCCCGCCCTATGCGCAGCGTCTCGACACGCCGAGTCGCTTCGGGTCGGGTTCTCCATCAACCAGTGTCGGATGTACGCCCGCTGATAGTCAGCGGCCTTCTTCCGCGCGATTGCCTCAGCGGCATTCTTGCGTTCGAGCCGGGCGGCAGCCCTCTTCCGCTCGACGAGGCGCGCTGTCTTCCGTTTCTCTTCGACGAGGCGCGCGGCGGCCTCCTTCTTCGCGATCTGCTGCGCGTGCTTCCTGAGAACCCTGGCAGCCGCTTCCTGACGGACGGCCGCGACAGTCTTCTTGCTGACCGAGAATCCTGCTTGACGTGCCGCATTCCGACAATCCAAGGTGCTGCCATTCGGGTTCTCCACCAGCCAGTGTTCGATTTGATGAGATGTCCTTGTTGCTGGGCTGCGTCGATCGTGCTGCGCAGGCTGGAGAAGGATCGGTGCTGCGGGGTGAGGCTGGCGTCGGTAAGAGCACTCTGTTAACAACCTTCATCGAGCGCTGACTACCAGGGACTGTGCTGCGCGTGGCCAAATTGGGCAAATCGCCTTAGACCGTGCCTCACGTCGTTTCCGGCATGTAGTAATCGGTTGGACGGCATGATGTTCGGCTGTGAACGATGTGCCTGTCCAAGCGGCTGGTGCCCGACGAGTTGTGGGCGTTGGTCGAGCCGTTGCTGCCGGCTTTCGAGCCTCGTCGGCGGACGGATATCGGCGAGTTCTAGGATGGGGGTCCAATTCTTGTCGAGAACGCGGGGGATGACGATGGATCCTGTTGTGGTGCAGGCAGGAACAGCGTTGGTGAAGCTGATGGCCACCGATGTCTGGTCCGGGGCGAAGCGCGTGGTCGTCGACTGGTGGGGTCGGCACCATCCCGAGCAGGCCGAGCAGGTCGGCACCGATCTCGACCAGCTCCACGAGGAAGTCATCGACGTCGAATTCGACGACGAGACCCGCGAAGCCTATGCAGGGTCGTGGCGGATCCGGTTGCGTCAGCTCATCGCCACCAATCCCGAACTGGCCGAAGAACTTCGGCAGCTGTTGACCGAGCAGCTCAACCCGATGCTCGAAGCAGCCGCTGGGCAGACGACGACCACGATCAGCCAGACCGCGACCGTGGCCGGTAGCAACAACACCACCACTCAGGCCGGAGGCAACATAACCTGGAGTTGAGCCCGGCGACTACAGCGCTGGGGCCTGGAGCGCGGCCTCACCGAGCATCCTCACCGGTCCACCCACCTGCGCCTGGGTGGCCAGCACCGAAGAGCAGGTGCACGGAGCCGGGATGCCGGGGATCGCGATGCTGCGGCCGGGCCGCCTGGCCCCACCAACGAGGCCGTGGCTGATCACCGGTCGCGGGTCGAGCAGCGGGCCAGTGCCGTCGGGTCGGGTGTCGTGGTGCAGACTGGCCACGATGCCGTAATCCCCGTGTATTCCGGGGTGTGGTCCGACGGGGTAGTGGTGCCGGCGTTGATCGGTGGGGCCGGGGTGATCGAGTCACCGTGTCGAGGGGCTGGGCGCCTTGACCGAGCGTGAGGCCTCCTTGTTCGGCCGCGACAACGCCATAGACCTCGTGCTGCAGGGGCCTATGCGAATCTGAACTAACCACTACCCAGATGTCGCCTACCTTGCCGACCAAGATCACCACGACGGGCTGTTATGAGCAGGCTCCTTGGCCGGTCACTTCGTCGAGGTTGTCCCGGACCATCGCCGTTAGCCGGTGATCCGGGCCGAGTACCCGCTCGCAATCGGCTAGCAGGCGTCGGCAGAGAGGGATCACCCGAGACACGTCACCCGCCATCCAGTAGGCGTAGATGAGGTTGTTTCGCGAGGTGAGTGTGGAGGGATGCGCCGGACCGAGCACTCGTTCCCGATCGGCGACCGTCCGTTCGTGCAGGGGGATCGCCCGACCCTGATCTCCCGCCTCGTCATACGCACAGGCGAGGTTGTTGCGGGCGGTCAGCGTGCCGGGGTGGTCATCCCCAAGTAAGCGTTCGCTATCCGCGAGCATGTGTTCGTACAGGGGAAGCGCCCGACCCAACTCCCCCGCAGCCCGATATACGCCAGCGAGGTTGCTACGTGAGGTCAGCGTGTCGGGGTGATCACCACCGAGAACTCGCTCGGTGTCAGCCAGAGATCGCTCGTACAGGACGATCGCGCGCCCAAAGTCTCCCGCCATCCGATAGGCAGTGGCGACATTGTTACGCAGAGCCAGTGTCTGGGGATGGTCCTCGCCCAGCACCCGCTCGACATCAGCGAGGGATCGCAGGTACAGCGGGATCGCACGCCCCAATTCTTGGGTCTCGACGTAGGCGTGGGCGAGGTTGGCGCGAGCGACGGAGGTTGAGGGGTGGTCGCTGCCGAGCACTCGCTCGCAGTCGGCGAGAGCACGTACACCGGCCAGAGTTGCCCGCGACAGGTAGCCCGCGGCCGTGTAGGCGCGGGTGAGGTTGTTGCGACTGTCCAGTGTGGCAGGATCATCGCTGCCGAAAACTCGCTGCCGATCCGCGCAGGTGCGCTCATAAAGAGGGATCGCCCGTCCTAGATCCCCTGCGGCATAGTACGCGCTGGCGAGGTTGTTGCGCCCGAGCAAGGTGCAGGCATGGTCACCGCCGAGGGCTCCCTCACAATCGGTGAGTGTCTGTTCGAACAGGGAGATCGCCTGCGGTAGGTCCCCCGCGTGCTCATAGGCCGACGCCAGGTTGTATCGGGCCGACAGGGTGGCGGGTTCATCGCCGTCGCGCAGGATCGCATTGCCTGCCACGGCCCGCTGCAACAACGACAGAGCACGACCCGGCAGGCCTTGCTCAAGAAGGCAGACAGCGACCGAGTTGAGGACCTTCGCGGTGGTGACGGTGTCGGTCTCTGGTCCGCTGTAATCCGCGAGCGCCTCCGCATGCGGCAACAGGGGCCGCCATGCCGGTCGCAGCCTCAACTCATCGAGGGTGCCGGGCAACGCCTGCGCCAGCGTTCCAGTGGCGCGCCCCAGCGCCGACAGGACTTTCGCGGGGGTGCGGTGAGGGTCGGCGGGGTCGGCGGTGTGGGTGACCGCTTGCACCAGCCGGTGGATCGAGACTGTGCGGGTGGCCGGATCGGGGGTGATCATGCTGTAGGCGGCAAGTACCCCGACTGCGGCGGTACAGGTTGCCGGGTCGGCGAGCCCGTCCCAGAGTTCGGCCGGGATGGCCTCGGGGGCATACCAGGCCAGCACCGCCAGCAACTCGACTGCGAACGGCTCGGTTTCGGCGATGCGGTCCAGGGTGACCCGCCAGATCCGTGCCAGGGTGCGCTCGGGTGCGATCCCGACCGCAGCCTGCCCGTACATCCTGCCCGGCTGCCCCACGAGCAGGGTCAGGTAGTCGCGAGGGGTGAGGAGGGAGTTCTGCGCCAGAAACGCGGCAGCCTGATCGACGGCCAGGGGTAGATGCCCTAGCATCTCGCACAGGTCGGACGCACCGTCAAGTTCCCGAGGCCCGCCCGTAGTGACGGTACCGCAGAGCAGGGCCCGGGATTCGGACGCGTTGAGCACATCCACGCCCACCACCAGCTCGGCCTGCTGCCAGCCGGTGGAGAGCCGACTGGTGATGATCACTCGGCCCGCACTGCTGCGGGTGCGGGCCAGGATCTGCTCGATATCGGCGGCGACGGTCACATTGTCGAGGACCACCAGCCACCCATCGTGGGACACCAGCCATTGCAGTCCGCGTTCCGCCAGGTGTTTCACCGACAGGACCGAACTCAGGGCCGGTTGCAGTGCTGCCGCAAAGTCGGCCAGCCCCTGCTGAACGGCGGCCGGGGAGTCCGCGGTGATCCACCACACCGGTGTCCACCGGTGACCGCGGGTGGCGATCCATTGGGCGACCAGGGTTGTTTTCCCGATCCCACCCAGCCCATGCACTGCCGCGACCACGACCGGTCCCGAGCCGACCAGGGCTTCGTCGAGGCAGTCGAGGTGCTGGGCGCGGCCGACGAACCGGGCTGCTGTCAGACGGTGATTGCTCAGCCCGGACGGGGCTTGCACCGCCGCCACCGGAATCAGCGCCTCCGGCGGCAATGCCGACACGTCCCCGCCTGCTTGCACGATATAGTTGCCGTCGCCGACCACCACCGCCGACTGCTGCACTGCGCCAGGCACCCGATCCACTTATCCCTCCCCCGTTCGACGCCCGGATACAGGGAACCGTAGGACCCCGCAATCACGTCCACTCACCGTACGGCATGTTCCCGAACGCATTCCGCAACAATAAATCTCACGCCTACGGAAATCTCTACCGAACAGCCAACATCATTGCGGAACCAAGGGTCCCGGGGGCGTCAGTCTGGGTGGAGAGACAACTTGGCGCGAACCAGGAGTAGGAGCTGTCCTCCGAACAACCCTGCCGCGCAGGCGGAATAGTCGCGCGCCACGCCATCGGCAAGCTCGAGCGAACACAGGCGGTCATAGACCGATGCGACAATCGAGCCCTTGATTCCAATACGTTCAAGGCCCTCAGCGCAATTCGCGCGGTTGTTCAGAGCCCGGAGGAGTATCTGGAGGCTGCCGAACTGACCGATCAGGCCCTGGTGATCGACCGTGAACTGGGCGACCGGACCGGCGAGGCCGAGAGGCTCGCAGACCTCGGCAACATGCGCGCGAGAACCGGAGACTATGGCGGGGCGGCCGACCTACAGTACGCGGTCGTAGCCAACCGCAAAATCGGTAGTCGAATCGGCGAAGCGTATGCCCTCAGCAATCTCAGCACCCTCCGCGAGAAGACCGGTGGCTACACCGAAGCAGCCGATTTGCAGCAGCAAGCTCTGGCAATTTATCGCGAGATCGGTAGTCGTCCAGGTGAAGCCCTGGTACTCAACCGGCTCGGGCGCCTTCTCATCAGTGCCGATGAACTACATAGTGCTTGGCGAACGTACACCGACGCTCTGGACGTAGCCTATGACACCGACTTCTTCCTCCATACCCGCGTGCTGGAAGGAGCCACGTATTGTCTGGCCAGCCTTGGTGATACAGACAAAGCGAGAACCCAACTACGCGAAGCTATCGCCATGTATCGACGCATCGGTGTACCCGAATCTCCAACAGCGACAGCCAAACACACGATGCCCCCGTCTCACCTGACGGATTGACAGTCGCGGTCTAGACAGCTTGCCCGCTCTCCATCGGCGCTGCGTTGGAGAAAACCTTCACGAATTCCTACGGGCGCTCGACCTCGGTCGGTTGAGGAGCAGCCGTACCTCCGGATGCTTTGGGAAAGCATGGAGATCCGGCGGTGACGCTCAGGGATTGATCTTGCGATGGTGCGAACTGGAGGACGTAGCCGTCGGAGGTGTGCACCGGCGCCCAGTGTTCGGCAGCATCTTTCTGAAGGGTCCGCCCTCAAGCGGTCCATGCGTTGCGGATAAGCAGACGGAGCCCAACATGCTGACGATCATCAACCATCCGTAGGCGCTCGGCCGGGGCCGAGCGCAGGTACAAGCAGCCTGGCCCTCCATCGGCCGCCATGCAACGAATAGTGGGAAGCAGGGAGAGCCTGGTCCAAGTACTCCGGGACAGACCACCACTAGGAGTTCGGCCATGTCAGCATCGGAAGATGGGCGTTTCGAGGAGGTCGCGCGGAAGGCGCGGCGGGTTCAGGATGCTATCGATTTGGTTCGAGGGACGACCAGGGTTGCGGGGATTCGGATCGAGGTTGCCGCTGACGGGCGGATCACTGGGCTGGAGTTGGCGGATCAGGCTCTGGCGCAGGCGATTATGTTTGCTCATTCGCAGGCGCTCGATCATGCCAAGGAGCAGGTGGCCGAGCATCAGCGGCTGCTTGCGGACGACAACGTTGTTTCGTCGGTCATTCGCAAACTCGTCGCGGAGGAGCAGCCTGAACCCTCGCCGACATCTCGGACCTACCCCTTGTCGTCGACCGGTCCGCTCAATGGGTTCCATCTGTCCCCTCCGCGGAAGGAGCCGGCGGAAGAACCCTGGGACGATCCCGATTACCGGAACCCATTCGCGCTGCCCCGAGAAATCCAGCGCCGCTATGGATTGTGAGGGATTCCCTAGGTCAGCTGGAATTGGCGGATCGGGGTGATTGTGCGGCCGCGGTGGTGGGAGAGGAGGGGTTGGGGGGTTCGGTGGCGGCGGACTATGAGGTCGAGGGCCTGGGGGAAGGTTTCGCCGAGGAGGTGGAGGGCCAGCGGGCCGTCGGAGACTACTCGGGCGTCGTCGAGCATCAGGAGGAAGGCTGTGCCGGTTGCGTTGGCGGCCAAGGGGGTCATGTGGTGGCCCAGGGCTGCTTCGATGTCGGCGTAGCGTTCGTACATGCCGTTGGCTACATCTATGGGGTCGAAGAAGAACGGGTCAGGGGACCAGAGGGCACCGAGCAGGTTGGGAATCTGGAGAGTTAGGTTGCCGAAGGATTCGAGGATCGAGGCCGCGGGGCGGGAGATGTGGTAGCCCTCGGATTCGAGGCGATCCCGCCAATCGGTGATGTCTATGCGGCGAGAAGAAGTCCAGCCGGCTGCAGTGATCGCTTGCGTCGTAATCGGGTTCGGCCAGAAGAAGCGCATAGAGGATATTCGCTGCGGAATAGCGGTAGGCGCGTATCGATTTGGTTGAGGTTGTCCGGATAGGACTTGCCCCGGAAACGCAGAAACCCCCTGACCGAGGTCAGGGGGTTTCGCGAATGATGTTCCGGCGGTGTCCTACTCTCCCACACCCTGTCGAGTGCAGTACCATCGGCGCAGGTGGCCTTAGCTTCCGGGTTCGGAATGGGACCGGGC
>NZ_JBHZAC010000011.1:0-285103 GCF_042753865.1 Nocardia sp. NPDC059240 | reverse complement strand
GCCTGGTAACAGGTGTAGGTGACTGGTACTAATAGGCCGAGGACTTACCAACAAAGAAGCTACGCGTCCACTGTGCAGTATCTGAAACAACACACGACCGTGTGTTGGAGAAGGATTTTTCTAGGGGGTTCCCCCCTAGGACCCCCATTGATTGGGGTGTTCGAGGGGTTACCCCTCGAAAATTCTCCTCTGGCACATGGAATGTGACAGTTTCATAGAGTTACGGCGGCTATAGCGGTGGGGAAACGCCCGGTCCCATTCCGAACCCGGAAGCTAAGGCCACCTGCGCCGATGGTACTGCACTCGACAGGGTGTGGGAGAGTAGGACACCGCCGGAACATCCTTCACGAAAGGGGACCCAACACTGGGTCCCCTTTCGTCGTTTCAGCACCTGTGCCGCGAGGTCGCTCAGGGGCGCGTGATTGAATTTGGGGTAAGTGGTATCGCCCACCCGCCCTCCTCACGCGCCGTCCAGCGCCGTGGCCGGGTACCGCAGGCTACAAGAACAGAGAGGGATCACCGTGGCGGAGCAGAACGACGACCGCAAACCCTTCCGTCGCAACAGCGGTGGGACCGGACAGGGCGGCTACGGCCGGCGCGAGGACAACGAAAAACGCGATCAGGGACGGTCCGATCAGGGGCGGTCGTCGTACGGTGGTCCGCGTCGCGAAGGCGGCGGCAGCGGTGGCAGCCGCGAAGGCGGCTTCAACCGCGGCGGTGGATCCGGCCGCGACGGTGGCGGCTTCAACCGGAACCGTGACAACGATCGCGGTGGCTACAACCGCTCCGAAGGCGACCGCGATCGCGGCGGCTATCGGGGTGGCGAGAGCAACCGCGGCGGATCCGAACGCGACAGTGGCCGTGGCGGTTTCAACCGCGGCGACCGTGACAGCGGTCCCAGCCGGGGCGGCAGCCGCGAGGGCGGTTTCAACCGTACCGGTGGTGGTGATCGTCGTGAGGGTGGCTTCAACCGCGGTGGCGGAGATCGTCGTGAGGGCGGTTTCAACCGCAGCGGCGGTGGTGACCGTCGTGAAGGCGGGTTCAACCGCACCGGTGGCAGTGACCGTCGCGAGGGCGGTTCCGATCGTGGTGGTGAGCGCCGTGAAGGCGGCTTCAACCGCGGTGGTGGTGACCGTCGTGAAGGTGGTTTCAACCGTACCGGCGGTGGTGATCGTCGTGAGGGCGGGTTCAACCGCGGTGGCGGAGATCGCCGTGAGGGCGGTTTCAACCGCAGCAGCGGTGGCGAGCGTCGTGAAGGCGGGTTCAACCGCACCGGTGGCAGTGACCGTCGCGAGGGCGGTTCCGATCGTGGTGGCGAGCGTCGCGAGGGCGGCTTCAACCGGGGCGGCGGTGACCGTCGTGAAGGTGGATTCAACCGCGCCGGTGGTGGCGAGCGTCGCGAAGGTGGCTTCAGCCGCGGTGGCAGTGACCGTCGTGAGGGTGGTTTCAACCGGAGCGGTGGCGGCGAGCGTCGTGAAGGCGGGTTCAACCGCGGTGGGGAGAACCGTGGCGGTGAGAACCGTGGTGGCGGACGGGGATTCGACCGGGATCGTGGGGCGTCGGAGGAGCGGAAGGGCTTCGCGCGCAACGGGTTCGGGGATGACAAGCGGGAGAGCTCGGGTGGCCGGGACTTCGACCGGGCCGGGAAGGGTTCGGGCGAGCGGAGTTTCGACGGCGGGGACCGTCGCCGGGGTGGCGAGGGTTCGCGGTTCGGTGGTGAGCAGCGTTCGGGCCGGCCGGATGAGCCGTCGTTGCCCGATGATGTGCAGGCCGCCGATCTCGAGCCGGCCGTCCGGCGTGATCTGCTGAGCCTCGACAAGAGCAATGCCGAGTCCGTGGCGCGGCACCTGGTGATGGTGGCGCAGTTGCTGGACGAGGATCCGGAACTGGCGCTGGCGCATGCCCGTGCGGCGCGGCAGCGGGCCGGGCGGATCGCGGTGGTTCGCGAGACCGCCGGTGTCGCGGCCTATCACGCGGGTGAGTGGGCCGAGGCGCTGTCCGAGCTGCGGACCGCGCGCCGCATGTCCGGTGGCTCGGGCCTGCTGGCCGTCATGGCCGACTGCGAGCGCGGTCTGGGTCGTCCGGAGCGTGCCATCGAACTGGGTCGCAGCGACGAGGCCCGCGCCCTGCAGGGCGACGAGGCCACCGAGCTGCGCATTGTGGTCGCCGGTGCCCGCATGGATCTGGGTCAGCACGACCAGGCCGTGGTCACCCTGCAGACCGCCGAGCTGGATCCGGCACGCACCGGTTCGGCCACCGCGCGCCTGTTCTACGCCTACGCCGAGGCGCTGCTGGCCGCCGGTCGCGCGGAGGAGTCACTGACCTGGTTCATGAACGCCGCGTCGGCGGACCTCGACGGTGAGACCGACGCCGAGGAGCGTGCGGCCGACCTGTCGGAGGGCGGTGACGGTTCGGACTGGACCGAGGCTTTCGACGACGACGAAGACGACGATGCGGACGACGAGGACGCTGAGGACGACTCGGACGACGAGGGCGACGACGCTCCGGTCGCCGAGCAGGACTCCGCCGAGGCTCCCGATGCTCCCGAGCCGACTGCGAAGTCCGACGGCGAGAACGAGAACTGAGGACAGACAGGTGATTTCGACCGTGCGGCCGCGCTTCAGCGCAGCCGCACGGTCGTTTTCGTTTGCAGGCACGGTATTTTCAGCGCAAGTAATGAGAGGGACGGCGTAATGCGACTGCGGGACCGCTTCGAGGCATTGCTGTTGGATCTGGATGGCACGCTGTTCCGCGGCCACGAGCGGATTCCGGGTGCGCCGGAAGCGCTTTCGGCGGGCGAGTCCAAGCAGCGCCTCATGTATGTCACGAACAACGCGAGCCGTTCGGCCGACGCGGTGGCATTGCATCTGCGGGAGCTGGGTTTCGCCGCCTCCGAGGACGAGGTGGTGACCAGTGCGCAGGCGGCCGCGCGCCTGCTGGCGCAGCGGGTCGCGCCCGGCTCCACCGTGCTGGTGGTCGGCACCGACGATCTGATGTCCGAGGTGGAGAACGTCGGCCTGCAGGCGGTCCGGCGTTTCGACGGGGTCACGCCCAGTGCCGTGATCCAGGGCCATTCCATGCAGACGGCGTGGGCCGATCTGGCCGAGGCGGCGTATGCGCTGCGTTCGGGTGCGCTGTGGGTGGCCGCCAACACCGATGCCACCCTGCCGACCGAGCGTGGTCTGGCCCCCGGCAACGGTTCCATGGTGGCGGCGCTGCGGCAGGCGTCGGGTCTGGAACCGATCGTGGCGGGCAAGCCGTTCGCGCCCCTCATGGAAGACGCGCTGGAACGCGCCGGTACCCGTGACGCCCTGGTGGTCGGCGACCGCCTCGACACCGATATCGACGGCGCGCACACCACCGGCCTGGAGTCGCTGATGGTCCTCACCGGTGTCAGCACCCTCGAAGATCTACGCGTCCAGCCCGCCGACCAGCTGCCGACCTATGTCGCCGAATCGCTCGACGCCCTCAATCATCCTGTCGCCGAACTGGATCCGGTAGTGCCGGGTAGCGGCGATATCGCGGCGGAGATCGCCGCCCGGCTGCGTGCGGCCCCCGGCCGCGCGATCGCGGTCATGTCCGTTCCGGTATGAGCCGTGCGCCCATCGGGTGGCGTCGTCCACCCGATGGATTCGGAACTCTCAGAACGGTTTTCGCGCCTCGATGAGGGTGCGGGCCGAGTAGGCGACGAACGGGCCCTCCGCGGTGATCTGCCGGTGCAGGTTGTGCAGGCGGTCGCGGTAGGCCTCGACGGTGAAGCCGGGGACCATCCAGATCACCTTGCGCAGGAAGTAGACGACCGCGCCGATGTCGTTGAATTCCATGCGGAGTCGTTCCGTGCGGGATTGCACGAGCTCGAGACCGGCCGCCCGCGCCTGGGCCGCCTCGGTTTCCGGATCGCGGCCGCGGCGGGCCTCCGGCTGTGGGCCGAGGAAGTATTCGACCACCTCGAAGACGCTGGCCGGTCCGACGTGCTGCGCGAAGTAGATGCCGCCGGGTTCGAGCACCCTGGCGATCTCGTCCCACCAGATGGTGGCGGGGTGGCGGCTGGTCACCAGGTCGAAGGCGGCATCCGCGAACGGAAGTGGCGGCTCGTCCGGATCGGCGACCACGACCGCGCCGCGCGGATGCAGTAGCCGGGTGGCCTTGTCCAGGTTCGGCGGCCAGGATTCGGTGGCGACCATGGTGGGCGGGAAGGTGCCCGCCTCGGCGAGCACTTCACCGCCGCCGGTCTGGATGTCGAGCGCGGCGCGGGCGGTGGCCAGCCGCCGGGCCTGTTGTTTCTGATATCCCCACGACGGCCGCTGTTCGGTGGCACGCCCGTCGAGCCAGGAGAAGTCCCAGCCGGCGACGGAGACGGTCTCGGCCTCGGCGATCAGATCTTCGAAGTCGCTGTCCATTTGCCCAATCCTGTCAGCCGCCCGCAACCGATTTTCGGTGCCACACCCGACCGTCCGCCGGTGCCGGTCGGTGAGCGGGTCGAGATGCGGTGGGGGTACGTGTGTTCGAATGCGAGTTCGGGTAGCGTTGTCGCCACCATGACTACGCCCATGCCTCATCCGCAGATCCCCGCGCCGGGGCCGCATTCGGGGATGCCGGGACCGCAGGGTCCCCGTCCCGGGATGCCGCTACCCGGTCAGCATCTGGCGGGTGCGAATCAGGAGTTCGCCGACCCCGCCCGGGTGCGTGCGGACGTGGACGCGTTATTGGCCGAATTGTCGGCGGGAGCACCGAATCCGGGTTTTCCGGGCGCGCCCAGCGTGCACTCGGAGGGCACCGATATCGTGCGGCGGGCCAAGATTCTCGAGCAGGCGCACGATGTGCTGGTGCAGGCCCTCGCGACGGTGGACAAGATCTGAAGTGGCCAGGCGTGCACGGGTGGACGCGGAACTGGTTCGCCGCGGATTGGCGCGATCGCGGGAACACGCGGTCGAGCTGATCAACGCGGGCCGCGTCCTGATCAATGGGTCGGTCGCCACCAAACCGGCGACCGGGGTCGAAACCGCTACACCGCTGCTGGTGCGGGACGAACCCGACGAGGTGCAGTGGGCCTCGCGCGGCGCGCACAAGCTGCTCGGCGCGCTGGAAGCCTTCGAGCCGCTGGGCGTGTCGGTGGAGGGCAAGCGCTGCCTGGACGCGGGCGCGTCCACCGGCGGATTCACCGATGTGTTGCTGTCGCGGGGGGCGAAAGAGGTGGTGGCCGCCGATGTCGGCTACGGCCAGCTCATCTGGCGACTGCAGAACGATGACCGCGTCCGGGTGCACGATCGCACCAATGTGCGGCAGCTGACGCCCGAACTCATCGGTGGCACAGTCGATCTGGTGGTCACCGACCTGTCGTTCATCTCCCTCGCCCTGGTGTTGCCCGCGCTGGCCGCCTGCGCGGCGCCGGGCGCGGATCTGCTGCCCATGGTGAAGCCGCAGTTCGAGGTCGGCAAGGACCGGGTGGGTTCCGGTGGCGTGGTGCGTGATCCGGCGTTGCGCGCCGAGGTGGTGCGCGAAGTCGCCGCCGCCGCAGCGAAACTCGGCCTGCGCACGCGCGGCGTGGTGGCCAGTCCGCTGCCCGGTCCGTCCGGGAATGTCGAGTATTTCCTGTGGTTGCGCAAGGAAAGCGGGTCGGTCGGTGAACCGGAGGAAACCGGCGTCACACCCGGTGACGGCGCGGGCGTCGGTGCGGACGCCTACGATGCAGACGAGGCGTCTCGTGTTGCGACGTTGATCGATCGTGCGGTGCAGGAGGGTCCACAGTGAACGCGGCTAGCCCGGCCAGAGAAGTACTGCTGGTCGCGCATCCGGGACGGCCGGAGATCACCGATACCGCGCATCGCGTCGCGAAGATCCTGTGCGGCGCCGGGATCGGGCTGCGGGTGCTCGAGGACGAGGCGTACAGCACTCGTTTCGATATCGACGACGACGGCGTGGCCGACGGGTATCCGGCACGGGTCATGGCGCACAATCCGGACGCCGCGGTCGGCACCGAGATGGTGCTCGCCCTCGGCGGGGACGGCACTTTTCTGCGCGCGGCCGAACTGGCCCGCAGCGCGGGGGTGCCGGTGCTCGGAATCAATCTGGGGCGCATCGGTTTTCTGACCGAGGCGGAGGCCGAGAACCTCGATGAGGCGCTGTCGCAGGTGGTGCGGCGCGACTATATCGTCGAGGAGCGGATGACCATCGATGTCACCGTGCGCGTCGACGATACGGTCACCGAGCGTGGCTGGGCGTTGAACGAGGCCAGCATCGAGAATGCCGCCCGTATGGGCGTGCTCGAGGTGGTCCTGGAAGTGGACAACCGCCCGGTCTCGTCCTTTGGTTGTGACGGCGTGCTGATCGCCACGCCCACCGGGTCCACCGCCTACGCCTTCTCGGCGGGCGGGCCGGTGGTGTGGCCGGATCTCGAAGCGCTGCTGGTGATTCCGTCCAATGCCCACGCGCTGTTCGCGCGACCCCTGGTGACCAGCCCGGATTCGCGGATCGCGGTGGAAACCGTGGCGACGGGCCATGATGCCATTGTTTTCCTCGACGGCCGACGCACCCTCGCATTGCCGCGGGGCGGCCGGGTAGAGACGGTCCGCGGGACCGAACCGGTGCGATGGGTGCGGCTCGACTCCGCGCCGTTCGCCGACCGGATGGTGCGCAAATTCCAGTTGCCCGTGACAGGCTGGCGAGGCCGACGGACGGAGAGCACGAGTGCTGACAGAGATCAGGATTGACGGGCTTGGCGTAATTTCCACCGCCACCGCGCAATTCCACGAAGGGCTGACCGTACTGACGGGTGAGACCGGCGCGGGCAAGACCATGGTGGTGACCAGCCTGCACCTGCTCAGTGGTGCGCGCGCCGACCCCGGGCGGGTCCGGTTGGGCGCGTCACGGGCCGTGGTGGAGGGCCGTTTCACCGTGGACTCGGTGCACGACGGGGCGCTCGGCGAGGTCGAAGAGGTCATGGAATCCTCGGGGGCCGAACGGGATGACGACGGCAGCATCATCGCTGTCCGGACCGTCGGCAGCGACGGCCGCTCCCGGGCGCATCTGGGCGGTCGCAGTGTGCCCGCCTCGGTGCTCTCGGATTTCACGACCCCGCTGCTCACCGTGCACGGACAGAACGACCAGTTGCGTTTGCAGCGGCCGGATCAGCAGTTGCACGCGCTGGACCAGTTCGCCGCCGACGCCGTGGCACCGCTGCTGGCCAAGTACCAGAAGGCGCGGAAAGCCTGGTTGGACAAGCGCAATCAGCTGCTCGAAAGAACCGCGCGCAGCCGGGAATTGGCTCTCGAGGCCGACCATCTGACCCAGTCGCTGGCCGAAATCGACGCCGTCGCACCGGAACCCGGTGAGGACGAGCATCTGGTCGCCGAGGTGCGCCGGCTCTCGGACCTGGACTCACTGCGTGAGGCCGCCTCCACCGCGCACGACGCGCTGGCCGGGCCCGCCGACTCGCCGGGCGAGGATTCCGGTGCGCTGGATCTGCTCGGCACGGCGCGTGCCCGCATCGAATCCTCCGACGATCCCAAGCTGTCGGGGCTGGGTCCCCGGCTGGCCGAGGCGATTTCGGTGGTCGTGGATCTGGCCACCGAGCTCAGCTCCTACCTGTCGGACCTGCCGTCGGATCCGGGTGCGCTGGAATCCATGCTGACCAGGCAGGCCGAGCTGAAGACGCTGACCCGCAAGTACGCGCCCGATATCGACGGGGTCATCAAGTGGGCCGACGAGGCCCGCATGCGGTTGGACTCGCTGGACGTCTCGGAGGAGGCGCTCTCGGCGCTGGCCGCCGAGGTCGAGACCGCCGCGGGGAAGGTGCGCGAGACGGCCCGCAAGCTGACCGCCGCCCGCAGCAAGGCCGCGGGCAAGCTGGCGTCCGCCGTGAGCACCGAACTGGGCGGTCTGGCAATGGGCCGGGCCCGGCTCGAGGTCGGCGTCGGTCCCGTCCCTGCGGGCGTACAGGATTCGGCCCCGCTGGTCATCGACGGCAAGGAACTGCACGCCGGATCCACCGGCGTCGACGAGGTGGAGTTCCGCCTCGCCGCTCACTCCGGCGCGCACCCGCTGCCGCTGAGCAAGAGCGCCTCTGGCGGTGAGCTCTCCCGCATCATGCTCGCCCTCGAGGTGGTGCTGGCCAGCTCCGAACACGGCACCACCATGGTCTTCGACGAGGTCGACGCCGGTGTCGGCGGCCGCGCCGCCGTCGAAATCGGCCGCCGCCTGGCCCGTTTGGCCCGCACCCACCAGGTCATCGTCGTCACCCACCTGCCGCAGGTGGCCGCCTTCGCCGACACCCACCTGGTGGTCGACAAACTCGACGACGGCAAGGCCGTCAAATCCGGCGTCAAGGCGCTGACCCAGGACGAACGCGTCGTCGAACTCGCCCGCATGCTCGCGGGCATGGGCGACACCGAAACCGGTCGCGCCCACGCCTGGGAACTGCTCACCACCGCCGATGCCGAGAAAGTCGGCGCCGCGGTCGGCAGCGAATAGCCCTCGACGAAACCGGCCGGGCCCCAAAGGGGTCCGGCCGGTTTCGGGCTGCCGCGCTGCGATCGAGGGGTCTGCGGCGGCCCAGGGACTGCGGTTCGGCTACTTCAGGGCCTTGCGGACGGCACCGATCAGCTGGTTGGTGAGGGCGCGCAGGCCGGGCTCGAGGACGGCGTCCGGAATGGGGAGGCTCGGCTCGGATTCCATGGTGTAGACGACGCGTGTGCCGCCGGGGGCGTCGGAGAAGCTGACGGTGCCGACGTGGCGCTTGACGGGGGCGCCGGCGATGACGCGGTAGACCATGCGCTCGTTGGGGACCAGCTCGGTGGTCTCCTCGGTGGGGCCGATGCCGCCGATGCCGAGGTGGTACTGGGCGCCGACGCCGTTGGGCGCGCCGATACCCGGCTTCTTGAGCGAGACCTTGATGGGCACATAGGGATTGATGCTGTCTCGCTCGGTGAAGAGCTTGTAGACGGTCTCACGCGGGGCGGGGAGGACGGTGTCGACGGTGGTACTGGCCATGACGGGAGCATATCCTTACCGGCTGGTAAGAAGATAGGCGCGAATGGGACATTCCGTTCGGGCCGATGGCATCACTGTGACGGATCGCCATGCTGACCGGCGCGCCTCCACCATAGGTTGAGACTTTACGGTAATCATCGATCGTTATGAAGATGCTGGCCCTGCTTTCGCGCACAACCGAAACGCTGCCTGGTCTGACCGGCATGGCCCGGGTGGACCGGAACACCAGGCGGTTGTTGCAGCGAGTGGGGCCCGGGGACGTGGTCGTCCTGGACGAGATGGACCTGGATCGGCTCACCGCCGACCGGCTCGTCGAGGCCCAGGTGGCGGTGGTCATCAACGCCTCGCCCTCGATCTCCGGCAGATACCCCAACCTCGGCCCGGAAGTGCTGGTGGCCAATGGGATTCAGCTGATGGACGCGCTCAGCTCGGACGTCTTCAAGAAGATCAAGGACGGCATCCGGGTCCGCGTCGAGGACGGCGTGGTCTACGCCGACAAGCTGTCGAAGAAGGAACCCGAGGCGCTCGTCGAGGGCATCGAGCTCACCGAGGCCGCCATCGCCGAACGCATGATCGAGGCCCGCAACGGGCTGGCCGATCACCTGGAAGCGTTCTCCGGCAACACCATCGAATTCATTCGCACCGAATCCTCGCTGCTCATCGATGGAATCGGGGTGCCGGATGTCGAAATCGACATGAAGAAGCGGCATGTCGTGGTGGTCGCCGACGGTCCGGACCACATCGAGGACCTCAAGCGGATCAAGCCGTTCATCAAGGAGTACGCGCCCATCCTGATCGGTGTCGGCCGCGGCGCGGATACCTTGACCCGCAACGGATACCGGCCCGACCTGATCGTCGGCGATCCGGAGGAGATCACCGCCACCACGCTCAAATCCGGCGCGGAGGTGATCCTGCCCGCCGATACCGACGGGCACGCCAAGGGTTTGGAGCGGATCCAGGATCTGGGCATCGGCGCGACCACCTTCCCGTCCTCGGGCGCACCCGCGGATCTGGCGCTGCTGCTGGCCGATCACCACGGCGCGTCGCTCATCGTCACCGTCGGCGCGGCGGCCTCCCTCGACGACTTCTTCGACCGTGGTCGCCGCGATTCGAATCCGGCAACCTTCCTGACACGCCTCAAAATGGGCACCAAGCTGATGGATGCGAAAGCCGTTGCGGCGCTGTACCGTCACCGGGGCTCCGGGTGGGCGGTCGCGCTGGTGGTGTTGGCCGCATTGGTCGCCCTGGTCGTGGCGGTGCTGGCCACCCACATGGGCGGTGAGGCGCTGACCTGGGCCACCGACTTCTGGCATCGCGGATCGCATTGGGTATCGGGGCTATTGGACCGGCAAAAGTAGAGGACTCATGATTTCCTTTCGCCACCATGCGATTTCGATCGCCGCGGTATTCCTGGCCCTGGCGGTCGGGGTGGTGCTGGGCACCCGCACCCAGGGCAACGGATTGTTCCCTGGAGCAGGTGACCGGCAGCAGGCCAACGATCTGCGCGCCGAGAACGCACGGTTGAGCGAACAGGTGAAGGCCTCCGACGCGTTCCTGGCGGGTGCGGCCGGGAAGCTGCTGGCGGGCAGTCTGGCCAACCGGTCGGTACTGCTGTTCACCACCCCCGACGCGGACAGTGGCGACGCCGACGCGGTCACCGCCGCGCTCACCACCGCCGGGGCCACCGTCACCGGCCGGGTCGGGCTCACCGGCGCCTTCACCGACTCCTCCGAGGGCGACCGCCTGCGCACGGCGCTGGTGAACGTGGTGCCCGCGGGCGCACAGCTGAAGATCGACGCCGTCGATCAGGGCAGCCTCGCCGGGGACCTGCTCGGTCAGGTGTTGCTCGCCGATCCCGTCAGCGGGCAGTCGCGCGGGACCGCGCAGGAACGCGGCCTGGCCCTGGAAACGCTGCGCGGCGGCGGCTTCCTGACCTTCGGTGACGTGGCGCCCGCACAGCTGGCCGTGGTGGTCACCGGGGACGGGGCGCGCGCGGACGAGAACAATCGCGGCACCATCATCGCCCGCTTCGCCGGCGGGTTGCGCTCGCACAGCGCCGGGGTGGTGCTGGCGGGTCGCTACGGCGCGGCCGAAGGACCGGGGGCGATCGCGGTGGCGCGATCCGAGGGCGGGCTGGCCACGGTCACCACCGTCGACAATGTGGATCGCGAGATCGGCCGGATCACCACGGTGCTCGGGCTCACCGAGCAGTTGAACGGCGGCACCGGCCGGTACGGCACCGGCGCGAAGGCGACCTCGCTCACACTCGCGGCCCTGCCGCGCTGAGTGAAAGCCCCGGCCCACACGGGAAAGTTCGCCCGCGACACGCAGAATCGGGGCAATCGACACTCCGAGGCGAGCCAATCGCGGGCAACCGATGTGCGTGGCATTCGATCGGCTCCACCGATCCGTGTTACCGTGAAGTCCCGTGGGTAATTCACGGATTCCGGCGCGCCAGGCCACGAAACACATCTTCGTCAGCGGCGGTGTCGCCTCTTCACTCGGTAAGGGTTTGACCGCCTCCAGCCTCGGTCAACTACTTACGTCGCGCGGTTTGCGCGTCACGATGCAGAAATTGGATCCGTACCTGAACGTCGATCCGGGCACCATGAATCCTTTCCAGCACGGAGAGGTTTTCGTGACCGAGGACGGCGCTGAGACGGATCTCGATGTCGGCCACTACGAACGTTTTCTGGACCGCGATCTATCCGCGGACGCCAATGTGACCACCGGCCAGGTGTACTCGAAGGTGATCGCCAAGGAACGTCGCGGCGAGTACCTCGGTGACACGGTGCAGGTGATCCCGCACATCACCGATGAGATCAAGAGCCGCATCCAGGCCATGGCAGGTCCCGACCTGCACGGACAGGCCCCGGATGTGGTGATCACCGAAATCGGTGGCACCGTCGGCGATATCGAGTCGCAGCCGTTCCTGGAGGCGGCGCGGCAGATTCGCCACGAGGTGGGCCGCGACAACTGCTTCTTCCTGCACGTCACGCTGGTGCCCTACCTGGGTCCCTCGGGCGAGCTCAAGACCAAGCCGACCCAGCACTCGGTGGCGGCGCTGCGCAATATCGGTATCCAGCCGGATGCTTTGATCCTGCGCTGCGATCGGGACGTGCCGCAGCCGCTCAAGAACAAGATCGCGCTGATGTGCGACGTGGATGTGGACGCCTGCATCTCGACGCCGGACGCGCCGTCGATCTACGACATTCCGAAGGTGCTGCACCGGGAGGGCTTGGACGCGTACGTCGTTCGCCGCCTCGGTCTGCCCTTCCGGGACGTGGACTGGACGGTGTGGGGCGATCTGCTGGATCGCGTGCACAACCCGCGCGAAGAGGTCACCGTCGCGCTGGTCGGCAAGTACGTGGACCTGCCGGACGCCTACCTGTCGGTCACCGAGGCGCTGCGGGCGGGCGGCTTCGCCTCCAAGGCCAAGGTGAACATCCGCTGGGTGCAGTCCGACGAGTGCGAGACCGAGGCGGGCGCGCGTTCGCACCTGTCCGACGTCGACGCGATCCTGATCCCCGGCGGCTTCGGCATTCGCGGCATCGAGGGCAAGGTGGGCGCGATCCGCTACGCCCGCGAGCACAAGATTCCGCTGCTGGGCCTGTGCCTGGGACTGCAGTGCGTGGTCATCGAGGCGGCGCGCTCGGTGGGCCTGAAGGACGCCAACTCGGCGGAATTCGAGCCCGACACCAAGTACCCGGTCATCTCCACGATGGCCGACCAGGAGCAGATCGTCGCCGGTGAAGCCGATCTCGGCGGCACCATGCGCCTGGGCGCGTACCCCGCTGTGCTGCAGAAGGATTCCCTGGTGGCCGCCGCCTACGGCGAGACCGAGGTCTCCGAGCGGCACCGTCATCGCTACGAGGTCAACAACACCTACCGCGACAAGATCGCCAAGAGCGGCCTGAAGTTCAGCGGCGTCTCCCCGAACGGCCACCTGGTCGAATTCGTCGAGTACCCCGCTTCGCAGCACCCGTTCCTGGTGGCCACCCAGGCCCACCCGGAACTCAAGTCCCGCCCCACCCGTCCGCACCCGCTCTTCGCGGCACTGATCTCGGCGGCGCTGGATTACAAGGCCGCCGAACGCCTCCCGGTCGAGATCCCCAACGAGGCTCCGGCCGAGGCGGAAAAGGTCTCGAAGTAACTCACCACCTGCCATAACCCGATCCGCCCGCGCACACAGCAGTGCGCGGGCGGATCGCGTTCACGCCACCTCGTGGGTGGCAGCGCACCGCCTCGGGCCACAACGCCTGAATGACACACCTCGGAGGTGGTCCGCCGGATTTGCCCATGTGCCACGTGGTGATCCGACGGTGGCAGTGAGTGGGTTAGCGCCGGAGGGACTGCTGTGGGCCGGATGCCAGGACGGTAGCTATTTCTGCGCGGGGCCGGGCAAGCCCCGACTGTGGTGCCGATGGCGCGGATGCCGATCGGATCAGGGGGCCGGGTGGGCTTCGGTGCCGCGCGGGGCGTTTCGTTGCGCGCGTTCGTGTGGGAGTTATGTCGGGATCGGTGCATTGGTGAGCCGGTCGGCGGCGTGCACCGGGTAGATGGTGGGGCGCGCTAGGGTTTGCGGATGACGTCTTCTGGTTCGGTGCCCGGCGCGCACGAGTTCGATGTTCTGTCCAGTCGCACGGTGTATTCGGGGGCGATTCTGGCGTTGCGGTTGGATCAGGTGGTGATGCCGGGTGGGCGGACTGCCGAGCGGGAGGTGGTTGAGCATCATGCGGCGGTGGCGGTCGCGGCGCTGGATGAGGACGAGAATCTGGTGTTGATCAATCAGTATCGGCATCCGATCGGGGGCCGGTTGCTGGAGTTGCCGGCGGGGTTGCTCGACAAGCTGGGGGAGGATCCGCTTGAAGCGGCCAAGCGGGAGTTGGCCGAGGAGACGGGGCTGGCGGCGCGCGAGTGGTCGGTGCTGGTGGATGTGGCGTTGTCGCCGGGGTTCACCGATGAGGCGTTGCGGGTGTATCTGGCGACCGGGTTGTACGAAACCGACCGGCCCGAACCGGAATTGGAGGAGGCGGACCTGCAGATTCTGCGGGTGCCGCTCGCCGAGGCGGTGCGGGCCGCGCTCGCCGGTGAAATCACCAATGCCACAGCGGTTGCCGGGGTGACCGCGCTGATGACGGCCCGGGCCAGCGGTGCGGCCTTGCGTCCGGCGGATGCTCCGTGGCCGGGTTTGCCGACCGCCTTCCTGGAGCGCAAGGCGCGGGAGAACTCCGCGTCGCAATAGATCCCGATTGGGATACTTGTTCGATTTGCGTGCTTCGGCTGGGCGAGTTCGTCGGTGGTGGCTGCAATGATGTGACCCGTGCTGAAGCGGCAGATCGACGCGTACCTCGACCATATGGCGGTCGAGCGCGGTGCCGCGCGCAATACGCTCAGCGCCTACCGCCGCGATCTCGGCCGCTACCAGCACTTTCTGGTGGAGCGCGGGGTGGAAACGCTTGCGCGCGTGGCCGAGTCGGATATCGCGGAATACATGATCGCATTGCGGTCGGGGGACACCGAACATCCGGCGCTGGCGGCCTCCTCCGCCTCGCGGGCCCTCATCGCGGTGCGCGGACTGCACCGGTTCGCGACGGCGGAGGGGATCACCGACGCCGATGTGGCGCATCCGGTGAAACCGCCCACTCCCGCGCGGCGACTACCCAAAGCGCTGCCCTACGACCAGGTTTCGCGACTACTCGAGGCCGCGGGCGGCGATATCGCCGAGGGGCCACGCGGTTTGCGAGATCGCGCGCTGCTCGAACTGCTGTATTCCACCGGGGCCCGCATCTCGGAGATCATCGGCCTGGACGTGGACGATATCGATACCGCGGAGCGGGCGGTGGTACTGCGCGGCAAGGGCGGCAAGCAGCGCATGGTGCCGATCGGCAGGCCCGCGCTGGCCGCGGTCGACGCATACCTGGTGCGCGGCCGCCCGGCACTGGCGACGCTCGGCCGCGGCAACAGCGCCCTGTTCCTGAACCATCGCGGTGGCCGGCTATCGCGGCAAACCGCCTGGCAGGTCCTGCAATCCGCAGCGGAGCGAGCCGGTATCGCCGCACAGGTCTCACCACACACGCTCCGCCACTCCTTCGCGACCCATCTCCTCGACGGCGGCGCGGATGTGCGGGTCGTGCAGGAGCTGCTCGGCCACGCCTCGGTCACCACGACGCAGATCTACACGCTCGTGACCGTAGGAACACTGCACGAAGTATGGGCGACCGCGCATCCCCGTGCCCGGTAAGGCAATCGGCTAGGTGGCCGGGCCGTCGATATGCAGGACGCGGTCGGTCAGTTGCATGCGGCGCACCGTGAACACCAGGGCGATGGCGGCCGCCGCCAGGATCAGGATGAAGGCGACGGGAGTTGGCCACTCCAGGATCTCGGCGAGTTCGACTGCCTCCTTGACGCCGATCAGGGCGGCGCCGCCGCCTACGACGAACCAGCCGGCGGCCTTGTTGGAGTAGGTGACGAACTCGGTGCGTTGCTGGGGTGTGAGTGACTCCAGTACTCGCTGCTGCCAGGCGCTTTCGCTGCGTCGGGTCAGTACGTAGGCGACGGGAGGGAGTAGCCACCACCACGGGGAGACGCGGGGGTGCGGGATGGTGTTCATTTGGGTTCGGATTTGCGCTGTGCCTCGGCCGAGCTCGCCCAGTTCGACTGCGCCCTGATACATGGGTCCGGCCACCAGCACCCACGCGCCGATGAATCCGCACCATGCCGCGATCGCCTCCATCAGCGCATTATGTTCGCGAGGGTAGCCGCGCTGCCGCCATCCCGGTCGGGGAGGGCGTGTCGGAGATAGTTGCATCGGTGGTGCAAATTGTTTAGCGTGGTTTCGTACACGACCTCCGGGAGGAAACATGGCGGCGCTGACTTCGCGAGTCGCGGACTGGCAGCGAGCGGGCACGGTCGAAGACGTTGGTGGCCATCGGATCTTCGTGCGCGAGCGCGACGGCGATCCCGAATTGCCACCGGTGCTGTTGCTGCACGGGTATCCGTCGAGCTCCTACGACTGGCGTGCAGCATTCGAGCGGATCGAGGGACATCGGCTGCTCACCTTCGACTTTCTCGGCTTCGGGCTGTCGGACAAGCCGCGAGATGAGCTGTACTCCTTGCGGATTCAGGCCGATATCGTGGAGGCGGTGGCGCGACGGTTCGGGGACGAGCCGGTCGTCATGGTGTCGCACGATATGGGCAGCTCGGTCGCGACCGAACTACTCGCCCGTGACCTCGACGGAACCCTCTCGTTCACACTGAAATCCGCGCTGCTGTTCAACGCCAGCCTGGTCCGCGAGCAGGCCAGTCTGCTCGTCGGGCAGAAGCTGCTGCTCAGCCGCGTCGGTCCGGTGTTCGCCCGGTTGGTCAGCGAGATGTCCTTCCGTCGTTCGTTCGGCGGCATCTTCTCCAAGGCTCACCCGCTGACCGCCGAGGAAGCGGCCGACCAGTGGGCGCTGTTGCGGCACAACGACGGTCACCGCATGCTCGACAAGCTGATCTACTACAACCACGAACGCGTCACCCCGCCCACCTCCCTGCGCTGGCACAACGCCTTACGCTCCTGGCCGGGCCGACTGGAGCTGGGCTGGGCCGAACTGGACCCCATCTGCACCGAATCCGTCCTGCAAGCGGTCCAGAAGCTGCGCCCGGAAGTCGAACTGACCCGCCTCCCCGGCCTCGGCCACTACCCGCAACTCGAGGATCCCGAACGCACCTACCAACTCATCCAACGACACGCCTCGCAGAAGTAACCGACAGGCCGGTCGTCGTCTCATAAAGGGTTGACCTACAGCATGGTTGAGGTTTCACGATGAGGAGATGACCGACACCGGAATCACCCTGATCGACGCGCTCGAACTACCCGAGAACCGCATCGACGAGTCCATCGCGGACTGGCAACAGCGCGTCGCGCTCATTCACACCGCCCCCGGATTCCGGGACGCCCGTCTACATCGCCGATTGTCGCCGGAGTCCCGACTCGGCCTCGTCGCCGTCGCACACTGGGACAGTCTCGAAGCCCACGACAAGGCCCTTGCCGATCACGGTCTCACCGCATCGGAGGTCGTCGCACCCGGCAATGCCGAGGTGCGCAGTGGCCGATACGGGGTGGCAGCCGAATTCCACTCCACGACAGGCAATTCGGGTGAAGGCCCGGGTATCACCTTCGTCAACGCCTTCGAAATCCCCGCCGACCGAATCGACGACTTCCTCCCGAACTGGCGCGACCGTGCCCAGCACATGAGTACCGCCCCCGGCTTCCGAGCCAACCGCCTCCACCGAGCCCTCGACCCCACCACCCACTTCCCACTGGTCAACATCGCCCAGTGGGACACGCCTGAAGCGTGGATCGCCGCCACCAATGACCCCCGCTTCCAGCAACGCCTCACCGCCGCCCCAACCTTCGCCACCGCCAACCCCGCACTCTTCGCGCTCGTCGCGCAGTACTGAGGTCGAGGTGAGCGGGCCGTCACCGCGGGCGCGGTGCCCGTCGCTGCAGCGTCCGCCGCACAATCACACCCAGCGGGACATCCGGACGCTTGCGCCATCGGGCGGTATCCCACTTCGAATGCTGTCCCAGCAGCGCGGTTTCGGCATATTCGGCGGCTGTCGGGTCCACTCGCCCGGTCGCCGCCGCCAGCTGCCCCCGATCCCGATGCCGGTCGCTGCGATTCAATATCCGCTTGGTGCGCGGAATGTTCTTCCGCGAACTCTTGTCGTTCTCGCCGTAGTCATTCCGCCGATCCTTCGCATACGACAACGCCTTCTTCTCCTGCGGGGTGCGTATGCGGTGGCGGGATAGCGATTCACCTGGCAGGGTCTTGGTTTCGTGACCGGTGCTCACCTGGTCGGGTCGATCGGTGCGTCGTGTGCGGAGAGCTGGGTCGGCGGAGTTGAGTGATACGCCTGCGGCTGGAATTGCTGTGTCGACGGTAACGGCTGCGACTGGAAGACGGGTTGCGAGTGCAGCGGTGCCTGCGGCTGCGGAAACTGTCCGATCGCCGGGTAGGTTCCCGGCGCGGGGTATCCGGGAATCGGGGTGCCGGTTGCGGCGGTGATGCTCCGGGAGCCGGCGAAGGCCATTGCTCCGGAAGCGAATACGAGCAATGCGCCGATACCCGAGGCTGCCCAGGAAGCGGGTTCGCGCCAGGACGGCGGATCGGTAGGACCGAGGACGCGGACAGTCGTTCCGACCGGCGCTGACATATGGTTCACCTCATCGACGACTGTGTCCCGATCATCGTCCTTCGGTTGCACCATGACCAAGGCTGCAGTCTTGTCCTTGTTCATGAGTTGTGCGATGTCCCCTGACGTTGTGACGGACCTGACGTTCTTCATCCCACGGATGTTCAAGGCGATGTGGGCTATTGCCGTGGGTTCGAGCGTGCCGTTCGTCGACCCAACGAGCACAACGATGCTCACGGGGCTGTACGTGGAGAAGCCCGCGTCGTTTGCTTGCGATTCGATCTGGTAGCCGGCGGCGTACATCGGACTGCTGTGGCGCAAGCCGAGTCCCCCGCCCACGATCAGCCCTACTCCGATGAGCCCGCAGAGTATCGACCCGACGATTCGAACACCTTTGGACACCACGCCCCCCGAGAATCTCCGTCTTGAACGGGCGGAGTCTAACGGAGGTTGGTGGCTGTGGATTCGGCGTGATTGGGACGGAATTGGGGGTAAATGGTCTGATCTGCTGGGAACATGCTTGGGAGCCCGTAATCTGCTGTCCCACAACGCGAGAGTGTTCGGGCCTGGTCAGGCGGCTGAGCTAGGACACCCTTACCAGCCCTGAAGTGCAGGTTTACAGTGCGTGTCCGAGCGTTGGTCCGGCGCGAACAGGCGGTAGCGTCTAGATGGACCGGTTCGCACACGCGGCCGGGCGCGTCGTCCACGGCAGGTGGTGGGCGGGGGTTAAGGGCAGGAACGTCGAAGGAGCAGCGGACGTGACGACTACCGGTGGTGCGGGCCAGCGGATCGAAACCGCCGCGCAAACGCTGTGGGAGGCACCCGATGTGGTGCACGACAGCAAGCAGGTCGGTCCCACGGGTCGCCCGTTGCGGGAGATTCCGGAGCCGCCGGAGCCCGATCACACCGCGCCGGCGCTGATCGTCGCCATGTGCAATCAGAAGGGCGGCGTCGGCAAGACCACCTCGACCATCAATCTCGGTGCGGCGCTGGCGGAGTACGGGCGCAAAGTGCTGCTGGTGGACCTGGATCCGCAGGGCGCGCTGTCGGCGGGTCTCGGTGTGGCGCACCATGATCTGGATGTCACCGTGCACAACATGCTGGTCGGGCCGGGCAAGGTGAATGTCGACGATGTGCTGATGAGCACCAAGGTCGACGGCATGGATCTGCTGCCTTCCAATATCGATCTGTCCGCGGCCGAGATCCAGCTCGTCAACGAGGTGGGCCGCGAGCACACGCTGGGCCGGGCGCTCGCGCCGCTGCGCAATCGCTACGACTACATCCTCATCGACTGCCAGCCGTCGCTGGGTCTGCTCACCATCAACGCCCTGGCCTGCGCCGACGGCGTCGTCATTCCCATGGAGTGCGAATACTTTTCGCTGCGTGGCCTCGCCCTGCTCAACGACACCGTGGAGAAGGTGCGGGACCGGCTGAATCCCGAGCTGGTGCTGTACGGCATCGTTGTCACCATGTTCGATGCCCGCCTATTGCATTCGCGTCAGGTCATGACGCGCGTGGTCGAGGTGTTCGGCGACCTCGTGTACGACACGGTCATCTCGCGCACCGTCCGCTTCCCGGACGCCAGTGTCGCGGGTGAGCCGATCACCACCTGGGCTCCGAAATCCGGTGGCGCGGAGGCTTATCGGGCGATGGCGCGGGAAGTCATCCAGCGGTCGGGCCGTTGAGCGATTCTTTCGACTCGGCGTCCGCGCACGACCCGGCGGACGCGGATACGGCGCTGCCCGGGGACGGTGGCGTGCTCGGGGATATCGCCGATTCCGGCGCGGTCGAGGCGGCGGACGCCGCGGCCCCGGTCGATGTCCCGGTCCCGAATGCCGCCCCGGCTCCGAACCCGACCGCTACATCGGACAATTCGGACTCAAAGGGCAAATTTCACCTGAACCTGGCCAACTTTCAGGGCCCGTTCGACCTGCTGCTGCAGCTGATCAGCTCGCGCCGCCTGGACGTCACCGAGATCGCGCTGCACAAGGTGACCGACGAGTTCATCGCCTACACCAAGGCTCTCACCGCGAGCCTGTCCGGCGAACAAGGCCTGCGCGCCGACAAGATCCTCGACCAGACCACCGAATTCCTGCTCATCGCCGCGACACTGCTCGATCTGAAGGCGGCCCGGTTGCTGCCGTCGGGCGAAGTCTCCGACGAGGAGGACCTGGAACTCCTGGAAGCCCGCGACCTGCTGTTCGCGCGACTGTTGCAGTACCGGGCGTTCAAACAGGTGGCCGAGCTGCTCGGCGAGCTGGAGGCGGCCGCGCTGCAACGGTATCCGCGTGCGGTCTCGCTGGAAGAGCGGTATCTGGCGCTGTTGCCCGAGGTTACGCTGGGGGTGGACGCCGCGGGTTTCGCGGAGGTCGCCGCCACGGTGTTCCGGCCGCGTCCGACACCCCGGGTGGGGCTGGATCACATCCACGCCCACTCGATTTCGATCGCCGAGCAAGCCGCGCTCGTCCTGGAGCTGCTGAAAAGCCGTGGAGCGGGCGGGTGGACGACCTTCCACGAAATCTGCGTCGACTGCGAGCACCCGATCCAGATCGTGGCCCGCTTCCTGGCGCTGCTCGAGCTCTACCGCGGCAAGACCATCGAGTTCGAACAGCCCGACCCGCTGGGTCCGCTGTCCGTCAGCTGGCTCGGCGAGCTGGAAAACCTACCCCCACAACCGGTGCTGATCGAGGAGGACTACGGGTGACCGAGGTGCAGAACCCGGGAGACGACGCGCGGACCCCGCCCGCCGCCGGCCCAGCCGCGCTCACCCCGGCCCAGCAGATCATCGCCGATGCGGCCGCGGCAGCGAAGGCCCAACCCGTGCCCGCCGTGCTCATGCGCACGAGCGAGCCGACGGGGCACCTCGATGTCGTGGCACAGGATTCAGGCCGGCCCACCTCGGCCGAACCGGACGCCGATGCGCCCGAGGAAGCGACCTCGGTCGCCGTCGAGTCGGGCTCCGTGCAGCCCGAATCCGACTCGGCGCAGCCCGAATCCGATGAAGTGACGCTTTTTTCCGCGCCCGCGACGCCCACGTTGGCGACGCCCTCGGGTGTGACACCTGTGGTCATGGCATCTGCGGAGTCCGTCGCGGCCAAGGACGCAGAGGTCCATGTGGACGCGGAGACCTCTGTCGACTTGGAGGTGCCCGCGGACGCACAGGAGGTCGTGGTCGCGGACGTGCCCGCGGATGCTGAGGCACCCGTTGACGCTGGGACACCAGCCGTCGCTCGCGTGGATGTGGCGGATGTCTCCGCGCGGGGTGGGGGTGACGCCGAGCTCTATGAGGATGACGAGGAGCTGACCGAGGAGGAGTTTCGGGCGGCGCTCGAGGCGATGCTGTTGGTGGTGGATGCGCCTGCGCCGGTGGAGTTGCTGGCGTCGGCGATGCGCGCGCATCCGATTCGGGTGGAGACGGCGTTGCGGGAGATGTCGGGGGAGTTGACCGCGCGGCGCAGTGGCATGGATCTCAGGTTCGTGGGCGACGGGTGGCGTTATTACACGCGGCAGGAATTCGCGCCCTATGTGGAACGTATGCTGTTGGACGGCGCACGATCGAAGCTCACACGCGCCGCTTTGGAAACCATGGCGGTGATCGCGTACCGTCAACCGGTTACCCGAGCACGCGTGAGTGCGGTGCGCGGCGTGAACGTGGATGGCGTGATCCGGACCCTGCTGGCGCGGGGCCTGATCGCGGAGGCCGGAGCGGACCCGGAGACCAACGGCACTCTGTACATCACCACCGAACTGTTCCTGGAACGGATCGGGCTTGCGTCACTGGCGGATCTGCCGCCGTTGGCCCCCCTGCTCCCGGGCGTCGATCTGATCGACGAGATCAACGAGAGCCTGGACACCGACCCCCGGTACACCAGGCTGAAGAAACCAGCCGTGGCGGATATCGACCTCGGCACCGATGACTGAAATAGGACAACGTGAATACACCCGCTCGCCGAGATGGCACACCGGAACGTAGGAAACGTGGCAGCGAGCCGCCCAGTGGCGGCTCCCGGGCCGCACGAGGCAAGACCGGAGACGACCGGTCCGCCCGGGGCGGCAGCTCTTACGGCGGAGGCTCCGCCGGATCCCGCGGCGACTCGCGCGGCGGCAACTCATACGACTCGCGCGGCGGGTCCGGCTCCTACGGCGGCCGTGGCGGCAGCGGGTCCTCGGACTCGCGCGGCGGTTCGCGTGGCGGCTCGTACGGCGATTCCCGTGGCAGCGGCAATTCCCGCGGTGACTCGCGTGGTGGTAGCGGCTCGTACGGCGGCAGCCGTGGTGGCAGTGATTCCCGTGGCGGTTCGTCGTGGGGCGGCAATTCTCGCGGTGACTCGCGCGGCGGTAGCGGTTCGTTCGGTGGCCGTGGCGGCAGCGGGTCTTCTGACTCACGCGGCGGTTCGCGTGGCGGCTCCTACGGTGACTCCCGCGGTGGCGGCGATTCTCGTGGCGGTTCCGCGAATCGCGGCGGTTCGTCCTCCTGGGGCGGCAATTCTCGCGGTGACTCCCGTGGTGGCAGTGGCTCCTTCGGTGGCGGCCGTGGTGGCAATGATTCCCGTGGCGGTTCGTCGTGGGGCGGCAATTCCCGTGGTGACTCGCGTGGCGGTAGCGGCTCGTTCGGTGGTGGCCGTGGTGGCAGCGGGTCGTACGACTCGCGCTCCGGCGGTTCGCGCGGTGGGTCGTACGGCGAATCTCGTGGTGGCTCCGGCTCTTACGCGCCGCGTGGCGAAGGTTATGGCGCGCGTGGCGGTTCCGGCTCGCGCGGTGAAGGTTCCGGTGCGCGGGGCGAAAGCCAGTGGGGCGGAGGCGGTTCGCGTGGCGGAGCGCCTTCGCGTGGCGGCTCTTCCTACGGCAACTCTGCGCGTGGGGACAGCCGTGGCGGTCAGGGGCGGACCGGATTCGGTTCGGACCGGGCCGGTTTCGGGCAGGACCGCAATGTGGCGCGCGGCCGGATCGGTGGCGGTAGCCCGCTGGCCCCGCACACTTCGCCCAATACTCCGGCCAAGAAGAAGACCGTGAAGCCGGTCAAGCAGGCCGTGCAGCCGGTGCTGATCAGCAATGCCAAGCCCGCTCGTCGTCAGCACGTGGAGCTGGACGGCGACGCCGCTCAGGGCCCGAAGAAGCTGCCGTGGGGCGAGGGTGAGCGGCTGCAGAAGGTGCTCGCCAAGGCCGGTGTGGCCTCGCGCCGCGCGGCCGAGGAGATGATCGAGGCCGGCCGTATCGAGGTCGACGGCAAGATCGTGAAGGAGCAGGGCCTGCGCATCGACCCGGAGACCGCGGTCGTGCGGGTCGACGGCGTGCGCGTGGTGATCCGCGACGAGCAGGTGTACCTGGCGCTGAACAAGCCGAAGGGCTGGCAGTCGACCATGTCCGACGAGATGGACCGGCCCTGCGTCGGCGATATCGTCGCCGAGCGAATCGCGGCCGGGCAGCGCCTGTTCCACGTCGGCCGTCTGGACGCCGACACCGAGGGCCTGCTGCTGCTCACCAATGACGGCGATCTCGCACACCGGCTCATGCACCCGTCGTTCGAGGTGTCCAAGACCTACCTGGCCACGGTCAACGGTGAGGTCAACAACCGCGATGTCGGCAAGCTGCTCAAGAACGGCATCGAGCTCGAGGACGGACCCGCCACAGTGGACAAGTTCCAGGTGCTCGAGGTCGGTCAGGGCAAGTCGCTGGTGAAGGTGGTGCTGCACGAGGGTCGCAAGCACATCGTGCGCCGCCTGCTCGACGCGGTCGGCCACCCGGTGATCGCGCTGGTGCGCACTCATATCGGACCTGTCGCCCTGGGCGATCAGCGGCCGGGCACGCTGCGTGTGCTGGGCCGGGACGAAATCGGGAAGCTCTACGAGGCGGTGTCGTTGTGAACGGTGTGGGAAGTCTGATCGAGACCGGCGCACTGACCGGTTCCGCGCAACTGGTCGTCGCCATGGACGGCCCGTCGGGCACCGGCAAGTCGAGCGTGTCGCGTCAGCTCGCGACTCGCCTCGAGGCCAGCTACCTCGACACCGGCGCCATGTACCGGGTGGCGACGCTGCGCGTGCTGCGCAGCGGCGTCGACCTGGACGACGCCGAGGCGATCGTGGTGGCGGTCAAGGAACTGCCGTTGACCATCGGCACCGATCCGAGCCGCGAGGTGATCCTGCTCGACGGTGAGGACGTGTCGAGCGAGATCCGCGGCAATGCGGTGACCAAGGCGGTGTCGGCGGTGTCGGCCGTCGGCGAGGTGCGCGAGCAGCTCGTCGCCCTGCAGCGCGATATCACCGGTGCGGCCGGTCGAATCGTGGTGGAGGGCCGCGATATCGGCACCGTGGTGCTGCCCGAGGCGGACGTGAAGATCTACCTCACGGCATCGGCGGAGGCGCGCGCGTTCCGTCGCAATGCCCAGAATATTTCCGAGGGTCGCGGTGACGACTTCGAGGCCGTGCTGGCCGATGTGCAGCGTCGCGACACCCTCGATTCGACGCGCAAGGTGTCGCCGCTGCGTCCGGCCACGGACGCCGTGCTGGTCGACACCAGTGATCTGAACAAGGACGAGGTCATCGACGAGCTGTACCGCGTGGTGGCCGAACGAATTTCGGCTGGAGGCGCGCAGTGACCCAGGACACCTTCGCCGGTGACGGCATCTGGTCGGACGAATCCGATTGGGACATCGCCGAATTCGAGGGCGAGCAGGACGCGGAACACATTCCGCTGCCCACCGTCGCCATCGTGGGCCGCCCGAATGTCGGCAAATCCACGCTGGTGAACCGCATTCTGGGGCGCCGCGAGGCCGTCGTCGAGGACATCCCCGGCGTCACCCGTGACCGCATCTCGTACGAGGCCACCTGGGCCGGTCGCCGATTCCTGGTGCAGGACACCGGCGGCTGGGAACCCGACGCCAAGGGCCTGCAGCAGTCGGTGGCCCGGCAGGCCGAGATCGCCATGCAGACCGCCGACGCGGTCGTGGTCGTGGTCGACGTCACCGTCGGTGCGACTTCCGCGGACGAGGCGGTCGCGAAGACGCTGCGCCGCAGCAAGACCCCGGTCATCCTGGTCGCCAACAAGGTCGACAACCAGAAGCTCGAGGCCGACGCCGCCGAGCTGTGGTCGATGGGTCTGGGTGAGCCGCAGCTGGTTTCGGCCGCGCACGGCCGTGGCACCGGTGACCTCTTGGATCGCATTCTGGAGGTGATGCCCGAAACTCCGCGCGAGGGAACGGGTCTCACCGGCGGCCCGCGTCGTGTGGCGCTGGTCGGCAAGCCGAATGTCGGCAAGTCGTCGCTGCTCAACCGCCTGGCGGGCGAGGAGCGTTCGGTGGTCCACAATGTCGCGGGCACCACCGTCGACCCGGTCGACTCGCTGGTCGAACTGGGCGGCAAGCCTTGGCGTTTCGTGGACACCGCGGGCCTGCGCCGCAAGGTGAGCACCGCATCGGGCCACGAGTTCTACGCCTCGCTGCGCACCAAGGGGGCCATCGAGGCCGCCGAGGTCGCGGTCATGCTGATCGACGCTTCCGAACCGCTCACCGAGCAGGACATCCGCGTCATCTCCATGGTCTCCGAGGCCGGGCGCGCCCTCGTCATCGCCTACAACAAGTGGGATCTGGTCGACGAGGACCGCCGCGAGATGCTGGAACGCGAGATCGACCGCGAGATGGTGCAGGTGCGCTGGGCGCAGCGCGTCAACATCTCCGCGCACACCGGTCGTGCGGTCCAGAAGCTCGTGCCCGCCATGGAAACCGCCCTGGATTCCTGGGACAAGCGCATCTCCACCGGCCGCCTGAACAACTGGCTCAAGGAGGTGATTGCCGCGACTCCGCCCCCGATGCGCGGCGGCCGCCTGCCCCGAGTCCTGTTCGCCACTCAGGCGTCCACCCGCCCGCCGACGTTCGTGCTGTTCACCACCGGCTTCCTCGAGGCGGGCTACCGCCGCTTCATCGAGCGCAGGCTGCGTGAGGAGTTCAACTTCGACGGTTCCCCGGTCCGCGTGAACGTGCGCGTCCGCGAGAAGCGGGACAAGAAGAAGTAACGCGCGACCCGCGTACGAGTCGGCCCGGGACACGAAACCATGTCCCGGGCCGACCCATATGCGCGGGCAGTCACCCGGGCGTCAGCTGACGCGGGGGTGCTCAGCGTGCCGGGCGTGGGCCGATGATGGAGGCGCGCTCCATGATTCGTACCTGCGGCCAGTAGTCGCTGGCGGCGTAGTGCTGGACGGCGGCGTTGTCCCAGAAGGCGATGGTGTCGGGCTGCCAGTGCAGGCGGACCTGGTGTTCGGGGGAGTCGGCGGCTCGGCACAATTCGTCGATCAGTGTGCGGCTCTCCTCGGGGGCGAGGCCTTCGATGCGGTCGGTGAAGACGCGGTTGACGTAGAGGTGCTTGCGGCCGGTGGCGGGGTGGGTGCAGACGACCGGGTGCCGGACCGAGGGGAATTTCGCGCGCATCTCCGCTTGCTGCTCCGGGCCGAGGGCGAAGCCGAAGGCGCGGGTGTAATCGTGGATGGCGTCGAGGGTTTCGATCCGCGCCTTGGTCTCGTCGTCGAGGAAGTCGTAGGCGGCGTACATGTCCGAGAACAGGGTGTCGCCGCCGATCTCGGGGACGGCGATGGCGTGCAGGATGGCACCCATCGACGGCGTCTCGCGCCAGGTCACGTCGTGATGCCAGGAGTTCTCGAAGCCCGCGATCTGCGCGCTCTTCTCGAATCGCACCAGTTCCGGCAGTTCGGTGTTGCCCGGCAGGAACGGGTGTACCTCGAGATCGCCGAAGCGCCGGGCGAAGGCGACGTGCGCGGCCGAGGTCAGTGGTTGATCGCGGAAGAACAGCACCTTGTAGGCGTGGAGCGCGCGCCGGATCTCGTCGATCGCGGCATCGGGGAGTTCGGTGGTCAGGTCGATTCCGGAGATCTCGGCGCCGAGGGTCGCGCCGACCTGCCGGGCCTCGAAGTGCTGCCAGGTGAGTCCGGCCAGCCGGGTGTGCTCGTCGAGGAGGTGGGTGAAAGGTCCGGTTCGCACGGTGTATCCGGGCAGTCGCATCGACCGCGGGCGGTTGGCCGCGGGGGCTTCCGGGGTGGTGGTGACGGTCATTCGCGTGCTCCTTCGTGAGGTCGAAACACTGGTGTAGTCAGCTGACTACAGTCGATGATGCGCTAGTGTAGTCGCGTGACTACAGACTCGGCAACGGATACTTCGCCGGATCCGGACGAGGGCCCGATCGGCCGCGACGCGGTCGTCGCGGCGGTCCTCGAGCACGCCGCGGATCTGTTCGCCGAACGAGGCCCCGCCGCGACCTCGATCCGCGACATCGCCAAACGGGCGGGCGTCAACCACGGCCTGGTCTTCCGGCACCTGGGCGCGAAGGAGCAACTGGTCGCCGCGGTCCTCAATCACCTCGCCGATCAGACCGCCTTGCGGGTCGCCGCCGGGCCGGTCTCGGCGGGTGATCCGACCATGCGCCGCCAGTGGACCGTCCTGGCCCGCGCCATCCTCGACGGCTACCCGGTCGGCGAACTGCAGCAACACTTTCCGACCGTCGACCGTGTCGTCGAACAGGCTCGCAAACATCACCCCGATGAGCGCAGCGCCGACCTCGCCGCCGCCAACGCCCTGGCCCTGGTGCTGGGCTGGCAACTCTTCGAACCGTTCCTGCGCTTCGCCACCGGCCTCCAGGACGTCCCGGAGCCGGAGTTGCGCAGCGCGATCGAGACCGCCGCCGCGAGCGTCATGGGCCTACCCCGCCCCTGACCTGGGACGCGGTTTCAGCGGTTGGGGCCGATGGAGGGTTCGATCAGGGTGGCCGCGCGCAGAACTGCGGGGCAGGTGCCCGCGTCCGAGGAGATATTGATGTTGAGCACCCCCAGTTTGGTCCGCAGGTTGGCGTCGCAGCCCAGTGCGAGGGGCGAGTCCAAGACGGTGACAATCCGGGGCACGGTGTAGGCGTCCCTGCCGTTGATGGTGGTGATCCGGATCTGCGCGCTGTTCTTGCCGGCTCGATCGTTCGCCAGGGAACGGTCGTAATCCGAGGTGAGACCGTAGGTGGTCTGATGTTCCATCAGCAGCCCGCCACCGCTGGTGGCGTCCACACTGCATCGGTCCGGAAACTCCGCCACCGGATGCTTTTTCGTCGCGGGATCGAATCCGGCCTTGCGGAACACGTCGTCCTTGATGTCCGTACAGGGATCGAACAGCGCGCCCCCGGTCGGGGTGTCCTGCTGATCTTTCGTGCCGCACCCGGTCACCACAATCACGGCACCCACCACGAATGCCATGCGGGCGTAAGCCGTCCGCATCGTCCCTCCCCGTAAAGCTCGAAACACCGGTGGGAATCGTCCGCCCACCCCTCGGCCCGATCGCCGACGCGCAATGCTAACCGCACGCTGCGGACTGCACGGCCTTCGGCCTGGCCGCCGGCTCGGGGCAAGCGCGATGTGCTCCGGAAGCGGTAGGGTGCGAAGGGTTTTTGTGTGCGAGGGGCCGAATGGTGCGTGCGGGCGAGGAATTCGCTGGATATCTGATCGAGCGGCGGCTCGGCGGGGGCGGGATGGGGGAGGTCTATCTCGGCCGCCATCCGCGGCTGCCGCGGCTGATCGCGGTCAAGGTGCTGGCTCGGGAGTTGGCCTCGGAGAAGGAGACTCGCGCTCGGTTCGAGCGGGAGGCGGAGCTGATCGCGCGGCTCGATCACCCGAATATCGTGTCCGTGCACGATCGCGGAGTCGAGGGCGGGCGGCTGTGGATCGCCATGCAGTACGTCGACGGCGGCGACGCCTCCGCGCTGGATCCGTTCACACTGCCCGCCGAGGAGGCCGTGCACATCATCGCCGAAACGGCGAAAGCCCTGGACTACGCGCATTCGATGGGTGTGGTGCATCGCGATGTGAAGCCCGCCAATATCCTGCTGACCCGCCCGCCCGCGGGTCAGGAACGCCGAATCCTGTTGACAGACTTCGGGATCGGGCGGCTACGCGACGACTCGGCGCAGATCACCCGGACCGGAATGCTGGCCGCGACCATCACCTACGCCTCGCCCGAGCAGCTGTCGGGCGCGCCGCTGGATCAGCGGTCGGATCAGTATTCCTTGGCGTGCACCCTGTTTCGGCTGCTGACCGGCTCGACACCGTTCCAGGCCGAGACCGTCGCCGCCGTCATCGCGGGGCATCTGCAGCAGCAGCCGCCGAAGCTGGCCGATCGTCGCCCCGAACTACCCGCCGCGTTGGACGCGGTGCTCGCGCGTGGCTTGGCCAAACGCCCGGACGCCCGCTTCGAATCGTGCCGGGCCTTCGCCGAGGCAGCGGCCCAGGCGCTTTCGGAAGTCTCGGAGTCCACGCTGCCGCCGTCGTCCGGGGCGATCGTCGGCCGGTCGGACACCACCCGGCTGCTGTCCCTGCCCGAAGACGGGCAGCCCATGTCGGTCGGTGTTACCGCATCGGTGGCGACCCTGCCCGCTCCCGGCGATCTCACCGAGGCGGATACCTCGCGATTGCAGGTGAATTCGTCGGTACGTCGTCGGCGCGGTCGCTGGGCAGCCATCGGTGCGGCCACCACTGCGGTGGTGCTGGCCGTAGCAGCCGGAATCATCTGGATGGCACACGATTCCAGCTCACCGGCCGCCAAACCGGCATCCCCGGCCGTCGGTGACATCCCGCAGACCGCGGTGCTGACCGGATTCGGCCCGTTCACCCAGATCGACATGCAGGGCAGGAACAGTGGCGGCCCGGTCTCCGCCGAGGATCCGGCGAACGACGGTCGTCTGCCCTGCTCGCCGGTGTCGATCGCGGCGGAACTGCCACTCACGGGCGATAACGCGGCCCTGGGGGCAAGCATCCTGGGTGGCGTGAAACTGGCTGTCACCCAATTCGTTCAGGGCGGGGGCGGCGTCTGCCCGGTGACGATCAAGCAGTTCGATACCGAGGGCGACCCGACTACAGCGGCCCAGATCGCCCGCAAGATCGCCACGGACAAATCCATTGTGGCGGTAATCGGCCCCGCGCTCTCCCCGGAGGTGATGAAGGCCGGCAAGACTCTGGACGACGCGGGTCTGCCGTTTCTGACCCCGGTGGCATCGAATCCGGTACTGACGCAGCAGGGTTGGTCGGGCTTCTTCCGGGGTGTGGCCAACGATAATGTGCAGGGTCCGGCATTGGGCCGCTATCTGGCGACCACGGCGGCCTATTCTCGGGTTTGTGTGGTTAGGGACAACACGGACGGGTACGAGACGGCGTTGACCCCGGCTGTCATCGACGGACTGGGGACAACCGCCCTGTCGGAATGTCAGGTCAGCATCGACAAGGACGGCGATCGCAGTGTGGCGGTCAAGGCCATCGCGACGGCACATCCTGATGCGGTGTTCTATTCGGGCTACCCTCCCTCTGCAGCAGATCTGCTGAAGAAGCTCCGAAGTGCCGGTGTTGCCGCCACTTTCGTACTGGGTGATGGCGACTACGATCCGGCCTTCCGCAACGCCGCGGGATCCGCCGGGCCCGGCACGATCGTGGACTGTTCGTGTGGGCCCGCGACGAACCGTTTTCTCGCCGACTACAAGGCTGCGATCGGCGAGGACGTGGGCAATTTCGCCGTCGAGGGCTACGACCTCACCGCGATCGTGCTGCGCGGCATCGTCTCCGGCAATACTCAGCGCACGGACCTGCGGACCTACCTGCATCAGTACCACGCCGACGGCATCGGCCACTCCTACGGCTGGACCCCCGCCGGCGAACCCGCCGATCCGCGAGTCTGGCTCTACCGCATCTCCTAGGATTCGGCGGGCTCGGGGCGCAGACGGCGGAGGGCGAGAATGCCCAGCAGTGCACAGATTCCGAGTGCGAGTGCGAACCAGGCGGAGTGATTGCTCGTGACGGACCCGGGCTCGCGGTACCAGGGAGTGGTGCCGCAGACCCGGTGCCCCAGTGTCAGCACCGCGGAGGGGATCAGCAGAATGCCCAGGGGCAGCACGGTTCCGGGCGCGCTGCGGGTCGCGATCGCGCCGAAGCTGTAACCGGCGATGGCGGCCACGGCGCAGCTGCCGAGGAATACGACTCCGGCATCCGCGTTCCCGGCGGCCGGGGTGAACAGGTCGAAGAGGCCGAGGGCGAGGATCGCGCCGGCGGCCACGAGCGGGGCCGGGCGGATCATGCCGACGCCGAGTCCGAGCGTCATGGCCAGCAGCATCGGCCCGACCTGCCAATGATGTTGCACGCCATAGCTGATGGAGCTGCCGCTGGCCGCGAGTGCCACCATGAGCAGGGTGAGGGTGCCGTCGCGGCCGGGCAGCAGCAGCGCGCCCACGAAGGTGGCGGCGGCGATGGCGACCACCCCGGCGGCGATGGCGGCGACGCTCGCCGTGGACGGTGCCAGCCGTTCGGACACGACCGTGACGGTGGTGATCACCACGGCCGCGCCCAGCACGGGACCGAACGGCAGATTCAAGGTGGTCGGGTAGGCCCCGGGGCGACGGCAGGTCCAATAGCAAATAGTTAGCAAGATGAGTGTCGGTATGGTCAGCCAGCTCGGCGGAAGATCCATGAAGGCGCGTTCGAGCAGTGACCTGGTCCCGTTCCCGGTGACGTTCTCGAGGTGGTCGCCGACCAGGATGCCGGTCAGCGCCCCGAACAGATAACCCAGTGCGGGCGGCCGGTATTCGAGTGCCGCGGCACCGGCCGCGCCCAGCAGCACACCGGCTCCGAGTGAATCCACGAAGTTGGCGGTGGCCAGACTCGTCGAGGTCGAGGTCACCAGGAAATGGTCGGTGGCCAGTATCAGCGTCGCGACGGCGGCGGTGCCCCACGCCGCGCGCGTGCCGAACATGTGGACGCAGACCGCGGCGAGGACGGCGATGACCGCGCCCGCCGCGGTGGCGCGGGGCACGGTGATGGTCAGCAGCGTCATTTGCAGCGCCGAGGAGTCGGCGGCGCAGCCGGTGTCGACGGGCACGATGAGTGCCAGGCACGCGACGGCGGCGGCAAGGCCGGCGCCGAGGGTGTCGAGAACCGGACGATACCGCTGCACGGGCCGCTCCCGGGGGTCTGAATGCTCGGTCAGTTACCTTTCGGTAACCGTAACAGCGCCGGGTTCGCGGCCTCAGCGGGTGTGGCGGCGGGCCGCCCATTCGGTCGCGAAGTCGCGAAACCTCCGCACCGCCTCGGAGCCGGTCGCGGTCGCCGACCAGATCAGCCCGACATCCCGGGACGCACCCGCGTCGGCGAGCGGTACCAGCGCCACCCCGGGCGGCAGCGGTTCCTCCGCGGGGACCAGCGCGACCCCGAGCCCCGCCGCCACCAGACCGCGGACGGTCACCAGATCACTGGACTCGAAGCTGATGCGCGGCCCGATCCCGGCCGCGGCGCACAGTTCGTCGAACACCCGGCGCATGCCGAATCCCGGGTGCATGGCAATGAATTCGGCGTCGGCGAGCTCGGCCAGCCGCACCTGCCGTTGCCCGGCCAGCCGATGATCGGACGGAACCGCCAGCACCACAGGCTGATTCAACAGGGTGCGCCACCCGATCCCGGGTGTGCCGGGCCGCGGCGAGACCAGCGCCAGATCGGCCTCGCCGTCGAGGACCTGCCGGGTGATCACCTCGGCCGCACCTTGATACAGCGTGAAATCGACCCGGCCCGCCGTCCGCCGGAAGTCCCCGATCAACTGCGGCGCCAGGTTGCCACCGAAGGAATGCAGAAACGACAGGCGCACCACTCCCTTGGCCGGATTCGCACGATCGGCGACCGCCTGCTCGCCCGCATGCAGTTCTGCGCGAGCGCGGCGTGCGTGCTCGTAGTAGAGGCGGCCGTAGTCGTTGAGTCGTAGCCGCTTGCCGTGCCGATCGAACAGCGCCACCCCGAGCCGATGCTCCAGCCGCGCGAGCATCCGCGAGAGCGTCGGCTGCGCCAGATGCAGCCGATCGGCGGCGGCCGACACATTCTCCGTTTCGGCGAGTGTCGTGAACCACTCCAGATCCGCGCCGAGCACACCGCCTCCTCGCTATATGCCGTCACTGCATGAGCACCCAGCTAATCATGCATTTCCGTTCTAAGCGGCTGCGCACCACCCTGGAATTCGCACACCACGTCCAGCCGGAGAGGACCCGATGACCAGCCTCCGAGAACCCGCGTCCGCCCCGGCAGGCGCCCGCCCGCCGATCCGGACATCCGGCGCGCAAGGCACGGGTGAACCGGCCGCGCCGTCCGCCGGAGCCGTCGTCGGCGAGTTCGACCGCGCTGGGCTTCCGGTCGATGCGATAGCCCGCACCGCCCCGGCAACTCATCTCGCGCCCGCGCGGCCTGGGATCCACGAGTCCGTTGCTCGGCTTCCGGGGCGGTCGGTGCATGAGAAGCGGGTCACCGTCGCGCTTTTCGCGGCCGGGCTGACCACGTTCGCCGCCATGTACAGCACTCAGTCGCTGCTGCCGAGTCTGCTGGCGGCGTTCGGGGCGACGCCTGCGCATGCGGCGCTGGCTGTTTCGCTGACCACCGGGTTCCTTGCGTTGGCCATCATTCCGGCAGGGGTGTTGTCTGCTCGGGTCGGGCGGACGCGGGTGATGATCGGGTCGGCGGTGCTGGCTTCGGCATTGGGACTGCTGCTGCCGCTGGTTCCGAACCTGGACGTACTGCTGGCGATCCGCGCGGTGCAGGGGATTGCGCTGGCGGGGGTGCCCGCCGTGGCCATGGCATACCTGGCAGAGGAGGTCGGGGCGGGCGGGCTGGGCGCGGCCATGGGGGTCTATATCGCCGGGACCACCATCGGCGGGCTCGCGGGGCGATTGATTCCTTCGATCGCGCTGGGGCTGGCGTCGTGGCGGTGGGCCGAGGTGGCGGTGTCGCTGGCGGCGGCGCTGTGCACGGTGTGGTTCGCCCGGGCGCTGCCGCCGTCGCGCGGATTCACCCCGCGTCCGGCCGGATTCGGCACGCTCGCGGGCGATCTCGCCCGGCAGGTGCGGCACCGGGAACTGCTCGCCCTGTTCGGGCTGGCGTTTCTGCTGATGGGCAGCTTCGTGTCGGTCTACAACTACCTCGGCTACCGGCTCACCCATCGCCCGTTCGAATTGCCCGCGGCCCTGGCCGGTTCGGTGTTCGTGCTCTACCTCGCGGGCACGGTGGCCTCCGCGTACGCGGGCCGGCTCGTCGATCGCCGTGGCCACCATCGGATCCTGGTCGCCGCACTGAGCCTGATGGTCGTCGGCGTGCTGCTCACCATCCCCGACCACCTGTCCACGGTGCTGCTCGGCATTCTGCTGTTCACCACCGGATTCTTCGGTGCGCACACCGTGGCCAGCGCCTGGGTGGGCACGCTGGCCGAAAACCGTGGCGCCGCATCGTCTCTCTACATGTTCGCCTACTACCTGGGCAGCGCCGTCATCGGCAGCGGCGCGGGCATCGCCTATGCGGCGGGCGGCTGGATCGGGCTGGTGGCCTGCGTGGCGGCGCTGTTCGTACCGGCCGCGCTGTTGGTGGCCGGGCTCGCTAGCGCTGGTCGTCGAGTGCCGCGTTCGCCGGAACCGGGTCCGCGGGCGCGTCCACGCATGCGGGATTGACACTGTCCTCGGTGATTTCGGTACACGCCGGGAGCGTGGCCGGAGTGTCGGTGTGCACCTCGATGAGCGCCGGGACCGGTCCGGCCGGACCCGCGACGGCGGGCACCGCGCCGTAGACGAAGGCCGCGACCATGCCGCCGAGAATGAGAACCATGGCACCCGCGGCGATTGCGGATCGGATGGGGACTGCGACTGTGGCCATGGCGAACTCCTCGATCAAAACGCGGCCACCGCACCAACATTCGAACGCCACGAGATTGCGAGAAGGAATTCCCCCGTCATCGCGGACGCCCGATCGGGTAGCCGTGCGCACATGGTGACGTGTCGGAACATCCCAGGTCAAGGCGGCGTGCGGCGGTTATCGCAGTGTTTACGAAGCCTTGACACCCGGACCGATTCCGTTACCGGCCAGCATGATCGAGGAGACGCGCGTCACTGCCGCCGATCGTGCCCGGGTTATGGCCCGCCGAGCTTGGCGAGGAAGACCTCGTAGCCGTCCAGCAGCCGGGCGAGGGCGAAGCTGAAATCGGCTTCCTCCCAGTTCATATCGTCATCGTCGAAGACGCGATTGCCGATCGCACTGGTGACGGCGGGGAACCGTTCGGGGTCGAGGACCGCGCTGAGGATGGCGCCGTAGTCGCGGTCCTCCGTGTCGGACTGGATGGTGTCGCGCAGGAATCGAGTGCGGCCGATGACGTAGATCGAAAGGTTCACCAGCAGTTGCAGTCTGAGCGCCTCGGGAACGGCCAGGCTGGACAACGCGGTCATGCCCGCTTCGAGCCACGCCATGTTCTTGGGGCCGAGCGGGGGCGAGGTCATGGGGATGTCGAGCCACCAGTCGTGCGCGCGGATGGCCCGGAATTCGGCCCAGGCCCAGGCTTCCATCGCCGCGCGCCAGTCGTTGCGGGGTAGTTCCGGCCGGATGTCGAAGATGCGGTCGTGCATCATCTCGACGAGGGTGTCCTTGCTGTCGACATACCGGTAGAGCGACATGGTGGTGAAGCCGAGTTCCTTCGCGACCCGCGCCATCGATACCGCGGCGTAGCCCTCGGCGTCGGCGATCGCCATGGCGGTGTCGAGGATCTGCTCCAGGCTCATCCCGCGCTTGGGTCCGCGCGTGCTCGCACTCTCCAGATCCCACATCAGCTTCACCGCTTTGGGTAGGACCCGATCGTCGGGCGTCTTCACTCTGACCTCCTGTCGTCTCCCCGCACCTATCTTGCGTCATCCGGAAAACTGTGTAGCCTATAAACAGAGTGTACGGCATAAACAGTTTCGTGAATGGAGTTGCCATGACGGCATCCGACACCGGCCTGGCGATCGAGGTCGCCGGGCTCACCAAATCCTTCGGCGACCGGCCGGTCCTGCGCGGCATCGACGCCGTCGTGCCCGCCGGGACCGTGTTCTCGCTGCTCGGCCCGAACGGCGCGGGCAAGACCACGATGGTCCGCATCCTCACCACGCTGAACCGGCCCGATGGGGGAGTGGTGCGCGTGGGCGGCCACGATCCGCTGCGCGAGCCGGACGCGGTGCGGGCGCTCATCGGCGTCACCGGCCAGTTCGCGGCCGTCGACGAGGTGCTCACCGGCACCGAGAACCTCCGGCTGATGGGCCGCCTGCTGCACCTGGGCTCGCGGGAAACCGGCAGGCGCACAACGAGATTGCTGGAGCAGTTCGAACTCGTCGAGGCCGCGGGCAAGCGGGCGGGGACCTACTCGGGCGGCATGCGCCGCCGGCTCGACATCGCCATGAGCCTGATGGGGCAGCCGCGCATCGTGTTCCTCGACGAGCCCACCACCGGCCTGGATCCGCGCAGCCGCCGGGAACTGTGGCGAGTGATCCGGGGCCTGGTCGCCGACGGCGTGACCATCTTCCTCACCACCCAATACCTGGAAGAGGCCGATCAATTGGCCGATCGCATCGCGGTGCTCGACGACGGCCGCATCGTCGCCGAGGGCAGCGCGGAGGAGCTCAAGCGGCTGGTGCCCGGCGGCCACATCCGCCTCGCCTTCGCCGACGAGCACGGATTGGCCGCGGCCGCGCGGGCGGTGCCGGTCGGTGAGGTGGACAGCGAGCAGCTGGCGCTGCAGGTGCCCTCGGACGGCAGTGTCGGCGATCTACGCAAACTCCTCGACCATTTCGACGACCACGCCGTGAGCATCGACCAATTGTCCATTCACACACCGGATCTCGACGATGTCTTCTTCGCCCTGACCGGCGCCGCCAAGAAAGAGGCCGTGCGATGAGCACTCTCACCTATGCCGCCCAGGATTCCGCCGCCATGGTGGGCCGCAATCTGCGCCGCACCCTGCGCAGCCCCGACACCATGATGATGACCTTCATCATTCCGGTGAGCATCCTGCTCATGTTCGTCTACGTCTTCGGCGGCGCGATGAATGTGGGCGGCTCCTACATCGACTACGTGGTGCCGGGAATCCTGTTGCTGTGCGCGGGCTTCGGGTCCGGCGGCACCGCCGTGGCGGTGGCGAGCGATATGCACACCGGCATCGTGGACCGCTTCCGTGCCATGGCCGTCTCGCGGACCGCGGTGCTCACCGGGCACGTGATCGAGAGCGTGCTGCGCAATCTCATCACCACGGGGCTGGTGATCGTGGTCGCGGTCGCCATCGGCTTCCGCCCGACCACCGATCCGCTGCGCTGGCTCGGGGTGGTGGGTCTGCTCGCCTGCTACGTGCTGGCCCTGTCGTGGGTGGCCGCGGCATTGGGGCTGCTGGTCGCGAATCCGGAGGCGGCCAACGGTTTCATGTTCATCTTCATGTTCCTGCCGTATGTCAGCAGTGCCTTCGTCCCGGTTCACACGCTGCCGAGCTGGCTGCGTGGTTTCGCCGAGCATCAGCCGGTCACCTCGGTCACCGAGACCATGCGTGGCCTGCTCATGGACACCCCGGTGGGAAGTTCCGCGCCGACGGCCTTGGCGTGGTGTGCGGGATTGGCCCTGGTCGGATACCTGGGTGCGGGCATTCTCTTCAGCCGCCGATCGAATTCCTGAGATGCCTTTACGCCGATATGCGCATTAAGGCATGAATGTCCCGCATGTCTGAATACTTGCCCGCGGGGTTCGTTCCAGCGAACCTCGCGGGCACACTGCGTTCAGCTCGCCGGGAGGGTGGTCAGTCCCGGCGGCCGCCAGGTGCCGTCGATGGCTTCCGGCCTCGGGGCGTAGAGCCGCAGCGTGAGCGAGAACTCGCCCGCGGCCGGGATCGGCAGCCAATTGCCCTTGGGCACAGCCGGTCCCGGATCCTCGTGCTGGATGGCGAGCTCCACCGAGCCGTCGGCTGCGGGCACCACCGGGACGGCATGTCCGACCGCGTAGATATCGGCGTCGTTCTCGACCAGATAGTTGTCGGCGGTGTAGGCGGTCAGCGACCAGAAGGCGTCGGCGGGCGGCAGGTGGTCGGCGGGGAACTTCAGCCGGAACCGGCGCGGCAGGCCGTGATCGTCGGCCGTGTCGACGATGCTGGGGTACAGCGCGTCTCGCGACAGATTCGCGCCCAGCCCGAAATAGGCGACATTGGCCCGCAGTGCGTAGTCGATGCCGTACGTGCCGAGATCGGTGGCGTACTTCCAGCCGTTGACGTCCTTGCCCTGCGGGTTCTGGTAGGTGATCATCCGGTGCTGGGCGTCCTTGACCGCCGCGGTGAGCAGTTCCGCGGGCTGTGCGTTCACTTGCCCGCCCGGTGTGATGCCCAGGGCGGCAATGCGTTTCATCATCGGAGCGTCGGCGGGTGCGGGTGGATTCGTGGTCAGCGCCGCGCACAGCCGATTGAAGAAGGTGGTGGCGTCCATGTTCGCCACCTGGTCCGGCGGCGGATCGCCCTGCGGGCGAGGCAGACTGCCGGAGGAGGCGGGCGTGCCCGCGAGCCAAGCGCTGAGCGGCATCAGTTTCAACTGCTGCTGCAGCATGTGCACGGCCGGCAGGTCGTCCTCGCCGTTGACTTGGATGCGGCCGAGCAGCCAGGCGCTCGCGGTCGGCATCGACAGGCGGGTCAGATTGTCGGGCAGGGTGCCGGAGAACGCGGGCCCGGTGATCACGTAGGTGTAGGGCGGACCCGAATGCCCGTCGGCCAGTTGCGGATTGGCACTGCTGGGATCCTGCGCCGTGTTGGACCAGGCGTCCATGAGCTGCATCAGCCAGTACCGCCCGCTCGGCATGGCGGGCACCTGCAGCACCATGGGCTCGGGCCCGAGATCGAGCCAGGCGCTCGAGTACAGGGTGTCCAGATTGATGCGGACCACGGCGCGGTCGCTACTGGTGGGCAGGTTCTGTGCGTGCTGGAAGCGATTCGTCCCGCCGGCGACGGCGCGGGTGACATCCATCAGGACCAGCGGATAGCCGAAGAGGTAGGCGTCGGTGGCAATCGCCTTGGGATCGTCGGAATTCGAGCTCGTCGCGGAACTGCCCGCCGAGCCGGTGGACTTCGAACAGCTCGACAACCCGGCCGCGGCCACCGCCGCCAGGCTCAGTCCGAACAGCGTCCTGCGGTTGACTGGATGGTCGAATCCGTTGTCGCGCACACGCATACCCTTCGCCACAGGAATACGGAGGAGCGGGAAGATCGTGATGCTTTATACACCGATTGCGGTCCGGTCGATCGCGGGCAATTATGCCGCACGGTATGTCCTGGACCCGGGATTGCGCGGGGATCGGTCATCTTAGGTCGAAGCTCGGGAGCCTTCGCGAAGCAATGAGATGAATGTTGGGTTTCGCACACTCTCTAACAAGCAAACGCTTGGGTTGATAACGTCGAGGGCGCAGGAGGACGGTGACGGGCATCTGTCGCAACGCAGCGACGTCCGTACGCTGAGCAGGACCGCGCATGCGCGGCCGTCGGAGCTATCAATGGGGATGTGACCCGGGGGCAATTCAATTCGGCTCGACGGTGATTCGAAGTGTTGTGCAATCTCGAAGCGTCGTGAGGTGTCGTTGCGTGCCGCCCGTCCCCGGCAAAGCAATCGACAGGAATGGCTCATGACCGAAACCGAGAACACGGTAATCCCCGACCCGAACCACCCGCTGCTGCCGCTGGCCCGGGCCTACACCGACTACTTCACCCCGACCGTCACCGGGCTGGAGAATCTGCCCGCGTCCGGACCGGCGCTGGTCATCGGCAATCACTCTTCCATCTACTGGGCGCCGGAGGTGTGGATCACCTTCATGGCCATGCTGGATCGCCGCCCGGGCGAGCCCAGCTACGGCGTCGCGCACGACATCCTTTTGCGCGCACCGTTTCTCGGCGACAGCCTGCGCGGCTTCGGCGTCATCGCGGCCTCGAAGGAGTCGGCGGCCAAGGGGCTCAAGGACGGTGGCGCGGTGATGGTCTACCCGGGCGGCGACTGGGAGGCGTGCCGCCCGTGGACCGACCGCGGCAAGATCGACTACGCCGAACGCAAGGGCTTCATTCGGCTCGCCCTCGAATTGGGGGTGCCGGTCATCCCGGCGGTCGCCAACGGCGGCCACGACTCCATCTTCGTGCTCAGCCGCGGCGAGCGCACCGCGCGCCTGCTGCAGCTGGACAAACTGGTGCGCGCCAAGGTGTTTCCCTACACCCTCGGCCTGCCCTTCGGCGTCGCCCCGATCCTGCCGCAGATTCCGCTGCCCGCCTCGGTGACCGTCAGCTTCCTGCCCGCCCTGGACTGGTCGACCCAGCCCGGCGATCCGGAGGACGGTGACCTCGTCGACGGGTACTACACGCAGACCGTCGAAACCATGCAGGCCGAACTGGACCGGTTGCGCGCCGAGACGCCCAACCCGGTGGCGGCGGGCATCAAGAAGCATGTGGCCGGGCTGCCCGGGCCGCTCAAGGGGCTGGCCGACCTGCTCTAGGGCACAGCGGATTTCGGCTTCGGAACGTCGAGTGGATGCCGGGCACGGTTGGGGGACCGTGCCCGGCATCATTTTTCGATGCTGAGAGTTAACGCTTTACCGGCGGCGATGGCGCGTATTACACTTCTCTCAGTTCAGCTTCCATTTCTGCTCATTGGCTGAGGGCTAACGGGATTGGGTTCGCGCGATCCGGCGCGGCGATGAAACGCACTGGCGTCTATCCATTTCGATCACACATTTTTCGCACTTCTGCGTGCCCCGATCCACCGTCCCGCCGCGAACGCACGATCGGAGGACACCCCCATGAGTACCCCCACGATCGCCGTGTCACCGCTGGACCGCACCGCCATGCGCGTGCGTGTCGAGGCCGCGCTGTACGAATTCCTCGGCGAGAAGGCCGAATCCGCCGCAGCGGCCGGACTTCCCACCGAAGTGGTGGACGCGGTGCGCTCATTCCTGTTCGCGGGCGGCAAGCGGATCCGGCCGATGTTCTGCGTGCTGGGCTGGCATGCGGGCGGTGGTGTCGACCTGCCGGACGCGGTGGTGCGGGTGGCCGCCGCGGTGGAGCTGTTCCACGCCGCCGTCCTCATTCACGACGACATCATCGACGACAGCGACACCCGCCGCGATCAGCCCACCGTGCACCGCTCGGTAGCCGACCGCCGCGGCGCGCGCGATCACAGCACCGCGGCCCGCTTCGGCACCCACGCCGCCCTGCTGATCGGCGATTTCGGTTTGGTGTGGTCGCAGGAGCTGCTGCACACCGCGGGCCTGCCACCGGACCGGATGGCCGCTGCCGCAACGGTTCTCGACGCCATGCGCACCGAGGTCAACTACGGCCAATATCTGGATCTGCTCACCACCGGCAAGCCCACCCGCGACCTCGATCAGGCCCTGGAGATCATCCGCTACAAGACCGCCGCCTACACCGTGGTGCGGCCGTTGCAACTGGGCGCGGCGCTGGCCGGCGCGGGACCCGATGTGGCGCGGGCACTCTCGGACTACGGCGGCCCGCTGGGCGAGGCGTTCCAGCTCCAGGACGATCTGCTGGGCGTCTTCGGCGACCCCGCGCGCACCGGCAAATCCATCGACGACGACCTGCGCTCCGGCAAACACACCGTCCTGCTCGCCCTCGCCCTGCACTACGCCGACCCGAACCAACGCGCCCAGCTCGAAGCCCTCATCGGCAACCCGCGCCTGGACGCCCACGGCGCAGCCGTCTGCCGCCGCATCCTCGCCGCCACCGCCCGCCCCAAAGTCGAACGCATGATCCGCGACCGCTGGCTCCTGGTCCAGCGCACCCTCGCCCGCGCCCCCTTCCCACCCCCCGCGGTCTCCGGCCTCCGCAGCATCGCCGACTCCGTCATCGCCCGCACCGCCTGACCGGCCCGCATCCGATGGGTCACGCCGCGAGGTTGGCGCGGCGGTGCGGGCGTGTTCGGGCCGGGGCTTGTGGTTAACTCGCGGCAAGCGGTGGGTGGTCGGGTACCCGGGGTCGAACCGGGGAGCCGGAACGCCTGCGCGTTCCTGGACGTTGCGTCAGGGAGCCGAGAGGGTGGAAAACATGGTGCGCCTTGTTTATTCGGTAGGGCCCGCGATCGGGGCGGTGGGGGCGCTGGCGGTCGCGCTGGTGGTGCCGCCACTGCTGTCGTCGGCGGTACCGACCCGGGAGACCGACGTGGCGGCGGGGACCGTTATCACGCTGAACGCCACCGGGATCGGGGCCGTGCATGGGGGTACGGATCCGGCGAACTCGGTCGTGTTCCGGGTGCCCGAGCAGATGCGGCGGATCGCGACCGGGGACGAATCCATCGCCGTGCTGAAATCGGGGAACGGTGACGAGCGGGTGTCGGTGTCGGTATCCGACGGCATCACCGACTTCGCCACCGCTGCACCGCGACTGCTGCTGCCGCTGCGCGCCGCCGGGGTCACCGTGCGATTCGACGGCGGCGCGGTCGCTGCGGGCGACTTCCAGGGACTCAGCTGCGTGCTGCCCGACAGCACCGGCGGCGTGTGCGCGGTCGCCGGCAGCGGCGACGTGGCGGTCACGGTGACGGTCACCGGATCCACCCGCGAGGCCGGGATACAGCTGATCACCGACCTGCTCACCTCGGCGAAGGCGGTCGAGGCATGACCTGGTTCCAACCGCGTTCGCTGCTGTTCTGGGTGTACTGCCTGGCCGTCGTCATCGGGCCGCTGCTGTTCGTGCTGCAGGCGGCCGGGCAGGTGTGGTTCGCGGGCGCGCCGGCGTTGGCCGCGCTGCCGATCACCGCGCTCACGCTGCTGATCATCGGCCGAATTCTGTTCGCGCTGGACCCTTTCCGAGCTCGCCGCCACCTGGTCGCCCCGATGGTCATGGGTGCGATCTGGGGTGCCACGGTGTGGACCGGGCTGGCCATGTGGGCCAATGACCACCTCAGCCGGACCATCACCAATCTGTTCGGCGACCGCTTCGCCATCAGCTGGAGCGCAGCCATCACCGCGCCCATCGACGAGGAGTACATCAAGGCCATCGGTATCGCGGTGGTGGCGGTCATGTTCCGGGCGCGGCTGACCCGGCCCATGCACGGGCTGCTGCTGGGCGCGGCGGTCGGGCTGGGCGCGCAGATCGCCGAGGACTGCCACTACAGCACCCAGACCGCGCTGACCTCGCCGCAGGATCCGGTGGTCGATGTGCTGCTGGTGGCGGTGCTGCGGCTGGTCACCGCGCTCACCTCGCACTGGGCCATGTCGGCGCTGGCCGGGGTCGGCATCGTCATGCTGCTGATTCGGACCGACCGGTCCTGGGGTTGGCGGATCGGGGTTTTCGGGCTGTTCTACGCGTTGGCGTTCACCATGCACTTCCTCTTCGACGCACCGCGCCCGCCCGGCCCCGCTCTGCTGTCGACCTATCTGCCGATCCTCATCGACCTGGTCATCTTCGCCCTCGCGTATGCCTGGGTGCTGCAGACCGAGCGGCGCTGGTTCCGCGAGCTCATCGCGCGTCCGGTCGCGCGCAGCGTGGGCAGTGAGGCCGGGCTGGCACCGCTGCTGACCTATCACCGCCGCCGCAAGGCCCGCTCGGCGCTGCGGCATTCGACCGGCTGGTCGCGGCAACAGGCCGGACGGTATGAGCGGTCCCTCTTGGACCGGGTCACCGACCTCGATCTGGTTGCATCGCAGCAAACCCCGATTCCGGGTGGTTTCGGCCCGGGTTCCGGTGCCGTTCCCGGCGGGGTGCACGTCCCCAACCCCTGGTAGCGCGATTTCTGCGTGCCGATGACCAGCACCAAGTGAACTGGACGCTAGCGTAGGTCGCTATGAGCGAGGGTCAGACGCCGTCCGCCGAGCCCGCGGACGAGCGTGCCGGTGAGCTGTTGCGGGAGCGACGGCAAGCTCTGTGCAACTATCTCGACGCCAGTGCCGACATCGCCGGCACCCGCATTCGCGCCAATCTCGGCGGCTGGCACCGCTGGCTGCAACTGCTGCCCGGCTCCCCGGTCTCCCGCGCCACCGGCCGCCGCGACGCGCTGGTCCGCGAGCTGGCCGTGCACGGTGTCGGCGCGGACGATCACCGCTGGGGTGCGCTCTCCGGCGCGTACGTGCGCAGTCTCGGCACCGCCCTGTGCCTCGAGGACACCCTCACCGAGCTGATCGAGCGCCACGAGCCCGCCGACGCGCACTGGACCCGCCGCGCCCAGGCGCTGCGCAAGGCCACCGAGGCGGCCCGTCCGCTGGCCGCCGTGGGGGATCGGGTCGTGGTCGCCGACCTCACCGAGGAACTGCTGGACCTCACCCGCACCGCCCCCGACGAGGCGGCGCGCCAACGACTTTCCGATCATCTGCCCGGTGTGCTGCGACCGGTCCCGTTCGACATCGCCGCCCTGCACCGCAGTGACCCGCTCGTCGAGGTGGTGTTCGACATCTACGCCGACACCGTGAAACTCGACAACATCACCGTGCATCCGGAATTGCGCGGCACCGGGCTGGGCACCGCCGTGCTGCAGCAGCTGTGCCGGGCCGCCGACGCGCATCACCTCTATATCGTCGGGCAGCTCGTGCCGACGTTCCGCGACGACGACTCCGCCGTGCCGCGGCTGGCCACCTGGTGCCGTCGCCACGGCTTCGCGGTCAATGAACGTCTGGGCGGCCGGATCTCGCGCACCCCGGTCAGCGTCCGCGACTCGGCCCACGCCGAAGCCCGCCCGGACTGACAGCTGGCCTGCCCGGAATGACGAGAGCGCCGCATCTCCGAAAAGGGAGATGCGGCGCTCTGATTCACTGCGTCAGGCCGGATTCACTGCGTCAGGCCGGATTCACTGCGTCAGGCGGGAACGTTCATGCCCGCGGCCAGCATCGGCCACGAGTTGTGCAGAGCGGTCTCCCAGTACGGCCAGTAGTGCGTGCCCACCGGATCGAACTGGTAGGTGGCCGGGATATTGATCGAGTCCAGCTTGTTCTTGAGGTTGTGGGTGCAGCTGTCCACACCGCCCTCGATCACCATGCCGAGCGCCAGGTTGATGTCACCCTGCGGGCCGGGCGCGGACTTGGTGTAGTACTCCACGTCCTTCATCACCGGGATGCCGCTGCCGCTGGAGATGAACAGGTTGGTGCCGCGCAGCTTCTCGGCATTGATCACCGGGTCGTTGGCGGCCCACAGCGGGCTGTCGTCGGGCCCGTACATGTTCTCGGTCTTACCGCCCGCCCAGGTCTCCACGGCGAACTTGAGGAACTGCTTGCCCATCGGGTCCGCGATCTGCGCGCAACCGCTGTACGCGGCCACCGACTTCCACAGTCCGGGCGCGGCCTCGGCCAGCTGCAGCACCGAGGTGCCGGAGGTGGACAGACCGGTCAGCGCGTTGAGACCGGTGGAGCCCAGCGCGTCGTTGAGCAGCGGCGGCAGTTCCTGGGTGAAGAACGTCGTCCACTTGTTGCGCCCGAGCTGCGGGTCGTCCTTGATCCAGTCGGTGTAGTAGCTGCCGCGGCCGCCGATCGGCTGGATCACGTTGACCTGCTTGTCGGCCAGGAAGCCGAGGGCATTGGTCTGCGCGGTCCAGCTGGCGGAACCGATGCCACCGTCGAGGCCGTTGAGCATCCACAGGTTCGGCGCGGGCTGCGACTCGTCGACCGGACGCTGCACGTCGATCGGAATGTCCTGGCCCATGGCCGCGGAGTAGACCTTCAGATGCCAGGCCTTGCCGTCCTTGGTGATCGAGCTGATCGCGGAAGGCTTGGCGGCGTCCGGGTCGGCGGTGCCGATGCCCGTGGCCAGCGCCACCGACAGGGCCGCGGAGAGCGCGACGGCGGCGGTCCGCAGCGCGGTCCTGTTACGTAGTGCTGAGAGCTTCATCAGAGTTGGCGGTTCCAGTCCCTCGGGCCACGCTCGGCCACAGTAGCTAGTGGTTGGTGGTCGGATTCCGGACGAACCGGCCTCCCCGACACGTACTGTCTCATGTTTGATCAAAACTGTTACCGGAAAGATCGTTCGAACGGTAGCCCGAAAATGTCGGGTACGCCCTCCCCACAGTGGCTGGGTATGTCATCGCGACGGTGTCGGTGCAGCGTGCGACGATCGTCAAGTGACCAGTAGGCCCGCCGAGGAACAGCGTCTGAGTGATCTCGCGCGGCTGCGGCGTGTGCGCGATCGCATCGACCGGGAGTACGCGCAGCCGTTGGATGTCGAGGCGCTCGCCCGCGACGCGCACATCTCGGCCGGGCATTTGAGCAGGCAGTTCAAGGCCGCCTACGGGGAATCGGTGTACGCGTACCTGATGACGCGGCGTATCGAGCGGGCGATGGCGCTGCTGCGGATGGGTGAAATGAGCGTCACCGACGTGTGTTTCGCGGTCGGCGCGTCCTCGCTGGGCACCTTCAGCACCCGTTTCACCGAACTGGTCGGGGTGCCGCCGAGTGTCTACAAGCAGCAGATGGCCGATGCCCCCGAGGGCCTGCCGTCGTGCGTGGAGAAACAGGTGACCAGACCGATCAGGAATCGAGAAGCCCCGGCAAGCTCTCCGCAATTAGCCTGATCAGCATGGATATCACCATCAACGCGAGCTTTCTGCCGCATACCGACGCCGATGCCGCCCTGGCCTTCTATCGCGACGCGCTCGGCTTCGAACTTCGCAAGGATGTGGGTTACAACGGGCTGCGCTGGCTGACGGTCGGCCCGCCCGATCAGCCGGGGACCTCCATCGTGCTGCATCCGCCGGCCGTGGACCCGGGCATCACCGAGGACGAGCGCAAGCTCATCGTCGAGATGATGGCCAAGGGCACCTACGGCGGAATCCTGTTGGCCACCAAGGACGCCGACGCCGCCTTCGAATCCCTGCAGGGCCTCGACGCCGTCGAGATCGTGCAGGAGCCCACCGACCAGCCCTACGGCGTGCGGGACTTCGCGGTGCGCGACCCCGCAGGCAATCTCGTCCGTATCCAGCAGGTCGCCTGACCTGCTCTCCGAGCCGCCCCGACCGGAACGCCCGACATAGATGGAGACCCGCATGGCCACGAGCAAGTCCACCCCGACCGCACCGACCGCCGACAGTCACGATCTGATCCGGGTGGTCGGGGCGCGGGTGAACAACCTCAAGGACATCTCGGTCGAGCTGCCCAAGCGGCGGCTCACCGTATTCACGGGCGTATCCGGTTCGGGGAAGAGCTCGCTGGTGTTCGACACCATCGCCGCGGAATCGCAGCGGCTGATCAACGAGACCTACAGCACCTTCGTGCAGGGGTTCATGCCGAATCTGGCGCGGCCGGAGGTCGATGTGCTGGAGGGGCTGACCACGGCGATCAGCGTGGATCAGCAGCGCATGGGCGGGGATCCGCGCTCGACGGTCGGCACCGCCACCGACGCCAACGCCATGCTGCGCATCCTGTTCAGCCGATTGGGCAGCCCGCATATCGGCTCGCCGCAGGCCTTTTCGTTCAATGTGGCCTCGATCAGCGGGGCGGGCGCGGTGACCGTGGAGAAGAACGGCCAGCAGGTCAAGGAGCGGCGCAGCTTCTCCATCACCGGCGGCATGTGCCCGCGCTGTGAGGGGCGCGGCGCGGTCAACGACATCGACCTGACCCAGCTTTATGACGACAGCAAGTCGTTGCGCGAGGGGCCGTTCACGATTCCCGGGTACAGCATGGACGGCTGGTACGGGCGGATCTTCATCGGCAGCGGATACTTCGATCCGGACAAGCCGATCAAGAAGTACAACAAGCGTGAGCTGGCGGATCTGCTGCACAAGGAGCCCACCAAGATCAAGGTCGAGGGCATCAACCTGACCTATGAGGGGCTGATCCCCAAGATTCGGAAGTCGTTCCTGTCCAAGGACATCGACTCGCTACAGCCGCATGTGCGGGCGTTCGTGGAGCGCGCGGTCACCTTCCAGATCTGCCCGGAGTGCCACGGGACGCGGCTGTCGGAACTGGCGCGGTCCTCGAAGATCAAGAAGATCAGCATCGCCGACGCGTGCGCCATGCAGATCAGCGATCTGGCGGATTGGGCGCGCGGGTTGAAGGATAAATCTGTTGCGCCGCTGTTGGACTCGCTGCAGGGCGTGCTGGATTCGTTCGTGGAGATCGGGTTGGGGTACCTGAGCCTGGATCGGGCATCGAGCACGCTGTCGGGCGGAGAAGCCCAGCGCGTCAAGATGATCCGGCATCTCGGGTCGGCGCTCACCGATGTCACGTACGTGTTCGACGAGCCGACCGTGGGCCTGCACCCGCACGACATCCAGCGCATGAACGATCTGCTGCTGCAACTGCGCGACAAGGGCAACACGGTACTGGTGGTCGAGCACAAGCCGGAGACCATCGCGATCGCCGATCACATCGTCGACATCGGGCCCGGCGCCGGATCCGGTGGCGGCACCGTGTGTTTCGAGGGCACGGTGGAGGGGTTGCGCGGCAGCGGGACGATCACCGGGCGGCACTTCGACGATCGGGCCGCGCTCAAGGATTCGGTACGGAAGTCCAAGGGTGCGTTGCAGATTCGCGGAGCCACCGCCAACAACCTGCAGAAGGTGGATGTCGATATCCCGCTCGGTGTACTGGTGGTCATCACCGGGGTGGCGGGGTCGGGCAAGAGTTCGCTCGTGCACGGGTCGATTCCGGCGGGGGAGGGCGTGATCTCGGTCGATCAGGGCTCGATCCGCGGGTCGCGGCGCAGCAATCCGGCCACCTACACCGGGCTGCTGGATCCCATTCGCAAGGCGTTCGCCAAGGCCAATGGCGTGAAACCTGCTCTGTTCAGCGCGAATTCGGAGGGCGCGTGCCCGGCGTGCAACGGTGCGGGCGTGATCTACTCCGATCTGGCGATCATGGCCGGCGTCGCGACCGTCTGTGAGGAGTGCGAAGGCAAGCGGTTCCAGGCGGCGGTGCTCGAGTACAAGCTCGGCGGACGGGATATCAGCGAGGTGCTGGCCATGCCGGTCGATGACGCACTCGGGTACTTCGACACGGGTGAGTCGAAAATCCCTGCGGCACACAAGATCGTGAAGCACCTCTCCGAGGTGGGCCTGGGCTATCTGAGCCTGGGGCAGCCGCTGACCACGCTGTCGGGTGGTGAACGGCAGCGGCTGAAGCTGGCCACGCACATGGGGGAGAAGGGCGGCGTCTACGTGCTGGACGAGCCGACCACGGGTCTGCATCTGGCGGATGTGGAGAATCTGCTCGGATTGCTGGACCGGCTGGTGGATTCCGGCAAATCGGTCATTGTCATCGAGCATCATCAGGCCGTGATGGCACATGCGGACTGGATCGTCGACCTCGGTCCGGGGGCCGGTCACGACGGTGGCCGCATCGTCTTCGAGGGCACGCCCGCAGACCTGGTGAAGGCGCGCTCCACGCTGACCGGTCAGCACCTGGCCGCCTATGTCGGTCAGTGAGTTGTCGCGTATGTCCTTTTGCGGGAATGGAATACAACGGACATACCGGTAAAAACAACCGATAATCTGCTCATATAGCATATAGCTATTAATTGGGTCGGAGCGTACTCTGGGCCGCTGAATGTCTACTCCCGTGCGCTCAGGATTGGGGTCAGCCGTGCCTCCGACTCTCGGATTCAATTGGGGCAGTTCGTTCTTCGGTCCGCTATCCGGGCCACCGCTCGGCACCGTACTGGTCGGCGACGACGGCACCATCCTGGTCACCGTCCGCCGCCAGAACTGGGCGGTGGCCTGGATCAGCGGCGGGCTGATCCTGCTGGGCGTGATCACCCTCGCGGTGCTGGTGAGTCACGCGAAATTCCACGACCCCGCACCGAAGACACCGGCTCCCGTGTCCAACTGCCAGCCCTTCTGCGCCGCCGCCCCCTAGCCGGCGGGTTCCCTCCTCCTGACGTTCTCGGTTACCTGCTGACGCGATCGGTCCTGGGTTCGACCTGCCTCCGGTGACAGGATTGGCGAGGTTCGAAACCCGCAGAGAGAAAAGGGAACCGACGGATGTCGCAAGGTACTCGGGACCTCGAAGGCAAAGTGGCGCTGATCATCGGCGGTACACGTAATCAGGGTGCGGAAATCGCGCGCACCATCGCCGCGCGCGGTGCGGTCACCATCGTCACCTATCAGGGCGACGAGCAGGCCGCCAAGCAGACCCTCGAACAGCTCGGCGCGACCGCCGAGGCCCAGCGCTCCGACGCCGCCTCCGCAACCGATGTCGACGCGCTGTTCGCGGATGTCGTTGCGCGCCACGGCAAGCTGGATATCGTCGTGCACGTCCCCGGACGGGTCATCAAGAAGCCGATCGCCGACACCACCGACGACGATTTCGATCAGCTGATCGTGCGCAATACGCGTACCGCGTTCAACACGCTGCGAGCCGCGGCGCGGCACCTCGCCGACAACGGGCGCTACGTGGTGCTGTCGACCACGCTCACCTCGATCATGACCGGCACCTACGGGCTGTACTCGGGGTCCAAGGCGGCTGTCGAGCGCATGGTGGTCGCGGCGGCCAAGGAGTTGGGTGAGCGCGGGATCACGGTCAACGCGGTGGCTCCAGGTCCGGTCGACGACGACTTCTTCCGGGGTGCGGAGACGCCGGAGTCGATCGCCGCTGCGGCGCTGCACAATCCGCACGGGCGACTCGGACGGCCGTCGGACACGGCGCCGGTGGTCGGGTGGCTGGTCAGTGATGAGGCGGGCTGGGTGTCGGGGCAGACGATCCGCGCCAACGGCGCGATGTTCTGATCGTGTCCGCGGACCTGACATCGCTTCCGGTCCACGCCGGTCGCACCAGGCGGCAATGGCTGACCTCGGTCTGCTGGTTGCTGACGCTGCTGTATTTTCCGGTGTCACTCGTGGTGGCGCGGGCGTGGCCTTCGGGATATCGCCTGTCGGACAACTACATCAGCGACCTCGGGATCACCCGCTGCGGTGAGTACACCGACCGCGACGGGCTATCGCGATCGGTGTGCTCGCCCGATCATCTGGCCCAGAATGTGATGTTCGTGCTCACCGGGCTGCTCATGGTCGCCGGTGCGCTCGGCTGGGCGTGGTGGTGGCGGGGCCGGGCGTTCCGGATCGGGTGCGTGCTGCTGGCCGTGGCCGGTCTCGGTATCGCGGGAATCGGGTTGGCGCCCTGGGATATCCGGCCGCAGGCGCACGACACCATCGCGGTGGTGCAGTGGCTGGTGCAGTTGATCGGCATGGTCCTGATTACGCCGGAGACAGCCCGCCGCCGGCGGGTCCTGGCCGCCGGCACCGCCGGCTCCGTGGCGCTTTCGGTGATCGGCGGTGTGTTCCTTTTCGCGAAAGGGCATTTCGGCCTGGGTGCGGGGGTGTCGGAGCGGATCGCGTTCGACAGCCTCACCCTGTGGGGTGGGCTGGTCGGATTCCTGCTGCTCAGTTCGTCCGGCGGTGCGCGCGGCGATACTCGCTCGGAGACTGGCCGGTCCAGCCGTCGAAGGCGCGGCTGAGCGCGCGGGCGTCGCTGTATCCGGTGCGCAGCGCGATGGTCTGCACCGTCAGGCTGGTGTTGCGCAGCAGATGGGTGACCTGGTCGCGGCGCACCGCCGCGAGCTCCGCGCTCCAGGAGGTACCGGCCTCGGCCAAGCGGCGTTGCAGGGTGCGGTCGCCGATCTCGAGCCGGGTGGCGAGGGCGGCGACCGGCACCGCGTGCCCGCCCGTCGCTTCGAGACGCAGGGTGGCGCGGAAGGTTTCGAGCCAACCCCGGATCGGGCGGGCGTCGTCGATGGCGCGTTGCGCGGACGCCTGCACGATCCGGCGGAGGTAGGGATCGTGCGGGCGGGGCTCGGCGCGGCCCAGCCGGTAATGGATCCGGTCCGCTCGCTGTCCGAATTGCACCGCGTCGGTGCCGAGCGCGGCGGCCAGCACGCGATGGTCGCGCGGTGCGGGATGCGCGAAGTCCACCCGCACCGGCGCGGCCTGCGCACCGAACGCGGCACGGGCGCGGTCGGTCAGCAGAATCATCGCGAATTCGCTGACGACGCCGCCGATTTCGCCGTAGCCGCTGCCGTGATGGGTGACCGTCAGCGCCGACCCGTTCTCATGCACCTCGAGCCGCACCCGCGGATCGCACGGCCCGGCCGCGAAACGCGCGACATCCCGGAACCCGTCCGGCAGCGTCGGCGCATTGGCGAGCAGGTAATCCCAGGCTCCCAGCCGACCCGGCTCGGCCACCTCGGCCGCCCGCACCCCCACCTGATCACCGGCCACATGATGCATCAGCAGCCACAGTCGATACTGATTGGCCGAGGGCACCCGGATCAGCTCATCGTGCAGCAGTTCCCGATCCATCGCACCCGCCCGCGCGGCCTTGGCCTCATCGACACCGCACGCCACCGCGGTATCCAACACCACGCGTGCGACCTGCGACGAAACCGTATTGGCCAGTGCGGAGTTCGGGGTGTCCACGTGCTCGTCCTTCCGGATTGCCGACATGCTTGTCCCGTCATCGAACTGTAGGACGCGTGGCAACCGCCGCGATGCCCCCACTTCCGTGGCCGGGAATATCGGTGGCCACCGGCGGTTGATGGTGACTGCCGATGTGAAGGGAGCGATTGTGGTGAACGGTTTTTCGGCCGACGGCCTGGCGAAGGTGCGCGAAGTCCTCGAGGGCTACGTCGAGCGCGGCGAAGTGGCCGGCGCGGTAGCGATGATCTACCGCCACGGCGAACTCGCCCAGGTTGATGCAGTCGGCCGGCGGGACCATGCCGCCGACCTCCCGATGCAGCGCGACACCATCTTCCGCATCGCCTCCATGACCAAACCGATCACCGCGGTAGCCGCGCTGACCCTGGTCCAGGACGGCCTGATCGGGTTGCACGACCCGATCGACCCGTGGCTTCCCGAACTGTCGAACCGCACCGTTCTCCGCGACCCCGAAGGCCCCCTCGACGACGTGGTCCCCGCCGAGCGCCCCATCACCCTCGAAGATCTCCTCACCTACCGCTTCGGCCTCGGCTGGGGCATCTCCACCCTCGCCCCCCAACTGTTCGCCCTCACAGCCGATCCCATCGCCGGCGCGATCGGCGTCCCGAACGCCGAGAAGCTGTCCCCGGACGAGTGGCTGCGCAAGCTCGGCGAGCTACCCCTGATCGCCCAGCCCGGCACCGTGTGGCGCTACCACACCGCCTCCGACGTCCTCGGCATCCTGCTCACCCGGGTAACGGGCCAACCTCTGGAAACCGTTCTCCGCGAACGAGTCCTGGATCCTCTGGGCATGATCGACACCGGCTTCACCGTCCCCGAAGCGAAGCGAGCCCGCCTCAGCGTCCTCTACGGCCCCGACTCCACCGAACTCGACCGCCCCGCCACCACCGCCTGGGCCACCGACCCCCTATTCCCCTCCGGCGGTGCAGGTCTCGTCTCCACCGCCGACGACTACTCCCGCTTCGCCCACATGCTCCTCAACGGCGGCGAACTCAACGGCACCCGCATCCTCTCCACCGAGCTGGTATCGGCCCTGACCCGCGACCACCTCACCCCCGAACAACACGCGACCCCACCCTTCAACCCCCCACTGGGCCAGGCCATCTGGTCAGACCAAGGTTTCGGCTACGGCGTGAAAATCCAAACCGAGCCCAATGCCGGTGTCCCCTCGCCAGGCACCCTCTCCTGGCCCGGCGGCCTAGGCACCGACTGGCACGCCGACCCCGAAAAGGACCTGGTAGCCCTACTTTTCGTCCAATCCGCCAACATCATCATCGCCGCCGAATGGCGCAGCCCCCTAGGCCCCGACTTCCTAACCACCGTCTACTCCGCCCTCGAAGACTAGCCTCCCGAAGCATGGAGTTCGAATCGCGAGTCCTCGACGCCCAGGGCAACTACGCCTTGGTCAAATGGGAACCCCGAAAGTTCCCAGGCCTGTCCATCCAGGGCGACAGCCTCAACATCCTCCGAGGTGTCCTGGAGGAAGCAGAATCAGAGTTGGCCGCCGGCAACATCGAAGACGCCCTCTTCACCCTCCGCGAAGCCCTCGAAACCGTCACCGCCATGGACCTCTCCTACCAGGACATGATGAAGAAACAAGGCCTCAAACTTCCCTACTACACCTGAATGGAAAATGAAGGCGAAGGAGTTCAGTGTGGCGACGGGCGGAGCTTTTGAGATCAATAGGATCGAGATCGACGGTAATCGTGCTGCGATCCTGGATGTGCGATGCATTGAAGGAACCGTGCGGGTTGGGGACAGGGTGATCAAGGGACGGACCGGAAATGGCGATGACGTCCAGGTCGACCTGGTCATCGACGGATTGCTTCGCTACGGCCGCGCATCCGAGTTCGTCGACCCGCCGCATGTCGCAAGAATCCGACTGTCGGGACAAGGAATTCGGGATGTAATGGGCTTCAGTGTCATGCATACGTCATGATCATCCGCGCCCAGCTGTACAAGCTCCCCAATCCTGGCCACCAATCCGCCAGCACCGCAAACTGAACAGTGGGTCTCGGAATAGGCGAGTACGTATGTGACCGCTGTGTATGTGTACATCCCGGCAGTCCGGTGTCGGTAGTCTGTGGTAGTCTGGGATGTGGCGATCACATGGTATTGGGGGTTGGCGCATCTGCTGGCCCAGTCCGGTATCGACATAGACGACGTATACGACCTGGTCAGTGCTTGGCTCGTGGGAGAGCGGCGAGTGTGGTTCGTGCCCGCCGTCGACGACGCGACAGGGCTGAAGGCGTCGGTGCTGATGGGGCGCACGGACAACGGACTACCGTTGTTGCTACTGGCCCGCATCGACGGCAAGGACATTTACGTCATCAATGCGTTTCATCCAACGCCGGAACTGATCCCTGAATTCGAGCAATGGGAGGCCCGCAATGAATGACTTCGAGAATATGACCCCCGACGAGGTCGCGGCCCTGACCCAGCGACTGATCCTCGACCCCGCGCAGGCCGAAGAGATGATTCCGGACCCGGGCGCGGACAGCGGTGACACGATCGTGCCCCGCTCGATCAAACTCCCCGCATCACTGGACCGCCGCTGCAAGGCGCGGGCCACCGAACTGGGGATGAATCAGTCCGCCTACATCCGATCGCTGATCGAGAAGGACCTCGCCGGCCCGCAGGCCCGCCCGTTGACCACCGCCGACCTCCCGCTGATCCTCGAATTCATCCGCCACGCAGCCTAAGTCGCTCACCGCTAGGCGTCATAGCTGTCGAAGGTCCGGCTAATGCTTGTCGATCGGGCGGTCGGAGCCTGGGGTTCATGATCGACGGGTCGATTAAGTCAGGAATCTGTGGCAGAGCCCGAAGGGCTCCAGCAAAGATTCGCGCCCTCGGAGCAATGCGCGACGAGATCGGCCCCTGGGGCGCAATGTTCATCACCGATGAGTTGGTCGCTGCTCTCGGGCGGGCGGGTCTCATCGACGCCACGACGTTCCGAACCTGTGCACCTCGGCCGGACAGTTGCGGTTGAACCTCTGGGATAAGGGATTTCGAGATGACTGGAGTCGATCGAGCGCAGCTTGTCGACCTTGTGAACCGGCTGTATGAGGGGCAGGGCGACGAGAGTCAACAGGATGAGTGGCTCAGGACTCTGAAAGATGCTGTTGCCGACCCGAGGGTCGGTGACTACATCTTCTGGGACGACTCCAACCCTCGGCTCACACCCGAGCAGATCGTCGATAAAGCGTTGGCTTACAACCCGATCGCGCTGGGTGGTTGATCCTTGTTGGATGTGACTTGGATCCGGGCGGTGTCTTCAAGATCAGGGTGTAGTCACTGCGGGAATTTGTCTGGTTCGCCGCGGTGAGTACACCCTGATCTTGGTGGGGGTTAGTAGAGGGTGCCCATGGCGGTGCGGACTTCTCCGAGGGTGCGTTCGGCGAATTCGTTGGCGCGGTGGTTGCCCGCTCGGAGGATGTCGCTCGCGAAGTCGGGGTTGGCGGCTAGTTCTTCGCGGCGGGCTCGGTGGGGGGCGAAGTAGTCGTTGACGGCTTCAGTGGCCAGCTTTTTGAGGGCGCCGCTGCCGCTGTCGCCGAGTTTGTCGGCCAAGGTTTGTTCGTCGCTGCCTAGGCAGAGGGCCGCTGTGGTGAGCAATGCCGAGACTCCGGGGCGGGATTCGGGGTCGAAGGTGATGGTGCGGGTGGAGTCGGTGGGGGTGCGGCGGATCAGGGTGGCGGTTTCGTCGGCGGTCATCGACAGTGAGATGGCGTTGCCGTAGCTCTTGGACATTTTGCGGCCGTCCAGGCCGGGGATTTCGGGGGTGGAGGTGAGCAATGCTTGGGGTTCGGGGAAGACGTGGCCGTAGCGTTCGTTGAAGCGGCGGGCTATGACTCGGGTTAGTTCGAGGTGGGGGAGTTGGTCTTTGCCCACCGGGACCAGGTTGCCTTTGCAGAAGAGGATGTCGGCCGCCTGGTGGACGGGGTAGGTGAGCAACAATCCGCTGAGGGCTCGGCCGGAGGCTGCCAGTTCGGTTTTGACCGTGGGGTTGCGGTGCAGTTCGGCCTCGGTGACCAGGCTCAGGAAGGGGAGCATGAGTTGGTTGAGGGCGGGGACTGCGGAGTGGGTGAAGATGGTGGCTTGGGTCATGTCTATGCCGGCGGCGGCGTAGTCGAGGACGGCGCTGTGGACGTTTTCGCGGACGGCGCCGAGACTGTCGCGGTCGGTGATGACCTGGTAGTCGGCGAGGATGACCCAGAGGTCGACGCCGAGGGCCTGGAGGCGGACTCGTTCGCGGATGGTGGCGAAGTAGTGGCCCAGATGCAGTCTGCCGGTGGGGCGTTCGCCGGTGAGGACGCGGAAGCGGTCGGGGTGGGCGGCTACCTCGGCGGCGAGTTCGTCACTGCGGTCGCGGGTGGCGGCGAAGGAATCCGAAGGGGTGGTCACCGTACAACTCCTGTGGTTCAGCGAGGACTGCACGAGCTGCCGGTCCGGTCAGGAGAACGGGCTGCGTACAGCCCGTGGTCATGGTTCATCGGGCTGCTAGAGCAGCCGACGCCAAGCCTGACGGGTGGAAATCATCTGTCCACCTTAACAAGACAGGTCAGGCTCGACCCAGGGCATATGTCACCGGTGTGGCGTCACGGGTGCGCGGACACGACACGCGGCATCGGGGCGACCGAACCGGGGCAGGGCGCGGGGCACAGATGCCCGGCCAGCGCGGTATGCGGTGAGCGGTGACGCAGCGAACCGACCATGGCGACCGCCTCGAGCGCGATCACGATGAACCCGTACCCGTAGGTGGTGGCGGCCAGCCCGAAGCGCTGCACGCACAGTCCGGCGATCACGGCCGGAACACTGAGCGACAGATACGACACCACGTAGATGGCCGTCACCACTTCCGCGCGTGCCTCGGCGGGAGCCAGCCCGGTGAGCATGCGCAGCGCCCCCGAGAACGACGGCCCGAACCCGATCCCGGCCACGATGCTGGCCGCGAAGAACAGCCACACCGAATGTGTCGCCGCCCCGAGCAATGCCACCGAGACACCGGTCATGAGCAGGATCGGCCCGCGCAGCAGCGCTTGATCGATGGTCCAGTCCCGAGCCAGCAGCGCGGTCACCGCCGAGGTGCCCTGCAGCGCAACCACTACCAGCCCGCCCGCCAGCGGCGTCGACACATGGAACTGCACCCGCATGAGCGCTCCGCCGAGCGCCAGGTAGAGCCCGCCCAACGCCCAGGTGGCCGAGATCGACGGCACCAGGGTGATGAATGCCGCCCGAACCGATTGCGGCACCGACACTCTGGGTTTCAGCGACGCCATCCCCTGCCCGTCGGGCCGCACCGTCTCCGGGATCAGCAGCACCCCGATCACGATGACGGTGAAGGCCGCCGCCAGCAGCCAGTACACCAGCCGGGTCGGCGCGGGCGCGTAGGCGACCAGCAGTCCGGAGCTGATCGCGCCGACCGCGAGCCCGCCACCCGCGGCCACATTCGTCATCAAAGCGCCCAGCCGGGATTCGGCGGGCTGCAGGTCGATCAGGGTCGCGGTGATCGCGCCGGTGGCCAGCCCGGTCGCGACGCCCTGCACGATGCGGGCGGTGAAAAGCCAGGTCACCGACTGGGCTTCGGCGAAGGCCAGCGTGCCCGCCAACTCCACCAGCACCGCCGCCACCAGCACCGGCCGCCGCCCGATGTGATCCGACAGCGACCCCGCGAACAGCAGTGTCACCAGCAGCGCAACGGCATTGGCGGCATACACCCCGGTCGAAACCAGCGACGAGTAATGCCACATCTGCTGATACACCGGATACATCGGCGAGGGCGCCGCCGACGCGAACAGCAACAGCCCCAGCGCGACCGCCAACAGCCAGAAGGCCGCCGTATTCGAGATCCGGTAACGCGCAGGGGATTCGACGCGCAGCGCGTCGTCGGGGAGGTTGGGCATGGTTCCTCGGGCAATTCGTCGGATGTGTGCGGTTCGAGTGTGACCCATCGGATCACCGCGCGCTCTGCGCGCTGCTCAGCCCGGAGCGAACAGGCATCGCCCGAACGGATGTGTCGGGCCGGTGCGGGATGGAACGGAGCTCGACCGGTCATGGTGGCCGGGTGGGCTGGCAGCGTGCTGGCAAGCAGCTACCAGGGGCCTGCCAGCCGGTCCGGGCAGGCTGACGCCGGTTTGCTTCTCCCGGAACGAAAGTCACGACAGTCGATGAACAGCGAAGAAAACCGGCGTGCGGGTCGGCGGGAATGGATCGCGCTCGCGGTGCTCGTCCTGCCGTTGCTGCTGGTCTCCATGGATGTCTCGGTGCTGTATTTCGCGGTGCCGTTCATCGTCCGCGATCTCGATCCCAGTGCGACACAGCAACTGTGGATCTTCGACGTATACGGCTTCGTGCTGGCCGGACTGCTGCTCACCATGGGTGCGCTCGGCGACCGGATCGGGCGACGCCGGCTGCTGCTGATCGGTGCGGTCGGCTTCAGCGTCGCCTCCTTCGCGGCGGCCTACGCGCCGAACGCGGAGGCGCTCATCGCCGCTCGCGCGGTGCTGGGTATCGCGGGGGCCACGCTCATGCCGTCGACCCTGGCGCTGATCCGCAACATCTTCACCCATGACGCTGACCGCACCAAGGCCATGGCCGTGTGGGCCGGGGTGATGACCGGTGGTGTCGCGATCGGTCCCGTGCTCAGTGGCGCACTGCTGCAGTACTTCTGGTGGGGATCGGTGTTCCTGGTCAATATCCCGGCCATGATCGCACTGCTGGTGGCGGCCCCGCTGCTGCTGCCGGAATTCCGTGGGGCGCGCCCGGAACGGTTCGACTGGCCGAGTGCCGCCTTGTCACTGGGCGCGGTCATCCCGGTCATCTACGGCCTGAAAGAGTGGGCCGCCAACGGATTCACCCCGGTGCGGCTGCTGATCCTGCTGGCCGGTGTCGCGGTCGGCGTGGTCTTCGCGATCCGGCAGCGGCGAGTTCCCGACTCCATGCTGGATGCCGCACTCTTCGCCCGCCGCGCCTACTCGGTGTCGGTGCTGGCGCAGCTGCTCGGGATGTTCGCTCTGGTCGGCAACGCGGTGTTCGTGACCCAGTATCTGCAATCGGTCCTCGGATTGAGCCCGTTCATCGCAGCCCTGTGGTCGCTGGCCCCTGCCGTGTTGGTGGGTGGTGCAGCCCCGTTGGCGGCCGCATTGGCACCAAAGGTCGGTCCCGGGCCCGTGGTCGCCGCCGGATTCCTCATCGCGGCTTCAGGTTTCGCGGTCATGGCCTTGGTGGGCGTGCATTCGCTGGTGCTGGTGTTGATCGCCGCCGGACTGCTGGGCGCGGGCCTGGTGATGGTGATGACCCTGGTCACCGACCTGGCGATCGGCACGGTCTCGGCCGAGCGGGCTGGTGCCGCGTCCGCGGTCCTCGAAACCGGCGGCGAATTCGGCGGCGCATTGGGCATTGCCGTGCTCGGCAGTATCGGCGCGGCCGTCTACGAACACCACGTCGACCGCGCGGTCCCCGCCGACCTGCCCGCCGCCGCGGCGCACACCGTCCACGAAACCCTCGGCGGTGCAGTGGGTGTCAGCGCCACCCTGCCCGGCGCGACCGGTGACGCGCTGCTCGCCGCCGCCCGCGCGGCCTTCACCTCGGGCATGAACAGCATGGCCGTGGCGGGTGCGCTGGTCATGGTGTTGGCCGCCCTCGGCTGCGGCCTGCTGCTGCGCACCGACCGTCCTGCCGCCGAACCCAGCGCAACCGACGACGCACTGGTCTGACCCCGACGTTCCCATGAATCCGCAGCTGGACCAGCGGATTCCGTGATCGTCGACGCGATCGGCCGCCGACCGGGCATCGTCCATGCCTGGTCGGCGGCTGCGACTGTCCTCCGCCACCCGGCGCTAATTCAGCTGCCCGTCCCCTTGCGGTAGCGCAGGGGCGGGACGTCGTAGCGCCGCCGGAAGGCGCGGCTGAACGCGGCCTCGGAGTCGTAACCGACCTGATGGGCCAGTGCCGCGATCGGAATTGTGGTGGTGCGCAACAGGGTCGCGGCGCGGGCCAGTCGCCGGTCGGCCAGGTAGGCGGCCGGTGGCTGGCCCATGCGGCGGGTGAAGCGGTCGGTGAAGGTGGTGCGCGACATAGCCGCCAGGCCCGCGAGATCCGATACCGACCAAGGGGCGGCGGGGGAGCGGTGGATGGCGGTCAGGACCGGCGCGAGGGCGGGATCCAGTGCGGCGGTGAGCCATCCGGGTGCTGCGGCATCGGTGGACCAGGCGCGCAGGGCGTGGATGAACAGCAGATCCAGGATTCGCGAGATCATCGCGGCCGCACCGGGTCTGGGCTCGGTGACCTCGACCAGCAGTAGTTCCAGGCTCAGCGGCAACCATTCCCGGCCGGGTCCGGTGCCGCAGATGACGATCGCGGGCGCGAGCACGGAAAGTAGTGGGGCCGCCTGTGGTTCGTCCACCAGGAACGAGCCGGTCACCCAGGAGGCGGGCCCGTCGACGGCCTCCAGTTCGTGTGTGTCGCCGCGGGCCAGCACCACCATGTCCCCGGAAGCGACTGTGGTGTCGGCGGATTCACCCTCGACCCGCACCCGCACCGCTCCCCGCTCCACGATGTGCAGCACCCGACTGGCCGGAAACCGCACCGGCGCACCGGGTTCGGCGCTGTGGCGGCTCACGGTCCGGCCCCGTAGCCGCACCGTCTCGAGGATCTCCGAGAGCGCATCCAACTCCGCCGTTTCCGGTGAATCGGCAAATTTTCGCGGCGATTCCGTCATGGTCTTTGCCCCATCATCCGACTAGCGTAAATCCCGCAACCCGGGAAGCGATAAGGATCAGCACTTCGAGAGGAGAAACGCCATGGCGGACAAGCCCGCGATAGTTCTGGTGCACGGATTCTGGGGCGGCGCGGCCCACTGGGCCAAACTGATCGTGGAGCTGCGCAAGCGCGGCTACGAGTCACTGCACGCGGTGGAGAACCCGCTCACCTCCCTGGCCGACGACGCCGAACGCACCCGCAAGATGGTGCGGCAGGTCGCGGGTCCGGTGCTGCTGGTGGGGCACTCGTACGGCGGCGCGGTCATCACCGAGGCCGGCAACGAAGACAATGTCGAGGGCCTGGTCTATGTCGCGGCCTTCGCGCCGGATGCGGGGGAGAGCCCGGGGCAGCTCACCGAGCAGCTGCCGCCCGCGGCGGTGGATGTCATCGCGCCGGATTCCGACGGCTACCTGTGGATCGAGCAGGACAAGTTCCACGGCGGCTTCTGCCAGGACCTGTCCGAGGACGAGGCGCTGGTCATGGCCGTGACCCAGAAGGCCCCGCTCGGTTCCACCTTCGGTGACACGGTCACCGTCCCGGCTTGGCGGTCGAAGCCGGTCTGGTACCAGGTCTCCACCGAGGACCGCATGATCAACCCGGACAATGAGCGCCGCATGGCCGAGCGCATGAATCCGCGCCGGACCGTGGAGCTGGCCGCGAGCCATGCCTCGCTGGCCTCGCAGCCCGCGGCGATCGCCGATCTGATCGATGCCGCGGTGGCCGATCTGGGCTACAAGTAGCACGCCGTCGTGTCGCGGCGCATCCTGGCAGGGATGCGCCGCGGGGTTCTTGACTTTCTCTCCACACCCGCGCATCGTTGAATAGTTAGCAACGCTAATTGACGGGTGAAATCCGGTCGCCGGAACGCAACTCGCCATTCATGATCGCTGCATGATGGCTGCGCGAGTCGTTCCGGCGCGGATCCAGGGAGGCAGTTCATGGTCGACGACAACGCACGCGCGGAACTCAACCAGCGGCTGGCCGACAGGCTCGCGCACGCCGAGATCGCCAAGCGCTTCGAGCGCCTGATGGCCGACGAGCAGATCCGCGTCGCCATGCCGAATCCCGAGGTGGCCGAGGCTGCCCGCCGGCCCGGTCTGGGTCTGGCGCAGGTGGCGGCGACCCTGATGGAGGGTTACGCCGAGCGTCCGGCCATCGGCGAGCGCGCCACCGAGATCGTCCTCGACGCCGACGGGCGGCGCACCCGCCGGCTGCTGCCCGAATACCGGACCATCAGCTACGGCGAACTGTGGTCGCGCGCCGGTCATCTCGCCGCCGGACTGCATCACGACGAACGGAATCCCGTGCGCGCCGCGGACTTCCTGGCCGTCCTCGGCTTCGCCAGCGGTGATTTCGCGGCCGTCGAACTCGCCGCCATCCGGCTGGGCCTGGTCGCCGTGCCCCTGCAGTCGAGCGCGACTGCCGCGCAATGGCATTCGATCCTCACTGAAACCGGGTCGCGGACCCTGGCGGTGAGTCTGGAGCTGCTCGAACCCGCACTCGACTGTGTTCTGAGCGGCACACCGGTGACCTCGCTCGTGGTCTTCGACTTCGAACCCGAGGACGACCGGCAGGCCGAGATCTTCGCCGCCGCCCAGCGCCGCGCCGAACAGTCGGGCACCGTCACCGTGGAATCGTTTGCCGCCGTGGCCGATCGGGGCGCCACACTGCCGGAGGTCCCGCTGCACACACCGGCCGACGACGACGAGCTCGCCCTGCTCATCTACACATCCGGCTCCACCGGAACCCCCAAGGGTGCGATGTACCCGCACCGTCTGCTGGCCGGAATGTGGCAGGGCCCCACCATCATTCCCGCTCCGGTCCTGAACTTCTGCTACATGCCGCTGAGTCACGTGGCCGGGCGCATGGTGCTGACCGGCACCTACTCGCGCGGCGGCACCGCCTACTTCGCCGCCTCCAGCGATATGTCGACCCTGTTCGAGGACATCGCCCTGGTCCGCCCCACCGAACTGTTCTTCGTGCCGCGCGTATGCGACATGGTGTTCCAGCGCTACCAGAGCGACACCGCGCGCCGCCGCGCCGCCGGTGAATCCGCCGACGCTGCCGACATCGCCGTGAAAACCGCACTGCGCGAAGACTTCCTGGGCGGGCGGTTGGCCCGCGTCATGGTCGGCAGCGCGCCCATCTCCGCGGAGATGAAGGAGTTCATGAACTCGGTGCTCGGGCAGCCGGTGATCGACGGCTACGGCTCCACCGAGGCCGGCGGCGGCATCCTCATCGACAACGAGATCCGCCGCCCACCGGTGCTCGACTACCGCCTCGAGGATGTGCCCGAGCTCGGCTACTTCTCCACCGACAAGCCGCATCCGCGCGGTGAGCTGCTGGTGAAGTCGATGATGCAGATCCCCGGCTACTTCAAACGGCCCGAGGTGACCGCCGAGATCTTCGACGCGGACGGCTTCTACCGCACCGGCGATATCGTCGCCGAGGTCCGGCCCGACTACCTGGTGTACGTGGACCGCCGCAACAATGTGCTCAAGCTGTCGCAGGGCGAGTTCGTCACCGTGGCCAAGCTGGAGGCCGCCTACGCCACCAGCCCGCTCATCGCCCAGATCTTCGTGCACGGCTCCAGCGAACGCTCGCAGCTGCTGGCGGTGATCGTGCCGACCGAGGCGGCCCGCGCGCTCGAGCCCGCCGTCCGCACCGCGGCCATCACCGCGTCGCTGCAGGACATCGCCAAGGCGTCGGAGCTGGAATCGTATGAGATCCCGCGCGCCTTCCTGCTCGAGGACGAACCGTTCACGCAGGAGAACGGGCTGTTGTCCGGCATCGGAAAACACTTGCGGCCCAAGCTGAAAGAACGCTACGGCGCACGCCTGGAGGAGCTCTACACCGAGCTGGCGCAACAGCAGGACAACGAGCTCGCCGCCCTGCGTGCGTCGGCCGCCGACGCGCCGGTGCTCGAGACGGTGTGCCGGGCCGCCCGGGCGATCCTCGGCGGCGAGGAGCCGCGGCCCGACGCGCATTTCACCGATCTGGGCGGGGATTCGCTGTCGGCACTGTCGTTCTCGACGCTGTTGCGCGACCTCTTCGACGTCGAGGTGCCCGTCGGCGTCATCGTCAGCCCGGCCAACGCGCTGGCCCAGCTGGCCGCGCACATCGAAGCCGAACGCGACTCCGGCGGAACCCGGCCGACGGCCGCAACCATCCACGACGGCACCGAGATTCGCGCCGCCGAACTCACTCTCGACCGGTTCATCGACGCTGCCACGTTGTCGTCGGCGCCCGCGCTGCCCCTCGCCCCGCAGCCGCCACGCACGGTGCTGCTGACCGGTGCCAACGGCTACCTGGGCCGCTTCCTGTGCCTGGAATGGCTGCAGCGCCTGGACGAGACCGACGGCACCCTCGTGTGCATCATTCGTGGCCGCGACGCCGAGGCCGCCCGGCAACGGCTGGACGAGGTATTCGACAGCGGCGATCCCGAACTGACACGGCACTACCGTGCGCTGGCGCAGCGGCGGCTACGGGTGCTGCCCGGCGATATCGGCGAACCGAATTTCGGTCTGAGCCAAGAGGATTGGCAGGATCTCGCCGACGCCGTCGATCTCATCGTGCACCCCGCGGCCCTGGTCAATCACGTGCTGCCCTACGGCCAGCTGTTCGGGCCCAACGTGGTCGGCACCGCCGAGGTGATCCGGCTGGCGCTGACCACTACCCGCAAGCCCGTCACCTACCTGTCCACCGTCGCAGTCGCCGCGACCATCGATCCGGCCGTGTTCACCGAGGACGGCGACATCCGCGAGATCAGCGCCGTGCGTTCGCTCGACGACGGGTACGCCAACGGCTACGGCAACAGCAAGTGGGCCGGTGAGGTGCTGCTACGCGAGGCGCACGACCTGTGCGGGCTCCCGGTGGCGGTGTTCCGCTCGGACATGATCCTGGCGCACAGCGATTTCGCCGGGCAACTCAATTTGCCCGACATGTTCACCCGCCTGCTGCTCAGTGTGCTCGCCACCGGCCTGGCCCCGAAATCGTTCTATGCCTTGGATTCCCACGGCAACCGCCGCCGCGCCCACTACGACGGCCTGCCCGCCGACTTCACCGCCGCCGCCATCACCACCCTGGGTGCCCGCGTGACCGAGGGCTTCGAAACCTACGACGTCCTCAACCCGCACGACGACGGCATCTCCCTCGACGAATTCGTGGATTGGCTCATCGAATCCGGCCACCCCATCGACCGCATCGACGACTACCGCGACTGGTTCACCCGCTTCGACACCGCCCTGCGCACCCTGCCCGAACACCAGCGCACCGCCTCGGTGCAGCCGCTCCTGCACGCCTACCACCGCCCCGGCCTGCCCATCCCCGGCTCGATCCTCCCTGCCAAACGATTCCAAGCCGCCGTCCAACAGGCGAAGCTCGGCCCCAACGGCGACATCCCGCACCTGACAAGGGAACTCATCGACAAGTACGTGACGGACCTGCGCCTGCGCGGCCTGCTCTGACGCCTGCGCGCGGCCTGGAACAGCCCGTGCGCACGGCCTCTCACTAACCCTCGCGCAGGCGCAGGTAGCGACCGAATAGACCGGCCGCGTCGAGCCGGGCCAGGCTCAGCGCGGTCAGTCGGTCGCGCCAGTCTGCCAGGGCTCGCGCCAGGGAATCGGTGCCGCCGGCCGCGCGTACCTGCGCGACCACGGTGGCAATCCGGGCCAGCGGATAGCCGCCGCGGCGCAGCAGGTGGGCGAGCTCGGCGTCACGGCGGTCCTCCGCGCTGTAGCGGCGGTAGCCGGTCGCCGATTCCCTTGCGGGAAGCAGGATTCCGGCGCGCTCCCACTTGCGTAGCGTCGCCGCGGTCAGCTCCAGATGGCGGGCGAGTTCGCCGACACTCCAGGCATCGGTGTCGGAAGGCGGTGGGGTGACGTCGGTTTCGGCGGTCAGGTGGTGCACGGCCCGGCGGACGGTGTCGAGGGTGTCGCGGTCCCGCAACGACTGTTCGTGGCCGCGGTCTATGAGCAGCAGCGCGGTGTCCAGGTCGCCGGCGTGGACGGCGGTCATGATCCGGCCCGCCGTCGCGTGCCCGTGCGCCCGTACCAGCGCGAGGAACGCGTCGAGGGCTACCGCGTGGGTTTCGGAGTAGATCCGGTAGCCGCTCGCCGTGCGGGTGGCGGGCGGCAGGAATCCGGCGTCTTCGTAGTTGCGCACAGCCTGGGTCGACAGGCCGTGCGCACGGGCCAGGTCGGCGGGACGCAGGTTGGACATCGGTTTGAGACTTTACCGGGCGGCACCGGACATTGAACTGGGGAAACATCAGTCCGACTGCCAATCGACGTTTCAACGATACGATTCATGGACATGACTCAGGACATTCGCGACTTCGTCCCCGCCTCATGTGAGCTGCTCGGCCTGGGAGAGCCGACGCACCAGGAACCCGCTTTCGCCCGGATCCGCAACGAACTCTTCGCCCGGCTGGTCGAGCACGGCTTCCGCTCGATCGCCCTCGAGATCGACCGCGTCGCCGCGCTCACCGTCAACGACTACGTGCAGGGTGACCCCGGCGACCTCGAACAGGTCGTCCGCGCGGGCTTCTCCCACGAATGGGGCGAGCGCGAGACCAACCGGGAGCTCGTCGCCTGGATCCGCGACCACAATCGCACCCGCCCGCCCGAAGACCGGGTGACGTTCCACGGATTCGACGCTCCCACCGAGAATTACAGCGCGCCCAGCCCGCGCCCCTACCTGGAGTTCGGTCGCGACTACCTCGGTCTCGACCACGACGTAGCGAGCCTGGCCGGAGATGACCACCGCTGGAGCCGCCCGGAATCCGTCCTCGACCCGGCCATGTCCCCGGGCGCGACCCCCGAAGCACGCCGCTTGCGCGAGCTCGGAGAGGACCTGCTCTTCGACCTCCACCGACGCGCCCCGGAACTCATCGCCGCCACCTCCCGCAGCCAATGGTTCAGGGCTGAAACACATCTCACCGCCGGCCTGGGGCTGCTCCGCTACCACGCACAATGCGCCAAGCCCCTGCCTGCGGCCGTGCGCGTCACCCCGCTGCTGGCCGTCCGCGACACGCTCATGGCCCACAACCTGCTCGCCATCCGCCGCCTCGAGGCCCGCCGGGGTCCGACCCTCGTTTTCTCCCACAACCTGCATCTGCAACGCGTCCAGAGCGTGATGCCCCTGCCCGACCAGGAGCACACCTGGTCCAGCGCGGGAGCGATCGTCGACGCCCTGGGCGACCTCGACTACACCTTCATCGCCGGAAGCCTCGGCCGCAGCGCCACTTTCGGTCTCGATGCGCCGCCCCCGGGCAGCTACGAGGCTCTCTTGGACACCCGCATCCCCACCTTGGGACTGACCGCAGGGGCGATGACCGGCACGCCCCGCACCGATGTCATCCCACACGGCCACTTCCCCCTGACCCCGGACCTGCTCGAGCGAGCCGACGCCGTCCTGCATATCAACGACGCCACGGCGGCACTCCAGCCCGCCATCTCCTGAACCAGGACACCGCGCCTCGGTTCCCCAGCGTGCGCGGGACCGGAATCCACTCTGCCCGTGGTGGATTCCGGCTCGCCACCGGCAGTATCGGTCTGCCATCCCGTGGCCGTCCACCTCCTGGCCGACGGTCGCCGGGCGGGCTCGGAGGGCTGCGGCGAATCCGGATTGATCCCGGCCACCTGCCATCCGGCGGTACGACCGGAATCTGCGCTGCATGTGGCGGATTCCGGCTGCCGCGCTGTCGCCTCGTTCACGCCGCCGTCTCGTTCAGGATGCAGCAGAGCCTGTCGCCGAGTCGATTTCGAGGCCGTGCTGCAGGGCGGCGACGGTGTTGTCGAGGATCTCGTAGAGGCCGTGGACCGAGGGATCCGGCTGGGTCACCCAGTGGTCCAAACCCACGCCGAAGGCTGAGAAGCAGGTGGAGGCTGCGAGTTTGGCGCGGAGATCGTCTTCGGGCAGGCCGCCGCGGTGGGCGAAGTTGCGGGCCAGGGCGTCGCGGCGGCCGAAGGCGCCGGTGAAGTTCTCTTGGCGCAGTTGCGGATTGGTGATCAGGACCAGGCGGGCGCGGCGGGCGGTGTCGGCCTGGCGACGGCGCAGTTCGGTTTGGGAGTCGTCGAGCAGGAAGTCGCGCAGGGCGGCTCGTAAGGCGGCGAACACCGCTTCGGTCGGCGGGCGCAGGTCCAGGGCGGCCAGCAGGTGGGCCATCACGTCTTCCTCGTGGGCGAACACGACGGCCGTCTTGGAGGGGAAATGCCGGTGGAAGGTGCGGCGCGAGACGTGGGCGGCGTCGGCGATCTCCTGCACGGTGGTCTGCTCGAAGCCGCGGTGTTCGAACAGCAGCAGCGCGGCGTCGATCAATTCGCCTCGTACCCTGGCCTTTTCTCGTTCGCGCAGCCCGGTCGGTGCCGTCATTCCACCCTCTCGTTGCCGTGTCGCCCACCCTGGTGTCTCAATGTGACACTTCACAGGATAGTCTGGCCGAAGTGTCTCACTGTGACACCAAGGCGAGATGAGTTACGAGAGGACCCACCGATGACCCGACGCACCGTGATCACGCTGGTCTCGGCGGCACTGCTGGCCACCGGCCCGGTGACCGCCACCGCCCTGGCCGACCCGCCCGCTACCGCCGGACAGGCCCCGGGCGCCGTGATCGGCGACGAGGCGCTACCGCAGAACCTATGGATCGACGGCACGGGTTCGGCACGCAAACTCACCTATTGGACCCGCGACTCTTCGGATACCCCGGCGTTGTCCACCGGCGTCGTGTTCACCCCCGCGGGCACCCCGCCGCCCGGCGGCTGGCCGGTGCTGTCCTGGGAGCACGGCACCGTCGGCATCGGCGACGACTGCGCGCCCTCGGTCACGGGCCGCTCCGACCGCGACAACGGCTTCCTCGCCACCTGGCTGAAGCAGGGTTACGCCATCGTCGCCACCGACTACATCGGACTGGGCACCCCCGGCGTGCACGCCTACCTCGACGGCCGCGCCGAGGCTCACGCCGCCATCGACATGGTCCGCGCCGCGCATGCTGTGAACGACACCCTCGCGCAGAAGTGGGTGGCCATCGGCCAGTCGCAGGGCGGCGGCGCAACGGTTTTCACCGCCTCGCTCGCGACTTCCTATGCGCCCGAACTGGATTACCGCGGCGCGGTGGCCACCGGCCCGGCCTCCAATATCGTCGACGCCGCGACCCTGATCGGCCCCAACACCCCGCCCATCGGTTCCTCGCACATCACCGCCTACGCCACCTATGTGCTCAACGGCCTGAAGGCCGCGCGCCCGGACTTCGATCTCGACAGCTACCTCACCCCGCTCGGCAAGCAACTGGTGACCGACGGGCAGACGCTCTGCTTCGCCGATATGGCCGACCGCGCCACCGGCGTCTCGCTCAACCAGCTGGTGTCCAAGCCGCTGTCCGAGGGCGATTTCGTGCCCGTCGCGCGCACGGTCATGGATGTGCCGCTGACCGGTTACGACCGTCCGCTGTTCATCGGCCAGGGCACCAACGACACCGATGTGCCCGCGCCGCTGACCGCCAAGCTGGTGGCCGACATGGCCGTCGCCGGAACACATCCCGAGGTGCACGTGTACCCGGGCAAGGATCACAGTGGCGCCATGATCGCGTCGCTGGCCGACAGCGTGCCGTTCGTGGCGCGCCTGTTCTCCTGAGCCCTGACAGGTGACCTGAACCCTGACAGGTGAAAGGCCGAGTGGCGCAACGCCACTCGGCCTTGTCGATGATTCCAGGGAAGTCGGCTCAGCCGATGGTGACCGTGGTGTCGATGAGTCCGAAGACCTCGCCCTGTGGTCCCGCCACGATGCCCATCCGTCCGAACGGGCTGTCGTCGGGTCCCATCATGACCGTCGCGCCCAGTTCCTTGGCCTTCTCCAGTGCGGCGTCGGTGCCCGCAACCTGGAACCAGGTCAGCCAGTAGTTGGCGTCCGGGCCGGGTTGCCCGGTGGTGTCGGCAGCGCCGCCCATGGGACGGCCGTCGGCTCCGGCGAAGGTGGAGTAGGTCATGCCGCCGCCACCGATCTCCTCGAAGGACCAGCCGAAGACCTGCTTGTAGAACTCCTGCGACGGCGCGTACGCGGTGGTGTGCAGATCGTTCCAGCAGTACGCGCCCGGTTCGTTGAAGATCCCGGCGCCGGTGTGTGCCTTGGCTTCCCAGACGCCGAACACCGCACCACCGGGATCGGCGGCGATGCTCATGCGGCCGACGTCCATGACGTCCATAGGCGGCATGAACACCATGCCGCCGGCCGCCGTGACCGCGCCCGCGACCGCGTCGGCGCTGTCGGCGGCGAAGTAGGTGGTCCACACCGACGGCATCGGTCCCGGACCCATCTTGGGCCCGATGCCCGCGGCCGGGCGGCCGTCGAGCATGGCCATCAGATACCCACCGGCCTCCGGCGGGCTGTCGAGCACGTCCCAGCCCAGCAGCTGGGAGTAGAAGTCCCGCGCGGCGGCGGGATCGTCGACGGAGCAGTCGACCCAACACGGAGTTCCTTGTGGCCAAGGCTTGTCGGTTGTGGGCATGGGATCCTCCCGAGAACGGTCGGTTTCGGCCTGTCGGAGGGCAGGCGCATGGTCAGCTAACCACGCTTCCCGGTCCGCCGGACTCGTAATACCGACCGGTCGTGAATTGATATTGAACCTTCGCCGACGACTCGCCGACCGGTCTCGCAAACGTCCCCGATCGATGTCAGGCGCGGTGCGGATACGCGCCGCCGTCGACCACGATCCGCTGGCCGGTGAGGTATCCGGCGGCGGGGGAGACGAGGAAGGCGACCACGTCGGCGACCTCCTCCGGTCGGCAGACATGACCGAACGGCGAGCTCGCGTCGAGGTCGGCGGCGCGGGCGACGGTACCGCCGCTGACCGCCTTGGCGAGGCGGTCGCCCATATCCGAGGCGACCAGACCCGGCGCGACGATATTGACGTGAATCCCGTTGGCGGACTCCTCCTTCGCGAGGGTGTGCGCCAGCGCCTCGAGTGCCGCCTTGGCCATGTTGTAGGGCGCGCCGTTCGCGCCCAGGCCGTGCGCGGCGACGCTGCTGATCATGATGATGTCCCCGCGCGGGCACCCGCGCATACCCGGCAATACGAGTCCGGTCAGGCGATGCGGCCCGATCGCCTGAATGTGCAGCAGGCGTTCCACTTCGGCGGGATCGGTATCGGCCACGGTCCGTCCGCGACTCGCGATGCCGCCGTTGTGGACCAGCACGCTGATCGGGCCGAGTTCACTCGTCACCTGGTCGACCATGGCGGCCACCGCGTCCGCGTCATCGACGGGTGCGCGCACGGCCAGCGCGGTCGCTCCGGCCGACCGCAGTTCTGTCACGGTCTCCTCGGCCGACTTCTCGTCCCGTGCCCAGTTCACCGCGACCGCGGCCCCGCGGGCGGCCAGGGCGTGGCTGATCGCCCGCCCGATCCCGCGTCCGCCGCCGGTCACCAGCGCCACTCGTCCTGCCAATTCGCCTGTTGCTGTGCTCATTCGGTCAACCTATGGCACGCGCCACGTTTGCGTACGAGAGTGTCGGCCGTTACAGTCCTGCGTTGGGTACGCAGTTGTTTCCAAGCGACGTCATGGGGATGGGATGAGACTCAGGAAGATCAGGGGCCGCACGCTGGGCGCGCTCGCACTACTGGCCACCGCCGTCACCGTCGGGGCACTGGTGCGGCCGCTGGCCACGGCCGAACCCGACGCCGGAGCTCTGGGCGCGGGCTGGACCGCGACCGCCGATGCGCCGCCGCAGTATCCGGGCGTGCACATCGACTGGGATGTGCCGATCACCATGAGCGACGGCACCGTGCTGAAGGCCAATGTGTACCGGCCCATGGACGCCGCCGGGCATATCGTCGACACCCCGCTGCCCACCATCGTGAACCTCACCCCGTACACCAAACTCGTGTCCATGATCGCGGATTCGGCGCTGTCGATTCCCGGACTGTCGGACACGCTCTCGGGCTTCCTGCAGGGCTTCGACCTCTCCGGCGTCGGCCTCGGCGGACTCTCCGACCTGGTCAAGACGCTGCCGGGCGGCGCGGGCCGAGTCTTCACCGCCGACCGCAAGCTGATCCAATCCGGCTATACCCAGGTCGTCGCCGACGTGCGCGGCACCGGCTTCTCCGAGGGCGTCTGGCAGGTCTTCCAGGAGCGCGAGCAGCGCGACAGCGTGGAAGTCATCGACTGGGCCGCGCAACAACCGTGGTCCGACGGCAAGGTCGGCATGTCCGGCATCTCGTACTCGGCGATCAACCAGGTGCAGGCCGCCGAACAGCAACCGGCCGCACTGAAGGCCATCTTCCCGGTGGAACCTGGCAGCGACCTGGTGCGTGACGTGCTGGCCACCGGCGGCGCGCTCGGATTCGGTTTCATCCCACCGTGGTTGCTCGGCGTGGACAGTCTCAAGCTCGTTCCCGATCTGACCGCGCTCGTCTCCGGCGGCTTCGACTTCAAGTGGCTGGCCGACCGGTTGCAGAGCCCGTTCACGTTCTTCGACTACATCATTCAAGCGCTGACCATCCAGAGTGTCCCGGAGATCCCGGACAACCTCAGGAGCCTGCTGGAACCCGACAGCTCGCTGCGCGCAGGCTGGCTCGGTCACCCGGATCGGGTGCGGGTGCCGACCATGGTCTACGGCGGCTGGCACGACATCTTCACTTACTCCGAACCGCGCATCTACAACGCGATTCCGTTGCCGCCCGGGCAGAAACAGCTGATCATGGGCGACACCTATCACGCCGATCCCGGCAGCGGCTTCGGTGTGGCCGGTGCGCCGCCGCGGCTGGACGTGCTGCAGCGGGCCTGGTTCGACAAGTGGCTCAAGGGCATCGACAACGGCATCGACACCTACGGCCCGGTGACACTGTTCCAGCAGGGTGGCGGCTGGACCACGACCGGTGAATTCCCGCGCGCCGACGTCGATTACCGGCGCATGTACCTGTCGGGCGCGCCCAGCGGCACCGCCACCAGCGTGTACGACGGCAGTCTGAGCACCGAACCCGCAGGGCCGCAACGACTCACGGTCGGCCCCGGCGTCATGAGTCTGTGCTCGCGGGACACGGCGCAGATCACCGCCGGTGTCACCGCCGTGCTGGACGCCTGCGCCAAGGACGCCCGGCCGATGGAGCTCAACGGCCTCACATTCACCGGGCAGCCGGTGGCCGCGCCGACGCTCATCTCGGGCCCGGTGAGCCTGCACCTGAACACGGTGCTCGACGCCACGGACGGCTACTGGTCGGCCACGCTCAACGATGTCGCCCCCGACGGCCGCTCGACCGTGCTGACCTCCGGACAGTTGACCGCGTCGCTGCGAAAGGTGGACGAGGACAAGGCGACCCGCTCACCGAACGGCGACTACACCGACCCGTACCCGGTACTGACCCTGGCCGATCGGGAGCCGCTGGTGCCGGGACAGCCGACCACCGTGGATCTGGGCCTGACCGCCACCGACGCGGTCCTGCAACCGGGTCACCGCCTGCGGGTCGACGTGTTCGCCTTCAACTTCCCCCGCGGACTGCCACTGCGGCCGCTTCTGAACGAAAGTCAGTTGCTGCCACAGCATCTCGACCTCGATCCGAATGCGCCCAGCTGGGTGAACGTGCCGATCGGCGGCACGCCGGGCTGGTAGGCCGTTGCCCGGCGGCCTCCGGTCCGGATCAGCAGAAGGCCCTGCCGTCGGCGTTGACGGCAGGGCCTTCCTCTGGATTTCACCCGCTATTCGAGCGCGCCCACCACGTCCTCGAAGGTGTCGCGCGCGAGTAGATCGGCGTAGAAGCCGTTGCGCTCCACCAGTTCCCGGTGGGTGCCGCGTTCCACCACCCGGCCCTGATCCAGCACCACGATCTGGTCGGCGTCGCGAATCGTGGACAGCCGGTGCGCGATGGTGATGGTGGTCCGGTTGGCCGAGAGCGCGTCGATGGCCGCCTGCACCTCCCGCTCGGTGCGGGTGTCCAGCGCGCTGGTCGCCTCGTCGAGCACCATGATCGGCGGATTGCGCAGGATCGCGCGGGCCACCGCCAGGCGCTGCTTCTCGCCGCCGGAGAAGCGGTAGCCGCGTTCGCCGACCTTGGTGTCGTAGCCGTCGGGCAGGCTCATGATGTGCTCGTGGATCTGCGCCGCGCGAGCCGCCTCGTGCAGTTCCGCGTCCGTCGCTTCGGGTTTGGCGAAGCGCAGGTTGTCCGCGACCGAGGCGTGGAACAGGTAGGTCTCCTGCGAGACCACGCCGACGGCGGTGGACAGGTCGGCGAAGGACAGGTCCCGCACATCGACACCGTCGACGGCGACCCGCCCCGAGGTGACGTCGTACAGCCGGGCCACCAGGTAGCCGAGAGTCGTCTTGCCCGAACCGGTTTCGCCGACTATGGCGAGGCTGGTTCCAGCGGGCACGTCGATATCGATGTCGCTCAACACGTCTCGATCGCTGTCGTAGGCGAATCCGACGTGCTCGAACCGCACCGCCCCCGACACCTGCTTCGGCAGCTTCGCGGGCTTGCTCGGCTCGGTGATATCCGGTCGCAGATCCAGGTATTCGAAGATCCGCCCGAACAGGGCGAGGGAGCTCTGGATGTCGACACCGGTCGAGAGCAGCATGACGGTCGGCCGCAGCAGTCCGCTCTGCAGCGTCGTGAACGCGACCAGGGTGCCGATCGACACCATGGGATGTCCGGAGGCGACGGTCATTCCGGCCGCCCAGTAGATCACCGCGGGCATCGCGGCCATGACGATCGAGATGGTCGACTGCCGCCACCGCCCGGCCATGCTGGAGCGGATCTCCAGATCGACCAGTCCGCGCGATTCGCGGGTGAAGTCGTCGACCAGCGCCGGCGCGCGACCCATGGTGCGCGACAACAGGATTCCGCTGACCGACAGCGATTCCTCCACGATGGCCGACATGCCCGCCAGCTTGCGCTGCTTCTCGCCGGTGATGCGGCGGCGTTCGGAGCCGACCTTGCGGCTGATCCACACGAACAGCGGCAGCATCACCAGTGAGACCAGGGTGAGCCGCCAGTCCAGCGCGAACATGGCGATCACCGAGGCGACGACCGAGGTGAAGTTGGAGACCAGCGAGGTGAGGGTCGAAGTGACCGTGGACTGCATCCCGCCGATGTCATTGGCGATGCGCGACTGCACCTCGCCGGTGCGAGTGGTGGTGAAGAACGCCAGCGGCATGGACTGCAGCCGCGCGTACACCGCCGAGCGCAGATCGTGCATGACGTTCTGCCCGACGGCGGTCGAAATGTAGGTCTGCAGCACGCCGAACACGCTGTTGAGCGCGGCCACCGCGATCATGCCCGCGGCCAGCAGGGTCAGCAGTCCGGTGCGACCGTGCGGCAGGGCGTCGTCGATGATCCCGCGCAGCAGGAACGGTGAGGCCAGCCCGGCCAGCGAGGCCAGGCCGACGAGGGCGCCGACCAGGGCCAGCCGCCCGCGATAGGGATGGAAGAGCCGGACGATCCGGCCGAGTTCTGTCTGTGTATCCACAGTGTCCGTGGATGAAGCCATAGCGCCTCCTTTCGAACGGAGTCATGCGCTGTAACTGAGTTTGACTCATAATTGTTCCGGGGACAATGAGTTATGCTCTAGATCATGCCGAGCAGTCACCCCGACGACTCCCACGCGACCGCGGCCACCCGCCCCGGCGGACAAACCTCGAGCCCGGGCAGCGACGACGACCTGGCCGAACTCTTCTTCCGCAGCACCAAACGCCTGCGCCGCACCCAGTCCGCCCGCCTCGCCCCCCTCGGCCTCACCCCCGCCCAGGCCCGCGCCCTGCGCATCATCGGCCGCTTCGACGAGCACGCCGACGAACCCCTGCGCATGTCCGCCCTGGCCGACCACCTCGGCATCGTCCCCCGCTCCGCCACCACCGTCGTCGACGCCCTCGTCACCGCCGGACTCGTTGCCCGCGAAACAGATCCGGCCAACCGCCGCGCCACCTTGGTCACCCCGACCACTGCGGGCCGCAAGGTGCTGGCCGAAATGTCCCAGGCCCGCCGAGACGCCGCCGGCGAGATGTTCGCCGCCCTCTCATCCGACCAACGCCATGCCCTGCGTGACCTCCTGGCCACCCTCGTCGGCGACGACGCGACCCCGCCCGCCGCGCACTGAACTGTCGATCGGCAGGCCGGAGCCGCCTCGGAGTAGCAGGTGGGGTCCATACGAGAGCACGGGGTGGTTGGGCAGGGTTGTCCGGGGCCGGGAGTACGGTCGGGTTCGCTTGTTCGATCCGATGTTCGATCCGATCCGGTAAGGAAGCGATATGCCACGGGAGTTGGCCGATCTGCCGTTCGCGCGATTTCTGGAGGCGCGCGAGGAGATCGAGAGTGCGGGGGCTTACGACTGCGCGCACTTCGACGGTCTCTCGCTCGACGATCCGCAGGTGCGCGGGGTGACGTTCACCGAGTGCGCGGTGTCGGCGACCACGGTCACCGGCGGGTTCTTCCGGTATTCGCGGTTCAACGACGTGTGGCTGGGCAGTACCCGCTGGATTCGCACCGATCTGTCCGAAACCAGTTGGATGGATGTGGAATTCGTGCTGGCGGCGCTGTCCGGGGTGGAGGCGTTCGGGTCGACGCTGCGGCGGGTGAGCTTTCACAACTGCAAGTTCGATTCGGTGAACCTGCGCGGTGCGGTGCTCAACGAGGTCAAGTTCGTGGACTGTGTGCTGCGCGATCTGGACGTCACCGACGCCAAGCTGACGGCGGTGAGCTTTCCGGGCACGGAGATCTCCGGGCTGACGCTGCGCAACGCCAAGTTGAAGAACGTGGACCTGCGCGAGGCTCGCTCGCTCGGCATCACCGGTGGTGTGGAATCGCTCTCGGGTGCGGTCATCACCAATATGCAGCTGTTCGACCTGGCCCCGGTCTTCGCCCATACCTTCGGAATCACGGTCAAGGATCTGTAGTCCGTAGCGCTAGTGAACTGACTCGAGTTACGCTGCTCACATGACGGAGTGGCAGCCCACGGCATGCATCCTGTGCGAGTGCAATTGCGGCATCCAGGTGCTGCTCGGGCCGGACGGCCGGACCTTCGAGAAGATCCGCGGTGACAAGCTGCACCCGGCGTCGGAGGGCTACACCTGCAACAAGGCCCTGCAGCTGGATCGCTACCAGAACGGGCACACCGGCCGGCTGACCTCGCCATTGCGGCGGCGGCCGGACGGCAGCTTCGAGGAAATCGATTGGGACACCGCGATTTCCGAGGTGTCGGCCCGGCTGCTGGAACTCGGCCACCACTTCGGCGGGGAGTCGATCTTTTATTACGGCGGCGGCGGCCAGGGCAATCACCTGGGCGGCGCGTACGCCCCCGCGACCTTGGCGGCCTACGGCATCAAGTATCGGTCGAGTGCGCTGGCACAGGAGAAGACCGGTGACTTCTGGGTGGGCGCCCGCATGGCCGGTCACCCGCTGCGCGCCGATGTGGAGCACGCCGAGGTGGCGTTCTTCATCGGCAAGAATCCGTATCAGTCGCACGGCTTTCCGCGGGCTCGCACGGTGTTGAAGGAGATCGCCAAGGATCCCGCCCGGTCGATGATCGTGCTCGATCCGGTGCGCACCGAGACCGCCGAGCTGGCCGACTTCCACCTGCAGCTGCGGCCCGGCACGGACGTGTATCTGCTCTCCGCGATGGCCGCGATCCTGGTGCGCGACAACCTGATCGACCAGGATTGGCTGGCCGAGCACGCCACCGGACTGGACGCCGTGCTGCCGGTGCTGCGCGCGGTACCGATCGAAAAGTATTGCGCCATCGCCGATGTCGACCTGGATCTGGTCACCGCCGCCACCCACCGGCTGGCGCGCGCGTCCTCGGTGGCCGCGCTCGAGGATCTCGGCGTGCAGATGAACCGGTATTCGACGGTGGTGAGCTATGTCGAGAAGCTGGTGTGGGTGCTCACCGGCAATGTCGGAAAGCCCGGCACCCAATACGCTTTCACCGGGTTGACCAATCTCGGACACGACCGCGGGCATCCGGCGGGCGAGGGGCCCAAGAGTCCCGTGGTCGGCGCACACATTGTGAGTGGCTTGGTGCCGTGCAATGTGATCAGCGAGGAGATCCTCACCGATCATCCCGCCCGGTATCGCGGAATGATCGTCGAGAGCGCGAATCCCGCGCACTCCCTGGCTGATTCGGCGCGCATGCGCGAGGCCCTGGAGGCGCTGGAACTGGTGGTGGTGATCGATGTCGCGATGACCGAGACCGCCCGCCTGGCCGATTACGTGCTGCCCGCCCCCACGCAGTTCGAGAAGTACGAGGCCACATTCTTCAACTTCGACTTCCCGCGCAATATCTTCCACCTGCGCCACCCGGTGCTGCCCGCGCCGGAGGGCGTGCTGCCCGAGCCCGAGATCCATGCCCGGCTGGCCGAGGCCGCCGGGGTCGTCGGCGAGGCCGACTACGCGCCACTGCGGGCCGCGCTCGCGCAGGGCCGCGAAGCCTTCGCGATGGCGTTCCTGGGAGTGCTCGGCGATCCGGTCCGCTCGAAACTGGCTCCCGTGCTGCTGTATCGCACGCTGGGGGAGACGCTGCCGGACGGTGCGGCCTCGGCCGCGCTGCTGTGGGCGGCGGCCTACAACATGGTGCGCAAGTTCCCGGCCAGCGTCGAACGTGCCGGGTACGGAACGGGTTTGGCGGCCGGGGAGCGGTTGTTCGAGGCCATCCTCACTGGCAAGCACGGCGTCGTCATCTCGGAGGACGACTATGCCGAGACCTGGAATCGGCTGCGTGACAAGGTGATCCGCCTGGAGATCCCGGAACTCTTGGAAGTGATCGCGACCCTGCCCGATGCCCCGGACGACGGCGGCGACTGGCCGTTCATCCTCTCGGCCGGTGAGCGACGGGCCTTCACCGCCAACACCATCTTCCGAGATCCGGCCTGGCGCAAGCGTGATGCGGCCGGAACCCTCCGGATCAGCACTTCCGACGCCGACCGCCTCGGCCTCGCCGCCGGTGACCTGGTTCAGGTGACCACCCGGCGTGGCTCCGCCCAGGTGTCGGTCGAGCCCACCGACCGCATGCGGCCCGGCCACCTGTCGCTGCCCAACGGCTTCGGTCTCTCCGTCGACGACGCCCAGGGCACCCGCGTCACCACCGGTGCCGCCCCGAACGAACTGACCTCCTTCGACTCCCGCGACGAATGGGTCGGCACCCCCTGGCACAAGTACGTCCCCGCCCGCCTGGATACCGTGACCGCATGAAACGAACGAGTTTCGCGAACTGGCCGTGCACCGTGGCCCGCACGGTCGACCTGCTGGGTGACTGGTGGACGCCACTGATCCTGCGCGAAGCGTTCTACGGCGCAAAGCGTTTCGACGACTTCGAAGCCACCTTGGGCCTCAGCCGCAATATCCTCACCCAGCGCCTGACCCGCCTGGTGGAGGCGGGCCTGCTGATCAAGGTCCCGTATCAGGACCGCCCGATTCGCCACGAATACCGGCTGACCGATCAGGGCCGCGACTTCTTCCCGGTCATCGCCGCCATGATGGCCTGGGGCGACCGCTACCTCGCCCCGGACACCGGCAAGCCGATCGTCCTGCACCACACCGCCTGCGACCACGACACCCACGCCGAAGTCGTCTGCTCCCATTGCCGCGAGCCCCTTCACCACGAAGACATTTCCGCCCGACTGGGTCCGGGGTTCCCGCCCCGCCTCCGCGAATCCGCAATGGCGACAGGTCGTTTCGGCGCTCAGCCCTGAGGCTCGTCCAGGCGATACTCAGTGATATCGGTCGAGAGCGATGTGCCGTTCACCTCGAGGAACAGGTGGCGGTCGGTGACCGAGAGGGTCAGCTCATTGCGGCGGTCGAAGGCCGCGGCTCCGGCGGCGATGAAATCGCGGTCGAAGGCGTAGACCGGGATGTCCGCCGCGCGGTGAATCCGCTTGGCGGGCAAGGCGGCCAGTACCTTGACCGGGTCGCGGTGGGTGTAGATGGCGACTCGGTCGGCGAGTTTGCTGGCGCGGTGGATTCGGTCCGCGTCGGGAGCGCCCACGTCGATCCAGCCCACGAGCCGGGTCGTGAGGTCGCGGATGACGACCGGGGGCTCGTCGGCGGAGGAGACTCCACCGTCGCTGAAGGTGATTCCCTCGGTGTATTCCAGGCAGTAGGCCAGGATGCGGGTCAGCATGTATTCGGCGGTCTCGGAGGGGTGCCGCGCGACCCGGAGCTCGAGCTCTTCGTAGACGTTGCGATCCACATCCGCCAGATGGATGGTGACGGTGTGGATGGTCGAGTTCAGGGCCATAAGGATTGGAGCTTATCGGGGTGCGGCAGACTGGCAGGACTATGCCCATCGCCCGCAGCCGCCTGGTCTCCGCGATCATGGCCACCGCCGTCCTCGCCGCGGTCGCCGGTTGCGCCGGTAAGCCCGCTCCGCCGGAGGAACAGCCGGCCTACTCCGGGCCCGCCGAACAGCTCATCACGGTGATCGCGGATTCGGCCACCGCCACCACGGCCACCCTGACCGCCTGGAACCGCAGTGACACCGGCAGCGGAACGAGATGGGTCCGCGTGATCGGCCCCTACCGCGCCGATGTGGGCGCGCAGGGCATCGGCCTGACCAGCGAGACGGCGACGCGTTCCCCGGCCGGAATCTGGCCCCTCACAGAGGCATTCGGCATCGCGGCCGACAATGGGACCAAACTTCCGTATCTGCGGGTGACGGATTCGGATTGGTGGGTCTCGGATGTGGACTCCAAGTACTACAACACCCATTACTCGTGCGCGCCCGGCACCTGCCCGTTCAACGAATCCGCCGGTGAGGATCTGGGCACGGCGGGTCCGGCCTACGACCACGCGGTCGTCATCGACTACAACCGCTCGCCCGTGGTCCGAGGTGCGGGTTCGGCCTACTTCCTGCACGTCGGTGACGGTAATCCCACCGCGGGCTGCGTCGCCCTGCCGGGCGGGGAATTGAACGAGGTGATGCGCTGGCTGGACCCCGCGCGCAGCCCGGTCATCGACATCGCGGTGCGCGACCGCTCGCACTGACTCCGCGCCGAAATCGCCTGTGCCTGTTCTCACAATGTCGCAAATGGGCCCGGCCACCCGAATGTCGAGAACTGCCGGTCGTGTTCTCTCGTTATAACCTTGTGACATGAGGCAATTCGATTGATGTGCGTGAGCTATCGATCCGCATAACCGGAATCACCCAATGTTTCGCTGAACTAAGGTTCGGGTATTCGACCTAGTCGAATGCGATCACCGCGGCGCGGTGATTGTCCGCTGGACGTATCGGGACGTCCTCCGGACGAAAGGATGTGGATTAATGGCCGCGAGCCTGATGATCGTGGGGGATGCCGACCGGGTCCCCATCGCCTTGCGCGAGGCGATGGAACTGGAGGGCTACGACGTCGACGCGGCGGGCGCTGCCGAGCTGGCGCTGGAGCGCCTGCGCGCCCAGGGGGCGCCGGATGTGATGATCGTGGATCTGCTGGTCGGTGAAATGGACGCCTTCACCTGTATTCGCGAGGTGCGCCGCGCGCACGAGGTGCCGATCCTGGTGGTCAGCGGGACCGAGGACACCCACGATGTGGTCGCGGCGTTGGAGGCCGGCGCGGATGATTTCGTGACCATGCCGTTCGAGACGAAGGAGATCAGCGCCCGCATCCGGGCGTTGCGCCGCCGCCCGCATCTGGGCGCGCTGCCGGAGGATCCGGTCGGCGAACCGCCCGCCGAGATCGTGCTGGACACCGATGAGCATGGCGCGCTGGTGCTTTCGCCGGACGGCGGGGTGGTGCGCCGCGGCGACGACACGGTTCCGTTGACCATCACCGAATTCCGGCTGCTGTGTGAACTGGCCGCCAATCCGGGCCGGGTGCTGAGCCGCCCGCTGCTGCTCGAACGGGCCTGGGACGAAGGCTTCTTCGGTGATGAGCGGCTGGTCGACGTGCATGTCCGCCGACTGCGCACCAAGATCGAGACCGATCCGTCCGAACCGCGCATCGTGGTCACGGTCCGTGGTCTGGGATATCGCCTCGACATGCCGAAATAGCGGCTTTCCGGAGCTCTTTACGGCGCGCGGTCATCGGATCGTCATGAGATCGCAATGAGTTCGCACGGTAGACCTCAAAGTTTCACGGTCAGGCTGAGGGAGTCATGCAGATCCCAATCAGCAAATTTGACGCGATATCCCAGCAAACCCTCGACACTCGATCCGTTCGGATTCGCGAGCCCGTGCTCGCCGACGGTGCGCACATGTGGCGTATCGCCGAGGAATCCCAGGTGCTCGACACCAATTCCGGCTACGCCTACCTGCTGTGGTGCCGGGACTTCTCCGACACCTCGCTGGTGGTCGAAATCGACGGTGAGGTAACCGGTTTCGTCATCGGCTACACCCGCCCCGCCTGGCCGCGCACCCTGTTCGTGTGGCAGGTGGCCGTCGACCACGCGCACCGTGGTCAGGGCCTGGCCGTGGCCATGCTCGACGTGCTGCTGGAAAGCTGTGCGGCCCACGGTGTCACGCAGCTCGAAACCACGATCTCTCCCGACAATCCGGCCTCGGTCGCCACGTTCTCGGCCCTGGCCCGCCGGCGGGGTGCGGCGCTGACCCGCACCCCGCTGTTCACGGCGGACCAGTTTCCGGGCGGGCACCAGCCCGAGGATCTCTACCGCATCGCACCGGTCACCCCTCAGGAGGTATGGCGATGACTATCCCCGACATGACGGTTTTCGCGGAGCTCGAATCGAATGTGCGCGGCTACTGCCGCTCCTGGCCGACCGTGTTCGACACCGCGTCCGGAGCCTGGCTGCGGGACGAAACCGGCCGGGAATACTTGGATTTCTTCGCCGGGGCGGGCGCGCTCAACTACGGCCACAACAATCCCGTGCTCAAGCAGGCGCTGCTCGACTACATCGCCGGTGACAGGCTCACCCACGGCCTGGACATGGCCACGGTGGCCAAGCGGGAACTGCTGGAAACGTTGCGCGACCGCATCTTCCGGCCGCGCGGTCTCGACTACAAGGTGCAGTTCCCGGGACCCACCGGCGCGAATGCCGTGGAAGCGGCGCTCAAGCTGGCCCGCAAGGCGACCGGCCGCACCGAAATCCTCAACTTCACCAACGCTTTTCACGGCATGACCCTGGGTGCGCTCTCGGTCACCGGCAATGCCGCCAAGCGGGCGGGCGCGGGCGTGCCACTGCAGCACGCCACGTCGATGCCGTTCGACGGCTATCTCTCGGGCGCGGACGATGATTCGTTCGAATGGATGGAGCGCGTCCTCGACGACGCCTCCTCCGGGCTGGACAGCCCCGCCGCCGTGATCGTCGAGACGGTGCAGGGCGAGGGCGGGGTGAATGTGGCGGGCGTGGAGTGGCTGCGCACGCTGGCCGGATTGTGTTCTGCCCGTGAGATTCTGCTGATCGTCGACGACGTGCAGATGGGCTGCGGCCGCACCGGCCCGTTCTTTTCCTTCGAAACGGCCGGAATCACACCGGATATCGTGACCCTGTCCAAATCCATCGGCGGTTACGGCCTGCCCATGGCGCTGGTGCTGTTCAAACCCGAACTGGACCTGTGGAAGCCGGGCGAGCACAACGGCACCTTCCGCGGCAACAATCCGGCCTTCGTCACCGCCCGAACGGCATTGGAGCATTACTGGGCCGACGACACCCTCGAGGCCGCCACCCGAGCCAAGAGCGAGCGGGTCGACAGCGCCCTGACCGGCATGGTCGCCGCCTTCGACGGCATCAGCACCCGCGGGCGCGGCCTGGTGCACGGCGTCGTCTTCGAGGACGCCTCGCGGGCGGAGAAGGTGTGCGCGGCCGCCTTCCAGCGCGGACTGCTGGTGGAGACCTCCGGCCCCGAGGACGAGGTGGTGAAACTGCTGCCGCCGCTGACGATTACCGACGCCGAGCTCGATCACGGCCTGGAATTGCTGGCCGCGTCGATGGATGCGGTCTCCGACGGGCGGGGGTACTGACATGATCGTTCGCACCACGCACGAGATCACCGGTACCGATCGGGACGTCTCGGGTCCGGGCTGGCGCAGCAAGCGCATCGTGCTCGGTGGCGACCGGGTCGGATTCTCCTTCCACGAGACCACCATCGAGGCCGACACCATCCACGAGTTCCACTACCGGCATCACGTCGAGGCGGTCTGGCTGGTCGAGGGTGCCGGTACCGTGGTCGATCTCGACCGCGGACTCACCTACGAACTGGGCCCGGGCTCGATGTATCTGCTCGACGGCCACGAACGCCATCGCCTGTTCGCCCGCACCCGCATGCGCATGCTGTGCGTGTTCAATCCGCCGGTGACCGGACGGGAAGTGCATGACGAGCACGGCGTCTACCCGCTGGTCACCGTCGACGAGGAGGTCCTGAATGACGTTGTCTGACAATGGCAGAATCGACCGCTACCGCACCCGCACCGTCGCGGGCACGCCGCCGATCGATCGTGACGACCCGACCGTCTGGGGTGAGATCGGCACGCCGGGTCTCGCCGAATTCGACGACCACGGCTATGCGATTCTCGACGGCCTGCTCGACCGCTACGAGGTCGTCGACGTCGTCGCCGAAATCGACAGACTGACCGGCGATCCCGAACTGATGCTGGACGAGCGCGTCATCCTCGAGCCCGGCTCGCACCGGGTGCGTTCGATCTTCGAGGTGCACCGCCTCAGCGCCCTGATCGCGGATCTGGTGCGCGAGAGCCGAATTGCCGGACTGGCCCGCCAGATCCTCGGCTCGGAGGTGTACCTGCACCAGTCGCGCGTCAACTACATGCCCGGTTTCACCGGCAGCGGGTTCTACTGGCATTCGGATTTCGAGACCTGGCATGCCGAGGACGGTATGCCCGCGCCGCGCGCCGTGAGCCTGTCGATCGCGTTGACCGACAATTTCCCGTTCAACGGCAGTCTCATGGTCATGCCCGGCTCGCACCGCACGTTCGTGCCCTGCCAGGGCGAGACGCCGCCGGATCATCACCGGGAGTCGTTGCGCCACCAGGAGATCGGCGTCCCCTCGCAGCAGGCGATCACCGACCTCGCGGGCAAGCACGGCATCACCCAGTTCACCGGCCCGGCCGGTTCGGCGCTGCTGTTCGATTCGAATCTCATGCACGGTTCGGCGGGCAATATCACCCCGTTCCCGCGCTCGAATCTGTTCCTGGTGTTCAACAGCGTGGACAACACGCTGCTCGACCCGTTCGCCGCGCCGTATCCGCGACCGGAGTACCTCGCGAGCCGGGACTTCACTCCGCTCATGTGAGTGCGGAAGGTGTTCCATATGCCAATGTCGTTCCACGTGGTAGCGATCACAAAACCGCCGGAAAAATGGTTCTGAACGGCTGGTTACAAGTTGAGCGCCTTACCGCGTGGAACGTCTATGGATCATGACGATCCGAAACTGTTACATGCGCTCTCTATGCTGGAAAGCATATGCAGAGATTTCGCTGGACAGTCGCCGTTCCCCTGCTCGCCGTCGTAGTACTCGCCGCCGTCTGGGGGCGCCAGTTGTCACTGCTGGCCGACATCCCGATATTCGCCCTGCTCCTCGCGGCCGTCCTGGCGGCCGTGCATCACGCCGAGGTGGTGGCGCACCGGGTCGGGGAACCGTTCGGCGCGTTGGTACTTGCCGTCGCGGTCACGGTCATCGAAGTGGGATTGATTCTGACGCTGATGATTTCGGCGGGTGACAAGGCCGCACCACTGGCACGCGACACCGTGTTCGCGGCGATCATGATCACCTGCAACGGCATCTTCGGACTGGTGCTGCTGGTCGGCGCGCTGCGGCGGCGGGTCGCGGTCTTCAATGCCGAGGGCACCGGCGCGGCGCTGGCCACCGTCGCAACCCTGGCGACGCTGAGCCTGGTGCTGCCGACCTTCACGACAAGTCAACCGGGACCGCAATTCTCGCCCGCGCAACTGGCCTTCGCGGCGGTCGCCTCCCTGGTGCTCTACGGCTGTTTCGTGGCCGTGCAGACCATCCGGCACAAGGAAGATTTCCTGCCCGTCGAACCGGGCAGTGGCGAGGCCGACGAGCATGATCGACCGACCGCGCGTGCCGCCCGCACCAGCGCCGGGCTCTTGCTGGTGGCCCTCGTCGGGGTGGTCGGGCTGGCCAAGGCGATCTCGCCCGCCATCGAATCCGGCGTCGACGCGGCGGGTTTGCCGCGGGCGGCGGTGGGTGTGGTGATCGCTCTGCTGGTGCTGCTCCCCGAGGCGCTGGCCGCGGTGCGGGCCGCGCGGGGCGGCCGGGTACAGGTGGGTTTGAATCTCGCGCTCGGCTCGGCCATGGCCAGCATCGGCCTCACCATTCCCGCGGTCGCGGTGGCCTCGATCTGGATCGATACCCCGCTGCTGCTGGGCCTGGGCGCGACGGAGATGGTGCTGCTCGCTCTCACCGTCGTCGTCGGACTGCTGACCGTGGTCCCCGGTCGGGCCACCCTGTTGCAGGGCACGGTTCATCTGTCGCTGTTCGGCGCGTTCGCGTTCCTGGCGGTCGCGCCGTAAATCGCCGGCGTTGCATAGTCCTGGAGGGGGAGTCGAGACCGGCACCGTGGGGTGAGGTCCGCGAGGACTCCCGATTCCTAGCGTCGACGACATGAAGCGAAGAGTGCGGCTCGGCGTGGCGCTGGGGTTGACGGGGCTGTTGATGTCCGCGGTGACAGCGTGCGAGCGAGCATCCGAGGCGACGCCGACCTGGACGGCCTGCCAGGGCAGCGGGCTGGACCCACGCCAGGAGTGCACGACGGTGTCGGTGCCGCTCGACTACGAGAAGCCCGGCGGTGAGCGGATTTCCCTCGCCGTCTCGCGCATCCGCAGCCCGCATCCGCAGCAGCGGCGCGGCGTCCTGTTCCTGATTCCGGGCGGTCCGGGTGGGTCCGGGCTCGGGCTGCCGTCGACCCGGGGCGCGAAACTGCCGGAGTCGGTCCGCGACGCCTACGACCTGATCGGATTCGATCCGCGCGGCCTGGGTGCCAGTACCCCGGCGAATTGCCATCTCGCACCGCAGGATCTGGCTGTGGAGCGGTTGCGGTCGTGGCCCGACGCCGACGGCGGCATCGCGGCGAATGTCGAGATCGAGCAGGGCGTGGCTCGGGCGTGTGCACAGAATGGCGGCGCGCTGGTGCGGTCGATCGGGACCCGGACCGAGGCGCGCGACCTCGATCGCATCCGAGAGGCGCTGGGGGAGAACAAGATATCCGCGTGGGGCGAGTCCTACGGCACGTATGTGCTGGCGGTGTACACCACGCTGTTCGGCGATCGGACCGACCGGGTGCTGTCCGACAGCAACGACGACCCCGACCCCGACCGGGTCGAGCGTGCCTGGCAGGCCAATTACGCCGTCGGCGTGGAGGATCGGTTCCCGGACTTCGCTCGCTGGGCCGCCACGGCCGGCAATCCCGACCGGGTCGCGGCGACGCCCGAGGACGTGCGCGGCGAATTCCTCACGCTCGCGGCACGTCTGGATCGCAGTCCGCTGCCCTGGCCGGGAGCTGAACTATCGACCCTGAGCGGCAATGGATTACGTCAGATCCTGCTCGACGGCCTGTACGACGACCGGAACTTTCCCCGAGTGGCCCAGGTGATCAATGCCGCCGCCGGTTCGGGAACGCTGCCCGCTGCCCGCCCCGCCGCACCCGAGGAACCCGCCCAGCGATCGACCGCCGTCCTGGTCGCCACCCTGTGCAATGACGTGGCCTGGCCGACCGCCGTGCCGGACTACGCGACCGCCGTTGCCGAGGATCGAGCCCGCTATCCGCTCACCGCCGGTATGCCGCACGGCTATTCACCCTGCGCGACCTGGCCGTTCCCGCCCGCCCCGCGCACGGTCGTGAATTCCTCCGGCCCCGCGAATGTGCTGCTGGTGCAGAACCTCCGGGATCCGGCCACGCCGTACAGCGGCGCGTTGAACCTGCGGCGGGCCTTAGGCGATCGGGCCCGCATGGTCACCGTCGACGCCGGTGGGCACGGCGCGTATCCGTCCCCGATCCCTTGTGCCGACGAAGCCGTCGAGCGTTTCCTGCTCGACGGCATCCGCCCCGCAGCGGACCTCACCTGTCGATGAGGTCCGGTCGCCGAATCAGCCTGCGGCGGAGACGCTTCGATGACCCCGGCTGCCGTAGAGTTCCCGCGCGGCCGCCGGTGTCACCGTCTCGGCGTGCTCGGGGACCTCGAACTTCAAGTGCTGTTCGAGGATCTGCCCGGCCATCGGCGCGATGATCGGCGCGGCCATGATCAGGCCCGCCTTGTTGAACAGGGTGAACAGCCAGACCAGAATCCGCGCAGCCGGTTTCACCAGCAGGTCCACGATGCGGGGCCGGTCGAAGCGGCCGAGATGCCGCATCCACTTGGGCAGCGTCGCGATCGAGGCGAACGACAGCAGGCGTGCGCCCAGCGCGTACGTCAAGCCCGCGCCGTTCTTGGGAGAGGTGAACAGCATCTGGTGCATGCCCTCCTCGGCGCGTTCCGAACTGCACAGGCGCGCACGGACATTCGCGTAGTACTCGCGAATCCCCTCGCGAGTGACGGGCACGTCCGCGGGATCGCAGGTCTGCAGTTCCGCGGCGATCCGGCACTCCTGCCAGTAGCGGGCCTCTTCCTCGGGAGTCAGTCCGGGACCGAACATCTCGTAGGCCTTGAGCACCGACTGCCAGCCCGTGATGTGGATCCACAGCTGGGTTTCCGGGTTGTTGGGGCTGTAGCGCTTGCCGCTGATCGGCTCGATGCCGGTGCTCTTGGCGTGCACGGTCATCAGGTGTTCGGAGGCCTGGATCGCGGTGCGCGAGTCGCCGATCGCCACGATCAGGAAGTAGGCGAAGGTGGCGTCGAGCCGGCTGCGCGCGTCGGAGTAGATCTTGCCGGTGTCGGCGACCGACGCGGTCAGGAAGGGATCGAAGAACTCGAGGGTGACCGCGCGCTGGAAGCCGATCACCGCGGTGGGCGAGGTCCACACCTTCCAGCTCGGCGAATCCGGGCCGAAGAAGCCGTAATCGGTTCGGCGGAGGTTGGTCGGATCGAAGTTCACTGGGGCTCCTCTACGGGCTCGATCCCATGCAATATGACGCAACCGTAGCAATTGCTGGCGCCGAATACAACGGGCGCGTAGCTTTAGTTCGGACAGGCGCGTGACCTCGGGAACCGGGATGACAGAATGGGCCGGTGAAAGCGGAGTGGCAGTGAGCAAACCCCCTGCGGCGGCAGCGCACGCACGGGCGGCCGAGGATCGACCACGCCGCCGCTACGCGCCCCGGCTGCCCCCCGAGGAACGCCGGGCGCAGCTGCTCGACGCCGCCTTCGCCGTCCTGGAGAAGGCCGAACTGCACGAACTGAGCATGGAGGCCGTGGCCGCCGAGGCCGGGGTCGGCAAGCCGGTGCTCTACACCGTCTTCAAGACCCGCGCCGACCTGGTCGCCGCCCTGCTGGAACGCGAACGCGAACGCGCCCTCGAACAGGTCGCCGACACCCTGCCCACCGATCTGCTCGGCGCGGACCCGGTGGTCGCCGCCTCCGGGACCGTCCGGGCGTTCGTCGATGTGGCGCTGAGCAATCCGACCCGCTGGCGGCTACTGCTCGCGGGCCCCGGCAATGCCCCCGACGAGTATCGCGAGGCCATCCGCAGTTCCCGCGCGGGCATCTTCGACCAGGCCGAGGCGGTGGTCCGGATGGGTCTGGTCGCCGATCCCCGCTGGGCCGGAATCGATTCCGGACTGCTGACGAACTCCCTGCTGACCATCGCGGAAATGCTCGGCCGGCTGGCGGTGAGCGATCCGGACGCCTATCCGCGCGAGCGCATCGAGGGCTTCGTCCAGTTCATCGTCGGACTGCTCGTCGGCGCGACCGGTTGATCCCCGGAATCAGCGGCCGGGCTCGCCGAGCTGGCGGGCCACCCGCGCGCCCATGAGAGTCGAGATCCCGGTCGGGGTCTGCGGGTCGTAGCCGGTGAGTTCGGCGATGCGGGTGAGCCGGTAGGTCACCGTATTGCGGTGCACGGAAAGCTCACGGGCGGTGCCGTTCTGGTTGAAGTCCTGCAGGATGAACACCTCCAGGGTCTCGGCCAGCACCGGCTGCGCGTCGAGCGGGTCGAGCACCTGGATCAGGTTGGCGGTCGCGCCCGAGGTGGCGATGGCGTATTCGAAGACCATGTCCTCGCGCCGGCAGACCATGCCCGGGCGGCGCAGGGCGCGGCCGGTCTCGGCCAGCACCCGTGCCTCGGCGAACGCGGCGGGTAGTCGATCACGGGTCGGTGCGGCTGAAATGCCCACCCACAGTGCGGATTTCGCGCTGCGATTGCGGGGTTGCAGGATCTCGGTGAGGCTGCCGATGGCCGCGCTCTCGTCGGCGGCCGCGCGCAACGGCAGGAGGGTCGTCCACCCGCCGCTGTCGCGGTAGAGGAAGCTGCCCGCGATGCCGCCCAGTCGCCGCCGCAGTTCGGTGAGGATGCCGGGCGCGGCGTCCCCGAGCCGGATGACCGCCACCACGTAGCTGTCCACCAGGGTGACGGCCGCGTCCTCGGCCCATTCGTACGGATCGCCGCCGGTGAGCAAGGCTTCGGCGATCGCCCGATGCTGTTCGATGCGGTCGTAGCGGGATTGGCGTACATCGTCGACGCAGGCGTCCGCGATCCGGCTCGTCATCAGCGCCACGTACTGGGCCAGCCGGAACGCGCTCGTGGCCGCGGTGACCGCCGCCTCGGGGGCCGGCGTGCCGACCACCTGATTCCAGACGAACGTCAGCCCCACCCGATAGTTGGTGAGCGCCTCCGACAGTGGCATGCCGTCGCGGACCAGTGACACCGCCCGCGCCACCAGCGGCTCGGTATCGACCTCGCTCGGTTCGGCCCCGGTGCGCACGAACCGGAAGAACAGGTCGATATTCAGGTAGGCGGCGGGCAGGAAGTCGGCGTCCATCATCGACTTCGGCAGCGCGTCATAGGGCGGCGCGCCGACCGCGAAGTTCGCGATCAGCGCCACCGCCCGGTCCTGCCAGGCATCGATGAACTGTTCCGTACCGGCCTCCACCATGAGACCTCCCGTCGCCGCCGTCAGGGAGTGACGATAGCGAAGTCCGGGTCCGGTTCGTCCAGTGCGGCCACCAGCTCGCCGAAGGCGGAAGGATCGCCGTGCACCCGCAGCTCGCCGCGCGCGAAGGCGGCCGGGAAGTCCCGGTCCATGAGCAGGATCCGAATCAGCGTGGGGTGGGTCAGTTCGAAGGTGGCGTCGGCGTCGGGCAGGCCGTCGCCTTCGAAGCGGTCGTAGTGCACCAGCAGTCCGTTGCTCATCTCGATGCGGTGGGTCCGGCCCTGATCGGTGAGCGTCCAGTCCATGACCAGTCGCAATTCCCATGCCTTGGGCCCGTTCACCCGCAATGCCATGGCGTCGAAGATCTGCTCGACGGTCAGGCCCCGCAGCATGGAGGCGGCCGACTCGGACTTGGCCGGGGTGCCGAAGCCGCCGTGACGCAGCTCGTACGCACCGGACAGGTAGGCATTGCGCCAGGTGGCCGACTCGGCGCCATAGCCGAGCTGCTCGAAGGTGTCGGCCTGCAACGCCTTCGCCTGCTCGTTGCCCGGCTCGGCGAAGATCACGTAGTTGACCACCTGCGCCACCCACCGGAAATCGCCTGCGTCATAGGCGATTCGGGCCTTGCGCAGCACCTCGGTGGAGCCGCCCATGAATTCCACGTGCCGGGTGGCGTTCTCGACCGGCGGGTGCTCCCACAGATGAGCGGGATTGCCGTCGTACCAGCCCATGTAGCGCTGATAGATGGCCTTCACATTGTGGCTGACCGTGCCGTAGTACCCGTGCGTGTGCCAGCTCTGCTCGAGCGCCGGCGGCAGCGGGAAATCCTCGGCGATCTCGGTGCCGACCAGTCCCTGATTGAGCTTGCGCAGGGTCTGATCGTGCAGGTAGCCGTACATGTCCCGCTGCAGCGACATGAACTTCACGACCCGCTCGGTGCCCCAGGTGGGCCACAGGTGCGAGGAGAACACCACCTCCGAGTTGCGGGCATAGCGATTGATCGCCTCGGTGAGGTACCAGGCCCAGTTGTGGGCGTCGCGGACCAGCGCGCCGCGCAGCGTGAGCAGATTGTGCATGGTGTGAATGGCGTTCTCCGCCATGCACAATGCGCGATGGTCGGGCAGGAAGATGTTCATCTCCGCGGGTGCCTCGGTGTCGGGTGTCAGCTGGAACACCAGCCGCACCCCGTCCACCACGATCTCCTGTCCGCTCTCGGTCACATCCACGGTGGGCGCGATGATTCCGGCGGTGCCGACCGGAATCGTCTGTCCCAGTGCGGTTCCCACGGTGCCCTTGACGCTGTGCGGGAGTCCGGTGCCGAACATGTACCCGGCCCGGCGTGCCATGGCGGTCCCAGCGAAGATGTTCTCCGCCACCGCGTGTTCGAGGAAGCCCTCCGGCGCGATGACCGGGCAGCGGCCCGAGGTGGCGTCCTCGGCGGTGATGACGCCCTCCGCGCCGCCGAAGTGGTCGATGTGCGAGTGCGTGTAGATCAGCCCGGTGACGGGCCGGTGCGCGCGGTGGTCGCGGTAGAGCGCCAGTGCGGCCGCGGCGGTTTCGCGGGTGGTGAGCGGGTCGATGATGACGACGCCGGTCTCGCCCTCGATGAGCGTCATATTGGAGATGTCGAAGCCGCGCACCTGGTAGACGCCCGGCACGACCTCGAAAAGTCCTTGCTGCGAGGCGAGTTCGGACTGCCGCCACAGGCTCGGATGCACCGAGTAGGGGCAGTCGCCGCCGAGGAAGTCGTAGGAATCCCCGTCCCACACCACTTTTCCGTTGTCATCGGTGATCGCGCCGGGCTCCCGCCGGGCGATCAGTCCGCGGGCCGCGTCGTCGAAGTCGGCGGTGTCCGTAAAGGGCAGTGTCGACAGGGCGCGCTGGTATGCGGCGATGATGGGGGCGGTGGGTTCCGTGGGCTCGGTGGTCATCGGTGATCTCCTCGGTATCGGGTGATGTCTCGACTCTACGTCTTATTGCAGTTGCACTGCAATAAGAGCATCCTGTGAATGGACGCGCGACCTTGACGCAATCCATACGGGGACTCGCCGCGACGCGCTCGCCGAACTCGATCCGGGCTGCGTGTTACGGGACTACGATCCCCGCATGACGGTTGGCACCGACCTGCCCAAACCCGAATCCCTCTTCGATCTCGACGTCTGGCTGCATCGCTGGCCGGCCAGTTGCTACGCGACCGAATTGCATTACGGTGTCCTGGTTTTCACCGGCTGTGATGCGTTCGACGACCGCGACGCCGAGATCGCTCGACGGACCTATCCGGGGCGGCGCGTTCTCATCGACGACACCGGCAAGCTGCAGGTGCATCCGGCGGGGGAGGGTCCGCCGATCTCGATCTTCGATCCCGCCCACCCCTTCCGTACGGTGCTGCCGCCCGTTCACTGACGGCAACCTCCGTTCGGGGACTCGCGCCACTTCCCGGCCTGAAAAGTGACCCTTGCCACACGGCGGTACACGCGCGTACCGTCCGAGTGGTACGCAGAGGTACCAGGCTGGGAGATGGCGCATGACCACAGTGACACTGCCCGATGGACCCACCACGCCGGCCTTCGTCCAGGGCGTTCAGATCCTGGCCGGACGCACCCGCGCGTGGCGGCGACTACACGAGCGCTACGGCTCGGCGTTCATGGTGAACATGCCACGCTTCGGACCGACGCTGGTGCTGTCGGACCCGGCGGAGGTCAAGGCGCTGTTCACCACGCACACCGACCTGGTCGACAACATCGATGCCAACCTCGGCCAATTCCTCGGCCCCGGTTCGCTTTTCGCGCTGCGCGGCGAGGAACACCGCAAGGAACGCAAACTGCTCACCCCGCCCTTCCACGGCCGACGGCTGGCGGTCTACGAATCGCTGATCGAGGAGGAGGCCGTCCGCGAGCTGGCGGACTGGCCCTCGGGACGCGAGTTCGCGACCATGGACTCGATGATGCGGATCACGCTGAACGTGATCCTGCGCGCGGTCTTCGGAGCTGAGGGCGCCGAATTCGACCAATTGCGCACGCTGCTACCGAAACTGGTGCTGGTGGGCTCCGCGCTGGCGGCACTCCCGGTGCCGCGCAAGCTGTTCGGGCGCTTCGGGCCGTGGGCGCGGTTCGCCGCGCACCGCGCCGAATACGACCGGATCGTGCTGCGGCTGATCGAGCGCGCCGCCGCGGACCCCCAGCTGAGCGAGCGGGACGACGTGTTGGCCATGCTGCTGCAAGCCCGCTACGACGACGGTTCGACCATGACGCACAGCGAGATCGCCGACGAACTGCTCACCCTGCTCACCGCCGGGCACGAGACCACCGCCACCTCGCTGGCCTGGACCATCGAACGGCTGCGCCGGCATCCGCACATTCTCGAGCGACTGGTCGCCGAGGCCGACGCGGGCGGTTCCGCATTGCGCGAAGCGGTGCTGCTCGAGACGCAGCGGGTGCGCCCGGTCATCGACGCCACCGCGCGCAAGGTACGCGCGGACTCGCTGCAACTGGGCCGCTGGACGCTGCCGCGCGGGCAGGGCGTGATGGTCAGCATCCGGTTGATGCACGACAATCCCGAATTGTTCCCCAACCCACGGGATTTCGATCCGGACCGCTTCCTCGGGGTGCGGCCGGGCACGTTCAGCTGGATTCCGTTCGGCGGCGGTGCGCGCCGGTGCATCGGCGCGGCGTTCGCGACCATGGAGATGAATGTGGTCTTGCGCGTGCTGCTGCGCGATTTCACCCTGGAAACCACCGATGATCCGGACGAGCGCGCCCACTTCCGCGGTGTCGCACTGGTTCCCGCGAAGAAGGGCCGGGCCGTCGTGTACCGGCGGCCGTTGCGACCGGCGGTGACCGAGCCGGCGGCGGAGGCGAGCGGTGACAACGACAGCGCGCGTGGCGAGCAGGTGACGGCATGAGCGAGCAGGTGGCCGAGGTCGGCCGGGGCATCGAGCTGACCTACGAGCGGTCCGGTAGTGGCGTCCCGCTGCTGCTGATCGCCGGGCTCGGACAGCAGAAGCACGAATGGCACGACGGTCTGGTGGCGCTACTGGCCGACCGCGGTTATGACGTGGTGCGCTTCGACAATCGCGATGTCGGCCGTTCCACGCACGCCCGCTTCCGTCCGCCGGGGCCGGTGGACATGCTCCGCAAGCGCTGGGACCCACAGCAATACGATCTCGGTGATCTGGGCCTGGACACGCTCGGACTGCTCGACGTGCTCGGCTGGAACACCGCGCATCTGGTCGGCATGTCGATGGGCGGCATGATCGCGCAGACCGTCGCGGCCCGGTATCCCGCCCGGGTGTCATCGCTGACCTCGATCTTCTCCACCACCGGCGCGGCCCGGGTGGGGCGGCCCGCGCTCTCGACGTGGGCGCGCATGTTCGGCAAGCCCGCGAGCACCCGGGACGAGCACACGGACGCCGCGGTGAAGATGTACCGGCATATCGGCTCGGCCGGATATCCGTTCGACGAGAATAGGATTCGTGCCACCGCCGGAACCACCTGGGATCGTGATCCGCGCCCGGCGGCGGGGGTCGGCAGGCAGTTGGCCGGGATCATGAAGTCGGGGGACCGGACCGCGGAGGTGCGCACCATCACCGCGCCGACCCTGGTCCTGCACGGCGATCGCGACCGCATGGTGAATCCGACCGGTGGCGAGGTCACCGCGGCGGCGGTGTCCGGCGCGCGCCGCCACACCCTGCCCGGCATGGGTCACGATCTGCCGGAGGCGCTCTGGCCCACTCTCGCCGACCTCATCGACACCCATATTCGCACCGCAGAATCCAGGAGTTCCGATGCCCCGAACCTCTAGGCCACTGTCCGGCCGCCCGGTCATGATCACCGGCGCGGCCTCCGGAATCGGTCGGGGACTGGCCGAATTGCTTTCCCGCCGTGGGTCGCCCGTCGCCATCGCCGATATCGACGCCGACGGGCTAAAGCAGACGGCCGCGGCGCTGCGCGGTCCGGTGCTGACCCGGGTGCTGGATGTCAGCGACGCCGCCGAACAGCTCGCCTTCGCCGACGAGGTGCGCGAATGGCTGCCCGCGCCGCTGGCCGCGGTGTTCAACAATGCCGGTGTGGCGGTGTCATCCTCGGTCATCGAGAGCGTTCCGCAGGACGACGAATGGTTGCGGCGCATCAACTTCGACGGGGTCGTGAACGGGACCCGGGCATTCCTGCCGATCCTGGTCGAGCAGGGCAGCGGCGCGATCGTCAATACCTCCAGCGTGTTCGGGCTGGCGGGGATGCCTAACCAGAGTGCTTATTGTGCGGCGAAATTCGCGGTACGCGGCTTCACCGACGCGCTGCGGCAGGAACTTCGGGGTACCGGCGTCTCCGCGGTGACCGTGCATCCGGGCGGGATCAAGACCAATATCGCCCGCAACGGGCGGGTACGCAAAGACCCCGAGGGCCGGGGTCGCAGCCACGAGCAGATTGCCGACGAATTCGAGGCCATTGCCATGACCACGCCGGAGAAGGCGGCCGAAATCATCTGCCGTGGAGTGGAAAACGGTAAGGCGCGGATTCTGGTCGGGCCGGACGCCTACCTGTTCGACATCTTGACGCGGGTGAGCCCGACCCACTACTACGACGCAGTGTCGGTCGTGATGGGCGCCGCGCGCAGCCGGGCCGCGAAGGGAGCGAGACGATGACCGAACACGTGGACGTCCTGATCGTCGGGGCCGGACTGTCGGGAATCGGTGCGGCACACCATCTTCAGGAAGCCTTCCCGAATCGCAGCTACGCGATTCTCGAAGCGCGCGAGGCCATGGGCGGCACCTGGGATCTGTTCCGGTATCCCGGGGTGCGCTCGGATTCCGATATGCACACCCTCGGTTACCGGTTCCGGCCGTGGGTGGCCGCCGAAGCCATCGCGGATGGGCCCGCCATTCTCGACTATATTCGCGACACCGCCGCCGAGGCGGGCATCGACCGTCGAATCCGCTACGGGCACAAGGTGACCGGGGCCTCGTGGTCCTCGGAAGAGGCGCGCTGGACGGTGGGTTACACCCACGACGGCGCGACCTCGACGATCACCTGCAACTTTCTCTACCTGTGCGGCGGGTACTACCGCTACGACGAGGGCTACATCCCGGACTTCGCCGGGATCGAGGACTTCACCGGGCAGGTCGTGCATCCGCAGCACTGGCCCGCCGAACTCGATTACGCCGGAAAGCGTGTCGTGGTGATCGGCAGCGGGGCGACGGCGGTGACGCTGGTACCCGCGATGGCCGAGACCGCCGCGCAGGTGACCATGCTGCAACGCTCGCCGACCTACATCCTGTCGGTGCCGACCGTTGACGGCATTGCCACCAAACTGCGCGAGAAGCTGGGTAACCGTCGTGCCTACACGGTCACCCGATGGAAGAACGTGCTCGTCAGCACGCTCATCTATCAGCTCAGTCAGCGGCGGCCGCAGATGATGCGCAAGTTCTTCCGCAATCTCGCCATCAAGCAGCTGCCCGAAGGCTACGACGTCGACACGCATTTCAAGCCGACCTACAACCCGTGGGATCAGCGGTTGTGCCTGGTGCCGGACGGAGATCTGTTCCGGGCCATCAGCGCCGGGAAGGCGGCGGTGGCGACCGATCGCATCGAGCGGTTCACCGCCGACGGGATCCGGCTGGAGTCGGGTGCGGAATTGCCTGCCGACATCGTGGTCACCGCGACCGGACTGGATCTGCTGGCGCTCGGCGGGGTCGCGCTCACCGTCGACGGCCGTGAGATCGCGCCGCCGGACACCATGGCCTACAAGGGCATGATGCTCTCGGGCGTCCCGAATTTCGCCTTCACCATCGGCTACACCAATGCCTCGTGGACGCTCAAGGCCGACCTGGTCGCGGAATTCGTCTGTCGGTTGTTGCGGCACATGGACGCTCGCGGTTACGACAAGGCCACACCCTGGCCGGACCCGAGCGTCACCAGCGGGCCGCTGATGGATTTCCAGGCCGGGTACGTGCTGCGGGCCATGGACCGCTTCCCCAAGGCCGGATCACGCGCCCCGTGGCGGCTGGGCATGAACTATGCCCAAGACGTGATCACCTTGCGGCACGGGCGAATCGAGGACGGGACCATCCGTTTCGGTCATCGCACCGCAGTCGCAGCCACCACCGACCCCGAACAGGTCACCGCCTGAACGGTCACCCGCCGAGCCGCGGCGGGTCATACCCGACACGCCGCGGCGCGCACGGGGACCCGCCGCAGCGGTCCAGGAGATCCGAGAAACTACGCTGATGCTCGTGACCCGTGCCGAACCCACCGCGAGGGCCGACTCCGAACCCGCCGTCGACTCGGGATTCCAGCGGCGACTGCTCGACGCCATGGCCGACGCGGTCCGCGAGCGCGGCTACAAGGACACCACCGTCGCCGATGTGGTGCGGCTGGCCCGCACCTCGCGGCGCACCTTCTACGAGCACTTCGCCGACAAGCAGGACTGTTTCGTGGCGCTGCTGACCGAACGCAACAACGACACCATCCAGCAGATCTACGCCGCCGTGGACGCCACCGCGCCCTGGGATGTGCAGGTGCATCAGGCGATCGAGTCGTGGATCGGGGCGTCGCGCGACGACACCTCCATCACGCTGGCCTGGATCCGTGACACCCCGGCGCTGGGGGAGCGGGCCCGGCAGCTGCATCGCGAGGCGGCCGAGGCGTTCATCGCTTTGATTCAGAACCTCACCGCCACACCGGAATTCCAGTCGGCGGGGCTGCATCCGCCGAACCGGCAGATGGCGACCATCCTGTTCGGCGGGTTCCGGGAACTCATCGCCTCCACCGTGGAGGACGGGCGCGATGTCACCGAAATCATCGGTGTGGCAGTCGAAACCGCGCTGGCGCTGGTCGGGCCGCGCTACCGAGGGTAGTCAGTCGTTGCGGGGACGCGCCCGGAAATGGGCGCGTTCGCCCTGTTTGCCGAAGAGGCTGAGGAATTCGACCGGCTCGTCATCGGCCGAGCCGAACCAGTGCGGTTCCCGGGTATCGAATTCGGCGGCCTCGCCGGGCTCCAGGATCAGATCATGGGTGCCGAGCACGAAACGCAGACGGCCGTTGAGGACGTAGAGCCACTCATAGCCCTCATGCGTCTGCGGTGTCGGTTCGGTGCGGCCGGAGCGCGGCGGCAGGATGATCTTGAACGCCTGGATGCCGCCGACGCGCCGGGTCAGCGGGAGCATCTGCATGCCGTGCCGGGTGATCGGGCGCATGTGCACGCGCGGGTCGCCGGTCTGCGGGGCATCCACCAGTTCGTCGAGGGTGACCTGGTGGGCGCGGGCCAGGGGGAGTAGTTGTTCGAGGGTCGGGCGGCGCGCACCCGATTCCAGGCGCGACAGGGTGCTGACCGAGATGCCGGTCTCGGCGGACAGCTCCGCGAGCGTGGTTTCTCGTTGTTTGCGCAGTTCACGCAGGCGCAGGCCCACCCCGTCCAGGGCCCGGTCGAGGTCGGAGGTCATGATCCGAGTTTGCCATATCGGCAAACAAGTTTGCCAGTCTGGTCGTTGCGGCGGCATGGTCGTCTGCAGGAGGTGGTCATCAATGACCGATCTGCTGAACAGCAGCTATGACGTGGTGGTGGTCGGCGGCGGTGCCGCGGGACTGAACGGAGGACTGATGCTGGCCCGGGCGCGGCGCTCGGTGGTGGTGATCGACGCGGGCAGCCCGCGCAACGCACCCGCGCACGCGGTGCACGGATTGTTCGCCCGCGAGGGCGTGGCGCCCGCGGAGCTGGTGGCGCGGGGTCGCGAGGAAGTGCGGCAGTACGGCGGTGCCGTGGTGTCGGGTGAGGTGAGCGGAATCGTCCGGGAGGGCGAGGAATTCGTGGTCACCCTCAGCGACGGCCGGTCGACGCGGGCCCGCCGCCTGCTGATCACCACCGGCCTGGTCGACGAACTGCCCCCGATCCCCGGCCTGCGGGAACGCTGGGGTAACGATGTCATCCACTGCCCGTACTGCCACGGCTGGGAGGTGCACGATCAGCCGATCGGCGTACTCGGCCTGGGCCCCATGGGAATTCACCTGGCACTGTTGTTCCGGCAGTGGAGTTCCGACGTCGTCTACTTCGCCCACACCAATACCCCGCCGACCGAGGAGGAAGCGGAGCAGTTGGCGGCCCGGGGAGTTCGCGTCGTCGACGGCGAGATCGCGGCCGTCGAGGTGAGCGATGACCGGCTCACCGGAGTCCGGCTGACCGACGGCACCGTGGTCGCCCGCGGCGTGCTGGCCGCACCCACCCGCATGGTCGCCCGCGCCGGATTCCTCGCCGACCTGGGTTTGCTACCCACCCAACATCCCAGCGGCGCAGGCGAATACATCCCCGCCGACCCGATGGGCCGCACCGAGATCCCCGGCGTCTGGGCCGCCGGCAATGTCAGCGACCTGTCCGCCCAGGTAGGTGCGGCCGCAGCCGCCGGCGCCATGGCCGGTGCCCAGATCAACGCCGACCTGGTGGCCGAGGAAACCCGCCAGGCGGTCGAGGTGCAACGCGCGCTCGCGGGCGTGAGCTAGCCCTGCGGAGTCAAGATCGTCGGGAGCGCACCGTAGCGCAGAGCGGCCGCGAGATTATCCGCAGCAGCCTTGGTGAAGTTCCCGACGATCTGACTCTGATTGCCATAGCTGGCGCTCGCGATCACCGGCGCCGACACCACCTGCGAATCAACGGCGAAGGCGAACTGCTTCCCGACATTCGCCGCCGTGTACTGCGCGAACTGCCGAGTCCCGCTCTCGCTGAACGTCACGGTCACCCCGTACCGCGCGGTCCGAGTATCCATCCCGCCTTTGGCATCCGAGATCTCTCGCCCATCCACCACCGCAGGCCCCAGCAGATACACGGTGTCGGCGGTATTGGAGCAGGTCACCAACGGCAGGGTCGCCTCATCGCCACCCATCAGCGGATCGGGCAACCGACAATCGATCCCGCCCATCGTGGCCGCCTGCACGGCGGCGTCACCGCTCTGCCGGGCGTCGCGTCCGGGCACGATCCGCTGCGTGGCAACCTGAAACGGCTTGCTCGCCAACACCGGCCGCAGCAGCACCCGCCCGGTCTTCGCCAACAGCCGCGCCACGCTGCCATCATCCCCAGCCACGACGATGGTCATCATGTCGGTATCGACGCTGACCGTCGTCTTCCCGAGCCCCAGCCCCGAGGCCCGCTTCTCCACAGTCAGCCGAGCCTGATCCATCGTCCCCGCCGACGGAATCCCCCCATCGAAATTCCGCCCGAGAAACGCAACCGCCTTCCCCGGCTCAGCCTGCCCGCCGCAGGCACCGGCCACCACAACGACCGCCACCCCGATGACCACTGCCCGCCACCCGCGGCCACCCGATCTCGCTAACCTCATTCCGGAACCCTTCATGGCGAGTAATCCCGCGATGATAGTCACGCCCGCCCCACCCCGCCCGCCCGGATGACCTTCGAAGTGGTAGCCGAACCGCTCCGGCGCTACAACAAGATCAGGGTGTACTCATCGCGGAAAATCCGGCAGATTTCCGCAACGAGTACACCCTGATCTTGATTACCCTTGTCATGCCGCCTCGGAACAGGTTGGCCGAGGCGGCATTTCGTTGGGGTCAGCCCGGGATTTGGGCTCCGAGGGCGCTGCCGATGCCTGCGCCGATGGGGGCGCCGATGGCTGCGCCTGCGACGCCGCCTATGCCTGCGCCGATGAGGACGGTGGCGGGGCAGACGGGGGCGGCTACTACGCAGCCGATGGCGCCGCCGATGACGATGCCTACGGCTGCGCCTGCGACACCGCCTACTACGCCGCCGATCTGGCCGCCTGGGAGGGCTTGGGTTTGGCCTGCGGCTACCGGGGTGACCGCGGCAGCCGGGGCGATCGGGGTGGCTACCGGTTGGGGGTCGGGGGCGGCGGCGGAGGCGAGGCCGGTGCCTGTGGCGGTGAGGGCGGCGGCGATGAGGGTGGTGGCGGCTAGTTTGCGGAACATGGGTGACTCCTGGAATCAGTGGCGGACACCGGGTTTCGGATGACCGTCAGCATTTGGACTTGTAGAAGTATTGATCGTTGGTGGACATGTTGTCCTGGGTGATGGCGATCATGGTGGTTTGGATGGTGCGGGTGACGGGCTTGCTTTCGAGGGCGGCGGCGGCTTGGTCCACCCCCTGTTTGCCTATGTCGCCGGGGTTTTGGGCGATCAAGGCTTGGACGGTGCCGTCTTTGAGGTCTTGAACCTGTTTGGGGCTGGCGTCGAAGCCGACGACCTTGACCTGGCCGAGTTTCCCGGCGTTGCGCAGGCCGGTGGCCGCGCCCTCGGCGGAGCTGAGGTTGGTGGCGAAGATGCCGGCCAGGTCGGGGTGGGCGGCGAGGGTGGCGGTGACGATGGAGGCGGCCTGGGCGGCCTCATTGTTGTTGTACTGCACGCCGAGTGGGGTCATGCCGGGGTGGTTCTTCTTCAGTTCGTCCTCGAAGCCCTGGGCGCGCTGATCGGTGGTGGAGGTACCGGCCTTGGTGTTGATCACCAGCACGGATCCCTTGTCGCCCACCAGTTTCGAGAGGGTTTGCGCCGCCAGTTCGCCGCCCTTGACATTGTCGGAGGAGATGGACGACAGCGCGATGGTGGTGTCCTCGAGCGCGGTATCCACCTCGATGACCTTGATGCCCGCGTCCTTGGCCTGCTTGATCGGGCTGGCCATGGCCTGCGCGTGGGTGGGCGCGATCAGGATCGCGCCGGGCTTGCTCGCGATCACGCCGGTGACGATGGGCGTCTGCAGCGAGGCGTCGAATTGGGTGGGCGCCTGGGTATCCAGGGTGTAGCCGAGTTTCTTCGCCTCGTCCTGCGCGCCGCACTGCATGGAAATGTAGAAGGGTTCGTTGGCGACGCCGGGGATGAGCACCAGCTTCTTGGCGTCGGTCTGGCCCGAACTGCTCACCGAGCCACCGCATCCCGCCGATAGCCCGGCCACCGCCACGACCACGGCGGCCACTATCGCCGCCCGTCCTGTCCTCATCATCAGGCCCTCACCTTCGAACTGCATTGGGTTATTTCCGGTCTCGGGACCGCCTGCGGATCTGGTCGAACCACACGGCCGCCACGAGCACGACGCTCACCGCGATGGGCTGCCAGAACACCGGCACCCCCGCGATGACGAAGCCCTTGCGCAAAACCGACGGGATGAACACCCCGATCACGGTGCCCAGCACCGATCCGACCCCGCCGAACAGGCTGGTGCCGCCGATCACCACGCCCGCGATGGCGTCGAGATTGTCGGTGCCGTGTCCGGCGATGGTGGTGGTGCCGAAGTAGGCGAGATTCATGAAACCGGCCAGGCCCGACAGCATTCCGGCCATCAGGTAGACCAGCACCAGGTGCCGGGTGACGCCGATCCCGGCGCGCCGCGCGGCCTCCGCGCTGGAGCCGATCGCATAGGTGTAGCGCCCGAACCGGGTGGTGTGCAGCAGCCAGGCCCCGAACACCGTGACCAGCACCGCCACCAGCACCAGATCGGGAATCCCGCCGAGCACCGTGCCGAAACCCAGTGAGTCGCGGAGCTTTCCGGGCACCGTGCGGGTATCGACACCGCCGGTGATCAACTGTGCCGCGCCGAGTGCCGCACCGAACGAGCCGAGCGTCACGATGAGGGGCGGAATCTTGGCCTTGGCCACCAGAAGTCCGTTCACCAGACCCCAGATCGACCCGCCCGCAAGCGATATCAGCAATCCCAGCAGGATGATGCCCCACCCGGCGTGGGTGGCGTCCTGTCCGGGGCTGAGCCATTCCATGGTCTTCGCGCCGAGCACCCCGGAGAAGATCAGCACCATCCCGACCGACAGATCGATCCCGGCGGTAATGATCACGAACGTCATCCCGACCGACAGCACCAGCAGCACCGAAGTCTCGATCAGCAAGGTCTGCAGGGTGAATCGCGTCGGAAACGCGTCCGGGCGCGCGATGCTGAACGCCACGTACAGCACCACCAGCACGCACCCGATCCAGAAGGTGCCGGTCGCGGCGATCCGCCGCAGGACTGTCAGAGTTGTCGCGCGGACCCCGTTCACGGCTCGTCCTCCGTGGTCAACGCCCCGGTCATCGCACCCACCAGCTGTTCGAGCGTGGCATCGGCCGCGCTGAAGCGCGCGACCCGCCGTCCCAGCCGCAGCACCTCGATGCGGTCGGCGACCGCCAGCACCTCCGGCATATTGTGGCTGATCAACACCACCGCGATGCCCTGATCCCGCACCCGGCGAACGACATCCAGTACCCGCTCGCGCTGCACCACCCCGAGCGCGGCCGTGGGCTCGTCCATGAACACGACCTTGCTGGCCCACATGACCGCGCGCGCCACCGCGACCGTCTGCCGCTGCCCGCCCGAGAGCGATCCGATCGGCACGTCGTCGCGCGGCAGCACCACCCCGAGGCGTTGAAAGTGTTCGGCGGCCTGGGTTCTCATGGACTTCCGGTCGAGCATGCCGAGCTTGCCCAGCACCCCCGCGCGCAGAAGTTCGCGTCCGAGAAAGAGATTGGCGGCCGGATCCAGATCGGGCGCGACGGCCAGGTCCTGATACACGGTCTCCACCCCGAGCCGCCGCGCCGCGGTGGGGGAGGCCATCCGAACCGGCTTGCCGTCCATCAGGATTCGACCGCCATCGGGCTGCTCGGCCCCGGAAAGGCATTTGACCAGCGTGGATTTCCCCGCCCCATTATCCCCGATAAGGGCCACGACTTCGCCGGCGGCGACCTGAAAACCGGCCCCGCGCAACGCCTCCACACCGCCATAGCGCTTCTCGAGCCCTTCGGCTTCGAGGACCACGGCAGGCATCGGCGATCACCCCGGCGACATCGACTGAAGCGGACGTCCGGTCCGCTTGCTTCCGATTGGGACCATACGCCTGACCTTCAGGAAACCGTTGGCAATTCACCGTTTTCGCCGTCAACGCAGAAGCGCCGGTTCTCGGCCCCCGGCGATCCGGGTCACCAGAGGTAGAACACCTCCAGCCGGTCGTCCTCGATGTCGGCTGCCGCCCGCTGACTCGATATTCCGTCACCGACCGTGGCAGGTTGCGCTATCTGCTCGAACAGACGCGAGACACCGGTCGGGCCACCGAGGCCGAACGGGTGCTGGAAGGCTGGAGTTGTTCGGCCGCCGTCGTGCGTGACGCCGACGGCGTCATGACCGGCGCCCTCGGCCTCATCGGCCACAGCGACGTCCCCCGCAGTCTCGCGCCCCAGGTGCACAAGATGTGCAGACGACTGGTGGAGCAGCTACGCGCGAACTGCTCGGACAGGAACGCGCTGAGCCGATGTCGTGAACGCGACTATCGTGGGCGCCGTGACCCGATCCGGATTTCGCGTATTGCGGCTGTTGTCCGTCGCCGCCGTGTGCGGCGTTGTCGCCGGTTGCGGCGCGAGCGCGCATACCGTCCCCGCCGCCGAGCGGACCGGGACGCCGCCGGTCGGTTCTCTCGATACGCTCGGGACCACTTCGCAGACAGTGTCGGCCACGGCCGCGCCGCAAGCCTCCGTCGCGCAGATCCCTACTGCCGCACCCGCGCTCAGCGAGGACGATGCGCGCTATACCGTGCGCCGCTACCTGTCGCGCTGGATCGGGCAGCCGCTGCAACCCGACGACACCGAGGGACGCTATCCACTCGTCTGCGCCGGTTCGGTGCTGGCGAACAATCCCGGAAAGCTCACCGGCACAATATCTTTCGACAATGATCGGATGGCCGCGCATCGCACCGGCGACGGTGGCGCGGAAGTGACCGTCCCGGTGACGAATTCCGCGACCGTCACCACGATCATCAGTTTCACCCTGCGCGCGGCGGCGCAGAGCTACTGCATCGAGGACATCATCAACTGACTGCCGGGCTGGTCGGAGCGCCGCAGGAACTCCTGGGCGAGTTCCCGATACTGCTCGGCGCCACGAGATTTCGGATCCCACTTGGTCAGCGGTTCCCCGGCGATGGTCGAGTCGGGGAACCGCACCGTCCGCGAGATCACCGTCTCGTAGAGCAGTTCACCGAAGGATTCGGCGACCCGATCGCGCACCTGCCGTGAATGCAGCAGCCGCGGGTCGTACATGGTGACCACGATGCCCGACAGTTCGAGCCCCGGATTGAGCCGCTCGCGCACCTTGTCCATGGTGTCGTTGAGCAGCGCCAGCCCGCGCAGCGAGAAGTATTCGCATTCCATCGGAACGATCACACCGTCCGCGCAGGCGAGCGCGTTCACGGTGAGCAGGCTCAACGACGGCTGGCAGTCGATGAGGATGTAGTCGTAGCGGTCCCGGATGGGATCGAGCACTCGCCGCAGTGAATGTTCACGCCCGACCTCGTTGACCAACTGGATCTCCGCGGCCGACAGGTCGATATTGCTGGGCAGCAGATGCAGATTCGGCACGCTGGACTTGATCAGCACGTCGTCGATCGGCGGCGCATTGCGCCCGAGTAGGTCGTACACCGTCAGTTCGAGCGTATGGTGCGCCACCCCCAGCGCCGCCGACAGCGCCCCCTGTGGATCGAGATCCACCAGCAGCACCTTCAGCCCCAACTCGGCTAGTGCGGCACCCAGATTGACCGTCGAGGTGGTCTTTCCCACCCCGCCCTTCTGATTGCAGAGCGCAATCACCCGGGCCTGCCCCGTAGCCCCACCTGGATTATTAGCCAACATTTAGCCACCCTAACCCGCATCCCCCCATTTCCCCCGAACCCCGCCCCTGAGTCCTGTCTCACGACATACCCGGGTCCTGTCTCACGACAAATCCGCTCCCCCCACGGAAATTCGTCGAGTGGCACACCGAGCACGGGTGATTCGGACAAATCCCCACTCTGGTGTGCCACTCGATCGACTACTCGCCGGGGATGACGATGATCTTGACGTGCTGGTCGGGGTGGCGGAGTGCGGTGAAGGCGTCGGCCACGCCGTCGAGCCCGACGCGGCCGGTGATCAGTGCCTCGGCGTCGATTTCGCCGTCGGCGAGCCGTTGCAGCGTGATGTCGTAGGCGTTCTCGTGCGGCCCGTGCCCGAAATTGACCGCGATGCGCCGGAACTGGCCGACCACCGGAATGATCGGTTCGTCGTCGAACGGCGCGGCCAGCACCTGGATGCGCGAATTGAACGGCATCGTCCGCATCAAGGTGCCGAGAATGCCCGCGCGACCACTGCATTCGTAGGCGATGAGAATCCCGTTCCCGGACTGCCCGACCACCGAATCCGACTGCGCGACCGCGGTGGTCCAGGCCTCGATCGGGTCCTGTTCGTTCGGGTCCACGACGATATCCGCGCCCACCGCCCGCGCCAGCTCGCGCCGCTTGGGGGAGGGTTCCGACGCCACGACCAGTCGCGCCCCGTGTGCCTTGGCCGCGATGATCGCCCCGAGTCCGATGGTCCCGCAGCCGATCACGAGCGCGGAATCCGCGGCGGTCAACCCGGACTGCTGCACGTGCATCTCGCCCACGTGCAGCGGTTCGGCCAGCGTGGCATGCTCCAGCGACAGACCGTCCGGTACCTGCCGCACCCAGTAGCCGTCGACGACGATGCTCTCCCCGAACGCGCCGTGATACTCGTTCGAGTACCCGATGATGGTCGGGATGCCGGTCGATTGCTCGGTCGCCAGCCCGATCCCGGCGACCCGATCGCCGACCGCGAAATCCGTGACCCCCGCCCCGATTTCGGAGACCAGTCCCGCGTACTCGTGCCCGAGCACCACGGGGCGGTCGGTGTCGAAGGTGGCCAGCGGATATCCGCTGTCAGCCGCCACCTGGACGAACCGGCACGGATCCTTCGACATCGACAGGTCGCTGCCGCAGATGCCGCAGGCGGCCACCGCGATCCGCAACTGGCCGGGACCCAGTGCGGGCGGTTCGGCCACCTCGGCGGCGGTGAAGCGGCCGTTCAGAAACTGTGTGGCGCGCATGTGATCACGCTCCCGTCGCGGCAGCGCCGCCGTAGTAGTCGGTGTGCGCCTTGGTGATCGCGGTGACCAGCTGCCCGATCAGCAGCTCCCGATTGTCGGCCGCGTACTGCAGGCTGTCCTCGCGACGGCGATTGCGGTTCTTGAAGTGCGGGATCACCTCCGAGGCGAACAGCTCGTAGCTGCGCTTGGTGTCCTCCCAGCTCGCCATGTCCACGTGCAGCAGCAGCATGGTCCCGAACCCGCCGGTCTTCTCGATCAGCGCCTCGATCCGTGCGATCGCCTCGTCGGGCGTGCCGATAATGGCCTGCCCGAATTCGCCGAGATTGTCATTGCGCCACTGATCGATGATGCCCTGGGGCGTGTCCGCCCACGCGGGCTGCTCGCCGGTCTGCCGGTTCACGTACGCCGCCATGGATCCGATGCGCCGGCTCACCGCGCGCTCGGCGTCGGCGCGCGTCTCGGCCAGGAAGATCGGATTGACCAGCCGCCAGCGCGACCGGTCGGCGGTGTACCCGTGCTCGGCGCACACCTTCTCGTAGACGCCCCAATTGCGGTCCAGCACTTCGAATCCCATGGGCGAGCTGGCCGCCAGCGACAGCAGCGACAGTCCGTGCGTGCCCGCCAGCACCGACCCGTTGGGGGAGATGGTCGACGCGGTCGCGACCTCGATGCCCGCGGGATCGTAGGTCGGCAGCTGGGCGCGGGCGTCGCGCAGGGTGAACCAGTCGGTGGTCATGTTCACGACCTCGCCGCGCAGCAGCGCCAGAATCGCCTCCAGCGCTTCGCCTTGGCGGCGGCGCTGATCCGACGGGTCGATGCCCATCATGTGCGCGTCGAGCGGAATCTTGCCGGGCCCGGTGCCGAAGATCAGCCGGCCCCGCGTCTGCAGATCCAGCTGGGTGATGCGGTCCACGGTGACCAGCGGATGGTGATACGGCAGCGATACGACGCCGGTGCCGAAGCGAATCCGCTGCGTGCGTTCGGCGGCCGCGGCGATGAATACATCGGGCGCGGGCACGATTTCGGCCCCGGTGGAGTGGTGTTCGCCCATCCACGCCTCGTCGAAGCCGAGGTGGTCCAGGTGTTCCATGAGGTCGATATCGCGCCGCAACTGCAGTGCCGGGTCGGCGTCGAGGGGGTGATAGGGCGCGAGGAAGGCCCCGAATTTCATCGAATCAGCGGTCCACATCGTGGAGCTCCTTACCCGAGTGCGCCGGGCTTCGTCGCCCGGAGCGGTACCCCGAGTAAAACTGGATCAAGTGATCCACAAGTTGGCCGGTCCCGCTGAGTGGGAGACGGTCCGACGAGGCGATATGCCGGGTGTGCCAAGCTCGTGACATGACGGTCCCGATGCAGAACCGCCAAGGCGCCGCGACCCGTACGCGGTTGGTGAAGACCGCCGAGCGCCTGTTCGCGGCCGACGGCGTGGACGCGGTGTCGGTGCGCGCGGTGAATGCGGCCGCCGGGCTCGGCCCCGCCTCGGTCAACTATCACTTCGGCACCAAGGACGATCTGATCGCCGCGGTGCTGCTCGATCTCGGCGCGACCGTCCGTGATCGCATCCGCACCAATGCCGAGCGGCTCGCGGCCGACGAAACCCCGCCCACCGCGGAGACTCTGGTGCGCGCGGTGACCGAGCCCTATCGAGACCTGCTGCTGCGGCATCGCACTCGCGGCATGCGCTGGATCAAGATCGTGACCAGGCTCTCCCTGCACGGCCATCCCGCCCTCACCGCCGCCGAGGGTGACCTACCCGACCTGCTGCTCGTCCAATTGCGCCGCGCGTTCCCGGACTCGGATCCCGGGCGCCTGGAGGCCCGCTGGGCCATCGCCCTGATGGGGTTCCTGCAGGCCCTGAGCCGGGCCGACGAATGGCATCCCGGACGCGTTGCGCCCTCCGAGCCGGAACTGACCGCGCTCTACGAGGATCAGGTGATCTTCCTCATCGGCGGTCTGGACCGGCTGCTGGGTGGAACCATTCGCTGAATCTCGGGTGAAGCGAAGGTGGACGAAACATGACATACTTCGCGCACCCCTGTGCCTGCGAAAGCGAAACCCCATGATCGAAGACCCCGAACTCGCTCAAGCTCGAGTCCTGGTCAAGGAACTCCGCTCCCATGCCGACATGATCAACCGCGAGCTGCTGTACGTCACTCGCCCCGACGCCCAGGCCCGCAAACGCGCCGACCTGCGCGCGGTGCAGAACCAGCTCGACCGCCTACGTCGCCACTACCCCGCGCTCGCCGAGCCGCCGGAAGCCCTCGCCGGCTGAATTCCCTTGCGGCAGATCTCCGCCAGCGCGTGGAAGGCGCGCTTGGGTGTGAGGCTGCCGTCGGGCTGGACCGCGCAGACCCCGTAGGAGGCGAGGTCGAGGTCGTAGTGCGGGTCCGGGCGGTGGGTGTAGGTGAAGCCCGCGAAGGTGAACCAGAATCCGGTGTCCACCGCCTCCTCCTCGAACAGTGCGAACAGTGCGCGCATGTAGCGCACCGGCTCGTCCTCGTCGCGAATGTGATCGCCGATGATGCGGGGCGGGTCGGACTCGTAATCGAGGATGTCCCAGCCGATTCCGCCGCGGTCGGCCGCGCCCCGATAGGTGCAGCAGCCGACCTCGGTGGCCGCCAAGGGCTTCCCGAGCCGCAGCAGTTCGCGCACCCCGGCCCGGTAGGCCGGGTCCTCGGGATCGCCGTAGGCGTCGACGCCGATGATGTCGAAGGGCGTCCAGTCGATCGACTCCCAGAGGCCCGAGGCATAGGTGACCTTGCCGCTGAACCGTTCCCGCACGCGCGTCACGATCTGTGCCAACAGCTCGTTCAGCGTCGTGGAGGCGGTCGCGAGCTCGGTCGCGGCGGCGGCGAAACCGCTACCGAGTGTCGCGATGCGGGCGAAAGTGTCCGCGCCCGGCAGGAACCCGGGCCCGAAAAGGCTGAGCTCACAACCGGTGACGAAGACATGCGCCCCGACCTCGGCGGCACGCTGCGCGCAGTCGTCGAAGTAGGGGAGCAGCTCGGCCGCGGACAGCTCGCTGGGGAAGGGGGAGAACCACACTTCGAGTCCGGCGTCGACAGCGTGGCGGGCCGCGATGGTCAGGCGTTCGGGGTCGCCGCCGGTGATCCGGACGGCGTCGCAGTGCAATTCCTCGGCGATGGTGCGTATTTCGCGGCGCACGGCGTCGGGATCGAAGTCGGGCCGGGAGCTGCGCCCGCCCGGGGTGAAGCCGGTGTCATAGGTGATTCCTCTGGCTCGCATGGGCCCGACGTTAGGTTCGCGCTGATGGCCGGTCAACGGAATCACGCTCGGCCGGTGCGGTATCCGGGCTGGTCGGAGCGGGAATCGGTGATTGCAATGACCTTGCCGGTCAATGCCCGCGAGAGGTGCTGCGTTGCACCGGGTTCCGGGTCCTCCGCATACTGGCGGGCGGGGCTATACGGAGGATCGATGCCGGGCAGCAGGTTGAGCAGAGCCGATCGGGAATTGATCGGCGCGGGGCTGGCGCGCGGACTCGACCATGCCGAGATCGCCCGGCGGCTGGGCCGTCCCACCTCGACGGTCACCCGGGAGGTCGCCCGCAACGGCGGCCCGGGCCGCTATCGCGCGGACCTCGCCCAGCTGGCCACCACGCACCGGGCCCGCCGCACACCGCGCCCACCCGCCGCGCCCCCGAGCGAGGCGGCCGAGATTCCCGGCATGCCCGCGGAATTCGTCGCGGAGCTCACCGGTGTGCTCATCGACAACGGCATGCCCCGCACCGCCGCGGGGGTGCTCGCCCACCTGTTCACCGTCGAATCCGCCAGCGCCACCGCCCTCGAGCTGGCGGTCCGGCTGCGGGTCAGTCCCGCCACCATCTCCCACGCCGTGCACGTGCTGATGCAGCAGGGCCTGGTGGTCCGCACCCGCGACGCCGGGTCGCGGCGTCACCGCTACTCCCTCGACGAGGAGGCCGGATACCGTTCGGCGTTGATCGGTTTCACCGCCAACCGGCGACTGGCCGCGACCGTCCGCCGCGGGGCGAACCTGCTCGGCCCCGGCTCCGTCGCCGCTGCGCGTCTCGAAATGTCCGGTCGCTTCCTGGAAGCCCTGGGCGACGACGTGCTGCGCGCGGCGGAACACCACTGGCGCACCATCGTCCGTACGCCTACCGGATCGGCTGGTCAGCCGTCTCACCCGACCAGCTGATGCGGTGATCGAACATCCAGCTCAGTCCACCGACGCCTTCCTTGGCCGCCTTCTTGAGGAAGAACGGGGTCAGTTGCCGAACCAGGAAGCGGGCCAGGCCGTTCTGGGATTTGTCGCCGCTGGTCTTCGCGCCACGCTCGACCACCCGCTCCACCCGGTCGCGGCGGCGGCGCTCGAATTCGGCCAGGGCCGCGGGCGTATCGGGCAGATCGCGTAGGCAGATGGCGAGGGTGACGGCGTCCTCGACGGCCATGGACACGCCCTGCCCCGAGGAGGAGGCCACCGCGTGCGCGGCATCGCCGACGATCACCATGGAGTCGTTGTACCACTGGGCGACCGAGGGCATGTCGTACTGGTTAAACCCGTCGACGAACCCACTCTCGGGGGTGGCGGCCACGATGCGCGCGGCCGGGCCACGATCGGCCTCGAGCATCCGCACCAGCTGCTCCCGCCACTGCTCGGTGCTCGTCGCCGCCAATGTCTCCTTCGGAAGTTCCTGCGCCCCCGGCATATTCGCGAACCACCAGATCTCGCCGTCCGGTGCGACCAGGTAGCCGAAGAACGCCTTCTTGCCGAAGATCATGTTGTAAACGCCGGGCCGCAAACCGAGTTCACGATGCAGGTCGGGGTCGTTGACGAACCCGCCCAGACCGTAGATGCCGAGGTAGTGCGCCTTCGGTGCCTGCGGGTCGATGATTTCCCGGGTGCGGGAATGGATTCCGTCCGCGCCGATGAGCAGGTCGGCCTCCGCGACGGTGCCGTCGGCGAAGGTGGCGCGCACGCCGCCGCCAGGTAGGGGCTGCGCGTCGATCAGCCGCTTGCCGAATTCGTAGCGGATGCCGCGTGAGACCGCCTCGGCATTGAGCGCCCGGTAGAGGTCGCGGCGCTTGACGCTGTGGGTGACGGTGCAGTCGGGGAGTGTGCCGCCGATCGGCATGTCGACGATGTGCTTGCCGTTGCTGGCGTGGAAGGACAGCGTGTCGGTGGCGTGGCCGGTGTTCATGACGATCCGGTGGGCGTCGATCTCGGCCAGTGCGGACAGGCCGTTCACCGCGACCGTGAGGTACGCGCCGATCTGTTCGGCGGCGGCGTCGCGGTAGGCCTCGTAGACGACGGCGTCCCAGCCGGCCCGCTGCAGTGCCATCGCGGTGACGGGTCCGGCGATGCCGCCGCCGATGACCAGTGCCTTCTTCATGGGAGGTCTCCTCGGGATTCTCTTGGCTGTGCTGTATCTTGATTATCAAGACATCAATAGTTTGACGATCAAGAGGTTTGAATGTCAAGAGAAAATTTGGCCGAGTTGCGGGCGTGCGTCGGCCGGGAGTCTCAGGGCCTACAGGCCGCGGTCGATGACGTCGACCAGGCCGCCGCCACCGTGCTCGGCGTCAACCGCACCGATCTGCGCTGCCTGGAAGTGCTGGTCGGCGGCGAATCCACGCCCGGCGCACTCGCGGCCGAACTGGGCTTGACCAGCGGCAGCGTCACCACGATGCTCGACCGGCTGGCCAAGCTCGGCCACGTCACCCGCGAACCGGAACCCGGCGACCGCCGCAAGGTACTGGTCCGGATCACCCCCGCGGCCATGGCCAAGGCGTGGGAGATCTACGGGCCGATCGCCGAGGAAGGTACCGCGGAGCTGGAGGGATACTCGGAGGCCGAACTGCGGACCATCACCGACTTCCTCGCCCGGAGTCGCGAACTCCAACTGCGCCACCGCGATCGGCTCGCGGCGCTGCCCAGGTGGGTTCGCGACTCCAAGGGATAGGAAGGCCGCCGATCTCACAGACCCGTTGTCTCCCAGACGAATCCGTCCAGGTCGGTGAAGGTGCCGACGGTGCCGCCGACGACCAGGCGATGCGAGCCGCTGCCCTCCGGGGAGACACCGGCCTCCTTGGCGGCCGCCTTGCGCGGGTACATGGCCAGGGTGATGGGGGAGCCGGGAGTGGCGAACTCGGCGTACTTGCCGCCGAAGCTCTTCGCCACGGTCAGCCCGCGCTCGACATAGAACTGCTTGGTGGCCTTCACATCCGCGACCCCGAGCAGCAGCACCACATCGTCGACCTTCCGGGTGAACGGCCCGGTGTCCTTCTTCTGTGAGGTGCTGATCTTCCAGATTGTGCCCTCCGGCGCCTGGATGATGCCGCCGTAACCCCAGAGAGTCTTCTTGGCAGGCTTGAGAACAGTGAACCCGGCCTCGACCGCGGTCCCGATGAGGCTGTCGACCGTGCTCGGCTGCGAGACCACGAGCGCGAGCAAGAACCCACGGAACCCGCTGCTCGGCTCCTGCCCGGCCCGGAACCGCAGCCGGTCACCCAATCCGAAGGCCGCGTCGTAGGTGGCGGCCGCCGCATCCGGGTCGGCAACCTCGAGCTGGACGGTAAGGGCGGTGCTGATGTCAGTGCTGATTTCCATGCCCATAACGCTAGATAACCTGCGCCGCTGCAACATCCGTGCCGACCACGGATCCCACCACGGAGACCACCCACGGACCCGGCCGCCTCAGTTTCGTGTTCGCACTCGCGGGTACGGCCGGGCATCGACACCTGAATCCCTTTCGGGAGACAGAGAATCAGTAATAGTGCGAACGGCGGCCGATCGGACGGCCGGCCGCGCCGAGCAGCCAGAAGGCCGCGCCGACGATCATCAGGATGACGCCGATGGTGGTCAGGATCGATGTGCCGAAGAGGACCCCGCACAAGAGCAGGATCAGGCCCAGGATGATCATGTGAACTCCTCTGGTCTGGGCGGGTGTGACATGCCCGCAGTTCCCGCTCGAGCCGCCCTGAAACAGTGGGGCCGGTCAGTTGTGCACGCGCGCTTGGCGGTTACCGGCGCCGGTGTTCGACAGACCGGGGCGACGCGCTGGTCAGGAGGTGTCCCGGCGGTGGATACTCGGTTCGTGACGACGGGTGCGGACGCCTTCTCCGACGATGCGCGGGCCTTCGACCAGGTACTCGGTGCGGGAAATCCGGTGCGGGTGGGCAGTTTCCGCTTCTGGTTCGCCGATCAGCGCTGGGAATGGTCGGACGAGGTGGCGCAGATGCATGGGCACCGCCCGGGCGCGGTGCATCCGACCACCGAATTGCTGCTGGCGCACAAGCATCCCGACGATCGCGAGCAGGTCGCGCGGACCTTGGCCCGGTCGGTGCAGAACGGCGAACCGTTCTCGAGCCGGCACCGGATCGTGGACACCGTCGGCGCGATCCACGATGTCATCGTGGTCGGCGACACCATGGCCGACGACGACAACCTGGTCATCGGGACCACCGGCTACTACATCGACGTGACCAGCACCCTGGAACAGCAGCGGCAGGAAGCCCTCGATGAGACGCTGCCCGAGCTGTACGCCGCGCGTGCGGCCATCGAACAGGCGAAGGGCGCGCTGATTGTCATCTACGGCATCGACGCCGACCAGGCCTTCCGGCTGCTGACCTGGCGGTCGCAGGAGACGAACACGAAGTTGCGGCACTTGGCCGCGCAATTGGTGGAGGAGCTGCGCACCCTCGCCGATTCCGCGGCGGCGGTACGCCCGCGCTTCGACCATCTGCTGCTGACCGTCCATGAACGGGTGCAACAGAACAACTTATAGCTCACAGCTATCTCACAGTCGCCTCGCGGCATGCAGGCAGGCTCCCGCCGATCTAATGGATATGAGTCCGATTCGAGAGCGCGCTGCGGGGGCCAAGATGATGCGTCGTCTGCTGGTGGGGATGGGTGCGGCCGTGGTTACGGGGGCGTCGGTGCTGGGTGCGCCGGCCGCCATCGCCCACGCGCACAAGCCGGAAACCGTGCCGGCCGCATCCCAGTCGGCTCCGGCGACCGCGACCACCGGGAAACCGGCGAACGCGCAGCCATCGGCGGGCCTGAGCGCCGCCGCGGCGGCCCAGCTCGCGCAGACCATGCAGTCGGCGGTCCAGTCCGTGTCGCCGGGCAGCCAGGTCGGCATCGATGTCACCGACACCACCACCGGTGCGACCCTGGTGGGACTCAACACCGGCCAGCAGTTCTACACGGCGTCGGTGGTGAAGCTGCTGATCGCGCTCGACGAGTTCAACGGCCAAGGCTGGCAACCGGATCCGGAGGTCGCCGACCAGATGTCGCAGATGCTCTCGGCCAGTGACGACGACATCGCGGATGCCTTCTGGGATGCCAACGGCGGCAACGACATCGTGACCCGCATGGCCGACCTGATCGGATTGAAGAACACCCAGCCGCCCGCCGACCCCGACGAGTGGGGCGAAACCCTCACCACCCCACAGGATGTCGTCGCCATCTACCACTACATCACCACCGTCGTCCCGCAGCCGTCGCGCGGCATCCTGATGAACGCCCTCGGCGCGGCCGATCAGACCGCCGCCGACGGCACCGACCAGTTCTTCGGCATTCCCGACGCGCTCACCGGTGACACCTGGGCGATCAAACAGGGCTGGATGACCCTCGACTCCTCGACCACCCTCGACACCACCGGCCTGGTCGGCACCGGCTCGGGCCAGCCGCTGCGCTATGCGGTGGTCATCCTCACCACCCAGCCCGCCGACACCTCCTGGACCACCGGCGGCACCGCCCTCACCGATGCCGTCGATCCGCTGCGGCCCGTCCTCGACCCGAAGGCGTCGTAACCGCGCTGTCCTGTTTATGGGTGCGGGTGCCGGGTATCGCGACCAATGGGTCGGATATGCGGACCCCGCAACAACTTCAGATCTCATGGAGGCAGGACGATGGGCATTTACGGCGACCGACGGGTATATCGCGGCAGCAACGTGCAATACGGGGGAGGATTCATGCTCCTGGTCATCATCTGGCTGATCATCGGTGCCGTCGCCGCCGGGCAGCGGCATTACTTCGACAACCAGCCGACCAATTGCGCGAGCACCGGAACCATCGCGGTCACCATTCTGGCGGGACCGCTCAACTATGCCGGAGTGAATCCGAAGATCCACGACTGCGACGTGAAAATTCCGCAGCCCAGCCAGTAGTCGTTCAGTGATACTGAACCTGTTGTGGCAGTTCGGTGTTCGCCCACAGCTCGTCGAGGGTTTCGAAGAAGACGTCCTCGCTGCGGGACAGCGACAGGAAACGGCTCCAGGAGGTTTCGGCGAGCGGGTCGCTGAACCAGAAGCCCTGCTGCCTGGGCGCGGGCCAGCCGGCGTAGTGGCGGCAGTCCGGGCACCAGAAGTGCGTCAGGGTCATCGGGATGTCGCCGCGGTCGGCACCGTGGAGATAGGTGCGCAGACTGTGGTGCCCGCAATGCGGGCACAGCAGTTCCTCGATGGTGGACGACGGACGATTTCGCCGCAGCAGTTCATCGAGTTCCGGCAAGGAGAACCCGCGCCAGCGCGTCGTGTGCACGGGAACGGTGCCTGATGTCATGGAATGTTTGTCCTAGATGTCGCCTGTCGAGGCCCCCGGACTTCCAGACTATCGACGGCACCGCCCGCTGTAACGATGGTTGTAATTACGCGTTGGCCGGGTGTGATCCGCGCCCCTGCGGGTCTACCAGGCCACCGGCAGGGCCTTGGGGCCGCGCAACAGCATGCCGGTCTTCCACTCGACCTCGTCGGCGGGGACGGCCAGACGCAGGTTCGGAAAGCGTTGCAGCAGTGCGGTGAGCGCGACCTGTAGTTCCAGGCGGGCCAGTTGCGCGCCCACGCAGTGGTGGAAGCCGTGGCCGAAGGTCAAGTGCGAGTTGTGGTGTCGTTCCAGGTCGAGGGTTTCGGGGTCGGGGAAGACGGACTCGTCGCGGTTGGCGGTCTGCAGGTCCACGAAGACCGCCTCACCGGCGCGGATGAGAGTGCCGGAGAGTTCGATGTCCTCGGTGGCGACGCGGGGGAACGCGCCGCCGTTGCTGAGCTGGGTGTGCCGCAGCAGTTCCTCGATGGCGGCCGGGACGAGGCTCGGATCGTCGTGCAGCCGGGTCCACTCGCCGTCGGTGGTGAGCAGTACGTAGACGAAGTTGGCGATCTGGTTGGCGGTGGTCTCGTGCCCGGCGACGAGCAGCGTGATGCCGAGGGTGATGAGCTCGTCCTCGCTGAGCCGGTCCTCGTTGTCGCGGGCGGCCACCAGCGCGCCCAGTAGATCGTTGCTCGGATCGGCGCGGCGGGCGGCGATCTGTTCGGTCAGATACCCGGCGACGGCGAGGTAGGCGGCCCCTCTTTCCTCGTCGGTGAAGGCGGTGGTGGACATGATCGCATCGGAGAAGTCGCGGAAGCGATGCTGGTGTTCTGCTGGGACGCCCAGCATTTCGCAGATGACGGTGACCGGCATGGGCAAGGCGAGCGCGGTCACCAGATCGGCGGGGGAGCCGGCCGCCGTCATGGCGGTGATCATGTCCTCGACGATCTGCTCGGCGCGCGGCCGCAACTCTTGCACCCGCCGCGCGGTGAAGGCGGTCATGGTGAGCTTGCGCAGCCGGGTCAGTTCCGGAGGGTCCATGCTGGTCGGAATGTTGGGCAGGGCCGGGGTTTCGCGCACCCGCGGCACATCCTCGCGGCCGACGGTGGCGGCCCGGCTGAAACGCGCGTCGCTGAGCACCGAACGCACATCGGCGTAGCGGGTGACCAGCCATGCCTCACCACCGAAGGGCAGCAGGATGCGGGAGATCGGTTCCTCGCGTAGCAATTTCGCGGCCATCGGATGCGGGTCCAACCGGACCGGTTCGCCGAACGGATACTGGCGGACTTCGGTGTGCGTGGTCACGCGGATTTTCCTCCTCCGAAGCTGCCCCGATCCCGACAGGTGCAGCCTGATTTCTGGAACACGTTACCGCGCAATGGGATTTGCGTCTCTGCGTCGTATCGCCCCGGAACCCGCTCTCGGCGCGCTAATCTCGATGAGATGGGACATCGTGCACTGTTCGCGCTTGTATGTACCGTCCTGGCGGCTTGGTGCGTGGTCGCCACGCCTGGCGCTGCCACAGCAGATGCCGGGCTACCATCGGTGGGCGGCAATTTCCTGTGGGGAGTGTCCAGCTCCGGGTTCCAGAGCGAAGGTTTTGCACCGGACAGCAATTGGAGCCGCTACGCCGGATCGGACTATCGCAATTCGGTCGATTTCCTGCACCGTTACGACGAGGACATCCGCAATGCCGCCGATCTCGGCGTGGGTGTCTACCGGGTGAGCGTGGAATGGGCACGAGTGCAACCCAATCCGGGCGAATGGGACTTTTCCTTCTATGACGGGATGCTCGCGCGGATCCGTGCCGCCGGCATCCAGCCGATGATCACCCTGGACCACTGGGTGTTTCCCGGCTGGGAGGTCGATCGTGGCGGCTGGCGCAATCCCGGCATGGTCGACGACTGGCTGACCAATGCCCGCGCGGTGGTGGACCGTTACGCGCACCTCGACCCGCTGTGGGTCACCTTCAACGAGCCGCTCAACTACTCGAGCAAGGAGCAGTCGATCGGCGACCTCGGCGCACTCGACGTCGCGCCGATGATCGACCGCATGGTCGCCGCGCACCGCGCGATCTACGACCACATCCATGCCGTGCAACCGGGCGCGATGGTCACCAGCAATATCGCCTACGCGGCGATGGGCGAGGCAACGGCCGACGCCTCCTTCGTCGACCGCATTGCCGACAAACTCGACTATGTCGGAATCGATTACTACTACGGCGGATCGCTGAGCAACCCGCCGAATGTGGTTGCGCAACTGACCAACCAGCCCTCTAGCCTCATCCTGGAACCGGACGGTATCTACTACGCCCTGCGGAGATACGCCCAGAAGTTCCCCGGGCGACCGCTCTACGTTGTCGAGAACGGCATGCCGTCGGACAATGGGTCACCCACCACCGATGGCATGACTCGTGAGGACAACCTTCGGGACACCGTTTACTGGGTTCAGCGTGCCAAAGCCGACGGTATGAACGTGATCGGCTTCAACTACTGGAGCATCACCGACAACTACGAATGGGGGAGCTACTCCCCACGTTTCGGTCTCTACACCGTCAACGTGACCTCCGATCCTTCGCTGTCTCGGCATCCCACCGCTGCGGTTCCGGCCTATCACGACATCATCGCCACCGGCGGGGTTCCCGGCGGCTACGTTCCGACCCGCGCACCGGCTCTCTGCTCGATCCAGGATCTGCCATCCAGTTGCCTCAACCCGGTCACCGTGCGCTGAAAGATCAAGAGCTGTAAAGACAAGAGCTAAAAGATAAAAAGCGGCCAGGAGGAGGAGTAGGTAGGTGGCTGGGTTCGGCTCGCCTGCCGGCGGTTCCAGCCTCGTTGCGGTCCGGCCGTTAATCGTCTCTGTGGAGTTGTCAAAGACCAAAAGAAGAAAACCTTTTCGGGGGGGGCGTTGTTGTTGTTTTGTCTCGAGTAGGTGATGCGTGCGGTCCGTGGGCTGGGGTTGGTGGGTTACGGCTCCCGGCTCGGCGTCAGCCCAGGTCCGGTAGGGCAGGCGACGTAACCACACTTCTTCTTTTCACTTCTGCGTACGCCGGTGTCGGACAGGCAAATCGGTGGGCAAGCAACCCGAGGGGCCCCACCTTTGGTGAGGCTGCCACGGACATTAGGGACGTAACCAGCGTTCGAACGCGGCCGTCGCCCGTTCCCCCGCATGATGACGATCGTTGACCTGCGGGGTCTGCGTCGGGTCGACAAGCCGGGGTGCGATCCAGCCGATACGCCCGGCATTCTCGGAATCCGGTGGCATGACAATCGTTTTCCAGTTGTCGGGGCCGTCACCCACCAGTGAATGGCAGGCATCGCAAGCGAGCGTGAGGTTTTCGATGTCGGTCGCTCCGCCTTTGGCCCAGTCGGTCACATGATGCACCTGGGTCAAGGTGGCGGGGGCGTTGCAGCCGGGGCGGGTGCAGCCGCGCTCGGCGGCGATCAACGCCAGCCGCTGCGCCGGGTTCGCGAGACGGTTCTTGCCGTGGCCCAGGTGAAGCGGGCGGCCGGTGTGGTCGAAGATCGCCAGGAACGGCTTGGACTTCTCGGCCAGGACGAGCGCTTCCTGCAGCGGGACGGTGCCGCCGGAGGCGGTGGTCGCGACACCGGCGGCGGCCTCCACCTCGGCCAGCGACATCGTGATGATCGTGGAGACGGGCAGGCCACGGTGCTGACCGAGGTTGGTCGGGCCGAGCTCGGGGCGCAGGAACGCCACCAGAGCGTCGTGCTGGCGCTGCGCAGCCGAACGGTTGTCGCGCTGGGCGGCGGCTTCGAGCGTGGCGGGGTCGATTCCTTCTGCCTGCCAGGGGCTTTCGGGGTCGGCGGGGTTGCACATGCCGGGCCGTGCCAGGTCGGCGAAGATCGGGTCGAGCAGCGCGCGTGCGGTCGGGGTCAACTCGCCGCTGATCGTGGACATGCCGTCGATGCCCTGCTTACCCAAGACCACGCCGCGTCGACGCTGACGGTCGGCCTCGGTGGTGACGGTGCCGTCGGGGTCGAGGCGATCGAGGATGCGGGCAGCGGTCTTGGACAGGTCATCGGGGGTGAAGCGGGTGGCGAGCTCGGCCAACTGCGCTTCGACGTTCTCACGCTGCTGCGCGTCGGTCTTGTCCGGGATGCGGTCGACGAGCTTGGCGATCACCCGGGCGTGATCGGCCGAGATCCGTCCCTGTTCCTGCAGCTCCGCCGTCGAAGCCAGCACCGGCGGCACGACCTGCCCATCCTGCTGGTGGGTGCCCAGCAGTCCGGCCGCGCGCACGCGGGAGGCGGCGTCGGCGTGCCCGAGGTGCAGGGTGGCTTCGAGGTATTTGTCGGTGCGCGCCTTCCAGCCGGCTTTCTGCGGCAGGCAACGGGTTTCGACGCCGTCGATCAGCCGGTGCTCGAACCCGGCGAGGCGACGCTTACCCATCTCGTAGTCGCGCATCACCGCAACGAACTCACCGTCGGACAGTGCTGCCAGCGCCCCTTGCAGCAGTGCGTCGGTGGCCTGCGAGAGCATCGCGATCGCGTCTGCGATCGTGATGTCGTCGAGAACCGTTGCGCCGCTGGTCATACCCCTATTCTACTCCTATCGAAAGCATATTCGAAGCGAATTATATTGTGGTATAAAGGTTTTCGGAATGTGTCGACCCGCATTCCGGATAATGTTGTGTCCCATGAAATCTGATTTGTCCGAATACATTGCCAATTTGCCCCGCAAGCGGATGGGTGCGGGCGCATTATTCGTCGATGATCTGGGCCGAGCACTGTTGGTCGAGCCGACCTACAAGGACTACTGGGAAGTGCCCGGCGGTGTGGTCGAGGCCGGCGAATCGCCCGGTGCTGCGGTGCTCCGAGAAGTCCGCGAGGAATTGAGCCTCACCATCCCGCTCGGCCGCCTGCTGGTGGTCGACTGGGTTGCCCCCGGTCTCTATCCCGACGACGGCTTGATGCTGATCTTCGACGGCGGCCGCCTCACCCCCGACCGGACCGCCGCGATTGTCCTTCAACGCGAAGAACTTCGAAGCTGCGCCTGGTGCGACGAGTCGCAGATCGCCGAGCGTCTCCCCGAGGTGATGGCTCGCCGGGTGCGTGAAGCCCTGCGAGCCCACCTCGGCGGTACTTCGGCCTATCTGGAGAACGGGCTCCCCATGGAGTGACCGTGGATGCGTCGTGGGGATCTACCGGTCGCCGAAGCGGTCGGACCAGAAGGGGTTGTTGCGTAGGTCGTCCAGGTTGCGTTGCGGTTTGCCGTCGAAGGCGAAGGCGATGAGGTCTTCCCAGATCCAGTGCATTCCGCGGGCGAGGGTCCAGACGGTGTCCTGGCTGGTGTAGAGGTAGTACTGGCGTGGGTGGGCGGGGGCCGGGTCCCAGGCGACGCTTACCGAGCAGCCGTCGCCCGGGTTGGCGGTGATGGTGCCGGTGAGGTGGAAGTCCATGACCGAGACGAGGTTTCCCCGACGGTCGAACGGGACGTCGTCGCCGGAGGTGTTGCGTCGGGTGCGGACGGCGATCCGTTCGCCGGGGAGCATGTCGGCGACCTTGGCTTCGAAGCGGGGGTGCGGATCCATCCGCCATTCGCCGCGGGTGAGGAAGTCCTCGGGCTGATTACGGCGGGATTTCTTCGGGCCGGGCGGCACGAGCCAATAGCAGACGATATCGCCGAGTTCGTCGCTGTCTGCGCTCGGCATGCTGCCATCGTGCACCGCCATATCCGGGTGCACGGTGTCCGGAAACAGCGGTGCGGCGATCGGTGGTCCAGGAACCGTCGTCTCCGTGCTTGTTCCGGATGGCAGAACGTTGTTGCTTCGATCGCCGGGATAGATCGATTGCACCAGCTGCGGACAGTGATTGCGCGTGTAGATGCAGGCATGCTTGCGCATGATGTCGAGAATCAGCCGGGCAGCCGCCGCAACGATTTGCGGGTCGTTCAGAACGCCGAGCATGCTCTCGGGTGTCGGGCACTCCACGGCGATCACATCGCCGTCGGCATCACGATATTCGGTGTGCTCCAAGCGCGCCCGTGGATGCTGACGCTGGAACGCGTACTCGGCCTTCGGATTCGGGGCGAGCAGGCTGCGGCGGACGTTCAGGAAGCCCGATAGGTTCTCGCCGAGAACGAAAACTTCCATCGAGCCCACGCTGACGCACAGTCGTCGCCGCCCTCCGAAGGTGCCGGTGCTCACCGACCAGTACTGGAACTCGGTGGCCCGCGGCACCGGGACGCACGACTCCAGAAAGGTCCGGAGTAGCTCGGTGGACACCGCCGCATCCGTCTTCTCGTGGTATCGCCGCGCGGCCGTCGAGTACCGAATCTCCTGTGCCGCCATCGCTTTCAATGGCGTCGCATCGGCGGCATTGAAAGCGTGAGGGTCGGCCAGCCATCGCCGTTGCGCGGTGGCCGGTATCAATTCCTCGAGGGCATCGCGATCACCGTCCATGCTGGCATTGACCACATTGCGCAGCGGCACCCCCAGTGCCTCCAACTCACGGGTCAGGATCCGTTCCCGCCGTTTGAGTTCCTGCTTCGACGCCACCTGCGGGAGCAGCCGCACCGTCGAGATCTCCGTCCCCCACTTCGTAGCGTGCTGGCTCATCCGTGCACGCAGATTCACCGATTCCCCGACATAGAAGGTGTGGTCGAGGAACCGCAGCAGATACCAGCCGCTCACCACCGCCTCCCCGGCAGGTAGCGCAACTTTCCGGACCTCGTCGAAATGAACTGCCGTAGAGAAGGTTTGAGAGTCGGCCCACTTGTCGGCCATTTCCCCCGCCGAGATGATCATGGCGAAGAGCTTAGGGCTGCGACTCGCTATAGCGTTGCGGAACAACAGGCTTCGAGCTGTCAGCCGCGGCGATGTAGTCGATGGCGTGGTGGAGGCTGAGATAGATGCGATGGGCGAGGGCGGTGGTTTCGGGATTGGGTGGGATGAGGTCGGGGATCAACAGGCAGCGGAGGCCTGCGGCGTGGGCAGCGCGGAGGCCGTTGGGGGAGTCCTCGCAGGCGAGGGTGAATTCGGGGTCGGCACGCAACGCGGCGGTCGCTGTCAGATACGGCTCGGGATGGGGTTTGCCGTGCTGGACGTCCTGGCGGGTGATGATGGCGTCGAAGCGGTCGCCGAGGGCGACGGCACGCAGGTGGTGGCGGGTGCGGTCGCGGTTGGAGGAGGTGGCTATCGCACGGGGGATGCCGCGGTGGTCCAGTTCGTCGAGGAGGTCGAAGACGCCGGGCTTGACGGCGAGGCGACCGGCGTCGACCAGGCGGGCGATGACGGATTCGTGCCTGCGGAAGAACTCGTCGAGCGGGAAGTCGGGGCCGAACGCGGTGACGGCCATCGCGCGGCAGGTGTCGGCGGGCATGCCGATCAGGCTGTGACAGAACTGTTCCGACAGTTCGTAGCCGAGTTCGCGCCCGGACACCGCCAGGGACTCGACCGCCAGCCGCTCGGAGTCCAGCAGCAGCCCGTCCATATCGAAAACGACGGCTCGGACCGGCTTTTCGTGTTCGTCGAAGCTCATGCCACCCGCCCAATCGATTCCGGCCGCATGCGGCGACCGATCACCTCGATGACATTGTCGTTGATCAGTTCGCTCAAGGCGTCGCCGACCTCCTGCTGGATGTGACCCAGATGCGGCAGCGGACCGAAGATGTCGGTGCGCGCGAGGAAAGCGCGAGCCCGCAGGTGCGGATCGGGGATGGCCGCCAACCGGGCCAGTTCCGGGGCGCGCGCATCGATGATTTCCATGGTGGCACCGGATGTTCCGCACAGATCGAACCAGCGGATCCAGGCCGCGATCAACAGCGCCGCACCGGGTGTGGGTCGGCCGGTCGCGAGATTCTCGCGCATGGGTGCGGCGACCCGCGGCAGCATCTTGTCCGAACCGTTGCGGCCGACCCTGGTCATCTCGTGCCGGATGGCGGGATTGCGGAATCGGCGCAGCAGATCGTCGACGGTGCGGTGCAATTCGGCGTCGGGCAGTCGCACGGTCGGACCCTGCTCGTGCAGCATGAACTGCCGTGCCAGCGCGCTCAGCACCGGATCCGCACCCGCCTCGGCGATGGTCCGGTGTCCGGCGAGCGCGCCCAGGTAGGCCAGCAGCATGTGAGTTCCGTTGAGCAGCCGCAGTTTTGCCAGTTCATGATCGGACACATCGGCGACATAGTTGGCACCGGCCAGATCCCAGCGCGGGCGCTCGCCTTCGAAGTCCTCGATGGTCCAGGTCATGAACGGTTCGGCGGAGACGGGCGCCCGATCGTCGACGCCGCCGAGCCGGCTGCGGGCCGCCGCATCGTCCTCGCTGTCGTCCGAGGCCACGATGCGGTCGACGACGCTGGAGGGGAACTGCACGTGCCGTGCGATCCAGGTCGCCAGCCGATCATCCCGCAGCGCCGCGAAATCGGTGACGGCACTGCGCAATTGGCGTCCATTGGCGGTGAGGTTGTCGCAGCTGAGCACCACCGGCGGCGTGCCGCCCCGCCTTCGCACCGCCGCCAGCCCACCCACCAGCATGCCGATGGCCGTGCACGGTTTCGCGGTGCAGCGCAGATCATGTCGCACCGGATCGCTGCCGGAATCGAGCCGTCCGGTGGTGGGGGACAGGCAGTATCCGCCGGTGGTGACCGTGAGTGTCACGACGCGCACCCGTGGATCGGCGACCCGGCGCACCACCCCGATCCGGTCGGACGGTGCGTGCACCGCCGCCGTGATCGCCCCGACAACCTCCGCCCGCACTGCGCTCTCATCTCGCAGCAGGGTGGTGTACAGGTTGTCCTGGGCGCGCAGGGCGCCGACCACGTCGGGCCGGGACATGGCGACCGCGGCGATACCCCATCGTCGGTCACCGGTGGCGATCATGGCGTGCTGGGTGATCAGTGCCTGATGTGCGCGATGAAACGCGCCGCACCCGAGGTGCACGATGCCGGTGCCCAGAATGCCGGGCGTGAAGGGTGGTCGGGTGACGTCTCGCGGGAGCCCGCGCAGGGCCCCGACTCCGAGCCGTGGCGAAATCGTCCTGGCCGTCCCTGAATTCGGATTGCTGCACATACCGCGCCCTCGCAAGCATTTCGGAGTCGTTGGTGTGAAAGCGGACCGATCAACATTGAATTCGCCGCAGAACCCGAATCTAGATCACGTTTCCGGAAACCTCGACAGGGAATTACGCCTTTCCTTTGTTCGCTCTGTCACACGGTTGGCGATAAAGGGGCCGTAGGTATTTCGTAAATGCCCAGCTGAATTCCTGTATTCCGAATACATATTCGCCGATCGGGACTTCTGGAAGCGGGACGTGGCCGTCGGCGGCTGGTCCGGGGCGACACCGGCCGGGCCGACTCGGGGGCTTGCGGGGCGGTTGCGGGCTGCGCCGATGAAAACTGCCTGGTCAGAAGCTGTTCAAATCTTGGACGCATGTGTGCAACAATGGCCCGCAGTGTAATCCAGCTCATGTCGGCGGCCGGGTGTGACGCGGTCGGCGAACGAGGGCAATGATGCTCAGGAGGTTGATGTGGGGAACTCCCGCTTGCGGTGGGCCGTGCTGCTCGCGACATCGGTGGTCGCGTTCGCGAGTGCCACCGAGGCGGCGTGCGCCGACACCGGATATCCCACGTTCCCGCCCGATCAGAACCAGTTGCCGCAATTGCCTACAGAGCCGGATCTCTATGGCGCGCTGCCGATTCCGAAGCCGTCACAGGACGCCTGGTACGACGAACCGGCCGACCTGGATTCGTATTCGCCGGGCCAGATCGTGCGCACCCGGGACGTGCAGACCAGAATTCTCGGTATTCCGTTCCCGGTGTACACCCGCCAGATTCTGTTCCGCTCCAACGATGTTCACGACAATCCGATCGTGACCGCGACGACCGTCATCGTGCCCGGCATCCCGTGGGCGGGCGGCCCGCGCCCGGTGGTCTCGTTCCAGGAGGCGATCGACTCCACCGACCCGTCCTGCAATCCCTCCTACACGCTGCAGGTCGGGACCATGAAGGAGGCCGCGCTCGCGGTCGACTGGCTGGCGCAGGGATTCGCCATCAACGTCCCCGACTTCGACGGCAAGTTCAACACCTTCAACACCTACGCCGAGGGCAAGATGGTGCTGGACAGCCTGCGCGCCATGAAGAATGACGCCGGTCTGGGCCTCGCGGATTCGGGGATCGCGCTCTACGGCTATTCCGGCGGCGGCTCCGGCTCCATCCGCGCCGCCGAACTGCGCGCCACCTACGCCCCAGACATCCAGCTGCTGGGCACCGCAATCGGCGGCACGCCAGGCGATCTGGTGGCGGAGGCGAAATATGGGATGGCACAGCAGCCCGGCCTGACGGGCCTCGGCAACTTCACCATGTGGCTGGGCATGGTGAGTCTCGCCCGCGAGTACCCCGACGTCTTCCGCCCCGAGGAATTCCTCACCGAGGAAGGTCAGCGGCTGCTGCGGGACTTCCAGAGCCGTTGCCTGCCAACCATTCTCGCCACCGGCATGTATCGCCCGCTGAGCGAGTACTTCCAGCCCGGCAAGTCGCTGGATTCTTCACCCGAGGTCATGAAGGTGTTGCAGGACAACAGCCTCGGCCACTACATCCCCGACACCCCGGTGCTCTGGTGGCACGGCGTCTGGGACGAGATCGTGCCGCCCTCGACGGTGCTGCCGACCATCGACTCCTACTGGGAGCGCGGCGCGAACCTGCGTTTCTACACCGTCCCGGTGCCCGAACACGGCACCAACGCGGTCACCGGCTGGCTGCCGGCGGTCGCGTGGACCACCGCGATCCTGCGCGGCCTGCCGCCAGGCCCGACCTTCAAGGCCGACTTCAAGCCCTTGCCCCCGGGCTTCCCCGCCAGCTGATCCCGAGATCCGGACGGCCGCCGACTAACCTCGCAGTCGTGACCGAGAGCAGCGTTTCGACCCGGAAATACAGCGGCCGGCCGGTCGAGGACCGCCGGGCCGAGCGCCGCACGGAATTCCTTGCCGCCGGGCTCGAGGTCTTCGGCGGCGGTGGCTATCGGGAGAGCTCGATCACCTCGCTGTGCCGGGCGGCGGGGCTGGCGCGCGGACAGTTCTACGAGCACTTCGGCAATCGCGAGGATCTGCTGCTCGCGGTGTACGACCTGATTCAGGACGACGCCCGCCACGCCGTGACCGCGGCGGTCGAGGTGGCCGGAACCGCGGATGTCCGGGTGCACATGGCGGCCGCGGTGACCGCGTACGCCGAGTCGGTGGGCCGCGATCCGCGCCGGGCGGCGGTGTCGTTCGTGGAGATCGTGGGGGTGAGCCCGCGGGTGGAACAGCATCGGCTGACGCAGCGCGAGACGTGGGTGCAGTTCTTCATCGAGCGGATGCGGCAGAGCGTCGGTCCGGACTATGTCCCGCCGGGTGGATTCCGGGCTGCGGCAACGGGTTTCATCGGCGCGCTGATGGCCCTGGTGCAACAGTGGAGTACCGCGGAGCCGCGGCCGGACCTGGCCGACGTGACCGCGGTGCTGACCGCTTTCCTGACCGGCCTGGTGGTGCCCGCCGCAGGGTGAGGCCTACCCGGAACCGGTGCCCGGCATTCCGGTGCCGGGGGCCGCGCCGGTCAGTGCCCATCCGGTCATGCTGTCGCCGCCGCGGCACATCGGAGTCAGTCCGACCGACCCGTGCGGTGGGGCGACACCGCTGAACGAATTCTGGTACGGCGTCGGAGAGGCCGGGAACTGTCCCGGCGTCTGTGGTGTGTTCGCGGGATTGGTGAGGCAGTACGTGACACCGGAGACCACGTACGAGTCGTCGCTGTCATTGGTACACATCAGGCCATCGCAGTTCAGACCCGCCGCCAGTTCCTGTGCCTGGGCCGGGGCCGCCATGCCGAAGACCAGCGCGACGCCCGCGATTCCTGTCGTGAGCACGGTTCGAACTCTCATCTCGACACCTCTCGTTCCGACTGGACGATCGGATCCACACCACCAGATGGGCAAACTTTTGGCAACCTGAAGGCGTGGATAGTGATCGCGCGGTGATCCGGAATTCGCAGCGCGCCGCCGCGGCGCGACACACACTGGGAGGGCAGGGAGGACAGTGATGTCGGTTCATGAGGACGCCCGTGAAATCCAGGGTGAGCTGGTGGCCCTGCGTCGTCGCCTGCACCGGGAACCCGAACTGGGGCTGTCGCTGCCCCGGACCCAGGAGCAGGTGCTCACCGCCCTCGACGGACTCGACCTGGAAGTGACCGTCGGAGCGGCGCTCTCGTCGGTCACGGCGGTGCTGCGCGGGGCGCGGCCCGGCCCCACGGTGCTGCTGCGCGGCGATATGGACGCGCTGCCCGTCACCGAGCGCACCGGCCTCAGCTTCGCCGCGCCGGTGGACCGGATGCACGCCTGCGGTCACGACCTGCACGTCAGCATGCTCGCCGGGGCGGCCCGGCTGCTCTGCGCACACCGCGAAAAACTGTGCGGCGACGTGGTTTTCATGTTCCAGCCGGGCGAGGAAGGGTACGACGGCGCGCGGCACATGCTCGCGGAGGGCGTGCTCGACGCCTCCGGTGAGCGGGTGGTCGCCGCCTACGCGCTGCATGTCATCAGCATGCTGCGGGCGGGTCGGATCACGACCCGCGGCGGGCCGTTCCTGTCCGCCTCCGACACCGTCCGGGTGACCGTGCGCGGCGCGGGCGGACACGGATCCATGCCGCATCAAGCCCTCGACCCGATCCCCGTCGCCTGCGAAATGGTGCTGGCGCTACAGACATTCGTGACCCGCCGCTTCGACATCCACGATCCCGTCGTGATCACGGTGGGCTCGATCCACGGCGGCACCCAGAGCAATGTCATCCCCGACGAGGCCGCCTTCGAAGCCACCGTGCGCAGCTACTCGGACGCGGCGCGGACCCGGGCGCGGGACGGCATCGTGCGAATGATCCGTGGCCTGGCCGAGGCGCACGGCGTCACCGCCGCGATCGACTACGAACCGATGTATCCGGTCACGGTGAACGACCAGGCCGAGGCCGAATTCGCCGCCGCGACCGCGATCGAACTCTTCGGTGACGACCGGTTCGACTGGGCGCCGCATCCGGCCTCCGGATCCGAGGATTTCTCCCGCGTGCTGGCGGCCGTGCCGGGTGCGATGCTGCTGCTCGGGGCCGCCCCGGCGGGCGTGCCCGAGCCGGATCGGGCCCCGGCCAACCATTCACCGCTGGCCGAATTCGACGAATCGGTCCTGGCCGACGGCGCGGCGCTGTACGCCGAACTCGCTCTACAGCGACTCAGCCACGGCCCGAACGGGTTCCGGCGGTGAGGATCCCGACGAGCTGACGCGCGAAGGCGTCGGCGTCGGTCCGCATTCCATTGTGGGCACCGGGGAATTCGGTCACCGCCGTGTCGAGGCGGGCAGCGATCTCCACGGCGGGCCGATAGGGGAGTGCACCCCGGGTCTCCCGCCCGACGGCGAGGGTCAGCCGATCGACACTCGCGCTCAACGCCTCGTAATCGGGTATGTACGAGGTGAATTCGCGCAGCTCGTGTTCCAGCATGAGCGGCCCGTTCGCCGCCAGGCGCTCCCACATCGCGGCCGCGCGCGGTGACAACTCGCCCGGTGCGGGCGCGGATTTCATCGCGGGTCCGATACCGGCCAGGAACCGGGCCGACGCCGCGGCCACACCCTCGGTGCGGAACAGGGTGTGCACCTCGTCGATCATCGCGCGCTGCACGGCGGCATCGGGCAGCACGGCGAAACACGGCGGCTCGTGTGCGACCAGCGTGCGCACCTTGTCCGGGTGCCGCGCCAGCAGATCGAGTCCGACGATGGCTCCCGCGCTGCCGCCCACGACATGCACGGGCTCATCGGTGAGCTGCTGGATCAGCCGCAACACGTCATCACTCTGTACCTCCACCCGCTGCGTGACCTGCGGGCCGTCGAGGGTGCTGCGCGAGTATCCGCGTGGGTCGAGGGCGACCACGGTGAAGTGCTCGGCGAGCACGTCGGCCAGTGGATCGACGGTCCCGGCGTCACCGCCACCGCCGGGCAGGAACACCAGAAGTGGCCCCGCGCCGCGGATTTCGTAGTACAGCGTCGCACCGGGGACGCGCAGAGTGTCGGACTTGATTCCCGTGTCGGGAGTCATCGCTAACATCCTTCCTATGTTGTTTAGGTTGAAACCTAATATACATAGGAAACGTGGATCAGATGGGTTGAGGTGTGACCCGGGCGGCGAAGACGACGGTATTGCCGCCCTTGTGCTTGGCCTGGTACATCGCCGCGTCCGAGGAGCGCAGCAGGCTGGTCAGCAGATATTCGCGGCCGCAGCGACCCAGGTGGGCAGAGTTCAGCAGTGCGGCACCGACGCTGGCGGTGAGACGGACCGGAAGGTCGTCGATCGATTCGATGGCGCGGCGGACCGCCTCGGCGGCGTCGCCACAGGTGGCCGGCGACAGCCTGCCGATGAGCGCGAATTCCTCGCCGCCGGTGCGGGCGATGAGGAATTCACCCGCCACCGCACCGAGTTCGGCGGCCGTGCGCACCAGCGCCTCATCGCCGACCCCGTGCCCGTAGGTGTCGTTCACCGCCTTGAACCGATCCAGATCGACCGTCAGCACGCAGATCTCCCCGGACCGGGCCGACCGCACGAAACCCGGCAGGTAGTAGTCGAGTCCGCGGCGGTTGAGCAGCCCGGTCAGCGGATCGGTGAGGGTGTCGACGCGCATCAGCCAGGTGCAGAACTGCAGGGTCGGCAGCACCAGCACGGTCGCCGCCACCATGGTCAGCACGATCGCCGCCGCCAGCGTGGTGTCGCCGATCGCGCTGCCCAGCGCGATGCGACCGCTCAGCGCCACGATCGAAGCCAGTGACCAGACCGTATGCACGGCAAGGGCTTTCGGGCTGTGGAACAGGCTGAGATAGGCCCCGGTCACCACCAGCAGGATCCCGCCCACCGCACCGTAGACCCGATCGCTGTCCAGCAGGCCCGCCGTCGTGATGGCCACATCCGCCGCGGCCACCCACGCCAGTGACTCGACTTCGCACGGCCACGGCAACAGCCACCATCGGATCGTCCACCCCGCCGCGAGCACCGCGATCGCCACGAAGACCCATCGCGCGACCGTGCCGCTCGGTCCCGCCGGCGACAGCATCGTCAGAATCGTGATCGCGCACATCACCACCCCGCCCAAGCCCACGGTGAAGCGCACCAGCGGCAATGCGGCCGACCCGGTCAGGGTCTCGACCAACCCCTGATAGTCGGTCCGATCACGCCACCAGTCCCGAAGCAGCGAACGACTGTCGGACATGGTCTTTGCCTTGCGAGTGGACTACCGGTCTGTGTGTTTTCCCTCGAAGACCCGCTCGACGGGCCTGCCCTGCACCGAAGATCGAAAGACCCGACCGATGTTACCGACCGGTCCGCCTCAGCGATGTGACCTAGATCTCGCTCGCGCAGGTTGGGGTGATCACGGTCGATCCCGCCGGCCCGTCTTCAGGGGAGTCACGGGTTCACCTCTCGGAGGTGAGGCGGGGGTTCGGTTCGGATTTCTACCGTCGAATTCGAAGAGGGCGAACCGGAGAGGATGTTGATGAACGGGAAGTCCGACACCGAAGACGGTTTCCAGAAACCGCAGGTGTCACGACGCAGGTTGTTCGGCGCGGGCGCGGCTTTGGCGACCGCAGGCGTCGCCGGTGCCGCGGTCGGTGCGCGGTGGAGCGGTCCGTCAGGTTCGCCGGGAAAGGAAACGACGATGACACCGAAGTTCGCCGGCAAGATCGCCCACGATGTCCGGGATTCGGTGCCGGACTGGGGTCCGTTCATCGAGCCGCAAGCGCCGTCGGGCGCGCCGAATGTGCTCTATATCGTGTGGGACGATATGGGATTCGGGTCGTGGGATCTCTACGGCGGTGCGATCGAGATGCCGAACATGCGCCGAATCGCCGACCGGGGAGTGCAATTCACGCAATTCCATACCACCGCCCTGTGCTCGCCGACCCGGGCGGCGCTGTTGACCGGACGCAATGCGACCAGCAACGGCATGGCCGTGATCGGTGAGATCTCCGACGGCTTCCCGAACATGTCCTGCTACATCCCGCCGGAGAACGGCTTCATCTCCGAGGTGCTGCGCGAGCGCGGCTACAACACGATGGCGGTCGGGAAGTGGCATCTGTCTCCGGCCTCGGAGATGTCGATGGGAGCGGCCAAACGGACCTGGCCGCTGGGCCGCGGATTCGACCGGTTCTACGGGTTTCTCGGTGGTTTGACCGATCAGTGGTATCCGGATCTGTGGTACGACAACCATCAGATCGACCCGCCCGCCGCACCGGCGCAGGGCTATCACCTGTCGGCGGACCTGGCCGATCACGGCATCGAATTCATCGCCGATTCGCTGGCCACCGCACCGCACAAACCGTGGATGATGTACTACTGCCCCGGTGCTTGCCACGCCCCTCATCATGTATTCCGCGAATGGGCCGACAAGTACAAAGGTGTGTTCGACGACGGCTACGAGCACTATCGCGAGCGAGTGCTGGCCCGGCAGAAGGAACTCGGGCTGCTGCCCGCCGATACCGTTCTGCCGGATATCAACCCGCTCGCGCACGCCGCCAGTACCACGGGATTGCCGTGGCCCACCTCGGATCTGGTTACTGCGTGGGATCAGCTCGGCGACGGTGAGAAGCGTTTGTTCGCCCGGCAGGCCGAGGTGTTCGCTGGATACGCCTCCTACACCGATCAGCAGATCGGCCGCCTGCTGGACTATCTGGAGCAGACCGGGCAACTCGACAACACGATCATCGTTGCTATGTCGGACAACGGCGCGTCGGCGGAGGGCGGCCCGCAGGGATCGGTCAACGCGAATCGCTGGTACAACCAGATTCCGGAAAACCTCGACGAGAATCTCGCCAAGATCGACGAACTCGGCGGTGAATCCACCTATCCGCATTACAGCAACGGGTGGGCGATGGCATTCAACACTCCGTTCAAGCTGTACAAGATGAATGCGGCGTGGGAGGGCGGGACCGCCGATCCACTGCTGATCTCCTGGCCAAAAGGCCTGTCCGCGCAGGGAGTCAAGTGCGACAGGTACATTCACGCCATCGACATCGTGCCGACCCTGTACGAACTGATGGGGATCTCCGCGCCGGATACGGTGCGCATGGTGAAACAGACGCCGCTCGAGGGCGTTTCGATGGCGTCGGTGCTGCGTGACCCGAATGCGGTCTCGCCCAAGCACACTCAGTTCTATTCGATGATGGGCACCCGGGCGATCTGGCGGGATGGCTGGCAGGCCAATACCGTGCACGCCCCGGCCCCGAATGGCTGGGGGCACTTCGATCAGGACACCTGGTGTCTGTATCACCTCGACGTCGACCGTAACCAGATGCACGATCTTGCCGGCGCCGAACCGCGGCGGCTGGCGGAGTTGGTCGCGTTGTGGGATGAACAGGCCGGGCTCTACAAGGGGTATCCGCTCGATGACCGCACCGGCATGGAGATCGCGGATCTGGAGCGGCCGTCGGTTGCGGACAGCAATGGGCGCATCACGCTCTTCCCCGGCGGCTCGGAGGTGCCCGAGCGGGCGTTCGTGATGATCGGGCGGTCGTTCGCGCTCGCCGCCGAGGTGACGATCGACGACATCAATTGTGCGGGGGTGGTTTTCGCCGGTGGTGGACGCTCGCTGTTCGTGAAGGATCAACGTCTGCACTATGTCTACAACTGGCTCGGTGAGCGAGAACAACACCTCGTCTCCGATCGTGCGCTGCCGGTCGGCCGCAATACGGTCGGCATCGATTTCCTCAAGAAGGGCAGTGACGGGCCTTCACCCACCGGGGACGCGCACCTGTATCTCAATGGTGAACGGGTCGCGGCATCAGGATTGACGATCCAGCCGTTCTTCTTCTCGCTCTCGGGCGAGGGCATGAATGTAGGGAAGGACCGGGGGCAGCCGGTCTCCGCCGAATATCGCTCGCCGTTCGCGCTGTCCGGCGCACGCGTCGACCGGGTCGAGGTGTACACCGCCGACGACATCTCCGTCGATCTGCGCCGAGCAGCCGAAGGGGCCTACCTGCGTGATTGAGGAGCATGCGATGGCGAATGACACTGTCCGCGCGCGGGTTCGCAATATGGTCGAGATACCGGGCGGTGAATTCACCATGGGCTCAGCGGATTTCTTTCCGGAGGAACGGCCCGTGCGTCGAATGCGCGTCGACCCGTTCTGGATCGATGCCCATCCGGTCACCAATGCCGAGTTCCGCCGCTTCGTCAAGGCCACCGGCTATCGCACCGTCGCCGAGCGTCCCCTGGATCCGGCCGACTATCCCGATGCCGACCCGGACGGACTGGTCCCCGGCGCCTTGGTTTTCCAGCGCACCGCGGGACCGGTCAATCTCGACAACTGGCGACGCTGGTGGGCGTACGTGCCCGGCGCTGATTGGCGGCATCCCCGCGGCCCGCACAGCACCCTCGACGGACTGGACCGGCACCCGGTCACCCAGGTCGGTTTCGCGGACGCGACCGCCTACGCCACCTGGGCCGGAAAGTCGCTACCCACCGAGGCCGAATGGGAATTCGCCGCCCGCGGCGGCCGCGACAACGCCACCTACAGCTGGGGCGACGATTTCGCACCGAAGGGCCGCCGCATGGCCAACACCTGGATGGGCGAATTCCCTTGGCAATTCCAGCCCGGCCGTGGCCAATCCAGCCAACCCGGCACCACCCCCGTCGGAACCTACCCACCCAACGGCTACCACCTGTCGGACATGACCGGCAACGTCTGGGAATGGACCACCGACCTCTTCGCCCCGCCCGACCACGCCCCCGCCTGCTGCGCCCCGCAGCACACAGCCACCGTCGCCGAGCCCCCCGAACACTTCCCCCACCGAGTCGTCAAAGGCGGCTCCTACCTGTGCGCACCCAACTACTGCCTGCGCTACCGCCCCGCCGCCCGTCAAGGCCAGACCGAAGACACCGCAACCGGTCACCTCGGATTCCGTTGTGTCCTAAGGCGATAACTCCGCCGCCGATACAGATACGCCCCCGCGACGCCGATCGCGACCAGCACGGCCCATTCCGGCGCAATGAGCGCAACGGTCGTGACCGCATCCACATTGAGCCGACGATTGGTCGCTGAACTCGATTGGCACGCAACGGATCCTACTACCCGGTGCGGGCGTTCGCGGCTGCCGATTCCTGGAAGTCGACGAGGGTTTCGCCGTGGGTTTGTGCCCAGTTCGTCAGCATCGCTATCGGGTCCTCGAGTGTGCGGCCGAGTGGGGTCAGGCGGTATTCCACCCGTGGGGGCGCTTCGGCGTAGCGCCGGCGCTCGATGAGGCCGTTGCTTTGTAGGCGGCGCAGGGTTTGGGTCAGCACTTTTCGGGAGATTCCGCCGGAGAGGGCGACGAGTTCGCTGTGCCGCTTCGGGCCGTCTTTGAGGGCGTACAGGGTGACCACGGACCACTTGTTCGCGATGACTTCGAGTGCCGTGCGCGCGGGACAATCGGACATGAACATGGTTCCGGCGGGGTGGTTCACGATCCGAAGGTTACCAATTGGTACCTAACGGATTCCTAGCGTTGCGATCATGCACATCACAGCCTTGATTCTGTCGGTCCTGCTAGCCCTGGCAATGCTCCAGTCCGGACTGATGAAATTCGTTCGCCCCGCGTGGATCCGCCAATTCGCAGCAGCGGTCCACCTCAACACCTCCCAACTCGCCATCCTCGGAACCCTGCAAATCGCCGCGACACTCGGCCTCATCGGCGGCATCTGGTTCCCGCCCGTCGCCATCGCCGCGGCCATCGGCCTGGTCCTCTACTTCGTAGGCGCGATCGCCGCCCACCTCCGCAGCCACGACCCGAACATGCTGGGAGCCATCATCTTCCTAACCTTCTCCCTCGCAACCTCGTCGCTCCTCATCCTCGCTGCCTGAGCCTCCGAGTCCGAGCATCCGACCGACCGTCTCGGTCAGATCGTGCTCGGACACGGTGTCGACGTCGAGGACGGGGAGTCCGAGCCGCGCGTTCTCCTCTCGAAGACGCTCGGTGAACAGCCGATCACGCTCGAGCAGATTTCGCGCGGCCCGGTCCGGATCACCGGTCTTGCCCGGAATCTCCCAGCCGCGCTTATCGAAAGCCGCCCGGCGGAACCCGGGTGAGGGAAGCAGCCACACGCCCCGTCGTCGCTCGGTCAGCAGCGGAGCGACCAGTTGCGGTAGTAACCGGAATCCCTCCACGATCACCCCGGTGTCATCGGACCAGTGCAACAGGTCGTCGACGATGAAACGGAAACCTTCTCCCCGGAACCAGTGGAACGTATCGAGCATCGTCTCCGGTGACCGGTCCACCCAGCGTTCGTTCATACTCATCGCCGCAAACCGGGTGAGCCAGGGCGCGTCGTCCCGTGTACTGCGCGCCGCATGATCCCGCATCGCATCATCGGTCGAGTACACGCGCAAGCCGTGTCGGTCCCCGAGATTACTTGCGACTGTTGATTTCCCGGCACCGCTGCCCCCACCGATCCAATAGACATGGCGCAGTCGTGTGCGCAGCGCGGTTGCGGTGCGAGCCTGGTCGTGTTCGTCGGCACCCATGCGAGAAAGCTATCTGTGCACACCGGCGGCGGCGGTGTGAAACTGCCTTCGTTATCGCGGTTGCTGTTCGGCGATGACGGCCCAGTCGTCCGATTCGCGGCCGTCGGCGATGGCCTGATCGAGGACCGTTCGGAGTAGTTGGCCGATGGGGAGGGGGACGTCGTTGTCATTGGCGGCGTCGAGGGCGAGGTGGACGTCTTTGCGGCCGAGGACGGTGGTGAATCCGGCCGGCTGGTAGCGCCTTTCGGCGATCATCGACCCGTAGCCGGAATAGACGGGCCCCGGGAAGAGGGTCGAGCTCAGTAGTTCGACGAACTGGCTGGAGTCGACGCCGGTGGCTTCGGCGAGGCTGACGGCCTCGCTCACGGCCTGAATCGCGCACGCGATCAAGTAGTTTCCGAGGATCTTCACGATATTGGCCTGCTCCGGGCGGTCGCCGAGGCGCCAGGTCCGGGAGCCGATCACGTCGAAGAACGGCTGCACACGGTCGATCAGCGCGGCCTCGCCCGCCGCCAGGATGTTGAGTGCTCCGGCTTCGGCGACGGGGGCGCGTCCGAAGACCGGTGCCGCCAGGTACCCGATGCCGTGCTCGGCGTGCGCTTCGTCGAGGCGATGCGCCAGATCCGCGCTCACCGTGGCGAGGTTGACGTGCACCGTTCCGTTCGGAATCCGGGCCAGGACACCGGAGTCGAGGAACATCTCGGTGACGGCCCGGTCATCGGAGAGCATCGAGAAGACCACCGGTGATCCCATGGCCTCCTCGGCCGAGGCGGCGCGAGTAGCACCCGCTGCCACGAGTTCGTCGGCCGCGGTGGCGGAACGATTCCACACCACGACGTCGTGGCCGGCCTTCAACAGGTTGCGGGCGATGGGTTTTCCCATTGCTCCGAGACCGATGACCGCGATGCTGCTCATGCGGGGCACTCCTTCTTGTGAACCGTCTAAGACGGTTCCATCTTGCCATAGAGTTACGATCGACACGAACCGCCCAAGACGGTTCAGTAAGTGGCCCTCAGGAGGTTGGTATGGCAGAGGATGCGCAGCGCGTCTTCCGGCTGGACAACGAGGTCCTGGCGTTCCGGTTCACCGCCACCGTGAGCGATCGCGCGAGCCCGGCACCGCGGGAGCGGCTCGACAGCCCCGCACGATTGACGATGTGGCTGCAAGCCGTAGGACTCGACCTCGCCCACGCCTCCCCGGCCGACCTGAAGGACGCTCTCGACCTGCGCGAGGCGATCTACCGCCTCGGCTCCGCGATCGCCGCGGGTGAGCAGCCGAACCCCCGCGACGTCCGCGCCCTCAACGCGGCCGCGGCAGCCGGCCATGCGAGGGCCGCGCTGAAACACGAACGCGCGGCCTGGCTCCTGACCGAATCGACACCCGCGAGCGACGCTCTCGGCGTCCTGGCCACGGATGCGATCCACGTCCTCGGCGGCCCCCACCGCCACCTCGTCAAGAACTGCGAAGGCCCTGGCTGCGCAGGCCTCTTCCTCGACACCAGCCGCGGCGCCAACCGCCGTTGGTGCTCCATGAACACCTGCGGCAACAAGGTCAAGAAGCAACGCCTCGGCCGGTGAGATTCGCGGCGTGGCACGGTTTTCGGGCGCGAACCCAACCGGCGACGACTACACTGCGTAGTAGTCACTACGGGTAGGGGTGGTCTCGGTGGACGAGGATGTCATCGCTCGATTCTGTGCGGCAACGAAATTGGGCGACGTCGACGCCGTGATCGAAACCTTCACGCCCGATGGGGAACTCGTGTCGCCATTGGCCGGTCGTGCGGTGTTCCGCGGCCACGAGGATCTGCGTGTGCTGTTCTCGATCCTGTTGCCCGCGCTGTCCGGCTTCGCCTGGGATCACCGCATCGACGGTGACGGCACCGCCGTCGTCGTGGCGCGAGCACGTGTCCTGGGTATCCGAATCGGCGACGCGATACTGATCGAGCAGGACGCGCACGGCCGCATCCGACGACTGACACCGCACGTGCGTCCCTGGCTGGGCCTGACTGCGCTGGCGCTCGTGCTGGCCCCGAAACTCGTGCGGCATCCCGCCGTACTCCGCCGGGTGTTCCGGCGCGGCTGACCCGGATAGGTCGGTTGCATGGTGGTCAGGAGAGGGTGACTCCGACGACCGGGGTGGTGGTGGGGGCGGGGGAGCCGCCGTCGGGTTCGATGGAGAGGGCGATCTGGGTGGCGTCGCCTACTCGCATGAGGATCGGGGCCGTGCTGGTCGGGAGGGTGGGGACCACGCCTGCCGAGCGGGGTTGGCCCGCCGGGGAGATCAGCCACAGCTGGTAGGTGTGCTCGGGAGGCGGGGCGGGGACGGCGTCGAAATAGAGGATTGCCGCGCCGAGCTGGCGGGAGGCATCGACGGTGATGGTGCCGCCCGTGGCCACCGGGAGGGTTTGCTGGCGGGCGTCGCCGTGGGTGATCACCTGCTGAGCGGTGAGTTCGCCGGAGGCGGGGGATTGGTTGCGGTAGATGGTGATTCCCGCCCCGATACCGATGGCGACCGCCGCCGCGGCGGCCACCGCGTACAGCCGCAGTCGGCGGCGGCGGGCGGCGGCGAGGGACGGTGCGGCGAGTTGGGCGTCGAGGGCCGTGTCGATGGTGTACTCGAGTTCCGCGGGGGCGGGGACGGCGTCGACCAGCGTCATCGATGCGAGGGTTTCGCGCAGATCGTGGACGGTGGAACGGAATTCGGTGGCGACAGGTTCGTCGGCGTGCTCAAGTAGCTGCTCGACGGTGCGGCGGTCGGCGTCGGTCAGCGCGTCGAGGGCGTACGGGTAGGCCAGCTCGCGCAGGTCGGCCTGGGGGTGGATGTCAGGCATCACGCACCGATCCTGTCAGGCAGCTCTGGAGGCGTTTGAGGCCGTCGCGGATTCTGGTCTTGACGGTATTGAGCGGAATGCCCAGGTGCTCGGCCACTTCCGCATAGGTCCGGCCGCCATAGTAGGCGAGCGCGACGGTTTCGCGCTGGGTGGTGGTGAGCGTGTCGAGGCAGCGGATGACCGCCCGCTCGTCGGAACGCTGGCTCACCGTCTCGGCGACGATATCGTGGTCGCGGCCCAGCTGCCGCTGCCCGTAGGTGAGATCCCGGATGGCGGCGGAGGATTCGACCCGCACCCGGTCCACCGCGCGCCGGTGGGTGAGCATCATCAGCCAGCCGATCGGACTGGCCAGCCGCGAATCATATTGCGCCGCAGTGTTCCACACGTAGAGGTACACCTCCTGGGTGATCTCCTCGGCCGGGGCCGAGCGCCGCAGAATGCGCAGTGCGAGCCCGAACACCCGGTCGTGGGTGGAGCGGTAGAACTGGGTGAAGGCCGCGCGATCACCGTCGGCGATCTCGTGTAACAGCTCCGCGAGCCGGCGCGCGGCCTCCGGATCGGGTGTGACCCGCTGCGTCGGGCAGGATTCCCCACCGCCGCCGGGCAGCTCTTGATGGCCCGTGTCGATCGAGAGAATGCGGCGTTCATCCGCCATAGCGCTGTGTCTCCGTATGTAGGGATGACTCGGTGCTTCCGATGCTGGGGACCACGTGCGGCAGCCGCGGCGCAAGGTCGAATCGTCGCGCGCTGCCTCCGAGGCTAGCGGTGTCTGCCAGGACATACCTCGATTTCGATATGCGAGCCGATTCGGTTTGGTTCCCGGCCCGGACCAAACCGTCCCGGGGAGCGGCGCGAAACCCAAGCGGCGCTGATCGGATCCAACGCTCATCGGATCCAAGGAGCGTCGCCCGGGGCCCAGAGCCGCCCCATGGCAGAACGGTCACCGGCCGATCCGAACTCCCGACCCCGGCCGGTGACCTCTGACCTCATCTCCCTCGGAAGGAAATCGATCATGAAACTCGTTCGACGCACGGCTGTGCTCACCCTCGCCCTGGCCTCGGCGGTCGGTATGACCGCCTGTTCCAGCGATAAATCCAGTTCCAGCACCACGACCGCGATGGCGAGCTCCACGACCGCCGCCGCGGCCGCGGCGCTGGTCGGCCCCGGCTGCGCGGACTACGCCAAGCAGGTCCCCACCGGCGCGGGCTCGGTCAGCGGCATGGCGCAGGACCCGGTCGCGGTGGCGGCCTCGCACAATCCGCTGCTCACCACGCTGGTGGCGGCGGTGTCGGGCAAGCTGAACCCGCAGGTGAACCTGGTCGACACGCTCGACGGCGGCCAGTTCACCGTATTCGCCCCGGTCGACGCGGCGTTCGCGAAAATCCCGGCCGCGACCGTGGATTCGCTCAAGACCGATTCCGCCGGGCTCTCGAAGATCCTGACCTACCACGTGGTGGCGGGCCGGATCGCGCCCGATCAGATCGCCGGAACCCACAAGACCGTCGAGGGCGCGGACGTCTCGGTCACCCGCGACGGGGACACCATCAAGGTCGGCGACGCGTCGGTGATCTGCGGTGGCGTGCAGACGGCCAACGCGACCGTCTACATGATCGACTCCGTCCTCATGCCGCCCGCCTGATGCCGAAGGCGCTGTCATGCCCGAACCCGCAGTAATTCCCGATCCGATAGCCGACTCCGAACCTGCTGTGCACGAACGACACTCACGACTCCCGTCGATCGGTCGGCTGCGCGCGGCCGGGGCCCGATCGCCCCGTGGGGCGGCGATCGGATGGACACGCGCGGCGGTGGCCGGAGTGCTGGCCGCCGCGACGGTCCTGGGTGTCGGTCATCTCGTCGCCGCGCTGATCGATCCCGCGTCATCACCGTTCTTCGTGCTCGGCGCGACCATGGTCGATCACACGCCGCATCAGTTGAAGGACGCCGCGATCCGCCGCTTCGGCAGCCACGACAAGCAGGCGCTGTTCGCCTCCATGGCGGCGGTCATGGTGCTCGGGGCGGTGGTGGCCGGCGTATTGGAGCGCCGGCGTCCGCTGGGCAGCGTGCTGCTGGTGGCACTGGGCGGCGTCGTCGTGGTCGCGGCGCTGCAAAGACCCACTGCCGGTGCATGGTTCGCGGTTCCGGCGGTGGCGGGTGTGGTCGCCGGTGTCGCGGTCCTGCGGGTGCTGGTGGCGGGCCGGCCGAGTTTCCGGCGGCCCGAGACCGGTGTCTCCCGTCGCCGGTTCCTGGTCTCGGCCGCGAGCGTGGGCGCGCTCGCGCTGGGCGCGGCCGCGCTGGGCCAGACCCTCGCGACTCGCCTGCGGGATGTGACCGCGGATCGGGCGCGCTTTCTGCTGCCCCGCCCGGTCCGGACCGCGCCCGCGGTGACGGCGCGGGTCGCGCCGAGCGTGCCGGGCCTGACCTCCTTCGTCACCCCCAATGACCGCTTCTACCGGGTCGATACCGCGCTCCAGTTGCCGGCGTTGACCAGCGGCGACTGGCGGCTGCGCATCCACGGAATGGTCGACCGCCCAGTGGAATTCGACTTCGACCGGTTGCGGCTGCGCTCCGCCGTCGAGAGCCTCATGACCCTCACCTGCGTCTCCAACGAGGTGGGCGGCGAACTGGCCGGAACCGCCCGCTGGCTGGGCTATCCGCTCGCCGACCTGCTGGCCGAGGCCGGACCGCACCCGGACGCGGATCTGCTGCTGTCGCGCAGCGTCGACGGATTCACCGCGGGCACACCCTTATCCGCCGTCACCGACGGCCGTGACGCCCTGCTCGCGGTCGGCATGAACGGCGAGCCGCTGCCGGTGGCGCACGGCTATCCGGCCCGGCTGATCGTTCCCGGCCTCTACGGCTACGTGTCGGCCACCAAATGGGTGGTCGACCTCGAGGTCACCCGCTTCGACCGCGCCCGCGCCTACTGGACGCAGCGCGGCTGGTCGGACCGCGGGCCGATCAAGACGGCATCGCGCATCGACGTCCCCGCCGCCTTCACCACCGTGGACGCGGGTGAGGTGATCGTGGCCGGTGTGGCCTGGGCCCAGCATCGCGGCATCGCGAGTGTCGAACTGCAGGTCGACGACGGGCCTTGGCAGCCCGCGGAATTGGCCGCGGAGTACTCGACCGACACCTGGCGGCAATGGGTTTGGCGCTGGCAGGCGAGCACGGGCACCCACACCGTGCGGGTCCGTGCCGTCGACGGCACCGGTGCGTTGCAGGAGGAGGCCCGCACCACGCCGTTCCCGAACGGCGCCACCGGTTGGCACAATCGGGTGATCACCGTGCGCTGATGGCGCGGCATCGAATATCCGGTCGGCACAATGGATGCCGGCCGGATTCGCCGTCTTTGTCCGGTCCTGCAGCGGGATTCGCGATGTCTGTGGCTACTTCCGGACAAAAGATCGAAAATTCGCGGCTCCCGACCAATCCACCCGACTGGTCTGTGCGATTCCCTTCCTGGACTTAGCGGAAATGTTGCTGCCGAGTCCGAAGTGGAGAGTCCACAGTCTTTTATCGGCGATTGGAGTGTCTGGATGACCGCCTTGGCCTCGGGTACCGCAGGTCGTGACGCATCGGACAACGCTACCGGTTTTCCCTTGTCACCAGCTCAGATGTGCATCTGGAATGCGCAGCACCTGGCCCCCGAGGTCCCGTTGACCGTGGCCCAATACGTCGACATCCCGGGTGATTTCGACGCGAATGTGCTCGCCCAAGCCATGCGCATGTGTGCCGAAGATTTGCAGAGCCTCCGGTTGCGGGTCGAGGAGGTGGCCGGGCAGCCCTGGCAGCTGGTCGGGCCGGACGGACCCGTGGCAATCGCCCGCCATGACTTCCGCGACTGCGACGATCCGCGTGCGGCGGCGATGGATTGGATGCGCCGGGATATCGCGGTGCCCATCCCGGTGCTGGGTGATCGCCTGTTCGAGACGGCCGTGCTCCGGGTCGGCGACCGCGCGTATCTCTGGTACGCCAAGATGCACCACATCGCCATCGACGGCTACGGCGCGATGCTGCTGGTAGCCCGGATCGCCGAGCACTACACCGCCTCGGTGGACGGCCGATCGCCGAACCCGTCGACGGCACCCGGCTTGCGCTCGATCTACGACATCGAGTGCGCCTACCGGGAATCCGAGGACTTCACCCGCGACCGCGAATTCTGGCGCGACCGGCTCGACGGACTCACCGCCACCACCGGTCTCAGCGATCGATACGGCCCGGCGAGCGCGCACAACCTGCTGGAGACGGGACTGTTCCCGGCCGCCGGGTTGGCCTCGGCCCGCGCACGATTCGACGCCTCCCGTCCGGCGCTGCTGACCTCCGCGGTCGCCGCCTACCTGTCGGCCGCGACCGGCCGCGGTGAGGTCGTGCTCAGCCTGCCGGTGACCGCGCGCACCACTCCCGAACTCGGGATGTCGGCCGGGTACGTCTCCAATGTGGTTCCACTGCGCATCGAGGTGCCGGCCGGGCGCACCGTCGCGGAACTCGTCGCGGATACGGACGCCCGCATCCGGGAAGCCCTGCGGCATCAGCGTTACCGGTACGAGGACATGCAGCGTGATCGAGGCGGGTCCGGCGACCAGCGGGACTTCCTGGGCCCGGTCGTCAATTTCATGCTGTTCCACAATGGAATTCGTTTCGGCGGCGTGGACGCCACGATGCATCTGCTGTCCACCGGCCCGGTCGAGGACCTGTCGGTGAACGTCTACAACGGCTCCGGTGCCGGTGAACTATGCGTGGACTTCATCGCCAACCCCGATCGCTACACCGGCGTGGAGCTGCGCGATCACCACCGCCGCTTCCTGGGCTATCTCACCGAGTTCCTGGCCGCCGACTCGCAGGCGGCGGTCGCGGAGCTGGCCGTGGCGACCGCGGCCGAACAGCAACTCGTCCTGCGTGATTGGGCGATCACGCCCGCCGCCGCGCCGGCGCCGACGCAGACTCTCGCGGACCTCTTCGCGGCCACGGCCACGACGCACGCGGCGGCGACCGCCGTGGTGTGCGGCGACCACCGGGTGAGCTACGAGGCGTTGAACCAGCGGGTCGACGCGCTCGCGTGGCGATTGCGTGACCACGGTGTCGGCCCGGAAAGCATTGTCGCGGTGGCGCTGCCCCGCTCGGTCGAGCTGGTGGTCGCCCTGCTGGCCGTGATCAAGGCGGGCGGCGGCTATCTTCCGATCGATCCCGACTATCCGGCCGATCGCATCCGATTCATGCTCGAGGACGCCGCACCGTCCTGCGTGATCACCTCTGCGGCAATGGATCACACGCTGACGCCCGGCCTTCCGGTGATCGATGTGGACTCCGTGCACCGGGGTGCTTCGGCACGCGCGTTCACGGCCGCCGACCGGCTCTGTCGCCTCGATCCGGGCCACCTCGCCTACGTGATCTACACCTCCGGCTCGACCGGCCGCCCGAAGGGCGTCCAGATCCCGCACCGCAATGTCACGCAGCTGTTCGCGAACACCCTGCCCGACTTCGGGTTCGGGGCCTCGGACGTGTGGACCCTGTTCCATTCCTACGCCTTCGACTTCTCGGTGTGGGAACTGTGGGGCGCGCTGCTGTATGGCGGCACGCTGGTCGTGGTCGATTACGAGACCTCCCGCGCACCCGCACAATTCCGCGAGCTGCTGTGCCGGGAACGGGTGACGGTGCTGAACCAGACACCGTCGGCTTTCTATCAGCTCGCCGATGCCGATCGGGCCGCCGCGCCGGCCTCGCCTCCACTGGCGCTGCGCCGCATCATCTTCGGTGGTGAGGCCTTGGACCCGCGCCGGCTGCGCGACTGGTATCAGCGCTACCCGGACGACGCGCCGCGCTTGATCAATATGTACGGCATCACCGAGACCACGGTGCACGTCACCTACCGGGAACTCGACGCGAGCACGGCGCAGACCGGAGGCGGCATCGGCCGCGCGCTCCCGGGTCTCGGAGTGCTGGTGCTGGACCGGCGCTTGCGGCCGGCCCCGATCGGGGTCACCGGTGAGCTCTACGTGTGTGGCGGGCAACTCGCCCGCGGCTATCTGGGCTGTCCGGCCCTGACCGCGACCCGCTTCGTGGCCGATCCGTTCGGCGCACCCGGCGGCAGGCTCTATCGCACCGGCGATCTGGGGCGCTGGACCGGCGCGGGCGAGCTGGAGTACTTCGGGCGCGCCGATGACCAGGTGAAGGTGCGTGGGTTCCGGATCGAACTCGGCGAGATCGAGGCCGCGCTGCTGGCCGATCCGCTGCTCCGTCAGGTCGCGGTGATCACCCGGGAAAGCGCCGCGGGCGAGGCCCGGCTGGTCGCCTATGTGGTGGCGGAAACCGGTGCCGCACTCGATATCGCGCGAGTGCGTGCGACCGTGGCGGGGCGGCTGCCCGGCCACATGGTGCCGAGCGCCTTCGTGGTCCTGGAGGCGCTGCCGCTGACGGTGAACGGCAAACTCGACCGGCGTGCGCTGCCCGAGCCGGTGGCGGAGACGCGCGCGCACCGGGCTCCGGTGAGCAGCGCCGAATGCGCGGTGGCGCAGGCGTTCGCGGAGGTCCTGGAAGTGACCGGCGTGGGGCTCGACGACGGCTTCTTCGCGCTCGGCGGGGATTCGCTGAGCGCGACCCGGGTAGCGGCGCGGATCGGGGCGGCCGTCGGCGCGGTGATTCCGGTGCGTCTGGTGTTCGAGGAAGCCACGGTCGAGAGTCTGGCCGCCCGCGTCGCCGCCGTCGCCGCTGACAGTGACCTGCCGCGCTTGACGGCCGGTCCCCGCGAAGACGGTATTCCCCTGTCCCCGGCCCAACTTCGGCTGTGGTTCATCAACCGCTTCGATCCGGCCGCGACCACCTACAACATTCCGTTCGCACTGCGCCTGAGCGGTGCCTTGGATCTCCCGGCGTTGCGCGCTGCGGTGGCCGACCTGATCACCCGGCACGAACCGTTGCGCACCCGGTTCCCGGACGGCGTCGACGGACCGAGCCAGCACATTCTCGCCGCGCACGATGTTGCCCCCGAGCTCATTCCGATCGAGACGGATCCGGCCGACACCGCGGCCGCGCTGCTGGCGTTCGCCGATCGCGGCTTCGACCTGACCGCCGAGCCGCCGCTGCGGATGGCGTTGCTGCGTACCGATTCCACCGCTCATGTGCTCGCGGTGGTGATCCACCACATCGCCGCCGACGGCTGGTCGTTGCGGCCACTGCTGGCGGATCTGGCCTCCGCCTACGCGGCCCGCCGCGCCGGGCACGGACCCGACTGGGCCGAACTGCCCGTGCATTACGCGGATTACAGCCGCTGGCAACGCGAATTGCTCGGTGACGCCACCGATCCCACCGCCCTGGCCGTCGCCGAACTGTCCTACTGGCGTGCCCGGCTCGCCGACCTCCCGGACGAACTTCCGCTGCCGCACGACCGCAAACGCCCGGCGGCGCAGTCCTTCCGAGGCGCGAAGGTCCCCGTCGACCTCGATGCGGACGTCCATGCCCGGCTGCTGGAGGTGGCGCACGAGGAAAACGCCACCCTGTTCATGGCGGTGCACGCCGCGTTCGCGACGCTGCTGGCGCGCTTGTCGGGCGGCAACGATATCGCCGTGGCGGTACCGGTCGCGGGCCGGGGTGAACCCGAACTCGACGATCTGATCGGCATGTTCGTCAATACGGTGGTCTTCCGTGCCGAGGTCGACGGCGGCCGTTCGTTCCGTGCCCTGCTCGCCGCGCAACGCGATCACGACCTGGCCGCCTTCGCGCACGCCCGGCTGCCGTTCGAACGACTGGTGGAACATCTCGACCCGATCCGCTCGAACGCCCGGCACCCCCTGGTCCAGATCGGCTTCTCGTTCCAGAACCTGGGCCTGCCGAGCGCCGACCTGCCGGGCCTGACGGTCACCGGTACCGAGATCGAAACCGGTGTCGCCCAGTTCGATCTGCAACTGGTGCTGACCGACCGATACGACGAGACCGGCGCTCCCGCCGGTATTTCCGGTCACTTCGTCTATGCCACAGATCTTTTCGACGAATCCACCGTGGCGGGCTTCGCCGACCGCCTGGCCCGGGTCGCGGCCGATGCCGTGGACCGGCCGGATGTGCCCGTGGGTGCGCTGGCGGTGCTGGGCGCGTCCGAGACCACCCGGATCGTGCACGGGTGGAACGACACTCGCCACCCCGGCGACGAGAACGCGACCCTGGCCTCCCTGTTCGCCGAACAGGCCGCGCGGACCCCCGCCGCGGTGGCGGTGGTCGCCGATCCGGGATCCGGCGCGGTGCCGACGGAATCGACCTATAGGGAGTTCTCCGAGCGGGTCAACCGCCTGGCACGGTATCTCATTCGCCTCGGCATCGGACCCGAGACGCGGGTGGCGCTGGCCCTGCCACGCTCGGAGCAGCTGCTGGTGGCCATGTACGCGGTCGTGGTCGCGGGCGGCGCGTACGTGCCACTGGATCCCGAACAGCCCGCCGATCGGCTCGCGCACATTCTCGACACTGCGGCACCGCGCTGCGTACTCACCGGTGCCGCAGCCGGTTCCGCGACGCTCTCGTCCACCATCCCCCTGGTGGACGTCGACACGCTGGACCTCACGGGCCTGCCCGCGTTCCCGGTGCTCGCGGGGGAGCGGCGTGCCCCGCTGCGCCCCGACAACACCGCCTACGTGCTGTTCACCTCCGGCTCGACCGGCCGCCCCAAGGGCGTCGCGGTCACTCACCGCGCGGTCGTCAACCAATTGCGCTGGAAGGCAGCGACCTTCGCCCTCGGCGGCGCGGACGCGGTGCTGCTGAAGACGGCGGCGACCTTCGACCTGTCGGTCTGGGAGTTCTACGCCGCCATGCTGACCGGCGGCCGCACGGTGGTGGCGGTCGCGGGCGGGCAGCAGGACCCGGCGTACCTGTCTCGTCTCATCGCCGACCAGCGGGTGACGGTGCTGCACCTGGTGCCCTCGATGCTCGCGTCCCTGCTCGCGGACGACGCGGTCCTGCCGGATTCGGTGCGCGCGGTGCTGGCCATCGGTGAGGCGCTCCCGCCGGCCGTCGCCCAACGCTTCGGCCAGGCGCATCCGCGCACCGAACTGTGGAATCTCTACGGCCCCACCGAGGCCGCGGTCTCGGCCACGGCGCATCGCGTGGACGCCACCGATACCGTGACCGTCCCGATCGGGCGGCCGGAATGGAACACCCGCGCCTACGTCCTGGACGCGCGGCTGCGCCCGGTGGCCCCCGGCGTCGTCGGTGAGCTGTACCTGGCCGGAATCCAGTTGGCGCGCGGCTATTTCGGGGCGGCGGGGCTGACCGCGGACCGATTCGCCGCCGACCCGCTCGGCGCGCCCGGTGCCCGCATGTACCGCACCGGCGACCTCGCGGCCTGGACCGCTACCGGTGAGCTCGTCTATCACGGCCGCACCGACTTCCAGGTCAAGGTGCGCGGTTTCCGGATCGAGCCGGGCGATATCGAGGCGGCGCTGCTGTCCCACGAGGACGTGGCCGCGGCCGTCGTGGTGGCCCACCGCGACGGCGCCCGCGGCGACCGATTGGTGGGGTATGTGGCCTGCGCGCCGGAGCGGACGATAGCGCCGGAGGCGTTGCGCGAGAGGCTCTCCGGGGTCCTGCCCGCGTACATGGTGCCCGCCGCGCTGACCGTCCTGCCCGCGCTGCCCATGACCGCCACCGGCAAGGTTGACCGCCGCGCGCTGCCCGCTCCGGAGTTCCCGGCGATCGGGTACCGGGAACCGGGCACCGGGGCCGAAAAGCTGGTGGCGCGGGTGTTCGCGACGGTGCTCGGGGTCGAGCGGGTGGGCGCCGATGACGACTTCTTCCTGCGTGGCGGCAATTCCCTGCTCGCGGCGAAGGCCGCCACCCGGCTCAGCGCCGGTCGCCGTACACAGGTCGGCGTGCGAACGCTTTTCGAGGCGCCGACCGTGTCCGCGCTCGCCGCGCGCCTCGGCACCGACCTGGGCGGTGCGGCGCTGCCGGAACTGGTGGCCACCGCCCGGCCCGACCGGACCCCGCTGTCGGCGGCGCAGCAGCGGCTGTGGTTCCTCAACCGCTTCGACCTGGACTCCGCCGCCTACAACATCGCGGTCGGGCTGCGGATGAGCGGTCCGATCGACCGCACCGCCCTGCAGGACGCGGTGTCGGATGTGTTGGCGCGCCACGAGATTCTGCGGACCGTGTATCCGGAGGATGCCGAGGGGCCCTGGCAGCAGGTGCGCACCGATTCCGCGGTGATGCTGGTCCGGATCGTGTCGGGACCGTCCTCGCTCGACACGGATGCCCGTGACTTCGCCCGCGGGGGTTTCGATCTCACCTGCGAACTACCGATCCGGGTCGGCCTGCTGCGGGTGGCGACCGACGATCATCTGCTGGTGCTGGTCGTGCATCACATCGCCGCGGACGGCCGGTCGCTCGGACCGCTCGCGCGCGATCTGGGGCGGGCCTACGAATCCCGCTGTGCGGGTGCGACTCCGGGATGGGAGCCTCTGCCGGTGCAGTACACCGACTTCAGCGCGTGGCAGCAACTGGTGCTCGGCGCGGAGTCCGATCCGGACAGCCTCGTGTCCCGGCGGCTGGCCTACTGGACCGCGCGGCTCGACGGGCTGCCGGAATGCCTTGCGCTGCCGACGGATCGGCCGCGCCCGGTCACCGCGTCACAGCGCGGGGCGACGGTGCGCACTCGGCTCGACGCCGAAACACACACCGCGGTACTCGAATTCGCGCAGCGGCACGGAGTGACCGTCTTCATGGTCGCGCACGCCGTCCTGGCCGCACTGCTGGCTCGGCTCGCCGCCACCTCGGACGTGGCGATCGGCACCCCGGTCGCCGGGCGCGCGGACCCACGACTGGACGATCTCATCGGCATGTTCGTGGGCACCGTCGTGCTGCGCACCACCGTCGACATCGGCGCACCGTTCGAGAAGTTGCTGACCGAGGTCCGCGACAGCGACCTGGACGCATTCGCGCACGCCGAGTTGCCGTTCGAGCGGCTGGTCGACGCGCTGCGGCCGATCCGCGCCGCCTCACACCAGCCGCTGTGCCAGGTGATGCTGTCGGTGCACAACGAGGCCCCGGTCGTCGCACCGCTGTGGGGCACCACGGCCACCGTCGCGAGCGCGATCGATACCGGTGTCGCCCGCTTCGACCTGGAATTCACCGTTCTCGAAACCCGCTCCGCCGGAGGCGATCCCGACGGCCTCGCGATCGATCTCGGCTACGCCACCGACCTGTTCGGGGAATCCGGTGCGACCGCCCTGCTCGACCGGTTCACCGCCCTGCTCACCGCCGTGCCCGCCGCGCCCGCGACCCCGATCGGAGACCTGCCGCTGCTCACCGCCGCCGAGGCGGCGAGCCTGGCCCCGGTGACGACCCGCGACAGCGACGGCGGCCGCACCCTCGCCGAGATCTTCACCGCGGCCACCGATCCACAACGACCCGCCCTGCGCTATCGCGGGCGTGAGTTGACCTACGGGGAACTCGACCGCGACGGTAACCGGCTGGCCCGACTGCTCATCCAGCACGGGGCAGGGCCGGAATCGGTGTTGGCGCTGGCGATTCCGCGCTCCATCGAATCGGTCAGCGCGACCATCGCGGTGCTCAAGGCCGGTGCCGCCTTCCTGCCCGTCGACCCCGCTCTGCCGCAGCAGCGCACCCGGCGGATGCTGGCCGAGTCGGGCGTGTCCCTCGGCCTGACCACGCGTGCCTGCCTGCACGAACTGCCCGCCGACGTGCACTGGCTGTGCCTCGACGATCCAGCTGTCGGCGAACAGTGCACGCGATTCTCTGATCGCCCGGTCACCGATGCGGATCGGCTTGTGCCGCTGGCACTCTCACACCCCGCCTACCTCATCTACACCTCGGGCTCGACCGGCGTCCCCAAGGGCGTCGTCGTCACCCACCGGGGCCTGGCCGATTTCGCCCGGGAGCTGACCGACCGGGTCGGTAGCGATCATCAGTCCCGCACACTGCATTTCGCCGCACCGACCTTCGATGCCTCCGTGCTCGAACTGCTGCTCGCCTGGCAGTCCGGCGCGACCATGGTGATCGCACCCGCCGACGTGTACGGCGGCGACGAACTGGCCGAGCTGCTCACCGAACACGCTGTCACGCATGCCTTTCTAACCCCGGCAGCGCTGGCGAGCATCGACGCGTCCCGCCATCCGCTTCCGGCGCTGCGCGGACTGGCCGTGGGCGGCGAGGCCCTCGGCGCGGACCTGCTCACCCGGTGGGCCCCCGGCCGGCGCATCCACAACGCCTACGGGCCTTCCGAAACCAGTATTGCCGTCGCGATCTCCGACGCCCTGGATCCGGCCGCCCTGATCGTGCTCGGCCGCCCGGTGCGTGGCAGCGGGCTCGCCGTGCTGGACGAGCGGCTGCGCCCGGTTCCAGCCGGAGTCGTCGGCGAGCTGTACGTCTGCGGCCCGGCCGTCGCCCGCGGCTATGTCCGCCGCCCCGACCTCACCGCCTCACGTTTCGTCGCGGCCCCGTTCGGCCGCAGCGGCGAACGCATGTATCGCACCGGCGATCTGGTGCGCTGGACGACCGGCGGCGAACTGGTCTTCGTGGGACGCGGTGACGACCAGGTGAAGCTGCGCGGCTTCCGGATCGAGCTCGGCGAGGTCGGCGCCGCGGTGTCCGCCCTGCCCGGAATCCGGTTCACGCACTGCGAGATTCGCCAGGACGACGCGGGCCAGGCGCAACTGGTGGCCTACGTGCTGCCCGAGCGGTCCGGTGAGCTCGACACCCGGGCATTGCGCGCCGCCGTCGCGGACCGGCTGCCCGGCTACATGGTGCCGTCGACCGTCGTGGAACTGAGCTCTCTCCCGGTGACCCCCACCGGAAAACTGGATCGTCGCGCCCTGCCCGCACCCGACTGGGCCACCGATCGGACCGGCCGCGAGCCCGCGACCGGCGTCGAGGCCCTGATCGCCCGGGCCATGGCGGAGGTGATCGGCATCGACCGGGTCGCCGCCGATCACAGCTTCTTCGACCTCGGCGGCAACTCGCTCTCCGCGACCCGCCTGGCCACCCGGATCGCGGCCGACCACGGCTATCGCCCCGCCGTCCGCGAGGTGTTCGAGCACCCCACCCCCGAGGGGCTGGCCCGCCGCATCGAGGGGCGGGTGGGCGTGCACGCCACGAAGATTCCCGCCTTGGGCTCGGTCCCACGGCCGGCGCGCGTGGAGCTGTCCGCGGCGCAGCGGCGGTTGTGGTTCCTCAACCAGCTGGACTCGGACTCCGGGGCTTACAACATTCCGGCCGTGCTGCGACTGCGCGGCGATCTCGACTGTGCTGCGCTGCAGGCCGCCCTGACCGACGTGGTGAGTCGCCACGAGGTGCTGCGCACGGTTTATCCGCAGGATGCGCACGGCCCCCACCAGGTGGTCGTGCCCGCCCACGAACTCGCCTTCGACCTGTCGCCGGTCAAGGTCAGCCCCCTCGAAATCGACTGCCACATCGAGGAGTTCGCGGCATCCGGGTTCGATCTGAGCGCCGAGATCCCGCTGCGCGCCGAGCTGTTCCGCACCGGTGCCACCGAACACCTGCTGGTGCTCTCCGTGCACCACATCGCGCTCGACGGCGGCTCGCTGGCGCCCTTGGCGACCGATCTCGGCATCGCCTACCGCGCACGGGCACTCGGCACCGCCCCGAATCAGCCGCCGTTGCCGCTGCAGTACGCCGACTACACGGTGTGGCATCGGGACTTGCTCGGTGCCGAACAGGACCCGGACAGCCTGGCGGCGAACCAGATTCGCTTCTGGCGCGGCCGGCTCGCGGGACTGCCGAGCTGCCTGGAACTGCCCGTGGACCGCCCCCGGCCCGCGCGCGCCTCGCACGCCGGCGCGACCGTCCGCGCCCAGCTGGAGGCCGGATTGCGCACGCGCCTGAACGAATTCGCGCGCCGGCACGAGGTCACCGAATTCATGGTGCTGCACGCGGCACTCGCGGTCCTGCTCGCGCGGCTCGCCGGTACCGAGGACATCGCGGTCGGCGCACCGATCGCCGGGCGCGACGAGGCCGCCCTCGAGCAACTGGTCGGAGTGTTCGTCGGCACCCTGGTGCTGCGCACGGCGGTGCCCGGCGACACCTCGTTCGCAGCGCTGCTGCATACCGTCCGGGATGCGGATCTGAGCGCCTTCGCCCATGCCGACCTGCCGTTCGAGCGACTGGTCGAAATCCTGAACCCGCGCCGCTCGAGCGCCTACCATCCGCTGTTCCAGGTGAGCCTGGCCCTCGACAACTTCGCGGCACCCGAATTCCATGTCCCCGGGCTCGATATCTCGGTGCAGCCCTTCGATGCCGCCGTCGCCAAGTTCGATCTGCAGTTCGCCTTCGGGCGCGCACCGGCGACACCCGAGCGGGCCGATGGCCTCGAATTGCGCCTGACCTATGCGACGGATCTGTTCGACGAATCGACGGCGCTGCGCACCGCTCGCCGTTTCCTGCGCATCCTCGACCGGGTTCTGGCGGCACCGCAGGAACCGGTGGGCGACATCGACATTCGCACCGACGAGGAGACCCGGACACTGTGCCCGATGCGGGGCGAGCCCGCCGGCCAGGCCCGCACCCTGCCCGACCTGATAGCCGGTGCGGTCGGGGACGGCGAGCGGGTGGCCATCGTCGCCGACGGCACCCGGCTCACCTATCGGGAGCTCGACGAACGATCGAATCGGCTGGCGCGCACGCTGATCGCCGCCGGGGCCGGACCGGGCGTAGTGGTGGCCCTGGGCCTGCGCCGCTCGCTGGAATCGGTGATCGCCACCGCCGCGGTCGCCAAAACCGGTGCGGCGTTCCTGCCCGTCGATGTCCGCCACCCCGCCGACCGCATCCGGCACATGCTCGCCGATTCCGGTGCCCGACTGGGCATTACGACCCGGGCGGATCGACCGCTGCTGCCCCCCGACCTGGTGCTCGACTGGCACCTGGCGGACGCGGTGGACGACACCGCGTCCGCGACCGCCGTCACCGACGCCGATCGCGCGCGGGCACTGCGCGTGGACGACCTCGCCTACGTCATCTACACCTCGGGCTCGACCGGCGTGCCCAAGGGCGTCGCGGTCACCCATCGCGGCCTGGCGGCCTTCGCCACCGAGCAGCGCTCCCGCTATCTCATCGACTCCAACTGCCGCACCTTGCATTTCGCGTCCCCGAGCTTCGACGCCTCGATACTCGAACTGCTGCTCGCCTGGAGCAGCGGGGCGCGCATGGTGATCGTCTCGCCCGACGTCTACGGCGGTGACGAACTGGCCGCCCTGCTCGACCGGGAACAGCTCACCCACGCCTTCCTCACCCCGGCCGCCCTGGCCAGCATCGACGCGAGTCGATGGCCGCTGCCCACACTGGGCTGCCTGGTGGTCGGCGGCGAGGCGGTGGGCGCGGACCTGGTCGCCCGCTGGGCCCCGGGGCGCGCGCTGCACAATGCCTACGGACCCTCGGAAGCGACCGTCGCACCGGTGATCTCGGCCGCGCTGGCGGCCGATCGGCCGGTGGTATTGGGCCGTCCCATCCGCGGTGCGGCCGTCATGGTGCTCGACGACAAGCTGCGCCCGGTGCCCGTGGGAGTGGCCGGCGAACTGTACGTCGCCGGTGCCGGATTGGCGCGCGGCTACCTCGGGCGCGCCGCGCTGACCGCGCAGCGATTCGTCGCCCACCCCTTCGGCGACCCCGGCGAGCGCATGTACCGGACCGGTGACGTGGTGCGGTGGACCTCGGCCGGGGAACTGATGTTCGTGGGCCGCAGCGATGACCAGGTGAAGCTGCGCGGCTTCCGCATCGAACTCGGCGAGATCTCGGCCGTGGTCGCGGGCCAGACCGGTATCCGGTTCGCGCACACCGAGATCCGGTACGACAATCGCGGTGCGGCACGGATCGTGTGCTACGCGGTCCCGGTCCGCGGCGTCGAGGTGGACGCCCGCGCGGTGCGCGAGCACGCCGGTTCCCGACTGCCCGCGTACATGGTGCCGAACGCGGTGGTGGCGCTGCCCGAGATCCCGCTCTCGCCCAGCGGCAAACTGGACCGCAAGGCGCTACCGGATCCGGTGTGGGAACCGGCGGGCACCGGGCGCGAGCCCGAAACCGCCGGTGAGGCACTGGTCGCCGCGGCCATGGCCGAGGTGGTGGGCTGTGAGCGGGTCTTCGCCGACAGTGACTTCTTCGAGCTCGGCGGCACCTCGCTGTCGGCCACGCGGCTGGTGGCGGCGCTCGCGGCGGCCACCGGACGACAGGTGGGAGTGCGGGCGGTCTTCGACCATCCGACTCCGGAACAGCTGGCACGGGTCCTGGATGACGCACTGGCAGACCAGGATTCCGGCGTCCCCGAGTTGACGCGCGTACCCCGGACCGAGCGGATACCGCTCTCGCCTGCCCAGCAGCGGCTGTGGTTCCTCAACCGATTCGACGGCGGGTCGGGCACCTACAACATTCCGGTCGCGCTGCGCCTGCGCGGTGCGCTCGAGGTGGACGCGCTGCGTGCCGCGCTCGGCGATGTCCTCGCCAAACACGAAGTGCTGCGCACGATCTTCCCTCAGGACCAGACCGGACCCCATCAGGTGGTCACCGCGGCCGACCCCGACGCGGTACTGCTGCCGGTGACACCGATCGCCGCCGGCGAGCTGGGTGCGCGATTGCGCGTCTGCGCCGCCACCGGATTCGACCTCGCGGTCGAGCGGCCCCTGCGCGCGGAGTTGCTGCGGGTGGAGCACGACGATCATGTACTGGTGGTGGTGCTGCACCACATCGCCGCGGACGGCGGCTCGGCGGAACCCCTGGCCACCGATCTCGCGACGGCGTATGCCGCCCGGCGGCGTGGCACCGCCCCGCACTGGGACGAATTGCCGGTGCAGTACGCCGATTTCAGTGTCTGGCAGCACCGCGTACTCGGCGACGACACCGCCCCCGACAGCCTGGCCGGACGCCAGCTGGCCTACTGGCGTCGCACGCTGGCGGACCTGCCGGACCGGCTCGAGCTGCCCGTGGACCGTCCGCGGTCCGAAAACCGTGCCACCACCGGCGGTGTGGTCGAGACCCGGATCGCCGGCGCTTCACACGCCGCGCTGACCCGGCTCGCGCGCGAACACGACGTGAGCCTGTTCATGGTGCTGCACGCGGTGCTCGCCGTCCTGCTGGGCCGCCTCGGCGGTACCGGCGACGTCACCGTGGGCACGCCCATCTCCGGACGCGCCGACGCTCGGCTGCATCCGCTCATCGGAATGTTCGCGGGGACACTGGTGTTGCGGACCGGCATCGATCGCTCCGCGTCCTTCGGTGAGTTGCTGGCCGCGGTCCGCGAAACCGATCTGGCCGCCTTCGAGCACGCGGACCTGCCGTTCGAACGCTTGGTGGAGGCCCTCGCACCGGCCCGATCCACCGCGCACCATCCGCTGTTCCAGGTCATGTTGTCGGTCCACGACGCGCCGCCGCGAGTGCCCGACCTCGCGGAACTGACGGTGTCGGCCGAGGACATCGGGGCCGCGGTCGCCAAATTCGATCTGCAGTTCACCTTCACGGAATGCCGTTCGGCGCAGGGCGATCCGGACGGACTCGACCTGACGCTCACCTACGCCACGGATCTGTTCGACGCCGGGACGGCACAGCGGCTCGCCGCCCGCTTCACCCGGCTGCTGGCCGGACTGTGCGGGCGTCCACAGCTGCCCGTGGGCGACGCCGACCTGCTGACCGCGCCCGAACGAGGACGGCTGGCCCCCGCGCGCGGCCCGGCCGGACCGGTGCCCGCCACCCTGCCCGAGTTGTTCGCCGCCGCCGCGGTGGATCCCGCGGCGATGGCGCTGACGGGCGCGGACGGCGCGCTCACCTACGGCGAGCTCGAGGAACGGTCGAATCGGGTGGCGCGCGCCCTCATTGCCGCCGGGGTCGGCCCCGGCGATGTGGTGGCCCTGGGCCTGCCGCGCTCGCTGCGCTCGGTGCTGGCCGCGGTGGCCGTGACGAAGACGGGCGCGGCCTTCGTGCCCGTGGACGTCCGCTACCCGGCGGACCGGATCCGGCACCTCGTCTCCGACTCCGGCGCACGGATCGGTGTCAGCACCCGAGCCGACATCCCCACCCTGCCCGCCGATGTCGGCTGGCTGCCACTGGACGAACTCGAGCAGTTCGAATCGGCTGCCGCCGTCAGTGATTCGGACCGGACCCGGCCGTTGGCCGTCGATGACGTGGCCTACCTCATCTACACGTCGGGGTCGACCGGAAAGCCCAAGGGCGTCTCGGTCACCCACCGCGGACTGACCGGATTCGCCGCCGAGCAGCGCACCCGCTACCGCGTCGAAGACCACAGCCGCACACTGCATTTCGCGTCACCGAGCTTCGACGCGGCGGTGCTGGAACTGCTGCTGGCCTGGTGCGCGGGCGCGACCATGGTGATCGTGCCGCCCGAGATCGTCGGCGGCGACGAACTGGCGCGGCTGCTGGACCGCGAACGCGTCACCCACGCCTTCATCACCCCGGCCGCGCTCGCCAGCATCGACGCGACCCGGTGGACCCTGCCCGCCCTGCGGTACCTGGTGGTGGGCGGCGAGGCGGTGGGCGCGGAACTGGTGGCGCGCTGGGCCGGTGACCGCACCATGGTCAACGGGTACGGGCCGACCGAGACCACCATCATGAGCGCGATCTCCGAGCGGCTGCCCGCGCACGGCCCGGTCGTGCTCGGGCGTCCGGTGCGCGGCACCACCGTCGTGGTGCTCGACGAGCGCCTGCAGCCGGTGCCACCCGGGGTGGCGGGGGAGCTCTACATCGGCGGTGACGGGCTGGCGCGGGGCTATCATCGCCGACCGGGCCTGACCGCACAGCGTTTCGTGGCCGACCCGTTCGCGGTGGCCGCGGGTGCGCGGGTGTACCGCACCGGGGACGTGGTGCGCTGGACCGACGCCGGCGAACTGCTGTTCGTCGGTCGCGGCGACGACCAGGTCAAGATCCGTGGCTTCCGGATCGAGCCCGGCGAGATCTCGGCGGCCGTGGCGGGCCTGGACGGTATTCGCTTCGCGCACACCGAGGTCCGCGACGATCCGGCCGGACGTGCCGCCCTGGCCTGCTACGTGGTGACCGAATCGGGCGAGCCCGCCGACCCGGCGGAGTTGCGCCGGGCGCTCGCCGGCCGCCTGCCCGCGCACATGGTGCCGTCGGTGTTCGTGCCACTGGCCTCGATTCCACTGTCGCCCAACGGCAAACTGGATCGCCGTGCGCTGCCCGAGCCCGGATGGCCGACACTCACGGCCGGGCGCGCCCCGGCGACACCCGGTGAGCGGCTCGTCGCCGGGGTCATGGCCGAGGTGCTCGGCCATGACATCGGGGCCGACCAAGGCTTCTTCGAAGCGGGCGGCACCTCGCTGTCGGCCACCCAGGTGGTGGCTCGCATCGCCGAGGCCACCGGCCGGGAACTGGCCGTGCGCGCGGTGTTCGAGCAGCCGACGCCGGAAGGTTTGGCGGCACTGCTGGATTGCTCGCCGGAGGTGGCAGCCAGGCCCGTGCTCAGCGCCGGGCTCCGCCCGGATCGGGTGCCGCTGTCACTCGCGCAGCAACGGTTGTGGTTCCTCAACCGGTTCGAACCAGGGTCGGGGGCCTATAACGTCGCGGTGGGCCTGCGGCTCACCGGCCGCCTCGAGCGCGACGCCGTCGCGGCGGCGCTGGGCGATGTCGTCGCCCGCCACGAGGTGCTGCGCACCGTGTTCCCCGAGGACGATCGGGGACCGCATCAGGTGGTGCTGGGCGTCGCGGAAACCACCCTGGCACACATCGTTTCGAGCCCGGAATCGCTGCACGCCGATGCGGCCGACCTGATCGCTGTCGGCTTCGATCTCACCGTCGAGACGCCGGTGCGCGCCGCCCTGCTCGCCCTCGGCGCCGAGGAACATGTGCTGATCATCGTCGTGCATCACATCGCCGCCGACGGCTGGTCGATGACCCCGCTGGCCCGCGACTTCGCGGCCGCGTACGCCGCTCGTCGTGCGGGTACCGATCCCGGCCTGCCGCCGCTGCCCGTGCAGTACGCGGATTACACGGTGTGGCAACGTGATCTGCTCGGCGACGAGCACGATCCCGACAGCCTCGCCGCGCGGCAACTCGCGTACTGGCGCGACCGGCTGGCCGATCTGCCGGAGTGCCTCGAACTGCCGGTCGATCACCCGCGACCGCTGGTCGCCACCCACCGCGCGGCCTCGGTCTCGACCCGGCTGGACGCCGGAACACACCGGCAACTGGTGGAATTCGCGCACGCCAACGACGCCAGCGCCTTCATGGTGCTGCACGCGGCGCTCGCGGTGCTGCTGGCCCGTATGGGTGGCTCCGGCGATATCGCCCTCGGCACCGCCGTGGCCGGGCGCGGCGCCAGCGCGCTCGACGATCTGGTCGGCATGTTCGTCGGCACCCTGGTGCTGCGCACCGCAATCGACGCCACGGCCGGCTTCGCCGAGGTGCTGCGCGCGGTGCGCGAGACCGACCTGGACGCCTTCGCGCACGCGGACCTGCCGTTCGAGCGGCTGGTGGAGGTGCTCAATCCGGTGCGCTCCACCGCGCACCACCCGCTGTTCCAGGCCAGCATGTCGCTGACCGATGCGGCCGGACCGCAGCTGCGCCTGCCCGATCTGACCGTCGACATCGTGCCCGTCGACCCGGGGCTGGCCAAATGCGATCTACAGTTCACCTTCGCCGAATCGCGGGCCGCGCACGGTGATCCGGACGGCATCGAGCTGTCGCTCACCTACGCGACGGACCTGTTCGAGGCCCGCACCGCCGAACTGCTCGCACAACGGTTCACCCAGCTGCTGACCGCGCTGCTGGCCCGTCCGGAGGCGGCCGTCGGCGACGCCGAAATCCTCACCGCCGGTGAACGATCGGCGCTCGTCCCGGCCTGCGGCACCACCGCGGCATCGGCGATCACCCTGCCCGAGCTCTTCGCCCGCGCCGCCGCCCGGCCGCAGCACCCGGCCCTGGTCACGACGTCCCGGACGCTGACCTACGGGGAGGTCGACCGCTGGTCGAATCGGTTGGCGCACACGCTGATCGAGCGTGGCGTCGGCCCGGGTGACCTGGTCGCCCTGGGACTGTCGCGCTCGGTGGAATCGGTGGTCGGCTCGATCGCCATCGCCAAGACCGGCGCGGCCTTCCTGCCGGTGGACATGCGACACCCCGCCGACCGCATCCGGCACATGCTCGCCGACTCCGGGGCGCGGCTCGGACTGACCACCCCGCACGACCGGGACGCGCTGCCCGCGGACCTCGGCATCGACTGGATGCCGGTGGAGTGCGCGGACACCGTCGATGATCGGCAGATCGAGGAGACCGATCGGGTGCGGCCGCTGGCGGTGTCGGATGTCGCGTACGTCATCTACACCTCCGGGTCGACCGGTCTGCCCAAGGGCGTCACGGTCACCCACGCCGGACTGTTCAATTGTGCTGAGGTGCAACGGGTCCGGTTCGGCATCGGGTCCGGGGCGCGGACCATGCACCTGGCCTCGCCCAGCTTCGACGTGGCCGTGCTGGAGTTGCTGATGGCCTGGTCCGCGGGCGCGACCATGGTGATCGTGCCGACCGAGGTCTACGGCGGCGACGAACTGGCCGCGCTGATGCACCGGTACGAGGTGACGCACGGGGTCATCACCCCGGCGGCGCTGGCCAGCATCGATGCCGCCCGCTGGCCGCTGCCGCACCTGCACACCCTGGTGGTCGGCGGGGAAGCCTTCGACCGCGAACTCATCGAACGCTGGACCCGCGGCCACGCCATCGTCAACGGGTACGGGCCGTCGGAGGCCACCATCGCGGCCACCTTCTCCCCGCCCATGGATCCGGCCCGGCCGATCGCGCTCGGCCGCCCGATCCGCGGCGTCACCGCCATCGTTCTCGACGCCCGGCTGCGGCCGGTCCCGCCGGGTGTGGTCGGCGAACTGTACGTGGGCGGAGCGGGATTGGCGCGGGGATACCACGGCCGGGCGGCGCTGACCGCCGAACGATTCCTCGCCGACCCGTTCGCCGCCGCCGGCGCCCGCATGTACCGGACCGGTGACCTGGTGCGCTGGAACGCCGACGGCGATCTGGTGTTCGTGGGTCGCGCCGACGACCAGGTCAAGGTGCGCGGCTTCCGCGTCGAACTGGGCGAGATCACCGCGCTGATCACCGCCGAGGAGTCGATCCGATTCGCGCACACCGAGATCCGCCGTGATCGCGGCGGCCGCGCCCAGATCGTCTGCTACGTCGTCGCCGCAGACGGGCACGGGTGCGTGGCGGACGACCTGCGCAAGGCGGCCGCACGACGACTGCCCGCGCATATGGTGCCGGCGACCTTCATGGCGCTCGCCGCGATTCCCTTGTCGCCCAACGGAAAACTCGACCGGCGTGCCCTGCCCGAGCCGACCTGGCCGGAGGTGGAGGTGGGCCGGGCCCCCGGCACCTCGAGCGAGCGGCTGGTCGCGACGGCCATGGCCGAGGTGGTGGGCCTCGCGGAAGTCGGTGCCGACCACAGCTTCTTCGACCTCGGCGGCAACTCGCTGTCGGCCACCCGGCTGATCGGGCTGATCAATGCGGCGGCCGGGTCCGGGCTGGCGGTGCGGGCCGTCTTCGAGAACCCGAGTCCGGCCGCCCTGGGCGCACTGCTCGACGGTGAGTTGGCGGCCGGACGTGGTGGCCGGGTGGCCTTGACGACACGGCCACGGCCGCAGCGGATCCCGCTCTCGGCGGCACAGCAGCGACTGTGGCTGCTCAACCGGTTCGACACCGCCGGTGGCGCCTACAACATCCCGCTGCTGCTGCGGTTGCGCGGGGAACTGGACGTCGCCGCATTGCGCCGGGCGTTCGCCGATGTCATCGACCGCCACGAGGCCCTGCGCACAGTATTCCCCAGCGACGAACAAGGACCCACCCAGGTGATCCGGACCGGCTCGGGTCCGGCATTGACCGTGACCGACCTGTCGCACGCCGCTGCCGCCGAGCACCTGCGCGCGATGGCGAGCCGTGGATTCGATGTCACACAGGAGATTCCGGTGCGCGCCGAACTCCTGCGCCTCGATGCCGACGAGCATGTACTGGTCCTGGTCACCCACCATATCGTCGCCGACGGCGCGTCGATCGTGCCGCTGGCCGGGGATCTGGCCGCCGCCTATGCGGCCCGGTCGTCCGGTCGCGCACCCGACTGGCGACCGTTGCCCGTGCAGTACGCCGACTTCAGCCTGTGGCAGCGCGAAGCGCTGGGCGACGATGCCGATCCCGGCAGCCTCGCCGGGCGGCAATTGGCCTATTGGACAACGCAACTGGCGGCACTGCCCGACGTGCTGGCGCTGCCCACGGATCGTCCCCGCCCGCCGGTTCCGTCGCATCGGGGTGCGTCGGTACGGCATCGGATAGATCCGTCCCTGTACGCGGCGGCCGGAGCGTTGGCCCGTGAGCACGACGTCAGTGTCTTCATGGTGCTGCACTCGGTCCTCGCGGTACTGCTGGCCCGGCTCGGCGGCGGGGCGGACATCACCGTCGGTACCCCGATCGGCGGCCGGGTCGACCCGCAGCTCGAACCACTTGTCGGCATGTTCGTCGGCACGCTGGTACTGCGGACGCCCGTCGACACCGCGAGCTCCTTCACCGAGCTGCTCGCGGCGGTCCGCGACACCGACCTGGATGCGTTCGCGCATGCCGACATTCCGTTCGAACGGCTCGTGGAGGTGCTCGAACCGACCCGATCGGCGGCCTACCATCCGCTGTTCCAGGTAATGCTGTCGGTCCACCAGGAGATACCGCGGGTACCCGCACTGGCCGGGCTGACGGTGACCGTCGAGGACCCCGACGTCGCGGTGGCGAAGTTCGATCTGCAATTCACCTGCACGGAAGCGGCGGCGGCCGACGGCGATTCCGCCTCGATGGAGCTGTGCGTCACCTACGCGACGGACCTGTTCGACGAGTCCACCGCCGACCGGCTCGGGTGGCGTTTCGTCCGCCTGCTGGAAGCCTTTGTGGCACAGCCGGATGCGGCCGTCGGTGACGCGCCGCTGCTCGACGCGGAGGAAACGCGCACCCTGGCACCGGCGCGCGGACCCGCCTCGGTGCCCGCGGTGACCTTCCCCGAGGTGTTCGCCGCCGCCGCGGCCGCCGCACCGCGCGGGCTGGCGGTGCGCGACCGCGACGTGCAGATGAGCTACGACCAGCTCGATCGCGCCGCCAACCGGCTGGCCCGGGAACTGGTCGCGCGCGGCATCGGACCGGAATCGGTGGTGGCCCTGAGTATTCCGCGCTCGGTGAGCTCGATGCGGGCGATGCTGGCGGTGCTCAAGACCGGGGCCGCGTTCGTCCCCGTGGACCCCGCCTATCCGGTCGACCGGCAACGGCACATGCTCACCGATTCGGGTGCGGCAATGGGCCTCACGCTGAGCGGCAGCCGGACCGCACTGCCCGACGAGGTGCCGTGGCTGATCCTCGATGATCCGGCCACCGCGGCCCGGGTTCGTGCGCACGCCGACAGTGCCCTGCGCGACAACGAACGCGGGCGCATCTCGACCGCGCAACCCGCCTACCTGATCTACACCTCCGGCTCGACCGGGCAGCCCAAGGGCGTGACCGTCACGCACGCGGGCCTCGCCGACTTCACCACCGAACTCGTCGAACGCTGCGGGGTCACCGCGCAGTCGCGCGTATTGCACTTCGCCTCACCGAGTTTCGACGCGGCGATCCTCGAGACCCTGCTGGCACTCGGTGCGGCCGCCACCGCCGTGCTGGCCGATCCCGCGGTCTACGGAGGTGACGCGCTGCACGCGCTGCTGCGCGCCGAGCGGATCACCCACGCGTTCGTGACACCCGCGGCCCTGGCCACGGTCGACCCCGATGGGCTCGACGAGCTGACCATGATCATGGTGGGCGGTGACCGCACCGGCCCGGAACTGGTGCGGCGCTGGACCGGTCCGGCCCAGGCCCCCACCCGCCTCATGCTCAACGCCTACGGGCCGTCGGAGGCCACCGTCGCCGCGACTGTCAGCGCACCGCTGCGGACCGGGCAACCGGTCACCATCGGGACGCCGGTGCGCGGGTTCGCGGTGGCGGTCCTGGACTCGCGACTGCAACCGGTGCCCGTCGGCGTCCCCGGCGAATTGTATGTCGCCGGAGCGGGTTTGGCGCGGGGCTATCATCGCAGGCCCGCACTGACCGCACAGCGATTCGTCGCCTCGCCGTTCGGCTCCGCGGGCGAGCGCATGTACCGCACCGGTGATCTGGTCCGGTGGGTCGCGAGCGCGGGCGGACGTGAGCTCGAATACCTCGGGCGCGGTGATGATCAGGTCAAGATCCGCGGCTTCCGGATCGAACTCGGCGAGATCGACGCCGCACTGGTATCCCACCCGCAGGTCGAGGCCGCGACCACGGTGGGATGCGAAATGGGCAGCGGGGCACACATTCTCGCGTCCTACGTCCGCGTCACCGGCTCGGCCGCGCCGACGGTCGCGCAACTGCGCCGCCATCTCGCCGCCCGGCTGCCGGGATACATGGTGCCGCAATCGATCACGCTGCTCGATGCGCTGCCGCTCACGCCGGCCGGAAAGCTGGACCGGGCCGCGCTGCCCGCACCCACCCCGGTGTCGGCGAGTGCCTATCGGGCCCCGGCCACCCCGGCCGAGGCGGCGGTGTGCGCGGCGATCGGGTCGGTGCTGGGGCTGGAATCGGTTGGCGCCGAGGACAATTTCTTCGAACTCGGCGGCAACTCCCTGCTCGCCACCAAACTCGTCGCCACACTGCGGGAGGAGCATCGGGCCGAACTGCCCATGCAGGCGGTCTTCCTGGATCCGACCGCGACGGGCATCGCGGCCCGGCTGGAGGGGACCTTCGACAGCACCACCGTGCTGCAGTCCGCCTTCGACACGGTGCTGCCGATCCGGCCCCGCGGCGAACTGCCGCCGCTGTTCTGCGTGCACTCGGTCAGCGGTGTGGCCTGGAGCTACACCGGGCTGGTGCCGCACCTGGAACCGGATCGGCCGGTGTACGGACTGCAACTGCCGCACCTGACCGAGAGCGCCACCGGACCCGGCAGCGTCGAACAGCTGGCCCGCCGCTACATCCGCGAGATGAAAGCCGTGCAGCCGCACGGCCCCTACCACCTGCTGGGCTGGTCGCTCGGCGGACTCATCGCCTACGAGATGGCCGCGCAACTGACCCGGGCAGGGGAGCGGATCGCGGTGCTGGCCATGCTCGACAGCCGCATCCTCAGCACCGAACCGGAGATCGCCGACGCCAGCGCCGGTGAACTGCTGGCCGCCCTGCTCGGCGACTCCGGCCTGGCCGCCGAGAACGTCTCGGCCGCACGGGCCGCCCAGCTGCTGCACGAGCATCAAGGCCCGTTCGGGGCGCTGAGCGCCGCACAGGTCGAGCGACTCTACGGCGGCTACCTGGCCGGAACCAGCATGGGATACCGGTACACCCCCGGCGAATACGTCGGCGATCTGCTGTATTTCACCGCGACCGCACCCGGCGACCCGGCACCCGGACAGCGGGCCGAACCCGCCCCCGGCGCGCTGCCGTGGCGAGCCCAGGTGTTCGGCGAGGTGGACGAGCGCTTCGTGGCCTGCTCGCACGTCGACATGGGATCGCCCGAAGCGCTCGCCGACGTCGCGCTGCAGCTGCGCGGCTACCTGGAACGCGGCGCCGACCGTGACGAGATCGGCTGGCGCAGTGCCTGTTCGAACACCCCCACCACGGAAAGGACACACCGGTGAGCGACACCAATCCCTTCGACAACGAGGACGGCCGGTTCCAGGTTCTGGTCAATGACGAAGAGCAGTACTCGCTGTGGCCCGACTTCGCGGCCGTCCCCGCCGGCTGGCGAGTGGTTTTCGAAGGCGCCAAACCGAACTGCGTCGAATACGTCGAAAGCCATTGGCTGGACATGCGACCCAAGAGCCTCGTCGACGAGGTGTCGGTCGGCTAGCCGACCAAACCCTTCGACCGATCCACCCGAAACCCCTTGGCATCCGTACCGAAAACCGCGACCGGCAATCCGGTCGCGGTCTCGGCCGGGGCCGAACGGATCAGGAGGAAGTGCAGGTGAGTGTGCGATGAACGACGACTATCCACGGGTACTGCGACTGGTGCGCGAACCCGCCGAGACCGAGGACGCGACACCGACGACCTGCCCCGCCCGCACCGACCGCGACCGGGACGCCATGGTGCTCTCCGAGCTCATCGTGGCGATCGCGGGCGGGGATCGGGACGCCTTCACCGAGCTGTACCGACTGACCAGCCACCGGGTGTTCGGGCTGTCGCTACGCATGCTCGACAACCGGGCCTCCGCCGAGGAGATCACCCAGGAGGTCTATCTCCAGGCGTGGACGCTGGCCGAGCGCTACGACCGTCAGCTCGCCAGCCCGATGGGCTGGCTGATGATGCTCACCCACCGGCGCGCCGTCGACCGGATGCGGGCCGACCGCTCCAGCATCGGCCGCGAAAACCATTACGGCCGAACCCATACCGAACGCGAACGCGACGTGGTGGCCGAATCCGTGGAACAGCGCGCCGACCGCCGGGCGGTGCTGCAATGCCTGGGCACGCTCACCGATCTGCAACGCGAGAGCATCGGCCTGGCCTACTACGGCGGGCTGACCTACTCGGATGTGGCCAACAAGCTCGGCACGCCGCTGGCCACCGTGAAGTCCCGCATCCGGGACGGACTCAAGCGCCTCGGGACCTGTCTGACAGGAAGTGATCCACAATGACCGCCGGTGTCGGCCCGGACGTCGAACTACTCGACCTCGCCTACCCGTACGCGCTGGACGCGGTGACCGAATGGGAACGCCGCGGCATCGAACGGCGGCGCGAACACGCCGACCGATTGACCGCCGCGGAATTCGACGGCGCGGTGGCGGCGCTCTACGACACGCTCGCCGAACTCAGCGCGGCCGACATCTGCACGCCGCCGAAAACCTTGGAGACCAGGCTGATGCGCGCGGTGGACCGGGCCATCCGGGCCGCCGAGCGCCATACCCTGGAACGCCACGGCGGCCGCACCCGGCATGTCCCGCGGCTCGAACGGCTCGCGGCGGCCGTCGTACTCGTCGCTGTCGCGATCGGCGTGGGAGTCCTGGTCGGCACACACCGGCCGGGCGCACCCGAGCCGCTGCCGTTGACCGCGGGCCTGATCGCCACCCAGCCCGACGCGGTCACCCGGTCGGCGCCGATCATCGGCGGCGGCACGGTCCGCATCGAGGCCGCGCCGAAGTTGTCCGCGATGACCGTCGCCTTCGACGGGCTCGCCGCGCCGCCGCCGGACCGGGCCTACCAGGTGTGGCTGGTGGCCAATGGCGGCGAGCCGCGCTCGGCCGCGATCCTGGACGCGGTGCCCGGGCAGCCGCTGATCACGCCCTTCGGTGCGGCGGATCGGCTGGTCGTGACCGTGGAACCGGCGGGCGGCTCGCGGCAGCCGACGACGGTGCCGATCGCGAGTATCGAACTGCGATGAGGGATTTCCGCGCACCGACCAAACCATCAGCACACTCCTAGCGAACCTTCGGGAAGACCCCCTTCCCGAATGGAGTGACTGTGGACCTACGCCCTGCGATGGACCTGCGGCCCGCGCTGCGACGGACACTGGCCGGAGCCGTCGGCGCTGCCGCGCTGATGGTCGCGACATACGGACTACCAGCCGCGCAGGCCGCGCCGGTGTATCCGGCCGCGGACCCCGACGGTTTCTATTCGGCACCAGGCGATCTCGGTGCCTCCGCGCCCGGGGACGTGCTGCGCGCCCGTCAGCTCGACGCCAATAGCTGGCCAGGAGCAACGGTTTGGCAACTGCTCTTCCGGTCCACCAACTCGGCCGGTGCGCCCATCGCGGCGGTGACGACCCTGCTCACCCCGGGACCCGGGCCGCGCCCGCTGCTGTCGTATCAGCCGTTCGAGAATTCCCTCGGCCTGCAGTGCGCGCCCTCCCATGCCCTGTTCGACGGCGGCGTGCGCGAGGCGGGCGGCGTGAATCTGCTGCTGGCGCGCGGCTGGGCCGTCGCGGTCCCCGATCACCTCGGGCCGTCGAGCGCTTACGGGGCGGCCCGCCTGGGCGGGCAGATCACCCTGGACGGGGTCCGTGCCGTCAAGCGCTTCGCGCCTGCGGGACTGCAGGATTCACCGGTCGGCCTGGCCGGGTACTCCGGCGGTGCGATGTCGACCGGATTCGCCGCGGCGCTCGCTCCCGAGTACGCCCCCGAACTGCCGATCGTCGGCGTCGCCCAGGGCGGCCTGCCCGCCAACCCCGGCAAGATGGCCCAGCAGATCGGTGACCGGCCGCACCCGCTGTTCGGCCTCGGTTTCGCCGTCGCCGTCGGCCTGCAACGGGAATACCCCGACTCGCTGCCCCTCGACCGCGCCCTGACCCCGGCCGGGGTCGCGCTGCGCGACCGCCTGGCCAACTCCTGTGCCGACGACATCGTCTCCGTGGGCGCGGGTCACTCGCTCAGCGAATTCTTCACCAGCGGAATGGAATCCGAGTCCGCCACCATCGAAACAATGCACGCCAACGCCCTCGAAATCTTCCCCGGCATCCCGCGCGCCCCCATCTACCAGTGGCACGGCGCCAACGATCAGGTCCCGCTCGATCAGGTAGCAGCCACCACCGCCCGCTACTGTGCCGCCGGCACCCCGGTCCAGTTCGACATCATCCCCGGCGCCGACCACGCCACCGCGATGCTCCCCGGAGCCCTCAACGCCATCGCCTACCTCGCCGACCGCTTCGCCGGTCGCCCCGCCCCCTCCAACTGCCACTGAGCGACCGCGGAATGTGTTGTGGCGCACGCGAAAATGAGTAGTGGTCGGTCGGTAGATCGGTGATCGGATTGAGGTGCGGGGCGGTGGACTCGCCTCGTGACCTTTCGATCCGAGGGAAGTTCATGACGCAGCCGAGACCGATTATTTCCAGTGTGTCCGACGCGGAGCGGTGGGTCGCGGTGTATCGGGCCATCGAGTCCGAGCGGGCGGACGCGTTGTTCCGCGATCCGCTCGCGGGGATGCTCGCGGGGGAGGTGGGCCGGGTGATCGCCGCGGAGACCCGGGCGGTGATGGGGGAGCACGGCTGGCCGATCGTGGCCCGTACCAGGCTGATCGACGACATGGTCGAGGCGGCCGTCGGTGCGGGCTGCGATCGAGTCATCAATATGGCGGCCGGGTTGGATACCCGGCCTTACCGATTGGCCCTGCCACACGATCTGCTGTGGATCGAGGCCGATCTGCCCGCGCTGCTGGCCGAGAAGAATCAGCTGCTCGAATACGTGCCGCCGCGCTGCCGATTGATCAGACGCGCTGTGGATCTCGCCGACCCGCTGGCCCGGCGGCTGTTTCTGGACGACGCGCTGGACGGTGCGGCACGCGCGCTGGTGATCACCGAAGGGCTGGTGGGGTATCTGCGGCCCGAGGAGGTCGCGCAGCTCGCGATCGACTTCCGGCGCGCGGAAATCGCGGAGTGGGTCGTCGACATCCTGTCGGTGGCCATCGCACGGCGGCTCGAGCGCAGCGGCGCGGGACTGTTGAGCCGGGCACCGTTCACCTTCACCCCGGCCGACGGGGTGGGCTTCTTCGAGCATCACCAATGGAACGTGCTGGAGATCGAGTCGATTCTGCGGGCGGCGAGCCGGTTTCGGCGGCTCTCGCCCATGTACCGCTTCCTGTCCACACTGCCGCAACCGAATCCGCGTGGACCCGGCACCCGCATCCCGTGGAGCGCGGTCGTGCGGTTGACCCACTGAACGGGATCGGCCTCAGCGGTAGACGGCCGGGACCAGGGTGGTCAGCACCCGGCCGGTGTTGGGGCCGAAGGACAGCAGCACGGCGTCGGACATATCGATGATGCGGCCGTCGCGTCCGGCCGGGGTCTGGCCGACGCCGGGCAGCTTCAACAGCCCGGCCGGGCCGCCGATCGAGGCCAGCCCGTCGGACATCACCAGCAGGATGTCCGGTCGCGCCACGATCATCGCCTCACTGGTGATGGTGACGAACGGTTCGGTCAGCCCGGACGCGGTGCCCGCGTCCTCCGCGCCGAGCCCGCCGATCATCGCGTCCGCGCCCGAGCCGGGACCGGCGAGCATCGTCAGCGCGGTGCCGCGCAGATAGACGAAGGCGATGCGCGGCTTGGCTTTTCCGGCCGGGACGGCCGCGGTGGCGGCGGTGATCTCGGTGGCGGTGCGCTGTGCCAGCGCGATGCCCTGCTCGTGCACGCCCAGGGCATCGGCGACGGCCTGGATCTGCGGGCCGGTGCCCGCCAGCGTGCGGGTGGGGTCGAAGTACACGATCGCCACACCTGCGGCCCGCAACTGCTCGAACACCGCCGCCGTGCCGGTGGTGGTGTCGGTGAGCAGCACCGTGGGGTGCAGGGCCAGCACGGCCTCGACGCTCATGGCCTCGCCGCCGGGAGTGACATCGGTGCGGTCGAGGATCGCCGGGAGCTTCGCGGCGGTGCTGCGCCCGACCAGGCGCGCGCCCAGACCCAGCGCGTACACGGTCTGGGCCAGCGTGCCGAAGCGATCGACCGCGATGATGCGGCTCGCGTCCGAGATCGTGACGTTCGCGCCGTCGAATCCCCGTACGGTGACGGGCAATACCGGTTGCGGGTCGGTCGCGATCGGTTGCGGATCGGGATCCCGCAGGGTTGCTGTTACTTCGCCACCGCTGGTTTCCCCGGTCTGACCGGGCGTCGAGCAGGCGCTGAGCCCGACGGTGAGGGCGATTCCGAGTGCCAGGAGTGCGAGTCTGCCGCGGCGGAACATGATTTTCACGGTATCGGGCGGTAGCGCACCTGGTGCTACTCAATTTTCGAGTCACAGCGGCCGGAATCTGTTTTCCCGCAGAGATTTTCCGGTGTTCATGAGTAGTTTACCGATGAGTCGCTGTGCGGCTGTGCGGGTTCCGGCCGGGTGTCGCCGCGGGATCGTGCCCGCCGGTCGAGCTGAACTCGACGTGACGGGGATGAACGCGGGCCGACTCGTCGGCGAATTGGCCGATCCTACAGGTGTCTTCCGATGTGCGCGGGGCGGCCCGGGTGTCCGATTCGGGCCGCTGTCCGGTCGATGACCGGGCGATCCTTGGGTACAGTGCGGGTTAACCCGAAGGTATCCGTTCCGTGATATCTCGGTGCACCGGACAAGGGCATCAAAGGGGTAAATCAGACATGGCAACCGTGACACGAATGCGGAACTGGCGCTCGGGAATTCGGCACGGGGAGGATAGCCGGGCAATCGCTGATGACTCAAGCGTCCAGGAGTTCGGTGTATGAGCCAGGAACCGCGCGACGCCGCCGAGTTCGCCGCCCGCCGCACAGTGGCCGCGCGCCTGAAGATCCGGCAGCCCGACATCATCGCCAGATACCGCCGCGAGCTCGAAATGATCGGGAGCGCACTGGTCTCCAATGCCGAGGTCTGGGAGGAATGCACGAGCCAGGCCGGCCACATCATCACCGAATGCGCGGAGGCGCTCGACAACGGGGGAGACGCACACGGGGTGGACGTGCCGCTGCAGGCCATCGTGGATATGGCTGAACAGCGTGGCGGGCGCGGGATCCGGCCCGACAGTTCGGTGCGCGCGGCCATGATCCTGTTCGAGCTGGTGCTGGCCGAGGCGAGCGACGTGCTCGGGCCGGACGCGCGGCACCGGCTCGCGGACCTCGCGACCACCCTGAGCCGCAGCCTGTTCATCCGGCTCGAGGCCGGCGCCAAGGGCTACGACGCGTTCCTGCTCGATCAGATCCGCATCGTCAACGACGCCGACCGGCGCTTGCTCGCCCGCGAGATCCACGACCGGCTCGGCAACGCGCTCAGCCTCGCCATGCATCAGCTCGAGATCGTGGCGGCCGGAGAAACCAAGGGGCGCAGGGTAATCGAGGAAGCCGTCGACGTGCTCTCGGAGGCCATCACCGAGCTGGCCGCGATCACCACGGGGCTGCGCACCGTCGAAGGCGGGACCTCGCTGCGCGATGCGCTCACCGCCTTCGTGCGCTCGCTGCGGCGCACCACCCCCGTGGTCGAGATCCGGGTCAACGGGTCGCAATCCTGGGTGTCGCAGGAGGTGATGGACGAGGTGTTCCTCATCCTGCGCGAAGCCCTGCGCAATGCGTTCGCCCACGCCGAGGCGACCCGGGTCGCCGTCGAGATCGACATCGCCCCGCACGAGGTGTGGGCGCGGGTGGTGGACAACGGGATCGGCTTCGACACCACCGCGCCGCGCCGCGACAACGGCCTGGCCTCCATGAGCGAACGGGCCGAGGCGCTCTCGGGTTCGGTCACGCTCGGCTCCTACCCCGGCAGCGGCACCCGGGTGGCGCTCTGGATTCCGATTCCGCTATCGATCGACGAGGCGTGATGACCGCGATGATTTCCGTTCTGGTGATCGACGATCACAACATGCTGCGCGGCGCGCTGTGTGAAATCCTCGACCGGGAAGGCGATATCACGGTGGTCGGCCAGGCCGCCGACGGTCGCGCGGGCGTCGACAAGGCGCGGGCGCTGCAACCGGATGTCGTCATCCTCGATGTCGAGATGCCCGGTGACGACGTGCTGACCACCCTGCTCGCACTGCGGGAGGTCAGCCCCGCGTCGCGCGTGCTGATCGTGAGCATGCACCAGGACATGAGCCTGATTCGCGAGCTGGTCGAGCACGGCATCGCGGGCTACCTGCACAAGAGCGCGCGGCGCGAGACCCTGCTCTCGGCGATCCGCACCGCGGACAGCGAAGGCGAGGTCGTGGTCTATGTGTCGTGGCAGGAAGATCGCCGCACCGAGGAGAACCGGGCTGTCGCGCCCGATCAGGCACTGACCGCGCGGGAACTCGAGGTGGTCGAACTGGTCGCGAGCGCCCGCAGCAACCGCCAGATCGCCAATGCCCTCGGCATCACCGAGGGCACCGTGAAACGCCACCTGCGCAACATCTTCGGCAAGCTCGGGGCCGTCTCCCGACTGGACATGGTCAATCGGGCGACGGCCGCCAAACTCATCGTTCCGTATCCGGTGGCCGAGTGATCCGGAGGCCGAGAGCGATCAGACCGGCACACCGCTGAGCATCGCGCCGACATTGGCGGCCATCTGCGTCACCATGAACGCGCGATAGGGGCGCCGGCTCACCGGCCGGGGATCGCGGTAGCGGGTGGTGAGCGTGGCGCCGATCACCATCCCTGCCCCGAAAAGCATTGCGACACAGGGATAGGTGAGGTCGGGCAGCCGGTAGGCGGCGATCGCCAGACCCGCCGCGACGATCGCGACCACGATGGAAACCCAAGTGCGCAGCCGCATCTCGCGGACCTGGAGGGTCAGCACCCGTCGTTGCGCGGCGCGATCACCGTCCACATCGGAGAAGTCCTTGACGACCGCCCCGACGAGGCCCATCCACAACGACATCACCACGCTGAACACGATCAGGTCCGGGGTGAAGGGGGCGCCGACGGCGACGGCGCCGGCCAGGTAGGTGCACAGTCCGCCGAGCGTGACGACCACGCTCGAACCGGCCCAGTTGCGGCTGAGCCGCAGCGGCGGAACGGAATACGCGTAGCCCAGCGCGAGGAACGCGAGCACCAGGCCGAACATGAGGGGGCTCACCACGAGTCCGAGCGCCAGTGCGACGACGGCGATGCCCTTGGCCACCCGGACCGCGTCGGCGGGGTCCAGTTCGCCGCGCGACAGCGGCCGCCCGACCTCGTTGATCCGATCGTTCACGCCGTCGGCGATGCCGTTCACCAGATAGATGTGGACGGTGGTGAGAAACCAGGCAATGAGCGCGCACGCGTAGTGCAGCAGGTCGGTCCGGGTCATCTCCGAAAGTTGAGTCTCGGTCAACACCGAGGCCGCGGTGAAACGCAACAAGAACATGAATTGAACGGCCGGGCGTGCTTCAATGAAAGAAAGGTAGAGGATTCGCATTTGTTTGCCGATAGGGTAGGGCGCAGTTTTCCGAAAATATCCCGACGTCTTACTGTTGATCGCCATAAGGCGAAGTCTGGCAGATGTGGCGTGTAATGGTCCACCCGTGCGGATATCTGCAACTCGTTCCAATGCCGAGCCCTCGTACCACTTTCGATACATGCCGGATGTTCCCTTTGTGACGTTCAGTCCCGCGCTGGTCATGCCTACTCTGAGATCGGACCGTGATCAACAGTGGAGGGATGGGCATGGCAAGGGTTGCTGTGATAGGTGCCGGAATAGCAGGACTCTCGGCCGCTTATCACCTGCGTGAACAGGCCGACGTCACCGTCTTCGAAAAGGAAGCGAATGCCGGCGGGCACGCGAATTCGGTCGAGGTGACGGACGCGGGCCGCACGCTCGGCCTGGATACCGCGTTCATCGTCTACAACGAGCCGCACTACCAGAAGATAACGCAATTCTTCGCCGAGCTGGGAGTCGCCTGCCAGGCGCACCCGGGCCGCTTCAGCTTCAACAATGCAGACACCCGCACCTGCTATGTGTCGGATGATTTCGAACTCGACGAGGCGGCCATTCGGGCCAAATACCCGGAGGACTTCGTCCAGCTCTGGACCGAGGCCGAGCGGTTCTACCGTGAATCGCCCGGGCACTTCATCCGCAAGCAGGCCGAGATGTCGCTGGGTGAATACCTCACTGCCAACGGCTACAGCGACACCTTCCGCTACGGGTTCGTCGTGCTGGTCGCCACCGCCGCCTGGTCGGTGCCCGCGGACCGGATCTGGGACATGCCCGCCGCGACGGTGATCGCCTTCTTCCTCGGCCACGGCCGGGAGGGACTGGGCGGTCGTACCGCGCCGTGGCGCACGGTGACCGGCGGCAGTATCAATTACGTGCGGGCCGTGCTCGAGCGCTTGGGCGCTGCGGGACAAGACATTCGGCTGGGTACGTCGGTGACGAAGGTCGCCGAGACCGCTGCGGGCGTCGAGGTGAGCACCGGCGCGAGCGTCGAGATGGGTACCGAGGCCGGCACCGAACTCTTCGACGAGGTGATCATCGCGCTGCACGCCGATGACGCGCTGGGCGTGCTGGCCGAGCCGACCCCGCAGCAGCGGATGCTGGAGGCGATCCAGTACAACACCACCAAGGCCGCCCTGCACACCGATGCCGCCTGCATGCCCGCCGACCGCGAGCAGTGGCGCAGCTGGAATTACGCTCGCTCGGGCGACAACGACAATATGTCGACCTGGGTCGTCTACTACCTCAACCAGTTGCACGATTTCACCAGTGCGACCGATTACTTCCTGACCCTCGACTATCCGTTCGCCATTGCGCCGGAGCGGATCATTCAGGAATTCGACTACCGCCATCCGGTTTTCACCACGGAGGCGCGCAGCTTGCAGTCCAGCATTCACACCATCAATGCCGGTGATTCACGAATCAAGTTCGCCGGCTCTTATTTCCATTCTCGGAAGATGGGCATCGATATCGTGGGCAGTCACGAGTCGGGCTTCGATTCCGGTGCGGCGGCCGCGGACGCGGTGGTGCGCAGCCTTTCCGTCGACAGTGCTCGCTGACCTCTTTCCCACTTGCAGGAGTTAATCATGACCGACAAGGTCGTTGTTTCCGAACTCACCGTCGAACAGGTGGAGAACTGGCTGGCCGAGAAGATCGCGTTCAAGCTGGAGACCGAGCCCGCCGAGATTTCCGTCGACGATTTCTTCGATTCCTTCGGACTGGACTCGACCGAGGCGCTGGTGCTGGCCAACGAGCTGGAGTCCTGGCTGGGCTTCGAGCTGGAGACCACCGCGCTGTGGTACCACCCGACCATCGCCCAGCTCGCCGTCTACATCGTGACCGAGAAGGACCGCCTCGCGGCGGCCTGAGCGACGAATCCAGCCGAGGACTGAAGCCATGGATAATCGGATGAAGCTCAGCGACACCCCGATCGCGATCATCGGCCTGGGCGCGTTGTTCCCGCGTTCCGCCGACCTTTCCGAATTCTGGTCGAATGTGGTCGAGGCGGCCGACTGCATCGAGGATGTGCCCGAGTCGCATTGGCGGGTCGAGGACTACTACGACCCGGACCCGAGCGCGCCGGACAAGACCTACGTCAAACGCGGCGGCTTCATTCCGACCGTCGACTTCAACCCCCTGGAATTCGGGCTGCCGCCCAACCAGCTCGAAGTCACCGATGTGCTGCAGTTGCTGAGCCTGGTGGTGGCCAAGCAGACCCTCGCGGACGCGGGTGCTACCGACTCGAAGTGGTACGACTCCAGCCGCACCGGCGTCATTCTCGGTATCACGGGCGCGAATTCGCTGACCCAGCCGCTGGCCACCCGTCTGCAGACTCCCGTTCTCAAGGAGGTCGTGCGCAGCTGCGGGCTCAGTGATCAGGACGCCGAGGAGATCGCGGCCAAGTTCACGAAGGCGTTCGCGCCCTGGGAGGAGAACTCCTTCCCCGGCATGCTCGGCAATGTCGTGGCCGGTCGCATCGCCAACCGCTTCGACCTGGGTGGCACCAACTGCACCGTGGACGCCGCCTGCGCCAGTTCGCTTGCGGCCGTGCACATGGCGGTCGCCGAGCTGGTGTCCGGTCGCGCCGACCTGATGATCAGCGGTGGCTGCGACGCCGAGAACACCATCCTGATGTACCTGTGCTTCAGCAAGACTCCGGCGCTGTCGAAGTCCGGTCGGATCCGGCCGTTCGACGAGGAGTCCGACGGCACCATGATCGGCGAGGGCATGGGCATGCTCGCGCTCAAGCGTCTCGAGGACGCCGAGCGCGACGGTGACCGGATCTACTCCGTGCTGCGCGGTATCGGCAGTTCCAGCGACGGCCGGTTCAAGAGCATCTACGCGCCGCGCAAGGAAGGCCAGATCGTCGCCTTGCAGCGGGCCTACGACGACGCCGGGTTCGGCCCGGAACAGGTCGGATTGGTGGAATGCCACGGCACCGGCACCGCGGTCGGCGATTACACCGAATTGTCGGCGCTGCGTGAGGTTTTCGCCGACGCCAGCGAGGACAAGCAGTTCTGTGCGGTGGGCAGCGTCAAGTCGCAGATCGGGCACACCAAGGCGGCGGCGGGCGCGGCCGGACTGATCAAGCTGTCGATGGCGCTGCACCAGAAGGTGCTGCCGCCCACCATCAATGTCGACAAGCCCAAGGAATCGGCCGACTTCCCGAACTCGCCGTTCTGGGTGAACACCTCCACACGGCCCTGGGTGCTCGAGCCGCGCCGGGAACGGCGGCGGGCGGCCAGCTCGTCGTTCGGCTTCGGTGGCACCAACTTCCACTGCGTGCTGGAGGAATACGATCCGGCCGGGGCCGATGCCCGTGCGCTGCATCGGGATTACCGCGTGCACCTGTGGCAGGGTGCGGACACCGACGCACTGCTGGCCGAGGTTGCCGCGAACCCGCGCGGTGGTTCGGTCGATGCCCCGGTCGAGTCCGGCAACGCCCGCCTGGCGGTCGTCGCTCGTGACACCGCCGAGCTGGAAGCCTTGCGCGACAAGGCCGTTGCTCGGTTGCGCTCCGAGCCTGCGATCGATGCCTTCGAGCTGCCCGGTGGGGCCTGGTACCGGCGCAACGCCGGGGTGCCGGGCAAGATCGCCGCGCTGTTCGCCGGACAGGGCAGCCAGTACGTCGGCATGGGTGTGCGCGCGGCGCTGGCGATTCCGCCGGTCCGTGCCGCCCTGGATGCCGCGAGTCGGATCTCCGACCCGGCGGAGCCGCTGAGCCGGGTGGTCTATCCGCCGCAGGCCTTCGACGCCGACACGGCCACCGATCAGGAAGAGGCCCTGCGCCGCACCGATTTCGCGCAGCCGGCGATCGGCGCGATCTCGGCCGGGCAGTACCGCTACCTGACCGAGCTGGGCTTCACGCCCGAGGGCGCGCTGGGCCACAGCTTCGGTGAACTCACCGCGCTGTGGGCGGCGGGCGCACTCGACGACGAGGGCTTCCACCGGCTGGCCCGGGCCCGTGGCAAGGCCATGGCCCATCTGCCCGAGGGCGCGTCCGACCGCGGCACCATGGCGGCCCTGCGGTGCGCCCCCGAGCAGCTCATCGAGTTGCTGGCCGCGCACCCGGACGTGGTGATCTGCAATCTCAACGCCCCCGAGCAGACGGTCGTGGGCGGCGGCACCGACGCGGTCCGCGCCTTCGCAGACGCGGCCGAGGAACTCGGCCTGGGCGCGAGCCTGCTGCCGGTGTCGGCCGCCTTCCACACCTCCTATGTGGCGCACGGTGTTCCGGCCTTCCGGGACGCGGTCGCCGAGGTGACCGGTGCGGCCCCCGCGCTGACGGTGTTCGCCAACACGGCGGGCGCGCAGTACGGCACGGACCTCGCGGTCAACCGTGCGGTGCTGGTCGAACAGCTCTCGCAGCCGGTGGCTTTCGCGCCGCGCGTGCTGGAGATGTACGAGGCCGGATATCGGGTTTTCGTCGAATTCGGCCCCAAGTCGGTGCTTTCCGGCCTGGTGCGCAAGGTGCTGGCCGACCGCGACGACGTCGTGGTGTTGGCCGCCGACGCGGGCCCCGGCTCCGACGGCGACCGCGCGCTCAAGCAGCTGGCGGCTCGGCTCGCAGTCCTGGGCCTGCCGCTGACCGGTTTCAACCGCTACAGCTCCGTAGCCCCCGAAGTAGTCGAGAGCAAAGGAATGAGGATTCCCTTGAACGGCGTCAACTATGTCTCGGAGGAGCGCCGTAGCGCTTACCGCGACGCACTCGAGAACGGTTACCAGGTTCCGCAGCCTGCCGCGGCCCCCGCTCCGGCTGTCAGCAATGGCAATGGGAACGGCAACGGTAATGGAAACGGCAACGGCCACAACGCTGTTGCTCCCGCTCCCGCCCCGGCTCAGCCGGTCGAAGGCCACGACACCATGGCCGGTGACCACCTGGCGCTGCACCGCGAATACCTCAGCAGCCAGCTGCGGGTGGCCGAACGGCTCAGCGGCATCCTGGAATACGACGCGATGCAGGGCAACCTGACCGATCGCACCGTCGCCGGGCTGGCCTCGGTCAGTGACCACAGCGTCGCGATCGGCCAGGCGCACGCCCAGGCCAGCGAGGTGCTGCTGGGCTTCGCGTACCTGGAAGCCGGAATGGGCGCGGCCGCACCGGCCGTACGCCGCCCGGTCGAGCGGCTGCCCCGGCCCGAGCTCGAGGTGGGCCGCTCGGCCTACACCCAGGCCATCGCGGCCCCCGCCCCCGTCGCGCCTGCCCCGGTTGCCCCCGTGCAGCCGGTCGCCGCTCCGGTTGCCCCCGTTGCCCCGGTTGCTCCGGTAAACGTTCCTGCCGCACCGGTTTCCGCGCCCGCCCCGGCTCCGGTGGCTGCCCCGGCTCCCGTCGCCGCTCCGGTCGCTGCCGCCCCCGTCGCCGCTGCCGCTCCGGCTGCCGCTTCGGCCGCCGACATCACCGAGACCGTCCAGCAGGCTCTGCTGGAGGTCGTCGCCGAGAAGACCGGCTACCCGACCGACATGCTCGACATGGACATGGACGTCGAGGCCGACCTCGGCATCGACTCCATCAAGCGCGTCGAGATCATGGGCGCCCTCCAGGAGCGCTTCCCCGACTCCCCGCAGGCCGGTCCCGAGCAGATGGGTGAACTGCGCACCCTGGGCGGCATCGTCGCCTTCATCGGCAACGCGCTCGCCGGTGCGAACGGGGTGGAGGCGAACCTCCCAAAAGCTGATGGCGCGTCCCGTATCGGACGGATGCAGGCGCGCCTTACCGAAATCCCCTCTGTCTTCACTCGAGTCGGGGCGTACGCCGAGTCACCGGTGGCATTGCTCGCCGGTGATGGCAGCGCCCTGAGCGAGCCCCTCGCCGCCGCGTTGACGGCGGCGGGCTGGACCGTGCAGCGTGGCACGGTCGCTCCGGCCGGCCGGTTGGATCTGGTGGTATTCCTGGCACCGGATGCTCCGGCCGGTTGGGCGGAATCCATTGCCGCACTGGAATCGGCGCTGCTGCTGGCGGCATCGACCCAGCGCGCGCTGGAGCTGGCGGCCGAACGAGGCCGCGCGGGCTTCGTCACGGTCAGCCGCATCGACGGACGGCTCGGGCTGTCCGGTGAGGCCGACACCGCCGGACTGCTCGGTGGTCTGCCGGGCATGGTGAAAACCCTTGCGATCGAAGCCGCTTCGCTGTTCTGCCGGTCCCTCGACCTGAGTCCCGAACTCACGGTCGAGGCGGCGGTGGCACAGCTGGTGGCCGAGATCTCCGATGCGGAGACCGCGACGACAGAGGTCGGCGTGGCGGCGGATCTGATCCGCCGCACGCTGACCGCAACACTGGAAGACGGCACCGATCCGCTGCTCCCGCAGGGCGATTCGGTGGCCGAGCCGACCACGGCGGATCTGCTGGTGGTCACCGGCGGTGGACGCGGCGTCACCGCGGCGTGCGCGATCGGGCTGGCCCGCCGCTACCGCTGCGGACTGCTGCTGCTGGGCCGCAGCGCGCTGGCCGACGAACCCGCCTGGGCCGCAGGGATTCCCGAGAACGCCCTCAAGGGCGCGATCGTGGCAGAACTGCGGGCGGGCGGCGGCAAACCGACCCCGCGCGAGGTCGAACGGATCTATCGTGGGCTGGTCGCCGGTCGGGAGATCCGCGAAACCCTCCTCGCCATCCGTACCGCCGGTGCGACCGCGGAGTACCTCGCGGTCGACGTGACCGATGCCGCGGCCACCGCGGCGGTCCTGGCTCCCTACCGGGACCGGATCACCGGTCTGATCCACGGTGCGGGTGTGCTGGCCGACAAGGCGGTCGTCGATCAGACGAGCGCGGATGTCGCCCCGGTGCTGGCTACGAAGTTGGTCGGATTGCGCTCGGCCCTCGATGCCCTGGACGTGCAGCGTCTGGCGCACGTGGTGCTGTTCTCCTCCATCGCCGGATTCTTCGGCAACCGTGGGCAATCCAGCTACGCCGAGGCGAACGAGGCGCTCAACCGGATCGCCACCAGCCTGCGGCACCGGCTGCCCGCCACCCGGGTCACCTCGGTGAACTGGGGTGCCTGGGCGGGCGGCATGGTCACCCCCGAGCTCGAGCGGATGTTCGCCGAACGCGGTGTGACATTGATTCCGCTGGAGGTCGGTGTGGACTTCTTCACCGAGCAGTTCAGCGCGGCACGCGCACACGACGTGGTGTGTGTGGTCGGGCCGAACCAGCCGCTGTCGGTGATGCCGCCGCGAGAGATCCACGACGGCACCGCGATCGTTCGGGTGCCGGTCACGGTGACGGACGACGAAGTCCTGGCTGATCACGCCATCGGTGGCATCCCGGTGCTCCCGGCCACGGCGGCAGTCGGCGCGATCCTGGGCGCGGTGCAGCGCCTGCGGGGCGGTGCGGTCACCCGGTTGAACGACTTCTCGGTCCTCAAAGGCGTGGTGTTCGACGAGAATTCGCCGCAATACCTGGATCTGGCGGTGACCGGGGACAAGGTGCTGGTGACGGACTCGTCCGGCCGCCCGCGCTTCCGGGCGCTGGTTCCGGCGCAGATCGACAGCGCCGCACCGGCTCTCGCCCTGCCCGCCCTGACCGACGTCGAGCCGGTCACGGCCTACACCTCCGGTGTGCTGTTCCACGGGCCGTCGCTGGCCCGGATCACCGGCACGGTGGCGGCCCCGGACGGGCGGCTGATCGCGATCTGCCGACCGGTCGAATCACGGCTCGGCGGTGGCGCTTTCGCCGCCGGCGCCTACACACCCGAATCCGCCGACCTGCTTCTGCAGGCCGCCCTGATTCAGGTGCACCGCACCCTGGGGCTCAACAGCCTGCCCACCGCCATCGGTGCGGTGCAGGTCTACGACGGCCTGCCGTCGACCGATGAATTCCTGGTGGTCGTCGACGCCCTTCAGGTCAGCGGATCGGTGGCCCGGGGCAGCGTGACCGCCTGCGGTCGCGACGGCCGGGTGCTGCTGCGCTTCGACGCGGTGCAGCTGGTCGCGGATGCCGCGTTGGGCGCGAAATTCCTGACGGATCAATCGGATCGGAACGTGTGACATCCATGTCGGACACCTACAGCGGTACGCCGATCGCCATCGTCGGCATCGGCTGCCTCCTCCCTGGCGCGAATACGCCCCAGCAGTTCTGGGACAACCTCCTCGCCGGTGCCGACCTGCGGCGGGCGGGCGGTGCCGAGACCTTCGGCACCGACCCGGCCACCCCGGGCGGCTGGGGTGACGAGACCCACGAGATCACCGCCGTGCGTGGCGGTTTCGTGACCGAGCCCGCGATGGACCACGAGGGACTGCGCATCGACGCGCAGACCGTCGAGGGCCTGGGCGCGGTGGTGCGGTGGCCGCTGTACGCGATCCGGCAGGCGTTGGCCGACGCCGGTATCACCGAGGACGACCCGGTGCTCGACCGCACCGGGCTCGTCCTCGGCAACTACTCCTTCCCGACCGAGCAATCGGTCGCGCTGTGCCTGCCGTTCTTCCGCGACGGCGTCAGCCGTGGCCTGCGGCAGGCCGGACTTCCCTTGCCCGACAAGGGTTCTTCGCCCTGGCAGCCCGCCGAGCCGGTGCGCTCGCTGTGGCCGTCCGGGCTGCCCACCACCGTGGTGGCCGATGCACTCGGCCTGCACGGCCCGCGACTGGCGCTGGACGCGGCCTGCTCCTCGGCGCTCTACAGCATGAGCCTGGCCCGCGACTACCTCGCCACCGGCGCGGCGGACGTGGTGCTGGCGGGCGCGGTGTGCGCCCCCGACCCGCTGCTCATCCACCTGTCCTTCAGCGATCTGCACGCCTACCCGGGCAACGGGATCAGCCAGCCGTTCGACGCTGCTTCCTCCGGCATCGTCACCGGCCAGGGTGCGGGCGTGGTCGTGCTCAAGCGGCTCGCCGACGCAGTGCGCGACGGCGACCGCATCCACGCGGTGGTCGAGTCCATCGGGCTCGGCAACGACGGTGCGGGCGCACATCCCTTGGTGCCCAACATCTCCGGTCAGCTCGCCGCCTACCGGCAGGCATACACCGGGGGAGTGGACCCGCACACCGTCGACTACATCGAATGCCACGCCACCGGCACCCCCGTGGGAGACCCGATCGAATTGCGCGGCCTGACCGAATTCTTCGGCGCGGACCGGGTGCCGCTGCTCGGCTCCGTGAAGGGCAACGTCGGCCACCTGCTCACCGTGGCCGGATTCACCAGTGTCCTGAAGGCCATTCTGGCCATGCGCCACGGCACGATTCCCGCGACGCCGACCGCGACCGAACCCATCCGGCCCGCCGGCGCGGAGACCGCCGCCGACCGGCTGGTGACGGCGAATCAGCCGTGGCCGGGCGACCCCGAGCGTCCGCGCCGAGCCGGTGTATCCGCCTTCGGATTCGGCGGCACCAACGCGCACCTCGTCCTCACCGACACCGTCCCGTCGCCGCCGGAATCGGCTGTACCGCAATCGGAATCGACGGTGTCGGAAGCGAAGTCGGAGGTGCCGCAACCGGTCCGCATGGCGATCGAAGGGCTGGGCGTGCGGATCGGCGAGGTCGCCGGTGTCGCGGCCTTGCGGCGGGTCCGCCGCGGTGGCCGCCCGACGCTGGCCGAACGCCCCGAAACCCGCTGGTACGGCGCGGAATCGCTCGGCATCACCGAGCTGGAGACCGACGCCGCCGGCGGCTACGTGAACACCGTCGAGGTCGACATCCGGGGCTACCGGATGCCGCCCGCCGAACTCGCCCAGGCGAATCCGCAACACCTGCTGCTGTTCGAGGCCGCCGAAGAGGCACTGGCCGACGCCGGACTGACCGTCCCGGCCAAGGACCGCACCGAACGTCGCATCGGCGTGGTCGTCGCCATGGAAATGGAGCCCCGCTCGGTCGCGCACCGCGCCCGCTTCGACATCGGCGCCCACGTACGAGCCGAATGCACCCGCACCGGACTGGATCTCACCACCGCCGAACTCGACCGCCTCGAGGCCGCCGTCCGCGCCGGCGTACACGACCCGATCGGCGCAAACGAGGTCCTCAGCTACATCGGCAACGTCATGGCCGCCCGCATCGCCGCCGCCCACAACTTCACCGGTCCCGCCTTCACCGTCTCCGCCGACGCCACCGGCGGCGCCCGCGCCCTCGAGGTCGCGGGCCTACTCCTCCTCGACCCCACCGTGGAAGCAGTCCTCGTCGGCGGCGTCGAACTCGCCGCCGGCTACGAGAACACCCTGACCCGAACCACTCTCGCCAACGGCACCCGCCCGCCCCTCGGCGACGGCGCCGCCGCACTGGTCCTCACCCGGGCTGTGGCGGGCCCCACGCCCACCACCACCGACCCGGCCCACAGCACGCCCGACCCGGCCCGCAGGGGCGATGACCTGGCAAACAGTACCGCTGAACCGGCCCGCAGCACCGCAGCGGCGGCGCGCAGCACGGCGGAGCCGGCGCTCGATTCCGCCGACCCGGTGCCCGGGAACTCTGGGTCGGGGGCCGGATCCGGGGCATCCGCACTGACCATCGACGCCGTGGTGATCGGCGCTGGTGGCAGCGAATCATTCACGCGCCGAGTGGATTCGGCGCTGGTAGGCCGTGGTCTCACGGCTGCGGACGTCGGCTATGTGGAGCTGGTCGGCGGTGTCACCGACGGTGACCTGGCCGTGCTCGCCGGGATCTACGGCGATCGCGGACCGGATGCGCCGGCCTGCGCATTGGCCGGCGTTGTTCCGCTGGTGGGCGACACCCAGCAGGCCGGCGTGCTGGTCGGTCTCGTGAGTGCCGCGTTGAGCCTGCGGCATCGGGAACTGCCGCCCGCCGCCTCCGATCTGCACGAGCTGGCCGAAACGGCGGCGGAATTCGGCGATTCGGCCTTGCGTCTGCTCGACGGCCCGGTGCCGTGGCTCGGCCGCCGTGCGGCGGACCGCCTGGTGGCAGCCGTACACGCGGTCGACGGACCGGCCGCAGCGCACATCGTCGTTTCCGCGCCGCCTGCGCGACCCACGATCGACACGGTCGACTGGTCGGGATCCACTGCCCCACTGCTCATCCCGCTCTCCGGTGACAGCGCCTCCGACCTCGCCGCTGCCGCCTTGGCGTGCCTGGCGGCCCTGGACGATGGCGCGACGCCGCTCGAGTTGGCCCGGCAGCGGGTCGCGGCCGAACGGGTCGGGCGGTACGTCGCCGCGATTGTCGCCGCCGACGCGGACGGACTGCGCCGGGAGCTTGCCTCTGCCATCAAGCATCTGCCGGAAACCATTGCTGAAGGGCGGGATTGGACGACGCCGTCGGGCAGTTACTGCACCTCCCGTCCGGTCGGGGCCGAGGGGCGAGTCGCGTTCGTCTATCCCGGAGCTTTCACCTCCTACCCGGGTGCGGGGCGTGACCTGTTCACGGTCTTCCCCGGCCTGCTCACGGAATTCGAGCGTGATGCCCGCACGCCGTGGGCGGAGTACAAGCATTCGGCGCTGTTCCCGAGCGGTTCGCTGGGTGTCGACCGTGCCGCGCTGATGCGGCACGAGGGTGAGTTGATCGAGTCCATTCCGACCATGCTGGCCATCGGCACCAACTCCGCGGTGCTGACGACCCGGATGTTGCGGGACGCGTTGGGGATTCGGCAGGACGGCGGGTTCGGGTACAGCCTGGGGGAGAGCAGCATGCTCTTCGCTGTGGACGCGTGGGATGCAGCGGTGCGCGACGATGCGCCGCTGACCCGCTCACCGCTGTTCATCGACCAGTTGCGCGGGCCGAAGCGGCTGGTTCGCTCGGTGTGGCAGCTGCCGGAATCCACGCCGGATCGCGATGTGTGGACGACCCAGGTGCTGCTGGCCGGTGCCGAGGAGGTTCGCGCGGCGATGCCCGGCCTGGACCGGGTGTACCTCACCCATGTCAACACCCCGCGTGAAGTGGTGGTGGCCGGGTTCCCCGAGCAGGTGCGCGAGCTCATCGCCCGGTTGGGTTGCAAGGCCGCCAAGGCCCCGGCCAACCACGTGATGCATTGCGCGGTAGTCGAATCCGAGCGCGCGCAGTTCGCCGCACTCAACGACCACCCGCTGGGTGCCCCCGCTGCGAACCTGGAACTGCTCTCCAGCTTCGACTACGGCACCGTCGATGTCTCGGACCGCTCGGTGATCTCGGACCGCATCGCCGAAACACTCTGCACCACCGTCGATTTCGCGAAGCTCACCGAAACCGCCTACGAACGCGGCTTCCGGGTCTTCATCGAGGTCGGTCCCGGAGCCACCTGCACCCGCTGGATCGGCGAAACCCTCGGGGCCCGCGAGCATGTCGCGGTCGCCGTCGATCGCCGGGGCATGTCCACCGGACAGGCCGTGTGCGCCGCCCTGGCCCGCTTGGTCAGCCACGGCGTGGACGTCCGCCTGGACCGCCTCTTCCCGCCCGCCCCCGAGCAGTCCCGCCCGGCCTTCCGCGCCACCGTCACCTGCGGCGGCGAATCCCTGGTCGAGCGCGTCCGCGAACGCGCCCACCCCATTCTCGCCGAAGCGAACGCGCGCCGCGCAGCCCAGGAGGCCGAGGCACACGTACTACTCCCGATCACCATCGACCCGGACGCCATCGTCATCGAGGGAGACCCCTTCGTGTACCTGCCCCAACGCCGCCCCACAGATCTCCCCACCGCGGCGGACTACTACCGTCCCGCCACGCACGCCTCCGACGCCCACCCGGCGGCCGCCTATGGTCCCAGCTCGCACGCCTCCCACGCCCACTCGGAGGCTGCCCACGGTCGCGGTTCGCACGGCCCCGCCTCCCACTCGGCGGCTGCCTATGGCCCCGGTTCGGACGCGGCTGCCACACAGGTGGCTGCTGCCTTCACCGGTGCCGCTCCCGCCGCGGCCGCTCACCTCCCGAGTTCGCAGAATGCCCCCACCGGAGATGCCGTGGCCACGTCCCAGTCCGCCCCACACGTGATCGCAGCGCGCACTCGGGTGCTGCAACCCATGCGCCGCACCGTCTTCGACGCCCACGAATCCTTCCTGCGGGTGCAGGGCGCGCTGGCCCACGCGAGCCTGGAAGCACTCGAAGCCGGTCGCGGCCTGCCGCCCACCCCGCCCTCAGCGGCCACTGGGCCCTCAGCTGCCACCACGCCCGCGGAAGGTATCGCGCCGGCAGACAGCTCCGCGCCTGCAACCGGCAGCGCGACCGGGTCGCAGACGGCGCCGGTTTCTTCGGTAGACCTCGTCTCGCAGTCTCGGACGGTGGTTTGGGATGAGGCGCAGTTGCTGGAGTTCGCTTCCGGCAAGGTGGCCAATGTCTTCGGGCCCGATTTCGCCGAGTACGACACCTATCCGGTGCGGGTGCGGTTGCCGGAGCCGCCGTATCACTTCGTTACCCGCGTCACTGAAATCAACGGCACGCCTGGGGTTTACGAGCCTGCGTCGATCACGACGGAGTATGACGTTCCGGTCGGGGCTTGGTACAGCGTCGACGGTCTGGTGCCGTGTGCGGTCACCATCGAGGCCGGGCAGTGCGATCTGCTGTTGATCAGCTATCTCGGGATCGACTTCCGTAACAAGGGCGAACGGGTCTATCGTCTGCTCGATAGCGAGCTCGTCTTCCACGGTGGTCTCCCGCGTGAGGGCCAGACGCTGCGCTACGAGATCAATATCGCGCGCTTCGTGTGGAACGGCGACAGTCTGCTGTTCTTCTTCAACTACCGCTGCTACGCCGACGGCGTGCTCATCCTGGAGCTGCTCAACGCGTGCGCCGGGTTCTTCGCGGCGGCGGAGCTGGAGAATTCGCTCGGGGTGGTGACCAGCGGCGCGGACCGGAAGCGCCGGGAGGCCATGACCCGCACCTGGTTCAAGCCGCTGGCCCGCACCGAGCGCACCGCGCTCTCGGGTACGGATCTGGACCTGCTGGCCCAGGGCCGCCCGGCGGAGGTCTTCGGCCCGGCCTGGGATCAGACCGCCGACGGCTCCAATCGTTCACTGCGCCTGCCGGATTCGATGCTGCGCATGATCGACGAGATCACCGAGATCGACCGCCTGGGCGGACCGTGCGGGATCGGTGAGATCAGCGCTGTGAAGCACCTCGACCCTGAGGGCTGGTACTTCAAGTGCCACTTCCCGGGCGACCCGGTGCTGGCCGGTTCCCTGGTGGCCGAGGGTGGCGTGCAGCTGCTGCAGGTGTACGCCATGTACCTGGGCATGCATCTGGTGTTGCCGGACGCCGAGTTCCAGGCGGTCCCGGGGCTCAAGACCCAGGTGAAGGTGCGCGGGCAGATCACGCCCCGGCACGAGTCGATCCGCTACCACGTCGAGATCACCAAGCTGACCATGCTGCCGCGCCCGACCGTCATCGCCGACATCGTCGTCTACGACGGCGACAAGCCGATGATCAGCATGCAGAACTTCGGCGTGCAGGTGAAGGAGAAGCCGGGCACCCACTACCGGCCCGAAACCGGCGGCATCCCGGCGTTTCTCGGCCGCCGCAATGCCCAGGGCGAACCGGCGTTCATCAACGAACTGCACCTCGCCCACGCCGCCAAGGGCGACCTGGCCACCGCCATGGGCCCGGAGTTCGAGATCTACGCCGACCGCAAGGCCCCCTACATCCCCAACGGGGACTTCCGATTCGTCGACCGGATCATGCGATTCAGCGGCGTGCGCGGGGTTTTGAAGTCCGGCTCCACCATGGAGACCGAATACGACTGCCCGCCGGAAGCCTGGTACTTCCACGAGAACTCCTTCCCCGGAATGCCGAACGCCGTCTACATGGAGTCCTCCCTGCAGGCCGCGATCCTGCTCGGCTACTACCAGGGCGCGACCCTGGCCACCCCGGACCAGGAACTCAATATCCGCAACCTGGACGGCACCGCGACCGTGGTCAAGCAGGTCGACCTGCGCGGCAAGACGATTCGCCAGCATTCGCGCATGACCTTCAACCAGGTCATGCCCGGGACCTCGCTGCAGAAGTTCCAGTACGAACTGTTCGCCGACGGCGAGCTGATCTACAAGGGCGAGTCCATGTTCGGTTATCACACCGCCGACGCCCTGGCCAACCAGGTCGGCCTCGACGGCGGCAAGTATGTGGCGCCCTGGCTCGATACGCAGGACAGCCTGCCCGCCACCGCGATTCGCACCCTGGCCGTGCGCAGCGCCGACGACTGGTTCACCCGCGAGGGCCTGCGCCTGGCAGACGGCCACCTGCGCATGGTCGACACCGTCGACCTGGTCGCCGGCGGCGGCAAGTACGAGCAGGGCTACCTGCGCGGCCACCGCGAAATCGACCACGACGACTGGTATTTCGAATGCCACTTCTACCGCGACCCGGTCATGCCCGGTTCGCTGGGCGTGGAGGCGCTGATCCAGGCGCTGCAGGTCTACGCCATCGAGGCCGACCTGGGCGCCGAGTTCGCCGATCCGGTGTTCGCCATGCCGGTGGGCGTGCCCATGACCTGGAAGTACCGCGGTCAGATCCTGCGGACCGAGGGCCCGATGACCTTCGACCTGCACATCAAGGAAATCCGGCGCGAAGGTGATCGCGCGCTGGTCATCGCCGACGCGAATGTCTGGAAGCCGGGCATGCGCATCTACGAGATCACCGACATCGCCGTTGAGGTGCACAACCGTCGAGAGGACGAACGATGAGCATCACCATCGGAACCGACGATTTCGTCGAGCCCACAGTCCACACCAGCCCGCAGGGCTGCTACGACACCCTCACCGAACTCGAGTCGCCGGTCTACGTGGTCCGCACGCCCGACAGCATCGGTCTGAGCGCGGGCCGGCCCCTCGACGACGCCGACGTGGTCGCCGCCATCGGACCGCTGCCCGCGGAAACCCTGGGCTCCAGCGCTTTTCGTGCCCACCACGGCGTGAAGTACGCCTACATGGGTGGCGCGATGGCCGGTGGCATCGCCTCGGAGGACTATGTCATCGCGCTGGCTCGGGCCGGATACCTCGGCTCCTTCGGCGCGGCCGGACTGCTGCCGTCACGGGTGGAGTCGGCCTTGCAGCGCTTCGCGGCCGAAATTCCCGGACTTCCGTACGCCGCCAACCTGATTCACAGCCCCAGTGAGGCCGAGCTGGAGCGTGCGGCCGTGGAGTTGTTCCTGCGCTACGAGGTGCGCTGCGTCGAGGCGTCCGCGTTCATGGACGTCACCCCGAACATCGTGCGCTACCGCGTGGCCGGGCTGGAACGCTCCGCCGACGGCTGGGTGCTCATCAAGAACCGGGTGATCGCCAAGGTTTCTCGCGCCGAGGTGGCCGAGAAGTTCATGCGCCCGGCACCGGAGGCCATGGTCGCCGAACTGGTCGCGGCGGGACTGGTCACTGCCGAACAGGCCGAGCTGGCCAAGCTGGTGCCCCTGGCGGACGACATCACCGCCGAGGCCGACTCGGGCGGCCACACCGACCGCCGCCCGTTGACCACCCTGTTCCCGTCGCTGGTGCGCAAGCGCGACCAGCTGCGTCACGAGCTCGGCCTGCCCTTCGACGTCCGCGTCGGCGCTGCCGGCGGCCTCGGCACACCCACCGCCGCCGCCGCGGCCTTCGCCATGGGTGCCGACTACATCGTCACCGGCTCGGTCAACCAGTCCTGCCTGGAGGCGGGCACTTCCAGCGAAGTCCGCCACGTGCTGTGCCAGGCCGGCGTCGCCGACGTCGAAATGGCCCCCGCCGCAGACATGTTCGAGCTGGGTGTGGAACTGCAGGTGCTCAAGAAGGGCACCATGTTCGCGATGCGCGCCAAGCGCCTCTACGAACTGTATTCCGCCTACCCGGGTCTGGACGCGCTGCCCGCCGACGAGCTGGCCAAGCTGGAGCGCCAGATCCTGCGCCGCACCGTCGACGAGGTGTGGCAGGACGTGGTCGAATACTTCACCCGCCGCGACCCCGACCAGCTGACCCGCGCCGCCGGCGACCCGAAACGCAAGATGGCGCTCATCTTCCGGTGGTACCTGGGCATGGCCTCGCGCTGGGCCGTGGTCGGGGACGCCGACCGCGCCCTGGACTACCAGATCTGGTGCGGCCCGGCGATGGGCAGCTTCAACGAATGGGTGCGCGGCTCCTACCTGGCCGCCGCCGAGAACCGCCGCGTGGTCGATGTCGCCCGCAATCTCCTTGCCGGAGCGGCCTTTACGACCCGGGTGCAGCAGCTGGCACTGGCCGGCGTGCGGATGTCGCGCGGCTGCACCGACTACCGTCCCGCTCCGGCCGAGCCGGAGCTCGAGCGGTGACCGCCGTCTCGGAAGTCGCTGCCGCACCGCTGTATTCGGCGGCGGCGACCCTGGAGGCCGCCCTCGGCGATCCCACCGACCCGCACAATGCGTGCGGCTTCGCGGCCATGGTGACCCGGGCGGAATCGGGCGCGCAGCCCGAAGCCCTGGCCGCCGCGGCCGGGCCGACGCTGCGCATGTCCTACGTCCCGGCGGCGTTCGGCGGCGAACTGGCCCGCTACGACGAGACCTTCGCCCTGGTGCGGGTCGCGGCCCGGCGCGATCTGACCGTCATGCCCGCCACCATGATCGACATCACCGCCACCACCTGTGTCCTGCTGGCAGGCACGGACTCCCAGCGTGACCGGGTGGTGGAGTTGCTGCGTGGCGGCCGTTCCATCGGTTTCGCCTTCTCCGAACCAGACCACGGCAGTGACCTGCTGGCCAACACCTGCGCCCTGACCCCCGCCGCCGACGGCTGGCTGCTCAACGGGGCGAAGTGGCTCGTCGGTTTCGGTGGCGACGCCGAGGCCGCGCTGGTGATCGCGCACACCGGCGGGCGCGGTCCGGCCGCGTTCAGTGCGGTGCTGCTGGATCACCCGCTCGAATTGTCTGCGCGCACCGCCGATTCCGGTGCGACCGTCCGCTTCCAGCTGGTCGCCGGCATGCGCGGCGCGCGATACGCCGAAATCCATTTCGACGAGGTCCCGGTCGCCGCCGAGGCCATGGTCGGGCAGCGCGGGCGCGGCATGGAAACGGCCATGAAGGCGATGCAGCTGGTGCGCGCCACCAGCACGGCCGCCAACCTCGCGGGCGCGGACAGCGCCTTGCGGCTGACCATGGACTTCGCCCGCGGGCACGTGGTCGCGAATCGGCCGGTAGACAACCATCAGGCCAACCGCCGTGAGCTCGGCACCGCTGCCGCCGCGCTGATCGCCTGTGACGCAGCGGCTCTCGGCTGCGTGCGTGCCCTGCACACCTTCCCGGAGGCGCAGAGCCTCTGGTCGGGCACCTTGAAAACGGTCCTCACCGGACTCTCGGAAGAGGTGTTCGCACGCTGCGCCGACGTGCTCGGCACCCGCAGCGTGCTGCGGGAGGGCCCCGCAGGCGCGTTCGACGTCTTGCGCGCCGACAATGCCGCGGTCCGCTACTTCGACACCAGCCCCGGGGCCAACCTGCGACTGGTGTCGATGCAGTTGAACTGCTTCACCGGCCATCGAGAAGCCGAGCACGACCTCGAATTGCTCGCCGCCACTTTCGATCTGGGCGCAGAGCTGCCCGACCTGGAGATGTCCAGGCTCGCGCTGGCCGCGCGCCGCGACGTGGTTACCGGCGCACTGCCCGCCGTGCTCGAGCAGGTGCGCGCGGTACTGGACCCCGCCGTCCTCGATCGCGGCATCCTGGAAGGCGATGCGGCCCGAATGCTCTCGGAGCTGGGCTGGCTCGAGACGGCATTGACGGTCGCGGCCAACGACATCCGGGCCCTGGCCGAGCTTCCGGCGCCCGATCGCGGTGTGGCCCAGCTGGATCTGGCCCAGCGCGTCAGCCACCTGCACGTCGCCGCGGCCTGTGTGCACCTGTGGTGGTTCAACCGGCGGCGCTCGCTCTACGGCTGCCCGCCGGGCGCGGTCGGCTGGCTCACGGCCGCCGTCTCGCTGCTGCTGGACCGGTCCTCCGAGCGCAGCGCCCGGCTCCCGATTCCCCTGGCGGACACCGCATTCGCGCTCGTCTCGCGGCTGTGGCGCGAGCAGAAGCTGTTCTCCGCCGTGCCGATCCCTCTGGCCGGACCGCAGTCCGATCCGGCCGCCGACCACGAACGGATGCCGCGATGACCGTGCAGCACAACCGCGCCCTCGCCGAGGAACTGGAGACCGGTCTCGGCGACCCCCACGATCCGGCCACCCTGCTGTCGTTCCAGCGGATCCTGCGCTACGACGAACTCGAGGAATTCCCGCACGAACTCGTCGGCGAACTGCAGCGCCGCGCCGTGCACGAATACTGCTTGCCCGCCGAATGGGGCGGCCGCGCGGGCGATGTCGAGACCGGCTTCCTGCTGCTGCGCCTGGTCGCCCGCCGCGACCCCACCACCGCCGCCGCGCTCATGCTCACCGATCTGGCGTTCATGCCGACCTGGATCGGCGGCAACCCCAACCAGCGCACCCGTTTCGTATCGATGATCAACAACGGCGCGAAGATGGCCTGGGGGCTGTCGGAACGCGAGCACGGCAGCGATGTGCTCTCCAACGACATGCGCGCCGACAAGGTCGACGGCGGCTACTTGCTCACCGGCGAGAAATGGCTGATCGGCATCGCCACCCTCGCCGACGTGGTGACCGTGCACGCCCGCACCGGCCCGCGCGGCGGACCCGGTGACTGGTCGGTGTTCGCGGTCGAAAAGCGTTTGTGCTCGGCCGGATCCGTGCGCGAGGTGCCCAACGAGCGCCTGCACGGGCTGCGTGCGCTGGACCTCAGCGGCATCCGCCTCGACGAGGTGTTCGTGCCCGACAGTCACCGCATCGGCGCGGAAGGCCAAGGGCTGGAACTGGTGTTGAAGAGCGCACAGGTGGCGCGCACCGTCATCAGCGGCATCGCGCTCGGGGCCACCGATACCGCGCTGCGGGTCACCTGTGACTTCATCGTCACCCGGGAGATCTTCGGGCAGAAGGTCGCCCAGATTCCCTACACCCGCCGCCAGGTGGCCGAGAGCTTCGCCGATCTGCTGCTGGCCGAGGCCGTCGCCACCGGCGGTGTGCGCGGACTGCAGGCGTGCCCGGAACAGGCCGGGATCTTCTCGGCCATCGTGAAGTACTTCGTGCCCACGACGCTGGAACGCACGCTCTCACAGCTGTCGTTGGTGCTCGGAGCCCGGCTGTACCTGCGCGAGCACCCGCACTACGGCATCTTCCAGAAGATGCTGCGCGACATCCTGGTCTCGGTGTTCGCCGACGGCAATACCGTGGTCAATCTGAAAAGCGTGGGCGCGCAGCTGGAGACCATCCTGACCCGGGCGGCCACCGCGACCCCGCAGCAGCGGGCAGCGGCCGGCGACAAGGTCGCGCTCATGTACGACCTCGACGCCAAGCTCGCCACCTGGACCCCCGGACAGCAGCAATTGTTCTGCCGCGACGGCGATATCGTGCTGCTGGCGCTGCCCGACGCCATCGACCGCCTGCGCGAACTGGCCGCGACCCGCAACGGCGAGCAGCGGGCCTGGCTGGAACAGTCCGCCGACCTGGCCGACCGGCTGCTGGGCGAGGTGGATCGCCTCTCGATCGCCCAGCGCGACCTGCAGCAGCGCCTCGGCCGCGCCTACGGCCCGTCCGCCGAGCTCTACCGGCTCGCCGAACAGTACTGCGCGCTGCACGCCGGGGCCGCGATCATCCACCTGATCGTGGAATCCACGCCGGTGCTGTCGGATCCGTTCCCCGACGGCGCGGTGCTGCTGCTGTGCCTCGAACGCGTCTGGCGCACCTTCCATCCCACCGAGACGCTCACCGGCGCAGCCGAGATCGACCGCGTCACCGACGTCCTGCTGCACCTGCACGGTGAGCGGAAGCTGTTCTCGCACTGGCAGATCCAGGTGAGCGCGTCCGGCGAGACCGACACCACCGACGAACGGAAGTAACCCACGTGTACTCGATGACCTCACGGCACGCCATGTCGTGCCCGCCCGAACAGCTATGGAGCGTGCTTCTCGACTACGCCGCGTTCCCCGAATACATGACCGGCGTCAACGACGTCGAGATCCTGGACGACGAGGGCACTCGCCGCACCAGCAGCTGGGTGGTGGAACTCAAGGGCTCCGAGATGGAATGGGAGCAGGAGGATGTGATCTCGGTCGAGCACCGGCGCATCGAATTCCGTCAGACCGACGGCGATCTCGCGGTCTACCAGGGGTACTGGCAGATCCACCCCGAAGAGCTGGAACTCAGCGTCGAATTCGATATCGGCATGCCGCTGGTCGCCGAAATGATCCACCCCGCCATCGCCAAGGCCCTGGACGGCTACGCGGGGTCCGTCGTGGCGCACGCCGAGCAGTAGGGGAGTTGCCATGAGCGACATCAAGACCGGCGACGCCAAGACCACGTTCAAGCGGGTCAAGCGCCACTTCTCCCCGTCGATGGCGCTGGCCGGGAAATTTACCGGGCAGGGCGCGGTCGAGGCGGCCGCGAGCGGCTGCCGGATCACCCTGTCCGACGGACGTGAGGCGCTCGACTTCGGTTCCTACGCAGTCGCTTTGCTGGGCCATCGGCATCCGGCCGTGGTCGACGCGGTGCGCGCACAGCTCGAGGTCATGCCGACCTCGACGCGCTCGGTGCTCAACCCGGTGCCCGCCGCGGCTGCCGAAATCGTGGTCGAGCACCTGGGCGGCACGCTGCCCAAGGTGTACTTCGGCCTCAGCGGTGCCGATGTGGTCGAGGCGGCCGTGAAGCTGGCCCGAGTGGCGACCGGTCGGTCCACCGTGATTGCCGTGCGCGGTTCGTACCACGGCAAGACCCTCGGCGCGCTCGCGCTGACCCACCACGAGCGCTTCCGCGGCAACCTGGACGCACTGCTGGGCGGCGCGGTGCACATCGATCCCACCGATGCGGGCGCGGTCGCCCGGGTGATCGCCGAAACCGAGGTCGCCGCACTGATTTTCGAGCCCGTCCAGGGCGAGAACGGCGTCACGGTGCTGGACCCGGCGATCCTCGCGCAGTGGTGCGCCGACGCGAAAGCGGCCGGGGCCTTCGTGATCGCCGACGAGATCCAGGCCGGGCTGCGCCGCTGCGGTGAACGCTCGGTGACCCTCGCGGCCGGACTGCCGGTCGACGCGGTACTGCTGGGCAAGGCGCTCGGCGGCGGCATCGTCCCGGTATCGGCACTGGTGTGCTCCGAAGCGCTCTACGCGCCACTGGCCGCGGATCCGGTGCTGCACACCGCGACCTTCTCCGGCCACCCGCTGTGCACCGCCGCGGTCGCGCCGGCGCTCGCGGCCATCGAGGAGCATGTCGAGGACGGCGAGCGGATCAGCGGCGAGATGCTGGCGGGGCTCGCCGGGATCGCCGCCGATCACCCCTCGGTGGTCACCGCGGTGCGCGGGCGGGGGCTGTTGTGGGGCATCGACTTCCACACCCCGGATTTCGCCGGTGAGGTGCAGGTCGGACTGGCGCAACGCGGGCTGGTCGTGTCGACCTGCCTGAGCCGCCCCGAGGTGCTGCGCCTGATCCCACCCATTGTCGCCACCTCCGACGAGGTCGCGCAGGCGCTGTTCCTGCTGCGCGGGGCGATCGAACAGGCACGCGCCGAAACGGCGTGAGGAGGACGAGGACATGACATCACTCGAAATCGAGGGCGACGCCACCCAGCTCGCCCAGGACAGTGTGCTGGCCGCCGACGTGCAGGGCTTCACGCCGCGCACGACGGCCGGGCAGGCGAAGGCGGTGCTGCTCACCGGTGCCACCGGCTTCCTGGGCGTCTTCCTGCTGCGTGAGCTGCTGGCCGCCGACCTGACCGTGTACTGCCTGGTCCGGGCCGACTCCGAGGAGGCGGGCCGGGATCGGTTGCGCGCCAACTTGGAAACCTACGACCTCACCGATCAGATCGCGATGGAGCGCATCGAGATCGTGCCCGGCGACATCACGCTGCCGCGATTCGGGCTGGCCGAGGACGACTATCAGGTGCTCTCGGGTCAGGTGGACGCGGTCTACCACACCGCCGCCAAGGTCAACTTCCTCACGCCCTACAAGTGGCTGCGCAAGTCCACCGTCAGCGGGATCCACGAGGTGCTGCGCTTCGCGGGCGCGTCCCGCGCTGCGCTGCACCACATTTCGACCACCGGCGTGTTCAGCGGTCAGACCGGGGACAACACGACGCCGCGCGGCGAACACCATGTCACCGGGCCCGCCGTCGGTATGCCGCTGGGCTACACCAAGAGCAAGTGGGTCGCCGAGCAGCTGCTCGCGCAGGCGCGCGATCGTGGCGTGCCGGTGACGGTGCACCGGCCCACCCAGGTGTGGGGTGACTCGCGGTCGGGGGCGTGCCAGCGCAACGATTTCGTGTGGCGCTTCGTCATCGGTTCGATTCAGGCGGGCGTCTACCCGCGCAATTTCCGGTTGAAGATGAATCTGGTTCCGGTCGACTACGTCTGCGCCGCCGTGGTCGCGGTGTCGCGGCAGGACGCGGCCGTGGGCGGCATCTTTCACCAGATCGGTCCGGCCGCCATCGATTCCGTCGCCATCCGTGATTTCATCGCCGCCGCCGGTTACGACCTCAAAGAGGTCAGCGTCATCAAGTGGCTCAAGGCGATCTCGGCCGACGTGAGCAACGCGATGTTCCCGCTCATCCGCACCACCATGCTGATGGAGCAGGAGGAACAGCCGCCCTTCAGCGACGAGATCACCCGCGGATTCCTCGGCGGCACCGGGCCCGACGGCACCGACGTCACCTGCCCGGCGATCGATGCGGCCCTGTTCGCCACCTACGCGGAGTTTTTCGTCCGCCGCGGATTTTTACCCGCACCGTAAGCAGCTCGAGCAGCAGGAGAGTTCGATGACCACCGTAGCCTTCGCCACCCACACCGATGACAGACTCACCCGCCGCGAGCGGGTGATCTCGGCCCTCGCGGCACAGGGGATGTCGAACCGGGAGATCGCCGAGCGATTGTTCATTTCCGTACGGACAGTCGAAAACCACTTGCAACGCTGCTACATCAAACTCGGCATTCACAGCCGGCAGGAACTCGGCGACGCCGCGGCGCGAATCCACGCCGCCGTATGAACGGAGAGGCGATGGCTCAGAAAGACCCGGCACTGGGGGACCTACTGCGACCGATTCGATGGCGACTGCGGGCGGCGGTGCTCGCGCAGGCGCTCGGCGCTGCCGCGAGCGTGGTGCCGTTCATCGCGATCGCGGAACTCGGTCGTGTCCTGGTCGGACACGGATCCGATCGGGCGCACGAGGCGTGGCGCTGGGCGGTGATCGCGGTGGTGGCGCTGCTGGTGCGAACCGTGCTGCTGCTGGCCGCGGGCGGCATCACGCATTTCGCGGATAATGAACTGCAACTGGACATTCGGCGGCGGCTGGTGCGGCGGCTGCGGGAGGTGCCGCTCGCCTGGTTCTCCGACCGCAACTCCGGCACCGTCAAGAAGGTCGTGACCGACGACGTCGAGGCCATGCACCACCTGGTGGCGCACTCGATGCTGGAACTCACCTCCGCCGTGGTGGTGCCGGTGATCTCGCTGGGCTACCTGTTCTGGGTGGACTGGGCGATGACGCTGGTGACCATCGCGCCGCTGGTGGTCGGGCTGGGGCTGTACACCGTGACCATGGCCGCCATGGGGCCGCGCATGCCGGAGTACGACCGGGCCATGACCGAGATCAACGGTCGCGCAGTGGAATTCGTGCACGGCATCGGGGTGGTGAAGATCTTCGGGCAGACCCGCCGGGCGCACACCCGCTACCTGCGTGCCGCCGACGACTTCGCCACCTTCTTCGAAGGCTGGGTGCGGTCGACGCTGAACTCCAAAACCGCTGCGGAAGTGGTGCTCTCGCCCGTCGCGGTGCTGACGGCGGTGCTGGGCGGCGGCGCGATCTTCGTCAACAACGGCTGGCTGGCCGCGGTCGACCTGCTGCCGTTCGCGCTGCTCGGTGTCGGGCTGACCGCGCCGGTGCTGGCGTTGTTCTACGCCAGTTACGAACTGCGCCTTGCCAAGACGGCTGCGGCCCGGGTCAACGAGACCCTCGCGGTGGAGCCTTTGCCGGTGCCCGCGGAGCCCAAGGTGCCGCAGGGGCATGCCGTGCGGTTCGAGGATGTGCGGTGCTCCTACGACGGTGAGCATGACGTGCTGTCGGGTATCGATCTGGAACTGCCCCAGGGCACGGTCACCGCGCTGGTCGGGCCGTCGGGTGCGGGCAAGAGCACGCTCGCCACGCTGGTGCCGCGGTTCCGGGACGTGACCGCCGGCGCGGTCACCATCGGCGGGGTAGACGTGCGCGAGATCGCGAGCGAGGAGCTCTACCGGCGGGTGGCGTTCGTATTCCAGGACGTGCGGCTCATTCGCGACAGCATCGCGGCGAATATCGCCATGGCACGGCCGGGGGCGAGCCGGGAGGAGATCATCGAGGTCGCCCGCGCCGCCGGAGTGCACGACGAGATCGCGGCACTGCCGCGCGGCTACGACTCGATCTCGGGTGTGGACGTACAGCTGTCCGGCGGTCAGGCACAACGGGTTTCGATCGCGCGGGCACTGCTCGCCGACACCCCGATCATCGTGCTCGACGAGGCCGCCGCCTACGTGGACCCGCAGTCCGAGGCGGCCGTACAGGACGCGCTGTCGCGGCTGACCGTGGGCAAGACCGTGCTCATGATCGCGCACCGGCTCTCGACGGTGACGCGGGCGGATCAGATCGTGGTGCTCGCCGACGGGGCGATCGCCGAACGCGGCCGCCACCACGAACTGCTCGACGCGGGCGGCCGCTACGCCCGCATGTGGGCGGCCTATGAACGCACCGAGGAGAGGGCGGGCGCATGATCGGGAAATTGCTGAAAGCCGTTGGGCCGCAGCAGAGTGTGATTCTGCGGCGGATGCTCGGGGTGCTCGTCGTCGGCGCGGTGCTGCAGGGTCTCGCCTTCGCGCTGCTGGTGCCGATCCTGCGGGCACTGTTCGGATCCGATCCGGGTTCGGTGCTGTGGCCGTGGATGTACCTGCTGCTGGTGACGGCCACGCTGTACGCCGTCGCCTACTACGTGAGCATGCGGCAGGGCGTGCAGGTCGGGGCCACCCTGTCCAAGGGGCTGCACGAGCGGCTGGGGGACACCGTGTCCGCGCTGCCGCTCGGCTGGTTCGGCGCGGAACGCGTCGGTCAGCTCGGTCAGCTCGCGACCAAGAGCGTCATGGACATCATGGGTGTGCCCGCACATCTGTTGCGGCCCATGGTGACAACGGTCGTCACGCCCGTGACCGTGGTCGCCGCCTTGTACCTGTTCGACTGGCGGCTGGCGCTCGCGCTGACCTTGACCGTTCCGTTGATCGTGGCGGTCTACCGCTGGAGCGTGGCGCTGTCCGCCCGGGCCGATGTCGCGCGCGCCGAGGCTCGGGCCGTGACCGGTGGACGGGTGGTCGAATTCGCCCAGATGCAGTCGGTGCTCCGGGTTTTCGGGCGCGGTGAAGACACCCTGCTCGACGAGGCCTTGCGCACGGACCATCGTGCGTCGCGCCGCGTGCTGGCCGCTGCCGTCCCGGGCCTGGTCGGCTTGAGCGTGGCGGTGCAGACCTCCTTCACGATTGTCATCGTGCTGGGCGTCTACCTCGTGCTCGATCGCGGCCTGGACGCGGCCACCCTGCTCGCGGTGCTGGTGCTGGCGGCCCGATTCACCGAGCCCATCGCGGAATTGGCGATCCTCGGCTCCACCCTGAAGTCCGCGAGTAGCGCGCTGGACCGCATCATCGCACTGCTGGACGAGCCGGTTCTCCCGGAGCCGCTGACCCCGCAGACCCCGGCCGGTAACGAGATCCGCTTCGAATCGGTGGAATTCGGCTACGACGGCACCCCCGTGCTGCGCGACGTCTCGTTCACCATCCCCGAGGGCACCACCACCGCCCTGGTCGGACCGTCCGGATCCGGCAAGACCACCGTCAGCCGGCTCATCGCGCGCTTCTGGGATGTGAACAACGGTCGAATCCTGCTCGGTGGCACCGATATTCGCGCGCTCGCGGGTCCCGATCTGATGTCGCGGATCTCGGTGGTATTCCAGGACGTCTACCTCTTCGAGGACACCATCGAAGAGAACATCCGCCTCGGCCGTCCCGGTGCCACCACCTCCGAGGTCCGGGCCGCCGCCGACGCCGCCCGCGTCACCGAGATCGTCGAGCGCCTGCCCGACGGCTGGGACACCCGCGTGGGTGAGGGCGGCACTTCGTTGTCCGGCGGTGAGCGCCAACGGGTTTCGATCGCCCGCGCCATCCTCAAGAACGCGCCCGTCATTCTCCTGGACGAGGCCACCGCCGCCCTCGACCCCGAGAACGAACAGGCCATCCACCAGGCCCTGGCCACCCTCACCACCGACCGCACCGTCCTGGTGATCGCCCACCGCCTGCACACCGTGATGGCGGCCGACCAGATCCTGTTCCTGGACAACGGCTCCATCGCCGAACACGGCACCCATCCGGAACTGCTCGCCAATCCCGGCCCGTACGCCGCCTTCTGGAGTCAGCGCGACCGCGCCCGCACCTGGTCGTTGACCTGACGCACTCCCGATGCCCCCGCCCGGTCCAACCGGTCGGGGGCATCGGCAGGTTCAGTGCTTGCGGTCGTAGACCACGGCGAGCTCGCCGAGTTCGCCGACCTGGTGGCTGGTGAGCTGCCAGTGCGATGCGGGGAGGCCGTCGACGAAGAGTTGCTCTCCGCCGCCGGTGATCTCAGGGGTGATCAGCAGGTAGAGGCGGTCGATCAGGTCCGCCGCGAGTAGTGCCTTCGTGATGGTCGGGCTGGTGTTGACCAGGATCTCGCCGGTGCCAACGGATTTCAGTTCGGTGATGACTTCGGCGGCGGGGGCGTTGACGACTCGCACGTGTTCCCACGGCATCTCGGTCACGGTGGTGGAGAAGATGACCTTTTCGGTGTCGAGCAGCCATTTGGCGTAGGCGCGATCGCGGGGATCGGCATTGTCGTCGACGGCGACGGCGGACCAGTATCCGAGGAAGCCTTCGGCGTTGGCGCGGCCGAGGACACCGGTCGTCGCGTTCTCGTGGATGGTGCCCAGGTGGTTTCGCGCCGTCTCGGTGGAGGCGTAGGGGACGATCGCGGCCATATCGCCGGGCCCGCCGGCTCCGTGATAGCGGCCATCCAGGGTCAGGACGATATTCGCGGCCACGATGCGTTGGTCGGTGGTGCTCATGACGGTCCTACTTCCTTGGTGTACGTGGTGATTTCGTGGGGATTGCAACGAGATGGGCGAGCTGGTCGAGCACCTGCCCCCACCCGGTGTTGATTCCGGCGATGAAATCCGATGCCGTGATGGCGGTATCGGTGATGCCCAGGTCGAGCCGCAGCCGGGTGCCCTCGAGCGCCTCGGTCAATGTCAGGTCGTATCGGCCGGTGAACAACACCGCCCCGGCCGGGTCGAACAATGAGAGGTCGAATCCGAGCCGCCCGGGTTCCTCGGCGACCCGCACCTGCCCCGCGGAGTGATACCGCCCCTCGGCGTCCCGGTAATCGAGGATCACCCGACCACCCGGCCGCGCCTCGATACGACAATCGGTAATCGTGATCGACGGTGGGGCCCACCAGGATTCGAGCAGCTCCGGCTCCGCCCAGTACCGCCACACGGTCTGCGGTGCCGCGGCCAGCACCCGCTCGAAGGTGAAGGTCCGCCCGTCCGCCCATCGATCCCGGTCGGCACGAGCAGCCTCGGCAGCCAGGGCGCTGCGATACCGCGCAATCGTATCCAGTTCGCCCGCAGTGGATTCGGCGAGTTCGATCAGTTCCCGCAACCGTCGCTCGAAAGCGTTCAACGCCGCCACTTCGATCGCGGCGATTCGGCGTTGCCCGAGCGGCGACACCGTCACCAGCCCCGCCCGCGTCAAGGTCTGCAAGTGCTTGGTCGCCTGCGGTTGCCGCAACCCGGTCAAATCCGCCAGCTCACCCACCGACCGTGGTCGCTCGGCCAGCAACTCCACGATCCGCCACCGAGCAGCATCCCCGAGCGCCGCCGCGATCTCTTCCATGCCCAAAACATTCCCATAGGCGAATATTCATGTCAAGGAATATTCGCAGGCGGTTGGCTACCCGGTATGGCCACATCGAGCAACGGAACCGTCGACCAGTACCTCGCCGACCTCGCCGACCGCTGGCTCCAAGCCACCGCCGACTGACCGGAGCCGGGTTATCGGAGTTCGGTATTGGCGAGCGCGGCGAGCAGGGCATCGGGATTAGGGACGTCGTAGAAAGCGAAGACATCCTTTCTCTTGCTCAACATGCTGGTCTCGTCGAGAGGCGCGGGTTTGCCGTTGCCGCCGATGATTACGGTGACGTGGCGTCCATCGCGGCTGTGCCGGAATGACATCGGCAGGATATGGAGTGGTGCTTCCCGTAGCGACCTCGTGCCGACCGCGATCAGTGCTCGCTCCGTGGTCACCGCATACCGAGTGCGTTGCCGCAGCCATCGTTTACGGATGATGCGGCCAACTGCCGCATACAGACCCGAGCACAGGAACAGCGGGCCGATCACCGCGAAGGGAATCACCGGTCCACCCGAGAAGAGCACCGCCAGTGGGAGCATCGACCCCGCCGCGAACAAGAGGCCGAACGGAATCTCGAAGAAATCGGTCACGATAAACCGGGCATCGGGGTCCGGCCCGCCCAGCCACACCAGCCGCTCATCCCCCCGCAAATGCCGATGGATCCGGAAATCAAGCCCCTCCCCATCCCGGTCCGCCACACCCGACCACGAGTATTCGCTGCCATCCTCGTTCATGCGGGGGTCACACCGCCCCGCCGACCGATATCGCCGGCAAGCCCTCGCCGATCAATCTCCGCATACGCCAACGGAACCGAGTCCGCGGCAATCGTCATATTCCTACTGACGCCAGTACGAGTCACACCCCTTCTATACCGCCACGACCCCCACCCCGCAGACCGCATTCGCGCTGCGCATCCCGAACTCGGCAGTTGTGGACGTCCAGCGAGGCACAATGCACAGGTGGAACCGTTCAGAGTGCGCGTGGCCGCCTACGTGATTCGTGACTGCAACGGTCCGCAACTCCTGGTCTTCGACCATGTAGGCATGCCGGAAGCAGGGACTCAGATCCCAGCGGGCGGCGTCGCTACGGACGAAAGTCTCGAGCAGGCCGTTCTACGCGAGATCGCAGAGGAAACAGGCCTTACCGATCTAGAGGTACTCGGACCGATCGCAGTTGATGAGCGCCCGTATCCGCACACCGGTGCCCCACGTCGAACCACATACTTTCGGGTACGCCCGAGATCAAGCGTGGCCGACAGCTGGACTCACCGTGTCATGGGTGACGGCGAAGACAACGGCTTGCTCTTCGCCTGCCGCTTCGAGCCCTTACCACTCACCGAACCGCTGGCCGACCACCAAGACGCGTGGTTGGGATAGAACGATCGCCGGATGTCGCTCACAGCACCAGCATTCCCTAGCTGGAGCCGTACGGTTCGGGCCGATGGAGGTCGAACTTCGCGCTGAGTCGGGCCATGTCCTCGAAATCATGTGCGCGAGGCGGATATCCGAGATGACACTGGAGCGACCATTCCGGGGTCTCGCAGCGCACGGTCTTCCCGAGGATTTCGCCTTGCCCGCACAGAGCGGAACTGCCGAATCGGTCCCCGCCCACGACACTTCCGTAGTGGATCAGCCCACCGGGCAACTCCTCGTACAAGTGCAGATCCACCCGCAGTGCTCGGCCATCGTGCAGCACAAAGTTCCACGGTCGATCGCCACCCCAGGGAAGCAGGCGATCGATCCCAAGCTCGGAAAACGTCGCGATCAGCGGGTCGAGGCCGGCCGCGGGTAACCAGATGTCAAGGTCGGAGTGTTCTCGTGTCTGTTCGCCGAGAAGCGCGTCGACCGCCCATCCACCGCCGATGCAGGGGTAAGCCCCGCGAGACTCGAGCGCCGAGATCACGGCCAGCGTGGACTCGGCCGTCATGTGATGCAGGTCCATCCGACCGATCCCCCTGCCGCTTGGTCGAAGTCGAATCTGCAGACGATAGCGGTTCCAATACGAATGTCGCGATCGGTTATCAGAGGAGGGCGCCGCCGGACACCTCGATGCGCTCGGCGGTCATCCAGCGCGGGCCCTCCGCCGCCAGCGTGGCGATGGAGCACTCATTGCGGAATTTTGTCCGATTCCCCTCGCTGGCAACTCCCTGATCTTGCTGGTGTAGGAATGCGGCATGATCGTTTCAAACCGCGGCATCGTGTTGTTTGTCGGGGCAATGTTGGTTGGTGGGGTCGCCGCCTGCTCGGCCGAGCATTCAACGGTGTCGGATGCGATGCCTACCGGTGCGGCGTCGTCTCCCGCGCCCACCAGTGCGGCGTTGTCCCCTGCTGAAGCGCTGAAGCGGCTGGACTTCCTGGCCGGTGCATGGTCGTTCACGTGTGACGACGAGACGACCGGCAAGGATGTGTTCGCCTGGCGTCCGGATGGCAAGGTTCTGGAGAATCGTTCGACGACGAATCTCACTCCCGGTGACAACCCGGTGGTTCAATCGAATGTCACGTTATTTGAATATGATTCGTCCCTCAGTCAATATCACGTTCACCCCGAAGTCACCACCGGGCCAGGGCTGCACGGCCAATTCAACGGCAACGCACTCGTCGTGTCCGGCCTCGTTCGTGACACCTACCGTCCGAACCCTGACGGAACCATCACGCTCACTGTCGACGAGCCCAGGGGCAGTACGTTCTCTCCGCTGATGGTCTGCACGATGACCCGGGACCGAACGCTGTAAACAGATTGTGGCCACTTCTATACCGGGACGTGCGTACCCCGGGTGCTGAGGTGCTGGGTGAGGAAAAGGGCTGCGCGGTCGAGGGCTTGGTCGGCTTCGTCGAGGATGCCGGTGAAGGCTTGGAAGACGTGGGGGACGTCGGCGGTGATGTCGAGGATGACGTCTACGCCGGCGGCTCGGGCGCGGGCGGCCAGGCGGGTGGAGTCGTCGAGGATCATTTCGTTGGTGCCGGCCTGCAGGAGGATCGGCGGGAAGCCGTTGAGGTCGGCGAGGATTGCGGGGCTGAGCAGCGGCTGGCGGGGGTCTTGGCCCGCGAGATACATGGAACCGGTGTGTTCCATGGCTTCCCGAGTGAACAGCGGATCCACCTCGGCCTTGGTCATCATGCTCTCGCCGGAGCGGGTGCTGTCGAGTCCGGGGGAGAAGGCCACGATCGCGGCGGGCAGCGGTAGCCCTGCGTCGCGGGCCGCGAGGCAGGTGGTGACGGTCAGGCCGCCGCCTGCGGAATCGCCCGCGAACACGATGGACGAGGGGTGCTCGCCGGTATCGAGCAGGGCGCGGTAGGCGCTGAGGGTGTCCTGGATCGCGGCGGGGAAGGGGTGCTCGGGAGCCAATCGATAATCCACCGAGAAGGCGCGGAATCCGGTGCGGGTCACCAGGTTTGCGGTCAGTGACATCGCGGTCTGTGGTGAGCCGTAGACGAAGCCGCCCCCGTGGAAGTACAGGATCGTCCCGGGAGACGAGTTCTCGGTCGGTTCGACGAGCACGGCGGGCCGGTCGCCGAGTGTCGTTGTCCGGGTGCGAATTTCGCTCGGCACATGCATCCGTCCCATGAGCTCCCGGAATCCCGCCCGAATCTCCTCGACCGAACGAGGCCCGGCCGGTCGAGGCCGGCGTAGCAGTGCGTCGATCGTCTCGCGTTGTTCTCTGCTCATGTGCACCTTCCTTGGAAGTATCTTCCTATAGAATATATGCCATGGAAGATAAATCGAGGCAAGGGGTCGTCGACCTGCCGACCTTGTTCTCCGACCTCGTCCGCTGCGAAACGCGGCTCTACAACGCGCTCAACGATCGCCTCCGCGAACACCACGGCATCCTCACCTCGCAGTTCGAATCCCTGCGCTACCTCCGCGCTCACCCGAACGCTCGGGTTGCCGACCTCGCGAACGAGTTCGCCGCTGGCGTCGGCGCGATGAGCAAGGGCGTAGACCGCCTGGAGAATCAGGGATGGGTAGCCCGCCAACCGAACCCAACAGACCGCCGCTCATCCCTACTGGCCCTCACCGACGACGGCCTCCACCTTCTGGAGTCGGCCGAACAAACCTTCACCCAGCACCTGACCGAATTGCTGAGCGCCACCATCCCGTCGTTACCGACCCTCGCCCAGGCTTTTTCGCAGCTGCGCGCCCAGCTCGAACGCGACCGAATCGGCCTCCCCGCCGGCTGACCCGTCCTCAGAATGCGCTGGTGCACTGGGCTTCTCGACCTTTGTCTGCCATATTGCATGATCGAGGCGAAGGATCGCGTCGGTACGCTCGTTGGCATGGGCGGGGCCTTGATACTGCTGATCGTCACCATCGGCCGGCGTCGCGGTCGAACCAACCCGAAACCCCGTTGATGCTCCGACGCGGCTGCGGTTAGATCGTGGAGGGTGGGTCTGATCCCGCCGAAGGGGGATGTTCATGTCCGAGCCGGAGCAATTCGTCGCGAAGTTCATCGACTTCTGGAAGAACCCGTCCACGCAGCGGCTGCCGGAGATTCTGCATCCGGATGTCGTGTTGACTCAGCCGCTGGCCGCACCGATGCGGGGGATCGGGGCTGCGCAGGAAGAGTTCGAACGGATCTGGCGATTTCTGCCGGATTTGCGTGCGCACGTGGATTTGTGGCGCGGCGACTCGGAGGTTTTGTTCATCGAGTTCCGGTTGCGGGCGACGGTGGGGCGCGAACAGATCGAATGGCCGAACATCGATCGGTTCATGCTGCGCGAGGGGAAAGCTTTCGTGCGCACCAACTACTTCGATCCGCTGCCGATTTTCGGCAAGATCGTGAAGCATCCGTCGCTGTGGCGGCGCTGGTGGACCTCCGGCGCGTCGCGGCCCTGGCGTACCGGGCACGGCATCGACGACTACACGGCGCTCGTGACCGGTGCATGATGTCGATCGATCGCGTTACCAGGGAACGGTTTTGCCGAGGTAGTCGAGGTATTGCAGGCCCGGGTGGCCGTGCTGGGCGTCGATGGTGGTGACGAGGTTCGGGATGCTGTCGCCGATGGTGAGTGGCGCGTCGGGACCGCCGACCTCGGTTTTGACCCAGCCCGGGGCCAGCAGCAGGAGAATGCGGGAGTCGCCACGGGTGCGGGCGGCGTAACTGCGCATCAGCTGGTTGAGGGCGGATTTGCTGGCGCGGTAGATCTCGAACCCGCCGCGTTCGTTGTTGGCGATACTGCCCTGACCCGAGGACATAATCGCGATGGTGCCCTCGCGGCTGACGAGGTCGCCCAGGCTCTCGATCATGCGCATCGGGCTGAGCGCGTTAGTGACCATCAGCCGATTGAACTCCTCGGTCGCGATGGTCGCCGGAGTCTCGTCCGGGTCATTGGCGACGCCCGCATTCACGAACAGCAGGTCGAACATGCGCATCCCCAACCGCTCCTGCAACGCTCGAACCTGTTCGGGCGCAGTGATATCGACCTGCTCGATCTCGAGCCGCTCCCCGACGCTGTCCTGCAACTCATGCAGCGGCGTGCGCCCGAAACCACGGACCGTCGCCACCACCCGAGCCCCGCGTTCCACATACTCCGCAGCAATCGCACACCCCAACCCTCGCGACGCACCGATCAGCAAAACGGTCTTGTTCGGGGAGCCGATCCTCACGAGCACTCCTGTCGTCGCGGTGTCGCACGGCCAAGAATCACGATCGGTTCAGTCTATTCGCCAACAAAAGCAGTCTTCGAAGACACTCTGGCCAGTGCACGGTCGCGTTGTTCCTCGAATCGCCCAGTGTCGATTCGCATCTTGTCGAGATAGTCACCGAGTTCGTTGCGGATCCGGTCGCCGTGGGAGCTGAAGTCGTTGCGCTCGAAGATTTTCCAGGTGCGGAGGACGGGGAGGACTACTTCTTCGAGGTGCTGCCGGGGGTCGTAGATGCCGTGTTTCGCCATCATGACGGCGTTGCGACGCCAATTGGGCATGCCCGCACCGGGCATCTGGAAGTTCTTCAGCATGAGGGTGATTGCTTCGAGGGTCTGGTCGGGGACCAGGTCCAGGGCGGCGGCGCAGAGGTTGCGGTAGAAGATCATGTGGAGGTTCTCGTCGGCGGCGATGCGTTGCAGCATGCGGTCGGCGATCGGGTCGTGGCACACCTTGCCGGTGTTGCGGTGGCTGACACGGGTGGCCAGCTCTTGGAAGGTCACGTAAGCGACGGAATGCAGAAATCCCACGGTGGCAAGGCTTTCGGCGTCCGCGACCTTGTCCTGGGCGATGCTCATGGCCGAGAAGCCGGCCGTCATGTGCGCCATGCGAGCCTGTTCGAGTGCCACCGGATCGACGCCGCGGGTGACCACCAGGTAGTCCCGCATCACGATGCCGTGCCGATTCTCCTCGGCGGTCCAGCGCCCCACCCAGGTGCCCCACGCGCCGTCCTGAGAGAAGTTCTCGGCGATCTCGCGGTGATAGGACGGCAGGTTGTCCTCGGTCAGCAGGTTGGTGATCATCGCGACCCTGGCGAGTTCGCCGAGCCTGGATTGCGCCGGGTCCCAGTCCTGCCCGTCGAGCGCCGCGAAATTGCGGCCCTCGTCCCACGGCACGTAATCGTGAGGATGCCAGTCCTTGGTCATCGACAGATGGCGGTTGAGGTTCTGCTCGGCAACCGGCTCCAACTCGATGAGCAGTTGACGTTGCGTCCAAGGGTTCGTCACTTCTCGCTCCGTACTGAAGGGTCCGGTAGACCCGCCCTGATCTGATCGAATGCCGTCCGCAGCAAGGTGTGGGACGAAAGCGGTGGTCCTGCTCGGAGATAGACCTCCGCCGCGGATTGCCACGCGGCCCCGATCGCGGCGGCGACCAGCCGCGGATAGACATCCCGGGACGGGTCGGTCCGGGTGCGCTCGGCGATGACCGCGATCAATTCCTCGTCGGTGAAACACACCTTCGACACCGCCGTCCGCATCTGCGGCTTCGCCAGCAGGTCACGCAGAACAGTCAACTGCGCAGCACTCGGTGCCCCGGCCCCGGGATCGGTGCGGTCGATGAACGAGGCCGAAATGGCCTCCCACAGCGGCTCATTCGCGGGCCTGGCGCGCAGCGCCGCGATATTGTTCCGCAACCGCTCGACCTGCCGATAAGCCAGCGCGTCATACTTGCTTGTGAAGTAGTTGTTGAAGGTCCGCACCGATACCTGAACCCGGGCCGCGATCTCGTCCCGCTGCAACCCCTCGACGCCCTTCTCCGCCAGCAACTCCCAAGCGGCATCACTGATCGCCGTGCGAGTGTCGATCTTCTTCCGCTCGCGCAATCCGAGCCCGGGTTCGTCCGTCACACTCGGCACGGTACCAAAACTTGCCCGTAGGCAACATTGCCTACGGGCAAGTTTCTAATCCGCGCTTCAGGGGCGGGGCACCAGGTAGGGGGAGACGCTGGTGAGTTTTTCGCAGGTTTCTTCGAATTCGCGGGTGGGGGTGGATTGGGCGATGATGCCGGCGCCTGCGCGGAGCCAGGTGGCGGTGGGGGTTTGGTAGACGGCTCGGAGGACGAGGGTGGCTTCGAGGGCACCTGCGGCGGAGAAGGTTATTACCGCACCGGAATAGAGGCCTCGGGTGGAGTTGTCGAGGCGGAAGATGGCGTCGACCGAGGGGCGCTTCGGGATGCCGGAGGCGGTGATGGCGGGGAAGAGGACTTCCAGGGCGTCCCAGGGGGTGTGGTGGGGGGTGAGGCGGCCCTGGACGGTGGAGGCGAGGTGTTGGACGCTGCCGCGTTCGCGGACGGACATGAAGTCGGTGACCGAGAGGGTGCCGGGGGTGGCGACGGTGGCGACCTCGGAGCAGGAGGCGCGGACCGAGACCGCGTGTTCGACAATCTCTTTCGGGTCGGATTCCAGGTCGGTGCGGGCGGCGTGGTCGGTGTCGTGGCCGCGGCCGAAGGCGCGGGTGCCGGCCAGGGGCTCGGTGGTGACGGTGCCGTCGACGTCGACGGCGACCACCAGTTCGGGGCTGAACCCGGCGGCTTCGAGCCCGCCGAGCCGCAGCAGGAAGGAGCGGGCGGGCGTGTTGTGGGCGCGGCCGAGCCGGTAGGTTTCCGCCATGTCGATGGCGAACCCGACGTCCTTGCGCCGCGACAGGATCACCTTGTGGTAAGTGCCGGAACGGATTTCGTCGATCGCGGCGGCGACTCGCTCACGGTAGGCGGTGTCGTCGTCGGTGACGTCCACCGGCCGCGGCAGCGCCAAGGGTTCGGGTGCGGCGGCCAGGGCGGCGGCGATCCGCCCGGACTCCAGGGCGGTAGCACCGGTGACGCTGGTCCCAGCGTCGGTGACGATCACCTCGACTCGGGGAATCATCAAGTGCGCCAGCTGAACTCCTGCGGCGAGATGGTGCCCGGCGCCCAGCGCGGGCGCGCAGAACTCGAATCCCACCCAGCCGTAAGCGGTCCCGGTCGCCGCCTGGGCGTCACCGAGCCGAACCCGGTCGAGCGCCTGCTTGAGCGCCGCCACCGGACGACCGGTCCAGGACTCCTCGCTGCTGCGCCCACCGGCGACGATCCGCACCCGGTCGGTATCCAGTTCGATCGTCGCGAGCGGGTCCGCCGCGAATACCCAGGCGCCCGGCCGCTCGTAGACGACGTACTCGCCGAATAGCCCCGATCGTGCCAGCCGGCTGACGGCGGCCACCGGGTCGGCGGTGGTTCCGGGCGCGGCGAACTCTGTTGTTGTCACGTGCGTACTCCGTCGTTTTCTACTGCGGCCCTGCCGATTTCCGGCAGGGTCACTGGTACATGAGGGCTTTGTCCCAGGATTCGTCCGGCCCGAACAGGTAGCGCGCCTTGAGAATGTCGCGCTCCGCGGTGAGCGCGTCCATCGGGACGAGCGTGCCGGGCGGTAGAGCGGTGATGCGGTGGGGGATGGCGAGGGTCTCGTCGATCGCGGCGCCCAGTTCCCGGGCGGCGTGTTCGCGAATGTCTTCGGGCGCTTCGAATTCCAGCACCAGGGCCGACGGCGTCGCCTGAGCCCGCCAGAACATGACCTCGAATTCGCGGGGGAGCCCGAACACCAACTCCTCCACCTGATTCTGTGTCACCGTGCGCTCACCCACCGGATAGCCGAATCCCGCGCGCCCGAAGACCCGCACGGTCGGCAGCACCCAGCCGCACGGGCACGGCGCATAGCTGATCTCGACGTCGTCGGCGAGGTTGTAGCGCAGCAGCGGCATGGCTTCTCGATAGAGCGGCGTCACCACCAGCTGACCACGCCCGTCCGGGGTGATCCGACCCGTCTCCGGCGAGTACACCTCGAAGATCGCCCGGTCCGCCCACAGGTGCAGCTGCCCCTCCGGGCATTCCCCGGCCACGGTCCCGGTCTCGGTGGACCCGTACTCCTCGACGATCGTCGCCCCGCCCCAGATCTCACTCAACCGCCGTTTGCGGGCGGCCGTCATCGGCTCGGCGGCGACGAACATCGCACGCAGCGAAGGGAAGTCGACGTCGGGCCGCAGCCCGGCGGCCCGCGCCGCCGCCGCGATCATCACGGCCTCGGTCGGATTGCACCAGGTCAAACTCACATCCAGCGACACCATCAACCGCACGATGCGCGCCAGCGGCAAGGCCAGCGAGCGTGCGTCCCCCGGCACGACGGTGGCGCCGCGCAGTCGTCCGGCCGCCTGGGCGAGATGCCCGGTGATCACCAGCGCGTACGGCGTCCGCACCAGAAAGGTGTCCTCGGGCGTGATCCCCACCCATTTGCGGGCGTATCGCTCGGCGAGGTCGATCCAGTCCTCATCGGTGTAGTACGACGCCGTGGGATGCCCCGAGGTGCCGCTGGATTCGTGGTAGGTGGCGAGTTCGCGTCGGTCGACCGCGAGCAGCCCGAACGGGTAGCAGTCGCGCAGATCCTGCTTGCCGGTCAGCGCGATCGCGTCGAAATCGCCGGCCGTGACGGGTGCGCCCCCGGCCGCGTAGCGGGCCGCGTAGAACGGCGACCGCAGCGCGCGATCGAGCAGCTCGGGCAGCCGATCCCGTTGCAGCCGGGCCAGTTCCTCGAAGCTCGACCAGTCGCCCAATTCCGGGCGCTCACCGGTCGAGGCACCGAGAGCCGATGTGTGCGTCATGAATACTCCTTCGGCGGAACATATTCATGACTACCCGGCCGCGCCGGGCCCTGGACAGAGGCAAGGCTACTCAAAGTCGTCGGCCTGCTACTCAAATTTGCGGACTGTTCTCCGAGCCCGTCGAAGGCCACCCGAATTGAGTACCGACTACTCACGAAATCGGGCCGCGTGAAGTGGTCGGATAGTCGCCATGCGGACCCAAGACCTCTATCTGGCCGGCCTCGGCAGCCAGGTGCCGGAGCTGATCTCGACCGAGTCGGCGGTGGCCGCGGGCTGGTACGACGACGCCGCCCGGGCCGCCTCCGGCCTGCGCTCGGTGGCGGTGAGCGCGGACACCGCCGCGCCCGACCTGGCCATCGCGGCCGCCCGGAAAGCGTTGGCGGACAGCAGCCATGCGGCCGACGACATCGGCGCGCTGCTGCACACCTACACCCACCACCAGGGCCCCGACGGCTGGTCGGCGGCGCACTACATCCTGCACAACACGATCGACCGCCCGGTGCCGGCCATGGAGATCAAACAGGGTTGCCTGGGCATGCTCGCCGGACTCGAGGCGGCCGCGAATCGCCTGGTGGCCAACCCGTCTCACGACGCCGTCCTGATCACCACCGGCGACAACTTCTCTACTCCGCTGGTCGACCGCTGGCGCGCCTCCAAGCTGTTCGTGCTGGCCGACGCCGGTTCGGCCGTGGTCGTCTCGCGCCGCACCGGGTTCGCGAAAGTCCTTGCCGTCGGCTCTGTTTCGGAGTCGGCGATGGAGGTGCTGCACCGTGCCGGTGAGGACCTCTTCCCGCCCGGCGTCACCCGCGGCATCGGCCTGAACTTCGATGACCGCGCCGTGAAGGTCCGCGAGCAGTGGGCCGCCGGTCAGGCTCCGCCGATCCGCAACTTCGGCCTGCGCATCGCCGAAATCGCCCAGCGCACCCTCGACGAGGCCGGCGTCGGCATGGACAAGATCGCGAAGGTCTGCCACATCGGCTTCGCCCGCGACTCGCTGGAAGCCATGTTCCTGATCCCGCTGGATGTCGAAGAGCGCCAGGAGGTCTGGGACTACACCAGCACCATCGGCCACACCGGCGCGGCCGACCTGTTCCTCGGCCTCGAGCACATCCGCTCGACCGGCCAGGTGGGCCCCGGTGACCACGTCCTGATGATCGCGGCGGCCACCGGCATGGAAGCCGGTGCCGCGGTGGTCGAGATCCTCGCCTAGGAGTTCGCCATGCAGGCCGGTTGCACCCCGTGGCCCGACGACACCGCCGCCCGATACCGCCGCCTCGGCATCTGGCGCGGCGACACCCTCGACACCGTCCTGACCAATGCGGTCGCCCGTGACGCCGACGCCATCGCCCTGGTCCACGGTGACCGTCATATCTCCTACGGCGAGCTCGACGCCTGGGTGACCCGCCTGGCCGCCGGATTCGCGGGCAGCGGCGTCACACCCGGCGAACGAGTGCTGGTGCAACTGCCCAACATTCCCGAGTTCGCCGCCGTCGTCTTCGCGCTCATGCGGCTCGGTGCGACGCCGGTGTTCTCGCTGATCGCCCACCGGCACACCGAGATCAGCCACCTGGTGCGACTGTCGGGCGCGACGCACTACGTCTTCCCCGGGGCACACCGCTCCTACGACCATGCCGCCCTCGCCACCCGTATCAAGGACGAGAACGATGCGCTGCGTACGCTTTTCGTCGTCGGCGCGGCCGCGGAGGGCATGACGGCCCTGGACGCACTGCCCGAGAACCCCGCCTGGGAACCCGCAGCGACGGACTCCTCGGACATCGCCTTCTTCCTGCTTTCCGGCGGCACCACCGCGCTGCCCAAGCTGGTGCCTCGCACCCACGACGACTACCTCTATCAGCTCACCCAGGCCGCCATGGTCTGTGGCGTCAACAGCAGCGACGTGTACCTGGCCGCGCTCCCCATCGAATTCAACTTCGCCTGGGGCTGTCCCGGCGTGGTCGGCACCTTCGCCGCCGGCGGCACGGTCGTGCTGGCCGATACCCCGAACCCCATGGCCTGCATGCCTCTCATCGAACGCGAGGGCGTCACCATCACCTCGCTGGTGCCCTCGGTGGTGACCCTGTGGCTCGAAACCGCCGAATGGACCACCGCCGACCTCGCCAGCCTGCGCCTGCTGCAGGTCGGCGGCGCGAAACTGACCCGCGACCTGGCCGCCCGCATCACCCCGGCGCTCGGCTGCGAACTGCAGCAGGTATTCGGCATGGCCGAGGGACTGCTGTGCTTCAGCCGCCTCGACGACCCGCTCGAGGTGAAGCTGTCCACCCAGGGCCGCCCGATCTCGTACGCCGATGAGATCCGCATCGTCGACGGCGACCAACTGGTCCCGCAGGGCGCGATCGGCGAGCTGATCACGCGCGGCCCCTACACGATTCGCGGCTACTACCGGGCCCCGGAACACAATGCCCGCGCCTTCACCGCCGACGGCTTCTACCGCACCGGCGACCTCGCCCGCCTCACCGAACGCGGCGACCTGGTGATCGAGGGCCGGATCAAGGACGTGATCATCCGCGGCGGCGACAAGATCAATGCCACCGAGGTCGAGGAATACCTGCTCGGTCACTCCGGCGTTGCCGAGGCGGCGGTGGTGGGCCTGCCGGATGAGCTGTTCGGCGAACGCATCTGCGCCTTCATCGTCCCGTCCGGCCCCGCCCCCACCCACGCCGAACTCAGGAAGTCCATGCACGCGCGCGGCGCGGCCGACTACAAGCTGCCCGACGAGGTCCGGGTGGTCACGGAACTGCCCCTGACCCCGCTCGGCAAGGTCGACAAGAAGGCGCTGGCGCGCACGGAGGAAGGAGTGCCGTCATGACGAACGGTGCCGCACAAGCAGTTTCAGCCATCCCGGGCGAACCGGAGCTGCGGGCGCAACTGGCCCGCGTGCTCGAACTCGACGACCCGGCCGAACTCGACGCCGACGCCGATCTCGTCCTGCTCGGCCTGGCCTCGCTGGAAGTGATGCGCATGGTCGGCCGGTGGAACAAGGCGGGCATCCCCGCCGACTTCGACCGCCTGATCGAGACGCCCACCCTGCGCGCCTGGTCCGACTACTTCGCCGGACTGGAGCCGAAACAGTGAGCGAGCGAGCTGTTCTCATCGAAGGCGGCTGCGTCTACCCGGCCGACACCGCCGACACCGTCATCCCACGCGGCTCGGTCCTGGTGGTCGGAGACCGCATCGCCGCAGTCGGCTCCGCCGAGCAGGTCCAGGAGGCCGTCACGGCCCTCGACGAGGACACCCGCGCCGGACTCGAAGTCCTCGACGCCCGCCGCATGATGGTGCTGCCCGGCTTCGTCAACGCCCACTGGCACGACATGTTCGCCATGGGCTTCCCGCTGCGCGGCGCCCTGCGCCCGCCTACCGATCGCGCCGACGAGGTCGGATTCTTCGGTGGCGGTGGCGATATGCACACCATCTCGCGCACCTTCGACTCCTTCGACGGCCTGATCGCGGGCCTCACCGCCGACGAGGCGTATGCCATCGCCCGCTACTCGATGTGGACCCAGCTGCGCGGCGGCGTCACCACCATCGGCGACGTCGGCTCCCTCAACCGTCCGCCGGAAATGGTGCGGGCCGCCACGGATCTCGGCCTCCGATTCAGCGCCACCACCTGGGCGGGCGACGCCGTCTGCCCGCCCGACAGTGACCGCTTCCAGCGCACCCACGACACCGACCAGGTGCTCGCCGCTGTCGAAGATCTGTTGCGCCACTGCGCTTCCGACACCTCCGGCCGTATCCGCTGCCGCCCGAGCATCGCCTACGTCACCAATATGACCGACGAACTCGGCCGCGGTTTCGCCGAGCTGACGCGCCGCCATGATGTCGGCTTCGCCACCCACGTCGGTGCGGTCCGCAACGAACCCGACACGCTGCGTAGGTATTACGGCACCACCGGCGTCCGCCGCCTGCACGACCTCGGCCTGCTCAACGACCGGCTGATGGCCGCGCACTGCGCCTTCGTCGACGACGAGGAACAGAAACTGCTGCTGGACGCGGGCGTCCACATCAGCCACTCGCCCGGAAAGTACGGCCCCGCAGGCGAATCCACCCTCACCGAGAGCGGTGTCGTGCCCGCCCTCCGCCGCGCCGGACTCGACGTCTCCCTCTCCACCGACGGCGCGTCCCTGCCCAACGCCGGAATGGCCGAGACCATGCGCGCCGTCTGGCAGATGTACAACGAGATGGCCGCCAGCCAGATCGACGTCCTGCCCACCGACGCCCTGGCCATGGCCACCCGCCTCGCCGCGCGCGGCCTGGGCTGGGACGCCGAGATCGGCAGCCTGGAACCCGGCAAGCAGGCCGACCTGGTGCTCATTCGCGCCGACGACTGGCGCTACCTGCTCAATCCCCGTCCGCTGGAAAGCTTCCTGTGGCTGGGCGGCTCCGCCGACGTCGACACCGTCATGGTCGCGGGCGACATCCTGCTCGCGGGCGGGCAACCGGTCGGCGTCGACTACACCGAACTGCGCGACCACTACCTGGACGCGCTGGCGGGCTTCACGACTCGCTGCTTGCGCGTCCCCGGCGACGTGGTCGCCGGTGTCCTGAACGGAGTTCCGCGATGAAGGTCGCCCTCGTCACCGGTGCAGCCGGCGGAATCGGCGCGGCCATCGTCCGCGAACTCGCCTACGCCGACATCGCGGTCGCGATGGTCGACCGCGACAAGCGTGGCCTGGACCTGGTGGCCGACAACCTGATCGGCTGCCGCACCCACACCCTCGTCGCGGATGTCGGCTCGGCCGAACAGGTCGAGGCGGCCGTGGCCCAGGCCGAACGCGCACTGGGTCCGATCGACTATCTCGTCAATGTGGCCGGGGTGCTGCAGACCGGCTGGGTCTCGGAAATGTCGGACCACGACTGGCACGCCACCATGGCCGTCAACGCGGGCGGGGTATTCCACGTCAGCCGCGCGGTCTCGCGCGGCATGATCCGCCGCGCGGCCGGGGCGATCGTCACCGTGTCGTCCAATGCCGGATCCACCCCGCGCGTCGGCATGTCCGCCTACGCCGCGTCCAAGGCCGCCTCCACCATGTTCACCCGCTGCCTCGGACTGGAACTGGCCCGCTACGGCATTCGCTGCAATGTGGTCGCGCCCGGCTCCACCGCCACCTCCATGCTCACCGACCTCTGGGGCGACGACACCGACGAGAGCGCGGTCGTGGCCGGCGTGCCCGAGGCGTTCCGCGTCGGAATTCCCCTGGGGCACATCGCACAACCGGAAGACATTGCCGCGGCCGTCCGCTTTCTGCTGTCCGACGCGGCAGCCCACATCACCCTCCAGGAGCTCGTCGTCGACGGCGGCGCGACCCTGGGTGCCTGACATCGGAGGAGTGTCGCCGTGGCGATCGCGCCCATAGCCCCGTACCCCATGCCGACCGAGTCGGAGCTGCCCGCCAATATCGTGGATTGGCCGATCGACGCGGACCGGGCGATCCTGCTCGTCCACGATATGCAGCACTACTTCCTGCAGCCCTTCGATGCCCGCCACGAACCGCTGAGCACGCTCATGAGCAATGTGCGGGTACTGCGCGATCACTGTGCGCGACTGGGCATTCCGGTCGCCTACACCGCGCAGCCCGGCAGCATGACACCGGAGCAGCGCGGCCTGCTGCAGGACTTCTGGGGACCGGGCATGTCCGCCGCTCCCGAGCATCGCGGCATCCCCGACCCGATCGCACCCGCCGCAGACGACACCGTGCTCACCAAATGGCGTGCCAGCGCCTTCCATCGCACCGATCTGCTTGCGCTGATGCGCGCCCAGGATCGAGATCAGCTGCTGGTATGCGGCGTCTACGCCCATGTCGGCATACTCATGACCGCCTCCGACGCGCTCGCCAACGATGTGCAGGCGTTCGTGATCACCGATGCCGTCGCCGACTTCACGCCCGAATTTCACAGCATGGCAATGGAATACGTCGCGACCCGATGCGGCCGCGTGGTGACCACCGCGCAGACCGCCGCCGAACTCGCGCTGTCCGAGACGAGAGTGTCTTGACCAGCCCCGAACAGCTTCTCGCCGAATTGTCCGGTGGGGGAGCGCCGTTCGCGCTGATGTACCGCGCCGAAACCGATGCCGTGCCGCGTATCGAGGTGCTGCGCGGCGAAATGTGCCAGGTATCCGGCACGGCCGAGCTCCCCGATCTCGGAGCGGGCGCACCCGGTGCGCACGCACTGCTGGCGGTGCTGCCGTACCGGGTGGTGGCCGAGCGCGGATTCGCGCATCGGCCGGACCCGACACCGTTGTCCTACCTGAAGGTCACCGAACAACTCGAGCTCGACCCGGAGCGATTGGCGGCCGAGCTCGCGGATCGCCCGATCGCCGTGGCGGAAGGCGAATTCGACCTCGGCGACGACGCCTACGCCGCCCTCGTCGCCCGCGTCATCGCCGAGGAGATCGGCCATGGCGCGGGCGCGAACTTCGTGCTGCGCCGCACCTGGCAGGGCCGCATCGAGAACTGGAGCGTGGCAACCGGACTGGCGCTGTTCGCGCGCCTGCTGACCGGCGAGCGCAGCGCCTACTGGACCTTCCTGGTGTACACCGGCGACCGGATGCTCATCGGGGCAAGCCCGGAACGCCATGTGAGCCTCGAACACGGCACCGCCGCCATGACGCCCATCAGCGGCACCTACCGCTATCCGCCGGGCGGCCCGACCACCCCGGGCGTTCTGGAGTTCCTCGCCGACGGCAAGGAAACCAACGAGCTCTACATGGTGCTCGACGAAGAACTCAAGATGATGTGCCAGATCAGCGACGCGCCCTACGTCCACGGGCCGGAACTGCAGGAAATGGCGCACCTGGCCCACACCCGCTACCTCATCTCCGGGCGCAGCGACCGCGACTACCGGGAGATCCTGCGCGCGACCCTGCTCGCGCCGACGGTGACCGGCAGCCCGCTGGAGAACGCCTGCCGGGTGATCGCCCGCTTCGAGCCGGAGGGCCGCGGCTACTACGCCGGAATCCTGGCGCTCGCCGGGCGAGACGAACAGGGTGCGCAACAGCTGGATTCGGCCATCATGATCCGGACCGTCGACATCGACGCCACGGGCGAGATGCGGATCGGGGTGGGAGCGACCGTCGTTCGTGATTCCGATCCGATCGGAGAGGCGCACGAGACCCGCGCCAAGGCCGCCGGTCTGCTCAATGCCCTGCAGCACAATGTGATCCGCCCGAGTCACGCGGGCATCGGCGACGACCAGGCGGTGCGCCGGGCGCTGGCCGCGCGCAATCGCCCGCTCGCACCGCTGTGGCTGACGCCGGCGGCGTCCGCGCCGGAATACGCGGGCCGCACCGCGTTGATCATCGACGGGGAGGATTCCTTCACCGCGATGGGCGCGCGCCTGATGCGGGCGCTCGGCTTCACCGTCACGGTGCACGGCTTCGATACGCCCTGCGACCCCACGGGTTTCGACCTCGTGGTGGTAGGCCCCGGCCCAGGCGATCCCCGCGACACGCACGACCCCAAGATCGCCCGCTTGCGGACCCTCACCGAAGACCTCCTCGACAGCGGAAGACCGTTCTTCTCGGTCTGTCTCGGCCATCAGGTGCTGAGTTCGGTACTGGGCCTGCCGATTCGGCGTCGTGCGGTGTCGAACCAGGGCGTACTGCGGGTGATCGAACTCTTCGGTGCCACCGAGCCGGTCTACTTCTACAACGCCTTCGAGGCGCACAGCCCGAGCGACGAGTTCGACACCCGCTTCCGGTCCCGCCCGGTGCGAGTGGCCCGCGACCCGCACACCGGCGAGGTCCACGGCCTGCGCGGGGACCGCTTCGCCTCCCTGCAGTTCCACCCCGCCTCGGTGATGACCCGCAACGGCAGCGGGATCGTGGCGAATCTGGTGGCCGGTCTGTTAACTCCGGCTGAAATATCCGCCGCGCCCATTGATTAGTTAGGTGAGTGCTCACTAAACTAAGCCCATGAGTTCACCGGCTCGAGCACGCATGTCAGCGAGCGCACGACGCGAACAGGTACTGGCCGCGGCCATCGCCGAGTTCGCCGCCGGTGGCTACACGGCGACGACAACGGAGTCGATCGCCCGGCGGGCCGGGATTTCGCAGGCCTATCTGTTCCGGTTGTTCCCGACCAAGAAAGCGGTCTTCCTGGCCGCCACGAACCAAGGCTTCGACGCTGTCGAGGATGCCTTCAAGGCGGCCGCCGAGCGCAGTGCGCAGGAAACTCGGCTGGACGCGATGGCCGAGGCCTATATCGATCTGCTGGGCGATCGCCAGTCGCTCACCTTTCAATTGCAGGTGTACGCGGCGTCGGCTCTCGACGAAGAGATCCGTCTCCTCGCGCGCGAACGTTTTCACAGCCTGTACCGGGTGGTGAAGGAGCTCTCCGGCAGTGACGCCGGCGGCGCGTTCGAATTCATGGCGCAGGGCATGCTGCTGAATGTCACGAGTGTGCTGGAACTGGACCTGCTGAATCCCGACGGCACCGGATAAACGTCGTCGCTTTTCTCGGTGAATTCCTCGCGCATTCGAAATACGTGATACGCCACATTCTTTCATAGGAATCATCGATGTCGAACACCGACTCTCGTCGCGTGTTGTGGACCTTCGTTGTCAGCGGAATCGCCATTTTCATGGTGTCGCTCGATAACCTGGTCGTCTTCAACGCGCTGCCGACCATCCGCACCGAACTGCACACGGGCCTCGACGGCCTGCAATGGATCATCAACTCCTACACCCTGACCGAGGCCGTGCTGCTGCTGGCCGGCGCCTCGCTCGGTGACCGATTCGGCCGCAAGCGGACCTTCGTGGTCGGCATGGTCATCTTCACCGTCGCCTCCGCGGCGTGTGCGCTGTCGACCTCCATCGGCGCGCTCATCGCCGCCCGCGCGGTGCAGGGCATCGGCGCCGCGATCGTCATCCCGCTCACCCTGACACTGCTCGCGCAGGCGGTGCCGCCGAACAAGCGCGGCGCGGCCATCGGCATGTGGAGCGCGATGAGCGGCCTGGCGGTCGGGCTGGGCCCCGTCGTCGGTGGCGCGATCACCAATGCCGCGTCGTGGCAATGGATCTTCTGGGTCAACGTCCCCATCGGCGCGGTGCTGATTCCGCTCGCGATCGCGCTGGTGGGGGAGAGCATCGGGCCCAACACCCGCCTGGATCTGGTGGGCAACGCGCTGATCGCGCTGGGTCTGCTGGGCATCGTCTTCGGCCTCATCCGGGGTAATGACCACGGGTGGACCAGCATTGGAGTGCTGGGTTCGCTGATCGGCGGTGTGCTGCTGCTGGTGGTGTTCGCGGTCTGGATCAACCGGGTCGCCGAGCCCATGGTGCCGCCGGTGGTCTTCACCAGCCGCGGTTTCAACCTCACCCTGATCGCGGCGCTCGGCATGTCGGTCGGCATGTTCGGCGCGGTGTTCTTCCTGGTGCAGTTCCTGCAGACGGTGCAACACTATTCGGCGCTCTCGGCCGGTGTGCACACCCTCGCGTGGACGGCCATGCCGACCTTCACCGCGCCGATCGCGGGCATCCTCATCGACAAGATCGGTGGAAAGCCGGTCCTGGTCGCGGGTTTGGCGCTGCAGGCGATCGGACTGGGCTGGCTGGCCGCGGTCACGTCGCCCGATGTCTCCTTCCTGGTGCTGGTTCCGGCATTCGTCATCAGTGGCGCGGGCATGGGACTGTTCTTCCCTCCGATCGCGAGGCTCGCGCTGGAATACGTTGCGCCGCAATACGAAGGCGTGGCGTCCGGTGTCTCGAGTGCGGTGCGGTACTTCGGCACCGTGCTCGGAATCGCGGTGCTGGGTGCGGTTTTCGCCGCCCACGGCAGCTACGCCAACCGGCAGGCGTTCACCGACGGCTATCTGCAGGCGCTCTGGTGGGCGTGCGGCTTCCTGACCGTGGCGCTCGTCGTCGCGATCCTGCTGCCGCATCGGCCCGCAACGGCCACCGACACCGCGGTCGACGCCGAACTCGACACTCTCGCGACCACCGAGGTCGCTGCTGAGACATCCACGGCTCATTGATCTTTACTGCTCGAAAGGGGTAAGGCAGTGTTCGAAAGACTGGGATATTTCGTACACCGGCGGCGACTGTCGGTGCTGGCGGTGACCGCGGTGCTCGCGATCCTCTCCGGCATCTACGGCCTGGGCGTCTTCGGCGACATGGTGCCCAACGGATTCGAGGCGCGCGGCTCCGACAGCCGCCACGCCGCGGAGCTGGCCGACAAATCCTTCGCCCAGCGCAGCCCCGACGCGGTGATCGTCTACCGCAGCGCCGACCGCACCGTCGACGACGACGCGTTCCGCAAGTCCGTCACGGATACCATTGCGGCACTGCCGACTTCGTCGGTCACCGGCTCGGTCGACTACTGGCACTCGAACCTGGCCGAACTGGTCAGCCACGACCGCCACGCCACCTACGTGCTGCTGAACTTCGTCGGCGGGGACGACAACGCCAAGCAGGACAGCTACCTGAAGATCAAGGACAAGCTGACGGCTCCCGGACTGCAGACCTTCCGGGGTGGCAACACCCCGGCCGGTTACGAGGCCGGAGATCAGGTCGGCAAGGACCTGGGCATGGCCGAGGGGCTGTCGTTCCCGGTGCTGTTCATCCTGCTGGTCATCGTGTTCGGCGGCTTCGTCGCCGCCAGCCTGCCTTTGGCCGTCGGTGGCCTGTCGATCCTGGGCTCGATGGCGGTGCTGCGCATCTTCGCCCAGTTCACCGACATCTCGGTCTTCGCCATGAGTCTGGTGACCATCCTGGGCCTCGCGGTCGCCATCGACTACGGCCTGTTCATCGTGAGCCGCTACCGCGAGGAGATGGAGCAGGGGCACACCGGTGCGGACGCGCTCGCCCGGACCCTGTCCACCGCCGGTCGTACCGTGGCGGTCTCGGGCATCACGGTGGCGGTCGCGCTCGCCTCGATGAGCTTCTTCCCCTTCGTGTTCCTGAAGTCCATGGCCTACGGCGGCGTCGCGGCGGTGCTGCTGTCGATGTTCTTCTCGCTGGTGGCCTTGCCCGCGGTGCTCGCCCTGCTGGGGCACCGTATCAACGCGCTGTCGCTGTGGAAGCAGCGTTCGGCGGTCCCCAGCGCGACCGGGTTCTGGTTCAAGCTGGCGCACGGGGTCATGCGCCGCCCGGTGCTCGTCGCCACCGCCGCCATCGCGCTGCTGCTGGTGCTGGCCGCGCCGGTGCTGCGCATCGAGTTCGGTGTGAACGACGCCCGGCAGCTGCCGGAGTCGGCGCAGGGGCGTCAGGTCTTCAGCATGCTGGAGAAGGACTTCCCGAGCGGTGCGGCCAAGACCATCGACGCGGTCCTCGAATTGCCCGGGCCGGCCGACCAGCCGGATCAGCAAGTGGCGCTGGCGGATTACACCAAGCGGCTCGGCGCGGTATCCGGTGCGGACCGGGCCGAGATCACCGGGATCGGCGGCAATGTCGCACGGGTGTCGGTGACCTACACCGGTGCGGCGGTGTCCAAGCCGAGCCGGGAACTGCTGCACCGCCTCGAGGATCAGCCCAAGCCCGCCGGCGCCAAGGTGTACTTCGGTGGCGAGACCGCGACCTACGACGACACCCTCAACCGGCTCGGTGACGCCTTGCCGGGGATGCTGCTCTACATCGCCGTCGCGACCTACGTGCTGCTGTTCCTGGCATTCGGTTCGGTCCTGTTGCCGCTCAAGGCGATCGCGATGAACCTGCTGTCGCTCTCGGCCACCTTCGGCGTGCTGGTGCTGGTGTTCCAGGACGGGCATCTGTCGAACCTGCTGGGCTTCACGCCGACCGGCAATATCGAGCCGAACATGCCGATCATGTTGTTCGCCTTGATCTTCGGTCTCTCGATGGACTACGAGGTGTTCCTGCTGTCGCGGGTGCGCGAGCAGTACGACCTGCTCGGGGATCCGACCGCGGCGGTGGCCACGGGTGTGCAGCGCACCGGTCGGCTGATCACCAGTGCCGCGCTGCTCATGTGCGTGCCACTGGCGGCCATGGCGTCGAGTCAGGTGCTCACCATGATCCTGTTCGGTGTGGGCATGGTGGTGGCGATCGTGCTGGACGCCACCGTGGTTCGGATCCTGCTGGTGCCCGCCATCATGCGGCTGCTCGGCCACCTGGGCTGGTGGGCTCCGGGCCCGCTGCGACGGCTCTACGAGCGCTACGGCATTCACGAGTCCGACGGCGAGATCGCCGCACCGGCACCGGAATCGGAACCCGAACCGGTGGCAACCGGCTCATAGTCACGAGGAACCTGTTCACCCGACAACAAGGAGATCGACATGCCCGCTCTACCCTGGACCAAGGGACCGCACCAGCCCACCGATGGTGACGCGCTGCACGTGCTCACCTCCCGGCTGCCGCTCACCAACTACAGTGACGTGCCCCGATTCCTGTACTGGACCATGCGGATTCGCGCCCAGCTGCAGTCCGCGCCGGGCTGCGTCGGGTTCGCCCTGGACGCCAAGCTGGTCCACAAGACCTTCTGGACCCTGTCCGCCTGGTCCGACAAGGCCGCCATGGACGAGTTCGCGCACAGCGGCACGCACGCGAAGATGCTGGCCGATATGGCCGGTCGCATCGGCAACCCGAACTTCGTGGAGACGGCCGGGTCGACCGCCGACATCCCGCTGTCCTGGGCGGCGGCCCGCGCCCGTATCTCGCCGCCGAAATCCTGATATCCCACCCTCGATCGAGGAAGCGCAATGCCTCAGAAGATTCGCCTGATCAGCAATTTCTCCGCTCCTACCAGGGTTTTCCACGAGGCACTGCACAGTGATGAGTACTGGCAGGCACGGGTCGCCGAACTCGACGGCCCGCACGCCGAACTGACCCTGCTGCGCGACGCCGACGGCCTGCTCATCGCCACCGTATCCAAACCCGTTGTCGCCGATCAGCTGCCGCCCCGGCTGGCCCGGATGTGGCCCGCCGGGCTGCGCCTGGACTACGCCGAACACTGGCCGCCACTGGTGGACGGAACGGCCCGGGCCGAGATCCGGGGCGGTATCGCCTCGGTCGGCACCATGAACGGCAGCTGTGAGCTGCGGGACGGCACCGACGGCTGTGTCACCGAGTTCTCGGTGACGGTGGATTCCGGAATTCCCATGGCGGGCAGGCTGATCGCGGCCGCGTTCGCCAAGGGCATCATCGAGGATTCCGGTGCCGTGGACGCCTTCACCGAACGCTGGCTGCGGGCCCGCCAGGAGACGGCGTGATGGACGCGTTCGCGCTGTGGCTACGCCGCATGCGCCCGGGCCGGGAGGGACACCCGACGCTGGTGTGCTTCCCACCCGGCGGCGGGGCGGCCGGCGGGTATCGCGCACTCGCCGACCACATCACCGACGGTGTCGGCGTCTATGCCGTGCAATACCCGGGCCGCCGCGACCGGATCGGGGAACCGATGATCTCGTCGCTCACCGAACTGGCCGGCCACGTAGCAGCCGCCGTGACGCCCCTGCTCGGCGGTGAGCTCGCCCTGTTCGGGCACAGCATGGGCGCGACCGTCGCCTTCGAGACCGCCCGCCGGCTCGAGGCCCGCGGGACGGGACCGAGCGTGCTGTTCGCGTCCGGTCGCACCGCCCCGTCCGAGCGCGAGACCGACCGGCTCTCGGACACTTCCGACGCCACCCTCATCACCGAGCTGGAGAAGCTGGCCAACGATTCGGCGTCGGTGGGGGTGCTGCGCACCAATGCGGCGCTCGCCGCCGCCGTCCTTCCGACGGTGCGCAGCGACTACCGCGCGATCGAGAACTACCTCTACACGCCCGGCGCTCCACTGCGCTGCCCCATCGTCGGGCTCACCGGCGCCGACGACCCGGTGGTCACCCCGGACCAGGTGGACCGGTGGCGAACCCACACCGCGGGCGCGTTCGAGCTGAATGTCTTTCCCGGGGGCCACTTCTACCTGGACGCCCGGCCCGCGGCCATCGCCGAACTGATCAACGGCCGTATCCGCTGATCAATGCCTCCTTGGAGGCACGCGTCTGCATCCAAAGTGGCCTCCAGCTCACTGCCGGACCCGCATAGCCTCAGAGCCATCCCGAAAGGTGATCCGATGTCCGTCGAGAATCGCGCTCCGGTGAGCGCCGCACTGCCCGTTGCCTTTTCACCCACAACCCGCCGGATCGCCGGAATCCTGCTGCTGGTGCTGCCGTCGGTGGAGTTCGGCGGCTACTTTCTGACCCTGGTCGACAGCGGCACCGTGCCGCAGACCGCCTTTCAGGCGAGTTTCGACCGGGCCGGACACGCGCATGCCGGTGTGCTGCTGATCCTTTCGCTGCTCGCGCTGATCCTCACCGATTCGGTGCGGCTCTCCGGCTGGTTCGGCTGGCTGACCCGCCTGGCCATTCCCGTTGCCGCCGTATTGATCTCGGCGGGCTTCTTCCTGTCCGCGCTGGGCTCCGGACGGACCCAGCCGAGTCCCTTCATCGCGGTGCTGTGGCTCGGCGCGGTCACGCTGGCCGCCGGATTGGTGAGTCTCGGCGTCACCCTGCTGCGCCGCTAGCCGCTCGACGTTCGCATTCGAAGTTTCGCCTTTGGAGTAGTCATGTTCACGCGTATCGCCATCGTCAATCGTGGAGAGGCGGCCCGCCGCCTGATCCACGCGGTCCGGGAGTTCAACGCCGAGCATCGCGACCGTGCGCCACTACGGACGATCGCGCTCTACACCGAAGGCGAGCGGCACGCGGGATTCGTCGGCGACGCGGATCAGTCCTACAACCTCGGGCCTGCCTCGGCGCGGCCGTACCTGGATCTCGCGGTGCTGGAGCGGGCGCTGATCGACACCGGCGCCGAGGCGGCCTGGGTCGGTTGGGGTTTCGTGGCCGAGGATCCGGCCTTCGTCGAACTGTGCGACCGGCTCGGCGTGACATTCCTGGGGCCCAGCGCCGACGCGATGCGCGCGCTCGGGGACAAGATCGGGGCCAAGCTGCTGGCCGAAAAGGTCGGCGTCCCGGTGGCCGCGTGGAGTCGCGGACCGGTGGAGTCGCTGGACGACGCGCTGCTGCAGGCGGACGCGGTCGGATACCCGTTGATGCTCAAGGCGACCGCGGGCGGTGGCGGCCGGGGCATCCGCATCGTCACCTCGCCCGCCGAGCTGCGCGACGCCTACACCCGCACCAGCGAGGAAGCCCTGCGCTCGTTCGGCAACGGCACCGTGTTCCTGGAGCGGCTCGTGGACGGTGCTCGGCACATCGAGGTACAGGTGATTGCCGACGCGCACGGCACCGCGTGGGCGCTCGGGGTGCGTGACTGCAGCGTGCAGCGCCGCAATCAGAAGATCATCGAGGAATCGGCGTCGCCGCTGCTGGACGCGGAACAGATTGCCACCGTGAAGGATTCGGCGGAGCAGCTGGCACTGGCCGTCGGCTACTGCGGCGCGGCGACAGTGGAATTCCTCTACCAGCCCCAGGAGCGGCTGTTCGCCTTTCTCGAGGTCAATACCCGCCTGCAGGTCGAACATCCGGTGACGGAGCTGGCCACCGGGATCGACCTGGTGAAGTGCCAGATCGAGGTGGCCGCCGGACTCCCGCTGCGCGGCACCCGACCGAGCGAGCGCGGGCACGCCATCGAGGCCCGGCTCAATGCCGAGGACGCCGACCGGGACTTCGCACCCGCACCCGGACGCATCGAACTGCTGCGCTGGCCGGTCGGGCCGGGCATCCGCATCGACACCGGGGTGATCGAGGGCGACGAGATCCCGCCGGACTTCGACTCCATGATCGCGAAGATCATTGCCTACGGCCGGGATCGGGACGAGGCGCTGGCCCGGCTGCGGCGGGCGGTCGCCGAGACCACCGTCGTGATCGAGGGCGGGGCCACCAACAAGAGCCTGCTGATGTCGCTGCTGGACGCGCCCGAGGTCATCGACGCCACCGCCGACACCCGCTGGGTGGACCGCGCCCGCGCCGCTGGTGGACTCGCCCCGGCCCAGCAGGCCGGGATCGCGCTGGCCGCGGCGGCCATCGCCGGATACGAGGACGAGGAGCGGGCGCGTCGCACCCGACTGTGGGAGACCGGTCGCGGCGGTCGGCCGCAGCTGCTCGACGAGCCCGTACGGGCCGTCGAGGTGAAGTTGTCCGGGCGCACCCATCGCACGCTGGCCTGCCGGATCGCCGCCGATCGCTACCGAATCCAGGTGGACGACACCGGGTTCGACGCCGTCCTGGAACGGCGTGACGCCTACACGAGCCGGCTCACGGTCGGGGACCGGACCTATCGGGTGGTCACCGCGATCCACGGGACCGTGCAGGTGGTCGAGGTCGACGGGGTGGCGCACCGGGTCGGCCGGGACGAGGGCGGCGCGGTGCGGGCCCCCGCCCCGGCGCTGGTGGTCGCCACACCGGTCGCGGCGGGCGCGACCATCGCCGCCGGAGCGCCGGTACTGGTGCTCGAGAGCATGAAGATGGAGACGGTACTGGCCGCGCCGTTCGACGCCCGGGTGCGGGAACTGCTGGTCTCCGTCGGCAGCCAGGTGGCGACGGGAACGCTGCTGGCGCAACTGGAACCGGTGGGCGAGACCATCGACGCGATGCCGCTCGAACCGGTCGATCTGCGGCTTCCGGTCGGCGTGGCGTCGGAACCGGTCGCGGCCGCACGGCAGGCGTTGCACGAGATCGTCAGTGCGATCATGGGATTCGATCTCGCCGGGGAGTCCGCTGCGGCGCTGACCCGGTACCTGCGCGGGCGCGAGGGGCTGGCGGGATTCCTGGCGGCCGAGGCAGACGTCATCGACGCCTACTGCGATATCGCCGAGCTGTCGGATACGACGCCGGAAGAGGATTCGCACCGCAGCCGCCGTGAACAACTGCACGTGTACCTGCAGAGCCTGGACGTGCGCCGTGGGGCGCTGTCCACCGGCTTCCGGCAGGCCCTGACCACGGGGCTGCGGCGCTACGGTGTCGACGGCGTCGAGCGCGGCCCCGAGCTCGAGCAGGCGGTGTATCGAATCTTCCTGGCGGGCAAGCGATTGGACGAGGCCGCCCACAGCGTGCGGGAGCTGCTGAAGGCGTGGCTGAGCGCGCCGCGCCCGGACGGCGAACCCGATATCCGGGCCACGCTCGAGCGGCTGATCCGGGTGGCGGCGGCCCGCACGCCGATGCTGGCCGACCTGGCGCGCAGCGTCGAGTTCCGGTGGTACCTGGACCCCGAGGCCGAAGCCGCCCGGGACGCCATGTTGGCGGGGGTGCCGGACGAATTGCGCGCGCTGGCAGCACTTCCGGAGTCGGCGGAACGGACGCGGCGGCTCACCGTCCTCGCCGACATTCCCGAATCCCTCGACGCGATCGTGGGGGAGCGGTTGCGGCGCGGCACTCGCGCACCGGTGGATCCGCTGCTCGAGGTGATGTGCCGACGCCGTTACGGTGAGCAGCGGTTGGGGACGGTCGCGACGGTTTCCATTGCGGGACAGGCGTTCGCGATCTGCGACTACCAGCTGGAATTGCGGCCGGGAAACACGGTGGCCACCACCTGCGTCGCCGTCGTCGCCCGAATGAGTGATCTGCTCGACGGTCCCTCCGGTGACCTGGTGTCCGCGCTGCGTGACCTGCTCGAGGCGGCACCGGCCGAACACGTGCACGTGCTGGATCTGTTGCTGTGCTGGCCGGACGCTCCCGACTCTGCCGAGGATCGCGCGCTGGATCTGCTTGCCGCGCTCCGGATTACCGGGATCGAGCACCGAGCTCGGCGGATCACCATCGCTCTCGCGCCCTCCGACGGCCGTCCGCTCGAACACTTCACGTACCGCAGTCGCGGCGGTGATCTGGTGGAGGACACCGTGATCCGGGGCGTGCACCCGCTGGTCGGGCGTCGGCTGCACCTGTGGCGACTGCGCAACTTCCACCTCGACCGGCTGCCCGCGCCGCCGGACGTGTCCCTGTATCACGCGGTGGCCGAACAGAATTCCTCGGACGCGCGACTGGTGGCGCTGGCTCAGGTACGGCGCTTCGAACCGGTGCACGACGGTGCCGGGGAACTGATCACGGTGCGCGGTGCCGAAACCGTGCTCAACACCTGCGCGGAAGTGGTGGCGCAGGCGCGCCGCGAACTGGACCCGGCGGGCAACCGCCTGGAACTCAATCACGTATGGCTCGATATCCGCCCGATCATCGACGTCGACACCACCGCGCTGGCGGACTGGCTGCACGCCACCGCACCCCAGATCGTGCGGGCCGGGATCCAGGAAGTGATCGTGCACGGGCGGGTGCGTCGCGGCGACGGTTCTCTCGACTTCCAGATCACCCGCTTCCGCTACGACCTGACCGGCGGCACCGAGGTCACCGTCGACGCGCCGCCCGCGGAACCGCTTGCGCCACTGACCGATTACGACCAGAAGGTGCTGCGGGTGCGCCGGCGCGGCGCGGTCTACCCGTACGAACTCATCGACCTGGTGCGCGGACACGACGGCAGCTTCACCGAACTCGACCTGGATTCCGACGGGACCGGACTGATCTACGCCGACCGGCCGCGCGGGCACAATCGGGCCGGGATCGTGGTGGGCATGGTGTCCACGCCCAGCACGCTGTATCCCGATGGGCTGCAACGGATCGTGCTGTTCGGCGATCCGTACCGCGAACTCGGCGCGCTCGGCGAACCCGAATGCGCGCGCATCGCCGCCGCCCTGGATCTCGCCGAGCACCGGCGCATTCCGCTGGAGTGGTACGCACTGTCGTCGGGGGCGCGGATCTCGATGGAATCCGGCACCGAGAACATGGACTGGGTGGCCCGGGTACTGCGGCGGATCGTGCGGTTCACGCAGCACGGCGGCGAGATCAATATCGTGGTGGCGGGCATCAATGTCGGTGCGCAACCGTACTGGAACGCCGAGGCCACCATGCTCATGCACACCCGGGGCATCCTGGTGATGACCCCGGCCAGCGCCATGGTGCTGACCGGCAAGCAGTCGCTGGACTTCTCCGGCGGTGTGTCCGCCGAGGACAACTTCGGCATCGGCGGGTACGCCCGCGTCATGGGGCCGAACGGGCAGGCGCAATACTTCGCGCCGAATATCGCTGCGGCCCATGCCATTCTGATGGATCACTACGAGCACACGTATGTGGTCGCCGGTGAGGACGGGCCGCGCCGCGCCGTCACCGTCGATCCGGTCTCCCGCGATGTCACCGGCTTCCCGCATCGGCATCCCGACAGCGAGTTCACCACCGTCGGGCAGATCTTCGGGTCGGCCACCAATCCAGATCGCAAGAAGCCCTTCTCGATTCGCGCTGTACTGCGGTCGGTATCGGATCAGGATCATGTGATCACCGAACGCTGGGCCGACATGGCCGAGGCCGACACCGCGGTGGTCACCGACGCCCGCATCGACGGCCGGCCGGTCTGCCTGATCGGCATCGAATCCGCCCAGGTGGCCCGGCACGGCTTCCCATCGGCCGACGGACCCGAATCCTTCACCGCCGGAACGCTGTTCCCGCTCTCGTCCAAGAAGGTGGCCCGGGCCATCAACGCGGCCAGCGGTAACCGGCCGGTGGTGGTGCTGGCCAACCTGTCGGGCTTCGACGGCTCACCGGAGTCCATGCGGCGGCTGCAACTGGAGTACGGCGCCGAAATCGGCCGCGCCATCGTCAATTTCGACGGCCGCATCGTGTTCTGTGTGATCTCGCGCTACCACGGCGGTGCGTTCGTGGTGTTCTCCAAGGCCCTCAACTCGAATATGACGGTGCTCGCCGTCGAAGGCTCCTACGCCTCGGTGATCGGCGGCGCGCCCGCCGCCGCGGTGGTCTTCGCCCGCACCGTCGCCGCCCGCACCACCGACGACCCCCGCATTCGCGCCCTGACCCAGCACATCGACACCACCGACGATCCCGGCAAGCGCGCCGAACTGCTCACCGAACTCGCCGACCTGCGCATCTCCGTACGCGCCGAACACCTTTCGGCCCTCGGCGCCGAATTCGACCGGATCCACAGCATTCAGCGCGCGGTCGCGGTCGGCTCGGTCGACGCCGTCATCCCCGCCGCCGAACTGCGCCCCCGCATCGCCGCCGCCATCGCCCCCACCGCCAGTTGAGCGCCGACCGAAGGAGAGTCATGACCGACGCCGGTCCGATCACCCCGGCCGTCTCCGACACCGCACGCTGGGTCGCCGCCTACCGTGCCGAGGAATCGGCCCGCCCCGACGCCTTGTTCCACGACCCCCTCGCCGCCCTGCTCACCGGCGAGGTGGGCCACACGATCGCCGCCGAAACCCGCGACTTCATGGGCAACGGCTGGCCGATCATCGTCCGCACCAAGCTCATCGACGAGCGGATCCTCGCGGCGATCACCAACGGCTGCGACCTCGTCATCAACCTCGCGGCAGGCCTCGACACCCGCCCCTACCGTCTCGACCTCCCCGGCGACCTGCGTTGGATCGAAGCCGACCTCCCCGCGTTGGTCGCCGAGAAGACTCACCTGCTCGAAGCGCACACGCCCCGTTGCCATCTCACCAGGCACGCCGTCGACCTCGCCGACACCACCGCGCGGCGGGCATTCCTGTCCGAAGCCCTCACCGGCGCCTCCCGAGCCTTCGTCCTCACCGAGGGCCTCGTCATGTACCTCCACCCCGCCGACGTCACCCAACTCGCCCTCGACCTCCACCGCGAAGAGATCACCGATTGGGTCGTCGACATCTCCTCCATAGCCATCGCGAAAGCCCTGTCCCGCACGGGAAGCGAAGTCCTCCGCAACGCCCCCTTCCACTTCACCCCCACCAACGGCGTCGCCTTCTTCGAAGGTCTCGGCTGGACCGCTCGCGACATCGAACCGGTCCTGCAGGCCGCCAGGCGATTCCGTCGCCTCCCCCCGCTGCTCCGCCTCTACTCCCGCCTCCCCGCACCCAACCCCCGCCTCCCCGGAACCCGCATCCCGTACAGCGCGGTGCTGCACCTGACCGCCGAGCCGGAGTACTCACCCAGCGTTCAGAAGAACTCGTCGAGCAGGCGGTAGTACTCGATCCGCCACGGATCGGCGCCGGTACGCTCGATGACCGCGTCGGCCAACGCAGAATCGAAGCTCGGATTGAGCTCGGCTGACGCGATCGAGCGCGTCAGCAGCGCCAGGTCGAAATGCCGGTCGGCGACGCCGAGTCGACCTACATCGAGAATGCCTGTCACAGTGAGTGTTTCGGGGTCGAGTAGCACATTCGGCAGACAGAAGTCGCCGTGACACACGGCCAGGTCGGATGCCTCGAGCGCGCGGGCGTGCGGCTGATCTGCCACCAACGCATCGAGCAGATCCCTCGCCGCCCGCCCCCGGCGCACGTCGTCGAAGTCGTCTTCGTCGACCAGACCCGCCGCCACATTCGCCGTAGCGCGGGGAATGGTGAGATCGAGTCGCCCGTCGAACGGACATGAACTCACCGGAATGCCGTGCAGCACAGCGAGGAAACGCACCAACTCCCGCGTCACACTCTCGACCGCGCTCGCCGGGAACTCGCTCGCGGGCACACCCGGCAGCGCAGAAGTGATCAACGTGCATTTCCCGTCGGATTCGATCCAGTCGAGTACCTCAGGGCTGCCCACCGGGACCGTCCTCAACCACCCGAGCCGATCCCGCTCATCCTGCAGTTCCCCTACCCCCGCCGCACTCGACGCCGTCTTGGCGTAACTGCGCCCGTCCGGACTCCGCCACACAGCGGCACCACTGCATCCCGTCGTCACCATGTCCCACTCACCCACAGCCGCCACCCTTCCAGGCATTCGCCCGATGTCTAACGTGGGTGGAGTGAATCCCCTCTTCCGGCGCGCAAACGACACCGACGCCGCCGCACTGGCCGAGCTGTGGCTACGGTCCTACTCCTCAGCATTACCGACAGTCCGTCGAGCTCACGACGACGACGCCGTCCGACGCTGGTTCGCCGACGTTGTCGTGCCACACCGCGAAACCTGGCTGGCCGCAGCCGACGACACAATCCTCGGCCTTCTCGTCCTCTCCACCGACGAACTGGAGCAGCTCTACCTCGATCCGGCCTGGCAGGGAAAGGGTTTGGGGGACCGCTTCATCAACCTGGCCAAACAGCGTCGGCCGAATGGTTTGGAACTGTGGACATTCCAGGTCAACGAGCCGGCACGGCGATTCTATGCGCGCCACGGGTTCGCCGAAGTCGAGTGGACCGACGGACTGCGCAACGAGGAGCAGGAGCCGGACGTGCGCAGCGTTTGGCAGCCTGACACGGCAGGCATCACCCGGCGCGCGGGTCGGGGTTAGGGGGAGCGGCGGGTATGTCTTGTTGGGAGGTGCCCGGGCCGCCGAAATCTTGCTGGATGGTGGTGGCGGGGGCGACGCCGCCGTAGCCCGCGTTGGCGAGGGGATGGTTGAACTCGCCGCCGCCGATGCCGCGGCGCTTGATCTTGACGAGGCGAATCGTCAACAGCACCACGGGCGCGAGAGTGACGATGATGGCGATCGCTCCGGCTGCGGCCGATCCGTCCATGGTGGGGTTCCTCCTGCTTTTCATGAACCGGTGCGGAACTCCCAATACGCCCTGGGGAGGAAGCCCGCGGTGACCTTGTCGGCGGGGCCGTCGAGGCAGAGGGTGATGGCTGTCGCGGTGAGGGTCGTGGATTGCATGGGGTTCGGGATCGTCACGCCGATGCCCAATCCCGAACCGGGGGTGCATTCGGGGGAGTTGCCATCCCTGGATGCCAAGGTGGCTGCTCACGGCGTGCGGTGATATCGCGGGTCCCGAATGGGTGGGTGTTCGGCGTCCAGGCGGGCGAGGGTCAGTAGGTCGTCGACCAAGGTGGACAGGCGGTTTGCTTCGGCTTCGATGCGGGTCATGACCAGGTCGGGGTTTTGGGTGCCGCCGAGTCGGTAGAGTTCGGCGAAGCCGCGGATGGTGGTGAGCGGGGTGCGGAGTTCGTGGCTGGCGTCGGCGATGAAGCGGCGCATTTTTTCCTCGGTGCGCTGCACTTCGGCTTGGGCGGCCTCGATCGCCGCGGCATCGTGGTGGATTTGTTCGAGCGTTGCGGTTCGTTCGGCGGCTCGCAGGGGGCGGAGGCTGCGGCGGATGACGAAGTGGCCGAGGGTGCCGAAGGTGAGCAGGGCGGTCGCGCCGATGGCGAATTCGAGATAGACGAGCCGCGAAAGGGTTTCGCGATTGTCGGCTAGGGAGAGGCCGATGGTGGTTGAGCCGAACTCGTTGGTGACGGTCAAGACCCGCCAGCCCGCGCCGGTGTGGTTCGCGGAACCCGTTGTGGTGGGGACGTCAGTCGTGGCGGTGGTGGCAGCCGGAATATCCGAAGGGTCGCTGCCGCCGGGAAGTTCGAGATAGACCGCACCGGCGGGGGTGCGGCGCATTTCGAAGAATCGGCGGGGTTGGGCCCTGTCATCCTCGGGCACCTGCTCGCTGGCGGGGCGGGGAACAGCCCAGGTGCGTGCCGCCTCGTCGAGTTGCGCGTCGACCCGGTCGGTCAGTGACCGGTTCAGCGCTCCGTGCACGCCGATTCCCGACGCCAGCAGCGCCATCGCGGACAGCAGTACCAGGGCGACGACCAATCCGACGCGGAGTGGAACGGTCGAAACGCCTACGGCGAGAACGCGAATCGGGCGCAAGTGCGGCTCACGGATGCCCGGGATGCGCGGCGTGCAGGACGCGGCCGCCGACGACGTCGTCGGTCGGTGTGCCGGGTGCGTAGCGCTCGAAGAGTCCGCGCCGGTCCAGATCCTCGATCTGTGAGAAGCCCAAAGAGTGCAGCTGACCGGCGATTTCCTCGGGGGTGAACAAGGACAGCCACGGCTCGCCGAGCTCGTCCATCACACGGGTGAGCCGCTCGGCCATCGGCCGATGCTGCGGCGGCAGTGCCGAGATCGGCCCGCTGTAGTCGAAGACGACCTCGGTCCGCGCGGAGTGCTCGGCGATGAAGCGCAGGGTCGCGGTGACCGATTCCGGGGTGAGATAGACGATCACGCCCAGCCAGACGAAGAAGGTCGGCGCGCTGCGATCGAACCCGGCAGCGGCCAAACTCGCTGCGAGAGTGTCGGTCTCGAAGTCGACCGGAACAAATCGCACAGCGGAGGGAACGGCGATGCCCGCATCCGCGAGGCGCTCACGTTTCCACTGCTGCGTCGCAGGGTGATCCACTTCGAACACCCGCAGCCCCGGATACGGATTGCGGTAACCGAACGTATCCAATCCGGCACCCAGGATGACGACCTGCTCGATCCGGTCGGCCACCGCGGCCAGCGCGTCCTCGGCGAATCGGTGCCGCATCGCCAGGAACAGCCGGGCATCGTCGGGAAGCGGACGGTCGTCGTCGGCCGGGCCCACGGCGGCGTCGACGGCGCCGGCGATCGCTTCGGCCAGCGGGTCGGCGAATACGGCTGCCGCCTCCCGGGTCTGATGCAGTGCCCGCGCCCGGGCCGCGCCCAGCGCGGTCCTGCTCGGTTGCCCGTACCGCATGGGGAAGCTCCTGTCGCTGGTTTCTCGAGCCGGCTCGGCAACGGAAACTATCTCAGAAACTTAACTATTAATCAATGGAGATACTTGAGAGGCGTTAGGCTTCGGCGGTGACCGACAGCGACCCGACACCAGCCGCGCCCACTGGACCCACGCCCGGCCGAGCCGCACTGGAAAACGACATCACGCTGGAGATTCGTGCCCTGAGCGTCGTCTCCGAACAGCTCGGCCATGTGTTCGCGCGTGATAGCAGCCTGCGCCCCAACGACTTCCGTGCGTTGCTCCACATCGCTGCGGCGGAGTCCGCGGGCCGCCCCCTGACGCCCGGTCAACTCGGCAAGCTCACCGGCATGACGTCACCGGCCGTCACCTATCTGGTGGACAGACTCATCGAAAGCGGCCACCTCCGCCGCGTTCTCGACCCCGACGACCGGCGGCGCGTGATCCTGTACCGCGACGCGCTCGGCAGCCAGGCGGCCCAGGACTTCTTCACCCCCGTCGGCGAAAGCGCCCGGGCGGCCATGGCCGAATTCCCGGTCGAAGATCTAGCGGCAACCCACCGCGTCCTGGCCGCGGTCACCATGGCCTTGCGTGAGCACTACGACACGCTCACGGATCGCGCTTGACCTGTCAGTTCGCTGATTCGACGTCGGCCTTGATGCGGTCGAGGGTTTGCTGCATGCCGTCGCGGTTGGTCTTGCCGCGGGCCCAGCCTGCGAGGAGCCAGTAGAGACGCAGGGGGAGGATGTCGGCGAGGGTGAAGGATTCGGTGACGGCGGTGCCGGTGTCGGTGGGTTCGAGGTGGTAGCGCCAGGTGTTGATGGCGATGCCGCCGGGACCCAGGACTGTGAAGGCGAATTCGCGGCCGGGATCGGCGGCGATGACACGGCACACGGTCGAGTACTTGAGGCCCCAGCCGTTGCGGTTGACCTGGCCGCGGAATTTGGCACCGACCGCGGGACCGGTTGCGCCGCCTACCCATTCGGCGCCGTAGGTTTCGGGGCTGAACCGGCCGACGTTGGTGACATCGCTGATCAGGTCCCAGATTTCCTGGGCGGGGGCCGCCATCTGAACGGTGACTTCATCGTGCACGATGCTCACCTTACCGCCGAGTCAGGTGGAGATGCGCTTCGCGTCGCTCATGAGCCAGCGGCCGTCGGGCTGTTCTTCCGCGGTCACCACCCAGGCGGTCAGGGAGACGGCCGGGATCGGCGCGAGATCGGTGACGGTGGACTGTTTGACGTATCCGACGCCGAGCGCGGTCGTACCGGTGATCGCCCGCAGACCGCAATTGAATTCGATCACTTCGCTACGAGAGTTGGTGGCGAGGAAATATTGCTGCGTGGCGGGATGAGTGTCGATCAGCTGCTGCCGATAGGCGCCCGTCGTGGCATCCAGTGCGCCCGTGAAATATTCGTCCAACGATTGCGGATCGTAGGTGGATATGTGATTCAAATGCAGGTGTATGGCGTGCAGCGCGGCAATGTGACGACTGCCGATCTTGGCGATTTCGGGCGCGAGCCCGGCGGCGGGTTCGGTCCTGGTCGGAATCGTGTCCGTCCGCGTCGGATGACCGGACGGCGTGCCGCCCGCGCTCACGGCGTTGCGGGGCCCGTCGTCGTGTCCGGACCAGACGGCCGCGCCCACGGCCAGGGCACTCAACGGCAGGACACCGGCGATCGCGGCGAGCTTGCGTCTGGATACCGCTCGTTCCGCGGGTGGAAACGGGGGAGGCTCGGCCGGCGGGAAGGACAGTGCTGGTCGTTCGGATTCGGTCAAAGGATTCCTCACAGTTCCACGCAATTTTCGGCTGCGCTGAAACGGTACTTGCCCGAGCGGGATTCGTTGGAGGATCGGTCGAATTCGATTGTTTCAGTGCGATGTTTTGTCGGAATTAGGCGAATTGTGTTCCTTCGCTGACAGCCTCGGTGGTCGCGGAAAGAAATATGCTGTGCGACTTTGATATTCGGTGTATCCGGGACGACTGCGCATCGTCAGTTCCAGCAGTCGGGCACCGGTGCCGCGAATCAGCACATACGACATGATGACCGGTGCGAACACGGTCAGCACCCCCGGCCAGGCGGACGCCGCGATCAGCCACACACCCCACCACACGCAGCAGTCACCGAAGTAGTTCGGGTGCCGGGTCCACGCCCACAGCCCGCCATCCATGATCCGACCGCGATTGCCCGGATCGGCCCGGAAGCGGGCGAGTTGGCGATCGCCGACCGTCTCGAACAGGAACCCGACGGACCAGACGATGACCCCCGCGCCGAACACCCACCACGCCGGGCCCCGGGTCGCGCCGGCGACGGCGGACACCTGGATGGGCAGCGAGATCACCCACTGCGCCACGGCCTGGGTGAGGAAGATGCGGGTGATCACCACCCCCGGCGACCGACCGTGCCGGTCCAGCAGCACGCTGTAGCGAGGATCTTCACCCCGCCCCGCGGTTCGACGCGCCAGATACCAGCTCAGCCGCGACCCCCAGATCGCCACCAGCGCGAAGAGCACGACCCGCCGCAGCACCGATCCGTCACCGGCGATCATCGCGACCCCGGCGACCACTACGAACCCGATACCCCAGACCACATCCACCACGTTGTAGCGCCCGGCACGCCTGCCGACCAGGTAGGTCCCGGTATGCAGCAGCACCAGCGCGGCCGCGGACAACAGCCAAACCCGCTGCACCGCATCCCAGTTCATGACGGCACCACCGTCCGTAGCGGACGGCGCAGCGCCGCGGTCGCGGCGGCCGGTCGGCGGGCCACGATCTGATCCACCCCCATCCGGCCCTGTTCGAAGGCGAGCGCGCCGCCCACCAGATACAGCCGCCAGGTGCGCGCACCCTCCACCCCGAGCAGCGCCACCGCGTCATCCCAGCGGTCCTCCAGCCGGCGCAGCCACGCGTGTGCGGTCCACACGTAATGCTCGCGCAGCGCCTGCACGTCCCGCACTTCCAGTCCGGCGTCCTCGAGGCGCGCGATGGTGTCACCCACCGGACGCATGGCCATATCGGGGGCGATGAACGATTCGATGAACGGCCCGCCGCCGGGATGCCGTCCACGCCGCGACATCTGCTGCACCAGCACCGGCGCGCCGGGAGCGGCGGCATCGTGCAGGGCACGGGCGTAGCGCGGGTAATTGCGTTCGCCCACATGCTCACCCATCTCGAGCGAGGCGACCGCATCGAAACCGGTGTCGGTGAGATCGCGATAGTCGAGCAGCCGCACGTGCACCAGCCCGCCGAGTCCCCTTTGCGCGACGCACTTTTCGATGTACTGCTGCTGTGCCCGGGAGATCGTGATGCCGACGACCTCCACGCGGTAATGCTCCGCGGCGTGCAGCGACAGCGATCCCCACCCGCAACCCACATCCAGCAGCCGCATACCGGGCTGGAGTTCGAGCTTGTCGCAGACCAGATCCAACTTGTCGCGCTGAGCCCGCGCCAACTCGACACTGTCGGCGGCGATCTCGGGCGCGCCGTTCGCGAAGTAGGCGCACGAGTAGGCCATCGACGGGTCGAGCAGTAACCGATAGAAATCGTTGGAGGCGTCGTAGTGGTGGCTGATTGCGGCGCGATCCCGCTCCTGCTGATTGCGCCTGCCGCGCAGCCGAGCCTGGGTGGACGGCGCGGCCGGACGGGGACCGAGCGCACCGGTCCGCGCGCACGCGAGGGCCAACCGCGCGAGATCCGCTGGCCGCGGCCGCCCGATGCCGCGGGCGTCGACGGTGCGCCACACGGTGCTCAGCGCCTCGCCCAGGTCCCCGTCGACGTCGATCTCTCCGGTGACATAAGCCTGCGCGGCACCCAGTTCGCCAGGGTGCCAGAGGATTCGGCGCAATGCGCGCGGACCGCTGAGCACCACGCGCGGGGCGTCGAGCGGTCCGGCGGTGCTGCCGTCCCAGGCGTTGAGCCGCACCGGCAGCGGCCCGCGCAGCAAGGGCCGCAGGGCGGATTCGAGGCGGGTGGCGATATTCACGGGTGCTCCTCGGGCCGGTCGAGAACGATCTGCTGGACATCGAGGTATCGGGAGCGGAATCCCGCCTCGGAGTAGGCGAGGTAGAACTGCCACAGCCTGCGGAAGGTCGCGTCGAACCCCAGCGCCGCGACCTCCGGCGCGCGATTGTCGAATCGCTCCCGCCACAGGCGCAGCGTCTCGGCGTAATGCGCACCGAGACAACGCCGTTCGCGCACCCGCAGCCGGGTGCGGCCCGCCGCGGACTCGATCGCCCTGGTGGAGGGCAAGGATCCGCCGGGGAAGATGTACTTCTGGATCCAGGTGTGGGTGTGCCGGGTGGCGAGCATCCGGTTGTGCGGCATGGTGATCGCCTGCAGCGCCACCCGCCCGCCCGGGGCCAGCCGTGCGTCGAGCTGATCGAAGTAGACGGGCCAGTAGCGGTAGCCGACGGCCTCGATCATCTCAACCGAGACGATGGCGTCGTACTCGCCACGCACATCGCGGTAATCCCGCAATTCGAGGACGACCGAATCGGTGTATCCCGCCGCGGCCACCCGGATCCGGGCCAGCTCCAGTTGCCTGGCCGACAGCGTCACCGAATGCACCGTGGCCCCGCGCGCGGCGGCCCGCACACACAATTCGCCCCAGCCGCTACCGATTTCGAGCACCCGGGTGCCGGCGCGCACCCCGGCGTCGTCGAGCAGCCGGTCGACCTTGCGACGTTGCGCCTCGGCCAACTGTTCCCAGCACGCGGTGCTCGAATCCTCGAACAGCGCAGCGGAATACGTCATGGTTTCGTCGAGGAAGAGTCCGAACAACTCGTTGGACAGGTCGTAGTGATGCTCGATATTGGTGCGCGCGTTCTCCGCTGTCCCGCGTTCACTCGCCGGGGGAGAGGGCAGCAACGCGAAGCGGAGTCGTTGCAGCGGAGCGGGAACCAGGCGCGGCAGACTCTCGGCGAGCACCGTCAGCACGGCGGTCGGATCCGGCGACGTCCACTCGCCCGCGAGGTAGGACTCGCCGAAACCGATGAGTCCCTGGGTGCCGACCCGGGCGAAGAAGGCGTCCGGATGCCGAAGGATCATCCGAGGCCGGGGCTCGGTGTCGGCGCCGATGCCGAAGACGGTGCCGTCGGGGTACTCGACGCGCACCGGCAGCCGCGACATCGCCCGGCGGAACAGCAGCGCGCAGCCGTCGGCGAGCAGCCGCGCCCGCAGTCCGGTCGGCACCGGCGGGACGAGTCCGGTTCCCACCGTGTCGAGGCAGGATCGGGTCATGGGTTGCTCCTTCGAGAATCGGGGCGGCACGGTCGCGGGACGATCGGTAATCCCCGCGCCCACAAGGCGATTCCCTGGCGGCGGATGCGCGCGGCAGTCAGCCAGGGGGACAGCGGAGCACGCAGCTGGGCGCGCAGGATCGTGCCGGTCGTCACCGGCAGGCGTTGACCGGTCATCGAGGCGAAGAAGGGCGGCACGCCGTCGCGCCGCAGCACGATCCGCAGTGCCAGGCCCTCCGCCGGTTCCGGGAGCCGCAGATGGTAGCGGCCGTCCACGGCGTTGAACGGCGAGACGTAGAAACGCTTGTCGGCCAGCGCGCGGCCGTCGGCGTCCGGGCGTAGCACGTAGGAATGGCGGCCGCCATAGGTGTTGTGCACCTCGGCGATCACGCAGCGTAGCCCTCCGTCGGGGCCGTGACACCAGAACACGGTCAGTGGATCGAAGACATAGCCGAGCGCTCGCGCGGACATCAGTCCGGTGACGTGCCCACCCGCACAGTCGATATCGTGTTCGGTGAGCACCGCGTCGACCCGGCTCCGCAGGTCGTCTCCCGGACCGGAGAGGTGATCGGCGGCCCGGAAATACCCCAGCGGCCGCAGCGGCATCGGCAGGCGCGGCGGGGCAGCCAGATCGAAATACCAGCTGTAACCGCGGTATTCGAACTCGTGGTGCACGGGAGCTCGCCGCACGTGCGAGATCCGCGTGAAGTAGAGAGCCGGTGCGGGAGCATTCATCGCGCGGCCACCCGTGGGGCGGGCGATTCCGGCCGGGACTCCCAGCGTCCGCCGATCCGCTCCGCGGCCCGCAGACCCGAACGCGCGCCGTCCTCGTGAAATCCCCACCCGTGATAGGCCCCGGCGAAGGCCAGCCGATCACTGTTCAAGCTGGGTAGATACTGCTGCGCCGCAACGGATTCCGGGGTATAGATGGGATGCTCATAGGTCATCTCGGCGATCACGTGTTCCGGTGCGATGCGGTCGGCTCCGCCCAGTGTGACCAGGAACCTCCGGTCCGTCACATGCTCGAGTCCCATCAGCCTGGTGAGGTCGTAGGTCACGATGACGCCGTCGCCCGGCTGCGGCGGAATGAGGTAATTCCAGGAGGCCCGCGCCCGCCGCGCCCGCGGCAGCAGCGACTCATCGGTATGCAGCCGTGCGTGGTTCACCGAATACGGCATGGCCCCCAGCACCGACTCTGCCAGTGGGCTCGGCGCCGACAGCATCGCCAGTGCCTGCCGCGGATGGGTGGCGATGACGACCGCGTCGAAGCGTCGCGCACCACCCGGCACCGTCACCAGCACCCCGTCGCCGCGCTCGGCGACACCGAGTACCGCTGTCCCGGTGTGTATCTCATCGATTCGGTCGGCGATCTTATCGACGTAGCGGCCGGAGCCGCCCACCACCGTGCGCCAGCTCGGCGAGCCGTACACGCTCAACATGCCGTGGTGATCGAGGAAGCGGAACAGGTAGTGCGCAGGATACCGATCGGCGACACTCGGATCGCACGACCACACCGCCGCCACCAGTGGCGTCATGAAGTTGTCCCGGAAATACCGGCTGAACCGGTGCTGTCGCAGGAACTCCGCGAGCGTGACGCCGGAATCATTCTGCCGCAACAGGTTCCGGGCGGCGCGATGGAATCGCGGGACCTCCGCGAGCATCCCGAGGTAGCGCGGCCGGGTCAGCGTGCGGGCCGCCGGAAACAGTCCGGGCAGCCCCTTCGCCCCGGCGTACTCCAGTCCGATGGCATCGGCACGTACCGACATGGACATATCGGTTTCGCGCGTGTGCACGCCCAATTCGCGAAACAGCCGCAACAGCGTCGGATAGGTCCGGTCATTGTGGACGATGAATCCGGAATCGATCCGTACCCGCCGGCCCGGCGCGAACTCCACCTCATGGGTGTGCGCGTGGCCGCCCAGCCGTTCGTCCTTCTCGTAGAGGGTCACCCGGTCGGTCAGCGCCAGCACGTAGGCGGCCGTCAAACCGGCGACACCACTTCCGATCACCGCGATATCCCGACCGCCGCGTACATCGCTCATCGGCCGCCTCGCCGTTCGCTCACACCCATACCCGGATTTCGACATGCGTCCCGGGCAGGTTTGGTCGAGGCGTGCGGCGACCAAGCCGAAACCCGGTCGGCTCCGATACCTCTGCTGGGGGTCCGGTCGCCGGCCGGGCTCCGTCGCAGATCCAGCCACTACGAAAGGTCGATCCCGCATGAGGTTGATGAGCACGCGGTCCGCGGTCACCGTCGCGATGATGATCACCGGTTTCGCCACGGCGGCACTATCCGGGGCGGGTGCCGCGGCCGCCGACCCGATGAGCGATCTCGAACCCCTGCTGAGCTCGAGTTGCTCGTTCACCCAGATCGACGCCGCGCTGCACGATGCGGCACCCGACACGGCCGCGCAGCTCGACGCGGCTCCGGCGCAGAAGGCCGCGTTGAAGACCGCCTACGACCGGCCGGTCGCCGAGCGCCGGGCCGCGTTCCAGGCGCTGATCACCCAACAGCAGCAGATGGGCGTCACCGCCACCGACAATGCGGACTTCGGCCCCAAGATGACCCAGGTCGTCGGTAGCTGTCACCAGTACTGAGTCGCTCGGTACGCCCTCGACCGACACGGTCGATCGGGGGCGTACCTCCTCACCGGTCGACCGTGTCGTCCAGGCGGGCCGACAGTCGGCGAAGGCCATCGCGGATGCGGGTTTTCACGGTCGAGGGGCGGGTACCCAGGCGCACGGCGATCTCGTCGTAGGACTGTCCGCCGTAGTAGGCGAGCACGATGCTTTCGCGTTGGCGCTCGGTCAGCGTGTCGAGGCAGCGGGCGACCTCGCGTTCCTCGAAGTGCTGTTCGACGACTTCCAGCACGGTGTCGTGGTCGCGGTGGATGTGGGTCTCGCCGTAGAGCACATCGCGGCGCGTGGCCGAGGATTCGCTGCGGACGCGGTCCACGGCGCGGCGGTGGGTGAGCATCTTGATCCACCCCATCGGGCTGGCCATGGACGCGTCATAGCGCCCTGCCTGCGACCAGACCTGGAGGAACACCTCCTGCGCGACGTCTTCGGCGGCCGATCTGTCGTGCAATACCCATCCCGCGAAGCCCAGCACCCGGTGATGGGTGAGCCGATAGAGCGTGGTGAAGGCATCGCTGTCGCCGCGGCCCACCTCGGTGAGCAGACCTGCCAAGCGGTGGGAGAGTTCGGTCTCGGGGAGGCAAGCGGACATGGCCATCGCGATCGATCCTTCGTTGGTGCACGGACACAGCGGAAGGTGGAGCAGCGAACTTGGACAGGGGTTCGGGTGGCCACGGCCAAGGGTTTGGTGACCGGTTGGTTTAATTCGAGGCGCATCCGAGGAGTGACTCAGATCACATGCGGGCGACCCATCGCCGACCGGCAGCGCACCGACTAGTCGGTAATCGATGTGTGCTCACACGACACCGGAGGTCCGAACCCGTGACCCGTCACGCCCCCTTCTTCGACGACATCCAGGCCCACTACGACCTGTCCGACGACTTCTTCGCACTGTTCCTCGATCCCTCGCGCACCTACAGCTGCGCCTATTGGGAACGCCCCGACTACACCCTCGAACAGGCCCAGCGCGCGAAGATCGATCTCGCACTGGGCAAATGCGACCTGCGACCGGGCATGACGCTGCTCGATGTCGGATGCGGGTGGGGGTCGACCATGCTGCGCGCCCTCGACGCCTATGACGTCAACGTCATCGGGTTGACCCTGAGCCGCAATCAGCACGACTACATCCGCGGACAGCTCGACCGGCGCGCGCCCGGCGGTCGTCACGCCGAGGTCCGGTTACAGGGCTGGGAGGAGTTCGACGGACAGGTCGATCGCATCGTCAGCATCGGAGCGTTCGAACACTTCCGTAAGGAGCGGTATCCCGACTTCTTCGACTTCGCCTACGCGGCGATGCCCGCCGACGGTCGAATGCTGTTGCACACCATCGTGATGTACACGCAGGGCGATCTGCACGGTCGCGGGATCAGCTACACCCGTGACGATGTCGAGTTCCTGAAATTCATCCGCAAGGACATCTTCCCCAACGGGTGCCTGCCCTTCCCCACCAGCACCGCCTTCGGTGGCGTCAAGGAATACGCCGAGGCGGGCGGCTTCGAAGTCGAGCGCATCCACGCCCTGCAACTGCACTACGCCCGCACCCTCGATCACTGGGCGGCCGCGCTGAGCGAACACCGCGACGAGGCAATCGGCTTGTGCGGCAACGAAACCTACGACACCTACCAGCGCTACCTGACCGGGTGCGCCGACCGCTTCCGCTCCGGCCTCATCGACGTCATGCAGTTCACCTGCGTCAAACCCCCGGCTGCCTAACGTCCGCGACCTTCCCGCCGCTCCCGCTGGCTGTCGAGTCGCCTCTGAATCCGCGGCCACACCCTTGGTTTCAGAAACCGCCCGATTCCGGCAGCCAGCAACCCGGCCAATCCACCCCACTCGTGCGCGGAATCGCCGTCATTGTCGGCGACCTCGTTGCCCAGACCGCGATTCCGCGGCGGCCACAGCCGCCGGGACACCGTGATCACCGTGATGCCCAGCAGCGCAACAACAATCAACTGCCACCACATTCGGCACACTCCTCGGGCGGTCCGCTGTCTAGCCCGAATTATCCTCCGGTGTCGAGCCCAGCAGGGTGAGAGCGACGTAGGAGAGGGTGGGTTCCAGATCGGGAAGGGCTGCCGGGCCGCGGGTCTGCAGGCAATCGCGAATACGGTCGTCGATGCCGCCGATCAGGAACTCGTAGATCGCATCGGGTAGGTGGCCGGTCAGTTCCCCCTGCTGGACGGCGACCTCGCGGGCGGCGCGCATTCGACCCGCGAAGACCGCCATGAGCCGGGTGCGATAGGCCGCGAAGGCCGGGCCCGCGATGGGCGCTTCGATGTGCAGGGCCCGCGCGGTGGCGGGTTCCTCCGACAGGATCCGCAGGTAGGCGGCGAGCGAATCGCGAACCAGCTGCTGCCAATCGAAGGGTTCGACGAGTACCACGGCCGCGGTGAGCCGCCCGGTCGCGACCTCGACGAGCACCTCGAAGGCCGCCGCGAAGCAGGATTCCTTGGAGTCGAACAACTCGTAGAAGGTCCGGCGCGAAATCTTGGCGCGCGACACCAGATCGGCGACGCTGACGGCGTGATACCCGTGCTCCGCGACGGCGTCGATGATCGCGGTGTAGAGCCGCGCCAATTGGGAATCGGCGACTTCCTCACGAGTCAACCCGTGCGGGCCTCTCGGTAGGCGGTCGACGTCGGCCGGAACACTCATCCGACCACGGTAGCAATGGAATACCGTGCCATCGCACAGTCCGGGGGAGTGGTGTGCGGTCGCGGTCGTGCGGGTGGCAGGGTCGAGTGGGGTACGCTACTGTTTCTCTCATCATCGTCGAGGTCGCTGTGCTTTCGCGCGGTCGATTGGGGGTAGGTCTTCCGTGCCGGAAAATGTGAGCTCTGCGCGAGGCGACAGCCGTGAATCCGCCCCCGCCAAGGTCGTCTATTCCGAATTCCCCGGTGGCAGTTGGCAATCGCGGGTCGTGCGCCGACTGGTGCGCTACACCCTGAAACCGCTGCTGTGGCTGTGGGCCAAATCTTCGGAGCTGCCGTGGCCGTACCGGGCCGCCGACCATTTCGGCAGGTTCCTGTGGTCGCCGCGCGGGCTCGAACGACAGTGGATCACGCTCGCGAACTGCCGGGGCGAACTCGTCGAACCGGCCGAGCCTCGCGGGGATCGCGTGGTGCTCTACTTCCATGGCGGTGCCTTCTATGTGGGCGGCAGATGGTTGCACCGGCAACTCGTGGGCCGGTACGCGAAGGCGCTCTCGGCACCCGTGCTGAGCGTCGACTACCGAATGCTGCCCAGGCACTCCATCGCCGACGCGATCGACGACTGCCTCGCCGCCTACCGCTACCTACTGGCCCTCGGCGTGCCGCCCGAACGCATTGCCTTCATGGGTGATTCGGCCGGCGGATACCTGACCTTCGCGACCGCCCTCACCGCCCGCGACGAGGGACTCCCACTACCCGGCGCCCTCACCACCATGTCCCCCCTCACCGGCTGGGACACCACCCGCATGACCTCCGCCCTGACCGCCGCGACCTGCGACGTATTCCCGGTAGCAGCAGTCCCGATCTTCACCCGAAACGCCCAACGCGCCAACGGCACACACCCGCTGCTCTCCCCCGTCGACAGCGACCTCACCGGCCTCCCACCCACCCTGATCCAGTCGACCTCGACGGAAATGACCTTCCCCGACGCCGAACTCCTCGCTACCCGGCTCGCGGAACATGGTGTGCCCTGCGAATTCCAAGTCTGGCTACAACAGGTGCACGTCTTTCAAGCAGCAGCCCTGATAGTCCCCGAATCCCGCCTGGCAATCGCCGAAATGGTGTCTTTCATCGACCGCACCCTGCCTTCCGCGCCGAACGCCACCACATGAGCGCCGACTGCACCGAACTGATCGCCGAACTCGAGTCCACCTTCGGCATCTGCGTAACGAAGAACGGCATCCCCACCACCCGCACTCTCCGCGAAGTATGGGAAGCGATGGAACGCAAACTCCGCGAGGAGTGAATGCGCGGCTGCGCTTTCGATCGCACCCGTGGAGGCCCACTCTGCGGGAGACCGAACAGAACCGGAGTTCTACACCATGGCGACCAATATCGCCCTCGGGCTCGACACTCGAATCACCTTGCTGGTGACCGGCCTCATCTTCCTGTCGGCCCTGCTGCTCGGCGTCTGGAAATATCACGGCATCCGTACATCTCCCGACGGTGCTGCACACATCTACGTCGACATCGCACACCGTGCCGCACTGATGTATTCGTTCGCGGGCATCCTGGTAGCCGTCTTCACCGAACTCAGTGCCTGGCCGACCGCAGTGAATCTCACCGCCGATCTGGTGATCCTGGGTTTCTTCGTTTCCGCGATAGCCACCTACGCCTGGCACGGCCGGCGTAGGGACACCACCAACCAGTTCCACGGTGACATCAACGCCTCGACCCGCCTGGCTATGGTGGCGCTCATCGGGGGTGAGGTCGGGGGATTCTTGGTGTTGTTCACCGGATTCCTGAGCGCCCAGTTCTGAGCGCGGTCGATCGTATTTCGGGAGCACACGATCGGCCGATCCCCTGACGGGCTGCTGCCTTTTCACATGCCGTGGTAGATGAGGATCACCAGTGCGGACAGGGGGGCGGCGAGGGTTGCGGCGAGGGATAGCCAGGTTCCTCCGCGCGCGATGGATCTGCGCGTGAGATCGAGTTCGAACATGGCATTTCCTCAGTCGGCGAGCAATACGTTTCGTTCGGAAATGTAATCGCCGTCACATTGGTGGCGCAGCCGCGAATCCTCCAATATCTCAGGGGGCGTGTGGGGTCGAGTTGGGCGAAAGGCCCAATTCGTCAGCTGGTCGGCGCTTCTTTGCCCGTACGATTCGGGTCTTGCTGTCCGATCATGTCGAGTACGTCGGAAGTTGTGCGGACGTCGCCGAACGAGCGGTAGATGGTGTGGAGGGTGGCGTTGTGTTCGCGGTCGGTGCGGGTGGCGTTCGCGTCGGCGATCATGATGACTCGGTAGCCGAGGGTGGAGGCGTCTCGCGCGGAGGATTCGCAGCAGACGTTGGTGACGGTTCCGGTGATCAGGACGGTGTCGATGCCTCGCTTTTCGAGTAGCTGCGGTAGGTCGCAGCGGCCCGGGAAGAAGGCACTGGCTGCGGATTTGTCGACGAACAGGTCACCATCACGGGTGGCCAGCTCGAACCACAGGCGGGTCGGTAGTGGTCCGGAAACTGTTGGACTGCTGAAGATTTCGGCCATGGTCGGGCCGAAGAACTCGATCGCCTGCTCGGAAGGTGGCCCTGTCACCGGCAGTACCCAGGCGACGGTTCCGCCTGCGGCCCGCAGGGTTTCGGCCAGCCGGTTGATATTTGGCACGATCGCGCGACCGTAGGGGTTGTCGCCGACATGGAGCGGCACCATATCGATCACGGCCAGGGCGGTCCGCCGCGGATCGATCCGCGGGTAGGCGAATCGTCGTCCCCGGTGCGTCTCCTGCCGCGCGTACTCCCGGTCGGTGATATGCCAATCGTGGGTTCCCGGAAGCGGGACAGTGCCTTCGGGCATGGGTCAACCTCCAGGATGTCGATACCCCTGAGTGTCCGGCTCTTTCGGCCGAAGCGTCGGTGATCCACGAAAGGGATCCGGCGCGGCATCCTCATTTCGCTCTCCGACCCGATCATGATTGGCCGGAAACAGCCTGCTCACCGAGGTATGCGAACCACGAACCTGGACAGCGAAAGGCAGTGCTCCCATGATCAGTGCGGCCTCCGAGGCGGTTACCGGCAACCCAGCACCGTTCACCTGGGTGACGGCGGTGTCGATGCTCGTGTTCTGCGCGATCCTGTGGCTGATCGTGGATTACATGCGCGGGCACCCGCGCCCGGCCATGTGGGTCTGGGGGTTGTCGCTGCTGACGTTTCCGCTCTGGATCTGGGGTCCGGGGCGCGATATCGGTCTGGTCAACTGGTTCTCGTGGGCCAAGATCCTGTCCGTGCTCATCCCGCTGACCCTGGTCGGGGCGATGCGGATCGCACACGCCGAGCAGCGCGCGGGCCGGGTCTGGGAGTTACTGCGCAACCCCCGGTTTCTCTGGTTTCCGTACGCGATCCTGTTCCTCAATATCGCCGAGGCGACCCTGCGCGACACCGAGATCGGCAACTACTGGAACGCGGCGGTCGGCCTGGGGTTGTGCCTGACCATTCCGTACTGCCCCCGCTTCTGGGAGGTGCTGCCCGGCCGCAACGCCGAACTCGTCGCCTACACCACGATGGCGTGGAATTTCCTCTACACGACCTGGAATCTGTGCTTCACCTTCGGCGGGTATCCGCCCGAGGAGGAGCATTTCGCCGCGAGCATCTGCATTCTCGCGATCGCCGAGATCTACCCGCTGGTCAAGCGGCGTCCCGAGCTCTACATCATGGCCCGCATCTACACGCTGCCGGTGCTGATGCTGGTGATCGCCATCTACAACATCTTCCCGAAGGTGATGCCGTCGGACGGCTGGTTCAACAACGACGTCTGGATCGTCTGGGGCATCGTCAATTTCGCGCTCACGGTGCCCTACCTGTTCTGGTACACCTGGCAATTGGAGTCCGGCCGCGCCTTCTACTCCTTCCGGCGTGGCACCGCGCGTGCCGACTTCCGGCGTCGGCACGGTGAGACCGTCGAACAGTTGATGGCCCTCGCGGACTCCCTCGACGCGGCTTCCGACACCCACAAAGAGGTGGCGTCGAGGATCCCGTCCGAGCTCTCGGCAAGGGGCGAAATCAAGTAACAGGCCGACCGGTTTGTTACTTGTTAGTCTCGGCAACATGATTGAAGGCACCATCCCGATGCGCACTGCCGTCGTGCTCCAGGACGCGGCATTGAGAGTCGGTGCATCACATGGGCATATCGCCGGCGTATCGGGCGTCGACAAGTACAGCTCCGGTGAAGAGCATCTCAGAGTGCCGATCGAGTCGGCCTGGCGGCTGTGGGAATTGATCGGCTCGGTCGGTGGCCCCGGCGCGGGTCTGTGCGTATCGGCAACCGCCGAGCGTGGGGCTCTCGGGGTTTGGGACTATCTGTTCACCAGCCGCGCGACCCTGGCCGACAGTCTGCGCACGGTCATGGAATTCCGTTCCGCGGTCACCGATCCCACCGTCGTGTGGGAGGTGCTCGAAGACGATCGACTGCTCACCGTTCGCGTCGGCGTCGCGCAGGAATCCGACCCGCTGTTCATTCCGGTCGAGGAGTTCGTGCTCTCGCTCATCCTGCAGCGTGTCCGCGCGGCGACCAAACAGCACATCGTCCCCGTCCGCGTCGCCTTCACACATCGTGTCACTCACCGCTTCCCGCATCTGATCGACGAATTCGGTACCGGCTGCATCGATTTCGGTGCACCGTTCTCCGAGATCACCTTCCTCGACGTGGGCATGCTGCCCACCGGAGACGATCCGATGCTGGGCGACATGCTCTGCCACTACGCCGAACTGCAACTCGAAGCTTCCCGCCAGGTCCCGGATTGGCGAGGCAAACTGCACCACGCGATCTCGGACGCGATGATCCGCGGCGACCTCGCCCTCGACACGATCGCCTGCCGCCTGGCGATCAGCCCCCGCACCCTGCAGCGCCGCCTGCGCGAAGTGGACAGCACCTGGCGCGCCGAAGTCGAACATGTTCGGCGCGACCAGGTCACCAATCTCTTGCGCGACACCGGATATTCCATCCAATCCGTCGCCGCCCGCGCCGGCTACACCGACGCCCGAACTCTCCGGCGAGCCTTCCATCGCTGGACGGGTCAGACCCCCGGAGAATTCCGCGCCGAACTCTCGGCAAACTAGGCGGGATAGTCGTTGTCGCGCTGCGGTTTCCGGGTCGTCACGCCGCTTTCGGAACCGAGGCTGCGCTGCCGGCTCGCAGGAAATCGGGGACGTTGAGCACGTAGCGCAGCATGAGCCGAATCGGCAGCGGCATATCGGTGGCCCGGGGGTCGTGATAGACGCGGGGGTTCGTGAGCTCGTGGCGGCGACCCAGATGCACGAGCTCGAACGACCCGGCGGCCTCCACATTGCGCACCCAATCGGACTTGCTGCCGTAAGTCAGGGCGATGACGAAGTCGTCGCCGCGCCGGAAGACCCACAGCGGAGTAGTGAAGGTGCGACCGGACTTCCGGCCGCGGTGCACCACCAGACCCCACCCCGGCAGCCACGGGGCGAGGAAGCGGGTGACCTGGTTGAGGCCGAATTTATTGGTCTGGGCAACCCAGCGTGGCATCGGCATGGGAGGAAACTCCTCACTTGTGGAATTAACTCCTCAACCGTAGCTCCGCGGCCTCGAGAAAGTCAACGAGTGTAGAGTTTCCGGAACCATGCCACCGATAGGACGACGACCCGGCCGCGCAGACACCCGAGCGGTGCTGCTCGACACCGCGCGAAAGCGCTTCGCGGAGACCGGCTATGACCGCACCTCGGTCCGCGACATCGCGACCGCGGCCGGCGTGGACCCGGCCCTGATCCGCCACTACTTCGGCAGCAAGGAAGGGTTGTTCCGGGCCACCATGGGCTGGCCGTTCGCCCCGGAGGAGATCGCCGCCCGCATCCTCGACGGCGACCTGAACGGCATCGGCGACCGCCTGACCCGCGTCTTCCTCGGACTCTGGGACACCCCGGAATCGCGGGGCCGCCTGGAAGCGATCCTGCGCGGCGCGGCCACCCACGAGGAATCCGCCACGCTCGCACGCGAATTCATCCAGGGCCAGCTGTATCAACTCCTGGCGGCGGCCTTGCCGGGACCCGATGCGGAGCTGCGTATCGACCTGGCCATGGCGCAACTCCTGGGAATCGCCTACCTGCGCTACATCCTGAAGGTCGAGCCGGTCGCGTCGGAGCCGATAGCGACCCTCGCGTCCCGGCTCGCCCCGGTGATCACCGCCCACCTCATCGGCTGACCGAATTCCGTTCGTGCGGCAGCTCGCGGAAACGAGTGAAGCCGGTCCGAAGACCGGCTCCACTCTGCTGTTCCGAGTCAGACGAGGCTGCGTTGCGCGACTATGGTCGCCGCGGCGCGTCGGCCCATGCGGACCGCGCCGTCGACATGCTGGAAGCCCGGGCCGACGAGGTCCGAACAGGAGAAATGGATGGGGCCGACCGGGTCGCGGTGATCGTGGCCGTAGCGGGTCAGACCGCCCAGGTCGAAGCTGACGCCGTAGGCGCCGCGGGTCCATTCCTCTGTGCCCCAGTCGGATTCGTAGAACACGACCGGATTCGCGGCCTCGGGGCCGAGGTAGCGGACGAGGCAGTCGAGGGCGGCCTGCTTGCGCTGCGCTGCGTCCATGGCGAAGTAGGCGTCGGCCTGCGTGTGGGCGATGAAGCCGACCATGGCGCCGTTGTCCATGCCGTGATTGGTGTTGTCGTACACCTCCGAAACCAGGTCGGTGTCGCTGAAACCGGTGCCGGACAATCCCTTTGCGCGCCAGAAGGGGGTTTCGTAGACCGCGTGCACCTTGACGACGAATCCGAAGGACATGTGCTGGTGCATCTGGTGGCGGCGGCGCGGTAGCGGGGGATCGAAGCTGATGCCCGCGTACAGGTTCGGCGGCACCGCGAGTACGACGCGATCCGCCTGCACCTCGAGGTCGCCGTCGGCGAAGACGGTGACGCCGGTGTCCGACCAGCGGACCTTGCGCACCGGCGCGTTCAGATGGACGTCCGAGCCCAGCGCAGCCGCCAGCCGCTGCGAAACCTGTTGCATGCCACCGATAACGCGCTTGTCGAGCATGAAGGTGTCGGTGGCCAGCGCGGTGTAGGAGCCCTGGGCGGCGGCCATGTGCAGGGCCTGCAGGGTGGAGAAGGTGTGCGCGGGCTTGGTCAGCATGGCCCCGGCGACGAAGAACGAGACGGTCTCGCGGGCGTACTCGTTGTCGGATTGGCGCTCGAGCCAGATGCTGAACGGCACCGAATCCAGTTCCGCCGCTTGCGGATGCGTCCACGGCTCGTCCGCACCGACCTCGGCGGCGAGACCGTCGAGCAGGTTCAGCAGCCGGTCGATTTCGGCGGCGGTCTCGGCGGGCGCGGGGAAGACATCGCCGGTGAACTGCTGCCGGGTGCCGTCCGCGGCGAGATACACGGATTGGCCGTCGCGATAGCGGGAGAATGTCTTCAGGCCGAGCTCCTCGACCAGGGCCAGCGCGGCGGTGTGGTGGGGCGAGAGCCACTGGCCGCCGATCTCGATCATGGCCCCGTCGATGTCGCCGGTCCAGGTGCGGCCGCCGACCCGATCGCGGGCCTCCAGGACGGCCACCGAGAGGCCGGCCTTCCGCAGTTCAGCGGCAGCGGTCAGACCGGACGGTCCGGCCCCGACGATCACGACGTCACGAGTGATGACAGCCACGAGAGCTCCTTACCGGTAATTCGACAGCATCGGATAACCCGATGGTTGCTAGTTCAGTATGTGCGCGCGGTCACGATCGTGCCCGCGACGTTTCGGTGAGCCGGCCCGCCCCTCATTCGCCGAATCGGCGTGCGCGGGCCGGATCAACCCCGCGACCTGCGGTGCGGGTCAGCGAGCCGGGAGCGGCTCATTCTGGGTGATGCAGTGGATGCCACCGCCGCGCGCGAAGATCGCCCGGGCGTCGACGGTCACGATGGTGCGGCCGGGATACACCCGGGACAGGATGTCGGCGGCCTCGGCATCGGCCGGGTCGTCGAAGCCGCACAGGATGACGGCGTCGTTGCAGACGTAGTGATTGATGTAGCTGTAGTCCACGAAACCCTCCTCGTCGCGCAGCGTGCGCGGGGCGGGCACCGGGATCACCTCGTAAGGTGTTCCAGCGGGGGAGGTTTCGGTCGCGAACTGCTTGACGAGTTCGCGGCTGAGCTCATGGTCGGGATGCTCCGGATCCCGCTGATCGTGCACCAGCACGACACCCGGTGACGGCAGCGCGGCCACGATGTCGGCGTGCCCGCGGGTGCCGAAGCGCTGCGAATCCCGCCACAGCCCGCGCGGCAGCCAGATCGCATGGTCGGTGCCGATGGTGCGGCGCAACTCGGCCTCCACGTCGGCTTTCGTGAGTCCGGGATTGCGGAAGGGATCCAACTGCACGGTCTCGGTGAGGATGACCGTGCCCGCGCCGTCCACCTGGATGCCGCCGCCCTCGTTCACCAGCGGTGAATCGACGATCGGGACCCCGGCCGCCGTGGCGACCGCACGGCCGATCGCCGAATCGTTGCCCCACCGGGCCCAATCCTGTTGTCCCCAGCCGTTGAAGACCCAGTCCACGGCGGCGACGGACCCGTCCGCGGCATGCGTGAAGGTCGGTCCGATGTCCCGCATCCAGGCATCGTCGAGGGGTGCTTCGAGCAGGTCGATCGCACCCGACAGCAGGCGCCGGGCAGCGGCGGCATCGGCCGGATCGACGACCATGGTGACCGGCTCGAACTCGGCGACCGCATGGGCGACAGCCGTCCACGCGACCCGTGCCTCGTCGACCGCCTCGGGGGTCGCGGTGATCTCCGAACCCACGGGCGGGAACGCCATCCAGGTGCGTCGGTGTGGCGCGTGCTCGGCGGGCATGCGCCAGGCCGGGGCTCCCGCGGCCGTCATCACGCCCGCCCGAAGGGGTATTCGCGCTCGACCGGCGCGGTCAGTCGCCCGTAGGTATCCGGGCGGCGAGTGTCCAGGAACGGGAACAGCGTCAGCCAATCCTTGCGCTGATCCAGATCCAGATCCGCGACCAGCACCGCGGATTCGTCGCGCGGGGCCTGCACCAGCACACGGCCGTACGGATCGGAGATGAAAGACGAACCGTAGAAGGTGATTTCGCCTTCGTCGCCGTAGCGGTTGGGCACGATCATGAAGGTGCCGGCGGTGATGCCGTTGCCGACGATCACGTGCTGCCACAGCGGCTGGGTGTCGAAGGCGGGGAAGGTGGGTTCCGAGCCGATGGCCGTCGGGTAGACGATGACATCGGCACCGGCCAGGGAGTACATGCGGGCGACCTCCGGGAACCATTCGTCCCAGCAGGTCGGCATGCCGATGCGCACATCACCGAGATCGGGATGGCTGTGCGGCGCATATGCCTCTTCGGTGGCGGGTCCCGCCCGGAAATAGGTGTCCTCGTAGTAGCCGGCGCTGATCGGGATGTGCAGCTTGCGGGTGCGCCCGACCAGTTCGCCCTTGGGGGACACCAGGATCGCGGTATTGAAGCCGAGCCCGTCGCCCTGATCCGCCCGCTCGTAGAGCGACGCGTGCACGAACACACCGTGCTCGAGCGCCGCCTCGGCCGCGAAGGTGAAGGTCGGCCCGGAGTCCGGATCCTCCGCGTCGGCGGCCGGATTCGCGCCGCCGCGCACGAAGGCCGGGTACTTGCTGAAGGTCACCTCGGGCAGGAAGACCGCCTTGGCCCCGAGTTCGGCGGCCTTGGCGATGCCCTCGTTCAGCTCGGCGCGCAGGGCCGCGCCGTCGGCCTGCCAGCGATGCTGGACCAGCGCCACGCGCAGCGGCTCGCGGACCGGGGCGTCGACTCGCGCGTGTGAGACGGGCGGTTCGAAACAGGTGATGATGTTCATGACTACTCCGGATCTCCTTCTCGAAATGGATTGGGGGCCTTGGCTATTGCGGCATCGGGTCGCCGGAGACGGCGCGCGGCAGGGTGTGGCCGCGGAAGTACTCGGGCTGCCGCCAGCGTTGCGCGAGCATCAGCACCGCGCCCAGCGCCAGAATCCCGAAGCCGAGGTAGAACACCAGGCCGACGCCGAAAATCGAAGCGCCGCTGCCGACTTCGGGCTTGAGGCTCTCTCGCACCGAGATGACGAAGACGACCAGCAGCATGCTGCCGCCCAGCAGCGGGAACAGCAGTTTGAACAGGAAGTCGCGGGCCGAGGCGAACCAGCGCTCGCGGAAGTACCAGACGCAGGCGAAGGCGGTGATGCCGTAGTACCAGCAGATCATGATGCCCAGCGCCGCAATGGTATCCAGCAGCACGTGCTGCGACAGCAGTGCGGTGATGGCGTAGAAGCCGCCCGCCACGACGGCGGCGACCGCGGTTCCGAAACGCGGCACCTGATACACCGGATGCACGCTGGCGAACCGCTCCGGCAGCGCCTTGAAGGTACCCATGGCCAGCATGGCGCGCGCCGCGGGCAGGAAGGTGGCCTGCAGGCTGGCGATGGTGGAGACCAGCACGGCCGCGAACAGCAGCAGTTCGCCCGCCCCGCCCATCACCGGCTGGGCCAGCGCGCCGAACACATTGTTGCGCGCGTCGGGACCGCTGAGGCCGATGCCGGTGTCGCCGACACCGGCGTACCACATGAGCGCCACGGCCAGCAGCAGATACGTGCCCAGCACGGTGAGGATCGACAGCAGCCCGGCCCGGCCCGGCGTGCGCTTCGGATCCTTGCACTCCTCGCCGAGGGTCAGCGCGGTATCCCAGCCCCAGTACATGAAGACCGACCCGATCAGGCCGATCGCGAACGCGCCCAGCGTGAGTCCGGTCAACGGGTTGAACCAGTCGATGTCGAAGCTCAACCCCGACGGCGCGTCCCCGCTCATCGCCTTGGCCAGCGCGATCCCCGCGAACAGCAGCAACACCACAAGCTGGAAGCCGACCAACGCATACTGGGTGCGCTCACTCGAGCTGATCCCGCGACTGGCCGCCCACCCGGCCGCTGCCAGGAAGGCCAGCGTGGTCACGATATTGATCAGCTTGTTGTCACCCAGGGCCGCAATGGATTCCGAATGAACCAGCCGCCCGATGAACAGGTAGAGGAACTGCGCCCCCACCGCCGCGATATTGGCCAGCACGATGACGACCGCGATGACCGATCCCCAGCCCGCCATCCAGCCGACGTAGGGGCCCAGCGAGCGGGCGGACCAGGTGAAAGACGCTCCACAGTCCGGGGTTTCGGTACTGAACTCGCGATACGCGTAGGCCGCGAGGAACATCGGGATGAATCCGGCGATCAGCAGCGCGGGCATCTTCAACCCGACCGCCGCGACGATCAGGCCCAGGCTGGCGGTGGTGGTGTAGGCGGGTGCGATGGACGCGATACTCAGGACCGCTCCGGCAATGGTGCCGACCTTGTTGGTGGCCAATCCCTTACCGCTCGCGGCTTCGGGGTCGGGCAACAGTCCTCGAGTATCACGCGACGGCATTGTCGCCTCGGAAGCATTCTGCACGAGCATCCAAGCTCCTCGTACTGGGTCTGGTGGCGTCGAAAACCCGTGGGGCACAGCCGTCACCTCGCCGATGGAGAACCGATCCGGTGGGAGGGCACCGGAATCGGGTGGGCGCGGAATCCGGCTCAGGGGCCGGTGCGCCGGATGACGTCAACGGGTCAGCGCGACGTATTTGGTGTCGAGGTATTCATCGATCCCCTCGGAGCCGCCCTCGCTGCCCAGACCGGACTGTTTGACCCCGCCGAACGGTGCCGCCGGATCGGAGATGACGCCGCGGTTCACGCCGACCATGCCCGCGTCCAGCGCGTTCGACACCCGCAGCGCTCGATCCAGGTCGCGGGTGTAGAAGTAGGCGGCCAAGCCGTATTCGGTGTCATTGGCCGCGGCCACGACATCGTCCTCGGTGTCGAATCCGTAGATGGCGGCGACCGGACCGAAGATTTCTTCGCGGTGCATGCGGGCGGTGCGCGGCACCTCGTCGAGGACGGTGGGCTGGAAGAACCAGCCGGGTCCGTCGATGGCCTTGCCGCCGGTGCGGATCACCGCACCGGACTCGACCGCGTCCTGGACCAGGGCGGCAACGGAATTCCGCTGCCGCTCGTTGATCAGCGGACCGGTGTCCACGCCGGGCTCGTGGCCGGGACCGACACGCAGCGCGCCGATCTTCTCCGCCAGCCGGGCGGCGAACTCTGCCCGAATCGAGTTGTGCACGTAGATGCGATTGGCCGCGGTGCACGCCTCGCCGCCATTGCGCATCTTCGCCGCCATGGCCCCGGCCAGTGCTGCGTCCAGATCGGCGTCCTCGAATACGATGAAGGGAGCGTTACCGCCCAGCTCCATCGACGTCCGGAGCACATTGTCGGCGGCCTGGCGCAGCAGCAGCTTGCCGACGCGGGTGGAACCGGTGAAGGTCACCTTGCGCAGTCGCGGGTCGGCCAGCAGCGGCGCGGTGATGGCGGCGGCATCGCTGCCCGGCAGCACCGACAGCACGCCCCCGGGCAGTCCGGCCTCGGCGAAGATCCGCGCCAGGGCCAGCATGGTGAGCGGGGTGTCCTCGGCCGGCTTCACGATGACCGTGCAGCCCGCGGCCAGCGCGGGGCCGATCTTGCGAGAACCCATGGCCAGCGGGAAGTTCCACGGCGTGATCGCCAGGCACGGGCCGACCGGCTGCTTGGTGACCACGATGCGGCCGGTTCCGGCGGGGGAGTCGGTGTAGCGGCCGCCGATGCGCACCGCCTCCTCACTGAACCAGCGCAGGAACTCGCCGCCGTAGGCGACCTCGCCGCGGGCCTCGGCGAGGGTCTTGCCCATCTCCAAGGTCATCAGCAGCGCGATCTCCTCGGTGCGATCCATCAGGATCTCCCAGGCGCGGCGCAGAATCGCCGAGCGCTCACGCGGAGCGGTTGCGGCCCAGGTGGATTGGACGCGGCAGGCCGAGTCCAGGGCGCGCAGCGCATCCACGCCGGAAGCGTCGGCGACCTCGGTGAGCAGCTCACCGGTCGCCGGATTGTGCACCGCGAAGGTGGTTTCCGAAGCGGCCGGTGCGGACGCGCCGTCGATCCAGACACCGGTGGGGACCAGCTCGCTGATCCGGTCGTACTCCAACATCGTTCTCCTTGACCGGGTTTCAGACAGCGAGGTCGCCGATGGCGGTGCACAGCACCGTCAGCGCCTCGTCGAGCAGTTCGTCGCTGATCACCAGCGGGGGCAGCAGGCGGATCACATTGCCGTAGGTGCCGCAGGTCAGGGTGATGACACCCTGCTCCAGACAGCGCTTGGCGACGGCCGCGGTGAGCGCGGCGTCGGGCTCGGTGGTGCCGGGGCGGACGAATTCGAGAGCCAGCATCGCGCCACGGCCGCGGACCTCGCCGATGGCCGGAACACGCTGTGCCAGTTCGGTGAAGCGTGCCGTCGCCACCTCGCCGATGTGGCGGGCGCGGGCGGGCAGATCGTGCTCGCGGATGGCATCGATGGCGGCCAGCGCGGCGGCACAGGCCACCGGATTGCCGCCGTAGGTGCCGCCCAGGCCGCCCGCGTGCACGGCGTCGAGCAGGTCGGCGCGGCCGGTGATGGCCGAGAGCGGCATACCGCCGGCGATGCCCTTGGCCATCGTGATGATGTCGGGCACAACGCCTTCGGCCTCGCAGGCGAACCAGTCGCCGGTGCGGGCGAAGCCGGTCTGCACCTCGTCGGCGATGAACACGACGCCGTTGGCGCGCGCCCACTCGACCAGGGTCGGTAGGAATCCCGGTGCGGGAACGATGAATCCGCCCTCACCCTGGATCGGTTCGATGATGATCGCGGCGAGGGAATCTGCGCCGATCTGCTTCTCGATGCGCGAGATCGCCTCCCGTGCCGCGGCTACGCCGTCCTGGCCGCCGTCGCGGAACGGGTAGGACATCGGCATGCGGTACACCTCGGGCGCGAACGGGCCGAAATGCGCCTTGTAGGGCATGTTCTTCGCGGTCAGCGCCATGGTGAGGTTGGTGCGGCCGTGGTAGGCGTGATCGAAGGCGACGACCGCGGTGCGGCCGGTGGCCAGGCGCGCCACCTTGATCGCGTTCTCCACGGCTTCCGCGCCCGAGTTGAACAGCACACTGCGCTTCTCATGATCACCCGGGGTCAGCTCGGCCAGCCGCTCGCAGACCTCGATGTACGCCTCGTAGGGGGTCACCATGAAGCAGGTGTGGGCGAAGCGCTCGATCTGCTCCTGCACCGCCGCAACGACTTTCGGATGCGACGCGCCGACATTGGTGACCGCGATACCGGCGGCCAGGTCGATGAGCGAATTGCCGTCGACGTCCACGATGACGCCGCCGTCGGCATCGGCCGCGTACACCGGCGCGGTGGAGCCCACGCCCGCGGCGACGGCGGCCTTGCGACGCGCGGCCAGCTCCTGCGAGCGCGGGCCCGGTAGTTCGGTGTTGAGCACCCGCTGCTGCGGGAGTCGGTAGGTGACCTCTGTCATTCGGAAATCCTTCTGCGGAGAGGGAATTGAGGTAGCGCGGTCAGTCGTGCGCGCTCATCACATGCTTGATGCGGGTGTAGTCCTCGACGCCGTAGGCGGAGAGATCCTTGCCGTAGCCCGAGCGCTTGAACCCGCCGTGCGGCATCTCGGCCACCAGCGGAATGTGGCAGTTCACCCACACTGCGCCGAAGTCCAGTGCGGCCGAGACACGCTGCACCACACCGTGATCACGGGACCACACGCTCGAGGCGAGGCCGTAGTCCACGTCGTTGGCCAGGCGGATCGCCTCGTCCTCGTCGGCGAAAGGCTGCACGGTGATGATCGGGCCGAAGGTCTCCTCCTGCACGATCGGATCGTCCTGGCGCACACCGGTGATGACGGTCGGCGCGAGATAGAACCCGGTCTCGCCGACACGTTCGCCGCCGGTGGCGATGGTGGCGTGCGCGGGCAGCGCGGCGAGCTTGCCGGTGACCGACTCGAAGTGGCGGATGTTGTTGAGCGGGCCGTACGCCGCGTCGGGATCGTCGGGCAGGCCCGGCTTCACGGTCTGCGCCTTCTTCACCAGTGCCGCGACCAGATCGTCGTGCACGGACTCGTGCACCAGCACGCGGGTGGCGGCCGTGCAGTCCTGTCCGGCGTTGAAGAACGCGGCATCGCCGATGCGATCGGCGGCCAGCGCCAGATCGGCATCGCCGAACACCACCACGGGAGCATTGCCGCCGAGTTCCAGATGCGCCCGCTTGACCTGCTCGGCCGCCGCGGTCGCCACCGCGATGCCCGCACGCACCGAACCGGTGATGGCCACCATGTCCAGCCGGGGATGGCCGACCAGGGCCGCGCCGCTGGCGGCGGTTCCGAGCACCACGTTCAGCACCCCGTTCGGGAGGATGCCCTGCGAAAGCTCGGCGAGCTTCAGCGTGCTGCCCGGGGTGGTGTCACTCGGCTTGAGCACCACCGTGTTTCCGGTGGCCAGCGCCGGGCCGATCTTCCAGATGGCCATCATGAGCGGGTAGTTCCAGGGGGTCACCTGGCCGATGACGCCGACGGGCTCGCGGCGCACGTAGGAGGTGAATCCGGTCAGATACTCGCCGGCGGACTTGCCTTCCAACATGCGCGCCGCACCGGCGAAGAAACGCAGATGATCGGCCCCGGCGGCGACTTCCTCGCTGGCGACCAGGTGCTTGGGCTGGCCGGTCTCGCGGCACTGCGCCTCGACCAGCGCCTCGGAATTCGCCTCGATCGCATCGGCCAGCTTCAACAAGGCGGCTTGACGCTGGCTCGGGGTGGCGGCCTTCCACGCCGGGAAGGCGCGGTCCGCGGCGGCGACCGCGGCCTCGATATCGGCCGGACCGGAGATCGGGCTGTGCCCGACGACCGCCTCATCGACGGGGCTGACCAGTGCGAACGACTCCGATGCGGCTGCGGCGACGAACTTTCCGTCGATGTAGTTGCGAAGCGTCTCAGTCATGTGTGCCCGATCTCGTTCGAAGTGGCTGCTCTGCGGTTGCTCGTCAGTGTGCTGTGTGACACACCCCCTCGTCACCTGCCGGATCGGCAAGTCGGCAGAATGTGGTTTCGACAATCTGTCCAGTTAGCCATGGGAGAGCTGTGAACTCGGGAATCCCGGTCCGATGGGTACTGTCCCAACCCGAGCTGGGGTTGGTCCTGCGGGGCGGCGGTGACGGCCTCGGCCGGGGCATCACCCTCGTACTCACCTCCGAGCTCGCCGAACCGCAACAGTGGATGTCCGGCGGAGAGCTGGTCCTCACCACCGGACTGGGGTTGCCGCTCAGTCGCGCGGACCGGCAGCGGTATTTGGAGGACCTGCACGCGGTCGGGATCGCGGGGGTCGGGTTCGGTATCGGACTGTCCTACGAGACCGTGCCCGAGGAACTGATCGAGGCCGCCGATCGGCTCGGACTGCCGCTGTTCGAGGTGTCGCTGCCGACGCCCTTCGGGGCCATCACCAAAAAGGTCATGCAACGGCTCGCCGACCAGGAGTACGAGAAGGTGCTGCGCGCTTCGCGGGCGCAGCCGCGCATGACCCGGGCCGCCATTCAGGGGGCACGGGCGGTGAGCAAGGAGCTGGCGGCCGCGCTCTCGGCGACCGTGCTGGTCATCGGCGCGGACGGGACACTGTCCGAGGCGCAACCGCGCAAGCCCGCCGCGGGGATCCTCGAACGGATCGAAGAGTTTCTGGGCGCCGGCGGCGACGGCGCGCGCAGCGGAGCCCTGCAGATCGGATCCGGGCAATACCTTGCGCTGCAAGCCATTACGGCGGGTCAGACCGTGCACGGGCACCTCGCCGTGGTGACCGACGCCGTGCTGAGTTCCGTCGATCAGGTCCTGCTCGGGCACGCCAGCTCACTGCTCGCCATCGACTTCGAGAAGCCCGCCCGGCTGCGCATCGCACAGAATCGGTTGAACGCCCAGGCCATGGGCATGCTGCTGGCCGAGCCGGGTGATCCCGACATCATGTGGCAGTTGCTCGCCACCGCCGCCGACCGCACCGGCCGCGTCCGCGCCCTCGTCCTGTGGTGCGCCTCCCCGGACGACGCCGCCGAGGCGCTGGAAACCGTTGACACGCACCTGCGTTCGCTCAACCGGCAGCTGTTCGCGCATGTCGCGGGGGATCGGGTCGCGGTGCTGCTGGGCGGATCCGACTCCGACGACACGGCCGGACAGCTCCTCGACGAGCTGCCCGCACCGGTGCGGGCCACGATGCGCGCCGGACTCAGCGCCGCACACCCGTTGCGCCGCTTCACCGCGGCGGTGGAGCACGCCGACCTGGCTGCCTCCGCCGCCGTACCCGGGACCCGCCCGCTCGAACTCGCGGCGTCGGCAGGTCATGCGCTGCTGGCGTTTCCGGAGGCCCGCCGCGTGCTCGGTGCGGTGTCCGAGGCCATGCTCCAGCCCCTCGTCGACTACGACGAGCGTCAGGGCACCGACCTGATCACGTCCCTGCGGGTCTACCTCGAGGCGCACGGACAATGGGAAGCGGCCGCCAATACCCTTGGCGTACACCGGCATACGTTGCGCAGCCGAGTAGCCAAGATCGAATCGGTCCTCGGCTGCCGACTCGATCAGGCGCTCGTGCGCGCCGAACTGCTACTCGCGATCATCGCCCGCCGGTGACCGCCGCGGCGGCGGGTCACCCTCGGTGATGGCGGCCGCAGTCGGGCAGCACCCTGAGCCCTGGCCGGGCCGGGCAGCAGGTAACTGCTGCCGCGGTCCGGACGGTGGCAGCACGTCAGCCGGTGACCGCGGCCGCGGCCAACTCGGCGTTGACGACGCACAGCCGGGCGATATCGACTGTGCCGGAGCGGTGTAGCTGACCGACCAGGTCGGTCAGGTGGCGGGCGGCGGGGGTGTCCTTCCAGCGGGCGACATGGTCGCGGACCTCGTCGTCGGCGGTGGCATCGGTGAGCACCGCGGCCACCAGTGTGTGCCAACGGGATTGGAGTTCCTCGGCCAGGACGGTGGCGGCCAGGGTCTCCCAGTGGTCGGCGGTGCGGAGGGCCGCGAATGCTGTCGCCAGCCGGTCCAGCCCGACCGATTCGCCCAATTCCCTGTAGGTCTGGGCGACGAGGGCCACCGGTAGTCCGGTGCGGCGGGCGGTATCGCTGAGCGGAAGCGCCTGCGAGAGCAGGCGCAGGTTCGCCAGGTTGCGGCCCGGGTGGCCGCCGGGGCGGGGGAGTACCGCGGTCAATTCGGCGACCAGCGGTGCGTGGTGCTCGATCTCGGCGGACCAGGTGCCGGCCGAGCGATGGGTCAGCAGCCAGGCGACGGCGTGCTCGACGGCATCCTGAATGCCCTTGAGCACGCTCATGCGAACCTGCGGCGAGACGCCCGGCAGGGCGAGGGCCTCACGCCACCAGCGATCCACCTCCAGCACCGCGTCGACGACGGTGCAGGCCAGCACGATCTGCGGGGTGCCGACGCCGAGGCGCTCCTCGAGTCGATGGATCAGGCCGGGGCCGACCCGGTTGATCACTCGGTTGGCCGCGGACACCGCGATGATCTCGCGGGCGACCGGGTGTGCGGTCAGCCGGTCCGCACCCAGTCGGGTGCGGACGCGCTCGGGGAAGTATCCCGTCAGCAGGCCCGCGACCACCGGATCGTGCGGTGCGTCGGAGGCCAGCAGTTCGTCGCGGACCAGATTCTTGGCCGTGGCCAGCAGCACCGCGATCTCCGGGCGGACCAGGCCCTGCCCCGCGCGCTGCCGGGCCGCGAGTTCGGCCGGAGCGGGCAGGAATTCGGCGGCACGATCCAGACCGGTCGCCCGCTCCAGGTTCTCGATCAGGCGGCCGTGCCGGTCGATGAGGAAGGGCGCGTGCGCCTCGGCCAAGCTGATGGCCAGCGCCTGCGCATCGCAGTCGGCGAGCACCGCGGCCACCACCGTGTCGGCCTCGGCGGCGAGCAGTTCGTCGCGCTCGGCGACCGTCGAAAGGCCCTCCGCCACCGCACCATTCAGCGCGATCTTGAGATTCACCTCGCGGTCGGAGGTGGCCACGCCGCCCGCATTGTCGATGAAGTCGGCGTTCACCTTGCCGCCCCCGACGGCGAATTCGATGCGAGCCCGCTGGGTGAGGCCGAGGTTGCCGCCCTCGCCGATCACCCGGCAGCGCAGCTGATCGGCGGTCACCCGCACTTCGTCATTGGCGGGGTCGGCGACGTCGGCGTCGAGTTCGCCCCGGGCGCGCACATAGGTGCCGATGCCGCCGTTGAAGAGCAGATCGACCTCGGCGCACAGCATCGCCCGAATCAGTTCCGGCGCGGTCATTTCCGTTGCCGTGACGCCCAGCAGCCGCTGTACCTGTGCCGACAGCGGCACGGTTTTCGCCGAGCGCGGCCAGACACCGCCGCCCTCGGAGATGAGGGCCGGGTCGTAGTCGGCCCAGTCGCTGCGTTCCAGCGCGGCCAGGCGGGTGCGTTCCCGGTGCGACAGCAGCGGATCCGGATTCGGATCGAGGAAGATGTGCCGATGGTCGAAGGCGGCGACCAGGCGCACGCATTCGGTCTCCAGCATGCCGTTGCCGAATACGTCACCGGACATATCGCCGATACCGGTCACGGTGAACGGCTGGGTGTCCGGATCGATGCCGAGTTCGGCGAAGTGTCCGCGAATCGAACGCCACGCGCCACGCGCGGTGATCCCCAGCGCCTTGTGGTCGTATCCGGTCGACCCGCCCGAGGCGAACGCGTCACCGAGCCAGAAACCACGGGCCACCGCAAGGGAATTCGCCAGATCCGAGAATCGCGCGGTGCCCTTGTCGGCCGCCACCACCAGGTACGGATCCGGGTCGTCGTAGGCGACCGTGGCCGCGGGCGGAGTGTGGACGCCGTCGACCAAATTGTCGGTGACGTCCAGCAGCCCGCCGATGAACGCCGCATACGCGTACTCGACCGCGGCCGGATCGGCGCTGCCGCGACGCACCACGAACGCGCCCTTCGCGCCCATCGGGACGATGACCGAATTCTTCACCGTCTGGGTCTTCATCAACGCCAGCACCTCGGTGCGGAAATCATCCACGCGATCCGACCAGCGCAGCCCGCCGCGCGCAATCGCCCCGCCGCGGACGTGACTGCCCTCCACCCGCGTCGAGTGCACGAAGATCTCGCGGTACGGGGTGATCGGGCCGGAGACCGACAACATCGAGGGGTCGAGCTTGAATGCGGCCACCGCGCGGCCCGGCTGGAACCAGTTGGTACGCAACAGCGCCATGCAGAAGGTGTGCAGACCGCGCAGCAGTTGATCCTCAGGCCGGGTGGTCGCGGCCTCGAGCTGACGCCGCACCTCCGCCTCGGCCCGTTCGACCGCCTCGGCGCGATCCAGGTGCGCCGGATCGAAACGGGCACTGAACAGTGCCACGAACGCGCGCACGAAATCCGGATGGCCGGTGAGGATTTCGGTGATCGTCGGCCCACCCAGCGGCAGACCCGCCTGCCGCAGATAGCGGCAGCTCGCCCGCACCAGGACGGCCTCGCGCCAGGTCAGTCCGGCGGTCGCGATCAACCCGGTGTAGCCGTCGATCTCGAACTCACCCGCGACGGCGGCCAGGAACGCCTCGGCCAGCCGCTCGGCCATCGGGTCGGTCAGCTCGGCACCGCCGGCGCGAAACGTGAACAGATGCTCGCCGTCGCTGCCCACCTCATGGGTGGTGACGTGCAGGCCCAGCGCGGAGAAGATCCCGATCAACTCGGTCAGCGACGGCCCGTCACCCCGCGAGATCAACCGTGCGCCGGGCGGCCGTGCCCCGGGAACGAACTCGAGCCGCACCGCGCCCCGCATCCGATCCTGGTCCAACATGCCGACCCCTGCCCCGAGACTCATCCGAATCAACTCCCTGCGCGTGACCTTGGTGGTTTCGCAGTTAATCTGCCGCAAAGAGACCCGGGCCACAGTGGCCGAATCGGCGTGCGCGGATACCCGGTGTCCGCCGAATCGTCTATTCCTTCGAACCGCGGAGGAAAAGGGCAACGCCCCGGCAGGGTGTCCTGCCGGGGCGTTGCTCGGTGGAGCCGGGTCAGCGGGTGAGGCCGGTTTCGATCGCCTCGATGATGCGGGGGCGCAGTTCGGCGGCGCTGATGATGGCGTCGACCGAACCGACCTGGACCGCTCGCTGGATGTTGTGAACGCGGTCGAATTCGGCGGCTACCTCGCCGAGCTTCTCGGCGCGGACCGAGGAGCGGAGTTCGTCGCGTTCGGCGGTGATGATCGCGCGGTCGGTGCCCGACGCGGTGGCGGCGCGGGCCTCGAAATCCTTCACCCGCGGGTCGGAGGCGGTGCGGGCGTTGACTTCTCCGGAGAACACGACCGCGGCGGCGGGGGCGCCACCGAGGACCGAGGCGAAGGAGCCTTCCAGTGCGAGCACCGTCATGTTCGAGTTCAGGGCCTTCGAGAAGACCACGAACGCGCCACCGTGGTAGCGGGAGATGACACAGAACACGATCGGGCCGTCGAAATTGACGATGGCGCGGCCGATTTCGGCGCCGTACTCGAGCTGCACCTTGCGCATCGACTCCGGGGAGCCGTCGAAGCCGGACAGGTTGGCCAGCACCACCAGCGGGCGGTTGCCGCTGGCCGCGTTGATCGCCCGGGCCGCCTTCTTGGACGACTGCGGGAACAAGGTGCCAGCGGTGTAGGTGTCCGGGCCGTCGGTGGCCGGGAAGCCGCGCCGCGGCACGCTGCGGGACTCGATGCCCAACAGGCACACCGGAATTCCGCCGAGACGAGCGTCGAAGACGACCGCGGTCTCGGCATCGGCCATGCCCGCCCAGCGTTCCAGCACCCGGTGGTCCTGGTCGGCCAGCGCCCGCATCACGGTGCGAATGTCGAAGGGCTTCTTGCGATCCGGGTTGTGGGTCGCGGAGAAGATCTCACCGACGGTGGTGAAATCGCTGCCCTCGATCACGTGCGGGAAATCGGAGACGTCGCGGTCGAGCGGGTCGGCCGAACGCACGCGTCGCGGTCCGGACTCACCCGGCGCCACATACGTGTAGTCGTAGTGGGCCATCAGGATGTCCCGGGCGGCAAGCAGATTCGGCGCCCAGTACTGCGCCTGGCCGTTGGGGCCCATGACGCGGTCGTAGCCGCCGATGCCGAAGTTGTCCTCGGCCGAGACCGCGCCGGAGAAGTCCAGCGCCTGCTTGCCGGTCAGCACCATGGTCGATTCCGGCGTCATGATCAGCACACCCTTGGTGTGCATGAGCATGGTCGCCTCGGCGTTCCAGTACGGCTGCGCACCGACATTGATGCCGTTGACCACGATATTGATCTCGCCGCCGTCCTGGGTGAACTCGACGATCCGCTTGAGCGCGGCCGCGACCCAGTCCATGTTCTCGGTGCCGGACTGCATCGAGATGCGCGCACCCGAGGACAGTGCGTACCACTCCAGCGGGACCTGCAGCTGCTCGGCCAGATCGAGCGCGGCGATCACTCGGCGGCACTCCGGTTCCGACAGCGCGCCAAGGGATTTGGTCGGATCGCCGAGCAACGCGACGCGCTTGATGCCGCCGGGATGCCGCTCGGTCGCGCTGGTGACCACACCGGCCACGAGCGCGGCCTTGTTGTGGCCCTTGGGGCGATCCACCGGCACCAGCACGTGGTTCTCGTCCAGGTCGTACTCACTGAAATCGCCCAGCAGACCGGTCAATTCGTACGGGTAGACGGTATTGCGGCTACCGGCCCGCAACACCTTCTGCCGGTACTCGTCGAGCGGCTCGACCGGATCATCGGTCCGCTCATCGACACTCACGATGATGGAACCGGTGGTGTCGAACGAGATCCGCACCGCAATCTTGGTCAGTTCCTCGGTCTCGGGGTCGCGCTGACGCGCGATCAGCAGGATCTCCTCGAGCCCCGCGCCCTGGGTCATCGGCAGCACGTGCCCGCCGATCACCTTCTCCAGCTCGGTCCGGGTGACATCGACCACCGGCCAGATGTACATGACGATCCGGTTGGTGTTGAAACGCTTGGCCGACGGCCGCTGCGCCTGCGCCCGCCGCAGCGAGTCGAGGCAGGTGGCGATGGTGCTCTCCGCGCTCGGCAGCACCAGCAACCGGCCGTCCTGCTCGCGCAGCGCGGCCAGGTCACGCACCTGCGCGAACACGATGAGCCGGTCGTCGTTCGGGTTCTCCTTGGCGACCGCGCGGAACAGGTACACCTCTTCGTCATCGGAGGACGGCAAGCGGGTGAGGTCGAACTTGCGCAGTCGACGCATCTGCATGCGCTGGGCGATGTAGGGATGCAGGCCGCGGATGAGCCGCTCCTCGGACATGCCGGTGGTCGCGGGCCGGAAGGTGAAGTGGTGGTGCATGACCGCACCGCCGCTGCCCGCCACCGTGCAGGTGATCCGGTGCACCTGATCCGGAAGCGGATGCGCGACAAGAGCTTCCTGCAGCGCCGCCGCCATCGCCTCGAAGTTGTCGGGCTGCTTCTCCCAGCTGAGGTAGATATCCGCCTCGACCGAGGCGGCACCGTGCGCCACCTGTGCCAGACCGCGCACGACCGTCTCGAGCTCGTCGAAACTCACCGCGGCCGACACCAGATTCACGCCGCGGCGCTCCGCGACGACGAAGGCGTGCCCGCCCGCCTCCTCGGTGCGCACATTCGCGAGGTCCTTGTTGCCGTAGTAGCGGCGGGTCAGCACCTCCAACATGGCGGTGTTGTCCGTGGCCCCGCGCACCAGACGCTGGCCGAGCAGCCGCACCAGCGGTTCGGTGGCGCGCACCATGTCCGCGATGCGCTCGGTGCGCTCGGCGGTATCCGGCTGTGCGTCAAGGAAACTCAGATGCTTGCGCACGGTGGTGTACACGCGGGCGCGGTTGCGGCGCAGCAGCGGATGCGCGTACCAGGCGTAGGCCACACCACGCGCCAGGTCGGCGAGACCCGGGAAACGCACCTGGGTCGCGGTCACCAGACGTTCCAGTGCCAGGCCGACCGGCTCACGCAACGCCCGGTCGGGTCCCGGCTCGGCCAGCCACTCGCGCAGCAGCGCGGTGATGACGGTGGCGGTGTCGGCGGGACGCTGCTGGGCCAGGAAGATCCGGAAGACCGCGGACTCGAGGTCGGGGGAGCGATCCAGTTCGGTGACACCGTAGTGCGCGAGCGCCTTGGCGAGCTTGGCGCGGTACGACTCCGGCAGTCCGGCCCGTTCGACGTCGAGGCTCTGCAGATAGCCGTGGAAGAACTCGCGGGCGCTGTGCACATGGCCCTGCACGCCGTCGTCGTCCCACGACCGGTTGTGGCTGAGCTCGGTGAGATCGGCGAACACCTGCACGAGTTCGATCTCTTCGGCGAGCGGCCGGCGGTTGTCGGCGACCGCGCCGCGACGCACGGCCAGGTAGTCCTCGAGCACCCGCTGTTCCTCGTGCGGGTCCACATCGAAGCCGAGCAGCAGGCTGCGCAGGTCCTGCAGGCTGCGGGTCATGGCATCCTGCGAGCGGATCGGTGCGAGCACGCCGGGCAGATCGAGTTCGGCGGCACCGGTTTCCGCGGTGTCGTCGGCCTCCTCGTCGTCGGTCAGCGGCTCGAGCCGCAGCAGCGGCGCGCCGGTCTCCACCTGGGAGCCGACCATGACCGCGCATTCCTTGAGCCGGGCCCGGAACGGTGCGCGCAGCACCGTTTCCATCTTCATGGACTCGAGCACCAGCACCGGAGCGCCCGCCTCGACCTCGTCGCCGACCGCGAGCGGGGTGGCAACCACCAGCGCGGGAGCGGGGGAGCGGACGACGCCGCCCTCGTCGCGGCTGATGCGATGCGTCACGCCCTCCACATCGACCAGGTGCACCGGGCCGTGAGTGTCGGTGACCACGCGGAATCGGGTGCCGTTCACCACGATCTGCCCGGTGTGGCTGTCGAAACGCTCGAGATCCACGTCGGCGGCGCGCATTTCGCCGCCCGCCTCGATGCCGATCCGGAAGCGGTGCGCGCCGATGCGCGCGACACGCACCCGGTAGCTGACACCGCGCAACTTCAGCTCGTGCGGGCGACCGCTCTGATGCTGCACCTGGGGACGGCCACCGGCCGCGGTGGACAGCAGGCGCTCGCGTTCGGCCTGCTCCTCTTCCTCGTAGGCGTCGATGCCGGCCAGGGCCACCGCGATCGCCGAATGGCGATGCGAGACCAGCCGACCCTGCGCGCGGACCCGGTCGATCCAGCCGGTGTCGGCGCTGCCGTCGATCACCTCGGGCTGGTCGAGCAGATCCAGGACGAAGCTCTTGTTGGTCGAGCCGCCCTCGATGACGACCCGGGTCTGGGCCATAGCGCGGCGCAACCGGCCCAGCGCCTCGCCGCGATTGCGGCCGTAGGCAATGATTTTCGCGATCATGGAGTCGAAATCGGCGGGGATGGTGTCACCCTCGCTGACGCCGGTGTCGACGCGAATGCCCGGGCCCGCGGGCAGATCCAGGCGGGCGATGCGGCCCGGGGCGGGCGCGAAGTCGCGGTCCGGGTCCTCGGCGTTGAGCCGGGCCTCGATGGCGTGGCCGCGTTCGGCCGGGGGCTCGCCCTCGAGCTTGTGGCCCGAGGCAACCATCAACTGCGCGCGCACCAGGTCGAAACCGGTGGTGGACTCGGTGATCGGATGCTCGACCTGGAGGCGGGTGTTGACCTCGAGGAAGGCGAACAGCTCGTCACCGGGGTGGTAGAGGAATTCGACCGTGGCCGCGCCGCGGTAACCGACCGCGATCGCCAGCCGCTCGGCCGACGCCTTCAGATCGGCGACCTGCTCGGGACGCAGCACCGGCGAGGCGGATTCCTCGATGACCTTCTGATTGCGCCGCTGCACCGAGCAGTCGCGCACGCCCAGCGCCCACGCGGTGCCCTGCCCGTCGGCGATCACCTGCACCTCGACGTGGCGGGCGCCGGTGACCAGGCGCTCCAGGAACACGATGCCGCTACCGAAGGCGCGGGCCGCTTCCTGCCGGGTGCGCTCGTAGGCGTCGACCAGCTCGGCCTCGTTGGTGATCATGCGGATACCGCGTCCGCCACCACCGGCGGTCGCCTTCAGCATGAGCGGGTAGCCGATCTCCTCGGCGGCGGTCACCGCGGCCTCGACGGTGTCGACACCGCCGCGGCTCCACGGCGCGACCGGCACACCGACCTCTTCGGCCAGCAGCTTGGCGCCGATCTTGTCGCCCAGCTTGCGCATGGCGTCGGGGCTCGGACCGATGAAGGTCACCCCGATCTCCTCGCACAGCTCCGCGAACGCCGGATCCTCGGCGACGAAACCCCAGCCCACCCAGGCGGAATCGGCCTTGGTCGTCCTCAGCGCCTGCTCGAGTACCTTCAGATCCAGGTACGGGCGGGCCGATGCGGGTCCGAGATCGTAGGCGACGTCGGCCTCGCGCACGAACGTCGCGTTCCGATCGACATCGGTGTGCAGAGCGATGGTCTGGATGGTGAGTCCAGTCTCTGCCGCGAGATCCCGAACAGCATGAATAAGTCGGACCGCGGCCTCTCCGCGGTTAACGATGGCAATACGGCTGAACACCGCCTGCTCCCTCCATAGCGTCGCATTTGACCCGGTCGGGCAACGTTGCGACTGCCGGTCCCGGGTAGTCTGCACCGTCGCCGTGCCCGGCGACCACCCCGATAGGGGGTTACTCGTACGTATTCGTTTAGATCTGTCTACGACGGCGCGTTCGTGTAGAAGGGGATCCCGAGTGACCGACATTCTCGACGTACTGCACTCCCGCTGGGCGGAGTCCGCCGCCGAAGCGATCGTGACCGGCGACGACCACCCACAACTCACCTTCACCACCGACGAAATCGCCGACCTCATCGATTACATCGCGACGCTGCGCCGAGCGGTAACCAACGCGGCTGCCGCTTTCGACCGCATCCACCAGACGCTTGACCAACACACCGCCCACCCGGAAGCCCAAGCCCGCCAAGCCAGCACCATCGCCCGCTACGCCGCTGAGCATTTGTCTGTCTCACGACCGACGATCGACGGAACAGCAACCTAGCAGCATCCCTGATCCGGGCGTAGGGGGCTCGCTGGTCGAGTGTCGGCAAGTTCGGAGTCTTGCCAACCGGTCGGTTCGAATGATGTTGTCCGCCAGGGAAATCGGCGAGTCACCTCGCCGATGGTGTTACCTTCCAAAGAGTCTCTGACGCACCGGTATACCGGCAGCTGAACGCTCAGGAGGAACCCCATGGGCCTGTTCGACTTCTTCGACAACGACAGCGCCAAACGCGACCAGGTCTACAACATCGACCCCAACAACGAAGACCACAAAGCCAAGCTGTCCCACGAACTGATCGGCGGCGCAGCCGGATTCGAAGCCATGAAGGCCTACGAAAACCACTGCGCCGCAAACGGCAAACCCGCCTCCCACGCCCTGGCCAAGGAACTCCTCGCCGGCTTCGCCGCCGCCGAATGCGACAAACTCTTCGAAACCAAGGGCCTGGACGCCTGGGACCGAGAAGAAGCCAAACGCCACGCAACAAACCAGGCCCAACAGGCCCTCGACCAATCCGGCCACTTCTAACCAGCGGCTTGCCAGACGGAGACCCTCAAACCACTCCGTCTGGCTGGATATCAATCAACTCGGGCTGGGTGCCCCGCCGAAGTCGAAAGCAATAACAAGCAAAGAGATCGGCACACCCCACACAACAAAGAACGTCGTGGCCGTGACACCAAACAGCCGCATGCGACCAATCCTCGAAACCCCAACCCCGACCGCAACCAGTGCGCCGAACGAAATCAACCAAGCCGCCCAGTAGCCTGCGATCTCGACACCGCTCCCGCCGACCACATGCGAGTTCGCACTGCCGAACACCTGCCGAAGCCGAGCATCGAGCATCGGATAGAAGCGGACCACGGTTGTCCCACCGACAACCAGGCCACCCGCAACTTGTGCGCAGTAGCCGACCTGCTCTCGAAAGCGACTGCCGTTCATATAGTTCAGTTCACCCTTCGGTCCACTCGGGGAGGATCATTTGTGGGGCAAAACTGGACCACGGGGGTCAGGAGCGGAGATCTGAGCGCCCAACTCGTCGATCGTCTCGATACCGGAGCCTGAAGTATCAGTTCGGTATGAAACGGCGTTGTCGCGCACAGGCATTCGCCCCCAGCCACCGTCTGCGACAACGAACGTATCGGGGTCTTTGCGAGCCAGAAACAGCACCTGTTCGGAGTCCATCGGAATCGGACCGTCAGCCTCACAGCACTTGTTTCGCCCACTGACATGGACACTGACCTCCGTGAGCGCGTCAGACTCCGAGGGCAACAGAACTCGCGAAACACGAACGCTGTAATCCGCCCCACCGCCCCCGCCGACTCTTCTCTCAGCGGTAATCGTCCCCACGACAACGAGATCCGCCCGCGCGGCCAGCTGCAGTGGCGTAGGCGGCGCAACACACAAACACACCTCCCCGGCCACTACTCTCAGCCGGCCTGAGTTGCTTCCAGCCAGCCGCGCACTCCACCACCCCACCCCAATAAGCAACAGCCCGAGTGCGACCACCGCGACGAGCGCCCCACGACTCCGACGAACATCCCTCCCCGTCATGACCGCATTCTAGAGCGCAGACCCCACCTTGCCACCCGAGCCGAGTCGCAAAACCCCCGCCCGTTTTTACAGGTCGTGCGCGCCCCTGGTCTGAGGTTTCGGAACAGGGTCCCCGTGCGGCGACTCCATGACGTAGTCCCACCAACTGCTCAGTGGGCTGGGGTCTGGCCATAGGAGGGGATGATTGGTATTCCCGGTGGAATCGTGGAATGGCTTTCGGGGCATTCGATCCTCCTAGCTACTGACTCCGCCGGCGAAGTCGCGCCGTCACTCGATGCTGTCGCGCACCGCCTCCGCTGGTCGCGCGTCTATTCGTTGCTGGAGTGTTGGGTGAGTGACTGTAGTTCACTACTGTATACCTACACTGTGGACACGAGGTTTCGTGCGGTGTTCACCGCCTCCGCGCTTGTGTGCTGACTTGCCCGCGAGGTCCGGTCAGGGGCGATCAGCTTGGCGTTCGTAGTCGCGAATACATCTGCGGCGCAGGCATATCCAGGCGAGTGCGTTCCACGAGCCAGTGGCGCGGCAGCACGACGAAGCTGGTCAGTGGTTCGCAGCGACGGACGATCTCGGGGGCGAGTGCTAGTTTCTGGTGTGCCCCGCCGGCGAGGCCACCGACCACCAGCGCAACAGTCCCGCAAGAATTTCCGCAGTTCACAGCGGCGGACCTCGTCTGGTGTTCCGACCCTTCTCGGCAATGACAAAATCCGGAAGATGACTGACTCTGCACCGACGGTCGTCGGGCTCTACTCATTCATGCGCGGAGCTCCGCTGCAGCGTGTCGCCGAGTTCCGCTGGGACCCGAAAGGCGGTGTCTCACTCACCGTTTTCGATGTCGAGCAGGGCTATCCCTTTCAGGAGTGGTTCGAGGCTGGCATCCCTTCGGAAGCCGATGATCGAGTGGTGATGCCGTCGGAAGGAGAGCGGTTCATGCGCGCGCTCATCTGGCCGACGAGACAGATGGGCTACCACCGCATCTGGAACGAAAGCGAGCCGAGCACCTGAGAGCGGTCAGCCCCGCCCCCAACTACCAAGCACACTCAACCTCACTGAGCAGTTTGTTTCACAACCACACCATGGTGGCGTGGTTCGTCGGCGCCAGCGTTCTGCTGTTCCTGCATCTTGGGGCGCCCAAACGGCCGCCATCGACGGCTGATCAAATAAAGCAAATCCCCTCCGACCGAGGTCGGAGGGGATTTTTCTTGGTCGGGCTGACAGGATTTGAACCTGCGACCACTTGACCCCCAGATTCGCATCCGGATCGTTTACGCACGTCACACACGTTGGGCATGTTCGTCGAGTCCCCCTGTGACCAGGCGTTGTTCGCCGCCGGGAATGGCGTGTGGCCACCGAATGGCCACCACGATCTTGCTGCTGTGGTCCGCCGAACGCGCAGTTCGGGTGAGGTGGCCGGTGCCCCTGATGGCCGGTTACGGACCATAGGGGTTCTGCTTGGGAGACAGATCCGGTCCAGTTGGAGGGGCATTCGATCGTCCAGCGGAGTCTCGATTGGTCGGCGTGTCGTCCTCCTCGCTCCCATCGCGTCGTGTCCGCGTCACGTGTGGCAGGCGGCGTGACATCGATCAGGGGGAGGTGCGACCCGCCCGCCGACAATCCATGGGTTGCGGACCGGTCCGCACAATCTGTCGGTGCCCCGACCTGCGATCGAAAGTGTGTTCGACTCGAGTTATCGTTGTGATCATGCCGGAACTGTCTCGCCTGGAATGGGCCCGCATGAACCTCGATCAGGTGCGCGCCCAGTTGCTCACTGCGGCCACCTGTGGCCGGTTCCTTACGCCCGAGCAGTTGGAGCACGCCGCAGGCAAGATCGGCGAAGGACTGCGAATCTACGACGAAGAGATCAATCCCCCGGCGGCGGAACCCCGCCTGGACGGCACACGTTCGATCTGTTCGGATTCGCGTCGGCCTCGGGCACGCTGAGGTCGACGCAGTCACCGTTGCGGGACGGGCACCGATTTGGGCCTGGTCGTGAGTGAGCAGCATGCGGATCTGGTGGAGCCGCCAGCGTTCGACACGATCGTTGGGGTCGCCGGCGCTTCGCTTGATTCGTTGTCGCCGTGTGTCGTTCATGCTCAGATTGGACGCGGCGGATCTGCGACTGATTCCCGTCGGGCGGCGGACGTCTGGAGATGTCTTGTAGCCGAGAAGCTTTGGATCGAGCAGGGAGACGATATGAGCGGCTCATTGTGGGTTCAGGTCGGGCATGAAGTGTCGCGCTGGTGGTTGCGGGCTGATCAAGTCATCGGCTTCAGGACATACGATCACAGCCCATACGACGCCCCGGGAGACGGACCGCGGAACATCCTGGTCGAGGTGCGCTGGATTCGTGGTGATGACACTTCCGACGAGGTGGTGGTTCGCGATGTTCCGTCGATGAACGCAGCCGGGATTGTGATCCGGGACTTGATCGCGGCCCTGGCGAAGCATCGCGACGACACGGGTGTCTTGGTCTTCCGTGACGGGCACGTCAAGTTCGTGGACATCTCGGAGATGCAGTCCTGACGGCCCAGGTTGAGACTGTGCTTCTCGTCTTGAAGCTGCGGCGTCAAGATTCGGCAATTCGAACCAAGAACCTGCCGAGTCACTGCCAACTCAACTAGACAAAACGACGCCGCAACTTCAGAGACCCCCGAAAGATGCTGCGCCACTTCGGCATATTAAGTTGACAGTCCGACTCTTCGCTACCCGACGCAACCGTACCCGACTACCACATCATCGAACTTTCTGGCTACATCCCGGACCCTAATGTAGGGACCGCTACGCCCAGGCTCGAATCTGAGGTGGAGAATCTGCTCTTGTGGTGCGGTTATTACCCCTATTCAAATGACCATTTCGCCCTCTTGGCAAGCTGGGACAGCGGCTCAGGCTTATAATTTCCTTCCATTCTGTTCACACACTCTCTAACTATACGCTCCGGATATTTGTCAATTTCATGCAAGACATTCGTCGCAACCTCCAACGATGGCTCATAATCGAAGATTCGATCCTCTGAAACCCGGCTAACATGCCATTCTCCACGCGATAGCTCGATATCTCGAATCACTAGCTGAAGCTTTTCATTTTCATCCCTCGGGGCAATAGCCTCTGCTAGATAGTCATACTCGGAGCGCCATTTAAACCAGCTTTTGAACTCCGTAGTACGGCGTTGCTTCTCGCTAAAATTGCAGCTCTCTACTGAAGCATCGAAAGCAACCGCCACGAGGACAGCTGCCCGCGGCGAATAGACCGTCAGATCAATTTTAAGCTGTCGCTTTCGATCATTTCTGATACCACCAAAGTGGACGGCGCCGATGGTTGACCATCGCAGAGAATGGAATTCATCGATCGGGAGACCGTCAACGATCCGGGAGATCTCAGCACTCAGTTGTTCTAAATTTGCAACGCTTGCCCAGGAAATTACTACACCAGCCCAAAACATGCGATCGGCGCGTGTTGATGCTCCCGACAATTGTTGCAGCCACCAGTTATGGTCGACACGTGCCATTCGCGCGAATCTGACTCGGCGAGATAACGGGATTTTCTCATCCCATAGGCTTGCCTCACCAATTAATTCATTTTCGGGCTTCAAACCCGCAATCCTGATCGCCAGCGATCGTACAGCCCACCGTTCACCGAATGATTTTCGAGCTGATTCGCAAATCCTGTCCCATCCATTGAAACTGAACGAGTACCTACGAGACGATTTCCTGGACGAGAATATGTATCCGACCGATTCGGAAAGATCTCTCGCGAAAGTAGCTATGGACCGATCTTGAAGAAAATGAGTAACGCTCCTATCGGCGAACCCGCCCCGCTCAAGGACGCTTGCGAAGGTGTGATGGTCGATCCGCTCATAATGGGACACTCTCCGAGGAATTGCTAATGTAACCAATAGCACATTTAGAATCTCATCATCGGAGGACGCCAATAATCCCTCGCTCGTCAACTTTCCATCAAGAATCGCATTCGACAGAGCCCTTCTTGCTACAGATAATCCTAAAATCTTGCCGTCACGCTGAACGGCGGCACTCCGCACCCGCTCGCCAACTTCCATTTGGTTCGGATTATCGGAGTTGATCAGACCCCAGATATGCTCTTCCGTCATTGAATCAGCTGCCCCGCTACGAAACATCTTGTGAAGCTGATTCGTCCGAGTAGCGCCCGTCAGACCCTCAAGTGAAAGAATGAAGTCAGCCTCAAGCTTATCGCCTCCATTTATCGCGAGGAGTCGGCAAAGCGAGAATATCCGTGCGCTGGCGTCTGTACTTCTTAATACTCTTTTACCGACGATTTCGCGCACAATCTCCTGGCCACATTCGGGCGCCAATCTCGGCAATGAACCGCCGTAAGCATCCAATCCAAAGATGGCCTGTCCGATTTCGTCAAATATTGAACGGATAACGTCCTCTTGACAGAACCGCTTCCCGGTGAAAATTCGATCCTGGAGAAGAGCGAGCCCAACTCGACGGACATGGATCGATACCGCCAAGTTGGGCGATGCAATGAGCTCACGCAAGCTGGATGAAATATTCCCAAGTTCGCCACGGACGTGAAATCCTGCATAGAATCGGGTCACGTTCAACCAAAATGGGTTCGCTGCCAATGCCTCGAATCTTTGAGACCGATCACCACTGACGTTCCCGTTTCTATGGGTGGGAGTCGGGGCTGTTATGTACAGGTAATGTGCGCAAAAATACTCTCTCAGAGGCTGTATTTCGAACTCAAACAATCCTTCAATGCGTTCGACGAGAACATAAATTCTCTCAAGACCTCCGCCAAAAAGGTCGTCGGCAAGGTTTCCAGCGTATCCCATCTCCTTCAGATAGCTTCGGGAGAGATCCTTAAGATCATCTTCTGAGATACTTCCAGAAGTGCCCTCTGACTCAGCATTGCTCTGAAGAAACCATGCAAGAAATTCCACGAAACCAATCAGAGCGTCGCGGTTCTCGTGGATTACCCGCGAGATCTCCGCCTCTCGTATGAAGAACAGCTCAAGATACTTATCATACAATTCCGTTCGCTGATCAGGTAACGAGTATCCGACTTGCCTGATAAGCGTGAGCAGAATGGTAAGCTGCATAGGATTCTTGGTAAGCTCGCGAAAATGTTCAAGCTTGAGCTTCTCGCTCAGAATCTGTCTTATTTCATCACTTTCGGCAGGCTTAAGCTTCCTAGCCGATATCCACTTGTCTGCATATTGTTTGATGCGACGATTGTCGAGGCTCGTCAGCGTCGAGTCTAGGAACCCATATCGCTTGAAGTTGTTGACCTTCCCGAACACCGATGGGCGACTCGTGACGATAACTTGTAGATCGGCACCAAATTCATGAAGTCGAGTTAGCGATTCGCCTGTAAGCTTCACCACCTTCCTTCGAATCGCGATATCAGCGACCTCATCGAGCCCATCTAGAAACAGTAGGACCGGAGCTTTGGTGAGAATTTGCTGCACCTCATGAGTCTCAAGCGTTACACCACCAGATCCGTAGTCTATTAGATCTCCGATGAACCCTTCCAGACTGCGTGTGCGCTGCTTTGACGACTCTCCTACATCGAATGGATTTTTCCCCTCAAGGAACTTCGAGAAGTCTCGAAGGTCGATCTTAATTGGAAGCCTGAATGCCGTTACTTTATACGTGCTTGGGACTCTGTTGAGAAATTCTGATCGGCCCAAAAACTTAGCTCTGTGAATTTGGCATACGAACTGGGCCAGTGTCGACTTTCCTTGCCCAGGCGCACCTTCCAGTACGATCCGGCTGCCGCTGGATCCACCGCTCATTTCAAGAAGGAGGCGCCCTGCCCCGAGACTAGTCAACGGCCGCGGTTCAGACGGTGCCATATCCAGAACTTCAAATCCAGCCGCTGTCGACCGAACTGTGTACGACGGGTTGGCTGCGAGGGGGGCGATTCCTTCGACAGTTCGTCGCCGCTCCTTTGCAATAAATGCAACTGGCACATCTACGAAGAGGCTCAGAAGATCGTTTACCAAATCCAGTTGCTTGAACTTTATCTCCGAGTCGTCGTTGTATTGCTTTAGAACGAACGCATGGATGGCGTCATCCCGCCTTTGATTGGCGATTTCGAGCGCGTCGGTGAAGACGATGCTCACACCGTCTTCGAGCGTGAGTATCTCTGAGTATTTCAACTTCAGACACGCCTCCGCTGCATCGAGGCGCCTATCTATTTCGTCACGCCAATAACAAACCGAGGGTATGGCTACATGCTGGTCAAGCCACCTCTGGACCCGGTCAATCTTTCCGCTGTCAAGATGGGCGGTGCCGCGCGCATTGGTCGCGATTATGTATCTCTGAGCACCTCGCGAGATCAGCTTTTCAATTTTCGGCAGCTCTCCTTCGAGTGCAGCGATCATCCAGTCGGCTCCTGCCTCAGGATCATCAGACCTCTTGAACTTCACCTGAACCACGGTATTGGTATGGGCATCCAATGCATCGCGACCACCGTCGGGCTGTCCAATGGGAAAGCACTGAAGTTGCGGATAGTCCTTGATTAGCAAGGACTGGCAGAGGTGCTGAAACCGCTCTGGGGTGCTGTTCTCGTAGAGATATCCCACCCTTACCCCCTTTGTATATGCATAGTTGTTCCGCCTGGGAGGACGCATCCCCGACGTTGTCGATTGCAAGACTGGAAGTGTACTAGAAGGCCTTGTTTGTAGTCCGGTGATACAGGAACGATAAAATAGACCATTGGGTCTGTTAATTGCGTCTGAGCAGTACATGAACCTGGAGCGTGGGGGCAGATTGCACTCTGAGCGGACGTCCGGTCCGGATCGTATGACGGGGCTCGGCGAATATAGGTGGAACCCACCGGCATCGGATAGCGCCTGTATAAATTTCGTTCAGATGCACTACTGACCTTGAGTGTGGATCGAGGTGGGCAGATTTTGTGCTGTCATCGGCGGCGCCGAGGCGGGTTCGGCCATCGGCACCCCGGCTGGTGACCAGGCGGCATGAGGCGGATGACCAGCATCCGGATCTGATGAAGCCGCCATCGGTCGGCCGGGTCATCGGGATTCAGGCCGGCACGCGCAATTCGTTGTCTCCGTTCGTCGTTCATACCTGATCTGACGCAGCGGACCCGCTGCAGGTTCCCTGGGCAAGAGCGTTGCCGTACTTGCTTGAGTCGATTGCCGAGAATTCCGATCCGGTCCTGATGCGGACCTGATCGGATTCTGATGCGGACCTGATCGGATTCGTCGTCTGATCAGAATCGCATCAGATCGGTCTGGAAACCGTCGCCTACCTGCGCCTTCGGCGCAGGGCTGCTGGCTCGCATGGCCAACATTCACCCCCGCTTCGCTGAGGTGAATGT